>NZ_CP012036.1:4204157-5638378 GCF_001298445.1 Nostoc piscinale CENA21 | reverse complement strand
CTTGTTGGGCGAAATTCCCATAAATAAGGTCATTTGTTTTTAAATTATTGGTTGCTTGCAAAACAGCATCGACATTACCTTCTTTGGCTAACTCTAACAAGTAAGTCAAGAAATCAATAGCAGGTAAAGTCAGATCATTAACATCAGATTGATCATGAATTAGGTTTTTAGCGTTAATTGGCGAACTTGGTGCATAAATCCAAGTTAAATTCAGATGTACCCGCAAAAGTTCTAGTAAAACTTCAGCGACAATCGGCTTCGATAAGAAGGCATTTGCACCAACATCTAAACTCTGATTTTGATCATTGTCAAATACACTGGCCGAAGAAGCAATGATGGCAATATTTTGTAATTGAGGCGATTGTTTAATCTGTCGGATAAATTCAAAGCCATCCATCACAGGCATCATTAAATCAGTGATAATCAAATCTGGTAAAGCTGTCACAGCTTGATCAATTCCCTCTTGTCCATTACTCGCTTCGATTAATACAAATCCAATGGGTTCGAGTAAATTGAGAATTACCGAGCGATTTTGCCACTTATCATCTACTAGTAAAATGGTGCGTTTTTCGCCTTGGTAGCCTGTAATAGTGCCTTGTTGCATCACTCTCGAACTTGTAGCCCATTGTTTGGCTTCGGGTATTTCCACTTCAAACCAGAAAGTACTACCTTGCCCTAATTGACTATCAACTTGTAAACCACTACCCATCAAAGTAACAATTTTTTGACTAATTGCTAATCCTAATCCAGTACCTTCAGCCTGTTTTTTAATTTCTCCTACTTGTTCAAAGGGTAGGAAGATTTTTTGCAATTGTGTTGCAGTCATTCCTACACCTGTGTCTTCAACTTGAAAGCGAATTTTGTAGTTAGTTATTTCTTGTTGTTCTACTTTATTAATGACATTTACTTTTAATGTTACTCCACCTTTATCTGTAAATTTGATGGCATTGCCTAAAAGATTAATTAATACTTGCCGCAGTCTTTTTTCATCAGCTTGAATACCAATGGGAATTTGAGGATCTGACTGATAATTAAAAGCAATGACTTTTTGATCAGCTTTAATGCGGCAGATTTCTACAACTCCTTCTAGAAATGATGGGAAATGAAAATCAATGGGATGTAACTCCATTTTGCGGGCTTCAATTTTCGATAAATCCAGGACATCATTAATTAAAGTTAAGAGGTGAAAGCCGCATTGATGAATAATTTCAATACCTTTGTATCCTTTTTCGGTTAAGGTTTCAGTGCGTTGTAAGATTTGAGTGTAACCGAGGATGCCATTTAAGGGTGTGCGTAATTCATGACTCATATTGGCGAGAAATTCGCTTTTAGCCTGATTGGCAATTTCCGCAGCATTTTTAGCTTCTTGGAGTTCCGCCGTGCGTTCGGCTACACGCTTTTCTAGTTCATCATTGGCTTGGCGGAGAATTGTAGCTGATTTTTGGTTTTCATGAGTTACCGCAGAGATGATAAAAGTAGTGGTAGCAATCACACAAATGAATGATTGCAGTAGAATCAGTGATTCATTGGGTGATTGTTGTTTAGCAAAGGAACCAAAGCCGTTAACAGTACCAAAAACTGCGATCGCACAGACAATGAGTACAGCTACAGTCGAGATCCGCGCGTCAAACCGATATGCTATCCAAATCAGTGGCGGGATAATCATATATTCAATGGGATATCCCCCAGAAAACGCAACTCGAACCACCGCTATCATTAACAGTAAGACAAATACTAATTCGATAATTTGTTGGCGATGAAATTTTCTGGGTGATGACGACTGTTGCAACCATGCCAACAGTAAAGGTGTGACAATTAAAATACCTGCGCTGTCTGATGTTAGCCAAGTACGAAAAACATTACCAAATACTGGCCAAGGTGCAATTCCGCTAACACAAAGCGTTAGTGCAGCCAGAACAGAACTAATGATGGGGCTGGGTATAGTTAAAATGATAAACTTAAAAACATCTTGCGATCGCTCTAAAAAAATAGCGTCGCTTAATAAATCGCTGAATTAAAAAAAGTCGCAATAAAAGGCGTAATTAAATTAACGGCAGGAATAATACTACTAATTAGTAAATTACTTTTAAAATAAATAATATAACTAACAATAAAATCACTGACAAATAAGATAGGCCAAACCCGATAACCTATCAGCAACATTGCTGCAACAAACACACCCAAGGAAGGCCAAAAAGCCGATGCACCACCAACAAAGGTCATGGATAAACCTACGTATCCCAACCCAATGTGAATCAGAGGAATAATCAGGGCTGCTAAGATAAATGGGCGGTCAAGCTTGACAAGGAATTGCGGCTTTATCGTATTTGACTGCATTTTCAGTCTCCGTGCGAATTGCAGAAGGACTGTCACCTTCAACAAATTTTATCTAGCTTATAATTCCCAAATAAATAGGTTGTTATAAATAACGCCTTAGTTTTATTTTATCCCTGCCGATTCCGGATTCTCAATAAGACTTACTAAATGATAAAGACTGACACAACTAAATTTGTACAGTAACCGAAATTCCATCTGCGTTTATCTGCGGTTAATTTTAGCAAAACTCTACTGCATCATTTTAGTCGTGTCAGTCCACTACTTAACATTGATTTGATGAAACAATATTACAACTTTAATTTCACACCTTGAATGGCATAATCTAACAATTCCATTGGGTGCATCACCGCAATATTTTTACCTTGCAATTCTAAATGCTTGGTAATTTGTAAAGTACAACCAGGATTAGGAGAAGCAATTAAATTAGCACCAGTATTTAATAAATTTTGTACCTTTTGCTTACCTAACTCTTCTGCAATTTCTGGTTGCAATAGGTTATAAACCCCAGCACTACCACAACACAAAGCTGCATCTAAAGGTTCTCGTAAAGTCACGCCAGGAATTTGACGTAATAATTGACGCGGTTGCAAACTAATTTTTTGTCCATGTAATAAATGACAAGCATCTTGATAAACCAAAGTTAAAGGTTTATCTGTGAGTGGTGATAGTTTAGCTGTCAAGCCAACAGTAGCTAAAAATTCTTGTGCGTCTTTGACTTTAGCTGCAAAATCCTCAGCCTTTTCACGATACTCTGGATCATCAGCTAAAATGTGACCGTATTCTTTTAAAGTATGTCCACAACCGGCTGCGTTGATAATGACGAAATCGACATCAGTATCAGCAAAACTATCAATCATTTGTCTGGCTAAAGCTTTGGCTTGTTCGGTTTGTCCTTGGTGTTCAGGAAGTGCAGCACAACAACCTTGAGATTTGGGAATTACGACTTCACAACCGTTAGCTGTTAATACTCGCACAGTCGCTTCATTTACAGGTGAGAAAAACAACCGTTGCACACATCCCAAAATCATGCCGACTCGATAGCGTTTTGTGCCTTTGGCGGGAATAATATCTGGTAAATTATCTTGAAAAGATTTGGCAGTAATTTGTGGCAAAATCGATTCCATTGCTGCCAAGCGTGGCGAGATTTTCTGGAGAATACCAGTTGCTTGTAATAATTTAGAAATTCCCAACTTTTGATAAACAAATAATGGCACAAGTAAAATGCGTAAAATGTCTGGGTTGGGAAATAATGCAAATATCAATTGACGGATAAGTTTATCTGGTAAACTGCGGGAATAATTACGTTCAACTTGGTGGCGGGTGGCGGAAATTAATTTGTCATATTGTACGCCAGAAGGACAAGTTGACACACAAGCAAGACACCCTAAACAACTATCAAAATGTTCGACTGTGGCTGTATTTAAGGCAATATCACCTTCATTAATTGCATCCATGAGATAGATACGTCCTCTAGGCGAGTCCATCTCTTTGCCAATGACGCGATAACTAGGACAGGTTGACAGGCAAAATCCACAATGTACACAAGTATCGATTAATTTTGGGTCAGGTGGATGATTACTATCAAAGCCTGGTAAATTTTTAATACTAGCTGTATTGTTAACAGAGTTTTCTGAAACTTGCATATTTCCTCTCTGAGTTGAAAGTGCTGAGTGCCGAGTAAATATACTCTCTTTCGCGTTTGGCTATGAAATAAGTTGTATATGTACTTTTTTGGTGGTAGTGAGTTAAATTCCACCTACAAAACGACCAGGACTTAAAATATTTTGGCTATCAAACTGTGCTTTAATGCCGCGCATTAAGGGCAAAGCATTACCTGTGTATCCCCAAACATCAATATTTTGTTTGACTGTTGTAGGTGCGGTTAAAATAGTTAAGAAGCCTTGATGATTTTGAGTGCGATCGCGCAATTCTAAAACTTGATTCTGCTCCTCTAATTGTAGCCAACCCAAACCACTACTAATATGAATTAAACCAATTTTTACTTGATTTAAAATCTCCACAGCCGCACTTGGTAACACTCCTATTTTGCAGGTAATTGCCGAATCTGTGTGCGGAGATTTGATTTGATTTTGCAATCTCTGCCATATATCGGTATCATCGCCATCGGCGTATAATGCACCATTTAACCCCAATTTTGTCCCAACTTCCAAAAGGCGGTTTGATTGTTCTTTGACACTTTCACTAATACTTTGGAAACGAGCAATTAATCCTAATCCTGTACCTAAACCTAAGTCAGATACAAGTTGTGCAGATAGTAAATCAGCTTGGGTTGGCGTTAACGCCGAACCTCGCAATGTAGAAGCGGCTTGAGATATAGCCTCTGCTGTACCAGTTAACACCACAGTACCCGCTACTTCTTGCATCGGATACACGCGAAAAGTGACTTGACTAATAATTCCTAATGTACCGTAAGACCCAGTAAACAACTTCATCAAGTCGTAGCCAGCAACGTTTTTAACAACTCGTCCACCAGCTTTGGCAATTTGCCCATCCGCACGTACAAAGGTAATACCGAGTAACTGGTCGCGGACACTACCATAACGTTGTCGCAGAGAACCTGTATCACCAGTAGCCACAATACCACCAATAGTTGCTGTTTCTGGGGCTGTGGGGTCAAGGGCAAGAAATTGGCGTGATTTTGCCAAAATTCCTTGGAGTTGGGCGAATTTCATCCCCGCTTCTACAGTGACAGTCAAATCACCAACCGCATGTTCGATGAGTTGGTTAATTCGTTCTGTACTGACGACAATATCAATGCCTTTGGCTAAATCACCCCAGTTCAGTTTACTACCACTCCCACAAGGCAGGACTCGCCACTGATTTTGATAGGCGATGGTCATAACTTGAGATAGTTGTGTTTGAGTGTGGGGATAGACAATACAAGGGGAATTTACAGCAGATGTCGCCTGTTGAATAGATTTTTGTTGACTGGCTGCGAGATTTTCCCAAAAAACAATATTTTCTTCGCCAATAATAGATGCAATACCTTTCATTAGTTTAAGTAGCTCAGTGTTAAAAATTATCGTTATGGCAAGACCAGAGAAGTCAAAAGTAAAAAACTAAAAGTCAAAAGTATTGTTCATTTTTGCCTTTTTACTTTTGCCTTTTTACTTATCGCTATACGGTTGAGGCAGCGAAAGAAAATTTACTCAGCACTCAGCACTTTACTCTTACCAGGATTCATTAACCCATAAGGGTCAACCATTTCTTTAAATTTCAACTGCTCAGGGTCAATTACTTTTCTGCCACCGTCTTCAATAATATAGGTATGAGGATTGGCAATAAACACACCTTTCGCTTCGTGGTAGTGAATAATTTCATTCAGGCGTGCTTCGGTGGTGTAACGTACAAGTTGTAAAGCCGCAGGTATGACTCGGCCTTTGACACGAATAAATTCTAAGTGCATCATCACTTCATCACCGAAATAATGATAAAGCTCTTCTACTAGTTCTAAACCTTTGTCGGCGGGGAAGATAGATTGCAAGTAGGTAATAGAAGTATCGACACTGCGGGCGTGTAAGGTGGTGTGGTTCCAGGTAAATTCAGCTAAATTGAGGCCTTTACCTGCTTCCTGGGCTGGCTTTTGATAGGTAATTTGACCGTTGTATTGCTGTACTAAACCCGGTAATAGTTCTAAGCTGGGTTCTGCAATCATTAATAAGGCTGCATGAGTAGCATCAGGAATATATTGGTGCAAGGCGCTAAAGTATTCTGGTATGGGTGAGGCGAAGATAGAGATTAATTTTTTAATCATCCCATCGGCGTTACCTAATGCCTGACCAAACTTAGCGGCTGTCATGAAGTCGTTAAAGGTGACAATAACTTCCGCCCAAGGATAAGCAGTCCCTAAAGGAATTTCGACTTCGGTGATAATGCCGTTAATTCCCCAAGCATGGTTGACTTTCTGCACATCGTCACCACGCAGTTCTATAACACGGGGTTCCTCTTCTAAAGTTACCACGCGCAATGCCAAAAGATTGCCGCGATCGCCCAGTAACCCATACTGTATCGAACCAATACCACCACTTCCACCAGCAACAAAACCCCCAATAGTGGCTGTGCGGTAGGTTGAAGGTGCCATTCGCATTTCCCAGCCAATTCCCTTTGCTTGTTTATCTAAAGCTGTCAATTTCACCCCAGCTTGGACTCGCGCTACCCCTGGGTTTATCCAGAGAATTTCCTGCATTTTGGTCATGTCTAAAATTACGCCACCGTGCATCGGTACACATTGCCCGTAGTTCCCAGTTCCCGCACCACGCACAGTTACAGGTATGCGTAATTCTGCACATATCGAAGCTACTTTAATTACTTCTTCTTCGTTGGCAGGACGGACAACAATATCGCCGACTTTGCCTGCTAATTTGGGTACAAGCACAGGGCTAAAGGTGTGGTAATCCTGGGATAATTTGGCTACTTGGTTGGGGTCGGTGATGGTTTCAATATCTGAAAAAGCAGCAGTGAGGGTTTCTAAATTGGTAGTTGCCATAGTCTTATTATTAACGCAAAGTAGCGCGGAGGTAGGCTGAGAATTAATTTCTCCGCTCCTCTAGACGCTGCAATAATTGAGTTGTAATGTTATTTATTTAATATAAGGTCTGATAGGTCGCTAACAACAAAATTAAGTTAGCATTATTTTTGTGAGCAACTAAGTATGAAAATGAAAACTGAACAAGAGTGGGAACAATTAATCAAAGCAATCAATGTACTTTTGCATCAAGCTTATGATAGTACTTTAGATGAGATTTACGCTCTGCTGCAAAAAATTGATGATGAGGAAGATGAAAATGATTTAAGAGCCTATTATGCTGCCAAGAGTGATGTTGAAAATAATAGTCTGATTGCTTGGGAGGACATTAAACAAGAAATCGCTAATTAAAAAAGCAAGAGTAATTAACCGCCGATGGACGCGGATGGACGCAGATGAGTTTTTACATTAGCAGACTAGTAAAAGCGATCGCAATCTTCAAGGTTCATATATATTTCTCTCCCTTGTCTTTTTTTACATTCCAAGTAAGACTAATTTATATACTAATTTTCATATTTCACTGCGCTTTCGTGCCATTTACTTAATATAAAATCCGATAGATAACTGAGGCTGACAAATATTAATACACCCAAGCCAGTGGTAAGGAATAAAGCGGCAAACATTCGCGGAATTTGCAGGTTATAGCTAGAAATTAAGATACGGTAGGCGATACCGGATTTTGCACCACCAGTCCCGGCGACAAATTCCGCGACGACAGCACCTATTAAGGCTAAACCACCGCTAATTTTTAATCCGCCTAAAAAATAAGGCATGGCACTAGGTAAGCGGAGATACCAGAGGGTTTGCCAGCGTGAGGCTTTGTAGAGTTGAAAGAGGTTGAGTAAGTTGCGGTCAACGCTGTTGAGTCCGAGGGTGGTGTTAGAGACGATAGGGAAAAATGCAACTATCCAGGCACAGACTACTAAGGCGGCGAAGGTGTTGTTTTTGAACCAAAGGATAATCAGGGGAGCGATCGCTACTATCGGCGTTGTCTGTAAAATAACTGCGTAGGGAAATAAACTTTTTTCTATCCACTTACTTTGGGTAAACAAAATCGCCATTAATAAGCCAGAAACAACAGCAGCAATAAAAGCTACTATCGTAATTTGTAACGTAATTAATAACGAAGAAAATAACTCGTTCCAGTCAGCAATTAACGTTTGCAATACTAATAACGGCCCAGGCAGAATATAAGGCGGTAAATTAGTGACTCGTACCAAAATATCCCACAGCAGCAACACTAACACCCCAACAACCACAGGTGCTAAAGCCTCAGCAGAAATCAACTTAGTTTGAGTCTTCCTATCAAAAATCTTCATCAGCGTCCATCCGTATGGCAGTTGCTTCAAGTCGGCAGAGCCGACGACAGTTGCTACAACGGAGGGAACCTCCGCAACGCACTGTCTCCCCAACGCACTGCCTCGTCCATCTGCGGTTAATTTATAGCTTCGGCTAAACAACGGGAAACCTTGCGGCAATATTCGTTATATAGTACTGATGTCCGAAACTCTTCATCACGGGGATAAGGCACATCAATTGCAATATCCGCCACCACCCGTCCAGGATTTGTCCCCATAACTAAGACGCGATTCGATAAATACACCGCCTCGTAAATATTATGAGTGACAAACACCACAGTCCAATGATATTTCTGCCACAAATCTAACAAATCGCTGTTCAGTTTGCTGCGGGTAATTTCATCTAAAGCCCCAAAGGGTTCATCCATTAATAGAATATTGGGTTGAGTGACTAACGCCCTAGCTATGGAAACGCGCATTTTCATCCCTCCAGATAATTGTCGGGGATAACTATCGGCAAAATTTGTCAGTCCGACTAATGCTAAGGCTTGCTGGACTAAATTTTGAGCATCTTGCTTCGGCACTCCCACCAATTTTAGCGGTAGGCGGATATTCTCTCTCACTGTTGCCCAGGGCATCAGGGCAGCATCTTGAAAGACAAAGGCTAATTTTCGCGCTGCTTGTGGTATGCCCCAGTCAATATTACCGGAACTGACTTTACCTAATCCGGCTATTAATCGCAGTACTGTGCTTTTACCGCATCCCGAAGCACCTACTAAGCTGACAAATTGCGCTTCGGGAATTGATAAGTTTAGGTCTTGTAAGGCAACAGTGCCGTTAGCGTAGACTTTGCTAATGTGACTCAGAGTAATTGCTGTATGGTTACTCATTCTCAGGACTTACGCAAAAGTATGAAAAAACGAACCGCAAAGGACACGAAGTTATAAGAGTTTAAGAGAGTTCTTGCGTAAGTCATAATTCTTTTTAACGTAGACGCGAAGCGGCTTCCCGCAGGGTACCGCAAAGGACGCAAAAAACGCGAAGTTATAAGAGTTTGACAGAGTTCTTGCGTAAATCCTATCACCTGTCACCTGTAACCTATCACCTGTCACCTGCTGTAATACTCCATACCTTTATTGACGAATTGCAAAGTAAAGGCATCTTTGTAGTTAACATTGGGTTTGTAAACCCCAGCCGTTACCATGCTATCGTAGAGTACTTGCCAGCGTTCTTCACTCATTGCCCCGATACCTTGTTTTTCGGCAGTACCAGAAGTAATGATCCCATATTCTTTGAGTTTTTGAATGCCGAAGGCTAGTTGGTCATCGGTCATTTCGGGGTTATCTTTTTTGATGAGTTGATTTCCTGGTTGGGGATTTTCGAGGTAGCTGTACCAACCTTTAATGGAAGCGTCAACAAATCGCTGGACTAAATCGGGATTTTTTTCTACTAGTTCTTTTGTGGTTTCGATGGTCGTGGCGTAGGTAGAGTAACCGTAATCTGCTAGTAAAAAGACTGTGGGTTTAAACCCGCCTTGTTTTTCAATGGCGTAGGGTTCTGAGGTGATGTAACCTTGCTGTGCTGAGGTTTTATCTGCCAGGAAGGGGGCGGGATTAAAGTTGTAGGGGCGTTTTTGGTCGTCGGTAAAACCATACTTAACTTTTAGAACTGGCCAATATGTGACGTTTGCTGCTGCTGAGACGTAAATTGGTTTGCCTTTGAGGTCGGCAAGGGTTTGAATTGCTGGGTTGGGATGGGATATTAGACATTGCGGGTCTTTTTGAAAGATGGCCGCGACGGTAATTTTGGGGATTCCTTGGGCAATGGCGTTAATGGCATCGATGCCATACCCCATAAAAAAGTCAACTGCACCCCCGACTAACAACTGAGTGCCGCTTGGTACTTGTGGGCCACCCATTTTAATGGTGACATCTAGACCATGCTTTTGGTAAATACCAGTAGCGATCGCTTGGTAAAATCCGCCATGTTCTGCTTGTGCATACCAGTTTGTCCCAAAGCTGACTTTATCTAACTGTGAACTTGAATTTGCTGGTTGGTTACTGTTGGTACAAGCAGCAAGCAAGCCGCTACCCATACAGATGAAACCATGCTGAATAAACTGGCGGCGACTAAAGCGATGAATCACTGTTGTTGTGGGTGGTAACGGATTCATAAAACCAAAGAATGTAATCAGACCGATTTTTTAACTGAGTCTGAGTGTACATTCTAAAATCAGTTTTTGATTTACTAAAGAATAAGGTTGAATTGCTAAAGCACGTTTAAAGGCTTTAATTGCATCCACATACTGACCAATGGCGGCATAACACAAGCCCATACCATGCAGTGCGCCAAAATGCACTGGATTAATTTGAATCACCATCTGACAGTCTGCCAGAGATTCTTTATATTTACCGAGACTGTAGTACAGAAAAGCGCGGCGATTCCAAGCTTCGGCAAAATCAGGCTGTTCTTGGATGAGTTTAGTCAACAGTGATTCTGCTTCCGTGGTTTTACCTGCATCTAGCAGTTTTTGGCTTTTGTCGATTTTTTCCAGACCGTGAATACCCTTTTGCTGAAACCAGATTCGCCACAGTTTCTTGGTTGCTTTTTCCCGGACAGAAGCATTAGGGTTCTTCAAATCTTCAAGTAAAGAATTAATAGATAAAGAATCCATGAATTTGAGAGATTTCGAGATTAGTGTTTTTACCTTATTAATAACTTTCGCACAAAATTATCTCCTCAGTGACATTTAATGCCATCTTTAAATTTCTTCCACATTAGTATGAATAAATAACGAATTTTATGTTAGTAATTGTATTAACCAATACTGACAAATACGAAACTCTACATAATAGAGTTGTAAATAATTAGTCACTAAGAAACCGCACATCAAAAACAGAAAACTTACTCAAGATACTTGACAACTACTGAGTTACTAATAAGTCAGAAAAACATTACATAAAGGAGGCAAAAGGCAGAAGGCAGGAGGCAGGAGGTTTTGTATCCTGCGGGAAGCTAAGGTAACAACCATTTTCACGAAAGTTTAGTGGTAGTCTTAAACTCTTCCTCCTGCCTCCTGCCCCCTAACTCCTGCCTTCAAAGATAAATTTATGATTAATAGTTCCTGAGTCGGATAGAATACGGATTTTTCTCTGCAATCAAGCAAAAATCCCAACTTTAGCATTCTCAAGCCCTCATTGGACTGTTGGGCAAATCCAAAATCTCAAATCTCAAATCTAAAATTGTGTGACTATGCCAAAGCCAAATAGTGTTTCCCGGCATATTGTTTTAACATCACATCCAAGTCGTTTCGGCCCCAAGCCAATACCTATTAACTGGGGCGGAAGTGAACCGATGGAACGCGGCCCGGTAATTGCAACGTTGACGAACCAAGGCCATCGCAATGTGATTGGGACTCATTCGGGCGGATATGCGATTTATCGGGCTTTAGCGGTGGCGAGTGGCGCTTTACAAACAGACCACCGCGCTGATTTAACCAATACTTCCCCAATTGAGCAGATCGGCCCCCATCCAAGTTGGGCTGACCCTGATAAAATCGTCTCACTTGATCCTTTGGGAGCGATCGCACCGGAAATTTTTTTCTGCCTATTTACAACAGGGTTACGATATCCGCCCGACAATTGCCATTACCAAGGCACATATTAATATGCCGGAACTGCAAGAGGCGGTGGCGAAAGGGCGCTTGCAGGTGGATGGGCAAATTATGAAACCTGGCGGTGACTTGGTTGTGACGAAAGCAGCCATTGAACCAGTGTGGTATTTACCAGGCGTTGCTAAACGCTTTGGTATTACGGAAGGAGATTTGCGCCGCGCCTTGTTTGAACAAACTGGAGGGATGTTTCCAGAACTAGTAACACGTTCTGATTTAGAAGTATTTTTACCGCCTATTGGGGGTTTAACTGTATATATTGTCGGGGATATCACCGCAATTACCGACCCGAATAAACCTGTGGCTGTGCGGGTACATGATGAGTGTAATGGTTCTGATGTATTTGGTTCAGATATTTGTACCTGTCGCCCTTATTTAGTCCACGGGATTGAGGTATGTGTCCAAACTGCCCAGGAAGGTGGGGTGGGAATTATTGTCTACTGTCGCAAAGAAGGGCGGGCTTTGGGCGAGGTGACGAAGTTCTTAGTATACAATGCCCGGAAGCGTCAGGAAGGAGGCGATCGCGCTGATGCCTATTTTGCCCGGACAGAATGCGTCGCGGGTGTCCAAGATATGCGCTTTCAGGAACTTATGCCCGATGTGTTACATTGGCTGGGGATTACCCGCATTGACCGGATGGTGTCGATGAGTAATATGAAATTCAACGCCATTACTCAGTCTGGTATTGAAATTGTTGAACGCATTGCGATACCGGAAGATTTGATTCCCCAAGATGCGCGGGTGGAAATTGAAGCGAAGAAGGCTGCGGGTTATTACACTACGGGGGATGTGTTGGATACAGATGGTTTGTCGGAGGTGAAGGGACGTTCTTTGGAGTAAACAAGGGGAGTCGGGAATGGGGAGTCGGGTAAATTTTTACTACTCCCTATGATTTGGAGGTGAAGGGTGGAAAAAACCGCAGAGGCGCAGAGTTCACAGAGAGAAATTGAGTATTTGCGATCGCCCAGGGCGATAAGAGAAAGGTGTGGGCAAATTTTGGCGCTGGTGAATGAGGGGAAGTCGTCTTACTTTACTTGTGATTTGTCGCAGTTGGGAAAAGTGGCAGATTATGTAATTGAAGTGATGCGGAGTGAGTATCCCGATTTAAATATTCCCTTTCATAGTCGATGGCGACATTTTGAGGTGCAGGGTATACCGCGTTTGGCAAAGTTAGATAATTTGTTAGCGGGGCTAACGCCTTTGCAACAAGCTATTGCTAAGTTTGATTTGGCAATTGTGAGTGTGTTGTTAGATGCGGGGGCGGGAGAAAGTTGGCGTTATCGTGAACAGTCAACGGGCTTGAGTTTGGGGCGTTCTGAAGGGTTGGCTATTGCCAGCTTTGAGATGTTTTGTGCAGGGGCATTTTCGCTTTCAGGTTTGCCGCAAGTGGATGCTTTGAAATTGCTGAGGTTAACTGAAGCAGAATTAGCAACTGGGTTTCAGGTTAGTGCAGAAAATCCATTGGTGGGAATGAGTGGGCGATCGCAATTATTGCAGAGATTGGGGCGAGTGGTAATTGCTTTCCCTCATTTGTTTGGCGAAGAAAACCCGCGTCCAGGCAATTTAGTTAATTACCTTGTGAGTAAATCCCAAAATGGGCAGTTAGCAGCGACAACGGTATTAAGTGCAGTGTTGCAAGGGTTGAGTGAGATTTGGCCGGGAAGATTAACCATTGCTGGTGTTAATTTGGGTGATGTTTGGCAACATTCTGCTATTAGTGATGATGGGTTAGTTCCATTTCACAAACTTTCCCAATGGTTGACATATTCTTTATTAGAACCATTACAAGAACTAGGTTTAATTATTACTGATTTAGATGAACTGACAGGATTACCAGAATACCGTAATGGTGGCTTATGTCTCGATTTAGGATTAATTAAGCTGAAAGATCCAAATATTTTGGATTCATCTCATTCTGTTGATTCAGAATTAATCATTGAATGGCGGGCTTTAACTGTAATTTTATTAGATGAAATTGCAGCTACTGTCCGCGAAAAGTTAGGTATGAGTGTTGCAGAACTACCTTTAGTAAAAATCCTCCAAGGCGGAACCTGGACAGCAGGACGCAAAATAGCCGCAGCACTCAGAAAAGGCGGTCAACCCCCTATCCAAATCAACAGTGATGGGACAGTATTTTAAAAGCTTAGAATTAAGGATTGGGGAAAGGGTGAACTTTCAAGGGTAGGTATAACGAACACAATATTATCTGTTTGGCGATCGCCTACAAGTCAATCAAACTCAAAATATTTACCCAAGTTTATTGCATCAGTAATTTTATCTGAGTTGACAAAAAATTGTTGAAATACTTACATTTTACTTTATAGTACTACGTGTCAAGCAAATAGTCTAGCAAGTAAACTGTTGAAGTTTCATTAAGACCACCAATAGTTGTACTTTCCGTGGGAATCATATAGACAATTCCACTAACAACGACTAGAGGTGATTGCATCCGATGAATTTATGTAAATTCCCGGTAATCTTACTTAACTAAACATTACATTATATCTGATTTGGGCAAAGCTGATTTTTTTTTAAGTGTAACTACTGAGAAAAATCTAGTTAAATTTTGCTAATTTAGCAGTGTTCTTTAAGATTTGCTTATCTAAAAGTTGATGAAAAGCAAGGGCATGGTTTTAATTTTTACAGTTAGTAAAGTTAACTCTCCTGATGCTGACAATTTCAACAGCAGTAATTAATTTAACTTTTAATTACTCATATAAATAAAGATGTAAATGCCAACAGCCATAACATCAAGTTACGATTTCCTAAATTTCAACTTAAGTATTTGTAGTATTTTTTGACGCAAAAACGAAGTTTTCTGGGGAATAGTAACTAAAAAATGTACCAATTTATATGAAACGTCTTGAATTTCGCTGAAGTAAATGCAAAATCTAACTCCTATGAGTAGTCATCGGTTAATCCAAAAACTACATCCACTATCTTTATTAGCACAGCTAACTAGTCGGCGTGCAACGGGTTGCTTACGTGTATTTACTGGTTCAACCTCATGGTCAATCCATCTCGAAGAAGGTAAACTTACTTATGCTTCTTCATCTGATAAGGTGTTTGAGCGGCTTGATAATCAGTTGCGGCGCTTGAGTTTAAATATTCCCACTCTCAACAGTGCAACTCGTGTACAAATGCGACTGATGTTTGAACCAGCCAATGAGAATCTGTCAATTCCATATCCAGATTACCAAGCTATTTGTTGGTTAGTAGAGCAGCGTTACATTAGTTCTATGCAAGCAGCTACTTTAGTAGATGAATTAGCTAAAGAGGTGCTGGAATCATTTTTAATTTTAAAAGAAGGAACCTACGAATTTTATCCTGACAGTTCTTGGAATGAACTACCAAAGTTCTGTCAACTAGACTTGCGTTTACTAGTGGAATATTGTCAAAGACAATTACGACATCGTTACCATGTGCAGCAACCAACCAATGCTGCTAAAGGTTCGCCAGTTTTACCAGCAATCAATTCACTATCAAATAACAAGACATTAACAAAAAATAACAATTTTGATTCTGGTGAAAATAGCAATCAGAAACATATCAAGCACCGGGAAAGAAGTAGCTTATATACAGTTGCTTGCATTGATGATAGTCAAACTGTGTTAAATTCTATCAAATTATTTTTAGATGAAAATACCTTTTCAGTGGTGACAATTAATGATCCTGTTAAGGCATTAATGCAGATTCTCCGCAGTAAACCTGACTTGATTTTGCTAGATGTCGAAATGCCCAACTTAGATGGTTATGAACTTTGTTCATTATTACGTAGGCATTCATCCTTTAAAAATACACCAATCATTATGGTGACTGGAAGGACAGGATTTATTGATAGGGCGAAAGCCAAAATGGTCAGATCATCTGGCTATTTGACTAAGCCTTTTACTCAATCAGAATTACTGAAAATTGTGTTTAAACATATTAAATAAGACTGTCTTTCCTACAATAAGGAGAATTAGGAGTGAGTTTGACTTTGGTAGGCACAATTTTAATTGTTGAAGATTCGCCCAGCGAATTAGAATTGATGAGTCATTATCTCAGAGAAAGTGGCTATAACGTTATCAAAGCCAGTGGTGCGAAAGAAGCTTTAGAGCAAGCAATTTCACAAACACCAGATGTCATTGTAACTGATGTTGTTATGCCAGGAATGAGCGGTTTTGAGTTGTGCCGTTCACTGAAAAAAAAATCCAGTAACTCAAAAGTTACCCATAGTTATTTGTAGCTCAAAAAATCTAGAAATTGATAGATTATGGGCTATGAAACAAGGCGCAGATGTGTATCTGACTAAACCATACACTAGAGAACAGTTATTAAGAGCTATTAAATCAGTGGTGCTTTAAATTCATGAATAATACTAACGTGATCCTTGCGGAAAAACCGCTTCAAAATCATCTAGGAGATGGTTATCTAAAGTTTCAGCTAAATCAACAAACGGCGGCAATCTTGGCAATGAATCACACTCAAGAAGCCGTGATTTTGCCTGTAGAAGCGATAACGCCAATGCCAAATATGCAGGGATGTATTTTAGGCTTAATGAATTGGCGTAGTCGAATAATTTGGACTATTGATTTACCCCGAATGTTGAATTTAGAAGCGATAGATACCAGAAGGCAACAGTATAATGTCATTGTGATTAAGGTAGAATCACTGCTTTTAGGTTTAGTTGTACAAGAAATTAAAGGAACAACTAAAATTTTGGTTGATGAGATTCATTCCCCAATTGGGCAAGTAGCATCTAGTTTAGTTCCTTATTTGCGCGGATGTGTTGTACAGCAAGAAGAAATTTTACTGGCGTTAGATGCACAAGCAATTGTGCAATCTTCTATTCTCCGCAGTGATTAAGTTATCTATTATTAGATAACTTTAAATATTTTTTGATGTACCTATGCAGGAGAAGTTCAGCATGTTTAATAAGACTGACACGGCTAAGAGTGGTGATGGAAAAAAATCGTGCTTCGTTAATTGCATCGACCAAGGTTTCTGAGAATAAGATACCTTGGAAGACTAGTTCTCAGATAGCGAATGCTGATGGAGAAACACAGCCAAATTTAGGTGGACATTTAAAAAGGCTGAGTTTAGAAACAAAAGCAACAATGTTAGCGATCGCCATCAGTACTATACCAGCTTTATTCATTGGTGCGATCGCCTACCATTTAACTAGTAAATCCTTAACCAAGCAAATTACCCAATCTCAAACGACTGAAGCTGTTGATTTAACTGAAAAAATTAACCGCTTTATGTCCGACCGATATGGAGATATTCAAATACTGGCTAACTCACCTTTATTTGCCAAGGGCAACCTCACTAGCAATACTAATAATCAAGAAAAGCAAGCACTACTCGATAAAATTCTCACAAATTATCAGAATTATAATAGTATTGCGGTCTTCGATACCGAGGGAAATGTCATTGTTCAATCTTCGGGTGAATCGATAGATAACCAAAAAGACAATAGTTATTTTCAAGCGACACTGCTAAAAGATGCGGCCGTCATTATGCAGCCAGAAAAGTCTGCTGATATTTATCTTGCTGCCCCAATTAAAAATAGCATCACAGGTAAAACTTTAGGCGTAGTCAGAACCAGTCTACCAACCAAAGCTTTAGCCGAAACTATCAAAAATTATGCTGTTAATGGTTATCAATATGCTTTAGTCAATAATTCTGGCAAAGTTTTCTTAAGTTCACGCCCAGAATTATTAGGCAAAGAAGCAAAAGCCGAGTATCCTGGTTTAGCCAAAATTCTCGCCACCAATAATATTGCTACACTCACAACCGTTCCCCAAAGCCAGCGTAAACGGCAATTAATTAGTTACGTTCCAGCACCCAAAATTGCAGGTGTATCAGATTTAAATTGGCAAATATTACTCACCAATGATGCGGCAATTTTATACGGTACACAACAACAATTGTTGTGGATTGTAATGATTGGCACAGCCTTGATTGGAATAATTGTAGCAGCGATCGCAGCTTGGTTAGCCAAACGTACCACACAGCCAATCATCAATGCCACCGCCGCCGTCGCCAAACTCGGACAAGGTGAACTCAACATCCGCCTCGCCTCCGAAAGAGAAGACGAGTTAGGCGTATTAAGTGCCAATATTGATCACATGGCTGCCAAATTGCAGGTATTAGTCAACGAACAAGCCGAAATTGACCACACTAAGACAATAATTCAAGCCACTTCCCCAGAAGAACGCCCCACACAAGAAGCCTTACAACTGCAACTCTTAGAACTACTCAACGATATAGAAGGTGCAGCTAGAGGTGACTTAACAGTCCGCGCAGATGTTACAGATGGTGAAATTGGCACTGTCGCCGACTTTTTCAACTCTATTGTCGAGAGTTTGCGGGATATCGTTACCCAAGTTAAACAAGCAGCCACCCAAGTCAACACTGCTATTGGTTCCAACGAAACAGCTATTCAAAAACTTGCAGACGAAGCCCTGGTACAAGCCGAGGAAATTAACCGCGCCTTAGATGCTGTGGATAATATGACTCATTCTATGCAAGCAGTGGCTAATAGTGCGGAACAAGCTGCTACCGTGGCGAATAACGCCGCCCAAAATGCTTCTAAAAGTGAAGAGGCGATGTATTTAACAGTGCAGAACATTCTTTCATTGCGGGAAACTGTCGGCGAAACCGCCCAGAAAGTCAAACGTTTAGGCGAGTCTTCCCAACAAATTTCTCGTGTCGTTTCCTTAATTAATCAAATTGCGATGCAAACTAACTTACTCGCCATTAACGCAGGTATCGAAGCCGCCCGTGCTGGTGAAGAAGGACAAGGTTTTGCTGTGGTAGCCGAAGAAGTAGGTGAGTTAGCAGCCCGTAGCGCCGCAGCCACCCAAGAAATTGAACAAATTGTCGAGAACATTCAACGGGAAACCAGCGCCGTTGTGCAGGCGATGGAAATTGGTACTACCCAAGTTGGTGAAGGTGCGCGGGTAGTGGAAGAAGCCAAACAAAATCTCGGCCAGATTTTTGATGTTTCTCGTCAAATTGATTCTTTAGTACAGTCTATTTCTTCTGCAACCGCATCTCAAGTGCAAACATCGCAAACTGTGAGTTTGTTAATGAAAGAAATCGCGGCGATTTCTCAGCGTACCAGAGATTCTTCTAGCTCTGTTTGCCAATCTCTTAAACAAACTGTTGAAATTTCTCATAAGTTGCAAGAGACTGTTGAAACTTTTAAAGTGAATTGATTTTATCACTTGTCATTTGTCTTTTTTTGACTAATGACAAATGACCAATAACTAATGACCAATGACTAATCATTAAAAACAATGTCACAAGATAAAGAATTAGAAATCCAGATGCAATTTCTGGAAGAAGCGACAGATTACCTCAATACCTTAGAGGGAGTCTTGCTGGAAATTGATACCAGCCATCGCATAGATTTAGAAAAAATTAATGGCGCACTCCGCGCTGCCCACTCTATTAAAGGTGGTGCAGCAATGATGGGATTTCGGGTGTTAAGTGATTTAGCACACCGTTTAGAAGATGCTTTTAAAGTTTTAAAAACCCGTAAAAGTTCGTTAGAAATTGACCAACAATTGCAAAGTTTATTGCTTTCGGCAATTGATTGGATGCGGCAAATTGTGGATTTGCTATCAACCCAAAGTGTTATAGAAGAAGAATGGTTAACGAGTTTTTGTTATCCAGTTTTTGACGAACTTTATCAACGTTTGGGTGATCCTACTCCCGAAGATGCGACAACAATATTGTCTCCAGAAGATGGGCAAAGTATTATTCCTTTGTTATTTGAAACAGAAGTAGAAGGTTGTTTGCAACGTTTAGAATCTGTTTTGGCTGATAGTCAACAACCTTGTTTACAAGAAGAAGTGGCTATTATGGCGGCGGAATTAGGCGGTTTGGGAGAAATGCTGCAATTGTCTGCCTTTAGCCAACTGTGTGATTCTATTAAACAAACTATCGAATCTGCCGCACCAGAACGCATCTCAGACATTGCTCAGATAGCATTGCAAACATGGCGGCGATCGCAAGCTTTAGTTTTAACCAATCAACTCGATAGTTTACCTAGAGTTATTGAGTTGAGTGAAATACCAACTACTTCCACAAATTATAATCAAATTGCGCCACTGTCAACCGCAGATGCAATCGCTCAATTCTTGGCTACAGATAACGGCGTTTACCCAGAAATAGAATTAGTCGAAACACCTGTAATTCACCAAGAAACAGAAATAACTGCAAGTAATTTTATGCCTGTAGAGGCAGATATTCATTCTGTGAATCTGCCGGAAATTAACAATATTATTGCTGAACATAAAACTGAACCAATTACGCCTAGTAAAGACCGCGAACATTCCGAAAATACAGTCAGAGTTCCTAGTAAACAATTAGAACAAATTAATGATTTATTTAGTGAACTAATTGTGCAGAGAAACGGACTGCATTCGCAACTAGAAAAGTTACGTAAACTCTCACGCAATCTCGGACAGAAAGTGCAGAATCTGGATAGAGAAAATCAAGAATTACGTATGGCATATAACCGTGTACTATCAGCTAGTATCCGGCAAAATAACGGCATCATATTAACTGAAAATTCAGAAAATGAAAGTGTTTCTTCCCCAACTCAGCACTTATCCACCACTCATCACTCTCTCGAAGAAATTCATTTGCGATCGCAAGATATAGCCGAAACAATTGTCCAGGTGCAAGAAGTCTCCACCGATATTCAATTAAGTGTCGATGATGCTGACCAAATCGCTCGCAAATTAAACAAAACATCCAAGCAATTACAAACCAAACTCAATCAAGTGCGGATGCGGCCGATTTCTGAATTAGTCGAGCGTTTTCCGAGAGCCATCCGCGACTTAAATGTAGAGTATGGAAAAAATGTCCAGCTAAAAATTGAAGGCGGCAATACGTTAATTGAACGTAGCATTTTAGAAGCATTAAATGACCCTTTAATGCACTTATTAAGAAATGCTTTTGATCATGGCATTGAAGAACCAGCCACTCGCCGCAACTTAGGTAAATCAGAACAAGGATTAATCGAAATTCACGCCACTCATCGCAGCAATCGGACTATTATTAGTATGCGCGATGATGGCAGAGGAATTTCTTTAGAAAAAATTCGTTCTCGCGCCTTAGCAATGGGTTTAGATAGTTCACTATTAGAAAGTGCTAGTGATGATGAACTACTATCGCTAATCTTTGAACCGGGGTTTAGTACCTCCGAAACAGTCACCGCCTTATCTGGTCGTGGTGTGGGTATGGATGTGGTACGCAACAATTTAAAACTGGTACGCGGCGATATCACAGTTGACACGGAACCCGGCGTTGGTACGACTTTCACCTTATCAGTACCCTTTACCTTATCTGTAGCGAGAGTGCTGTTAATCGAAACCAGTAAAATATTGCTGGCATTTCCCACTGATGTCATATCAGAAGTATTTTTACTCCAAAGCGATCGCATCATCTCAATGGGAGGTAGCGAAGTCCTCAACTGGCAAGGTACAATGCTGCCATTGATTCGCCTGGGACAATATCTGCAATTTAACTGTCCCCGCTACGACAGTCCCGAACTGGAAACTCCCGCCGCCATTAACGCCAGCAGTGTCTTAATTGTGAAAGGTAACAATCAAACTGTCGCCATTCAAGTAGACCGTTGTTGGGGCGAACAAGAAGTAGCCATCCGGCAAGTTGAAGGTAATATACCTTTACCAGAAGGCTTTAGTAACTGCACAATTCTTGGTGATGGTCGAGTGGTTGCCTTAGTTAATGCTAACGAATTACTCTATTGGATTGCTACCAATCAAAATACACCCAAAAACAATCAATTACCCTCCGTTAGATTAAAAACACCCTTTCTGTTCGTTGACAGTGAAAAACTTGCGGCCTTACCTCCCAAGCCCAAAGGTAAAATTTTAATCATCGATGACTCCATTAACGTCCGCCGTTTCTTAGCACTTACCTTAGAAAAAGGCGGCTATCAAGTAGAACAAGCAAAAGACGGTCAAGACGCTTTAGAAAAACTCGAAACAGGCTTACAAATTGCCGCCGTCATTTGTGATATTGAAATGCCTCGTCTTGACGGGTATGGATTTTTAGGCAAAGTCAAAAACAATGGTGATTTGAAAAATATCCCCGTTGCTATGCTGACTTCCCGTAGCAGCGATAAACATCGCCGTATGGCAATGCAGCTAGGAGCTAGAGCCTATTTTTCTAAACCTTACAACGAGCAAGAATTACTCCGTACTCTAGAGCAACTCATTGATAATGTCGCCGAAAGCGCAGCTTCTAATTAACAAATCAAGCATAACTTGCTTTCTAATTATTTAATTCAGCAACTGAAACTCCCAAGTATTCTTATGTGCTTGGTTTGATTTTAATTGTAGCGGGTTCAGGCACAGCCCTACCCGCTCTTTATGTTATACCAAGTTGCAATCAAAGATAGTATTTGGGCTGGGAGTAGGGAGTGGGGAGTAGGAATATTATTTCTGAACGCAACTAATACTAATACCATTTCACGAAAAATTTGATACAGATGTAAACCCTAAAAGCTTTGCTGTATCTAAGTTTTTTAATTGCGTTAGCGTAGCGGTAGCGAGCCTGCGATAGCGAAGCGTTAGCGAGGAACGAGCGTCGCGTCATTGCGAATTGCGAATTGTGAATTGGTATAAGTTGCGTAAGTCCTGTTAAATATAAACTTTTTTGAAAAATAGGCTACTTGTCATTCTTTTTAGATTTAATCAATTAATTTTAACCCGAACTAAATTGGAGAAAATACTCTTAAAAAATATCATAGAACACAAATTTAAATTAAAAGTATGATTATTATATGTTAAATTAATCGCAGAGATTGGCAATAATAGTCATCAATTAAATCTACCTTAGTATTAATAAATTAGGGCTATAATTCTACCTTTATCCAGAAGCAGAATACTTTATTATTGAAATCTGCCAGATAGAGATTTTGTGATCATCTGTGTGTTGGTTATCACACTCTGGTCAATTCTGTGTATTCTGAATTCTTACAACACCAAGCACAAAGCAAAATCAAAAAAATCAAGGTCAGTATATGAATTCATCGAATGCAATTCAAACTTTCACTGTTGAAAAAATTCAAACTTGGTTAACATCTCATCTAGCTGAATTACTGGGAATTGAAGTAGCAGAGATAGACATTCAAGCACCTCTTGATAGCTACGGTTTAGATTCAGCACAAGGTATGTTTCTCGTAGCTAAAGGAGGTGAGTTTTTTGGATTTCAACTTTCTCCTTTACTATTATGGCATTATCCTACAATTGAATTGCTTTCACAGCGTTTAGCCGAAGAAGCTCAAGCTTCCGAGTCAGAAATATTTGAGATTTAGATACTGCACATATACGTTTCATAAATGCGGGATGAAAGAAAATATTTAACCAAAGTTAAAGATTGATTTTTCGCGTCTTTGTGAGGCAGTTGGTACTTTATCCGGTGGAAACCCTTTTAAGAAAAAAGTTGGGGAACCTGGGTAACACACTGCCTTGCCTGGGTGCGAAACAAAATTCATCCCATAAATCAGTAAAGCCCGAAAATAATACTGAGTTTAAAAAATTGGAAATAACTATGAACACATCCGAAATTTTAGCGATTCTTAATCAGAAAGGTGTAAAAATTTGGGTTGAAAATGAAAAATTAAATATTCGTTCTCCTAAAGGAGTATTAACACCAGAGATTCAAGCAGAGCTAACTGCTCATAAACCAGAAATTTTAGAATTTTTGCGCGATGTTTCAAGACAAAGCTCTTCGAGTCAATGCAATAGCTCCATCACTTCTACAATAGAATTACCACAAGGTTTAAGCTTACAAACTATTGGGCGTTTAATCGGAGGAATTGGCGATAAACTAAGTTTAGATTGTCAGGAACCAGTTATTGAGCCTAGGCTCATGGCGCAAAAGCTAAGTATCACTTTTAGACCTTTGCCCAGAAAATATAAAAATGTAGAAATTACCAAATTTCGAGCTAAATTAGAACAGAATTTACAAGAATATGGGGTGAATATTATACCTTGGGAACAAGCTACGAGAGAGTTTTACTATGAAATTAATATACCATTTACTAATATCAAAAAAAGCATTAAAACTAGAGTAGTAAAAACTGGTATTAATGCTGTTATTGATGTTGATAGACCAGCTTCAATCAGAAGTCGTGCGGAAACTTTCGTAGCCGAAAAGCTGTATCAGTTGTATTCACAGTTTATTTTGAAAGGTCGAAAAATTTCAGTTACAAGAATTGGCAGTTTGATTGGTTGGGCAGAAGATTGTGCTGCTAAATTTATCGAAGACCCAACAAATACTCAGGTAATTGTTCTCACCGATATAGATAAAGAGTTTGTGAATTTCCAAACTCCTTATCAAGAGAAAATTAAGATGGGATTAAATACTCTTGTGAGAACTTTTTCAGAAATTGTAATTGGAATTTCTCAATCACAATTTTCCATTTTAAATATGAATCTATCTGATTCGATATTTTCAATGGATGAATTTGATCAATTCGTCTTAAAATCACTGATTCCTAAAGTTTATGTGCCGATATTACCATTGCCTTTAAGTAAATTTAAATTAGGCAGCTACAATCCACAGTCATCAATTTATGCACAAAAATTAGTCGGTTTGAGTACAAAATTAGTCGATACAAAGCTTTTTCCTCCAGGTTCAAAACTGAGTGAAGTGATTAAAAGACAATCTCATCGAGATATT
Source organism: Nostoc piscinale CENA21 (assembly GCF_001298445.1). Taxonomy (NCBI): domain Bacteria; kingdom Bacillati; phylum Cyanobacteriota; class Cyanophyceae; order Nostocales; family Nostocaceae; genus Nostoc; species Nostoc piscinale. The sequence goes on along the minus strand of NZ_CP012036.1, from coordinate 5,613,816 downwards.
GTGAATGTAATTGTTAATGGTAGAACAGGTGTTTCTTACGGCTTTGTCGCTTATGCTGAACCACCACAGTACATAGGTGAAATTGAAATATCAGAAAGTGAGTGGGAAAGCTTAAATTGTGTTAGTGGATTCAGTAGTGATGAAGTCCGTCAAAATACTATTGGTAGACGATATTTAAAGACTAAGATAGGCGCAGAATATAGATTTAAACAGATTCCAGATATCTGGATTTGTAGTGCGCGTTCTGGCTCGAATAAAACCAATTTAAAAATTGAGAGTGACATCCTCAGAATTGGTTTAACAGATAGATTATTGCTAGATTTACCTCAGGGAGTAGACCCAAAACAAGGGGATATTAAGCCTTCCTATGATGTGTATGTAATGTTGGCGATCGCACTATCTACATCTCTTTATGCACCCAACTTAATTAATCATGGGATGCCGATGATTCATTTTCACGGATACCCCGCAATGACGTGGTTACAGGAACACGAATATTTTATGGGAGTTAATAATCCCTCTGTACCTTGTGGCACTTATGAATCAGGAGTTTTCAACTTTTTAAGTATTTATAATCTGGTCAATCAATACGGCACAGATATTAACTTAGCCTGCTTGATAGAACCAGATCATGGCACTAATATTATTGCTCCTGATGTAGAGTATCTTTTAACAAGATTGCAAATAGGTTGTGAACAATCAGCTATTGAGTTAGGGGGCAAACATTTTGCTTCTTTAGAAAAGCAAAATAACTATTAAATGTTTGGTTTTAATTGTTTGCTCTAGTGTGAGGTTACAAAACCATAATCTAACACAGTAATAGAACTTAAATCAGGGTTCATCCTCCTTAGCTAAGACATTTTATAGAATGGAAATACCAGTGAATTAAAATGACCAAGCTCAGAGGGAAAACAATACTTTTGACAGGAGCTTCACGCGGTCTAGGGGTATATCTGGCACAGGCGCTGGCGAGAGAACAAGCAACTATAATTTGCATTTCTCGTTCAAAATCCAAGCTAGATACAATATGCGATGAAATTAAAAATTTGGGTGGACGAGGAATTAGTATTCCCTTTGATATTCAAAATTTGGCACAGTTGCCAGTTCTAGTCCAGCACATTCAGGAATGTGTAGCTCCAGTTGATATTTTAATTAACAATGCTGGCCTAGAAATTCATCGAGCCTTTGTAGATTACTGTCCAGAAGAAATTCAATCTATATTAGTAACCAATCTCTTATCTGCTATGGAATTAACTCGTTTATTATTACCTGATATGAATAAACGAGATAGTGGTCACATTATTAATATTGCTTCTTTAGCTGGTAAAAAGGGAGTTGCCTATAACAGTATATATTCTGCCAGTAAAGCAGGTTTAATTATGTGGACTGATGCTATGCGTCAGGAATATGCGTATACTAACATCCATTTCTCAACAATTTGTCCGGGATACATTTCTGAAATCGGAATGACTGCTGATAGTCATATACCTGCACCCAAATTAGCAGGTATTTCTACCCCAACAAGAGTAGTGAATGCTGTTATGCAAACAATTAAGCAAAACCAGCCAGAGGTAATCATCAACAAAAATCCCATAACCGAAGCCTTAACAAAATTCATGTTTGCTGTTGGACAAATTTCTCCACAATCTATTGATACAATTTATCGCTTATTGGGTGTAGTTGAATTAAATAGACAACGAGTAGAAAATTGGACTCCAAATCGTCATTTAGAAATAGCTACGACTATAAAAACTGATGAATAAGCAAAAAGTGCCATCAGTCTATTCACAGTTAATTTGTGCTATGCAATTTCGCCCTTGGGCTTTTGCCTGATACAGTCCTTGATCAGCAGCAGCAATTAAGGTTGCCGGAGATGATTGATGATTGGGAATGATAGTTGCTACACCGAGACTAAGGGTAATGAATTGATGGACTTCAGAATTGGGATGTGGCAATTGCAATGCACGGATATGAGTTTGAATTTCTGTGGCAACTATGATCGCACCTCCAGCATCGGTATTGGGTAAAATGATGGCAAATTCTTCGCCACCATAGCGAGCTACTAAATCCGCAGGGCGTTTAATTGTCTGAGAAATTGCTTGGGCAACATTTCTCAAAGCATCATCTCCCGCCAGATGTCCATGAGTATCGTTGTAGAGCTTAAAATAATCGACATCACACAAAATTAAAGATAAGTAAGCTTGTTCCCTGGCTAATCTTTGCCACTCGCTGTTGAGTGTGTCATCAAAGCAGCGCCGATTTGCTACTTGAGTGAGTCCATCAGAAGCCGCAAGACGCTGTAATTCTTGGTTTGCTTTTTGTAATTTATGGTAAAGTTCCGATTGATGAATGGCGATCGCGGCTTGTCCGGCTAACTGGTTAAATAAATTAATCTCCGACTGCTGCCATTGTCTGGTTCTACTACATTGATGAGCAATTAATAATCCCCATAAACGCTCTTGTTGCAAAATCGGCACAACCAAGTTTGCCCGAATTTGTAAACTCTGCAACAGTTCAACGTGACAAGGTGATAGTCCTTCATTTTCTATATTTTCAATTGCTCTTGTATTGCCCTGCTGGTAGTAATCTGCGCGGGTAGACAGAAAGCAAGTATCCATCACATTCAATCCCAACAGAGACATACAGCCTGGCGCTAAAGACTCGACAGCGACTAACCCACTCCAGTCTGGTTCAAAGCGATAAATTACCACTCGGTCTACAGCAAACAATTGTCGCACTTCATCGGCTGTGGTTTGCAAAATCTCGTTTAACTCTAAAGATTTGCGGATACGCTGGGTAACAGCAGCAACTATACGTTCAGACTCACTTTGATGTTTTACCTGCTGCTTGATTGGTTGCTGATCCACTGATGCTAAACTTAAAGCGATCGCATCAAAGTGCGGAGTTATCGTCACAGGTTCAGGATGAGGTCTAGCAATTAAATAGCCTTGAGCAAAAGTTGCGCCTCTTTCTCTTAACCAATTCAGTTCCTCAATACACTCAATTCCTTCTGCAACTGTATAAATATTTAACTTTTGGGCAATCTCCAAAATTTTCTCGGTAATTGAAGCTTTATACAAATCTTGATGCACATCTCGAATTAACTCCATATCTAACTTGATAAAGTCTGGGCGTAACTGGTGCAACAAGTTCAAACCAGAGTAACCAGAACCAAGATCATCCAAGGCAACTGAAAAACCTGAATCTCGGTAAAATTGCAACACGGCTTTGAGGTGAGCTAAATCTTGAGGATTATCTGACTCGACAACTTCAAAGACAACCCGTTCATGGGAAATACCTGCTTGATCAATAGCCTCGACTGTACTACGCAGGCAAGAAACGGGGTCATACAATGCGGTGGGTGCAAAATTGATAAAAATTTTCCCGTTGACTTGATGACGGCTAAATTCAGTGATACTTTTGAGGCGAGCTAGTCGGTCTAGTTGTGGTATCAGTCCGGCTTCTGTGGCTAATTCTAAGATTGGTTCTATCGACAATACATTACCTTGTTCATCTAAGCCACGTAACAGCGATTCATAGCCGTAAATTTGGGATGTATTTTGAATTGAAACAATCGGTTGAAAGTAACTTGTGAATTGTTCTTTGGCCAGCATATCTACTAGCCAGTCAGACTGATTAAACTTAATGAAGCGTTGCAACGAAACAATATCACTAAAGTCTTGCAGTTGTGGTTGAATAGCACCACGAACAAACAAAACTTGTGTTTCTTGCAATTCCCTTGGTGCTAGAAATTTAGCTAATTTTCGGGCAATTTCCTGGGCTTGTCCGGGTTTACAGTCTACACTTAACCCCGGACGCTCTTGCATGAGTTCATACTTTAGCTTAGACTGCTGCAACCAATTTGTGACTTTTGTTAAGGTATGGGAAATAGGAAACCAGAGAAAAATTCTGCCTGCTTCCTGGCTTTGACAACGTGCAATATGAGAACAAGCACAAGTTTTGGAAGTAGGACATTTCTGGCTCATAGAAAACACAATTTTTATGATCTGACTTATTTTAGTTTGCCCCCAAATGTGAATTTAAAGGATAAATTGCTCTTGAAGTAAATGAAGATTTGGTAATCTTCATTCAGTCAATTTATTAAAGTTTCTCAAAGCAGCCTTTGTTGATATGTCCAGATTATGCTTCATCAGCCGCATTGGATGAATAATTTATTGGCAAAATTACTGTGAATGTGCTACCAACACCCGCTTGACTGTGAATGCTAATTTGTCCTTGATGCGCTTCTACACACTTTTTCACAATGACTAATCCCAGCCCTGTACCTGGAATTGATTGGACATTGGAAGCTCGATAAAATGATTCAAAGATTCTGGCTTGATCGGCTTCGGGGATGCCAATTCCTTGGTCTTGAACGCAAAAGATAGCTAATTGATGAATTAAGTCGCAAGTTAACTGAAATAATACATTGCCACCGTTAGGAGAGTATTTGATAGCGTTATTGAGTAAATTTGTGAATATATAACGTAATAATTGTTCATCCATAAAGGCATCTGTGCGATCGCTCTCACAGCTAAAAATAATTTCTGCGCTTGTAGGATGAATCATGGTAAATTCGGCTAACAATTCTCGACAAAATTCCTTTAAATTTAGGGGATGGGCATGACACTCCAATTTACCTGCATCTGATTTCCCCATAAACAGCACATCTTCCATGAGTTGTTTCATGGATTGCACGGCACTACTAATTCGGTTTAAATAAGTATTTCTTTTGTCTGTTGTTAAATTTTCTCCTTGTAATTCAATCAATTCTACTGAAGATTGAATCACACTTAAAGGATTACGAAATTCATGAGAAACAGTAGAAATAAATAAAGATTTCAGCTGGTTAACTTCTTGCTCTTTCAGTAATGCTTGTTCGAGTAATTGTGTTTGTCGCCGTTCGCTAAGATCCCAAAACACTACTACGACACCATTGATTTGCCCAGGATGTCGCATAATCGGAGATGCACTATCACCAATAGGCACTCTAGAACCATTTTTTGTAATTAATGATGTAAAGTCATTTAAATAGACAACCTGTTGTTCTCTTAAAACTCTGGTGACAGGGTTTTCTACAGAAGTTTCGGTGACTTCATCAACTAACTGCAAAATTCTAGATATGTCTTTACCCAAAGCATCTGCTTGTTTCCAACCGGTGAGCGACTCCGCTGCTGGGTTAATAAATGTCACAATTCCTTGTTCATTTGTGGCAATGACAGCATCACTCATAGAGTTTAAAAGAGTGGCTAATCTGTCTCGATTTTCTCTTAAATCCTGTTCTAATTGATGTTTTAATAAACCAATTTCAATGGCTATCCGTAAATCTTTTGGTGTAAAGGGTTTAATGATATAGCCAAATGGTTGAGTCGTTTTCGCTCGTTGTACTGTATTATCATCACCGTAAGCTGTGAGAAATATTACGGGTATATCTAACTGCTCACGAATTTGAGATGCGGCGGTAATTCCATCCATCTCACCTTTTAAGATGACATCCATTAAAACTAATTCTGGTTTACCTTCTAAGGCTTTAGTAATAGCAACTTGTCCTGAAGAAGCTGTACCAATTACTGTATATCCTAGTTGATTGAGTTGGTTAGCAATGGTTCTAGCAACTATGACTTCATCTTCAACAACTAAAATTCTCACTGGCTCCATTAGAAATATATTAATCTGGTTGGATTTTTTGACATTATCTGTGCAGGCTGGTAGTGGGAGAGTAGGAAGGAGGATTTCTTGGGTGTACTGTTTTTTGAGAAATCAAATATGATTTCTATATTACTGCAAAATTAACTGGGGAAATTGGATGGTGAACACTGTACCGTGATTACGTTCTAAAGTAATGTTGCCTTCTAGCTGTTCTGTCACTAAGTCATATACTAAAGATAAACCTAAAGAACTGGTAGTTTTCCAATCTAAATCATTTGGTATTCCAACACCATTATCTTGAATAGACATTTTGATATGATTAGGAATTTTTTTCTAGGGTAATAGTGATAGTGCCTTTCTGATTATTGGGGAAGGCATGTTTAAGTGAGTTGGAGATTAATTCGTTAATGATTAAACCACAAGCGATCGCTTGATCAATATTCAGACTAATGGTTTCAATATGAGTTTTTAATTCGATTTTATCTAGCCCAGTTTGGTAAGATATTAAAATGCTAGTTGCTAAACTTTGGATATAATCAACTACATCTAATTGTCCGATATTTGGGGAAGTGTATAAGTTTTTGTGAATTAACGAAATCGAATCAATCCGATTTTGACTATCTTGAAAAACTCTAATTACTTCTGGATCTATGAGAGTCTGAGATTGGAGTTGTAATAAACTCGAAACAATTTGCAAATTATTTTTGACCCGATGGTGTACTTCTTTTAAGAGAATTTCTTTTTCTGCTAAAGCACTCCGCAGTTCTCTTTCGGCTTTTTGCCGTTCTGCTAATTCTGTTTGGGCTTGCTGAAATATACTAGATTGTTGAATAGCGATCGCAATTGTCACGGAAAGTTGATCCAGCAAGTCTAGTTGATTTTCTTCCCATTCTCTTGTACTAGAACATTGATGCGCCACCAGCAAGCCCCAAAGTCGAGAACTTGTATTGTCGCCACCGACTTCTAATAAAATAGGCACAACTAAGTTAGCCTTGACTTCAAATTGCTCTAAAAGTTGAATATGACAATCGGTAAGTCCGGCTGTGTAAATATTGGCGATCGCTCGTTTCCGCCCATGATAATACTCTACGCCTGCCCCGGTCTGAAAACAAGTATCTTCAATTTGGACACCTAACGATTCTCTCCATCCCGCCTCTACTGATTCGGCAACGACTTGACCACTCATATCAGGCGCAAATTGATAAACAACCACACGCTCTACTTGCAGTAAATGTCGTACTTCTTCCACTGTAGCATTGAGAATATCTTGCAAGTTCAAAGATTGGTGAATTCTTTGTACTACAGTTCGCATTAATTGTTCTCGTTCTAACTGAGTTTTTAAAGCCTGTTCTGTTTGCTTGTGATTGGTGATATCTTGACAGATAGCAATCATTTGACAATTAGTCAAAGAGGTATTTAAGATGCGACCATCTTGCACATGAGTTGGCAAGTTTTCTGCTAGGAGATTATGCTCTCTTTTTTTCTCCTGGTTAACATCTTGAATATAAACTAAATGAGCTTTTTTATTTTGATATTCTATGGAATATGTCAATATTTCAACATCAATATATTTACCATCATCACAACGATGTTGACATTGAAAATTAAATTTTAGCTGATTTTGATTCTTCCTCAAAATATCTAATAAAATAGGTTGACATTCTGCATGATATAAATCAGTAACCTGCATTTGCAGAAATTGTTTTTTTGAATAACCATATTTACTAATTGCTGCCGCATTAACATTTAAAAATTGCCAGCTTTGGCTATCGTAGATCCAAATTGGAGAAGGATTATTAGTAAATATGAAATCATCATCCATAACTATAAAGTGATATTTGCAGCATTGGTTATTTAAACTATATGAGTCATATTGAGTTTTGAGAAAAACTTTGGTTTCCATCGGTTGGACATTTACTACTATATTTTACGTCAAGTGATATCATGTCCGACTAAACACTTGTTATGACTTGTCGTAGGGTAGTAAACGCGGAGTGCAACCGATTGGGTTGTTCCACTTCGTTGCACTCACGGCGGACATATCGTCAATCCAATTGTTTTATCTTGGTCTTCCTAACGTAGTAATGTAGATAACAGCTTCATCTGTAGGAATACCCAGCACTTCATTTACTTGGTCATCAAAAAAACCACCAATACCGCTCACGCCTAAATTGAGATGTACGGCGGCTAAATTTAAGCGTTGACCTAAATGCCCTGCATCCATGTGTAAATAACGATAAACGCGATCGCCATACTGAGCAATAGCAGCTTTCAGGTCTGCGGTATGAAAGACAACAGCCGCCGCATCTCTGCCTAAATCTTGACCCAAACACAGATAATGTAATTCCCTGCGGAAGTTTTTAAACCGTATCTGGCGCAATTCTTGGGCTTTGGGTGCGTAATAATAACAGCCAGATTCCAAACCTTTGACACCACTCACAGCAATAAATGTTTCAATTAAGTTGAGGTCAAAGTAGTCGGGATTCCGGTCAAGATGTTGGTCGATGTAATTTTGGGATTGGTAGGTGAAATCCAATAAAGCCTTGAGTTCATCAAAGGTTAAATCATCACCACTGTAAGCACGAGTAGAACGGCGCTTATGAATAGTCGCTTCTAAACTGGAGAGATTTATACCCCAGTCAATTGGTGTGGTAGCAGTGGGAATTTTCAGACAGAAAGGGAAATTATATTTGTCTTCCAAAGACCTTTCTTGTTTCACTGCTGGTAAATTCAACTTACCAGTGATACCCGATTGAATTTGGGTGTGACGGTGGAAATATTTCAGCAACTCACCGTCAGGGATGAGGGGATATTTAGTTTCTGTCGCGGAAGGTAAAGCTGTGCATCCTGTAGACAAATTTTGTTGAATATCTAATAAATCTGCCATCGCTAAGACTGCGATCGCACCTTCTTGCTGCGGATCAATATACAATAAATCATTAACCGCATCATCAACAAAACCGCCAATTAAGTGGGGACGATAATCAGTAATCGCACTTGCTAACTCAATATTCCCCAACAAATGCCCTGTATCGAGAAAAATTCGCCGGTAAGCCCGGTCTTCATATCGCCAAGCCGAACGATAAAATACCGCAGTCACCACAATTGCCAATTGCGTACCTTCTAACGCCGGATGCCAAAAACAAGCATCTTGCAAAGCTCGCCACACATCATTTTCCCAATACAGCATCAATGAATGAGTGCGACACTGATAGTTATAAAGTCCGGCGGGGAGCATGGGTGTACCGCGAGAAACGACATACACTTCTGCGGGATACAACCCACCAGCACTAGGCGCAGAACGCAAATAAACTGCGCTACCCATAGAAGGCATTCTGGCAGTTAATCCGTAACTCCGAAACAGTAAACGAGACAGTCTTTGCCACCACCCTGCATCTGCTTGAGTAGCCAAGGGTTCTAACGATTCTTGCAGGTAAGGTTTCAGATCAAAAGTCGAGCCAATTTTATACTCTTTAAAAGGTACTGGTTGTTTAGCCCAGTCTAGCCTTTGATTTTTCGCGGCTAGGGTTTGAGGGTCATATTTAGTACGTTCGTGGTAGTGCTGTGCAATAGATTGGTGGATTTCTGGCATACTACTTTCAATACCCTAGGGCTTGCTTTTTTGATCTTGGCATTCATTTGGCTCATTATTTCGTGTTAAGCGGTACAATCCCATGAAAGAGTCAGGTTCTTAATTTCTAGTTTCTCCTGGTGTATGGGTGCGCTGCCAACGGAGAAAACCGTAAACACCAGCAGCTAAAATCAACAAATAAGGGGTGTAGACTATTAACCATATACCTAACTTTAATAGCCCAACAGTCAAGCTGCCTAGAGATTGGGTTGAATTATTCCAAGTTTTCCTACAACGCTAGTCACTTCAAAGACACTGGGAGTTTGATGATGACACTGAAGCCTGACTTTCAACAAATGAGTCGAAAAGAACTCACAGCTTATGTTCTGACTCACCGTGAAGATGAAGAAGCTTTACGGATATATATGGCACGACTGCACAATGAACCTGGTGTAATTCGACAAAGCGGCGGACTCAATGAGCAGGATCTCACCCAATTAGAGCAGTTAATCAAGGCACGAGTGAGCGATGCTTAATTTTGTTATGCGATCGCATTGATGATTTCTTGTGATCAACACTCTACTTTTCCCCACTTGCTCACAATTTGTCCTTAGCTTCGGAGTTCATGAGTGCGCCGCCAACGGAGAAAACCGTAGACACCCGCAGCTAAAATCAACAAATAAGGGGTGTAGACGATTAACCATATACCTAACTTTAATAGCCCAACAGTCAAGCTGCCTAGAGATTGAGTCGAATTGTTCCAAGTTTCTTGAATTTGTGAACCTAAAGCACGTTGAGGACTGTTACTAGATACAGCCGCTTCTAGATTTAAGGTAATGGTGGAATAGGCGACTTGATTTTGCAAGCTTTTGAGTTGAGCATCAATTTGCTCAATAGATTCGCGGACTCGACTAAGTTCTTGGGCAACACTTAACACATCGCGCACAGAACCAGCCCTGTCCATAATTTTTTGTAAATTTGCTTCGGTTTTGCGGAGATTAGTCAATCTAGCTTGAATATCCACCAAGCGATCGCCCACATCCTCGGCTGTAATATTACGGCTTTCGATTGTACCTAATTTAGCTAATTCTTCTAAGGTCGATTCCAACAAATTTTGCGGCACTCGCAACTGTATAGATGCAGTGTGACGGGAATTTTGTTTTGTGGGTTGGCGTTCATTTAACCCAATCAAATCACCTTGCTGTTTTGCAATAATCTGTGAAACTGCATCAATGCTGTTTTCAACAGAGTTCACCACAATTGTCATTGTGGCTTTTTTGATTAATTGGGGACGCGCCCTAATGACTGATGCGGCTTCCGCTTGGGCGACGACATTATTATTAAGCGTTGATGCAGCTTGGTCTTGGCTGGCAATTGGCGGTAATGATTTAGTAGAGAAATTTTGTGCCGCACAGCTAGTAACAACAAACCCTCCTAATAAAGCACTCACCAGTAAGGCTGATTTGCGTGGTAATGGTAAATCAAAAGCCATAATTCGACCTCGGAAGGATGAAATTAATTTCAGTATTACCGAGGAAAGTTTTACTGATGGGTTTGTTGCAATTTATGTAACCATGATTATGTCGAATCTGTGTATGTGAGACAAATCACAGGAGCTACCCGACAAGTAAAATACACTCCAATTAACGGTGTAAAAAAATACCTATTTTAAAAGTATGAATTTTGTAGAGTTACTTTTAGTTCTGGCTACCGTGCTGAATGTCGGGAATAGCAATATAATTACCGTCAAAAACGATACAGGGCAAATTCAGACAGTAAAACTTGCTTGTATTAATTTACCGAACGCAACAAAAAAACCAGACAGTCTAGCAGCAACCCAGAAACTCAACCAATTATTACCAGCAGGTAGTCCTGTGGTGATTAGAAGAGTTACAGAAGATGAAGGCGATCGCATTACAGGCGAAATATTCGTAGATAATCAATCAGTCAATCTCCGCTTAGTTGCCGAAGGTAATGCAGTTATTGACCAAGATACTATCTACTACTGCTCAGAAACTAAAACTCAATATTTAATCGCCCAAGCCAATGCTCAAAATAAACGACTAGGAATATGGCAGCAAATTAATCCAGGCACAACTAAAAAAATACCAAGATAATTATTGATTGGGAAGAATTGAGGAGCCAGCATCTGAAATTACAGAGAAATTTTAATGCTTCGGAGCTTAGAGACTTGCAGAAAATAAATTATCCAATTTTCAAGAGAGGGTATTTTTCTTTTTCTCCCTGCTCCCCGCTCCCTGCCCCCTGCCTACACAGTGATAGTATATCTTGTCTAATTGGAAGTCCCTTATCTGTGGTTACACAATTTACGGTAAGATCAAAAACCTGCCTATAAATAATTGTGATGCTTGCTGACAGGAGATGCTTCTATGGCCCGGATGTACTATGACGAAGATGCCAATTTAGACCTTTTGGCTGGAAAAACTATTGCTATTATCGGCTATGGTTCCCAAGGTCATGCTCATGCCCTGAACTTAAAAGATAGCGGTTTGAATGTGATTGTAGGGCTATATCCGGGCAGTAAGTCAGCACAAAAAGCTGAAGCTGCTGGCTTAACCGTGAAAAATGTGGCCGATGCAGCCAAAGCGGCTGACTTCATCATGATTTTGTTACCTGATGAAGTACAAAAAACAGTTTACAAAAACGAAATTGAACCTAATTTAGAAGCCGGAAATGTTGTAGCTTTTGCCCACGGCTTTAATATTCACTTTGGGCAAGTTGTACCACCTGCTGATGTAGATGTGGTTATGGTAGCACCCAAAGGCCCTGGTCATTTAGTGCGCCGGACTTATGAACAAGGACAAGGCGTACCTGCGTTGTTTGCGGTTTATCAAAATGCTAGTGGTCAGGCACGCGATCGCGCTATGGCTTACGCTAGAGGTATTGGTGGTACCCGTGCTGGTATCTTGGAAACCACCTTCCGCGAAGAAACCGAAACTGATTTGTTCGGCGAACAAGCAGTATTGTGTGGTGGTTTGAGTGCCTTAATCAAAGCTGGTTTTGAAACTTTAGTCGAAGCTGGTTATCAGCCCGAATTGGCTTATTTTGAATGTCTGCATGAAGTTAAATTAATTGTTGACTTGGTTGTAGAAGGCGGTTTAGCCACAATGCGCGATAGCATCTCCAACACCGCAGAATATGGTGATTATACTCGTGGCCCCAGAGTGGTTAACGAACAAACCAAAGCCGAAATGCGGAAAATTCTCCGCGAAATTCAATCAGGACAATTCGCTCGTGAATTCGTTTTAGAAAATCAAGCCGGTAAACCAGGATTTACCGCTATGCGTCGTCAAGAAGCAGAACACCCCATTGAAGTAGTTGGTAAAGACCTACGGGCAATGTTTAGCTGGCTGAAAAAAGTCTAACTTCGTTTCTCACACATAAAACAGGCCATAGTAGAGACGCAGTTTAATTGCGTCTCTGCATAAACATAGTATTAAGATAAACTACACCAAAAGACTTTTCAGAATACTCCAATATCTCCCTTGTCCCCCTTGTCTACCTTATCCCTTGACGCAGGAAGTCAATCTTAATCTTCCAATAAACTCATCAACGCTTTCATTTCTGGGTCTTCTGCCTCAGATAGCTGACTGCGTAATTCTAAGATTTGATGGTTTAATGCTTGCGAGGTATAAAGCAGATTTGATGCTTGGGCAATTTTTAATTGACTTTCCTTAATTCTGATTTTTCTCAGCAGTTCATCCACCGCATAGACATCATAATCTTGAGAAATCATAGCCTTAGATTTATGAAAAATTTTCAGTAGTTTAAGTTAAACTTGGCGTTTGTATTATTGATTAATCAGTATTGCTTGAGATTATACATGGTTGAGATGCAGATTGCTCATACGGTTGATTACATTTGATTAAGCTTGTTACTTCGCTTTTACGTATATATTTTTACACCAACTTTATACAAACTTCACTCGCAGAAATAGATTAACCAAGAATGTGAATTTCCTTGGTATTGCTGTAATTTACAGCCATCATCAAGATTAGGTGTGTGATTTACTTAAGTAAATTCCTAGGAGTATTTGTAAAAAATACATGAATTTACGGAAACTGGGTTGATTTTTCTCTCAGCTATTATTTATATTTACTATAGACGGTTAATCATCAAACTAAACTTCTTCAAGCTTAAAGCCTACTTAACTGTGTAAAGTTTATACAAACAAGTCATCTCAATTCCAGATTGAACTAGGAACTAGTAAATATTGCAGAGATGCTATTTTTGGTGTCTCTACAATAATTTATGTGTTCCCAATATTGTTGGACTTATGTGTTCCCAATATTGTTGGACTCGCTCAAGATTCAACTAAATTTTTATTGCCTAGATTACTGATTAAAAATCATAGGTTGACACTATGCAAGATGTTTTAGAATATATTAAACACCAAGAAAAAAAAGTTTTCTCAATTACCATTTTTTCAATTTTTAACCAATAGCAAAATAGACCCAGAACAACGATTAGTGTGGTTCCCTTGTTTGGCTCATTTTGCAATGAGTTTTAAAGATTTAAATCATGATATTCTCCAAGATGAGTTGAGTGATCATCCACTCCAAAAAATTATTAACCAGCAGTCCCTAGAAGATGGTAGTCATTGGAAATGGTATCTCAGAGATTTAGATACGCTGGGAATTGATCAGGTAATGCGCTTCAGTGACTTTCTCAAATTTGTTTGGAGTGAAAAAACCATCAAAACTCGTCGTCTGTCTAATAATTTAGTAGCAATGTGTCGTTATGAAACTGACATTTTGCTAAAAATAGTGATTATCGCCGCAATTGAAGCTACAGGAAGTACCGCCCAACGTGCAATGGCGCAAGTTGGTGACGAATTACAGGCTGTAAAAAATAAAAGATGTTTTTATATTAGTCAGCACCATGTAAATGTAGAAAATGCACATTTTCAATTTGCCAATGAAAATTGTCTGCTCAATATTGAATTAAGTGCAGAACAGAAAACTAAAGCCTTAGTTTTAGTTGATTATGTTTTTGATAGTTTTACAGAATGTATGGATGGACTAATGCAATATGCTAATCAACATAAATTTAAAGAATTGGTAGCTAAACCTAAATATGCCTTACCTAGATAAGTACAAATTTATCTGCGTTTATCTGCGGTTAATTATTTTGATTAGCACTTCACTAGATTCATCAAATTGCTCAATTTTGGTTTTGGAATGGTAAACTACCTATTCGGAAATTTCTATTTTTATTTTTTATTTGTGCCATTTTTTAAAGCCTGTGCTAATTGTTCTGTACTCAGGTTACTTAACAAAGTGATATTGAGAGGAGCTTGATTAATGTATTGAGCATACGATGGTTGCAAATAAGAGCGATATTCTGCATTATTTAAGAGATTGGTTTCCATGAAAGCGACACTTAAGGCTTTTAAATATGAATAAACGGGGGCTGGATCTGGCCCTAATAATCCGGTTGGTACAGGTAAAACATTATTTTCTGGAGCAGATTCTTGTAGTGCGGAAAAATGCGTAGCATTTTCGATTAACACTAGATATTTGTTAGGTTCAGTGAGCCAAGTAAAGGGACGAATTTGTTCGGGAATGGCGGGGGCAAAAATATCTTGGCTACCCGTGACAATCATTGCGGGAACTTTGATTTGACTGATCCCATTTTCGCCTAAAACCGAACTGTTAATTGGATTAATCGCCATCACAGCTTTAATTCGCGGATCTTGTAGTGCATAATCTGTTGGGGATAATTCAGCAGCTTGACATTGCAGCAATAAAGATAAATTCAAGGATCTATTGGGATAACAATCTCGACGCAACTGAGTAAAGTTCAGTTTAGCTCCGGCTAAAGTCAATACTGTATAACCACCAAAAGAATGTCCAATGGCTCCAACTTCCTGAAAGTTGAGTTTTCCTCGCAGCTGAGGATTAGATGTATCTAAACGTTGGAGTTCATCAAGCACAAACTTGACATCTAAGGGACGGTCGATAAATTCTCGCGGTTGTGGTGGCCCTGCTAAACCAGCAAAGTATTTTTGAAAGCGTTGGGCGTTACTACCAGGGTGTTCTAATACAGCGACGGCGAAACCATAGGAAACTAAATGTTCTGCTAGATAAGCTAAAGCATAGCGGTCTGAGGCTAAACCATGAGAAATCACAATTAAGGGAAAAGGTGTTTGGGTTGTGACTTTTGGTATGTAAACATCTAGTGGCAGACGACGATCGCGTTTTGCATCATTTAACTCAAAGTATAGTTTTTGAAACTGCAATTTCCCTGGCTGGCGTAAATCTGGCTTTTGCGAAAAATCTATGTTTGCATTGCTAGTTTCAGCGATCGCTTGTTGTTGCAAATATGCCACAACTGCATCTCTATCTTTGAGCAATTCCGATAAATTGTTGACTATCTTAATTCCTTCGGAGAAATTTAATTTAATGGTGGGCGAAGGAAACTTACGTATTATGTTGACAACAGTTAAACCTTCTTTAGGGTCTGCCGCAGCTAAAATCAAAGCCGCCCGCACAGCATAAAAACCATTTTGACGCGATTCTGTGAGTAATAATTCTCCTAAACGTTGTACAACTTGTTCTCCGATTGGGGAATAAGTAAACTGTGATACTAAAGTAGGTGTGGCACTAAATCGCTGTTGTAAAAGTTCTCTTAGTTGCGCCAGTTGTTCTGGTGTGGCACGCTGGGCATAAATATCTAACTCTCCAGTGATTTTACCTTCTTTGGCGAAGGTTTCTAGTGCATCTGTAGATAACGAAAATTCTCCAAAAGGGGGATAAAATAAGCTAATGCGTTCGGCTCCCCAGCTAGGAGCAGCTGATAAAACAGTGGATAATAGCCCCAAGCCCAGGTATTTCAGCAGTTTTTTCATAAGTTATGGATAAATGGAGAATTATCAAGGTTATAGAGGATGCAATCGTTAATATAAAAGGTTTTGCTAGACAAAAGTGAAATATCATCAGAAATAATACTTCGGTCGTATTTCTGTTAGATCTGACGCAGTCAAAAAAAATCAGAAGTTTGGGTAAGGGTAAAAAGGTGTAGGGGTTTCAGGCTTCGCCGTTCGGTGTTCAAATCCCTTACACCCAGTCTTAACAAACAATCTTTGCGCGTAAGTCCTATTAGTGTCAGCAATAAGCGCGATAATAGATATAGAACTCAAGTTAACCTTATGTCTACAGTTTCCTGCTCCAGTTGTGTCGTAATTCTCAACCAACAACAGGAACAAAATATTTCTCACCAACACCAGTGCCAAAATCAGCCAATCAACCACAGTCAGAATACTAGTAAAAATTCTACAGTGGTAAAAAATGGTCGAGTTGTTGTCATCTCTGAACAAGCACAATCTCAGCAGACTAACGAATCTGAAAACGCATAAAACACGGGTTAGGAAATTTGATATTTTTTAGATTGCGACGTTAGTCTTTACTAAAATCATAAAAATCTCAGTTTGATACTGGGATTTTTGACTAATTCCTTAAATTTACCTTTATAAATTTGTTTTAAAATTACTCTGGGGCTTAAGCTATTACACGGAGACGCACATAATTTACATATCTTTTTGTGTTGGTGGTTAACTGCTTATTATTAACAGTTAATCATCAAATAACATCATGGGCAATTATGTAATTTAAAGCGTAATAGCTGAAGAAAAATACTTTCTCAAGCAGCCAAATTTTAGCTCAATCACTTGAATTCAACTACAACAGAGGCAGATAAATGAAAAGTTTATTGCTGGGAATAGGAGCTACCTTGTTTTTTGCTTCCAATGCTCATGCAGCCAACCTCATCTATGATGAAGCTGATCCTGTTAATGGTGACTTGTCTGGCGACAACTTAAACCCAACATTAGTGAATCTTTCAGTTGGTTCTAACCAAATTAGTGGCTCTACCACTGGTAATCCCAATCTTGACCGAGATTTCTTTACCTTTACTATTCCTGTTGGCCGTCAACTGAGTCAAGTTATCTTAACTAATTATGTTGGGCTAGATGGCACAGGGGCAAATCAAGGATTTTTAGCAGTCCAAAGAGGTTCTAGTATTACCAGCCTAACTAATAATCCTCCATTACTGGGTGCAGCTTTAATTGGTGCAGCGCCTGGAACCCTAGTAGGTGATAATGTCTTAGACGATGTAGGTACAGCAACATCCATTCAAGGAAACAGCTTTGTGGGTTTTCGTAGCGGTAGACTTGGCCCTGGGACTTACACTTTCTGGATTCAGGAAACTGCTGGTGGGATACAGAACTATACTTTAGATTTTGTTACCACAGTTCCAGAACCATCAACTATTTTAGGTATTGGTGCTGTGATGGGTTTGGGTACTTTAATCAAAAGGAAGAAGCGTGGGCAGAGAGCTACAGTAGATCAATAAAGTTTCTCATCAGTGTGGAAATTCACCTTTATTATAGATCCCCTGATTGTAATTCTGGGGATTTTCTGATTCTTGATTGTCTTTGAATGGCGATCGCAGAGTTATTCTGGCTGAGTAGACGATTTTAAAATATAATTTGCTAACTCACAAAATCCTGCGGCTTCAGCTGCACTAGTGACGTAAATTGGTCGATGTTGTAGCCGATTGGCGTATTTTAGAATGTTAGCTACACCCACAGAAACAGGAAAATCATGTGCTGCAAATAGACTTTCATCATTTGGACTATCGCCAACAGTAACAACTTGTATGGGTGAATAGTCAGGCCAATGTGTTTGTAATACTTGTAATAAACCCACAGCCTTATCTTGACCTTGGGGTTTGATATGACACTGTACTGTACTGTAAGTAAATCCCCACCCCATTGATTGACAGAGATTACCTAAAGTTTGTAATTCCTCTAAAGTTAAATCAGCGACATCGAATGTCCAATCTGTGAGGCGAAAACGATTGTCCGCAGATTCTTGAATTTGGGGAAATTTCTGTTTTAATTCAGCAAAAACGGCTGCTAATTGTTGACGGTGCAATGTTAAGTCAGGAATTGCAGTTAAAGCAATGGGCTGTTCACTACCCTTGGGATAGAAGATACCACCATTTTCAGCGATCGCGCCTGCAACTGGCATTAAGCTACTAATCCCACTTACCCACCCCGCCGAACGCCCTGTTACAATTAATACCTCAATTCCAGATGCTGTTAACTCTTCTAACGCTTGTAATAATGCAGTAGAAAACTTCCCTTCCTTGGTCAGAGTCCCATCCATATCAGTAGCAATTAGGCGGATATTACTCCAGCAACTAGATGCAGCTTGAGATATGGGAGCCAGAGTCAAATAATACATATTAAAAACGGTATATACGCATTTTATAAAAAGCTGTTAAAAATACTAATAACACAGCAATATGACATTGAGGATTTGGGCATTCTAAACAATGACAAGTAAAGTTATTGTTACCATGCTAAATCCTATACTTCTGGCACAATCTCCACCAGCAAAAACAAAAAAAGTTACTCAAAAACCAGCAGCCAGCGAAGCGTCCCAAGCACCACCCTTTTTATTAATTACTTCTGGAGGGCTGGCTGTAGCGGTAATTGGGTTGATTGTGTTTGGCAAAATCCAGATGACTAAATTAGAGAAGAAAATTAAATTTGAAAAATTCCGTGCTAGAGAGCTAGAGAAAAAGTTTAAACTGGCACTAGAAACAATCCGCAAAATGGAAACTAACCCGGATTTGGTGAACTCGCGGGACTTTAACTTAGATTATTTGCGGATGCGGATGTCTGAAGAAGTATTTCATTTTGCGATTCTGAACCAAATTAAAATCAGAGTCAAAGATAAAATTTCTCAAGCTTTGCGTCCCAACCAATCTCAACAAGGAACGGTGGGAATAGCCAATAGTGCAGGGCGACAGGTGGATGAGATTTTTGATGTTGAATATGAAAGTGGTACGCCACCAAACATTGCGAAACGGGTGCTATTCCGCATTCAAATTAAGCTGATGAAGTTACCCACCCAAGCAACTTCCGCTACAATTAGCCAAATTATTGATTGCATCGAAACTTATCTTAGTCCGATGGACGATGAAGATACATGGCAGCCGACAATTCAAGGTCGCCTTGCGACTATGCACTGGGATCAAAAAGCTAAACCCACACCATTACTAGTTTTAGAACAATCAAATGATGGCGTAAATGTTACTTTTCGGACTAGCCGCCAAGCCAATGCCCCAGCTAAATAGGGTGGGAGTCGTGAGTAGGGGAAGAAAACGAATAGGACTTACGCACCAAGATTCTGTATGGAGATTGGGTGTAGGGGTGAAAGGATTTTGAACCCCTACGACCTTACACCCATTTTTAATAAACAATCTGTGTGCGTAATTCCTGGTGAAAAAACACTAATGACCAAGGACTACCCCTAATTTGTCCCTACAGTTCCCCAAGCACTAGAACTTTGCAGTAAAGCATTACATTGGCTTTCAATAATCACACACATACTGCTGAGTGCTTGTTGATAATTTTCTGTATCTTCTTGTTCTAAAGCAAGTTTGGCGGCTACTTGTAAATCTTCGACGGCTTTTTGGTTATTTTTGTCTGCTTCTTTACCACCGTATTGAGCGATTTCATAGCGCACCATACCGCGTTTGAGATAGACTTTCGCCAGTTTTTCGTTAAGTTTTAATGCTTGGTCAAAGTCGGCGATCGCATTTTGGTATTGTTGGGCGTATTCGGTGCTGTATTGTGCCATTTGGTAATATACCGAACCGCGTTGAAAATAAGCTTCGGCTTTGGAGGCGTTGAGTTTAATCGCCTCGGAAAAATCGGCTACTGCTTGCTGGAACTCTTTGAGAGATTCACCACTGTACTTGGCGATTTGCGATCGCACAATCCCTCTACGGATATATGCTTCGGCTTCTTTGATATTGAGGCGGATAGCATTGTTAAAATCTGCGATCGCTAGATGATATTCTCGATCTGGATCGTTGCTATACTCAGCCAGCATATAACGAGCATTACCGCGATTCACAAAAGCTTTCACTTCCTGGGGATTAATTTCCAACGCTTTCGTATAGTCTGCTAATGCCCCTTCATAGTCTTTAAGATTGTAACGAGCATTACCTCGGTTAATAAAAGATTTGGCGTATTTTGGTTCTTCTTGGATAGCTTTGGTAAAACTTTCAACTGCTTGCTTGTAGTCCCGCACTTGGTAAGCCGCATGACCTTGTTTGTAGTAATCAGCAAAACTTAACACCTGCCGACTTGGTGCTGTATGTGTCATCAATGTCTGCTGAGTATAGGCATTTTGTGACACCAACGGACGGGTAAATTTCACCATCACATCCAAATAACCCAACATCCCTAAACCCAGACAACCTAAAACAATCGGGTAAATTTTTGATACCTTACGCCGTTGATAAGGAAAATAATTTGGCTGATTATTTGCTTGCCAGGAATTACCCTTAGCAAATGACATGACTGGCTGCGGTAAGCGATGAGGCTGATTGTAGCGTCTGGTGGGGATGGTGGCTGGTCTGAGATGTTCTCGATTTTCAATTGCCCGTTGTGAGGGAAAAGGATCTCGTCCGCCTAAACGCAAAGTCCGTTCACACCAAGGACAGCTATGCAAATGATTGCTGTAGCGATGCTGAGGATTGGTAGTGCAAGTAATTAAAGCATCTTCAGCTTCCGTCAGGGCAGACAACCAAGTTTGAGCATTGGGACGTAACTGCGGGTTGTTGTGGCCAGTTTCAAAACACTGGATAAACAATTCCTGCAAACTAGGATGCAGCATTTCCCAAGGCGGTGCAATGGGAGTCGGCAGGTAGGGAACTTGGTGGTTTTGGCTGTAGGTGAAGTGTCCCGCCGCAATGCGGGCTTCGTAAGCTGGTGGTTCGGCAGTGCCTTGAAAAATCCCAGAAAAAGGATGTGTCCCTTCCATTAATAATTGGAAGATCAGTACTGCTAAACCAAATGAGTCATGATAAACTGTGCGATCGTGTTGGGCGAAGACTTTGTTTTGGAGTTCTGGTGGAGTAAACTCTGGTTTACCCACTGCACAACGGTAGACAAGATTATTGTTGAAATCTGGCACTTGGAAAGAGTCAGTATCTACCAAACTCACCAGTGCTGTGTCGCTGACTAAGATGTTGGACTCGTTGACATCACCCACGCAATAACCACTACTGTGCAGGGCTGCAAAAGCCGCCGCTAAATTCCGCGCTGTCCGCACTAAATATTGATAGTTGAATAACGGGCAGTGCTGGCGACGGGTTCTGGGGTTGTAAAAGTCAATAATTGGCCGCATCCCGCGAATCCGAGGCATGATAAAGCCAATGACAGTTTTACTCCCATCTGCTATTTTGATTAACTCTTGTGGCCAAGCAATGGAAATATGCCCCAAATTAGCTGTCGGGTTTTCTGGTGGGTTAGCCAACATGGCTTGCAGTTTTTTAGCGTGATTGGCTGTAGGTTTGTGATACACCTTCGCCACTAAATCGCCATCAGATGGCACTGCATAAACACAGGCTTCACCACCTCGTCCTAAGCTAACGCTGAGGTTGATAATTTCTGGCTGGGGAAGACAACGTAGTACCTTCATGTTTAAGTCACTGTTAACGGGGGTTAGATAAAAAGACCGAACTTGCAGAATCCTTGTTTATGAGCGGTTGAAGGCAGCAATAATTAGTGTTAAATCATCGTCGGTACGTTGTGTTATCCGCTCAGAACCTAAAAACCTCACGAGTTGCTCTTTCGCTAATGACTTATCCTCGGCGTTTTCGATAAAGTCAAACAAAGGAAAAAAGAAGGGTTTGTGAGGTTCGCCAACAACCATGTTTAAAGCCAGCATTTGTAGTCCATCGGTGAGGATACCAACGTTGACTATTTCTTCACGCCATAATCTCATTTGGGCTGTATCTATAGCATCTAAGGAAGTCAAGAAAGTCGTTTCGTTGATATATTCTCCGTTATTGGGTATGGTTAGTGCAATTAAATTTCCTTGACGATTTTTTGCGACTGCCATCCCGTCACCGATTTGGGCTGCTGCTACCATTTCTGGTGTAGCGATGGTGATTATTAAGGTAGTTGCTAAATCTTGGGGCTGCTGGCTACAAGCTGCGGCTTCTGCTTCTACGGCTTTTTTGGCAGCCAGCAAGGCATCACTCAACAAAGATTGCACGTCTAAATCATCAGCTAAAACAGCGCGAGAGACTTCTTTGTGCGATAAATGTTCTACAGCTGCTTCTGTCGCCACCATTGCGCCAATTTTCCCCTGACTGGCAGAACCTGCGCCATCTGCTGCTGCGGCTACTAATATATTGTCTGGCAATAGCTGCCAGTTGTGAGCATCCTGACACAGCTGCTTATTTCTGATGTGGCTAGTACCACATACAGATGCGGCGACTACCCGCCAATGAGAAATCTGTTTTGATGTGTTCATAGATTCTATGTCTGGGCTAGCTGTGTAAGTATGAAACCGCGGGAGAGCGATTAAATGGAACCCCAGCCAATGGGTGGTAAGGCTACTTGCTCATCCACTTGGGAGTGAGAAACAGCCGCCATACTCGCTGACAACCACATAAACATTTCCACAAAGTTTAATCCGCGCAATTTCAGTGGTGTCCTCACAGCTAACTGATTGAGCGTTGTCATGTTGGCATTTTCTACACCTACAGAGAAAAAGGCTACGCGCTTGTTGGCTTCATCTCCTTGAACTCTTTGGGCAGCTTGGGCTACTAAATGTTCTTGTTCACCTTGTGGTTCACCATCGGTAATCATGAATACCCAAGGGCGATAGTAAGCAATGCCGTTTGACCGATATAAGGATTTGCGCTCTTGCACCATGTCTAAGGCTTTGTGAATGCCTGCACCCATGCTGGTGAGTCCTTGGGCGGTGAGAATTGGCGGGTTAAATTGATCGGCGGTTACAAAGTCTTGGACGACATTTACTTGGCTATCGAAAGTAACTATTGCTACTTCAACCCGACGAGATGCTAAGGAATTTTTGACTAATTCATCTTTTAAACTCAGCAAACCTTGATTTAATGCTTCTATGGGTTCGCCTTGCATTGAACCAGATGTGTCTAGTAACAATACACAAGGACAACGGGGTTCGGGATTTTCCGCAAATTCTACTACTTCATCTAGGGTTAATGTATCTTGCATAACTTTTTGTGTTATGTTATAGTCCAAAGCTTTATTTTCCTTTTTTCAAAGTATATATTTCAGTTTCCGGAGCCTCACAGGGAATAAGCAAATTTTTGGCGATCGCCAGCCGAGTCTTTATGTACTATTAAACAAATACTTTTCCCTAAATTCTCTACACATTTATTAAAGTTTTCATCAAGTTACCGTTGCAAAACCGCAAATTTACCAAGAGTTCTTGTTTACAGCCTTCTTAGAACTACAAAGATTGATGTAGAGCAACCGATAGAATATAATAAACATCAAAATTTGCCCAGATAAAAATTTAAAGATTTCGTGTGGAACATATTCATTTTTGTCTTTGACAAAATTGTTAACTCTTTCAATCGCTCATTAAAGTCACCCTGCAAGCTGGTTTTTAGCTAAATACGGAATTGAGCTAGTAAAATTTTTGTTTTTTATTAATTTTCCTCAAGGTTGCTCAAAAATGAAGAATCTATCTTATGACAGATGTATTTTTCTGAGCTTGAATCTAGGGTGTGGGTAACTCTTAGTCAAATATCAAATTTAAATTGATCTAGGGTAGTGTCTTGGATCTGTAAGTACTTGAGCCTCCTAAAAAAAAATTATTCTGGGTAAAAATTGGTAAAGCGCCAGCTCTGACTCATGACTGAGTAAAAATACTAACTTCAGTTATGACTTTTCAGAAATAGTAATGAAAAGTATTTTATAGTTATTGCCGTTTTGTCTTCGTAGATTATCAAACTGACTGGGTAAGGCTTTAGATTTCCATAGCTGTTAATCTCAATTTATTTTATCTTTTGAGAGAATAATTATCTGGGAGACATATTAAAACTAATAAAGTAAAACATACATAAGAATCCAAATTTGCATAGATTCTGTATAATTTTCTAAAACAATTTTTTAAAATGTCTAATTTCGGTACATTTACAGTTTTACGTCCTCATAGTTTATTAAAACAACTGTCTCATAGTGTCGAAACTACTTGTTTACAAGCATTTAGTAACTTAGTAACATGGCTAATTTATTTAGAACAGGGAAACATCACCTACGCGACCAACTCAGTTGAACCCTTTGATAGATTAGAACGCCATCTGCGCCGCCTGAATTTTCTCAGTAGCGAAATTCGCGTAGAATTACGCATGAATTTTGAAGCTGATGTGTTTAATCATGCAATTGCTGATAGCAACGATTTATCAACTCAGCCTGCTGACTATCAAGCAATTCATTGGCTAATTAATGAAGGTTATCTGGATGATGCACAAGCGACAATTTTGATTCAAGAACTTGTCAAAGAAGTGATGGAATCATTTTTATTGGTAAAAACAGGTACTTATGCTTTAAGTAATGCAACCCAAACAGTGACAAAAATTTGTCGCCTGGATGTAGAAAAAACTCTAGAAATTTGTCACATTAGACTACAAAATTGGCAATCTTTCGCTCCCCAAATTTCTTCACCTTATCAGCGTCCGTACCTGTTAATTAACAGGAATTTCCACAGCAAGAACTTACCGCCATTACCACGAGAATTAACAGCTTGGATGAAAGGGTTTAGCCTGCGACATCTGGCGGTAATTATGAATCAAGATGAAATGCAACTGGTTCAACATTTATACCCTCATATTGTGCAAGGAGGGGTAATTATGCACGAACCAGATCCACCATTTGATCAATTACCAAAGTATCAGCCAGAAGTTTCAGGATCTGCTCGATATACAACAGCATTACTCAACAGACAATTCATCGACACAGTAGTAGAACCCAGTAATCGCTATCTGGATGTAGAAACGGCTCTGGCTGTCGAAGATTTTAACCTTGTGGTGCGATCGCCACAAGCAACCTCACCATCAATTCACAATCTTCAGGAATTAACAATACCAAATACCATAAACTCTGCGCCCGAAAGAGTAACGACTACTACCGTCACCGCCAAAAAGACTTATAAAATCATTTCTGTGGATGATAGCCCGACAATTCTCAAAGAAATTAGTCGTTTTTTGGAAAGTGAGAATTTTTCTGTAGTGACAATTGATGATCCACTCAAAGCTGTAATGTCAATTATTCGTCATAAACCAGACTTAATTTTGTTGGATCTCAATATGGCTGGAATTGACGGTTATGAATTATGCAAAATAATTCGGAATAATTCTATGTTTAAACATACTCCGATTATTTTTGTCACAGGTAATAAAGGAATTGTTGATAAAGTCAAAGCTAAATTAGTCGGAGCCTCTGGTTATTTGACTAAACCTTTTACCCGTGCAGAACTGCTGAAACTTGTGTTTATGCACTTAGCTTGAAAGAAGGCAGGGGGCAGGGAGACAAGGGAGCAATCTTTCTACCTTGTCTACCCTCTCTACCTTGTCTACTCCCACTCAGCACGCAGAACTCAGCACTCAACACTAGCACTCAGAATGAAATTAAAGGCCGATGTATGCCGATAATACAGATGGTGCGTGATTGACAATCAAAATGCAAATCAGTCGAGAACTATCCCTGTCAAAAATGGGTTGCGGAACTTGGGCTTGGGGAAACCAACTGCTGTGGGGATACAACGAAAATATGGATGAGCAGCTACAGGCTGTGTTTAACTTGTGTGTCAGTAATGGTGTAACTTTATTTGACACTGGTGATTCTTACGGTACTGGGAGACTAAATGGACGTAGTGAGTTACTCTTGGGGCGTTTTTCTCAAGAGTATCAAGGTTTAAACCAGGACAAGATTTGCATTGCAACAAAGCTGGCTGCGTATCCTTGGCGATGGACAAGCCAGTCGATGATTAAAGCTTGTCAGTCTTCCGCCCAGCGTCTAGGTAGAAATGTTGATTTAGTACAAATGCACTGGTCTACAGCTAATTATGCACCTTGGCAAGAAAAAGGTTTGTTGGAGGGTTTGGCTGACCTTTACGAACAAGGTTTGGTTAAAGGTGTTGGGCTGTCGAATTATGGGCCAAAACGCTTAAAAATAGTGCATCAAAGATTTGCTGAACGAAGTGTGCCAATTTCTACCTTGCAAGTTCAGTATTCTTTGTTATCTACTTATCCGGTAACGCAACTAGGGCTAAAAGATGTGTGTGATGAATTGGGTATTAAATTAATTGCTTACAGTCCTTTGGCTTTGGGGATATTAACAGGTAAATATTCAAAGACAGGGACTTTCCCCAAAGGTATTCGTGGGTTGTTATTTAGACAGTTATTACCAGGAGTGCGATCGCTGTTAGCATGTTTACAAGAAATCGCCCAATCTCGCAATAAAACTATGTCACAGGTAGCCATTAACTGGTGTATCTGCAAAGGTACTATTCCCATCCCTGGTGCAAAATCTCTCGCCCAAGCACAGGAGAATATTGGTGCGTTAGGTTGGGAACTCGATGCTGGTGAAATAACAGAGTTGGACAAAGCTGCCAGCAGTACAGATAAAGTGATGGTGCAGAATATTTTTCAGACTAAGTGAGGGTAGGGGCGACAATCAGTGCAAAAGCCAGCCAGATAAAGCTTCTGGAGGTACAGACCTCTGGAAAAATTTGGATGATGATTGAGAATGAATTTACTTCAACCAAAATGGCGATCGCAAATCTACATTGTTTCTTTTCTGGCAAGAATGATTCAAGAGGGTTTAATTGTCACTGTGCAAGTTTGCTAAGAAGTTGTTGTGTCTTTTCATATCCAGTTTTATTTTTCTGTTTAGAAAAAATTTGTGCCGCCTTTTGTAAATCTTTAAGTGCGCCCTGCTTGTCTCTCAACTGAAAACGGGTAGCTCCTCGGTTATAATAAACTTCGGCAATATCTGGCTTGAAACGTAAAACTTGGCTGTAATCCTCTATTGCTCCTTGATTATCTCCTAACCGAGAGCGTACAATTGCCCGATTACCGTAGGCTGGAAGATAGTTAGGATTGAGTCGTAAAGTCTCGTTATAGTCTTTAATAGCTTTTTCTGTTTGGCCTAGCCTATGGTAAGCATAACCACGATTATAGTAAGCCTCTGCTAGATTAGGATTGAATTTTAGAGCCTGATTGTAGTTTTGAATGGCTTGTTGCTGGTCGCCTAAGACAAAGTAAGTATTACCACGATTGTTGTAAGCTTCTGCATATTTAGGATTTAACCGTAGTGCTTCATCGAAGTCTTTAACTGCCTCCTTTAAATTTCCTTTTTTTACCTTTTCTAACCCTTGATAGTAAAGATTCTCAACTTTTTCTGAGTTTGAGGAAGTTTGTGGTGAGTTGTTAGTACAAGCAAAGGACGTTCCACTAAGAATAATGAAAGTTCCTAACAAAGAGATGGCTTTATAAATTTCTTGTTTCATATATCAGACTTATGTTTATCTTATGTTTATTGTCCTAGCCGACGTTGTTTTCCACTCCATATATCTGGGTCAATTAAAGTAACGGCAATGAAGAAACACGCCATACCAAGAGAACCAGTCGGTGGCACATGAGATAGACCAAACAAAATTCCCGAAAAAATTAGGAGAATAACAGACCAGATCGGTGCGCCAGCACGTTTTAGAGCAATGGCTGCCGCTATCACTCCTATTGTCCAGCCACCACCACCTAAAACACCGATGACAGACAAAGTAGCACCGCCAAAAATCGGGTCGAAGAGGAACACGTTAAACTGCGTTGAAGCAAAAATTTGAATATTAGAAGATAATTCTCGCGTACTGCGGATGAGCAAGCCACCGGCTATCCCCATAATTGAATCAAGGGCATTATAAAAAATGATGAAACATATTATGCCAATACGACTGATGATCACTATCCATCCATGTAGGTTGTTAACCAAAAAAATAACTGCCAACCCTAATAAGCCAAATAGAGGCAATTGTAGCAGATGAAGAACAAGCCACCAATCAACCACAGGCAAGACAGATTCATAAGGTGTTTTGCCTGGTAGTCCAACGGGATGCCAGATTTCTAAAAGACCTAAGATTAGTGGAGTAGCTACTATAATCAGGCGTTGTACCAGTATTTGTTTATTCAAGGTATTTTTAACATTCATGAACAAGACCTAAAGTGTCAGATAAAAAAAATATTTTTCCTATTACTAATTAATATCATTAATTAATTAAATCAATTTAACTACAATTGCAGCTTAATTTGTTAAGGATCAATAATCTTTTAATTAATAATAACTATGGCTCTCCTAGACTAGTTATGGCAAACTAATACTTGATATCAGGTTAAATCCTTATATAATAAGGTATTCAAGAGAAACAAAGTACATTTTTATTAAATATTTGATGTTATGTAAATCGTTTTAAAGGTTTTTTAGTATTAATTTATCAACTCAAGTCTGGGAGAGCCATAATTATTAATTATTATTAGCTTGGCTTGATCCATTTTTGCATCCTTACTAATAAAAGTAACCAGTTAAACAAAGTGAAAGTTATTTAAAACTCTTCATTAAACATTAGCTAAAAACTATTTTAGCTTTAAGTAGATATTTGAGAAATATAAATATTCAGCTTGGTAACATTTTAAAAGAAAATAATGCAATATCTTCAGATGTTACCGTGATCAATTATAAATCTCAAACATCCTCCCAAAGGGGATTAGACTATTTATGCTATGCTCTTTTGCTTTTTAGGAAATCTTTTTTTTGAAAAAAATTTCCGAAGCCAAATGCAACAGCTAAACTCATAATTGTTGTAGGTTCAGGGACAGGTTCTGTGTTAATAGCAACACCAGGATTATCATTTGGGTTTTGAAAAGGAGCAGTAATCCCAGCACCAAATTCCGCAGCTAACTGTGTACCATCACCTAAATCATATATTCGATCATAGAAAAGATTCGGCGATTGGCTAAAACCAGTGTTTCCTACTAATACTCTTCCTGGTAAAGGACTTCCTGAAGTAATACGAGTAATGTTTACTGTACCGAAACCATAAGCATTTCCTCTACCTACACTCCCAATAGGAACATCATTTACATCTTTGAGGAACCAGTTAAATGAAAGAACTTCTCCTATATCAAAGTCATCAGCTGTAAATGTAAACCCATCAAGAACATTGTCTCCGTTATCGATTGTTTCTGGATCATTAGGGTTAATGAAACTAGGTCTTGTTCCACCTAATAAATCAATATTATTGATTGGTGTTCCTGCTCTCCATTTAATTGCTGTTTTCTCTAACTCATTACCTGGAGTAATAGAATCTACACGCCAATCATTAGTAATATTCAAGTTACCAGGAGGAAGACCATCGTCTCCCGCTCCAATGGGTCTACCATTAGGATCAATACCCGCTCCTGCAAAGAATGGTTTAGCTTCTCTGACGCTGCCAAAGCCATTACCTTGGTTTAAAGCAATATCTACACCAGATGCTTTTGTGTTTGTCCAGTTTAAAACCTCAAACTCGAATTCTATGCGGTCATTACCCGCGTCTCCAGGAACTAATTGGCTATCGGTGAAACGAAAACAGAAGACTGTGGGTAAATCTGGAAAAACAGGATCTGGAACTGGATCAGCAAGAGCAGGGGCTGAGGCTGCTCCAGCAAGTATGACAGTACATATACTAATATTTACTAAACTACTTGAAACACTGGCTGGAGAAACTAAAACTATTTTGGATAGCTGTCTGTTGGATTTCATGTTATTACCTCTTAAATTTGTTAGATATTAAGAGAGATAAACACCCAATCTTGCATCTGCTTATTTATTAAGTTTTTATAGCGTTTCTTATTCTAGTGAAGTACAAGCAATAAGAGTTAACCGCCGATGTAGAAGCAGTATCGGCTTTCCGAAGGGTACACAGATTGATGCAGATAAATTTGTACCTCAGCAGACCAGGAAAGACTATATCAGGTTTCAGATGAAAGATTTGCAATCATCTCTCCGAGGCAAGAGTTAATTAACTAGGAACTCACTTTCTCGATATCTAGAATTCACAAATAACATGAACTCCCTACGCCAGCATATCTGCGTGAATAAATTTACGAAAAATTTATTTATTCTTAGGCATAAAATTCAATACATAAAACTGTAAGTGTTTAAATAATTTATTGATGAAATTACATTTCAATATTTATTGACACTTATTTAAATATCTTAAAACCTACTACCTCGACACCAAATCAGCAATCACTCTAACAACAAAGAACCTGATATAGCAATACTTCCCGGTTAATAATTCATAAGTGGTTTAACCCGAATTTCTCACGTATGGGTAGCGGGTGTGAAAAGTGTGGGGAGTGTGGGGGGAAAGATTTCTTCACCATCCTCCCACTCCTCCCACCCTTCCCACACCCCTGGATTTCTCACAAGAGAGAAATCCAGGTTTAATATACCTATTGATCAAGACTGTTCTCTTTCAACAGTTAGATGTAGCTTACTCTGCACCGTGCAAAGCTATGAGGATGTAATAGTTTGATTTCAATGATTTATGGAAATCAGTAGACGAGATTTACTGAAAATAGCTTCTGCCTCTGGTTTAGGAACAGTCGGACTAGCAGCGTCAGCAGGAATTGGCAAACAAGCTTTAGCTCAAAATCAACCCACTCCAATTAAAAAAGGCGAAATGATTTATCGTCAGTTAGGTCGTACTGGGGAAAAAGTTTCGGTAATTGGTTTGGGCGGACACCATATTGGTAGGCCAAAAGACGAAGAAGAAGGTATTCGGCTGATTCGCACTGCCATTGATCGTGGTATTAACTTTATGGACAATAGCTGGGACTATCACAATGGCGGGAGTGAAATTCGGATGGGTAAAGCACTCCGGGATGGTTATCGGCAAAAAGTGTTTCTGATGACAAAGATTGATGGTCGCACAAAAAAAGCCGCAGCCCAGCAAATTGATGATTCGTTGAAAAGATTGCAGAGCGATCGCATAGACTTATTACAGCATCATGAAATCATCCGTATGGAAGACCCAGACAGGATTTTTGCTCCTGGCGGTGCAATGGAGGCGGTTCTAGAAGCCCAAAAAGCTGGCAAAATTCGCTACATTGGCTTTACTGGCCACAAAGACCCCTTAGTTCACTTGAGAATGCTGGATGTTGCTGCTCAAAACAACTTTCGTTTTGATACAGTACAAATGCCATTAAATGTTATGGATGCCCATTTTCGCAGTTTTGAACGTCAAGTTTTACCCAGACTTGTGAAAGATGGAATTGGTGTTTTGGGAATGAAATCAATGGGTGATCAAAACATTCTCAAAAGCAACACAGTTAAACCCATCGAATGCTTACACTATGCGATGAATTTACCAACATCCACAGTGATTACAGGCATTGAAAGTATGAAAATTTTAGACCAAGCTTTTGAAGCAGTCCGCACATTTGAACCTATGAGTCAAGCACAAGTTCAAGAACTATTAAACCGGACTCGTCAAGCGGCGGCTAAAGGTCAATATGAATTGTTTAAAACTACTAGTCAATTTGATAGTACAGCACTTAATCCTGAGTGGTTGGGTTGATGTCTGGCAGAGTTCAGATTTACTTTATAAATAATCTCTGAGCTTCTGCCTCACACAATTACTCTTTACCCACAGGATTAATTGGCCTTCTAGTAGGAGCTAATACCATTAAGAAATCAACTTGTTCTTTATCTGGTGTCGTAGAACTTGTGGCACTTAAACTGTAGATTGAACCAATGATTGATTTCCAAGGTCGGAAGTTTTTATCATCAAAGAAACTGGGAGCAAATCCATAAATCCAAGACAAGGTAGATCCCCCATTCAAATAAAAATAGCCGTAGTTAGGTCGGGGTAAAGAATTAGTTGCAGTTTGGAAATTATAAGTTGCAGGCAAGGGAATATAAGGTTGTGGTACTAAATCTTTAATTGCGCCAAAACCTGTTGAAATTACAAGGGTTTTTTCGTCTACCCAATTATAAGCAAGTAAGCTTTGAGAAGATTCTCCGTTGATATCCCAACTCGTAATGTTTTGACCTTGGATATCATGAGTATTAACTACAACTTCTCCTTCTGAGAAAGATTTGATCAGTTCATCTAATTTCTTGAGCGTAGTTTCAGCAGCAGCTCGATTATTTGTTTCTAAGGCGATACCGATGCCTAAATTCAAGTTAGGAATTGAGCCTAATAACCCTCCCTTAGAAGGAAACAAAAAGAAAGCATAATCACCGTCCATCCAATTGAGGATGTCTTTTTCTAAATCCAGTTTAGTATTATTCAGGACAAAAGTCCGGAGTTGGTCGAGATACTCTTTGAGTTTTGGTTCTGTACTCAAAGCTTGTGCTATTAGTAGCCATTTCTGATTGAGATTGCGACCTGTGGCAGCAGAGTAAGTAGCACCTGGTAATCTTGATACTATCGCCTCTGGTTGTTCAGTTTGAAATTCATCTGTTTCTGATTTTGGAGTTTGGCGATAGGCTATAGCTTGAAGACGCAATCCTTCTGGTTCTACTGTTAAAAAACCATTGATGCTCCCAAATTTTTTTTAATTCATCAACGTTAATTGATTCACTACCAACAATCGGAAAAGGCAGACTTGGATCTTTGCTGAGGTCGTTAATTAAAGGAACAAAATTTGCCAAGTTTTCATACATGGCAAACAAAGATTTAGCATACTGGGGATGCTTAATTATTGCCTGAAATTGGGGATTTTGAGCAAGATTATTCTCTTTTTGCGAAGCATCAATAATTTGCTCAATGGATTTACCCGTAAATCCACTGACAATGTAACCTGGTAAAGTAGCGATCGCCAGTCCTCTTGGACTTCTTTTTAACCAATCTGGATTACCCAAAATCGGTGGAATCGCCGCTAATTTTGATTTCTTCAGAGAATTAGTTGGTGTGATTTTTGATTTATTTTCGGTTAGGGGTAGTTTTATCGGCTTTGTCGGTAATTTGGGAAGTTTGTCTAAATTAGATTCTGGTGATGCTGCTGGTTCAGGTGCTTTTGGTAACTCTGGTAATGGAGTTGTTGATTCCGTCTCTGGATTTGATTCTGGTGATTCTGGTAATTTTGGCGGTTCGGCTGGTTCTGGAACCTGGAGTTCTATAATAGTTACACCTTTGTACTCACTTACCTTGACCCGTTTTGGATCACCATTTTTCAGTAAGTCTAAAAAAGGCTGGATGCGGGACTCATCTTTCAGAGGAGCCAACATTACAAAATTATTCTCTATAGTTGCGTTTGTACCTTCAACCTTGGGTAGAAACGCCACCGCTACTTGTTCACCCAACAAAGATTCAATTTCTCGCACATAGTCGAGTTTAAAAGAAGGTGGCAAATATTGAGCTACGGCGGAAAATGCTCTGTCAAATAAATAAAAAACGACTTAAGGCTGCCCAAGCATCTACCTTCGTGTTAACTAAGCCGACTAATGGTGTGTCTGCTGGTAAGATGTTAGCGATCGCCGGGACATTCAGGGTAGTAGATGCCTCAGCCTCGCTTTTTTCAGCCACAGGAGAAGCCACTGCTAAAACTGATAATAGCGATACTGTAATAATCGGTGATACCATTTTGAATTTTAGATTTTCGATTTTAGAATTGCAACCTAGCAACTAAATGTATAAGGCATAAAATACAATTGTGCAGGTTTCTTTTTTATATTTTTATTACTAGAAAATAAATAGATTTTGCCAAAATTTAAAATTAAGTATTAAAAAATAATCTGTTTTAACAATAGTGGTTAAGAGTTATATAGATGGGAGTAGGAAGTAGTGCTTTGGCTCCTTTCGGCTTCTCCTGACGGAGACGCTGCGCGAACGCTCAAGGAAAGTCACTCACCAAGAAATGGCCAGGGGCAGAGGGCAGGAAAAATTACTTCTGCCTGCTGCCTCCTGCCTTTCTTGGTAATTTGAATTAAGGAATAGGCTGCGATCGCAATAATCTTTCCACCACAGTTCTCGCATTACGTCCTCCCCTAGGAATGAGGCGATGACAGAGAACGTAAGGCACCAAAAACTTTACATCATCGGGGATAGCATAATCACGCCCAGAAATAAATGCTAATGCTTGAGTTGCTTTTTGTAATGCGACAGTTCCGCGCGGACTGACACCCAAAGTAATTTCTTCATCATGTCGCGTTGCCCGTACTAATTCTAAAATATACTCTTGCAAAGAAGCTTCTACTCTGACTTGAGAACAGATTTGACGCAATTGTTGTAATTCTGCCAAGCTAATACAAGGTTGCAACTCCGCTACATTCATTCCTTGTTGGAGATTTTGCAACATTTGCAATTCTTCTTGTGCTGAAGGATAACCCAAACTCAAAGACAGCATAAATCTATCCATTTGAGCTTCTGGTAATGGGAAAGTCCCTTGATACTCAATGGGGTTTTGGGTAGCAATCACAAAAAATGGCTGGGGAACTGACCGAGAAACACCATCAATTGTGACTTGATTTTCTTCCATTACTTCTAATAAAGCTGACTGAGTACGAGGTGTAGCGCGGTTAATTTCATCAGCTAGAAGTACATTAGCAAACACTGGCCCAGGCAGAAAGGTAAATTCACCAGTTTTGGGATTCCAAATATTCGTACCAGTAATATCTGTGGGAAGTAAATCAGGAGTGCATTGTAAGCGTTGAAATTTGCCATCCAACGAACGCGCTAAAGATTTAGCCAGCAGCGTTTTACCAACTCCAGGAACATCTTCTAATAGTGCATGACCACCACTTAATAAGGCGACTAAGACCAAGCGAATTGCTTCGGTTTTACCGACAATGGTCAGAGCGAGATTTTGAGTTAAAGCTTCAATTTGTTCTCTCATGCACCACAGAATGATTGAGGAATTGGCGATTAGGAACTGGAATGGAGAATAACCTATGCCTCATTCCCCACTCCCTAATTTTCAGTATTCCCACTTCATCATCGGAAGTTAGCATTCTCCCGATAAAATTTTTTGAGCAATGGTACAGTCTTGCTGAATTTGGGTTTTCAAGGCTTCTAGAGACGCAAATTTCTGTTCTGGGCGTAAAAATTCGATGAGTTCTACAGCCAATTGTTTGCCGTATAAATCCCCAGACCAATCAAATAAGTGTACTTCTACAGATGAATTTGTACCATTTACTGTGGGGCGATTACCAATATTCATTACTCCCAAAATCAATTGTGGAGTCGTAGCGGCCGTGTCATTCAAAATATATACCTTGACTGCATAAACGCCGTGACGTGGTAAGAATTTATCGCTAGGTATTTGGAGATTAGCCGTAGGAAAACCAATGGTTCTACCGAGTTGTTGACCTTGAACCACAGTACCGAAGAGAGTGTAAGGTCGTCCAAGACATAAATTGGCGTTTTTAATATCGCCGCTTTCCAGACATTGGCGAATTAAGGAAGTGCTAATCGGAGGTAGGCTGACAAATCCACTGTCTGACAAGTTATCTGTATGTGTTTGTAATGGAACAATAGTAACGGGAATATTGTGCTGGGCTGCCAGTAATTGCAAATCTTTAGCAGTACCTTGACGCTGTTTACCAAAACAAAAATCTTGCCCAACACTAATTCTTTGACACTGTAATTGTTGGACGAGAATTTTATCGACAAACTCTTCAGGCGACAAAGCTGATAATTCCTTGTCGAAGGGTAATAATACTAGTTGTTCCACTCTTAGCGAGCGCAATTGTTGAACTTTTTCATCCAGTGGTGTTAACCAAGTACGGGGTGTTCCCGTAAAAAATTCCTGTGGATGGGGACGAAAAGTTACAACTGTTGAGTATATGAGTTCTGGTGTTGGGGGTTGGTTGGGATCGTCTTGGCAAATTCTACTATCCCCATCTTTGTTCGCTGCTGGCTGTAGAATCGGCTGAATTACCCTTTGATGGCCAAGATGTACGCCATCAAATTTGCCCAGCGCAACATTAGTTGGCCTGAGAACCTCTGTGGCTGAAGCAGCAACCCATACAGAACATCCATTTTGAGACAAATTTAGCACGTAGATTCTGGAATTTGAGGTTTATTTCGCCATAAATCGCAAGCAACCTGATGGAACACCAATGAGTAGAAGACAAGCTGTGTATGGGTATAGAGGTGTAAAGTTGATGAACACTTAACACCCAAACCGTTGATTTTTCGTTTTTATACTATGAGTAGTTCTAACATTAATAAACACACAACTTTGTCTCCAGTTTTCATAGTGTCTTTGTGAGGTACATTCTCGCGTTTATAGCTCTTGATCACCAATCTAATCTAAAATCTACAATCGCTTGACAGGCAACTTTTACCCAGACAACTTATCTAACAGGAAAAGATTCTGATAATGGGACAGATGTAGACACTTGTAGCACCATTCTTTCCCGTGCCATAATTGCGCCTGGAAATTGCTGCGCCGCTTCTTCCCCGACAGCATCTAAAAAATCATCATTGTGAGCTGGATCATGGTGGAAGATTACCAAAGTTTTGACATTGGCAGCTTTGGCTATTTTTACTGCTTCTTGCCAAGTGGAATGTCCCCAACCAATTTTCGGCGATTTTGGCGAATAATATTCCTCATCGGTGTAAGTACAATCGTAGATGAGGATATCGGCATTGCGAGATAGCCACAGCACATTTTCATCTAACCTATCCGGAAAATGCTCTGTATCGGTGATATATACAGCAGCACCACCGCGCCAGTTAACTCGATAGCCAACGGCTTCACCGGGATGATTTAATGATGCCGTTTCTATGGTAATGTCATGAATATGAATGGGTTGCCCTGGTTTGACATCGTGAAAATGCAAATTGGCTTGCATAATCTGCAATGGCACTGGGAAATTTGGGTGAAGCATCTGGTCGTTGAGGCGTTGCTCAATGGTTGAACCATCAGGAGCGATCGCACCATAAATGTGAAAATTATTGCCTCTGACAAACCCAGGTACAAAAAAGGGAAAGCCCTGCATGTGATCCCAGTGGGAATGCGTGAATAACAGATGAGCTTCTAAGGGCATTTGGCGCAGTAAAGATTGTCCTAAAACATGCAGTCCTGTACCACCATCGAAAATTAAGCGTTTGTCGCCCACTTGCATCTCAACGCAAGGGGTATTACCACCATAGCGGACAGTATGTGGCCCTGGACTGGGGATGCTGCCACGAACACCCCAAAATTGTACGGTAAATTGGTTCTCTATCCTAGACATGGGTGTTGCTTGCTGGACTGAGCGGGCGATCAAGAACAAAAATGTTACTTGTTTGGTTAAGTCTATGCTGTTTTACCACATTTGGTAGAGAATGTTTTTCTTGGTACAACAGCATACCTTGTTTGGGGTAGATTGTGTGAACGTCAAAGAAATCCTGCAAAAGAGTTACCTGAATATTTCCCACATTATATGTATCAGTAATATCAAAACGCTCCTACTTTATAACCTAAATTTTGCTGTGATGCCTTTAACTGATCAGAAAAAGTCCAAGGGCAGGAAAATGAAGGCTCTGAGCAGCAGGGTAAAATGCTCATCATGACTTTGCCAAATTGGTAGATGAATTTAATTATGTAGTTGCCTTTAGATGGAAAGTATATAAATTTACTTATCTAAAGGAATTTCCCAGTGGGATAATTTATCTAGTCCAGTTGGATAGGTGAGATTGTACTGCAATGGCGTAATACTGATATGGTTTTTGCGGATGATATGCACATCAATGGGTATATTTTGCGGTAAATTTAAACCAATTGGGGGTTCCACATCTTCTAGAACTTCACCAGTTAACCAGTAATAAGTTTTGCCACGGGGATCGATGCGCTTGTCAAACACATCAACATAGCGCCTGACTCCTTGTCTGGTAAAAGTGACTCCGGCAATTTCTTCCCACTTCACCGCAGGCACATTAACATTCAGCAACATTAAATCTGGTAAGGGTTTGGCGGCTAGTTGCTCAACTAAAATTTTGGCAAACTTAGCAGCTGGTTGAAAGTCTTTGTAGAGATGACTAGTCAGGCTAAAAGCAATGCTGGGAATGCCTTCGATCACTCCTTCCATCGCTGCTGAAACAGTTCCAGAGTAGAGAATTTCGGTTCCGAGATTGGCACCTTGGTTAATGCCAGACAGCACCAAATCTGGAGGAGAATCTAATAAAGCCCATAGTGCTAATTTGACACAATCTGAAGGCGTGCCATCACAAGCCCAAGCTTTGATGCTGGGATGAAAAACTGATTCGACAATTTCCGCACGAATGGGCTGGTGTAAAGTTAATCCATGTCCGGTAGCCGATCGCTCCCGATCTGGACAAACTACAGTTACATCATGGCCAGCTTCTGCCAAGCAGTTGGCTAGTGTACGCACACCCAAGGCAAAAATACCATCATCATTACTAATAAGTAATCTCATGGGTCATGTAATTTTAGATTCTGGATTTTAGATTTTAGATTGACTGCGCTCATTTTGGGGATGCAGTCTGGGGATTTTTAGATTTGTTCTGCCCAAAAGATTATGGGG
The DNA here is from genome assembly GCF_001298445.1 of Nostoc piscinale CENA21. Lineage (NCBI taxonomy): Bacteria > Bacillati > Cyanobacteriota > Cyanophyceae > Nostocales > Nostocaceae > Nostoc > Nostoc piscinale. The sequence goes on along the minus strand of NZ_CP012036.1, from coordinate 5,575,198 downwards.
TATGAACTGACAGAATCATCCAAAATCTAAAATTCACAGTGTCAAGAGTCCATAGTCAACAGTTAAAGCTAAATTGTCAATGGTTGACATCACAAATACCAAAGAAAAAATCCTCCCTGGCGCGATCGCTTATAAAATAAGGTTATTTGTCTTTCGTCATTAGTCATGAGTAAAGAGTTCTTACTATTGACCAATGACTAATGACCAACGACCAATGACTAATGACTATTAACTAATGACTAGCAATTTAGAGACTCAACTTTTAGCATTACAGCAGGAAGGAGAAAATGCGATCGCAGCTGCTGATACCCTAGAACGCCTAGAAGAACTCAGAGTCAATTACCTGGGGAAAAAAGGGCAACTAGGGGCATTGTTACGCAGTATGGGGCAGATGAGTGCAGAGGAACGTCCTAAAATTGGAGCGATCGCCAATACAGTTAAAGAGTCCCTGCAAACTAGTCTAGATAAGCAACGTGCTGCTTTAGAAACCGCCAAAATTCAGGCGCAACTAGAGGGAGAAACCCTGGATGTCACAATGCCAGGAATTTTCCGTCCCCAAGGTCGCATTCATCCCCTCAACGGCATTATTGACCGGGCATTAGATATTTTCGTCGGGATGGGTTACACCGTAGCCCAAGGGTCAGAAATGGAAACCGACTATTACAATTTTGAAGCCCTGAATACACCACCCGACCACCCCGCCCGTGATATGCAGGATACCTTTTACCTGCCAGATGGTAACTTACTGCGGACTCACACTTCCTCGGTGCAAATCCGTTACATGGAAAAAGAAGAACCACCAATTCGCGTGGTCGCACCAGGGCGAGTTTATCGGCGTGATAATGTAGACGCAACCCACTCAGCCGTTTTCCATCAGATAGAACTGTTAGCCATTGACGAGGGACTGACTTTTACAGACCTTAAAGGCACAGTCAAGATGTTTTTACAAGCAATGTTTGGCGACTTGCCAATCCGTTTTCGTGCCAGTTACTTCCCATTTACCGAACCTTCGGCTGAAGTGGATTTGCAGTGGAATGGTCGCTGGCTAGAAGTTATGGGTTGCGGTATGGTTGACCCAAATGTGCTGAAATCTGTAGGCTATGACCCAGAAATTTATACTGGGTTTGCTGCTGGTTTTGGTGTAGAACGCTTCGCAATGGTGTTACATCAAATCGATGATATTCGCCGTTTGTATGCCAGTGATTTAAGATTTTTACGGCAGTTTTAAAATAGTCAAAAGTCAATAGTCACTTTATTTTGACTATTGACTACATTTTGGATTATTGGTTCTGCAATTCTAGATGTGTCAGTTACCAAGGTTAAAATATCAATATGCAAATCCTGTAAGACTATGAGTGCAACCACTGGTAAAAAACTGACTATTGAGGAATATTTGCAGTATGACGATCGCACTGATCATCAGTATGAACTAGTGGCTGGAGAATTAGTGAAAATGCCACCTGAAAGCCCAAAAAATGTTCAGATAGCTCTGTTTTTACTAGTAAATTTCCTCAAGTTTGTGCCAGTCAATCGCGTGAGTAATAAAGCTGAAATTGTGATCAGTGGTTTTCGTGCAACCACGCGCGTTCCTGATTTAGTTGTGCTGACAGAAGAACTGGCAACAATTCTACAAGGTACAACTAGATCCACAATTACTCTAGATATGCCACCACCCGCACTAGTTGTTGAAGTTGTTTCTCCTGGTAAAGTGAATGAAGACCGAGACTATCGCTACAAACGTTCTGAGTATGCTGCTAGGGGAATTGCTGAATATTGGATTGTTGACCCGCAAGCTCATAAGATTACTGTACTCATATTAGTTGATGGGCTTTATGAAGAAACTATATTTGTAGGCAATGCTCTCATCGTTTCTAAAGTTTTCCCAGAATTACAGCTAACAGTAGAACAAATACTCACAGCCGGATATAGGAACACATCAAAGCAGTAGTTTTTTATCAAGTGGCAGCGATTATATTTCCTAACAATCATAAGTAATCAATGTTTGCTATTTATTAGCAACCATTTTCCTTGCTTGGCTCAAAAGCCTCGAAGTTTCTTCTGTCAGTATTTTTTCTTCAGTTTCTAGTTCTTGGAGACGAGTGCAAAGCACCTCTATTCTTCTTTCAGGAGATAATCCTTTAAGAAAATCAACTGGAATGACATTAGATTCTCCACTAAGCCAGGTCAGTACTCTCTGGAGTTTTACTCGATTTTCTGTTTGAATTTTAGGATTGGCTAACCTTTCTTCAATAGAAGCTACTAAGGCAGGCGCAGCATATTCCTTTAATCCTCTCTGAACTGACACAGTATTTAAACCCTTAACAAGTTGTTTGATTGTGTAGTTAGAAAGACCAAAAGCTTGTAGATGTAGCTTTGTCAGCTTTTCAGTATCATTGCCCATTGCTACCTCCTTGGTTTTTTCCTGAAACTTGATTAAGAAGATCGGCGATATATGCTGCCTGTTCAATTATTGTAGCCCTCAATGTCGGAACTAGCTTGGCAGCATAAAAGTCCTGAATATTTGTTAACTGCTCTATTAAACCCTGAATCATCTCTTTTTGGCTAACATTGACTCTCTTTTGTGCTGCAAGTTCATAATTTCGCTTTTTTAAATCTGAACCAGCGTAACGAATCATGCACAGAATTGCTTCATCCCTAGTTGTTACATTATCTTGAGATGCTTCGATAGCTCGTTTCACATCGGCTTGTGTCCACCCAAACTCATCAGCCAGTTGTTTGATTAATTGCTTATCAGCCATATAGAACCTTTTCCAAAATTACGAAAAGTCAACAATTTTTGTTCCAATTTCCAGATTGCAGCCTGGATGTAGCAATCTGAAATTTTCAGGTTTGTTAGCAGCAGATCCAAAGTCTTTTAATGGAAGAACATGATGTACGACTGCATCCGCAGAACGAAGAGATTCACCACAAGCAGCACATTTACCTTCTTGATATTGAAATTGCTTCTGTTTCCAGGTTTTGCCTGCATTACTTTGTAGCCACTTATTGAACTCCTTACGCGGATCAATGACTGATTTTGCTCTTGCTAATTTCTCCTCTGTACTTTTACGAATTTCTTCTTCTTGCGCTAGAAGCACTAACAACTCACTGTATAACCGAGCTAAATTATCGGCAGAACCAGTACTCATACTTTTTTTTAGTATGTTTAATAGGTATTTTATACTGTTTATTTTCATCATTAACGACAATTATCGCAATGTCCACAACGCCAATTAGCAGCATCTTGAGAAAAACCAAAGGCATTTAATAAAAACTGCCAACGACATTGTTTTGTTGTTAAATATTGCTGCATTTGTTTGACAGCTTGCAGTTGTGTGGCTGGCTGTTTCTGCACTTTTGATTCAATTTTGTAATGGAAAGGATCAAGCCATTTTAATTGTCTGCTACTGTGGAGTAATGCTAATGCGACAACTGCATCGGGAAATTGTCGCGTGACTGTATTAATATCGCCTTGTTTTGGTAATTTTTTGACTAATTGCTGTGCTGTTTGCAGTTGCGATCGCATTTTATCAGCAAAAAACTGTTGTCTTTGCTTATCGCCAGAATCTAGCCATCCTGTAGGTTCACTCACCAGTGTCAATGCTTCGGCTGGTTTACCATCTCTTCCGGCGCGGCCGATTTCTTGCACATATTCTGATAGCAGATGTGGGGCGTGATAGTGGACAACCCAGCGCACGTCAGGCTTATTTATCCCCATCCCAAAGGCACAGGTACAAACCACAAATGGTATCTTACCACCCAACCAACTGGCTTCGACTGCACGGCGTTCGGCTGCACTTAACCCTGCGTGGTAACTGGCTGTCGGATAACCCATCTCGGCTAACCATACTGCTAATTCTTCGCTATCGCGGCGGGTGCGAACATAAATTAAACCAGCTTGTGGCGATCGCTTTTGAATAAACTGGAGTAACTGCTGTTTTCTCCCCCTTGGTGTCCAAGCGATACGAACACTAGGATGCAGATTAGCACGGTAAGGATTCAGCCGAAAGATTTCAGGTTGCTCTAATTGTAAAACAGTTTGAATCACATTTTGCGCTAATGGATCAGCTGTTGCGGTAAAAGCAGCAATACTAATTTTAGTTCCTGGTGGTTTTGATTTGAGTAATGCCGGACGCACCGCCCCTAATCTGCGGTAAGCTGGTCGAAATGTATCTCCCCATTGCACCAAACAATGTGCTTCATCCAAAATCAAGCCATTGATTTGCAATTTTGGCTGAGATAATCTTTCCCACACTGGTGGACTTAATAAAGTCTCTGGTGATAAATAAAGTAATCGCAGTTGTTGTTTTTCCAATGCTTGCAATGTTGCACGGCGTTGAGATGAAGGTAGTTCACTATGCAAAAGTGCTGCACTCAGATGGCGTTGATGTAGTTCTTTCACTTGGTTTTCCATCAACGCTACCAAGGGAGAAATTACTAATGTTAATCCTGTTTGTAATAATGCTGGCAATTGAAAACAAATGGATTTACCACCACCTGTTGGCATAATAATCAGAGCATCTTTTTGTGCTAATAAAGTTCTGATTACTTCTCCCTGTGGTGGACGAAAATCATCGTAACCCCAAATTTTTTGAAACGCTGCATGAACATCTTGCCAAGTGGTTTTTGTGGGTTGATTCATGCTGAGAAATAGTAGATGCGCCCTTGGTTTTCCACATTGAATATGAGGTTACTATGAATATAACTGCTGTTATTTAGCCCCAGCTTCAGTAATTTCCCCATAATTTTATGACGCGAGCCTTTAAAGTCGATTTTAGTTATCTCGAACATGGTTGGATAACTGTGGAAATGTTCAGTCAGGAACAGCAATTGTTATTTCCCGCTTCTCATATACCTGATAACTCTTTGTGTGAACTTTTGGATGCACTCATAGCCCTTTTAAATGGTCAATATAAAGCAGTGGTTAGGTGGAATACAGAACCAATTAGATATGAGTTTCTCTTTGCCCAAAATGACAAAAAGTTAACTTTGGATGTTGTTAAGCTTTCAAATTTACCAATTAACCAACAGCGAAATGAATTAGTGTTTAAAGTCAATAGTTCTTGTATATCTATGGTTTTATCTTTCTGGCGTGCTTTACGTCATCTTGAAAGTTATGAAAATTTTGCACTGCACTGGGGACGAGTTTTTCCTCAACGGGAAATGAGATTATTAGAAAAATTAATTTTAGAGTTTAGAGGAAGAGCCTAACCAAAAATTTTGATGTGCAGAAATTTGGGAATACTACCGTAATTATGAGGAATACACTCATTTTTATATAAAAAAATATTACGGTAATTTTACTGGATAAATAAAAAAAGCGTGTTATACTACTAAGCAGGATCACACAAAATAAAAAACCTGCACAAGCAGGCTAAAAAAATTTATTGACGCTAAAAAAAGCATAGCGATGTTTTTCCATGTTGAAATTAGAGTAGTTGGGTAAGAGAATCTACTCTGAGAGATTTAGGAATTATTTAATTGTGATATTTGGTATCAACGAAATTTGGCTTTCAGCTTATAGCTTTTGTCCTGTATAAATAGAGCGAACTTCACCATTTCGACGGACAATTGCTTCTCCGTTGTTGACCTCTACTAAAGTCCAGCCACTAGTACCAATTATTTCGCCAATATTGATACGCCGAGTTACGCCATCAACTTGAAATAAAGCCGCAGATTTCTTACCTAGCTCTAGTACACCTTCTAATGTATGACCGGGAGCAGGTTGAGGGTTGGAGGTTAAATATACTTGTTGGGGGGTTTTTGGTGATGCAGCCACACTCGCTACAGGAGGTGAAGCAGCCCGCAGTGGTGCAACTGGTAACGCAGGAAGGGGACTGGCTGATTGCCTGACAGTAATTGGGGCTGTACGTACAGCTACAGGTTTGAGATCAGTACGCACCGCAGCAGCTAACATATTGACACTAACAGGTTTACCTGGTTGCTTGACAGTGTTTAAAGCTGTTTTGACTGCATTCGGCTGAGTTGTTTGTTTGGCGTTGGCTATGGGCGGTAGGGGTAAGGGAGTTCCGGGAAGCCTTGGTAGCCCGTAGCGCATAGGTGAAGGCGCTTGATAGACAGGAATATAGATGCGTTCAACAACACTGTTTGCTGAACCGTTAGAGGTGGGGGCTGTATTGTTAGCAGTGAGCGGAGATGGTAAGTTACCAATGGGTGAACTACCCGCATAAGCAATGGTATTCGGGTTAGAGGTTATGCGGTTGCTGATGCCGTTGCGAAAAGATGCTTGATATGTTTTTCCGCTCTGTTGGTCGATGATGGCTAACGACCCCAGCATATAGTCGGCTAAATCTGACTCAATTTCTGCTTTTGTCGGTAATTGGGTTCCTGACATTAAGCCGTTTTGCTGTGTCCATCTGCCAGTGATCAAAGAGAAAACTTCTGCGCGTAGTAGATAAATCGTACCAGCGATCGCAATCCCAATGGCGGTTCCTAAAATCACCAGCTTGCTGAAAGCCCGTTTGATTTTCTTCGGTCTTCTAATTCCCGAAGCCATTGCGGGAGTATCGACCACAACTGTACTAGCGTGCTGATTTCTAACTTGAGGTACACCCTGTACAGTGCTGACCATATTGGGCAGAACAATCTGCGGTATATTCAGCGTTTGCAGAGGCTCATAGTCTGAGTAATACCAATCGTTTACAGATGTTTCCTCTCTAGAATGCTGTGGTATGCGACCACCATACCTCACAGTATGGGAGGATAAAGTGCCACTGCCATCTAAAATATCGTCAATATCGGCAAACAAATCATCCATCAAGCCATCAGCATAAATTTCGATTGACCAAGGCTCGTTGCTAATTAATTCTTCTGATGGTTCCGGAACGATGAGATGGTTGTTGAATTCTTGTAACATAGGCATGATTTTGGGTTTTGTTTGCCAGGATTAAGTAATGCTCTTAACGCCTGGAAATCAGGATTTTGCAAAAATATCAAACTGCCAGCCTAAACTTGACGAGTTTATTTTTATGTGGTATTAAATTCAACGTAGTCTGGAGATAGTTGGTGATGCCAGCAAAAAAATTCGTGTCATCAATCATACCAATCCCCTCCCTTCTACTATACTCACGCTTGTTAAAACTTTAACTTACGTTAATGCCGGAAAGTCGGTCTGGTGTTTGGTTTTACGCAATTCCAAATATATTAACAGTGCGTTAATATCCGCAGGATTCACACCCCCGATACGGGCAGCTTGACCAATAGTCAGTGGTTTTACCTTAGTTAATTTTTCCCGTGCCTCTTTAGAAAGAGTATCAATTTTGCCATAATCTAAATCCGCAGGTAGCTGGCGGTGGGCTTGACGGGCGGTTTGTTCAATTTGGTTTTGTTGTCTGGCGAGATAGCCAGAATACTTGATATCGATTTCTGCGCCTTCTCTCTCCGCCTGGGTGAGACTGGAATTACCCAAGCCGTATTTATGCAGGTCAACATAATGAAATCCTGGTCGCCGCAGTAAGTCAGCAAGGGTGATGGAACCTTTGATTGCTTGTTGGGTATCAGAGGCGATCGCTTTCCCTACTTCATCATGTTCTTTAATGCGGGTGGTGTATAGTCTTTCTTTCTCTGCTGTGATTTGGGCTTGTTTAGTGGTGAATAATTCCCAACGGCGATCGTCAACTAAACCAATTTCCCGTCCCAAAGGCGTTAAGCGTTGGTCTGCATTATCCGAACGCAACAATAGACGATACTCAGACCGACTGGTTAGCATCCGGTAAGGTTCTCGCAGGTCTTTCGTACACAAATCATCTAGTAACGTGCCGATGTAACTTTGCTCACGCGGAAATACAATCATTTCCTGATCACGTACAAATCGCGCCGCATTAATTCCTGCCACAATTCCTTGGGCTGCGGCTTCTTCATAGCCTGTTGTACCATTAATTTGACCAGCACAAAACAACCCCGCAATTTTCTTCGTCATCATGGTGGGATAACACTGGGTCGCAGGTAAGTAATCATACTCTACCGCATAAGCCGGACGCAGCATCACACAGTTTTCCAACCCTGGTAGACTCCGTAACATTTGCAATTGCAGAGTTTCTGGCAACCCAGTAGAAAAACCTTGAATATATAGTTCAGGAATATCTCTTCCTTCTGGTTCAATAAAGATTTGATGGCTTTCCTTATCTACAAAGCGCACAATCTTATCTTCAATACTGGGACAATAACGCGGCCCTTTCGCCTCTACCCAACCACCATAAACGGGCGATAGGTGTAAATTTTCTCTGATTAAACGATGGGTTTCGGCAGTAGTGCGGGTCATGTGACAAGGCATTTGTTCCCTTTCTACCCACACTTCTGGGTCAAAGCTAAACCAGCGAACTTCCGCATCTCCTGGCTGAAGTTCCATCTTACTGTAATCCACCGATCGCTTATCTACCCGTGCCGGTGTCCCAGTTTTTAATCTTCCTGTTTCAAAACCCAAACGATTTAAAGTTGCAGTCAAACCTTCAGCAGCAAATTCTCCTGCACGTCCCGCCGCCATTGATTTGTTACCAACCCAAATCTTGCCACCCAAAAAAGTACCAGTGGTCAAAATAACTGTTTTACATTCAAAAGCCACACCGAAATAAGTTTCGACACCAACCACTTCATCGTTAGCGCCCAAAACTAAGTCTGTCACCATCCCTTCCCGAATGGTCAAATTTTCTTGATTTTCCACAATGGCTTTCATCACCGCCGCATATTCCCGCTTGTCTGTTTGGGCGCGTAATGCCCAGACCGCAGGCCCCCGTGAAGAATTGAGGATGCGTTTTTGCAAGTATGTGCGGTCTGCCATTTTGCCAATTTCCCCACCCAAAGCATCTACCTCATGGGTTAACTGCGATTTAGCCGGGCCACCTACGGCGGGGTTACAAGGTTGCCAAGCAATTTTATCTAAATTCAGTGTTAATAGCAGAGTCCGACAACCAAGACGGGCAGCGGCCAAGGCGGCTTCGCAACCGGAGTGACCTGCACCGACGACAATCACATCATAAGCGTCTTGGAATTCAATAGAATTGTGCATGGTCATACTTATACAACAGCAAGCTAAGATTCATTGATATTTTAGCTGATCCAGTGCTTTCCAGGATGCGCCTTGTTAATAAAAAAAGCTATCAAAAGAACTAGTCATATAGTAGTAGAGAAATTTTCAAATTTAGAAATTATAATTATTAACTAAGTTCTGCCCAAGAATTTAGTTAAATCTAGCTTATATGTTACCAATGCAACTATTTTTACCATAGTTGTACAGACTATGCTATTCAATATATTCACAAATTTAAGCAATTAATGAAACGCCTAATTAAACCAGCAAAATTTATATTGACTGCTATTTTTATTTGTTTGGCATTGGTGGCTAGTAACAGTCTGCAACGCTATCAATCATTGAATAATTTACCGTCCACAAATCAATGCTTAGTTGCAGCAGTATCTGGTTGTAGTGCTAATGCCCAAGAACCCAACTTACCGCAACCTGTTACTAGTGAACCATTAAGCCCACAAGAAAATTTTGTGGCTACCATTGTGCAGAACTTAAAGGTAATGCCCGCACCAGGAACTTATGAATATACTTTACTCCGTTCCTATGGGGCAGCATTTATTAATTCAACTAGTAATGTAAAATTACCGCAAAAATTGATTTTTGATAGCGAAGCAGATACTAAAGAATTTCAGTCACAACTAACACTAGAAAAAGTTGTTGATACCAGGGATTGTTATTTACAAAAGTCAGCCGCCGATGCCTTAAATAAAGCCAGGTTACAGTTTAATATCCCTCTCAAATCAGGCTATGGTGCAAGTGATTGTCTGCGTAGTTATGCCACGAATTTAAGATTTTGGCATAAATATGCTAATAATAAAACTTTAGAAAAAGTCAAAGAAGGTAAAGAAACAGCAATTCTAGGCGTAGTTGCACCACCCGGAACATCCCAGCATCTTTGGGGGTTAGCAATTGATTTAGGTGTATCGAATGCAAAGCAAAGACAAATTTTAAATCAAAATGGCTGGTTTCAAACTGTAGTTAAAGATGTACCACACTGGACTTATCTTGGTGTATCAGCAGAAGATTTACCTAAGTTGGGTTTTAAAAATCAAGTAATTCAAGGAATTACTTATTGGTTAACACCTTTGGCCTAGTGAGTATTAGATTCTCGGCTTCTACAAAAAAGTCGGGTATCTGAGCGTATTCATCAAATCAGAATCATCTATTTGCTAATTTTTCCATCTTAATAAGTTTGTCGTAGCACTTCTTCTATCGAACCTAAATTTTGAAACTTCTCAATTAATTCATGAGATTTACTTTTTCGCTGCTCTAGTATTATTTTTAATGGTGTGAGCAACTTAACATCTGGGTCATCATTCAAAGCCAACTCAGAGGCTTGTAAAACTTTTTTGGCATTAGCAAAAATTTCTTCATTATCAAAACCTGATTTAGCAGAAAGCTGGTGCAAAGCAGTATCGGGTACAGTTAATCTCCCCTGTAAAGTTTCATCTAATATCAAACCTTTTAATAATGCTAATAATGCTGCATAAAGATTAAATTCATCACAACTATCAAAAGCTTTAAATTCAATACGCCCAATTTCTGCGGGAATACGGGCGACTTTAGTTAATGATGGAACACTAGGAATTAATTGTTCTTTTTTTTCCACAAAAACCAGTGTTGCTGAACGTTTACCTGTTCTAATAAAAGTTCTGACTGATAGTCCTTCCCATAAACTACCATTGTAAAAAGGTGAACTATAAGTAAAAGGGACAATATAAGGACTGTAATAAGTTAGCTTGCGACCAATATCAATTAACTTCTCTGTAGACATATCTGCTACAGAAATATTTAAATCTGGCCCGTAACTGACCATGTAAATATTAGCAGTTTGCTCGTCGGGATAAGCTTGTAGTTGTTTGATTTCAAAATTGTTTAATGGAGGTTGGGGTTCAAAAACTGTTTTGTAAGGGTTAAAACTCGCTAAAACTGGTGTATAGCCAAAGCTAACGGCTAATTCTTGCAGTAAACGAAAACTTTCTGATAGTTCATTCACAGCACCTTGAATATCGGTATGTATGGTGGTTCTAATTTCAATACCTTTGGCTAAACAATCTATTGGTTGATCAGAATCAGCAAATCTTTCAAATCCTTCGATATACCATCTTTTCTTTTTAATTCCAGCATCACCTACACGCAATTGAGGATAATCACTGGGGTAGGTAGGTAATCTTTCGACAATTTGAGCAAAATCGGCAAATTTAGTGTGGGTAAAATCGGCAAATTTCCCTTCTTGGTTTAAGAACGCGACTTCATGTTCAATACCAAAATAAAACATAGCTGATACCTGAATTGCTAATTATGTGTTTGGCTTTAAGAATTTTGATAAACAACCCTTGCTGACGGTGTTGGAGGTAGGTGTCTGCTTACCTATTGATGGTGATTCTGTATGAATCTCTAAATATTTGAGACTTCTTCTCAATAATTAATGTGTCAAAGTCAAATATTTGAGTATGCTGTGAGCAGCATTCAAAAGTCACAAGTTAACAATTGGTCAGTACCTCCACCACCTAGATTAATTATCCTAGTACAAATTTAAATAGAAAGATTCTCAAGATTATTTTAAGAGTAGCTTAACTTGCAATGTGATCAGGAAGCGATCGCACTTTACTTGTAGTTAACAAAACAGCAAATCTTAAAAGCCTGTGAGTTAACTGTGCAATCAGTTACCTTCAAGTTAGCCTAGTAATCACCGAGAGAAGTTTGAGGAGTCAATGTATGACTAGTGTTGTACAATCCCCATACAGTAGCGAACAAATAGCAGCTTGGTTGCGTGGACTGCTAACCATTGCTTGGGCGGATGGCAACTTTGATGACCATGAACAGCAGTTTATTGCTAGTTTAACCAAAGAAGAATTAGTCCCTAGTCTAAAATGGGAGTCTTTAGAAGTCATTACACCAGAAGACTTAGCCGCAGCCTTGGGTAAGGGTACACCAGCAGCCGAAAATTTTTTACGTACAGCAGTGATGGTAGCGATCGCTGATGGTACATATTCTCCTAGCGAAGATCAAGTACTACATCAATTTTGCCAAGTTTTAGAACTACCAGAAGATATTATCCAAGCCCTGCGTCACACTCTAGAAATTCAAGACCCGCTAGTTTCACTCAAAGCCCCACCCCACTTACCACTCGACTCGCTGCGCGACTGGCTAGATGGGCTAGATGTGCAAGACCCTAGAGTTGCCCGCTTTTTATGTAAAATGATTCCCTCTCAATGTCCGTTTGAGCGAGATGTCACCTTATTTGGACGTAAAATTGTCCACATCCCACCTTTGTGTAAGATTAATCCACTTTATGAACAACTAGTTGGTTTACGTTTCCGCGCCCTCTCCTATTTGGCAGATGACTGCGGTGAGGATGTTACGCCATATATTTGAGTGCTGAGTCACCGAAGTTTGCTCAACGGGGGGAACCCTCCGAACTTTGCTCAACGCGGGGAACCCGCGCACGCAAGTTCTCTCCGCACGCAACTTCTCGCTGAGTTAAAAGTAGAGAATAAAGATAAAGCATTGATTAAAAAACTTATAATTTAGAACTCACAACTCAGCACTGTAGAAATATGCAATTCATTGATCAAGTAGAAATTGAAGTTGAAGCAGGTAAAGGTGGCGATGGTATCGTCGCTTTCCGCAGAGAAAAATATGTGCCGGCTGGCGGCCCTTCTGGTGGAAATGGCGGACGCGGCGGTTCTGTGATATTTCAGGCTGTAGAAAACCTGCAAACCCTCCTGGACTTTAGATATAACCATCTGTTTAAGGCGGAAAATGGTGGTCGAGGCGGCCCTAATAACCGTACTGGCGCATCTGGGAAAGATTTAATCATCGAAGTTCCCTGCGGTACAGTGATTTATGATGCGGAAACGGATGAAATCATCGGCGATTTAATTGCACCAGAACAAACTTTAGTAATTGCTGAAGGCGGTAAAGGTGGACTAGGAAATCAACATTTTTTAAGTAACCGCAACCGCGCCCCAGAATACGCCCTCCCTGGTTTAGAAGGGGAAAAAAAGTCTCTCCGTTTGGAGTTGAAACTATTAGCAGAAGTCGGAATTATTGGTTTACCAAATGCTGGTAAATCGACTTTGATTTCCTCATTATCAGCAGCCAGACCCAAAATTGCTGATTATCCTTTCACTACTCTGATACCAAATTTGGGTGTCGTGCGGAAACCCACGGGTGATGGTACAGTTTTTGCCGACATTCCGGGACTCATTGAAGGTGCAGCCCAAGGTGCCGGTTTGGGACATGATTTTTTACGCCACATTGAGCGCACAAGGGTACTATTACATTTAATTGATGCAACTAGTGATGATGTCATCAGAGATTACACTACCATTCAACAAGAATTGCAAGCTTATGGACGTGGTTTAGCAGAGCGTCCGCAAATTTTAGCACTGAATAAAATTGACGCAGTTGATAGAGAAGAAGTTGATTTAGATGAGTTAGCTACTCAATTAAATCACCTTGCTTATGCTCCAGTTTTCGTGATTTCTGCGGTCACTCGTACTGGTTTAGAACCCATGTTACAAGAAGTTTGGAATGTTATTGACCAAATTAATGCTATTGAAGCCGAGCAAGTATTGAGTTGAGTTAACTTAAAATAAAACAACCAATATACCCAGATAAATTGTTTGTGTTTATCTGCGGTTAATTACTGATTATTTTGGTAGTTATGCAGTTACCAGAAAAACGCTACTATTCGCCGGAAGAATATTTAGAATTTGAAGTTAATTCAGAGGAAAAGCACGAATATATTGACGGGCAAATTATTCTTCAGGCAAGTGAAATACCAAAACATAATACCGTTGTTGGTAACTTTGGTGCTAATTTATTAATGGCTTTGAAACGCCAGCCTTATCAAGTGTTTATGCTCAGGCAACGTCTTTGGATTCCTCAAAAAAGAATGTATGTGTATCCTGATGTAATGGCGATCGCAGATAAACTAGAGTATGCAGAAGGAAGACGAGATACTTTAATTAACCCAGTGTTGATTGCTGAGATGTTATCAAAATCTACTAAAAGTTATGACCGCGATGAAAAGTTTGCTGCTTATCGGACAATTCCTAGTTTTCAAGAATATATTCTGATTGACCAATATAGAATCTACGTTGAGCAGTATTACAAAACAGATAATAATTAAGTGGATATTTTCTGAATATGAAGATGTAAATCTGTTGTTAAATTTATTTTCTATTCCTTGTCAGGTTTTGCTGGGGTATATTTACGATAAGGTAGATTTGAGTGTAGCGGAGTAAAAAACTCACGCAGAGACGCAAAGGCACAGAGAAGAGAAAGAGCGTTAGAGTTGTAATTGAGCATAAATGCGTAGACGCAATTAGTAGCTTGTCCTAGACATTGGTTTCTACTCAACTATGACTAATACCAAAATTAAGAAAAAAGGTAAATCTCTACCGCCAAAGCTCATTATTGGTTTAGGCAAGTTTGTCTGGACGACTCTTTGGCATATTATGATGTCCCAACTCGCCCCCCGCAATAAATCAGGGGAATATATTCGTCCCGACAGTCAGTTTAGAAGTGTTGTTAGTCAAGCTGAAGGTAACATTTACCAACCAGCAGCAGGACGTTATAAACTTTATGTTGGCTTAGGTTGCCCTTGGGCGCATCGCACACTAGTTGTCAGGGCGCTCAAAGGATTAGAAGATGTGATCTCAGTCACAACAGTTGAACCTTCGGCGGAGTCTGGGGGTTGGGTGTTCACCAGCGAAGATGAAGGTTTCCAAACTCTAGCTCAATTGTATCAGCTTGCCCAACCTGGTTACACTGGGCGCTGTACAGTTCCAGTTTTATGGGACAAACAAACCAAAACCATTGTCAATAACGAAAGTGCGGAAATTATTGTCATCCTGAACTCAGAATTTAATCAGTTGGCGACAAATCCCACACTGAATCTCTACCCAGCCGAACTCAAAGAAAAAATTGACTGGTGGAATCAAAAGATTTACACAAATGTTAATAATGGTGTTTATCGCTGTGGCTTTGCCCAAACTCAAGCTGCATACAACCAAGCTTGTGATCAATTATTTGATACTCTGGATGAAATTGATGCAGCATTGAATACCAGTCGATATCTTTGTGGCAACAACGTCACTTTAGCGGATGTTCGTTTGTTTACAACGTTGTTTCGCTTTGACATTGTGTACTATGGGTTGTTTAAGTGTAACCGCCACCGCATTCAAGACTATCCCAATTTGGGAGGTTACTTACGCGACTTATATCAATTACCAGGTGTGGCTGGCACTTGCGATTTAGAAAGTGTCAAGCAGGACTATTATGGTAATCTTTTCCCGCTTAACCCTGGTGGAATTGTGCCGACTGGCCCTGATATGGCATTTATGTTAAAACCACATGAGCGTTTTAGTAAAATAACTTAAACCTTGCTAACTGAACTTCTAAGGCTTTGATGATAATTTTATTGAGTTCGGTACTATTTTTGAATTGCAGAATTTGTTGTGTAGGTAAGTCAAAAGGAATTTTACCTTCTAACTCTGGGCGCTGCATGTGTGCTAACAAAATTTGTTCGGAGCGTTTACTTTGAATTGCATAGCCAATTTCTACGCAAACATTAGGACTAGGAATTAATTGCTGACTTTCTTGGCTGTCAATGCTGGTAATGGCTGTAGTGTCGGCTATAAACAACAAACTCTTGCGGATTTTTCGCATCATTGCTTTATTTAAGCGCAGAATTCCATCACTCGGTCTATAAGATTCTACTAATGTTAAAGGCAGACGCGATCGCATATTCAAAATTTCCAAGCTTTTTTGCAATCCCTCGCGCAAGGCTTCGCTGGCTGCACTATACTCAGTTTGGTAACAGAAAAAAAATGGTTGGGTCTAATTGCGCTAATAATGCTTGTTTGGTGAAATAAATTTCATGACTAATCAAGTCAATATTAGCTACACAATAACCACCACTACCTTCGATATAAAATTCTATATTTTCCCCTTCTAAATAACGCTCAAACCACACAGATTTTTTCACGTCATCACTATCTTCTAAAAAGTCTGCTCGCAAGGCAGAACGCAGCAGACTTTTTTTTACTGAGACGAATGTCTGCTGGGCGTTTTTTCCAATTGTGAAATCGGTTCGTAATCTTGAATGTACCATGCTCTGAGCGCAATAATTGACATAAGGCGCTATTTGAATTATTAAACTGTTTATTTCCATAGAATTCAGAATTTGCTAGGCGAATTGCCATTTGAGCTTACAGAAGTTATGAGTCTGAAGAAGTTACATAACCCCCACTCAATAACTTACTGCTAAATTCTGGATTCTACATTTTCCTGCAATTAGCTGGCTACTAGCTTACACTGTTTTACCTAAATACAACAACACCCAAGCATCTACTAACTAAGATTATTTCCTCCTCTTGTTTTTTCTAGCCAGGGATGTAACCTCTTTCACCACTCAAAACAAGCAATGAAAACCAGTTTACAGCGCCCCCTGATTTTCAATATTTGAGGAAATATCAGCGTTCACGTTGGGTGTTGTTGGGTTTGAACGAGACAGACATAAATTCAACAGCGTTTTACCTCTTCTTTTATTGCAATCTAGCTGTTTTATTTGCCAGGGAAGCTAAGTAGCTTCATTTATTAGATTAACATCACTATATTAATATGGATATTTCTGCAATTAAACTTTACTTTTAAGCTCGGATTTATTAATATTTATAACTGATAAATATTGGATTTATAGTAATGAAATTACTTTCTAATTTCCGACTAAATAGTTGTTAATTATTTGTTGCTGAAACAACATAATTATTAAATCAACACTCGCCTTAAGTTAAGTTTTATTGAAATAAATTAAGACTGAACAGCTATTGTAAATCTATTGCTATAGCCTATTCTACTGTCCGCTTTTATCTATTATTTATGTGACGTAGCAACCTAATGGGAATCTCAATCCAAAACTCTGTTCCTTTGCCAATTTCAGAAATACAGTCCATCATCCCACCATGTTTTTCGACAATAATTTGGTAACTAATTGCCAACCCTAAACCTGTACCTTTGCCTACAGCTTTGGTGGTGAAAAAGGGATCAAAAATTCGCTTCCTGACATCTTCTGTCATTCCTGGCCCATTGTCAGCAATGCGAATCAATATACGTGATGTATCTGTAGCTAATCTAGTAGAAATTGAAATTTTGGGCTTAGGAAGCTGAAATTTATCCTGTGCTAAATCTCCTTGATTTTCCAAGACATCAATAGCATTTGTCAGAATGTTCATAAAGACTTGATTGATTTGTCCTGCATAACATTCTA
Source organism: Nostoc piscinale CENA21 (assembly GCF_001298445.1). Taxonomy (NCBI): domain Bacteria; kingdom Bacillati; phylum Cyanobacteriota; class Cyanophyceae; order Nostocales; family Nostocaceae; genus Nostoc; species Nostoc piscinale. The sequence goes on along the minus strand of NZ_CP012036.1, from coordinate 5,557,874 downwards.
TCAATGGTAAATTACCATAATCTTTCAGAATATCAATGCCTGTAAAATTAGCTGTGGATTTCAGACGATGTTGTAAAATTAATAAAGTATTATCTATGCCTTCATGTAAATCAACGGGTTTATTTTCTGCTTCATCTAAGCGAGAAAAATTGCGTAAAGATAAGACAATCGAACGAATGCGATCGGCTCCAATTTGCATTGAAGAAATCATTTTTGGTAAATCATCCGCCAAAAATTCTAAGTCAACACTTCTGGCTGTGGACATAATTTCAGGATGTGGTTGAGGATAGTGTAATTGATAAAGTTCGATAATTTTTAACAAGTCTTGAGTATACCGATTTGCATAGTGTAAATTACCGTAAATAAAGTTAACTGGGTTGTTAATTTCATGGGCTACGCCTGCTACTAACTGACCCAAACTAGACATTTTTTCAGTTTGAATTAATTGCGTTTGTGCTGCTTGAAGTTCTATTAAAGTTTGCTCTAATTGTGTAGCTTTTGCTCTAGCTTCTGCTTCAGATAGACAACTTTGTTCATAAAGTTGAGCTTGCTGAATAGCGATCGCAGCTTGATCTGCCAACTGTTGTAGTAAATTTATTTCTGTATCTTGCCATTCTCTGGGCTTTGCACACTGATGAACAATTAGTAAACCCCAAAGTTGCAAACCTATATTGATGGGAACAGTTAAGTTAGCTTGTACCTGTATACTCTGCAAAAATTCTCGGTGACAAGCACTTATAGAATCAGTATTGACATTATTAATGGTTTTAACTTGACCCTGCAAGAACAAAACTGTTGATTCATTGGGGAGACAGCCTGCTGGTGTTGTAATTCCCAAAGTTGATGACCAAGACCCGTTAATTTCTTCAACAATCACCTGACCCTCAGATTCACTAGTTCTTTGATAAATTAGAACTCTATCAGAATTCAGCAGCGAACGCACTTCATAAACAATAGTTTGTAAGGTAGTTTTCAAGTCTAATGAACGGCGAATTTGTTCAGAAACTTGCTTAGTTACCTTAGTAAACAATAAGGATTTTTCTAGTTCGGCTGTTTTCTCTTGTACCCGCAGTTCTAAATTGGTGTTGAGTGTTTGTACTTCCTGGTACATTTGTTGTTGCTGAATAGCAATCGAAAAGCTACGAGACAAAGCTTGGGCGAGAGAAATTTCTTCATCTGTCCAAGCAATAGCTTGTCCTTTTTTTTCTTCTCGCCAAACATCAAAAGAAATTTGTGGTAACTTTTGTTGGGGATTTTGTTCACGTCGTCCAGCCCACAAAATTTCGGTGTTGAATTCTGGACGAAACACACTCAACACACCGATAAATTTTTGTCGGTAGTGCAGAGGTATGACTAACATACCCCGAATTTGGGTTAATTGAAACGCAAATGCCAAAACACGCAAATGTGCTTCATGGTAAAGGTTGGTGGTCATCCAAATTTGACCTTGTTTGCATTCATCCATCCATTTTTGCCAAACAGGATGTTGTTCGATGATGCTAGTTTCTAGCTCGAATGGAATTTTTGGTTGCTCGCCAAAGGTGTAAACTTCTGTTGCTGGTTCAATGTAAAGGCGGCCACCTATGCCATCTAGGGCTGTGACAGTTTCTTTTAAAGAAGCCTGTAATTCCAGCTTTGGTAATTGATGTAGTAGGGTAGTAACATGATTAATCGTCTCTTCTCGCTTTTGTCTCGCTAAACTTTGGGTATACAGATTACTTTGTACAATGGCGATCGCTACTTGATCAACAACTTGCTGGACTAAAGTCAGTTCTGCTGGCGAAATTTCTCGTGGTTGACTGTGATGTGATACTAATAGTCCCCAAAGTATTGGTTTGAGAGAATCACCTTGGACTTCGCTATGTAAAATCGGCACCACTAGCGAAGACTGCACCCCCATTGCTGTTAAATATTGAATATGACAAGGATCTACTCGTTGATAGTAGGTATTTTCGCTTTCTACAAGTTGTTCTGTGGCGTTAGACGCTGGCAAAGATAACCCTAATTTGCCCCTAGATACATCAACAATTACACGTTGCTGTCCTAATAACAGCATTTTTCTGCTTTCCAGAGGAATATCTGAATCTGGAAAGTGTAACCCCATTAATGATGGTAGTACTTGATCATTCAGAGATTCAGCAATAACTTCACCACTACCATCAGCATCAAACCGATATACCATCACTCGGTCTGTAGCCAAAAACCAACGAACTTCGGCAACGGTAGCGGTTAAAATATCTGCCAGTTCCAGCGATCGCCTAATCCGGTTGATGATCCGGTGCAATAAACCCTCTTGACCAAAGGGAGGCTGCGAACCGCTTGGGTTATCAGTATATTCCATTGCCTACTAAACCTATAAAAAATAATTAAACTATGTTAAAAAATGCTGCTTGCTATACCCAGAGCCGCCATTTCTATCTTTGACTTTTAATAACGACGAGAAAATATTAATTGTCAACTAATTTTATACCTACTGCAAAATGATGTATTCGGTAGGATTATGTAAATCAACCAATTCCAAAATTGTCTCTATGAATCTAATTTTTTTTTATGATTTTTTAATTTTTAACCACATCAATTAAGTAAATCTAGTGAGATAGCCTCTCGATTTTGTTGATTTAGGGAATGTCAGCATTCCCCCTGTCAGCATTCTGATACTTTTATATGTATCTACTCTTGGCGACAATCACTGGTAATTACGGAGTAAAGGCGTAAGTGACGAATTTCTTCGCGCACCTTCATCAGAATTTTACCTAGATGGTTATGGCCAGTTTTATCTTGACCACAACCCCAAAAATAGTCAGTCGGAGAATTTTCCACAATCGTCTCATCTCCTGTTGCTAGTAAAACTTCTCGAATATCAGCATGGGTGAGAAATTTTTTTGAGTACTGCTTCACGCATTACTTGAGTTTTCACCAAATCCCAATCTAAACGTACTGTCCTTGAACTACAGCGTCCTAGAGCGGCGGCTTCTTCTGGTGTAGCAGCAGCATGAATTATAGGTATAATTGCTGCATCTTTGCTGCTCACAAACTTTTGGGCTTGATAATAATGCTCAACTGTTGACCAATAAGTGCCTTGGATTTGGATGGGATGGGAAGAAAAGTTAGAAAAACAACCGTAAGGCTGCCACACTTTGTAAAAGTAAATAGTCATTTGAAAATTTATGTTCATATATATTCAATCTATAGCAGTCCTAAAACTTTCTTGAAAAATTCAGATCCCCAACTACCTCAAAAAAGTCGGGGATCTGAGTAGAGATATTTTCAGAAAATTTTAAATATTGGTTAAAAAAACAGGTTTTCCACCTTGATTGAGAGATGTGGTTAAAGCTGCCAGAATTTTGACTAACTCTGTACCTACCCAACCTGATGACACAACCGGCGGTTGATTTTGGAGTATGGATTGAATAAAGCGATCGCACACTTGTTGTAAAGGTTCACCTGGATTTAGTTCAATCACTTCTCGGCTTTGATTTATCGGAAGAAAATGATTTCCTTGGCGTTCAAACTCTCCGTGTAATAAAGTCAATGGTGCATTCGGTGACATTTCATCAAAAATTAAACTACCCAGACTACCCACCACAGCCAAACGTCTTTGTTTATCAGGGTTTAGCCAACACAAATGAATGTATGCTTGAAAGTTATTCGAGTAGGTCAGCGTCACCCAAACTAAATCTGCCAAACCGGATGGTGAATTTTCTGCTGTTTGCAACCAAACTGTCCCTGTTGCTTGCACCTTCACAGGTGCTTGTCCCAGCCAATTGTTAAAAATTGCAATATCATGAATCGCTAAGTCCCACAGTGCATCAACATCTTGACGAACTGGCCCCAAGTGAGTGCGAGAAGCATAAGCATAACGTAATTCACCTAATTGATTCGCCTCAACTACCGCTTTTCCGGCTGTAACGGCTGGGTGAAATAAATAAGTATGGTCAACCATCAAGATTAACTTTTGTAACTCTGCTAAATAACAAAGTTCCTCACATTCTTTGGGGTCTAAAGTTAAAGGCTTTTCAGCTAAAACATGGTATCCCTGCTGGAGAGCATCTTTGATTAAATGATAGTGAGTTGTGGCTGGTGTGGCGATCGCGACTGCATCTAAATCTGATATTTCCTGTAAAGCTGACCATTGAGTTGTTAATAATACATTCTCATCTAAATTAAATTGCTGCTTGGCTGCTGTTAATCTTTCAACATGAGGATCTAATACTGCTGCGACACTTACTTGGGGATGTGCTAAAAAATTCCGCAGTAAATGTACGCCCCAACGCCCAACCCCAATAACTGCGATTTTAATCATTGGTTAACCGTCAAAAATCAATAGTCAATAGTCAGCGTTAAAAGTGCGATCGTCAACAGTAAAGATGCCAAATTTCTCATTTTTACAAAATTTTTATGTATTTATTTATACAAATAACCATTGGTGATTTTTTGTGAGTGCAAACTCCAAGGTGATTTTTGGGAACACTTAAGTTTAGCTGACTGCCAGGTATGACTAAATTCCTGGAACAAGCCAGTAAGTAAAAATTTATCAGTTTTGGTAAATCTCAAACCAAAGCAATATCATCAATATGAAATGGATTAAGTCATCTGTATATTTTGCCGTCTTGTCCATATTGTGCTTAGAGGTTCTGCCAATTTCTAGTCTCACAGCACAGGTAAAAGCTGAATCTATCTCTAAAACACAAGGATGGCAAATTAGCCAAGCATTTAAGCCACCAAAACGAGGAGATCCACCCGCCAGTGCTGGTGGTTCAACTCGTGGTTCTAGTTGTTTGAAAGGCAAGAAACAAATAGTCCCTCTCTTACCTCCAAATAAACTAGGTTTGACATTAGCTGAACGTCCAACATTGTTCTGGTTCGTACCTGAATCTTCAGTCAAAACAGCCAAGTTTGTGCTTTTAACTGATCAAGATGAAAATTCTGTTTACGAAACAACCTTGAAGCTGCCGAATAAACCTGGAATTATCAATTTTACCTTACCTAAGACTGCCCCAGAATTAGCAGTGGGAAAAACTTACCATTGGTATTTGACTGTTGTTTGTAATTCTCAAGATGCCAGCACAAATCCTTGGGTAGATGGTTGGGTAGAACGCACTGAAGCGGAAGCCTCATTGTCAGCAGCATTAGCCAAAGCACAACCACGCAAATTACCTAGCCTTTATGCTGAAGCTGGGATTTGGTATGAAGCACTAGCAACTTCAGCACAATTACGGCGCAGTGAGCCGAAAAATGTGCGAGCCAGAATTGATTGGTGGACATTATTGAAATCAGTGAATTTAAATACACTGGCTTCTGAGTCATTTGTTGACTGCTGTAAGAATGAATTAGTAAATAGGTAACAAAAAATACGGATAGGTAACTGGGGAGTGCGAATTGAATGAAATACTAATTTGCTATACCCAGTTCCTAAAATTATGATGTGGTCAAAACTTAAGCCGCAAATTTGGCAATGGCGGGGTGTTTTATTTGCTGTTCCTAGTATGACAGCCTTAGTGATTGGCTTAAGGTTGATGGGTTGGTTGCAACTATTAGAGTTAGTAGCGTTAGATCATTTTTTTCCAAATGCGTCCTTCAGAATCAGTTGATAGCCGCATTGTGATTGTCGAGATTAATGAAGCAGATATCCGTCGGCAAACGCAATGGCCAATGACTGATGCTGCTTTAGCTAGTGTGTTAGAAAAAATCAAGCAACAAAAACCCAGGGCGATTGGTTTAGATATTTATCGTGATTTACCAGTTAATCCTGGTCATCAAGATTTAGTGAAGATATTTAAATCGACACCTAATATTATTGGAGTCCAAAAAGTTTCTGATACTATTGATAGTTCTGCTGTGAATGCGTCGCCTGTATTGAAGCAACGCAATCAAGTTGGGTCTAATGATTTACCGATAGATATTGATGGTAGAATTAGACGAGGATTGCTCTACGTTAATTTAAAAAACGACGAAGTTTTAGAAAGCTTTGCTTTGAAGCTGGCTTTGTTATATTTAAAGCCTGAAGGGATTACCGAACAACCATCAGCAAATAACCCAAACTATTTACAGTTAGGCAAAGGTATTTTTCCCATTTTTGAGGCGAATGATGGCAGTTATATTCGGGCGAATGCTGGTAGTTATCAAGTGCTGCTCAACTATCGAGGACGAACACAAAAGTTTCAAAAAATTTCTTTAACTCAAATCCAAAGCAATGCAATTCCGGCAGATTTGCTGCGGGATAAGGTGGTATTAATTGGCGCAACGGCTGAAAGTTTAAAAGATTTATTTTATACGCCATATAGTAGTAGTGTGTTTGCTGCACCAGAGCGTATGGCTGGTGTGACGATTCATGCAAATTTAATTAGTCAAATTTTGAGTGCTGCTCTAGATGGTCGTCCACAAATTCAGAGTTTACCTGAGCCTTTAGAATATTTGTGGATTTTGAGTTGGTCGATCGCAGGTGCAACTTTATGTTGGGTACAACGCCACAATAGTCATCAAAAAATCCGTTTACCTATTAATGTGGTGTTAACGACTAGTACTTTAGTCGGCACTGGTTTTATAGCTTTTTTAGCTGGTTGGTGGATTCCGATTGTACCGCCATTTTTAGCATTAGCTGGTTCAGCGATCGCAGTTACCTACTACATTGCAGAAACCGCCAATGGAATGCGGAAAACCTTTGGACGTTACCTGACTGATGAGGTAGTGGCTAATTTACTAGAAAATCCCACCGGCTTAACCATCGGTGGCGAGCGCCGCAAAGTCACACTGCTATTTTCTGATTTACGTGGCTTTTCTGCGATGTCTGAACAGTTACCACCTGAACAAGTGGTATCAGTTCTCAATTATTATCTAGAGGCGATGACTGATGTGATTAATCAGTACAAAGGTACGATTAATGAGTTTATGGGTGACGGTATCTTTGTGATGTTCGGTGCGCCTGTGAATCGTCCTGATGATTGTCAAAGAGCGATCGCTTGTGCAATTGCGATGCAATTAGTAATGCAGCAAGTCAATGAACATAATAAAAAAATGAATCTCCCAATTCTAGAAATGGGAATTGGAATTAACACAGGGGAGGTTGTTGCTGGTAATATTGGTTCTCAAAAACGCGCCAAATATACAGTTGTTGGTAGTCATGTCAACTTGGCTTCTCGTGTCGAAACTTATACAGTTGGAGGACAAGTTTTAATTTCAGAAAATACCCTCAAAGATGCTGATATTGAACTACACATTGGCAGCCAAATGCAAATCCAGCCCAAAGGCATCAGAGAATCAATTACTATTTATGAAGTTCACGGTGTTGGCGGGCAATATAATTTGTTTCTGCCCAACGACAACGAGGAAATGGTGACTTTAACTCAGCCAGTTTTAGTTGAGTATACAATTTTACAAGGTAAACAAGCCGTTGGCGCAGCATTTCCAGGGGAATTGATTAGCCTTTCCGAAAAAGTTGCACAGATGCGATCGCTCAATTCTTTAGAAATCTTAAATAACCTCAAACTGAAATTACTCAATACCGAACTCACCACCGAAGAAGATATTTACGCCAAGGTGATGAAAAAATCTGAGGTTGACGAACATATTGTAACAATTCGCTTTACATCATTGCCACCAAAGGCGATCGCAGTTTTGGAGGCAGAAGGCAGGAGGCAGAAGGCAGAAGGTTAAAAGACCTCAGTTCATACTTCATACTTCTCCACGCTTCACACTTTATGAGAAATCGATATTATAGAAAAGTAGACAAAACTTAAAAAATATTTATCAAATGCTCATTGACTCGTCTGGCTTGTCCAAGGTCAAAGACTCGATAACTGAAAAAATCTTCTTCGGCCATGAACCCAGTGCCGAGTTAATTGCTATTCTTAGCGTTTACTTTGTCCAAGGAATTTTAGGACTGGCGCGTTTAGCTGTTAGCTTTTTCCTTAAGGATGAATTAATGCTGAGTCCGGCGCAGGTATCAGCATTATTTGGTGTTGTTGCCTTACCTTGGATGATTAAGCCGTTATTTGGCTTTATGTCTGATGGCTTACCAATTTTTGGCTATCGTCGCCGCCCATATTTAGTATTGTCTGGGATATTAGGTGCTATTGCTTGGGTGAGTATGGCCACAGTAGTTCATACTAGCTGGGCTGCAACCGCCGCGATCGCCCTCAGTTCACTGGCTGTAGCTGTCAGTGATGTCATAGTCGATTCCCTCGTTGTAGAACGAGCCAGAGTCGAATCCCAAGCAGATGCAGGCTCATTACAATCTTTATGTTGGGGTGCATCGGCTGTTGGGGGTTTAGTCACAGCATACTTTAGTGGCATCTTACTCGAACATTTCACCACACGCACAGTATTTTTAATTACCGCTTCTTTTCCGTTAATTGTATCTGCGGCGGCTTGGTTTATAGCTGAGTCTCCTGTTAATCAAGAAACTAACGATACTAATAACGCTCAAGACCTAAGTATTAAACATCAACTTAAACAACTACGCCAAGCAGTCAGCCAAAAAACAATTTGGCTACCAGCAGCTTTCGTCTTTATTTTGCAAGCTACCCCAACCGCCGAATCAGCCTTTTTCTACTTCAGCACCAACGAACTCCACTTTGAACCAGAATTTTTAGGAAGAGTCCGCCTAGTTACAAGTCTCGCCTCTTTATTCGGTATTTGGATTTTTCAACGTTTTCTCAAAAGTGTTTCATTCCGCCTGATTTTTGGTTGGAGTACAGTGATTTCGGCAGCTTTAGGCATGACAATGCTGCTTTTGGTAACTCACACCAACCGGACTTTAGGTATAGATGACCACTGGTTTAGTTTGGGAGACAGCCTCATACTCACTGTAATGGGACAAATCGCTTATATGCCAGTTTTGGTATTAGCCGCCAGACTTTGCCCCCCTGGAGTCGAAGCAACCTTGTTTGCTTTATTAATGTCCGTCTTTAACTTAGCCGGTATGGTCTCTTATGAATTTGGAGCCATCATCATGCACTGGCTAGGTATCACCGAGAGTAATTTTGACTCACTGTGGATTTTGGTAATTATCACAAACCTCAGCACTTTATTACCACTAGCATTTCTCAATTGGCTACCAAAAGACGACACTCAACCCCAAAGCTTACCAACTAACAGCGAACCATTCATCCAAAATTTAATACTCCAAGAACAAGAATCACAAGTCGTTGAATAAAAAAATCTCTTTGTGTCTATGCGCGAAATCAATCCTAAACTATGCAGAATTTAACAAACCAACCAACACCAACCTCAAAAAAATCCTACACTCTGGAAGATTGGCAGAAAGGATATGAATCTCTGCCCCAAGAATATGACTATTGGATTGATGATATAGAAGGACAAATCCCTCCAGAACTCCAAGGTACACTCTTTAGAAATGGCCCTGGATTATTGGATATAAATGGACAACGCATTCATCACCCCATTGATGGTGATGGAATGATTAGCCGCATTACTTTCAACAAAGGTCGCGCTCATTTTCGTAATCGCTTTGTTCAGACTGATGATTATTTAGCAGAACAAAAAGCCGGAAAAATTCTGTATCGCGGTGCTTTTGGGACTCAAAAACCCGGTGGTTGGTTAGCGAATCTTTTCGATTTAAAAATTAAAAATACTGCCAACACCAGTGTTATTTATTGGGCAGAAAAACTTTTAGCATTGTGGGAAGGTGAAGACCCTTATCGCCTCGACCCCTACACACTAGAAACCTTGGGTAGAGAAAATTTTCATGGCTTCTTAGCAGAGCGTCAACCTTTTAGCGCCCATCTCCGCATTGACCCTAGTAGTTATCAAGATGGTGGCGCACCTTGCCTGGTAAATTTTTCCAGCAACCCAGGACTATCAACTAAACTGAGTGTTTTTGAACTTAACCAAATCGGTAAAGTTCTGAGAAAATTTGATTACACTATTCCTGGCTTCTGCTTTATTCACGATTTTGTTATTACACCCAATTACTACATTTTCTTTCAAAATCCTGTCACCTTTAATCCCATATTATTTGCTTTGGGTATTAGCAGTGCCGCAGAAAGTATCAAGTTTCAACCCAACAAGCCAACGCGCATTTTAGTAATTCCTCGCACTCCCCAAGAAGGACAACAAAACATCCAAGTATTAGAAACTCAGGCGGGTTTTATTTTCCATCACGCAAATGCTTTTGAGATGGGAAATGAAATATTCATTGATACTATTTGCTATGAAAACTTTCCTGAACTAGAACCAAACAGCGATTTTCTCCAAGTTGATTTTGAGCAATTTCCCCCCGGTAATATTTGGCGATTTCACCTGAATCTTGATAGTCAAACGGTACAAAAGAAATTAATCACAAATCACAGTTGTGAATTTCCTAGTGTAAATCCCAGTAAAGTTGGGCGTTATTATCGCTATTTGTATGTAGCTGCGGCTCATGCAGAGATGGGACATGCTCCTGGACAAGCAATTCTCAAACTAGATTTAGAAACAGGAGAAAAACAACTTTGGAGCGATGCACCCCGTGGTTTTGTAGGCGAACCAATTTTTGTACCCCGTCCTGGTGCTGAACAAGAAGATGATGGTTGGATACTTACTTTAGTTTACGATGCGGCTCATCACCGTTCAGATGTGGTAATTTTAGATGCCAGTAATTTAAACAAAGGTGCGATCGCTCGTCTACACCTAAAACATCATATTCCCTATGGCTTTCATGGTCATTTTACTTCTGAGGTATTCTGCCCAATTGATCCCTGATGTATAAATATTGATTATTCACTGTTTATAAAGCACATTTCACTAGAACTGTGCTTTTTTTAACAAAAAAATAAAATTGTAACAAAAACTACAGAAAATATTCTCTTTTTGAATATAGAGGATAAGCTAGGCATATATGTATCCGGTTCGCAAAGATACCGCGATGAGGAGAAACTTTTATGATTGCAACACCTACAATACCGCTAGAAGCCGCTACGCCAGCCCATATATGCCCATTCGATCAAGCTTGTAGCTACTTAGAAGCAGCCGGGAAAGAACTCAGGTTAGACCAAGGTGTGCTGGAAATTCTCAGCCACCCGCGCAAGGTGGTGACAGTTTCCATTCCTGTGAAACTAGATAATGGTGAAGTGCGCGTATTAGCAGGACATCGGGTACAACACTCGAATATTTTAGGCCCCTACAAAGGCGGAATCCGTTATCATCCGGCGGTCACACTGCGGGAAGTTTCCGCACTCGCTATGTTGATGACTTGGAAATGTGCGTTGTTGGGTATTCCTTATGGTGGTGCAAAGGGAGGAATTGCCATTGATCCACAACAATATAGTGTGGGAGAACTAGAACGCATTACCCGTCGTTACACCAGCGAATTAATCAAAGATATCGGCCCTTCCCTAGATATCCCTGCGCCAGATATGGGTACTTCTGCCCGTGAAATGGCTTGGATGATGGATACGTATTCAGTTAACGTTGGTCATGCTGTCCCAGGGGTTGTGACTGGTAAACCGCTATCTGTAGGTGGTTCCCTTGGTAGAGAAAAGGCCACCGGACGCGGCACTATGATTATTGTGCGGGAAGCTTTAGCAGACCAAGGCAGAACTTTAGCCGGAGTCAGAGTTGTTATTCAAGGCTTTGGTAATGTTGGTGGTGCAGCCGCCGAACTACTGCACCAAGCAGGCGCGAAAGTCATAGCAGTTTCCACTGGGACAGGTGGGGTATATGCGGCTGATGGGTTGGATATTCCCGCTTTAAAAGCTTACGCCGCCGAAAATCGTCACCATTTGGCTGGTTTCCCCAACGCTACAGTTATTACCAACGCCGAATTACTGACTTTACCTTGCGATGTCTTGATTCCGGCTGCTTTAGAAAACCAAATTACGGAAGATAACGTCCATCAAATACAGGCGCAAATTATCGCCGAAGCCGCTAACGGCCCTGTCACGCTGGAAGCCAACCGTGTTCTAGAAGCGCAGGGTGTAACTGTGCTACCAGATATTTTGGCCAATGCTGGGGGTGTGGTGGTGAGTTATCTGGAATGGGTGCAAGGTTTGTCTTACCTATTTTGGGATGAAGAAAGAGTCAACCGCGAAATGGAACATTTGATGGTGCAAGCTTACCGTCAAGTGATGCAACAATCTAAAGTGCGCCAAGTTCCTTTGCGTTTAGCCGCCTATACTTTGGGTGTAGGAAGAGTAGCACAGGCATTGAGCGATCGCGGTCTTTATCCTTGATAATTGCATAAAGCAGAGACGTTGCAATGCAACGTCTCTCCAGCAGAAAGGCGTAAAGTTGTGATGGAAGTTCAGTCATCTTAGAATCAGATGAAAGCTCTTGCTATCCCCATTAATTTGACAGTTGTACAGTGACTTTTTATTTGTCGCTGTGCTAAATTAATGCCATCAAAGCTATAAAGCTTGAACTCTCTAGCGTTAAGCTTATAAGCAACATAGGAAATTTACAAATTGACGTTTAATCCAGCAGTCAAATTCTGCAACGGATGTTCATCCAATAAACGTTCAAAAGTATTAATGTTATTTGTGCAAAACTGTTAAGGGATGGTAATTGTAGCTACTGGGCATTGAGCTTTACTAAGAATGGCATCAACTCTATGACCAAAGAAAGCCCGACCTGTAACCATGCGGATATTGCTAGCTAGTACAATTAAGTCCACTGCATGGATTTGAGCAAAAGTGAGAATCTCTCTTTCTGGGTTGCCGTGGAGAATATTAATTTTGACATCAGCACCCAGACTGCGACCAATTGCTGCTTGTTGTTCTAATAAATCATGAGAAATTTCCCTGGCTGTGTCAAAAGATCGCTGTTCGTAAACTATGTACTCTACTTGTGGCACATTAATCACGTTGACAATAGTAACTAATGCCCCTGTTTGTGCTGCAATCGTACTTGCCACTTCTACGGCATATTTGCTAGATTCTGTACCGATTGTTGGGACAAGAATATGTTTTAGCTGTTGTTGAGCAATCGTGCAACTATCACCTTGTGGCAGAGGTAGATGCGATTTAACTACCATTGTTGGGCAAGGAGCTTCTTGCACTACTCGGTCAACTAATAAATTGAATAAGGCTTCTTTGGAAGGAAGACGTTCTGATGCTCCCAATACAATTAAGTCATAGTTTTTCTGGGCTTCGGTAAGAATTACCTCAGCTTTACTACGTCCTGCTAGTGTTTTAGTTTGTAAAGTAATCCCAGCAGGTAGTTGCATTTCCGCTTCTACAGCCGCAAGAGCTTGTTTATCTGTAAAATTCTTTGCTTTTGTCAACTGGCGACTTGTTTTTTGTAATGGCTTGTCACTTTGAACGTATAAAGCTGTGACTTCTATGGGATTTTGATGTGCAATATATCCAACTAACTGGGCGGCTAGTTGAATATTACTGCCGCCACTGGTAGGTATGAGGATACGATGAATCTGTTTGATAAAACTACGGCTGGCTTGTTCTTCTTGCTCTAAGCGTTGAGCTTCTTCTTCACCGATAACTACTTTTGATAATGACCAACGTAACAAGGGAGGAGCCATCAGGGAAGTGACAATCGCTACCATAACGATGATTGAATACATCTGGGGATTGAGAACGCCCAAAGATAAACCGATAGTGGCAACGACAATTTCCATTGCACCACGCGCATTCATCCCGGAACCCATCGCTAATGCTTCCCAATGGCTTAAACCCCCGACACGCGAACCCATATATGCACCGATAAATTTTCCAATACAAGCAACAGCTAGAACAACTAAGCCAAATATCAAAGTTTGGGGAACAAACAAAGTCAGTAAATTAACTTTCAACCCCGCCGTGGCAAAGAAAATCGGTGCGAGAAAACCTGCGGTGATTACTTCTAAAGTATGTCCGGCTTGACTACTAAAACGTCTCGATTGTCCAGCTAAAATGCCCATGACAAAAGCACCTAATGCCGCTTCTAAACCCAAAGCATGGGTAAGGGCTGCGGCTGCCAGTGCTAAAATGACCACAATTGATAAACTTGTGGTCATGCCACCAATGTAATCATCTGCCCATCGCAAAATCTGGTCTACTACAGTACGCCCAATCGTGAATGCGATCGCTAAAAATAATATAGCCGCACTGACTGAGTGAAAAACTGTACTGAAGTTGAACTGTCCGCTACTGGCTAGACCGGAAACTACTGACAGCAAAATCCAACCAATAGTGTCATCAGTCATTCCTGCGGCTAGGGTAACTTGACCGATATCACGACGAATCAGATTCAAGTCCATTAGTACCTTAGCAATGACTGGCACTGCTGAAATACTCATGGCTGTAGCAATAAATAAGCTAAATACTAATCGCTTGCTCGGCTCGGCTAAAAACGTCTCTGGTAATAACCACCCTAGTCCAAATCCTGTAATAAATGGAACTACTATTCCGCCTAGCGAAATTAACAGTGCTGTTTTACCTTTGCGAATAATTAGCTTTAAATCTGTTTCCAGCCCGGTCACAATTAGTAAAAATAATACCCCAAGCCAAGAAATGACTGAGAGTAAATCAGACTGTACCTGGCTATGGGGAAAAATCTGTGCCTGTAAGTTTGGCAGTAGCCAACCGAATAATGAAGGGCCAAGTAGCACGCCTGCTAATAGTTCCCCTACAACGGGCGGTTGGTTAATTCGGCGCATCAACTCACCCAAACCTCGTGCTACTAGCAGCAATAATGACAACTCTAGCAGCACTAACAGTAGCTCATGATGACCAAGTGGTTTAATTAAACCATTACTTGTGGTTTGCGCTACAGATAGCAGATGTATGACCATCAAGGGTAAGTTTTGCATAAAGGCTGGCGAAATTTCAGATTTTTGAAAAATTTTCTAGGCAATGTTTCTAGTTAATCCCGTGCTATGGCAGCTTCACATCGGTCTAGAAGACTAATTCTGCTTGATGCAACCAACAACTCACCCCATCCACTGCGCCCAATCGGGAGCCGCCACCAACTGACCAAACAACTGCGGCTGCACTTCCTCAAATGCCACCATCACCCCCCAACGCTCGTCCGAAGTGAGAGTAGAAAGAAACTCTTTGATTGATTCCAAAAGGACTCTACACGTTTCATGAACTTTGCACTATGAAATTTAACCTGCTGTAACCAAAAATCAGTAGCATTTTCCTGTCCGTCTCGTCTATATAGGACTAATATTTGATTTTTGAAAAAGCTCCGTACATCTGAAGAGTGGGAAAATCAAAGGTAGTGTGACGGATAAACCATTCAAACATCCATTTTAAATGAGAAAATGAAGGGAGCAAAGCACAAAAACGTCGAACCCAGGTTTTGGCTTGCAACCAAACATCCTCAATAGGGTTTTGTGTTGGACAATTAGGAGCAAAACGAACGCAGTGTATTTTCCACTGGTCAGTTGAAAGTCCTTTATTCAGTTCATCCAAAAATTCTTAATTTCTTGAGAACGATGGTAACTAGCACCATCCCAAAAATTAATAATTGCTGATTAGGAGACTCATCTAGCAAATAACGTAGATAATCAATCGTATTTTGGGAATTTCCAGCATCATAAGTTTTAAGTATTAATTCTCCTTGAAGATAGTCAATGGCTCCATAATATGTTTGTTTCTCTCGTTCATTGACCACCGGAACCATAATTTCTTGGTCTGTTTTACCCCATATATAACCACTTAAGTCTCCCCACATTAAATGACATTCATCAATCAGTAGCACTCTTAATTTACCTGTTTCAATTTCGCTCCGGTTGTTTTCCAACAATGTTTCAATCTCTTTTTTTTGCATCAACAGCATCTTGGGTCGGCTTTTGGGTTAACTTTTCGTGTTTTTTTTCCAACTTATTCCTGCTGCTTTAAACAAATCGTAGTAACTTTTTTTCGTTTCGTAAACTACATCGTATTCAAAAGCTAGTTTATACTCTAATTCTCCTATTTCCCAATAATCCTTTGTTTGAAGCCAACTCAATACTTCCTCTCGCTGCTCATTACTCAAATAGCTTTTTCTTCCTTTATAATTTAGTCTTAGACCATCAACACCATTCTCCTCATATACTTGTTTCCAACCTGTTATTGAACCAAGTGAAACACCAAGAATTTTCTTGATTTCCTCATATAAGTAACCTTGATAAACCAGCTTTACTGCTAATCCTTTTCTCGCTTCACGGGCATTTATATTTTGAACTATAAATTCCTCTAGTTCAGCGATCGCCTGCTGCAAGTGCTGATTCAGCATTGTTCTTCCTTATACTTATTACCTGTCTCCGTATTATCTCTTGTTTTTTTTCAAAAATCAAATATGATTCCTATATAAAGTAATTCTCACCAGCCGGGATGAGGCTAAAGGTCAAGCCGCAGCGCAAAAGTTACAGGCTGAGGGTTTAGATGTCATTGCTTATCCTTTGGATGTTAGCAGTGATGAAAGTAGTCAAAGTTTAGCTGAGTTTATTCGGCAGCAGTTTGGCAAAGTTGATGCACTAGTAAATAATGCTGGTATCTATATTGATAGTCAAGCTGGAAGCAACAGCATTCTGAATACAAAAATTGATACTTTGCAGACAACAATTGATACAAATGTTTTTGGTGTAGTGCGTGTTACTCAAGCATTAATTCCCTTAATGAAAGACCATAATTATGGGCGAATAGTAAATGTTTCTTCAGGGATGGGACAGTTAACAGATATGGAAGGAGGTTCTCCTGGATACCGCATTTCTAAAACAGCTTTAAATGCCGTCACCCGAATTTTTGCTAGTGAATTAACTGGCACAAATATATTAGTTAATTCTGTGTGTCCTGGTTGGGTAAAAACTGATATGGGTGGCGCAAATGCACCACGTACACCAGAACAAGGAGTTGACACAATCGTATGGCTGGCAACCCTTCCAGATGATGGTGCTACTGGAGGATTTTTCCGCGATCGCCAACCAATTGCTTGGTAAAATTTTGTATTTAGTTATGAATCGATACAGAAAATTAATGATAATTAATCAGGCAAACTTGGCGAAATTATACAGTTTTGTTGACATGGGGATCGTTAGACAAAATTTAGTCAGTAATCTCAAAAACTGTGCGGGCTGATACAGTAATTTCTGAATGGCTATTATATTCTTTAAAAGCCCTTTACTTTTACCCTTATGGCGGAAATATCCGCTACAAAAGCACCAAAGCATATATATAATTTCTCCTAAGAAAGTAGGATTGATAAACTTCAACCACAATGTTTCTGTAACAACATAGGAAAATTACTATGCTTTGGTGATTTACTTAAAATTTTGCCAACATTCAATAGAAATCTGTTATTCTTCGCCTACCTCTTTGATAAGCATAGGTTTTGAATAACAAAATAGTAATAAAGAATTAACTTAAATCAACCCCTACACCCTTACACCATTTCACTAAAATTCTGATACAGATCCAAACCCAGAAACCCCTGTCAAGTCAGGATTTATCAATTGCGAATTGCGAATTGCGAATTGTGAATTGGTATTACACCCCCGCACCTTTATACCCAGCCTCTTCAGCGATCGCACACCCTAATTCACCCCATTCACTATTACAATCGAGTTGCTGGGATACTCAGCAGGATTGCCATTTTTATTGTTTTAGCCTGTGCTTACTTCTGGATTACCGACTATCAACACCCTCAAGCAACCCACCTCTGATGCTTGGATAGAACAAGCGATCGCAAATTTAGATATTATTTTGCTTGACCATTCCCACTGCGAACGCAAAGCCGCCGGAGTGGCGTTAAATTTTATGTTTCGCTATCCTTCTAATACTAAAATGGTCAGGGAATTAACTGCGATCGCTCGTGAAGAATTAGAACACTTTGAACTCGTCAACCAGTGGCTAGAACGTCGCAACATCCCCCTTGCACCCTTATCACCGCCTCCCTATGGTGCAGGTTTGAAAGCCGCAGTCCGTCCCAACGAACCAGACCGTTTTTTAGATTCTTTACTCGTCACCGGCTTAATAGAAGCCCGCAGCCACGAAAGACTAGGACTGTTAGCCACACATTGTCCAGAACCAGAATTAGCTAAATTTTATAAAAGCTTAATGGCATCAGAAGCCAGACATTTTGGTACATACTGGGTTTTAGCAGATACTTACTTTGAGCGCGAAATCGTTCAGCAAAGACTTGATGAGTTAGCAATTATTGAAAGCGATATCCTGGTAAACTTGCATCCAGAGCCAAGAATTCACAGTTAGTATATTCACTAATAGATATTTTATTTATCATGCTTCAATTAACACATATCAGGCTGTTAGTAAACAACTACAAAGATTGTTTCTTCTTCTACCGTGACGTATTAGGCTTTTGGATTGATTGGGGCGATGAAAATAGTGGCTATGCTGAGTTACACACCGGAGATAGCCTCAAATTAGCCTTATTTAGAAAAGATTTCATGGCGGAAGCAATTCCCAGTGCTTATTTACCTTCCGCTTCAGACTGTCACAATAAAATGGCTTTGATTTTCGCCGTTGACAATGTTGATGACGTGTACGAAAAACTCAAAGAACGCAATGTTGTAATTGTCACCCAACCTTTAGACCGCCCAGCGTGGGGACTCCGCACCGCTCATTTTCGTGACCCCGATGGTAATTTAATTGAAATCTTCAGCAATTTAGGAAGTGTAAATTAAGGTTGTCATTTGTCCTGGGTCATTTGTAATACCAATTTGAAAAATAATTATCTACAAATGGAGTGCAGAAAAGCTTATCAATAAGCTCTTTCAAAATTCAAAAGGGTAATAGTACAGGTCGGCGTAAATAAACAGAGCATAAAAAATTGCTAAAAGGCTTGTGGTATCGTTATTCTTTCTTTTTCCTTTTGCCCTTTTACTTTTGCCTTGTTGTACTAGCCGACTGCAAACTCGGTGAATTGTCGTTTAAAAGGAGAATGAAAAGCCAAGACAATATCTTGTTTAGGTACACCTCGGCTAGTCAGTTCATAAGCCATCCCGCCTTCAGTACCGTCATGCTGAATCCAGATTTTTTCGTTTTTAATATCTAAATGTAAAACACAACCATATACACGCCGTTTGTTTGACCAGCCGACATGAACTAATTGATAGCGATCATGTTCTTGATCAAAAATAACCTCAGCGTCCACTTCTTCATTACTAGATTTAATTTCGCTATAAGCTTGTAAAAGTTCTTGAATAAGTTGCCGATATTGTTCTACTTTTGCCATTTGATAATCGCCTCGTCATCTGGAGAAAAAATAATTAATCGCACTTGATAGCGTTGAATTAACAAGCGCGGGGAAATTTTGGCATTTATTAGGGGTTCCGTGTGACAGAAACCCCCCAAAAATTTATTTTTTACAGTTATCTTAAACCACCTAATTTCTTATGGCTTGGGAGTACTTGCAGGTGCGGCAGATGCAGCAGGCGCAGAAGTTGGGGAAGCGGTTGCGGCTTTGTTAATTTCGTCTCGGTATTGAGCAGGCGCTAAACTGGCTGCATTACTAAACAAAGGTTTAGCTTCGGTTGTTTTGCCTTGTTCCTTTAACAGCATGGCTTTAGCCAAGACGGGGCGAAAATCCTTGGGATCTTTTTTAATCGCTTGGTCATAGACATTCATCGCTTGCGGAAAGCGTTTTTGGGCTGCATAGACATTTCCTAGTAGCACCTGCACAGCAACTACATTCACGCTTCCCGGCTGGATGGTGTTAGCTTGGGTAGCATTATTTAAAGTTTCTTGTAATAGACCGATCGCAGCTTCTGGGCGTTTTTGGTCTACGAGCAGTGCTACCATACCTTGTAAAGCTTTCAAATCGCCGGGTTTAGTATCCAGAATTGTGCGATATGCTTGGGCGGCTCCTTCTTTATCGCCAATTTGCTGCTTGGCTTGGGCGAGGAGGACTCCATATTCTGATCTTTCAGGGTTGAGTTTAGCTAGTTTTTCTAAAGGGGCAATTACTCCTTGAACATCACCTTGATTCAGGCTTAAAAGTTGTAGACGTGCTTGTAATAAACCTTTCAGGGCAGTTTGATTTTCAGGTTCCCGTTGTAAAACTAGTTCATAACCCCGTACTTCGTCTTGTAATTTGGTTTTTTGGTCAGAGGAAGCTAAGTTACCTGTAGGATTTGCAGCATTCTGGTTTGTCGATGTCGGGCTATTGAATGCGCCAATAATAGGAACTATAGATACACCCACAAACATGAGAACTGCTAATGCCAAGATGACCCGGACTATCCAACGATTACGCGCTTCAGACACAGTTTTATAATTCTCCAGAACTTTAATGACATTATCATTGACACAAATTGGAAAGTGAAAATTTCCAAAACTTTGCGGAATACCGCCAATTGTCTGTGAATTTTATAACAAATAACTATTTACGCTGCTAAAGTAATTGATGACTTTAGGGGGAGCCGTCAGAGTTTTACCTATGATATGCTTCCGAAACTAGTGTCTAGACGCTAGATTAAACATTTAGAGTATAAATGTAAATTTAGCGTTTTTAGGATTGTATTGGGCGTTGTCGCGTGTCTTGGTGGAACACAATATACTTTCATCAGCCGCACAAACGCGCTTTCCAGTTGCTTTAGTAAAATCCCACAATGGGATGTGTCTCCGCCGCAAGGAGTTTTTATGAATTCCGACCTGATGCCTTCGCCTGAATCTTCTAATTTGCCTGAGTCCAATCAACCTGAAACCGAAACAGATACGGCTCTTGATGTCACAACAGTAGTAGCTACTGTTTCTGAATCGGAAAATTCGCCTACTGACCCTAGTGAGATTGCCAACGATGCTCATTTAGTCAATCGACAGCAACCAATTCCACCACCCAGCGAACCAATGCAGTACAGAGCGATCGGGTTAGTCCGGGGTCGCTACATTGCAAGCAGTGAACAGTTTACTCAAGGAACGCTCCTGACTGCGGATGGTGTGGAAATCCAAGCTGTTCTGCTTGGTCGAATTATGAGCTTAGTCAAGAATCACCTTGATTTAGAAAAAAATCATCTCTGGGTAGTTTATCCTCGTACTAAGCAAGAGACTGATGCCTTACATCTGCAAATTGTGGGTGTATGGGAACCCGAAAATTTAGCCAAACAGCAAGCACAAGATTCGGCTGATGATGAATTGCCTCAAGCCGATGCTGCTGTAACTGATAAAAGCGACATTAAACCTTCATCAGATATTCCCGATGGCGGTTTTTCTGTGCGTGGCGAAGTAGTTTACCAATCTTTTGATGACAAAAATTTAGTTGTCAAAATTAAGCAGGCTGCTCGCAAACAAGATGAAAAAGCAAAATACTTTAAATTAAAACTCAAAGGTGTCCTAGCGACTAAAGCTGTGGGCAAGTTTTGGGATTTCCAAGTCAAACGAGATGGTGATTTATTAGCCATAGAAACAGCAGAAGCGATCGCGGATTTACCCAAAAAACGCAAACCACCCCAAAGAGGTGGCCCTGGTGGTTTCCGTGGTGGTGGTGGCGGTGGTCGACGACCATTCCCGCCCAGACGTAGCTCTGGAGACAGTTCCAGCCCACGCCCAGTCAAAAAGATCGGCGGCGGCGAAACCTCAGCAGTATCCAAGCCTCTGCCGAAATCTTCTGCCCCAGTTCCTAAGCCAATTAAAAAACAAAAGCCACCACAAGAGTAAGGAAAAAGTTAAAAGTTAAAAGTAAAAAGGTAAAAGTAAAGAGCTAATTCTTTTCTTTTGCCTTTTGCTTTTTTACTTTTGCCTTCTGCCTTTTGCCTTTTGCCTTCCTAAAAATCTGTCCAACGGTCTTGGGGTAAAAACGATCGCTCCATTGGAATGGGGGTGACTGGTTCTGTAAGAGTAAAAGTGCCGGCTGCAATCCATTGTTTTAATTCGGCGGCGACTTGCCGAGATAAGGACATACTAGCTAAAGGTGCAGCACGCACGGTTTTATTTTCGATGGTGAGTCGCCCGGATTTCAGTTGGGCGTAACTCACCAACCCAAAGGTCGGACGCACGCGCCGGGGAATGGAAAAATCGACGATGGGCGCGACTAAATCTTTATCTTGTACTGCACAGTGTTCAACGACAGTTTCATTTAATACGGGGAATGGTATCCCCACACCCAACATCAACGAAGGGCCATAACTTTTAAAGTAACAACCACGCACCCAACGGGCTGACATTTGTTTAGCATCACCAATTAAGGCTAAGGTAGCAGCCGGGCCAATTGGTGTACGATTAGCTAACCGCTTTTGTAAAGGGAAGTGTTGCGTTCCTTCCCAAGCGATATAGCCGATGCCGCCACCTAAGAAAATCCGTGTCCCAATACCAATGAGTTGCAAATCGGGGTCGTTGAATAAAGGCGAAATTGCCCCAGGGTTAGAGTAGACAGCGTTACCGAGATGGGGTTGTAAAGGGCCGAGATAAGTAAACAGTGGGCGATCGCCACCATTCACACCCACGATAAAATTTTGATAAAGGTTACGCGGATTGAATAAATAAAATTGATTGATAGTATCACGGGTGATCGTAGTTTCAAAAGTTGCCCGTGGATAACAATCTGTGACTTGCCCTTGCGCCCTAACTTGTACTTGTTTCCCGGCAATTAAATCTTCAATCACATGACCACCGCCACGTTCGCGGATTTCTTCACCGTCCATTGTATCAACAGCACAACTAGCACCCAAGTATAAATCTACCGCCCCAAAACCTGTATATGCTGGTACGCCATCTATCCAACAACGACGAATTTTAATCGGGGGGTCAGTGTGTCCGAGATTAAGAATTGCACCGCTAGACTCCATTGGCTCAAATGTGCCGGTCGTAATCACATCAACTTCTTTAGCAACTTTGCTGACACCAACTTCTGCGACTCGTGCTTTGACTTCTTCAACTGTTAAAACTACTGCACGCTGGCGGCTGATTTTTTCATTAATTTCGGCGATCGTTCGCATAATAATCAAAATTAAGGGTGTAAGGATATGAGGGTGTACTTCGACTTCACTCAGTAACCTTTACTATCACCTGTAACCTGTAACCTGTAACCTATCACCTATTAATCAATCGTCTCTGGGTCGATATTTAATTCCCGTAGTTTCGCTGCTAACTTTTCGGCTCGTGCTTGCGCTAGTTCTTTTTGCTGACATTCAAATTCTGCGGCTTCTTCTGGTGTTGGAACTAATAGCCCTACTGGTGTAAAAAATCGCAATAGTCCTTCATGAATCCCCAAGTATAAACCTAACTGCTGACTCCACAAATGTCCTTGTGCATTGGGTTCTAGAACTTGGTATTGACCATCAACTAAATGAAATCCGGCAAATTCTTGAGTTTCTGGGTCGAACCAAAAATAATCAGGTGTGCGAAAAGTATCTTGGTAGAGTTTTTTCTTTAAATCTTTATCTGTTTTCGCCGTTGATTCCGAAAGAATCTCTAAAATTACATTGGGATATTTCCCTTCTTCCTCCCAAACGACCCAACTTTTGCGAGTTCTACGCTCTGTATCCAGCACGACGAAAAAATCTGGCCCCCGGAAGTGTTCATCTTTGCGTTTATTCCAACTGTAGTAAATAGTCAGATTTCCAGCCGCGTAGAAATCGTTTCTGTCTCGCCACAACCACTCTAAGCATTTAAAAAGTAAAATTATTTGCCGGAGATGCAGTTCTGTTTCCAAGGGAGGTTCGTCGCTGTATAAATCACCTGGAGGAACGATAACATCTTCTGAGGTTGCTTGAGGAGTTTCTAGTTCTTTGGCGAGGGACATGAGGAGATGACTGCATCTGGTAGTGATGGGTTTATTTTAACGTTTAGGTTGAAAATAGAGGTTAGAGGCTAGGGGCTAGAGTTTAGGTGCTAGGGGCTAGAGAAGAACATTTTTCAGATTTGGTTGTGAGATTTTCTTATGAGTGGCTGTCTTGAAATAGGGTGTAGGCGTGTCAGGTAAAAACATTTTTTACTTATATTGGGTTGTGAGATAGTATCACTCCCCAAGTCTCTAATCCCTAACCCCTAGCCTCTAATCCCTAGCCTCTAGCCCCTCTTGTTAAAATCTACTTCATAATGTGCAGAATGTACCATTTGAATGGTACAAATGGGAGATACAATTCCCACATCAGCGCACAACCATAAACTTGTCTAGCAAAACACACCTACAGCACAAAACGATGAAAGCATCTGCTAAGTTCGACTTTGAGGACGATAAATTTAATGCGCCGCCTTCTCAAGTCATCCCTTGGTGTCAGATGATTAATCCTCGATACGGCACGGATGGTATGCAAACTTATGGTCTCGCCATCAAGTTAGATAATGCTAATGCTGTGGGTTTTCAGCCGGATGAGAATTGGCAGCAAGTAGAGCATGAGTTTAGCTCTGGTGTTGAAACAGTTTATATCTCTACTACACCGCGTTTGGTGATTGTGCGCCGAGGGCCTTTATCAGTCAAAGACAGAGAAACGGGAATTAAGTTAGGTACGCTCAAAGAAAATTATGATGCTTTTTTAGCGGATAAACTGAAGTTTAAAACTTTTACGCGCTATTTAATTTTCTTAGTCAGTGAAGATAAGAAATTTTTACATGACTTGCCGCTACAATTAACCCTGAATGGTGCAGCCGGAGCAAGTTTCAGCAAAACTTATTGTGAATTTCAACAAGGCAAAGTGGTGAGTGGTTTTGTTGCTGAGTTAGAAAGAGCTTATGCTGTATATCGCAAACAACCTGTAACGCCAAAAGGGCCATTGTTCCACGCACATGGAATTTTCTGCCCAATTATTGAGTGTGAAGAAAGAGGAATTGAGCCGAACACGGTGCTGGTTGCTTCGACTGTAGATTACAAGCATCCAACAGTGGGGACACTAACACAATACCTAATTGCTTCGGATGCGCCTGAGTCGGCAATTATTTGCAAGTATTTTGAAGAATACAAAGAATTCGGCAAGGAACCTGTGAGAACAGAAACAAATAAACCTGCTATGGCGGGTGTTTCCAGTTCCTATATCTACGCTGATGAAGATGATTTTGGTTATCCACCTTACTAAAGTATGAAGTATGAGATTTCAGACTTCACACTTCATACTTTCTTCTCTATTTTTTCAGTAGCAAATAATATAGTGAACCATTGCCACCTGTAATTCCAGCACGATCGCCTGCTAGTTGACCAGTTCCCATAAAATAATCTACCCTGCCTGGGCCTTTAATGGCACTGCCTGTATCTTGGTCTAAAACAAAACGGCTAACGGTACGCGGTTGTAATTTGCCACCAGCAGCCGGATAAGGGAATGAACCGTTAATTAATGCTAGTGCGCCATGAGGCATAAGCGATTTATCAGTCGCAATTGAACGTTCTGGTGTAACTGGCACATTAGTACTACCTGTAGCTTTTCTCCCTGGAACTTCTTTAAAAAACACAAAGCGTTCCCAGCGAGGCAAATAATTATTTAACTCTAAGGGATTTTGTCGGAAGTAGCTGATAAGACGCGGCATAGTTAAGCCTTCTAGTGGCAGTTTGCCATCTTTGGCGAGTTCTTTGCCGATACTAGTCCAAGGATAATCAGTACCACCAGCGTAACCAACAGAAGTAGTTTTGCCATTGGTTAACCTGATTTGGGCAGAACCTTGGATGTGTACCATGTATGCGTCTAAGCGATCGCGGAACCACAACAATTCCAAACCGCGCAACTGGCTTTTATCTCCGAGTAAACCATCTTTGCCTTCCAAATCAATGCGTTTTGGGTGTGGTTTAGCCCATTGGTCAAAATTTGGCGGTAGTCGATAAAGCGGATACTTATATATAGAAGTTTTAACGCGACTGGCCTGATAAATTGGCTCATAGTAAGCAGTAAATTTAACAGTACCCTTGCCATCATTGCCGACGGACTTGTAAAACACAAACTCACGCTGAATGGCAGCTCTGAGTTGACTGGCAGATTTGGCTGTTGCGACTAATTGCCGGAAACGCAGTAAACTGCGCCGCACGCGATCATGGGTAATTCCTGGCACCGGATAATCTTTATAGGCGGCGATCGCACTATCTCTTGCCAAATAACTTAAACTATTGTCAATGGCGGCTAAGAGAGCTTTGCGATCGCCACTTTTGCCTGGACTACCAAAAATTTGCTCATCCCATCCCAAACAAGTAGATACAGGAGTACAAGTATTACTAATTTCTACTGGTTCGAGTGGTATTTGTAACTCTGGGGAAGTGCTTGGCTGTGTAGGTAACGGTACAGGTAACGGTATCGTTGTCGGAACTTGAGCAACAGCTGGCCAAATTGTGTGAACAAGGGCAATTCCTAGACTCAAAGAAGCCAAAGCAAGGGTTTTTCTCATGATTTAGTCGAATCTTTCAACACTAGAACTAAACAGTGGTTCTACCCGGATTG
This sequence comes from Nostoc piscinale CENA21, assembly GCF_001298445.1. NCBI lineage: Bacteria > Bacillati > Cyanobacteriota > Cyanophyceae > Nostocales > Nostocaceae > Nostoc > Nostoc piscinale. Next base: position 5,531,644 of record NZ_CP012036.1, on the reverse strand, counting down.
CCACAATCCGAGATGGGCGGATAACCATATACTCTCCCTGAATATTCTTGATCGGTACACTGATAAAATCATTCGAGGTAGACTTGGGTACTAGTTCGCCACTATACCATTTTTGAAATTCTTGAATAGTTGGAAACCGCACTTCTTCACGATGACCAGTTTCCAGCAACAGGTGTACAGCGTACTCATTCGGTGTTCTAGGCATAAAGTTGAATCATTAAAAATATGTTCAACCCATGTTAACCACGTCATCCCAGAATGAAAAGGGTAAGCATACGGGAGCAAGAAAAGCTTTCCGGAGAGTTTTGCATTAATTAACCATGAGCTACTACTCCTAAGTCTTGACTTTTATTGTCCCTCTAGACGGCCAATAGTTAAACCTGTTCCTTATCCCTCTTCTGTCACTTTCCGGGAGGCTGATCGCTAGAAGCCTCATGAGGTCATCAATACAAGCTATACTGTTAGAAAAAAATGGGTCTTGTATTTGTTATTAGAAGAAAATTGAGCGATCGCTTGCTGTACAAAAGCTCTAGGATTCAGAAATGGTAAATGTTTTCGGAGAGTGACAGAAGAGGCATAAATGAAAAGTTTCCATAAAATATATACTTTTATCAGTTCCCATATATGTAAGTAAGCATTAAAAATAGACCTTGTTAGAATACATAGACATCTTTAGGTAGTATGGAGGTTTTATCGCCTTCAACATAACTGCTTTGCATGTCGCATAAATTCTTGACGATTTAAAAAAAATTTACTGCATACATTAACTGCCTACGATTAATTCAAAAAGGTGCGTGAATAAAATGTCACGCACCCTACAGGTATAACTAACCTCTAACCCCCAGCCTCTAGCCTCTACTTAGATTTCGCCTCTAAGTTTTCTAAACGGCTTTTGAGTTCTTGGTTTTGTTTTTTAACTTGGTCGAGTTCTTCGCGCAATTGACGCAAGGCGGTTTCTGGGCCGATGTGTTTTTGGACATTGGCAATTTCTTCGTCAGCATAGCGACGCACACGACCATCGGGGGTTTGTTCGGAAAGCGATCGCAAAACGCCAATTGCTTTGGGTGTTTCCATTTTGCCCAAGGCTGTAACTACTGCTACTTGGGTTAAGAAGAAGGTTTCTTTGGCGAGTTCAGCTAATCTATCTAAAATCCGTTCTAAGTTCACTGGTGTTTGACCGACGGAAATTTTACCTAAAGCCCGAATTGCTGCTAAACGTAAGGCTTGGGGAACTCCTTGTTTGGTGTATTCCAGCAACAGATTTAAAGCGGCTTCAGAAGTTTTGAGTTCTGCTAAACCGTTAACTGCACCACTGCGGACTACTTCATTCCAACCAGCTTTTTCTTCTAGAACTGACTTCAGTAGCTTGATGACCTTTTCTTCTTTGGGCTTTTCATCCAGATTAGCAGCTGCGATCGCACCAATGGCTGTAGCGGCGGCGGCTTCTACATAATAACTGCGATCGCCTTCTTGCACTATTTCTTTCACGGCCTTATAACTATCATGGGTTTTGATCGTCGCCAGTGCATTCACAACCGCACGCCGCACATAAGGATTTTTATCTTTTAATCCCACCACTAAACCGTCAAAGGCTTGATCTAACTTGACTTCTGCTAGTTGTTTGGCAACTTCCACCCGCACACCCCAAAATGGCTCTTTTGTCAATGCTTTAGATAATGCTTTGGTTGCTTCCAAGCCGCCTTTTTTTGCTAAAGCCGTCGCTGCATAAATCCGGGAAATTGGGTCAGGGTCAGATTCTAACTGCGCTTTTAATTCAGGAAGGGGATATTCTAAAGTGGCAGTTTTTAAGAAATGATTGCCGACATCAAAGCTAATAAAATCCGGCTTGGCTGACAGTGGGAAGTAGAAGCTTTGTTCTGGTTGATTTACTCGGACTGTGAAAGTTGTCAGTTGTACAGGTTCTCCCGTCTGTACAAAGCCGAAACCGATGGGTATTTTTAAGTCAAATAAATTTTTACTGCTATTTTGATCAGCTTGAGTTTGGGTAACTGTGACCTTGGCTAAATTTGCATCGCCATCCCAAGAGTAAGCCACTTTAAAATCAGGATGACCGCCACGATAAACATATTGGTCGAATAAGAAAGCTAAATTCCTTCCTGTCGCTTTATCAATAGCGCGGAGTAAGTCAATTGTTTCCACAGTTTTATGGGCATTATCCTGCACAAAGGTTTGAATGGCGTGCCAGAATAATTCTTCACCTAATTCCGCTCGAATCATGTGATAAACACAAGACCCTTTTTCGTAGATGTGGCGGTCATAAAGTTCAATAGCTTCACGGTAAACATGAGTTACCATTGGTCGGCGGTAACGGCTGCTATCTTCGCTTAAGTAACTCCGCGCTTCTATTAACCGATAATATGCTGCTTCTTCGGCGCTATATTCATGTTCTGTCCACATGACTTCGGAGTAAGAAGCCATACCTTCTTTAATCCAAGCATGAGACCAATGCTTAATCACCAGCAAATCACCAAACCACTGATGCGCGAGTTCGTGAACAACTAAACTTTCGGTATTGCGGTTATCGTAAGCGGCGCGTTCATCTAAAAGACAACGGTCTGTTAATAAGGTGGCGGAAGTATTTTCCATCCCCCCAAAGATAAAGTCATCAACGCAAACTTGGGCATATTTGGGAAAAGGATACGGATAACCATACTTTTCACTCAAAAATTCGACCATGCGGGGAGTTTTGCCCATGCTGCGTTTAGCATCTGCTTCCCGGCCTTTTTCCACGTAGTAAGTAACTGGTTTACCTTGCCATTCGTCTCGAATTTCAGCAAAGTCTCCCACAGCCAGAGTCATTAAATATGTAGGATGAACTTGCTGCTGTGACCAATGATAAATTTTTTCGGCACCTTCTTCGATGGTTTCGATTAATTCACCGTTGGAAATCGCTACTAATGGTTTGGGAACCCGCACACGAATTTCCGATGTCGAGAGTTGTCCGGGATAGTCAAAGCAGGGAAACCAAAAACGCGAGTCTTCGTCTTCTCCCTGAGTCCAGACTTGAGTGGGTTTGTGGGGATAGTGTTTGTCTGGTTGGATAAAGTATATACCGCGTTGGGGTTTTTCGGCGGAGTAGGCGATCGCAATTAAGATTCTTTTCTCCAGTTCTGTGGGTTGGTCAAGCTGAATAGAAAGCTGTTCACCGTCATAGTCAAACTTTTGCGCCACCTCATCTACTTGTACAGAGTGGATATTTAAGTTGACTGCATCCAATACTAAACGGTCAATTCCACTGCGAATTGGTAATAAGCGAATGCTACAACTGCCTTGATAACTTTGCTTGGGAATATCTAAGTGCAGATAAAGAAAAATATGCTCTACCTGTCCAGGACGATCTGGATTATAGTGTGGTCTGGCTCCCGGTAACTCAAAAGATTTGCGTCCGTTATTTTCTGTATCAAAATAGGAATGCGACATTGATGCTGAATGACCCTTTAATCTTAAAAAATCTAAGTAAATTTACGAAAATCATACTATTTGTGATGTTTACTCATCCAAATAGGGGATAAAAAATATGCCATCTTTGCAATTTTGGGGAGATTCTCATGAACCTTTTTCTGCTGCTACGGGGATATTCTTGATGATTTTTCCTTGAGTACCAAGACTCGGCAAATTTGCTGATGAGATTAGGATAGCTTGCAAATTTACCACAGGCTATCTCTCAAGATGAATAACCTAGCATTTACGGATTTTGCTTTGCTCTCATTGAAGTATTTCTTTGGTGTTCTTTTTACTGCTTGTGTGTAGATTTACTAATTTTAACAGTGAAACCCGAAGAAATCGTGAAGTTTATCAATAATTCCGAGAACTCAACAATGACGTTTTTACTACCCTCGGTAAAAATCTGAGGAAAATGAGGACAGTAACAATGCCTGAAAGTAAGTTAAAGTTTGTAGTACCTGCAATTGGCGCAGTTGTCGCTGTAGTAGGGGGTGTAGCAGTCTATACCTATTTGTTCAAAGGGCCTGTTGGAGATATTTCTGGAGCTGTTGGTAGTGCTAAATTAGTTCCCGAATCAGCCCTGATGACTACCTATATTTCTACTGATGACCAAGTTTGGGCAAAATTACAGCAGTTTGGTACACCAGAAGCCCAAAAGTTACTGGTAAAAAGTTTAGAAGACTTCAATAAAAATACTTTTAAAGGTAGTGATATTTCTTACGAAAAAGATATTAAACCTTGGATTGGTGGCGTGATGATTGCTGTTTTACCACCAAATAAAACTCAACCTGCTCAGTTACAAATTCCCACTAATCGAACCAATCAACCATTAAAAGTACAACAAAGTACAAACATGCTGATGGTAATTGGGATCAAAGATAAATTAACTGCTTTGAATTTTGCGAGTAAATTAAAAAATCAAAAAGGAGTGAAAAGTCGAGAAATTGACTATAAAGGTGAGAAAATTACAGAAACTATAGAAAATGGCAGACCAACATATAGTGTAGTTGTTAATAATAGTCATTTAATTTTAGCTCCTGAAAAACAAGCTGTAGAAAAAGCGATTGATACCTATAAAGGTCAACCTTCTTTTGCTAGTAAGGAAGGTGCTAATCGTTTACTCAGCCAAAATGTAAATCTGCAAAATACTCTCGTGCAGGTTTATGTCCCAGACTACTCTGGGATGGTACAACAATTAGCAACAGCCAGCGCCCAAGGTAAAACTTTGCCGCCCCAAACCTTGTCACAGTTGAAGCAGGTAAAATCAATGGTGGCTGGTGTTGGTGTTGATGATCAGGGAGTGCGGGTAAAAGCGATCGCTAATTTAGATCCACAACTCAGCAAATTTCAGTATCAAAACACACCAGCTAAGATATTAACGCAATTTCCTGGCGATACCTTTGCATTAATTAGTGGTAACGGTATCAGTCGTGGTTGGCAAACATTCACAGAACAATCAAAAGATTATCCCGAAGTTCAACAAACACTCCAACAAATCCGCACTCAGCTAAAGTCTGCTGATATTGACTTAGATAAAGAGATTTTTGGCTGGATGGATGGCGAATTTGGGATTGGTGCAGTTCCATCTAATCAAGGTGTGTTAGCAAGTGTGGGTTTTGGTGGGGCGCTGGTGTTTGATACAAGCGATCGCAAAACCGCAGAAGCTACCTTTACAAAACTTGACAACCTAGCCAAAGCCCAAAGAATTAACATCGCCAACCGTAACATCGGCGGTAAAGATGTCACAGAATGGCAAATACCCAGACAAGGCGCATTATTATCTCATGGTTGGTTAGACCAAGATACCGTCTTTCTAGCACTTGGCGGCCCTGTGGCTGATGCCTTAGCTGCTACTAAAAGTCCATCCCTGGCTCAAAGCGATACATTTAAAAATGTCACAGGTTCATTGCAACAACCCAACGGTGGTTATTTCTATTTAGATATGGATAAAACTGTGACTTTTGTTAACCGCTTTGCAGGCCAAGGTAGACCAATTCCACCGGATGTTAATGCCATTTTAAGTTCTATTCGTGGTTTTGCCGCCACCGCCACTAGCCCTGATAAATCCACCAGTCAGCTAGAAGTTTTGTTAGCACTGAAGCCAAGCCAGAAATAGGGAGTGGGTGTCAGGGCAAAATTAAGTCAAAAATCAAAAGTTAAAAGTCAAAAATTCTCTGACTTTTGAATTTTGATTTCCCATTTGGGGTGTAGGGAAAGATTGCTAATTTTTAAATAATGGTCGTTTTTATTCTTTCCCTTATACCCCAATACGGTTCAGTTAGTAATCTCTTCTTTCTCTTTGCGCTCTACCCTGCGGGAAGCCCTGACGCTCGAAGACTCGCTACCGCTTCGCTAACGGGTTCAGCAGTGAGGGAGTCGGGGAACCCGCCCAACGCACTGCTTCACCGCTATCGCGTCTATGCGTTCTTTGCGGTTCGTTAAAAAAATTGACTTTAAACAAGAGTTTGAGATTTAACTGAACTGTATTTCCTTATGCTTCTACCCTCTTACACCCACTTACCACTCCCTACTCCCTATTTAATTACTGTTTTACCGGGATTTGAATTTTAAACTCAGTTCCTTCACCTGGAGTAGAGACACAATCTAACTTACCGTGATGCTTTTCGGTAATGATTTGATAACTAATTGCCATACCCATACCTGTACCTTTACCAACAGGTTTAGTCGTAAAGAAAGGGTCGAATATACGGTTTTTGACTTGTTCAGACATTCCAGGGCCATTATCTGCGATCGCAATTTCTATCCATTGATTATCAAAGGCTGAGGTACGAATAGTAATTTGTGGTTTTTCTGCTGAGAAGTTTTGACTATTAAAAAATGACTCTTCCAAAGCATCCATCGCATTTACTAATATATTCATCAATACTTGATTCATTTGCCCCGCAAAGCATTCTACTTGGGGTAAATCACCATAGTCACGAATAACTTCAACACCTGGATAGTCTTGTTTTTCCTTGAGACGGTATTGCAAAATTAATAATGTACTTTCAATACCTTCATGAATATCAACTGTTTTAAAATCGGCTTCATCCATGCGCGAAAAAATTTCGCAGCGATAGGACAATATTCCGAATTCTTTCAGTTCCCATTTTCATAGAAGGCAGAATCTTATCTAAATCAGCAATCAAAAAATCTAAATCAATTTCTTCTGCTAGTGCTTGTATTTCTGGGACTTCATCAGGATAGCGTTCTTGATAAAAATGAAGCATTTGCACCAGACTTTGAATGTAGTCGCTTAGGTGAGTAATGTTACCGTGGATAAAATTGACAGGATTATTAATTTCATGTGCAACGCCAGCTACTAATTGGCCAAGACTTGACATTTTTTCATTTTGAATAACTTGTGCCTGGGTGCGTTTTAATTCGCTTAAAGTTGTTTTCAGTTCAGCAGTACGTTCTTCTACTCGGTCTTCTAATTGTGCTTTACTCGCTTCTAAAGCAGTAAAAGATTGACGCAGTTGTTCAGCCATATAATTAAAAGACTGAGCTAATGTATTGAGTTCTTCTATTTTGCTAATATTTACAGTTTGTTCTAAGTCACCTGATGCCATTGCCTGACTAGCGCGATTGATTCGCAAAATTGGTTGTATAACCCAACTAGAAGTCAAATAACCAATAATAATTGCCACTATTAATGCGGCTAAACACAGCAAAACCGTAATTTGAGTGTTCGTAGTAATCTTGGCCATAAAAGCTTTTTCTGGCACACTCATGACTACTAACCAATCTAGTCCATATTGATCACGCCAAGGAGTGACATATACAAACTTTGTCTCTTTTGGCAGGTGCAATTGAAGTTTTTTTTGTTCAGTGATTGACTGAAAGCCATTAAATTTATTTTCAATATATTTGGCAGTATTTTTAATTACTGGATCTGGACTTTCTGTAGCTTTGATTTGCTGGACTTCATTCTTAACTATTGCAAAAGTATCTTGCTTAGTAGAACTGGCAATTAACAGACCATTGCGTTCTACAATAAACACCTGTCCAAAGTTGCTAATATCTAAACGCCGCAGAAATTCACTCAACTTCAACAAATGAATGTCTGCACCAACCATACCCAATAATCGCTGATTTGCGTCATATATAGGACGACCAGTAGCGGCAGTTATATAAGCACCATTAGGAGAATTCCAGGTGTAAATGCGTGACCAAATTGGTTTACCAGCTTTGATGGGTTCGGTATACCAACTTTCTTTAAAGTTATTGTATTCAAAAGTGTTATTGATGCGGAGGCGATCGCCACGGGCATCAGTGGCGTAGTTGCGTCCATTGTTGGGTAATTTAGCATTCCAGTCGTCAATAGTAACTGTTTTACCATCGTAGCGAGCCGCTCCTAGTCCCTCACCTGTGGTTAATGCCATACCAATATAAGTGAGGTCATAAGCCTGCATTTCCTTCCAGAAATACTTACCAATAGTTTTGCGATCACGTACATCCAGTAATCCCATTGCGATCGCATCTGCATTAATCTGGTTTACCTTATGGGGAATAGATAAATAAGCATCTAAATGCTGCTGCACTATACTATTCGTCCGATTCATTAACTGATCTGCCAAGTCATTAACGGCTTGTCGTCCATTTTTAAATGACAAGTAGCCGACTAAACCCACCGCACCAAATATTTGTAAGGCAAAAGGAATAATCAACACTAGTTGTAATGGAAAAGCTTTAACTTTGCAAGAGTCAGTTTTATTCATTCAATTTCTTTCTTCCAACCCTAGATGGAGGCAAATTTATACTTTGTGACATAGTATTCCCACAGGCAACGACTAACTCAACATTTAGAGAGAAAAATTAATTTTTGTAAATTACGGATGAGTTGATGTAGCATCTTCCAGAATCATCTAGGACGGTTATTCCCACCGGAAATTATCAACAGAATTTGTCAGAATGAAAAGTAATTTGAGGGCTAAAAAATGAAATTTTCCATCGACTCTGTGTACAATTGGTATCGTAATTTAATTCGTAATCCTAAGTATCGCTGGTGGGTAATTCTAGGAACACTAGTTTATTTCATCAGCCCTATTGATCTTGTTCCTGATATTTTTCCTATCGTCGGCGAAATTGATGATGTTTTACTGATGACACTGTTAGTAACTGAAGTGTCTGGGTTAGTCATTGACGGTTGGAAAGCACGTAAAGGTGTAGAGACTACTACTACAAATCCTACTGACACTTCCAATGATACTGATTCCGCCGCAAAAACAGTTGATGTTGATGCTGTGTCGGTTAAATAGGTTTTTACAAATAAATAAATCCTCTGTTTGGTTTAACAAGCAGAGGATATTTTTTTACCGTACTCAGTACTCAGCACTTTCAACTCAGCACTCTTCATCCTACAACCCTTCATTAAAGCTAAATTCCCAAATCCCTCATTACCTGCAACCATTTGTCTGGTGTTTGTAGAGTTCGCTGGAGAAATTTGCTTGTTAGATTGCTGGAATTAGCTTGATATAGCAGGGTGGCATAACTAAAATGAATAGCTGGTTTTTTGAAATTATCTTTGCCATAAATAGAAATCAGTTCCGCCAGCTTTTCTTCTATTTTCAAGATTAGTTGGGGTGCGAGGGCAAGTAAATCTTGCATCCACTGTTCTTTTTGGGCAATAAAAGCCGATAGCTCTGGATTTGAGGAATTTCTAAACTCATCACAAATCGCCTTAATTTTTTCCCATTTATAACTACTCCAAGGTTTAGCCATCATTACTGGCAGTTGCCATTTAACTATTTCTTCTTGCCAATAATCTTTCGGTGCTGGCACTTGTAGAATTTCAAAATTAGGTAAAATTAGGGCGGTCAATTTGCCACCGTGACAGGCTCCTGTGTCGATACCATAAGCTTTTTGTGTAATTATGAGTGGATAATCGCCAACCACACGATGACCAAAAATTACTGGTTTAATGCCAGTATATAATTGACTCCAAGATATATCTTTATATTTTTTTTTCTAGATGCTTTTCACCTGCATTACAACCACATAAAACTTCTTGTCTTTGTTCTTCAATGGGTATACCATCTTCTACCGCAGCATGAACAAAAATTGCCTGATCAGTTTCGTAATAGTAAGGTAAATGACTAATCCAATCTAAAAATTCGTCATAGCGATCGCCAAATTGTAATTTAACAATTTCCTGGGAGTAAGAAAGAGTTTGCCTTAGATGTTTGCGTTCATGATTTCCCATTAACACTACTGTGTTGGGGCGATTTCCGAGAAAGTCATATACTTTGACCGAATCAACCCCCCGATCAACAATATCTCCTAAACAGATTAAACAATCTTCCTCTGTAATTTCTACTTTGCTTAATAGCTGAAGCAGTTCTTCATAGCAACCATGAATATCACCGACTGCAATCGTTCGCATTTTCCCAAATTCAATCGAATAATTTCAGTATACTACAAATATGTATTTTTTGTAGTATGTAGTTGCATAGGATTTAGATCAGTTGAAGACTGACGCAGAAAAACGAAAAATTAAAGGTTTGGGGTAGAGTGAAGGCTAAAGTTTGTTAAAAATCTCACTGATGGCAGAAGTTTTACTGAGTCAGCTTCTCTAGAATCAGCTATGAATAACTGAAGCTAGCTAACAATGCGAATACTTCTGGTAGAAGATGACACAGCCCAATTAGAACCTTTGCAAACAGCATTGTCTCAAGCTGGACATATTGTAGATGGTGTAGAAAATGGTGCGATCGCTCAATGGGCAATTACCCAGCGCGACTATGATTTATTAATCTTAGACTGGATGCTACCAGAAATCAGCGGCTTAGATTTATGTCGGCAGTATCGCAAAGCAGGCAAAACCGCCCCTGTATTGATGTTGACGGCAAAAGATACTACTGGTGAAAAAGTCACAGGTTTAGATGCTGGTGCAGATGATTATTTAGTCAAACCTACAGATTTATTTGAATTATTAGCCAGAGTGCGGGCTTTAGGTAGGCGATCGCCTGTTTGGCAAGGAGAAAAACTCCAACTGGCGGATCTGCAACTGCACATTTCAACACAGATTGTAGAACGAGGTGCAGCCAAAGTAGAACTATCTACCCGCGAATTTCAGTTACTAGAATATTTGATGCGTCATCCATATCAAATTTTAAGTCGCAATCAAATTGAACAAGCTTTATGGGAATGGGGTAGTGAACCAGAAAGCAACGCTACCACTACTTTAGTACGCCGTTTGCGCCAGCGTTTACAGTTGCTAAATGCAGCAGACTGGCTAGAAACTATTTATGGGATGGGTTATCGTCTCAATCCTGAACGGAAAAATAACATTTAATTTTTCTGAGTTATGTTCAACCGTAGCCGTCGTAACTTGGCTAGTTGGTTCACTCTCTCAATGGGTAGTATTCTTGTAATTTTTGCTGGGATTCTTTATTATCAAGAATCAGTCCAGCAGCTAGAAGTTGTCGATTTGATTCTCTATAAAAAATCTAGAGTAATTACATCTAGCATCAAGTACAAAGATTATCAGGGAGAAAAACGAGTATTCCTCAAGAATTTACCAGTTTTAGGGAATAACCCACCACCAGATGATAGTGATATTATTTATGCTCGTTGGTATGATCCTGACGGTAATCTCAAGCGTTACTTTGGTTTACTTACCCAGAAAAAATTAACCAGAAACTTTTCTTATCAAACATTAAAAATTCCGAATAAATCTGATTTGGCATCACCGGAAACTTGGGTAAGAGAAATTACTTTACCAGTGCAGCATCAAGGTGAATTAATTGGCTATTTGCAAATGGCAATGCCAATGACTCGTGTTCATGAAATACTTAATAAGTTTTTAATTTTACTCATATCAACAGTATTTATCGCTTTAGCTATCACAAGTTTAACGGGATGGTTTCTCAGCGGTATAGCTATGCAACCTATCCAATTAAGTTACAAACAACTCGAACGTTTTACCGCCCATGCTTCCCATGAATTACGTACTCCGTTGGCTGCGATTTTAAGTAATGCTCAAGTTGGTTTACTCGCACCAATGGAAGATAGTCATAGTAAACATTTACGTCTAGAAAAAGTGGCGGAAGTTGCTAAATCAATGAATACATTGATTGGCAATTTACTATTTCTGGCACGTCGGACAGGGCGATTAACTCCCGAATCTTTAAAAGAAGTTGACTTGAGAGACTTACTGGCGGAATTGTTTAACTCACCTTCTGTAAAGACTGCTGCTAAAGATTTAAATCTCCAGAATGATTTACCAAAATCTCCAATTATGGTAAAGGTAGATGCTGATTTGATATGTTTGGCTGTGATGAATTTGCTGGGTAATGCTTGTAAATATACTCCGGCTGGCGGAATGGTAGAGTTACGTTTATTTAGTAGATACAATCAGGCATTCATTGAAGTAGAAGATAATGGAATTGGAATTGCTGCCGCACATTTGCCACATATCTTTGAGCAATTTTATCGAGTAGAACAACATCAGACAAATTCGGCGAGTGGGTTTGGCTTGGGATTAGCGATCGCTCAACAAATCATTGAAGCACATGGCGGATATCTCAGTGTAAAAAGTGAACAAGGTAAGGGTTCTGTCTTTCAAATTAAACTGCCTCTTTAAGAGTAAATAGAAACCGATAAGTTCAGATCCCGACTTCTTTAAGAAGTCGGGGGTGTTTTAATTCACAAAAGATGAACAATGACGAGGGTTGTCACTTTTATGTCACATTTATCCTGAATCATAAATAAGTAATTGATATTTTGTTCGCCAACATTGCTCATTACACTCAAGACTAAGCAGGAGTCGATGTGAGTAGACATGAAAAGTACAAATTACTGGAAGGTTTAGCAACTACAGAAGCCGCACCTAAGCCATCACTGACATTATCAGATGCTGTGGCGTTGATTGTCGGTATTGTGATTGGTGCAGGCATTTTTGAAACTCCCGCCTTAGTAGCAACCCAAGCAGGTAGCAGTCAAGCAGTATTGCTATTTTGGTTCATCGGTGGTGTGGTTTCTTTGGTGGGCGCATTGTGCTATGCCGAGTTAGCCACGACATATCCCGATGTGGGTGGAGTTTACTATTATCTCAAACGTGCCTTTGGGCGAGAAATTGCCTTTTTATTTGCTTGGGCGCGGATGAGTGTGGTTCAAACAGGTTCTATTGCTTTGTTGGCATTTGTTTTTGGTGATTATGCTTCGCAGATTTGGCGGCTAGGCAACTTTTCACCTTCAATTTATGCCGCAATTGCGATCGCATTTTTAACGGCTTTAAATATTGTCGGCTTGCAACAAGGTAAGTGGACACAAAACTTACTCACCGCCGCCAAAGTCCTCGGTTTGTTGCTAGTGGTGTTAATTGGCTTAACAGCAACCCCTAATCTTCCCACCCCTGTGGAATCTACCTCAACCGGAACCTGGGGACTAGCAATGGTGTTTGTTTTGTTGTCTTATGGCGGTTGGAATGAAGCCGCTTATATTTCCGCCGAAATCCAAAATCGTCAACGCAACATAGTGCGATCGCTTTTGTGGAGTATTGGCACAATTACTGTAATTTACTTACTCATCAATCTGGCTTATCTGCGGGGATTGGGGTTAACAAACATGGCTAATTCCCAAGCTGTCGCCGCCGATTTAATGCGAAATGTTTGGGGCGAACCGGGCGCTTTGTTCATCAGCTTATTAATTGCGGTTTCGACTTTGGGCGCACTGAACGCCACTGTCTTTACTGGGGCGCGGACTAATTACGCTTTAGGGCAAGATTTTGCCATCTTTGGTTTTATGGGACACTGGCGGCAACGTCCTAGCACACCTAGTTATGCTTTAGTATTACAAGCTGCGATCGCTTTGGCGTTGGTTTTGTTAGGTACGTTCACCCGCAAAGGCTTTGAAACAATGGTGGACTATACCGCCCCAATATTTTGGTTTTTCTTTTTACTTTCAGGTGCATCGCTACTAGTGCTACGTAATCGAGAACCACAAATTAACAGACCATTCCGCGTACCATTTTATCCCTTGACACCATTACTGTTTTGTTCAGTTTGCGGCTACTTACTTTATTCCAGTTTGGTATATACCGGCGTGGGCGCGGTTGTCGGTGTTTTAGTTGTCGCCGCAGGTATTCCGCTATTGCTGTGGAATCGTTACCGCCAAGTTCCCAGAGGTTAAGGATTTTTTTTTTCACCATTTTTGCTTTAGGAGTAGATTTATGTTCCAAAAAAATGTTGCTTTTATTCATTACAGGCGTTAGTGTCACCACTTTCGGAATTGCTGGATGCACCGCCCAACAACAAGACTCAGCCGCAGAAGTGCAACCACCTGTTTTAACTGCTCAAACCGAAACACCAACTCCAACAACTCAACCGCAAGAACGCCCTGGTGATGTTCCTTATGTACCCACACCACAACCTGTAGTTGATGCGATGTTGCAAGTAGCCAAGGTAGGTAAAAATGATGTGCTTTATGACCTTGGTAGTGGTGATGGGCGAATTGTAGTAACAGCAGCCCAAAAATATGGTACACGCGGCGTAGGTATAGATATCAGTCCCGAACGCATTCAAGAAGCGAACGCCAACGCCCAAAAAGCCGGAGTTACAGACCGTGTAGAGTTTCGTCAGCAAGACTTATTTAAAACTGATTTGAGTCAAGCTACTGTAATTACACTCTACCTACTGCCGGAAGTTAACCTCAGACTCCGCCCCGAATTATTAAAACTCAAACCCGGTACAAGAATTGTCTCCCACGCTTTTGATATGGGCGACTGGAAACCACAACAAACACTGCAAGTAGATGGAAAAACTATTTACTATTGGGTAGTGCCGAAAGAAGTACCAGCGAATTTGCGATAACTCATCTTACGAGGCTGGGTTTCAGGGTATATGGGTGTAGGAGTGTAAGGGTTTTGAATACCTACACCCATATACTTTTTCCACAAGTTTAAGGTTGGGGAATGTGGGTTTAATGTTCTCTGACAAATTGTGTTAAGAATCTGAAGGCGTTGAGAATGTAAGTCGCGCAATCTTGTGGGGAAGTATTGTAGAAAGATCGCCAAGCGTTTGCTTTATCTTCATCATAGCGATCGCCGCGTTCGGGATGTACATCTAACCATGCTAAACGCACAGCATGACCAATTAACACGTCTAACACGATATATTCTTCGATTTGCAAGTTGGGGTTTTTCGAGGCGATCGCGCCTAGTTCCATTAATGCTTCAATATTAACTTGGCGGTATTCTGGCGCTTCAATTTTATTTAATAAATGCTCCACTCGCAAAGCAAAATTCTTTTCGCCCGCCGTCATTTCTGATAACATCAATTCGCTATCTAAACGATTACGCCGCTCTAGTTTGTCACCAATAACTAAGCCTTTACAACGTTGCATTAATAGCCAAACTTGCTGAAAGAAGTTTTTCGGGACACGGTTCAGCGCCCCTTCAGCTTGGCGGAAACGTCGCCAACCACCCACAGGTACTTCGATTTCTTCCGTAATTGTTGGTTGCACTACCCATTCAATATCACTTTCTTTTTGCTTAACGTGTAATGATTCTTGCTGGCGTAACAAATTACTCATCCCTGTGTAACCAGTTAACACCTGACGCAAGCGCATTTTAATTTCAAAGGGCGAAAGTTCCATTAACTGTTCATAAGCTTCATCTTGGGTGACACGCAATTCTTGGGCTAGTTCGCTGGTAATTAATAGAATGAGATAGCCAACTCTTAAAGTTAACAGTCCTTGAAATAATTCTGGCTCCGAGCGAATCAAAGTCCCAAGATAAAGTATGATTTCTTGTGTCAGTACGCGATCGCGGATATCCTCACGACAGAAATTATTGATTTTCTCGGCAATTTCATTGGGAGGCATAGGTACAGTAATTAATGATGCTTCGCTGTATGCCCTCCCCACAGCCGCTTGCTTACCCCGAATCAAAATACTCGTGACTGCATCTGATAAAGCAATATCCACCATTTGCAATAAACCCGCAGCCCGACGGACAATTGCCCAGATTCCTAAATCACCGGCTTTGATATAAACTTCATTCAGCAAATCTCCGACTGTGACACGAGTATTTGGGCCACCAAATCCTGTATCAAAGTCTAATCCTTGCAAACGGGTTAAAGTCTGCAATAGCTCAATTTGTTCATAGAGATTTTCTGAACCCCGCAGCGAAGAAAGCAACAATCCCAAGTTGGTTTCATACTCCATTTGAAATTCTTGGGTATGTCCTAAGCGCCAACTCTTTCCAGGATGGTAAGCCAAATAACAGCAATGTGGTGCAGCATCGTGCATTGCTGACTGATAAAATTCGGCATCTTGCAGAAAATCAATTCTTTGAATAGCGCCTGTGAGCATTAATTGATTGAGTCTACCTAGTTTAACGCGTACACCATTGCAAACACCATCTTTGAGTTCTTGCATCAATTCCAGTAATGCTTCCGCCCCAATTTCTAACATGGTGTGAGTCAACATTAAAGTTAAAATGGGACGACCTAAATCACTCCAATATTTTTGGATATAAGCAAGTTCGCTTCTAATTTGATCAATTAAAAAATGGTAATCAAGAGTTAAATAAAACTGTTGAGCGTCTAAGAACGATGGTAGAAATACTACTGTTTCACCAGAAATTCTAAAGATCCGCGATGTGGTTAAACTCCGCAATCTTCTGACTGGTCGCCCTGTTAAACCTAGTTTATCATTGCGTCCAATTTGAGTGTAGATAGCTGATAGTTCTCCAGCTTTTCTGACTTGAATTGGTTCTACTTGCTTGGGTGTTTGAGTTTCAATGCCATGCACTTCTAGTTTTGCTTGTAAGTCATCATCTTCGGCTAACAAAGCAATTTGTACCAGAGCTTCTCGATTTTTACCAATACTTAAATATCTCCCTAACGGGTCAATATCGCCAACCGCCAGTAGACCTTCACTTAACATTAACCCCAGAAAATATAAACTTTGCGCCCAAACTAAAGGGATATTTTCATTAGGTAAACGCTTTTGACTTTGGGGCGTTAATTTTTCGGCTTCGATGTTTTCGGCAGGCACATAATAAAGTTCTGGTAATAAATAGCAACCATCCCGTTCTACTAATAATGATGCTAATAGTTCTTGGTATTGTTGGACTTGCTTTTGATCATTGCGAAATAAGCCATCAAGTAGTAAATATGTGAAAAATAATGGCCATTCGCATTCAATATGCTCAAATTGCTTTAGTTCCCAAGGTTCGTAGTGTAGACGCTGGTGATCTTCTAAAACAGTTTGATGTCCGTCACGCAAGAAGCGTTTGCAGCCGTACTTGCCTTGGAGTTTGTTGATGATATCGTTAAAAGTGCGATCGCGTAGCGTCTCCTTGGGAGAATCGCGTAGATTAATATCCTCCACCGCAAACGCCGGATAGCTAATAATACTCAACAGTGCCGCATCAATTTCTTTAGAAGCCGATTCTCTCGGTAATAACGATTCTAAAGTACTCCGGGCGCGAGCAATTTCATCAGGTAGTACATGAATTACCGATGCTTGACTTCCCCGTACCCCAAATAAATCTAGTTCATTAATGGCCTCTAGTGCGGCTTTCGCCATTCCCACAGAACTAGCGTTTAACTCCGCATTACCATGATTGATTTTATTCCCCCGTTCCCAAATACCATAATCTGGTGTGCGGTAAGCGCGGCCTATATAGTAAACCAAATTCTGCACGAAATTTACTTCATCAATCGTATAAATAATCTGCAATCCCGAAGCCGTCATTTGCGCCAGCATCAATATAAATATAGAGGTGGCATCAAGTTGCAAATGTCCCCACTCATCATCACCGACTACAATATCGCCAGTTGCAGTGTTGTATTTAGCGTGTAAACCATCTAAAGGTGATTGAGTATGTTTAAAGCGTTCAACCTTATGCGCCTGTCGCATCATCGCAAACAGCAACCCACGCATTAGCTTAATCACGCTGTGTTCTAGTTCGTAAGTGCGTCCTTTATCTTCATCCACTTTGCGATACGCCAGCGCCAAACCCCAAACCGCTAAGATGCTGTAAACATTGTCTCTCACCCAAGCATCTGTATAATCACCGTGAGCCGTAATGGCTGTACTCGCAGGTAGCAACCCAGTAATTGGATTTTGTCGCACTAAGATAATAGTCTTGATTTGCTGGTAGTAATGCTCCAGTCGAGTTTGTAATTCGGTAGCTGTTTTCATACTCATTAAGGGATGCTTGCAGAATTCCAACCTATAGCTGTGAAGAGAACGGTTTTGTAATGGACGCGGGGATTTACAGCCAAGAGTAGTAGAGACTACTTATTATCTCGCGTTAGTAGCCATTTAGTTACACAGTTGTAAATGAATTCTCAATGGAAATGGAGATTTGTTGAAATCTTTATAAATACTGGGCTTATTTTATACTGAGATTTTAAACTTCTTTGCTAAATATAGAATCAGCATCATAAAAAAAAATTACAGTTCACCCAGAACCAATTAAGTACATAGCAGCTATTCAAGAATTTGAAGCCAACAAATTTTTAACCAAGGGGTTTGATTATGTCTTTGCGTTACAACGAAAATCATGCTCAGTTAGTGAAAGTAGTTTATTCTCAAGTGAAAGTTAACGGCAAAATCGAATTGGTACCGCTTGAACTTTATGCTGATGGTTCACTCAAAAAAGCTGTGAGTTAAGCAAAGTCACAAAAAAAAATTTTATTTTCTGCCGAATTACTGACTATCATCCACAAATAACTCTTCCTACGTAAGTAGTACATAGAAGTGTATTTCTCGTCCAGATGCCTAAGATAGCGATGGAATCTGGACTTTTAGCTATGGCTAAATTTTGTGAATCAATGTGTAATGTGAACATACCTTTGCGGAGACAAAAAGTCTTTTCTATTACTGATTCGGTACTACTGTGGGCGCAAAATTTTAGTTGCTACATGGTCTTCGGTAGAACTCCAAGGGTCGGAGTGCGATTAAGAGTGATATCATAGAAGTCGTCACTGAAGACATCAAAATAATCATCACTACATGAAAGCCGAATCCGTTCGCACTACACTAGCAATACCACGAGAACTTTTAGAAGCAACTGACAAGGCAGTTTTAGAAGGCAAAGCAAGAAGTCGTAATGATTTTATGGTGCAAGCAATACGTCGAGAATTAGCAGCACAAAAAAGAGCCGCCATTGACGCTGCTTTAACAGAAATGGCCTGCGATCCTGATTACCAAGCAGAGGTACTCAAGCTCGAAACTGAATTTGCTGCTGCTCAGTGGGAGGCTTTTCTGTTAGAGGAATCTTTGTAATGAGAAGGGGTGAGGTCTATGATGCTCGCCTAGAATCAACTGAAGGTTCAGAGCAAGGAGGGACTCGCCCAGTAATTATTGTCAGTCGTGATGCAATTAATTCGTCGAGTCCAGTTGTTTTAGCCGTTCCCTGCACTACGTATCAATCAGGTAAGCGAGTTTATCCTACTCAGGTGTTAATTTTAGCACCCGATGGCGGACTCAAGCGAGATTCGATCGCAATGGCAGATCAAGTGCGGGTATTATCTAAAACCCGCTTTTTGCGTTTAAGAGGTGCAGTTTCGCAATCGGTAATGGCTCATTTATCTCAGGCTTTGTTAATAGCCTTAGATTTACCTATCCCAGAAGAAGAGTGAAGAGAGTAGATTGGGGAGCCACTGTGTTGCTTTGGTTTCCCAAGTTGAAGCAGGTGGCATTAGAGGCGCACAAAAGATATGGGCAACAAGATGGTAAATCTATAAGTTGCGCCGTAACCCAACACCAAATCATGAATGTCTTTCAGTAGACTTGTTGCAAAAATACTTAAAATGTGATTTTTTGGATTCCACTGCGTTTCACCTAATCTACGAAGTGGTATTACTTATTCACAAAATAATGCTCTTGAAAGTAATCGATGACATCTCTGGGAGTATGCTGATAATCAGATTCTCTGCTGTGGATGAAAACGACTGCTTCACAACCTTAGATGCTATTGTTGCCAGATGCACAGATGAATGAGTGAACCTTAGCGTTGACACTGGAGAATATAGAATTCTCTACACCATTGACGATGAACATCAACTAGTAGACGTGTTTCGTGTTGGTAAACGAAATGATGATGAGTCTACAAAAAATTTGTGATCAAGAAGACAGCATAAGCTCCTGAAAAGTAGAGAAAACTGCAAATATACTTAATGCTTACTTGAGCTAGACGAAATGGCATCTCTGTTCACAAGTTACTCAAAACTGACAATGGTGAAAAGGCCGGGATGTTATTCAACTTTATTAGCTTTATGATATAAATTTTGCCGGAAATTGAGTATTTTTTCTCAATTTATAGTTCTTATTTAGCTGATAAATCTAACTGTAGTCAGGTGTTTATCGTTCTTTTGAGCTATTGACACCTGAATTTTTGATCGCAATTTATCTTGCAGATTCTTAAAAAAGGTTATAAATTATTAAGTTATAGGGGAAAATAAAAATTGTAATTTCTAGAACAAAAATATTATACGTAATTCTACCGTAACTATTTAACTTTTAAATAGCTTACAAGATATATTTTGATTGATATAACTGGTTCTAGATAGAATACAGAACTGTCATTAATATCAGGCTATATTTTGTCTCAATATTTTTAGTATGAATTTTTGAATAAGGTGAAAAAATCAAAGTAATTCACTGAAATATATCATTAAATTATCGGAAATTAATAAACTGTAAAATCGCTCCAAAACTGTTAATTAAAATCAGCAAATCAACTTTAAGAAGATAATTATTCTGCTGTTTATTAAAGGTTGTTTGTTATGATGAGTATGGCGGAAAATCAGCATATCAGGAGCATTTACCACCAATATACACCCTGTAAGGAGTTTACCTGGCAATGCAAATAGAGAATTTAGTAACAGATGAAATTGCACAAAAATCAGCATGGGAAGCACTAGAAAAATCTATTCTCTATTATCGAGGGCGACCGATTGGTACAGTCGCAGCTTATGATAATTCTGTAGAAGCACTCAATTATGACCAGTGTTTTATTCGAGATTTTGTCTCTTCAGCACTAATTTTTCTAGCTAAAGGTAGAACAGATATTGTGCGTAACTTTTTGGAAGTAACTTTAAAGTTACAACCAAAAGAAAGGCAATTAGATGCTTATAAGCCAGGGAGAGGTTTAATTCCAGCCAGCTTTAAAGTTATTGTTGAGAACGGTGAAGAATATTTAGAAGCAGATTTTGGGGAACATGCGATCGCCAGAGTCACACCTGTTGATTCTTGTCTGTGGTGGATTATTTTGTTACGTGCTTATGTTGTAGCGACAAAAGATTTTTCTATAGCTTATCAACCAGAATTTCAAAATGGAATTCGGTTGATTATGGAAATTTGTTTGGCTAATCGTTTTGATATGTACCCAACTTTGTTAGTTCCAGACGGTGCTTGTATGATTGACCGTCGTATGGGTATATATGGCCATCCTCTAGAAATACAAGTTTTATTCTACACAGCACTCAGGGCAGCACGGGAGTTATTAGTTTGCCAAGGTAATCAAGATATTGTGATGGCGATTGATAATCGTTTACCACTTTTATGTGGACATATTCGCCAGCATTATTGGATAGATATTAATCGCTTAAATGCTATTTATCGCTTCAAAAGTGAAGAATATGGTAAAGCGGCGGTGAATCTATTTAACATTTATGTAGACTCGATTCCCTATTACGAATTAGATAAATGGCTACCTCGAAAAGGTGGTTATCTTGCAGGTAATGTCGGGCCATCGCAGTTAGATACTCGCTTTTTTGCCTTGGGTAACTTGATGGCGATAATTTCTGATTTAGCCACAGAAGAACAGTCACAAGCAATTATGACTTTAATTGATGAAAGATGGGACGATTTAGTAGGAGATATGCCGATGAAAATCTGTTTCCCAGCTATAGAAGATGAAGAGTACAGAATTGTAACTGGATGTGACCCCAAAAACATACCTTGGTCTTATCATAATGCTGGTAGCTGGCCTGTGTTGATGTGGATGTTAACAGCGGCAGCCGTTAAAACTAATAGAACCAGTTTGGCAAAAAAAGCGATCGCAATTGCAGAAGCCCGTATTGCTGAAGATGAATGGCCGGAATATTACGATGGTAAAAAAGGCAGATTAATTGGTAAACAAGCTAGAAAATATCAAACTTGGACAATTGCAGGTTTTTTATTAGCGAAAGAATTAGTTACAGATGCTTCTCATTTACCGCTAGTAAGTTTCGATAAGTTACCACCAGAGTTAGTATCAAGAGCTTGTGAGTTTGAAATTGGTAGTGTAGACCCTTTTAGCTCTTAATATTTATCTTCTCAAGAAGGTAATTATACTGCTTATAAAGTCAGAAAACTGTTCATAATTAACAATAAATAAAAAACCCTTTATAGCTAATAAAGGGTTTTTTATTTACTGATTTTTTATCACTCATAGCTTCAAGAAGATATCATATAAGAAAAGATAAAAGCAGTAATTTTAGTTTATTCAAATATTACTGGTTATGAAAATATGCTCATCATCAGTAAATATTACAACATAAGATAAAACTTTTTTTATAGCTAAATCAGAGTATTGTTCACTAGCAAATTCCAGATAGACTGGAAGTTTTTGTAATGTCAAGGAAGGAATTAGTGATAGTTGACAAGATTGAAAAACAAGCATGGCAATTACTAGAAGACGCAATTGTTTACTATCAAGGTCGTCCTATAGGTACTGTAGCGGCTAAAGATAGCTTAGAATTTCCACTAAACTATGACCATTGTTTTATCCGTGATTTTGCGGCTTCAGCCTTATTATTTCTCATTCAAGGTAGATATGATATTGTTCGTAATTTTCTAGAAGAAACATTAAAATTACAGCCGAAAAAACAACTATTGGATGCTTATACCCCAACTAAAGGTTTAATCCCAGCCAGCTTTAAAGTTGTATCAAATAATAACAAAGAATATTTAGAAGCAGATTTTGGTGAACATGCGATCGCCAGAGTCACACCTGTTGATTCTTGTCTCTGGTGGATCATTATATTACACGCTTATGTGAAGGCTACAAAAGATTTAAAGTTTGCTTTACAACCAGAGTTTCAAGAAGGAATTGCCTTAATTATGGAACTCTGTTTAGCAACTCGGTTTGATATGTCGCCAACACTATTAGTTCCAGATGGCGCTTGTATGATTCACCGTCGTCTCGGAATTTATGGTTATCCTTTAGAAATTCAAGCCTTATTTTATACAGCCTTACGTGCAGCACGTCAGCTATTAATTTGTGCGGGTGATGAAGATATTGTAATTGGGATTGATAACCGTTTACCTCTGTTGCAAAATCATATTCGTTATCATTATTGGATAGATATTAAGCGTTTAAATATTATTTATCGTTTTAAAGTTGAAGAATATGGACAAAGTGCAACTAATTTATTCAATATATATCCTGACTCAATTCCCTATGCTGATTTAGCAACTTGGTTGCCGAAAAATGGTGGTTATCTTGCAGGAAATGTTGGGCCTTCACAATTAGATACTCGTTTCTTTTCCTTAGGAAATTTGATGTCAATTATGACTTCTTTGGCTAGTGAACAGCAATCGCAAGCAATTATGAATCTGATTGAAGCACAATGGGAAGATTTAATTGGCACAATGCCGATGAAAATTTGTTTTCCAGCCTTAGAAAAAGCAGAATACAAAATTTTTACTGGCTGTGACCCAAAAAATATTCCTTGGTCTTATCATAATGCTGGTAATTGGCCTGTTTTGTTGTGGTTTCTCACAGCAGCATCTCAAAAAACAGGCAGAATAAATATGGCAAAAAATGCGATTGAACTAGCTCAAACCCGTCTTTTTGAAGATGAATGGCCAGAATATTATGATGGTGCTAGAGGAATGTTAATTGGTAGGGCTGCTAGAAGATATCAAACTTGGACAATTGCTGGTTTATTGTTAGCTAAAGAATTGATACGTAACCCTAGTAATTTAGAATTATGCAGTTTTGCAGAATTTGATGGTGAAAATGCTTCCCAAGCTTGTGATTTGTGATTTTTGATGCTTAAATTAACTGATGCTCGCCACAGCAAAACCGAAATTTATCCGAAATAATCGGATATACGTAGATAACCCTCTTCTGTCACTTTCCGGAATAAGCAAGTAGTTCAGAAAAGAAATTATCCAGAAGCATAACAGGGTTTAAATTGATTCATTGTAGCAATTAAATGATTGAATCCCAGTAACAAATCTGAATTGGGGAAAATACTTAACCAGGGATAAATCAACCAAAATAGTAAAAGTGCTTGGATAATAAGACGCAGATTATTTAAAGTATTCTTCCATCCAGATTCATGATTCCATTGTGGATGATTAGAAAAATCAACATTACTATTTTCTTGTGTTTTAGTCTCAATTTGACGAGATTGATTGAAGCCTAAGAAGACTGGAGAATTTAAACTAATCATTGTATAAACACTAAAAATAATCTCCCACCCTTCGGGTTCGCCAGTCACTACAACGGGGGTAACCCCCGCAACGCGCTGGCTCACCATCTCTCAATATGTTGGAAATTAGTGAAACGGCAATCTGTCCAACCCAATTCTTGTTTACACTGTCGAAAACCATATTCTACCCATGTCCTTAATCCATAGAGGTCGCCTAAAGTCTTCTTCAACTTCCCTTGCAAATTTGTGATCACGAAGGAGGTAGAATTTTTCGGCATAGTTTCTGGGTCAGTAGTTATTTCCCAGTAAGTTATGGCTCTTTTTTTACCATAAATTATTTCCCTAATGTATCTAGTTTCTGATTTTTGATTGCTAAATGTTCTGGTAAATTTACAGCACTTATTCGCTCTAACGCTTTGCCATGAAGGCAACCAGACTCCATGATTAGTTCTAATTGATACCACATAGCATAAGTTATATTCATCCAATTTTCTAATGAATTGGCTACTTTCACCATATAAACTATCAGCCAATACCAATTCAATATTGAAGCCTGATTCCATTAACTCTGTAATGAGCGATAGAAGAGGGATATTTGGTATTCTAATTAAGAGCATTGTCTTAAATTAAGATAGTATCAAAAAATAAAATTTGTCTATGAATATTGCTATCATTGGTTGTGGTTATGTCGGTTGTGCAGTGGCTAAATATTGGCAGCACAAGATGACTTTTATTGTTACCGCCACCACCACTACCCCCGAACGCATTCCAGAACTTCAAACTGTAGCACAAAAAGTTGTCATTGCTAAAGGAAACGATGCTGAAACAATGCAATCAGTTTTGCAAAATCAAGATGTAGTTTTGTTGAGTGTGGGGGCAAAAGGCGCAAATTTATATGAAGAAACTTATTTAGAAACTGCGAAAACTTTAGTGGCAATTTTGCCGCAATTACCTAATATTCGTCAAATTATCTACACGGGTAGTTATTCTGTATATGGCGATCGCAGTGGTGCTACAGTCGATGAAAATACTCCAGTAGAACCAACCCATACTTCAGGCATAATTCTGCACGAGACAGAAAAACTTTTACTTTCAGCCACTAGTGAGAAATTGCGCGTTTGCATTTTGCGCTTGGGCGGGATATATGGAAATAATCGAGAACTAATTAAAATATTTAGCCGTGCATCTGGTACAACCCGTCCAGGTAATGGCGAAGATATCACAAATTGGATTCATTTAGATGATATTGTCGGATCAATTGAGTTTGCCCGTCAACATCGCTTACATGGTATTTATAATTTGGTCGATGATGCACATTTAACCAGCCAAGAATTGCTAGATACTTTATTTGCGAAACACAATTTACCTACAGTGCAATGGGATATTTCCCAGAAAAGTAATCGCCCATATAATGCTAAAGTATCGAATCAAAAAATCAAAGATGCAGGATACAAACTGATTCATCCTCAAATGATTTTTTGAATTTAATTCATCTTACTCAGTGCTGAATTATCAAAGTTTGCTCAAAGCGGGGAACCCGCGCACGCAACTTCTCGCTGAGTGCTGAGTAAGAAAAAGAGTAATCAACACTTTCTCACTTCGTAAATTCCATATACTCAGCACTCAGCACTTTCAACTCAGCACTCTTTACAAAGGACGATAAACGCGATAGTTAATTTCTGGGAAGATATTATCCATGACTTCGATTTTTTCTAGCCAACCACTGTCAACTTTACCGATTTTGACATCTTCATAAAGTTTATTAAACCGCATCAGGTGCGATCGCGTCCGGCGGACTGCATAAGGAACCATTGTCCCTGTCCGCATAATAAATGCCCAGTCAGAAGATTGTGCTAATAACAGTTCTCTTGCTGCTTGGTTTAGCGCCCGCCATTGCAACTCATCAGCAGGTTCCAACTTCGAGATTTCAATCATCCGTTCTGCGGCTTTGTGCAGATGGGGATAAATCCAAGCATTTGTCTCATTTAACCAATATTCATGGAAACCTTTGTAACCCCAACTCGACTGAGAAGGACGGCAAACTTGCTGGCTGGGTTCTGCTCTGAGATAATCTGCCAAGTGAGTCATTTTATATGTACCTTGGTCGTACCATGACTTACGGAATAAATAGTCAATAAACCAAGGGCCTTCATACCACCAATGTCCGAATAACTCAGCATCGTAGGGCGAAACAATAATCGGTGGACGCTGCATAATCCCGTAAAGATGTTCAGCCTGCCGTTCGCGGTTATACATAAAGTTAGCAGCGTGTTCTGCGGCTTTTTCTCTTGCCCAGTAAGGATCATACAGTGCCTTATCTGATAACCCTAAACCGCGTCCGGTAATTTTATGGTATTTAATCCCCGTATTTTTGCGCTGACCATTGGGCATGATATAGGGTTTGATGTACTCATACTCTGCTTCCCAGCCCAAATCTTTGTAAAATTCTCGATATTCGGCTGCGCCAGGATAGCCCACTTCCGAAGACCATACCTGTTGTGAAGACTCATGGTCTCTACCAAAAGCTGCTACCCCTGTTTCGGTAAAAATCGGCGCATAGCTACCAAAACGCGGACGGGGACGGGCGTAGAGAATACCATGACCATCGGTGAGGAAGTAACGCAACCCAGCATCAGCCAGCATCCTCTCCAGCCCTTCATAGTAAGCGCATTCTGGCAACCAAATACCTTTAGGCGGACGACCAAAGGTTTGTTCGTAGTGTTCACAGGCTACTTGAATTTGCGCCCATACAGCTTGGGGATACATTTTCATCAATGGCAAGTAGCCGTGAGTCGCGCCACAAGTGATAATTTCTAAGTTATTGCTATCTTGGAATTGCTTAAAAGCAGTTACCAAATCACCTTTGTAGCGTTCCCACATTTCCCGCGCTTCGTTAAACTCGGTGGCGTAGTGTTCTGCTAAATAACGAATATGCCCATTGTTAACGTTATGCTCAATTTCTAGTTCTGTAAGTTCCTCTAATTTGGCTAAGTGAGCATCATAGCGTTCTTGCAGTAGGGGATCACGTAGCATTGACACCAAAGGTGGTGTCATACTCATGGTGATTTTAAAGTCGATGCCGTCTCGCTTTAAGCCTTCAAAGACTTTTAGTAAGGGAATATATGTTTCGGTAATGGCTTCATAAAGCCATTCTTCCTCCAGCACATAGTCACTTTCTGGGTGACGAACGAAGGGCAGGTGTGCATGAAGTACAAGCGCGACGTAGCCAATAGCCATAGTAATTTTGGGGTGATACTTGTAAATTTAAGGTGGAGGGGTTTAGCAGAAATTAACAATATTTTAAGACCTTCTGGGTATCGTCGTAGTCTGATTGTATTGAGAAAGTTGGCTGTGGCAAATGGGCAAATCAGGCAGAACGCTGAAATTAGAAGCAGAAATGAGAATGTGAAGAGTCTGTGTATCTGGTAAGACTTATGCACGAAGGTTATTTGTTGAGTATGGTTGTAAGGATTTTTAACATCTACACCCTTACTGCAACCCTAGATTTTGCGTATCACCGTGTAAGCCCCGTAGTATTACGTCTCAGCTCCTGGACTTCTTGAAGAAGTCCGGGATCTCTTAGTTCACAGATGATTTAGTCTTACCGTGAATTCTTTAGTTCTTTGAAACGAAAAACTCTAGTTTATCACTCAATTCAATAGTAATTGCTTGAAGTAAATTTCCTGAATAAAAGCACACTTAAGATAGAGGTATTTTCGTGATTTATACATATTTATACACCTATAAAACTATTGTCTTATGGGACATATAAACCGTGAAAATCCTGAATAAGGACTATTCATTTTTAGCTATTCCTAACATAAAAAAAATAATTGCTATACTGAAAAAATCTTGAAATAAATAGAAATTATTCAGCAAATTTCTAGACAGTTGCTGAGAGTTAAGTATGGGTAAGAGAACCCATTTAATGAGTTAACGAGTTAGACAAAAATAAAATTATGAAGTACATCAGCAGCTTTTTAAGCACGCTGTTTGTTGGTGTAGGCCTTTGTTCCTTACCTCAGTTTGCCGCGAATGCAGTGACTTTAGGCAATGGTGCGATCGCCTTTACTCAATCACCACGTTTAGTTAGTGCTAGTACACCACAAAATGAAACCAATGTATCTGATACAACATACTACTTTACAGTCAAAATACCAACTGCTGCCGGAGAATCATTGCAACAGGTGACTTTTACTCAAGTCTTAGGTACAGAAAGAATTGAATTTAATCCTAATGATACCGTTGCGTTTGTGGGTACACGCGATCGCCAAGGCAAAAATTTAGCAGTCAAATCTGTGGTTAGCAATGACAAACAAAATTTTACAGTCACCTTTGCTAACCCTGTACCACCAGACCAAACAGTAACCATTGGTTTGCGGACTTACCGTAATCCTTTTAATGATGGTGTCTATTTATTTGGTGTAAAAGGATTTCCCACCGGAAAGCAAACCATCGGTCAATTTCTCGGCGTAGGTCGTCTGCAATTTTATCAAGACACTTACTCTGAAGGATAGGAAGTGAGGATTAGGGAGTAGGGAATGGGAATTTTCTACTATTCCCTATTATCTTTTTCAGGTATAAGCCAACTAGCCTCTAGTCCCTAATCTCTCACTTCAACAAAAATAATTAACCCAACTGATTAAATAAATCAGCCAAAATTACATTAGAAAATAAAAATCCTTCTGGGTCAGTTAATTGCAACCTTCCTTCTGTAACTTTTACCCAACCTTTCTCAAGGTAAGGTTGCAAACATTGATAAATTTCCCCTATTTTCTCTTTGCCAAACTCTGCTTGTAAGCGAGAAACACTCACACCTTCAGCCAAGCGCAACCCCAACATTAAAGTTTCTAACAATACTTCGGCTGGTGGAGTTACTTCACAGTCAATTGTGCAACCAGCTTGCACCCATTGATAATATTCCTGAGTTTTGCGGGGGCGTGTGAAGCGTTTTTTTTGCTGTGTAACTTGCTGCGCCCATCCCAAAGCCATAATAATGGCGGTTTTCCCAATAAACTCGATTATGCTGACACTGGTGTCCAGGTCGGGCATAATTAGAAATTTCATAATGTTCATAACCTGCACCAGTCAATACTTGCTGTCCCATTTGGTACATTTTGACTGTGGTTTCATCTGTTGGTAGAGGATGATCTCCTGGTTTGTAGTAGCGATTAAAAGCTGTACCTGGTTCAATGGTTAAATCATAGATAGATATATGCGTCGGGTTGGTAGATACTGCTTTTGCTAAAGAATCAGACCATTGATCTAAAGACTGATGTGGCAACCCAGAAATTAAATCTAAACTAAATTCGGGAATCTCGACTTTGTGAATTAATTCGATAGCTGCAAAGATATCTTTAACTGAATGCGATCGCCCAGCTACTTTTAACAATTCTTCTTGAAAGGCTTGTACACCCAAACTCACCCGATTTACACCCAAACTCTGATAGCCAGAGATATGCGCTAAATCAAATGTACCTGGATCTACTTCCATTGAAATTTCGACTTGCGGCGCAATTCCAAAACGTTGTTCTAAAGCTTCTAGTATTTGTGCTAACTGCTTAGTTGATAGCAGTGAAGGAGTACCACCACCAAAAAAAAATTGTCTGCAAAGATTGACCAAAACTAGGCGTATTGGCAATTTCTTGACATAACACCTCTACGTAATGGGAGATTGTACCAGATGTTTCACCCCGCAAGCGATCGCCCACGACAGACACAGGGAAATCGCAATAAAAGCACCGTCGTCTGCAAAAAGGAATATGTACATAAGCAGAACTGACAATGCTAGAAATAGCAAATTTTGTGTTCATTTCCAGCAATAATTACTTAACAAAGCATTACAAATTGCCCAAATAAGAAGTTTGTTTATGGTTTTTTATCGTTTTACAACAAAACCATGCAAAATATTAAAATAAAGCTCTTTAGTTATAATATTTGCAGATATTCCCTGCTTCAGCCCTTAGTCTAAGTCAATATTCATTATTGGCTTTTAGCGATGAAATCAAAAACATTTGATTTTATCGGGTAAAACAATTGCAGGAAAACAACACAACCATGCTTGATGCCATTATTATTCTCTCATTCATTTTGGCAGCAGCAGGCATAGGTTTCTACAGCACCGATCTGCTACCAGATGGCACGCTAGATCGAGTGACCAACCTAGAAGCTTTACGCCTCACAGTTGCCGTCTTTGCCGCTATTATTGGCGGTGCAGTTGGACTGAGTTTCCAGACGACTTATCGTCGCCTAGAGTCACAAGTCCGCGAAATGCCACTGGAAGTTATATTAACGCGTGCCATAGGATTAGTCATTGGCTTACTACTGGCAAACTTAATGCTGGCTCCGTTATTTTTGCTACCTATACCGCCAGATTTTAGTTTTATCAAACCCTTGGTGGCAGTTGTTGGTAGTATTATTTTAGCCGTTACTGGCATGAATTTGGCAGATACCCACGGGCGAGGATTACTGCGATTAATTAATCCGAATACTGTGGAAACAATGGTAGCAGAAGGTACATTAAAGCCTGCCAATACCAAAGTTTTAGATACTAGCTGTAT
This sequence comes from Nostoc piscinale CENA21, assembly GCF_001298445.1. Classification (NCBI taxonomy): domain Bacteria; kingdom Bacillati; phylum Cyanobacteriota; class Cyanophyceae; order Nostocales; family Nostocaceae; genus Nostoc; species Nostoc piscinale. The sequence continues at coordinate 5,501,235 of NZ_CP012036.1, read as the reverse complement.
AATTGATGGTCGTATTGAAGCACTACTAGAAACAGGGTTTTTAGAAGGGCCAATCATCGTGCCACAATTTGTTTTACAGGAATTGCAGCAAGTAGCTGATGCCAGTAAAGACCAAAAGCGGGTGCGAGGAAGACGCGGTTTAGAGATTCTGAACCGGATTAAAGAAGCTTACCCAGAACGCATTTTAATTAACCCCATCGACTACGATGATATTGCCACCGTAGACGCGAAATTAGTCCGCTTTGCCCAAGAAATCAACGCGACATTGCTAACCAACGACTACAACTTGTCGAAAGTAGCCAGCGTACAGAAAGTACCTGTATTAAACGTCAACGATTTAGTTAACGCCGTCCGTCCGACTTATTTACCAGGCGATAACCTCGACCTCAAAATTCTCAAAGAAGGCAAAGAACCAAGTCAAGGTATTGGCTATTTAGATGACGGCACAATGGTTGTCGTTGAAGAAGGTAGCGGTTATGTAGGGGGTGAACTGCGCGTAGTCGTCACCAGCGCCTTGCAAACCTCAGCCGGACGCATGATTTTTGCCAAACCCCAAGCTTCAGCATTAGCGTGAGGGAAATGTCTGGTTCAATCACAATTAAATCATGCACAAGTAATGCGATCGGTGTAGCAAACCTGCACCGATTATTTTTTTATTCATAATTTCGCTCATAATTTTTTGTGAAAAGTATCTCTATGAAACGCATACTGATTATCTTTAAATTTTGCATTATTTTATGTATGGTAAAACTCTACTATCGTGGGATGATGGCGCAAAATGGCAAACCCAAAATAGGTCGAAGTGCAAGACTATTAGGAATTAGACCAGGCATTGATATAAACATTGAGCAAATGCCTATAGGTTATCTTGATGAGCAAGGCTATTTGTTAGCAGAGTCAGAACGTGAGGTTAAAGGAGAGCTTGTTACTGTCGCTATCAAAGATACAAAGGGAATGTCTGTTTCTTTATCCATTGAAGCTTTACCAGCTTTTCGTAAACCCCCTCAATTTGGTGGAACTGGAAAAGATTCTCTGTGGCAAATTGATGATAGTAATATCACTGGAGACTTACAAGCTATTCAAGATAGTCCAACCCACGTTAGCATTGTACCGAGAGTTACAATGTCTTTAGAAAGGTACGAATTATCATTAGCAAACACCAAAAACTATTGGCAGAGAGTAGATTAAAACTATGAAAATAGGAAGCTAAAAACATGGCATGGATATTTAGTTTATCAGCAGAATGTGGTTCTGATGAAAGCACTGCTCATAAATTTGCTCAACATTTTATAGGGCAAATATTTATACTCTCAAATGGTAGTTCATGCCTATGTCACGTAGACACCTTTCAAGATATAGAAAGCAATTGGTGGTGTCGGGTTTACCCAAATAATATTAGTGAAGTAGGAATCAATAGCCCAGAAAGTGCTTATTTAATGACAGAGTTAGGTATTTTACTTTACCAAAAACTACGCCTTGCTCCTCCATTTCGTTATGCTTTAGTGGGTGTAGAAGTTGATGAATTTAGAACATATAGTGAATTAATTGAAGACTTGCCTAATTTATCTATTCCTGGATTAGTTTTATCGCAAATAATTGAACAGGAAGTAGCAACATTACCTATTTTCAGACAATTTAGCTCTGGTTATATTTGGCAACCTTATCAGGGAGAAATTTATAATCCTCTAATGGTATCTCCAGAGTTAAAAACCAAACTTGATGAACTTTTTGTTATAAGTTGAATTTCAGCTTTGATTTATCAAATAAAGAATGATTCGTAAACTTCTTTCGTTAAGCGAAACGGTAAATCTCGTACTTTTTCTTCAATCTCCTCATAAGAAAGCCCGGATTGTAGAGCAGATGCGGACAATGCTTTATGCTGCTGTAACTAATTTAGAATCCTATCTAAAGCATCTATTAACCCTGACATAAGACGTAAACACTCATAGCAAAATTAGCTTTAAGTGTAACTTTACTTTCTACTCCCTATCCTTTGCGTCTATGCGGTTCCAATAAAAAACAGCCACCTTCAAAAAGTAGCTGTTTTCATATATTTATGCAAACTAATTTTGCTGATTTAACCAAACTTCCAAATCAGCAACTTCCGAAAAATCTAATAAAGCCTCTCCTAATTCTTCTAATTGTTCAGCCGATAAATTACGAACCCTCTCCAGTAATGGTGTATTGATATCTCCAAAACGGCGTTTTAGCTGACGGCTAATTAGTTTAAATGCTTCCTTCTGAACAATATCTTGATAAATTACAGAATCTTTCATGATATCTTCCCGTAATAATTGACGAATCAAATCTTTTTCAAACCGCAAACCCGCCAAAATTTCTACGCAACCAGCAATATTTTGTCGTTCTTCTCTATCCGAGATTGTAGCGACTTGAATTTCTCTAAAAAATATCTTTATACAGCACCTTGGCGAATCATTTCAAAACCATATACATAGATATCAGCAACTTTATAGCGTTTCTCTTTTTCTCGCCATTCAATAATGCCAATTTCACTTAGAAAAGACGCAAATTCTTCAAAATCTGCTATATCATGAGCTGATTCTTTCCATACTGTTTGTAACTGTTCTTTAGATAAGAAGGCTAATTTCCCCTTCAAGGAATCAAAAAACTTAGTCAAGTCAGGATATTCCTCTTTAATTTCTTCACACCGCTTTTCAGATGCTTTTTTCAAACCATATTCTAAGGATTTTCCTTGAAGTAGGCGGTCTGTACGAAATTTGCTTGATGATTGTCCCTTATAGGTTAGTTCATGTTCCTTTGCCCCTTTAAGTAATATACTTAAACTTCGAGGAAAAGTAGTACCACTTGAGTCTGTTAATCGCTCATATACCCATCGAGATACATTTTTAGCTCTGTTTCCACCTCGGCGACGACTTCCCCAAAGTATTTCTAAAGCTTTATCAATCGCCTCTTCAGTAGCTTGATCAATACTTTCAAAAGCAACAGGCGATATTCTGTCAACCAAATTCTTGAAATCTTCAGATTGTATTGCTTGACGAAGTGCTAATCGAAGAAAGTCAATCATAGTCCACTGTAAGATAATATCTCGTCCAGTAAAATGACTTTTATTGTCGAAACTTAAACGATTCCATATATCTTCTCTTAAGAAGATTTTAAATCTAATTTCTGTTAACCTATTAGCATCACAAGATTGAACTAATTGAAATAAGCCAGTGAGTGCTTGTTGCCTTACTCCGCCTACTTCAGGAAAATCTTCATCTAAATCATCGTAAAGAAACCACATTTTTTGAGAATTACTTTTGGCTGCTTCATTCAGATGAATATCTATGGCATCTTTAACTATAAGCCTGAGTTCAGAGTTAATAGACAATAATACCAGAGCTTGAGTGGATTCAGACTGCCATCTTTCTGTAGGTAAATTATTAATAATTTTTTTCAGGTCACTAAACTTTGTACCTTTCTTACCTTTAGGAAAAGTAAATAAATTTTCCTGATGACATCTAAGCAGTAAATAGGCTCTCCAAAAAGCTTCCCATGTGCCACTATTTTGCTGCAAATTTTGATGGATAATCTGGAATTCATCACGAGATGGGCGACTTTTTTTGGAATCTACCATGTGCTGACAAAAAGATAGTTTTGTCCAAACGCCCGTGAGCTAGTTTCTGAGCAACACTTTTGTGTTGTAAAAAAAGCCAATAAAGGGCGGTTTTACCTGTACCTTTTCTCCCTCTAATTAGGCAGGTTGTATCATCTAAAAATCTTTCAAAATCAGTAGTACGCTGAAATAGTAGGTTTAAATCTTGTCTTTGATCAGCAGCATTGACTTCAGGAAAATGCAGACTTTCAATAATTTTCCATCGCTGATCTATTGTATTTAAAACATTACTGCGTTTAAGTTCGTCAGTTTTTTCATCAATTAAATTAGCAATTTTTGTATAGTAATCTTGTGTACCTTGTACAGGATAACTATCAGCTAAAGCAATTGGCAAAAGATAAGGTATTACTAAAAGTTTTTCTATTGGAGGTTGAACATTATCTAAATCTTGCTCATCTTCATCTGTTTCATAATTTTCATCTGTTGCTGTATTTATTTTGTTGAGCAGTGATTTCCAAATTTGTTTTACTTTAGATAAACCAATAGGGGTAACATCAGGAACTAAAGAAAAAACAAAGTTAATTGATAGTTTCTTCAAACCTTGAAGTGATTGTATTAACAGTTCTATTCCTTGTTTATTTTGCTCATTAGGAAAGAGAAATATAATTGCTTCATCAGCTGCTTGAATTAATGATAAAGCTCCCCATTGATTGATTCCCGTTCTTGAATCAATTAACAGAATATCTGGTTTTAGTTGTTCGTAAATTTCATTTTTGAAAATTGACCAAAGACTATGTTGCCCATCAATAATAGTAGTAGCATGAAGATCATCAACCTTAGAAACATAATCAAGATTAAGAGAACCAGCAGGAACAACAAATAATCTTCCGGTAGCATTAGAGAGCCTCACTTCACCAAATATTTCAGCAATTGAAATACTTGGTTCTACTCCTTGTGGTAAATAGGAACGCTCATAAAAATAGTCAACAATTCCATATTCAGGTTGTGGTTTAAGGTTGAATGCTGTACTTAAACCAGGTGCTTCTAAATCTAAATCAACTGCTACTACTTTAAGACCACGCATCGCCAAAATCGACGCAACATGAGTTAATGCAGTAGTTCGACCTACTCCTCCTTTAAAAGAATAAAATGTCACTGTTCTGGGTATTTGAGGTTCATTTTGGAGAATTTGAAGTTGATTATGCGGATTTGCTGCTTGAATTGCTAAATCATGCCAAGTTTGTAGTGAAGCTATATTAGAAGCCTGTGGTGCTGAAAGATTGAGTGAATCTGCTTCTTGAGGTGTATATAAGGAAATAAATCCAGGAGATAAACGAGGAACTTGTGATTTAAGTAAGCTATAAATTTGTTCTTTGCGTTGAAAAATAGATAAATTAATAAAGCTATCACTTACAATAGTTATATTTAATAAACCTGATGTAGAAATATTAAAATCAACCCATTCTTGTGAATTACGCACATACTGGTTGATAAGTTCTTGCTTGAGCGAAATCTGCCAATTTTCCTGCATTTGACCACCTTTTTAAAGTTGAGTAGTTTGCTTCTGTAACCATCCTTTGAGACTTCGATAGGCTTTTAACCAGCGTTTATAACTTTCATCATCAGGCTCAAGGCCAGAATAACGCATATCTATAAAATTTTGACTATTTGGATTTTCAACTTCATCAAGCCACTTTCGCACTTCAGGAAAATTAGCAATTCTAGATTTAAGTCGATTATGCCGATTTAATGCTTCTATGTAACTATGTCCTGGATTGGTAATAGTATGCCCAGGATTAGTAGAATCCGTCTTCCATTCCTGAGTTGTACCCTTTGGTAAGGTTGCAAAAATCATTGCTTTTAATAAACACTCAATAGTTACACCTCCAAAGTGCATAGCGGCTACTTTTCTTCCAGACTGACATAGTGTTTCAGTATCTAGGTGACGGTGCATGAAAGCGGCTTGGTAATCTTCCATTCTTAGTAAACTAGAGTTAAAGTTTGACCAGTATATTATTAAATAGCAATTTTTTTTAAATTATTAATTCGTTATTTTATTGTTTAAAGCACCTAAAACTTGACATAAAAAAAACAGCCGCCTCCACGAGGGAAGCAGCTGTTTTTTATTTATGTGACTACAGAATATTAGTAATCGAAGTCACCGCCACCCATACCAGCACCAGCAGCAGGTGCAGCATCTTTGGGTTCTGGTTTGTCAACAACGATGCACTCGGTTGTTAACACCATACCCGCGATGGAAGCAGCGTTTTGCAGTGCAGAACGGGTTACTTTAGCGGGGTCAACGATACCAGCAGCTAACATATCTACAAATTCGTTGCTTGCAGCGTTGAAACCAATGTTGAATTCTTTCTCTTTAACGCGTTCAGCAATTACAGCACCATTCTGACCTGCGTTTTCAGCAATTCTCTTCAGAGGTGCGGGTAATGCACGAGCGACAATTAAAGCACCAGTCAACTCTTCACCTGTGAGCTTGCCGTTTGCCCACTCTTCCAATTGAGGAGCGAGGTGAGCGAGGGTTGTACCACCACCAGGAACGATACCTTCTTCTACCGCAGCTTTGGTAGCGTTGATAGCGTCTTCTAGGCGCAGTTTCTTGTCTTTCATTTCGGTTTCGGTGGCTGCACCAACTTTGACTACAGCTACACCGCCAGCCAATTTAGCCAGACGCTCTTGTAATTTTTCTTTGTCGTAGGAAGATTCGGTTTCTTCCATTTGACGGCGAATTTGTTCGATGCGAGCTTTAACGCCAGCTTCGTTACCTTCAGCAACAACTGTGGTGTTGTCTTTGGTGATGGTGATGCGGCGAGCTTTACCTAAACCATCTAGCTTGGTGTTTTCTAGCTTCAGACCAGCATCTTCGGTGATAACTTGACCACCGGTGAGGATAGCGATGTCTTCTAGCATAGCTTTGCGGCGATCGCCAAATCCAGGAGCTTTCACAGCAGCTACGTTTAATACACCACGCAGGCGGTTAACAACCAAGGTTGCTAAAGCTTCTTTTTCAATATCTTCAGCAATAATTACCAAGGGTTTGCCTTGACGTGCAACTTGCTCAAGCACGGGTACTAAATCTTGTACCAAAGCAATTTTCTTATCGGTTAGCAGGATGAAAGGATCATCGAATACTGCTTCCATCCGCTCAGGATCGGTTGCGAAGTAAGGAGAGATGTAGCCTTTGTCAAAGCGCATCCCTTCGGTGATTTCCAATTCGGTGGTCATGGATTTTCCTTCTTCCAAGGAAATTACACCTTCTTTACCCACCTTATCCATTGCTTGGGCAATCATCTGACCGACTTCATCGTCGTTACCGGCAGAGATAGAACCAACTTGAGCAATAGCTTTGGAATCTTCTACAGGACGAGCGTGTTCAGCAATTTTATCTACCAAGAAGTTGGTAGCTTTATCAATACCGCGCTTCAGCAGGATGGCGTTAGCGCCAGCTGCTACGTTCCGCAAGCCTTCTTTAACGATCGCATGAGCCAATACGGTCGCGGTTGTGGTACCATCACCCGCAGCGTCGTTGGTTTTAGAAGCAGCTTGACGAATCAAAGATACGCCAGTGTTTTCAACGTGGTCTTCTAATTCAATTTCTTTAGCGATAGTCACACCGTCATTCACGATTTGCGGTGCGCCAAATTTCTTCTCTAGAACTACGTTACGACCTTTGGGGCCGAGGGTTACAGCTACAGCCTCAGCTAAGATGTCCATGCCTCGCTCTAGGGCGCGACGTGCGTTTTCGTTGTAAATAATGCGCTTTGCCATAGTTGTTTAGCTTTTAGTTACTCAGTTGTCAGTTTTCTGTCAGATTTGACTAGGCAACGATTGCTAGAATGTCTTTTTCAGACAACAGCACATATTCGTCGGTGCCGAGTTTCACGTCGGTGCCAGCGTACTTGGAGTACAATACTTTGTCTCCAACTTTGACTTCTAATTCTTGACGGCTACCGTCATCGTTACGTTTGCCAGCACCAAGAGCAACAACTTCCCCTACTTGGGGCTTTTCTTTGGCGGTGTCAGGCAAATATAGACCACCAGCGGTCTTTTCTTCTGATGCGCTTACTTTGACAAAAACGCGATCGCCTAAAGGTTTAACTGTAGATACGCTTAAAGATACAGCTGCCATAAAAATTTCTCCAGAGTTAGCACTCTCAACTCCTGAGTGCTAATTTACCGAAGGAAAGCCTGCAATGGCAACATTTTGTGATGTACGGGTTTCCGAACTCTGGGAAGAAGGCAGAAGGCAGGAGGCAGAAGGCAGACGTAATACACTTCTGTCTTGCTTTTTTCTCTTCCCTACACCCCTAAACCCCTCTTTTACCCACTCCCTACTCCCCACTCCCCAACCTTCAGTAATCGGAAGTTCACTTAAGTATTAGTACCTAATTAGGTTTAATTTTCTGATTTCCATCCGTAAGTTACGAATATTTTTATATGGTCAACTTTATTTGCAAAGCTTGGAAATTGTTATAGAACAGTAAACAGGGAGCCACAAATGAGTAACAATACCAAGATTCAACAACTATCACATCAACCAAACCATTAAATATGTAGACCACAAGAAAACCTTAAGTAATTGTGTAAAAATTTTAGGAATTGCCAAAAATCAGCGACATATTTTTATGTATGCTGACCACACAGTTGCTAACTATGGTTAACAGCAAGTTAGTTGGTAGTTTTGGGAAAGCTTAAATCAGCTAATCAAGAACTTAAACTTGGTTAAAAGCTATAAAAGTTTACCCCCCTGCATCTTGACAATTCAAGACAATTGCTTGCCACTTTGTTGTTCTAGACAGATAATGGTTTTCTGCTCGGATGGTGGTGTCTGGTATCGCCAAGCAAATTTGCAAGTTACTGAGAGGATCATCCAAACATACTTGATCGGCATAATGGTGGTAGAAGAATTTGCATTTTTAACCCATCTTTGCCGGAAATTCCCCTACTTGCTTGTTAACATCTGATAAGGCTTCACATCCGCAGGATATAGTAAAGCAGTAAGCTGATGAAAGTGCAGGTTGTTATAAAGCTGGGGTCATCGCAAGCCAATACTTACTAGTGAATGGCAGATGATTATTATTCAATCAGTGTTTTTTCACCCGTACCTTTCAAAGCGATATATAATAGCGCATTATAATTACTACTGCTCTACGTATCCTTACCGGACTTTTGCCAATGAGCTAGTGGTCTTAAATAAGGTGAGAACCGCTTTTGAGACTTCGAGGACGCAAAGGCAAGTTAAGTGGGAAAAAAGACAACATCTCGATAAATCCACCATTATTAAGGATAACCATTCAAGACCTTGATGGATCGAAGCGCGACAAGTGCCACTGCTATGAAAGAGCCCAGCATGAAAGATCACAAACGCCTTCTACTAATTGATGACGACCCTAACCTCATCTTGCTGGTAAAGGATTACTTGGAATTTCGAGGATATGAAGTCGTCACTGCTGAAAATGGACGCGAAGCTCTGGAAATTCTAGAGCATGACGTTCCAGATATGATCATCTGTGACGTAATGATGCCGGAAATGGACGGTTACACTTTTGTGGAACAAGTCCGGCAAAACGAACGCACTAGTTGGATTCCTGTTTTATTCCTATCAGCCAAGGGACAAAGTGCAGACCGAGTGAAAGGTTTAAATAAAGGCGCTGACGTATATATGGTCAAGCCTTTTGAGCCAGAAGAACTCGTAGCACAAGTAGAATCTTCGCTGAAGCAAACTATCCGTTGGAAGGAACACCAAGCCAAAGGCGGGGAAAACGGTTCTCGGATTCAAGTTCCTTTTGATGTGCAGCTAACTCCGACTGAACTGAAAGTAGTACAGTTTGTAGCTAGGGGTTTAGCGAACCGAGAAATTGCTGAAGAATTAAATGTTAGTCAGCGTACTGTTGAAAGTCATGTGTCCAATATGTTGGGCAAAACCAATCTCCATAACCGCACTGAATTAGCGCGGTGGGCGATTGAAAATCAAATGGCTTAAAAGGCTTTCAGCATTCAGCCGTCAGCTTTTTACTGTTTCACTGACTGCTGATAGCTGAAAGCTGGTACATCAGCTAGTACTCATGAAAGAGAGACTAGAGACTAAGGACTAGAGGCTGGAGACAAAAGAGCAGTATTTTTACTCAGCATTTAGCACTTAGTACTCAGCACTTTTTTCTGTTCGGCACAACTGCTTTTCAAAAGTTAAATAAAAAAGCAGCTAAATTCTGATAAAACGCGCCAATCTCAGCAATAGCGCACCCCATTGAACAATCAGTCATCCCAAGAGTAAGTGACTTCAGCAATTATTACTGGCTAATAGTTGAAAGTACAGCACAAATGGCATGATTGCATCTACCCTCCTTGGGGTAATCTTAGATTGGGATCGGCTTTGCATCAGTGCTAAGACATAACAAAAATGCGGAAATGGTGAATCCTGCAAGCAATCCACTGCATCACTTTACCCAAAGATTAAAAGCGATCGCTCTAACATCATACAGGCGATCGCTTTTAATTTGAATAAACGTGATTCTCGCACCGAAGCACAGGTTTTATAAAGTTTGACACCACTTGGCATTTGTGAATTTATTTCATCATTGTGGGAAAACTAAAACCAGAATTTGTCAAGATTATGGTGATAAAATCATGACTTCAGTAAGTATTTCTGGATATAAAGTCAGCGAAGAACTCTACCAAGGTTCGAGAACAAGAGTTTATCGAGGATATCGAGAAACCGATCAAAAACCTGTAGTGATTAAGCTGCTGAGAAATGCTTATCCTAGTTTCCATGAACTCTTGTCGTTTCGCAACCAGTACACTATCGCCAAAAATCTCAACTCACCTCTAATTATCCAAATTTTTAGCCTCGAACCCTTCCAAAATGGCTATATGTTAGTAATGGAAGACTTTGGCGGGATTTCTCTGAAAAATTATTTCGCTAACTATGTAACATCTCTACATGAATTTTTGCAAATAGCAGTAGCACTCTGCAACACATTAGATATACTCTACCGCGAGCGCATTATTCATAAAGATATTAAACCCGCCAATATATTAATTAATCCCGCAACCAAGCAAGTTAAATTAATCGACTTTAGTATTGCCTCTTTATTACCACGAGAAACACAAACTCTAGTTAATCCCAATGTTTTAGAAGGGACATTAGCTTACATTTCTCCCGAACAAACAGGGAGAATGAATCGCGGTATTGATTATCGTACAGACTTCTATTCCCTGGGTGTCACTTTTTATGAATTACTCACAAAAGAACTACCTTTTGCGTCAAATGACCCAATGGAATTAGTGCATTGTCACCTGGCTCAAACAGCACCATTAGTACATGAGATTAATTCCGAAATTCCTGTGGTCATTTCTAGAATTCTCAGCAAATTAATGGCGAAAAATGCTGAAGATAGATATCAAAGTGCATTGGGATTGAAATACGATTTGGAAAATTGTTTAGCACAACTGCAAAAAACTGGTAAGATTGAGAGTTTTGAAATAGCAACAAGGGATGTGTGCGATCGCTTCCTGATTCCTGATAAAATCTATGGACGAAAAGCTGAAGTTCAAACTCTGCTGCAAGCATTTGATAGAGTAAGTTTTGGTGCAACTGAAATGATGCTCGTTGCTGGGTTTTCTGGAATTGGTAAAACTGCGGTTGTCAATGAAGTGCATAAACCAATTGTCAGACAACGCGGCTATTTTATCAAAGGCAAATATGACCAATTTGGGCGCAACATTCCCTTCAGTGCTTTTGTACAAGCATTCCGGGATTTGATGGAGCAATTATTAACAGAAAGTGATGTCCAAATTCACCAATGGAAAAATAAAATATTAGAGGCTGTTGGCGAAAATGGGCAAGTCATTATTGAAGTAATTCCCGAACTTTCAAGAATTATTGGCGAACAACCACCAGCAATAGAGTTATCAGGAACAGCAGCAGAAAATCGCTTTAATTTATTATTCCAAAAATTTACCCAAGTCTTTACCAGTGAATCACATCCCTTAGTAGTATTTTTAGATGACTTGCAATGGGCAGATTCGGCATCGCTGAAGTTAATGCAGCTATTAATGGCTGATACAAGTCATCTTTTCATCATTGGTGCGTACCGTGATAACGAAGTTAATCCAACACATCCATTGATGTTGACTTTAAATGAAATCACTAAATCACAAGCAAAGATTAATACGATTACTTTAGCACCATTGAGTCAAGTACAAGTAAATAAATTAGTGGCTGACACACTCAAATGTTCAGAAGATGTGGCGTGGCATCTTTCTGTATTGATTTATCAAAAAACTAAAGGAAATCCATTTTTTGCCACACAATTTCTCAAAGCATTACATCAAGATGGATTAATTCAATTTGACTTTGAAATCGGCTGTTGGCAATGCAATTTATCAGAAGTGACGGCTCAAGCAGTTACAGATGACGTTGTAACTTTTATGAGTTGGCAACTGCAAAAATTACCGCACTCAACACAAGATGTCTTGCAGTTAGCTGCTTGTATTGGTAACTCTTTTGATTTAGCAACTTTGGCAATTGTTTCGCAGCAATCAGAAATTGAGACAGCAGCGGCTTTATGGAAAGCTTTGCAAGAAGGGTTGATTTTACCAATTGGTGATATCTATAAGTTTTATGTCGGGCAAGAAAATCAAGCACGTACATCGGAAAATCAACTGATTGTTACATACAAATTCTTACATGACCGAGTACAGCAAGCAGCTTATTCTCTGATTCCTGATGACCAAAAACAGACGACTCACTACCAAATTGGACAACTGCTGCTAAAACAGATTTCTGCACAAGCAAGAGAAGACCGGATTTTTGAAATCGTCAACCAATTAAATTACGGCACAGCTTTAATTAGCGAACAAACTCAACGCGATGAACTAGCACAACTGAATCTGATTGCATCTCGCAAAGCCAAAAATTCCACCGCTTATCAAGCAGCACGTGAATATGCCACAGTAGGATTGTCTTTACTAGGACAAAATACTTGGCAGCAGCAGTATGAAATGACCCTCGCCTTGCATGAATTAGCGGCAGAAGTAGCACTGCTAAATGGTAATTTTGAGGCGATGGAACAGTTTATTGATACTGTCATTGAACAGGCACATTCTTTATTAGAAAAGGTTAATGTTTATTGCATTAGAATTCAATCTCAGATTTTTCAAAGTAAATTGACTTGTGCGATCGCACTTGCTCAACCAGTCTTACAACAGCTTGGTGTTACTTTTCCTGAAACACCCACACCATCAGACCTGCAACAAGAAATCCAAGAGATTCAGGAACTTATTGGAAATAGGCAAATTGCCGATTTAGTTAACTTGCCACAGATGCGAAATGCCGAAAAACTCGCTATTCTGAAGATTGCCAATATCATCAGCCCAGCAGCTTACTTCACTGGCTCACTGTTGTACTCATTGCTGAATACTTTGTCCGTTAAACTCTCGATTCAGTACGGTAACACATCGATTTCTACTTTCGGCTATGCGAACTATGGCAATATTCTCTGCAATTTCTTCCAAGTCATAGATACAGGAACGCAGTTTGGTTCTCTGGCACTCCAGATTATCTCAAAACTCGATGCCAAAGCAAGTAAAACAGATGTTTTGATGATTTTGGGGTTGTTTATTGTACACCGCAAATCTCACATTCAAGAAACACTACCCCTGTTGCAAGAGGGTTACACCAGTGCCTTAGAATTTGGCAACCTAGCACTTGCTGGGTACAATGGACACAGTTTTTGTCTCAATTCTTTTTGGTGCAGTGAATCCTTGGCTACCTTAGAGCAGGATATCAACGCCTACTGCCATAGTTTGATGCAAATAAATCAATTGACAACCGCAAATTATTGTCGGATTTATTGGCAACCAGTTTTAAATCTGCTGGGTGTTGGAGAACATACCACATTTTTGTCTGGAAAAGCCCTTGAAGAAACAGAATTTCTCCAACAGCTACAGTCTGCCAATGATGGATATGGATTGTATATTTTCCATTTATATAAATTAATGCTTTGTTTCTTATTTGGAGAAATTGAGCCTGCGAAAAATCATGCTATTAAAGTCAGGCGCTATTTTATGGCTGGTGCGGGATTAGTCACCGAACCAGTATTTTATCTTTATGATTCGCTGCTGACTTTGGCACCATTGAATCCACAGTTAGATGCAACATCAGCAGCATTGCAGAGTGTTACAGAAAACCAAACTCTTTTACAGCAATGGGCACATCATGCACATATCAATTACCAGCATAAGGTGGATTTGGTAGAGGCAGAAAAATACCGAGTATTAGGCAAGAATTATGAAGCAGGGGATTATTACGATCGCGCTATTTCGCTTGCTAAAGCCAACGGCTATATCCAAGAAGAAGCCTTAGCTAACGAACTGGCAGCTAAATTTTATCTTGACTGGGGTAAAGCCAAAGTTGCCGCCGGCTATATGCAAGAAGCTTACTATTGTTACGCCAAATGGGGTGCAAAAGCCAAAGTTGCCGATTTAGAAAAACGCTATCCCCAATTACTTGTCCCCATTACAGCAAAAGGCTGAAAAATATCAGCACTAGTTTACGTACTTTTTCTCGTGGCGATCGCGATTACAAAGTCTTGTTTAATATCCACGAAGGTATTGATAGCACTATTCTCATTCTCAAACATCGTCTCAAGGCAAATGAACAACGTCCGGCGATTGAAGTTGTCACAAACTACAGCAATTTACCGCAAGTTGAATGTTTTTCCGGACAATTGAATCAGGTATTTATGAATATTCTTGCTAATGCTATTCATGCTTTAGAAGAGTCGAATATTGGACGAAGTTTTGAAGATATTCAAGCCAATCCCAACCGTATTACTATTAGCACTTCCATAATAGATAATCTCGTGCAAATTGCCATTACTGATAATGGTAAAGGGATAAGTGAAGCAGTCAAATCAAAAATATTTGACCATTTATTTACTACTAAGGGAGTCGGTAAAGGTACGGGCTTAGGATTAGCGAGCGCCCGGCAAATTGTCGAAGAAAAACACTGCGGTAAAATCACAGTCAATTCTATTCTGGGAGAAGGAACAGAATTTATCATTCAACTACCAGTGTAAATTTTTACGTCACTATAGAGTGCAGTTGATCGTTTGGGAATACTAAATCAAGACATTGTGAAGATTTAGGGATTATGATTGATACTCCTGTGAAAATTCCTGGATATAGCATCAGCGAACAACTCTATAATGGCTCCCGCACACTGGTTTATCGCGCAGTCAGAGAAAGGGACTCAGTACCAGTAGTGATAAAACTACTGAAAAATCCTTATCCCAGCTTTAGCGAACTTTTATTATTTCGCAATCAATACACCATCGGCAAAAATCTCAACTCACCTCTAATTATTCAAACATATAGCCTCGAATCATTCCAAAATGGCTATATGTTAGTCATGGAAGACTTTGGGGGTATTTCCCTCAAGGATTATTTCAGTAAAAATCCGGGTGTCACATCTCTAGAAGAATTTTTAGTAATAGCGATCGCACTCTGCAACATTTTAGATTTACTCTATCATGAGCGCATTATTCATAAAGATATTAAACCTAGCAATATATTAATTAACCCCGACACTAAACAAGTTAAATTAATTGACTTTAGTATTGCATCGCTCTTACCACGAGAAACCCAAACCTTAGTCAATCCCAACGTATTAGAAGGAACACTTGCTTATATTTCTCCTGAACAAACCGGAAGAATGAATCGGGGGATTGACTATCGCACAGATTTTTATTCCTTGGGTGTGACTTTTTATGAATTACTCACAGGTGAGTTACCATTCCAGTCTCAAGATGCGATGGAATTGGTACATTGTCATATTGCCAAAACATCACCTTTAATCACAGAAAGCAATTCCCAAATTCCATCAGTACTTTCAGAAATTGTCAGCAAGTTGATGGCGAAAAATGCTGAAGATAGGTATCAGAGTGCATTGGGTTTGAAATTTGATTTAGAAAAATGTTTAATTCAGCTAAAAGAAACTGGTGAAATTCCAAGTTTTGAGATTGGACAAAAGGATGTGTGCGATCGCTTCATTATTCCCGATAAACTGTATGGTAGAGCCGCAGAAGTAAACACCCTACTAGAAGCATTTGATAGAGTCAGCCAGGGCGCAACAGAAATTATCCTGGTAGCTGGATTTTCTGGAATTGGTAAAACAGCAGTTGTTAACGAAGTACATAAACCAATTATCAGACAACGTGGCTATTTTATCAAAGGTAAATATGACCAATTTAATCGCAATATTCCCTTTAGTGCCTTTGTGCAATCTTTCCGAGATTTAATAGGGAAATTATTGAGCGAAAGCGATGTTCAAATTCAGCAATGGAAACATAAAATATTAGAGGCTGTTGGGGAAAATGGACAAGTAATTATTGAAGTGATTCCCGAATTAGAAAAAATTATTGGTCAACAACCACCAGCTACAGAACTATCAGGAACAGCAGCACAAAATCGCTTTAATCTATTATTTCAAAAATTTACCCAAGTCTTTACAAGCAAAGAACATCCCCTAGTGATGTTTTTAGATGATTTGCAATGGGCTGATTCTGCATCATTAAAGTTAATGCAGCTATTAATAGCCGATACTGGTCATCTTTTTATTATTGGTGCATATCGTGATAACGAAGTCAATCTTGGACATCCATTATTGATGACATTGAGTGAAATTCAAAAGACACAAGCCACAATTATCACAATTACCTTAGCACCATTAAGTAATGTGCAAGTAAATAAATTAGTGGCTGACACACTCAAATGTCCAGAAAATTTGGCATGGAATCTTTCTAGATTAATCGCTCAAAAAACTCAAGGGAATCCATTTTATATAACCCAATTTCTCAAAGTATTGCATCAAGATGGACTAATTCAATTAAATTTTGAATTGGGCTGTTGGCAATGCGATCTTTCCCAAGTAACAATGCAAGTGGTTACAGATGATGTTGTGGCTTTTATGAGTTTGCAATTACGTAAACTGCCACCATCAACACAAGATATATTGAAGTTAGCTGCTTGTATTGGCAATTCTTTTGATTTAACAACTTTGGCAATTGTTTCATCACAATCGGAAATCGAAACAGCAGCCTGTTTATGGAAAGCAATACAAGAAGGTTTGATTGTACCAATTGGTGATGTTTATAAGTTTTATGTCGGACAAGAAACTCAAACATCTACTTCAGAAAATCAACAAACTGTTAATTACAAATTTATACATGACCGAGTACAGCAAGCGGCTTATTCCCTGATTCCTGCTGACCAAAAACAAGCCACTCATCTACAAATTGGACGCTTACTCCAGCAACAATTGTTAGAGAATGAGCAAGAAGAAAGACTGTTTGATATTGTTGGGCATCTGAATCAAGGACTAGGACTAATCAGTCAAGCAGATGAGCGCCAAACCCTAGCCCAATTAAACTTTCAAGCAGGAATAAAAGCTAAAACTGCCACTGCTTATAACGCAGCCACCGGATATTTCCAAATTGCGATCGCTCTTTTAGAGTCCGACTGCTGGCAAACACAATATGAATTAGCCCTCAATTTGTATGTAGCAGCTGCCGAAGCCAGTTATTTAAGTGGTGACTTTGAGAGTATGGAACAACTTGCTGCACAGGTATTGCAGCAGGCACAGACGATTTTTGACAAAGTGAAGATTTTTGAAATTCAAATCGTAGCCCAGACAGCTCGTAGCCAGATGTTAGAAGCGATCGCCCTTGCCAGAGACGCACTAAGAGAATTTGGCATAGATTTACCCACACAAGCAGACGAAGCGAAGATTAGCAAAGCCTTACAAGACTTGCAAACTCAACTCAACGGTAGAGAAATTTTGTCACTCATCGACTTACCTATAATGAGTGAACCTAAAGCGATCGCAGCAATACAATTGTTAAGAATTTTATTTGCACCCGTATTAATTGGTAATCCGAGTTTATTACCCCTGTTGAGTGCAACAATGGTGCGTTTGTCGCTGCAATTTGGTAATAATTCCGCCTCAACCGTAGGATATGTAATTCATGGCATGATGTTATGTGCTTTTTTTAACGAAGTTGAAACTGGCTACAAATTTGGTTATTTAGCTATCTCGTTACAAGAAAAGGTGAACAATCAGGCAATGAAATGCCTTGTTTCCAGTATTTTTGGAGGTTTTATCCAACATCGTCAGCGATCGCTTTTAGCAACGCTATCGGTGATGAAAGAAAGCTACACAATTGGTATGGAAACTGGTGATTTTCTCTACGCAGGCTACAGTATCCAAGGTTATGCCTATATGTCACTGTTCGCTAATGTAGACTTAGATACTTTGTCCGCCGAATTATCTCCTTATAGTCTTGTTTTGAACCAAGTGAAACAAGATGCGGCTTGTATTTTAGTAAACTTAGTACGTCAAGTAGTGGAGAATTTACAACAAACAGTTACTCAACCTGATAGCTTAATTGGCACTTTTTACAATGAAACACTAATGCGGTCAAAGCATCAACAAGATAACGATCTCGTGCCTATCGCTTTTGGCTATATCTACAAATTGATGCTTGCTTACTTGTTTAGCAATTATCAGGCCGCCCTTGATTATATTCACCAAATCCAGCCCTATTTCATGGCAGCCGCTGGGGCATTGCATATTCCCATTTTCCACTTTTATGCTGCACTCACACATCTAGCACACTTGTCCAGTCAGTCGCCAACCGAATCAGCAGATATTCTGGTTCAGATGCAAAGCCATCAAACTATTCTGCATCAATGGGCGCAACAAGCAACCATGAATCATTTACATAAATGGTATCTAGTAGAGGCGGAACGTTATCGGGTTTTGGGTGAAAAAATCGCAGCAACAGAATTTTATGACAAAGCAATATCGGGAGCGAAAGCCAACGAATATCTCCAAGAAGAAGCACTAGCCAACGAACTCGCCGCCAAATTCTATCTTGATTGGGGCAAACAGCGTATAGCTCAAGAATATATGATTGAAGCCTATTATTGCTATGCACGTTGGGGTGGAAAAGCGAAAGTTGCCGACTTAGAAAAACGCTATCCTCAACTACTTGCACCCATATTACAGCAAACCCGCGCCGCCCTCTGTGTCAACGAAACCGTCTTTGCTTTGGGAACTGTCACATCCACCAGTTCTGCCACTTCCAGCACTAGTGTCTCAGATAGCCTAGATTTAAAAGCCATTCTCAAAGCTTGTCAAACTATCTCAAGTGAAATTGAACTGTCCAAACTGCTGGCATCGTTGCTTAAGATCGTCATTGAAAATGCCGGAGCTGATAAGTGTGTGTTAATGCTATTGCCAGAGGAGCGCCTGCTGATTAAAGGCTCCATGACTCTGGGAACAGAACCAGAGGTGTTGCAGACAATTCCTGTGGAGGAGAGTCAAGATGTTCCTCACAAGCTGATTTATAAAGTTTTGCACAACAAACAAACAACTGTGTTGCTGGATGCGACAGCAGATCCCACTTTAGCCAACGACCCATACATCATACATCAACAGCCCAAGAGTATCTTGTGTAGCCCGATTTTGCATCAAGGCAAGTTACTGGGTATTTTATATCTGGAAAATAATTTAGCAACGGGGGCATTTAGTGGCGAACGCGTCGAACTTCTCAACTTACTTTGCGCTCAAGCGGCAATTTCTTTAGAAAATGTCCGATTTTACGAACGTTCCTTAGAATCGCTGTCGGAGTTGAATGCAGCCCAGTCTCGCTTCCACAACTTAGTAGACAACGTGCCTGGGGTGGTTTGTCAATACCAGATGAGTGCTGATGGCATCCTCTCGTTAAACTACATCAGTGCCGACTGTTACAGCTTGTACGAAATTACCCCAGAACAAGCTGCTGCCGATCCCGATTTTCTCGACAAAATCATACATCCAGATGATGTGGCTTCTTACCTGCAAACTTACACTGACACCGTTCAAGCTCGATCTTCCTGGTGTTGGGAGGGGCGAATCGTCACTCCGTCAGGAATCGTCAAATGGCTTCACGGCGAATCTAGAGTTGAACAGCGCCCGGATGGCTCATTGGTTTGGGATGGATTGTTTTTAGATATTAGCGAACGGCAAGCCGCGCTGCGCGAACGCAAAGAGGCAGAACTAGCCTTACAACAAGCACAATTACAGATCGTACAAAGTGAGAAAATGTCTGCGTTGGGTAACTTAGTTGCTGGTGTCGCTCACGAAATGAATAATCCTTTGGGTTTTATTTCTGCCAGTATAAAACAAGCTAAACCAACATTTACTGATATTGTTGACCACTTAAAACTCTATCAAGAAACTTTCCCCGATAAGAACGAACAAATTCTTGACCATGAGTCAGAAATTGACTTGGAATATAGCATAGAAGACTTGCCTAAAATGCTCGATTCTATGACAATGGCTTGCGATAGATTAAAAAACATCAGCACTTCCCTACGTACTTTTTCCCGTGCTGACAGAGATTACAAAGTACCATTTAATATTCACGAAGGCATCGATAGTACAATTTTAATTCTCAAACATCGTCTCAAAGCCAACGAACAACGTCCGGCGATTGAGGTAATCACGAACTACGGTAATTTACCCCAAATAGAATGTTTTCCTGGTCAATTAAATCAGGTATTTATGAATATTTTGGCAAACGCCATTGACGCGTTAGAGGAATCGAATCACGGACGTAATTTTGAGGAAATTAAAGCTCATCCTAACTCTATTACAATTACCACATCAATAGTAGATAAATCCGTTAAAATCTCCATTGCTGATAATGGTAAAGGGATGAGTGCAGAGATACAACAAAAGATTTTTGACCATTTATTTACCACCAAGGAAGTCGGTAAAGGTACGGGCTTAGGATTAGCGATCGCCAAGCAAATTGTCGAAGAAAAACATGACGGTAAAATCACAGTCAATTCTGTTCTGGGTGAGAGGACAGAGTTTATGATGTCTCTTCCTATCTAAATTTGTTTATAAGCGCATTGTTGTGCGCTTGTAGTACAATACTTGCTTCTGCTTCAAGAATGTTTATTTTATACTATGTTCTTGATGTGGACAAAAGGTCACTTCAGAAGCTATAAATTTTAACAACTTTGTTTGATAAGGCATACTCCATTTTTTATCAGATCAGAGTCTTGGTAATACATAATATTACTGAAGTATTTTTATGAAAAACTATACATTTATATTAAGAGTATGTACGGACTAGTTAACAAAGCAATTCAAGACATGATTTGTGAACGCCACGGGGAGGAGATATGGGAAATTATTAAAAGCAAGGCAGGCTATGAAGATATAGACTTTTTTTATCGGTATGGATGGTTATCCCGATGAAGTCACCTATAGTTTAGTGGCAGCAGCTTGTGACGTATTGAATATGCCTGCACAGGACATTTTGCAAGCTTTTGGTGAATATTGGGTTAACTATACTGCCGAAGAAGGCTATGGGGATCTGTTAGATAGTGCTGGCAACTCTTTACCCCAATTTATCGAGAATCTGGATAACCTTCATGCCAGGGTAGGTTTGAGTTTCTCCCAACTGCGTCCGCCATCGTTTGAGTGTGAACATACCAGTGAACAATCATTGGATCTCCACTACCAATCAACTCGCCACGGATTAGCGCCAATGGTGATTGGTTTACTCCACGGATTAGGAAAACGCTTTCACACCACAGTAGATATTACCCAAACGAGTTTTCGTGATCAAGGAGATTCTCAAGATATCTTCACTATTAAATACACAGATTTTGACTCCGATGACCAAGAATGATGCGATCGGGTTAAGACAATTCAGCCTCAGTGCTGACCAATTTGCCGCATTGTTTCCCTTCCATCTAGTGATCGATCAACAGATGCAGATCATCCAAGTGGGTGGAGTGCTTGAGCGAATTCTCGCACCGATTCAGATCCTCAATAGTCCTTTAGAAGCACATTTTTGCATCAATCGTCCCAACTGTGCAGTTACCTTTGAAGCTATATGCCAACAAACGCGATCGCTGTTTCTTATGCGATCGCT
This sequence comes from Nostoc piscinale CENA21, assembly GCF_001298445.1. NCBI lineage: Bacteria > Bacillati > Cyanobacteriota > Cyanophyceae > Nostocales > Nostocaceae > Nostoc > Nostoc piscinale. Next base: position 5,479,647 of record NZ_CP012036.1, on the reverse strand, counting down.
CCACAAAGATATGCAGCTCAAGGGACAGATAGTATGTGGAGAAAATGGTGATCAATTAATATTTCTCGGCTCTCCTTGGATTACAGATATTACTAATCTCAAAAATCTAGAACTGAGTATTGATGATTTCCCTTTATATGACTCAGTTTCAGATTATCTATTTCTCTTGCAGGCGAAGAATTCCGCACTAACAGATGCTAAAAAACTCACCACAAAACTCACAGAACAACGTGCCGAATTAAGAGCCACAGCCTCCAGGTTAACAACACTAATTGAAAGTTTACAAATTGGGGTTTTGCTAGAAGATGAGAACCGATGTGTGATTCTGGTAAATCAAGAATTTTGCAATCTATTTGAGATTCCCGTACCTCCAGCAGCTTTACAGGGTATGGATTGTCGCCAAGCATCCGAATCCAGTAAAGAACTATTTGTTGAGCCAGAAAAATTTATCCGACGTGTAGATGAGATTTTGAACAAAGGAGAAATAGTTGTCAATCAAGAATGGCAACTACAAGATGGGCGAACTTTAGAACAAGATTATGCCCCCATTGTTGTTGATGGCAAATTTTATGGCCACCTATGGAAATATCGTGATATTACCCAGCGAAAACAATCAGAAAATGCCCTGAAATTAAGTGAAGAACGGTTAGCCTTGGCGCTGGATGCGGTAGAAGAAGGGCTTTGGGACTGGAATTTGGCCACTGGAGAAATTTATCTTAGCCCACGCTGGTATACAATGCTGGGTTATCGTCCATACGAATTAAAAGAAAATATTAAAGTTGTCGATAAATTAATCCATCCAGAAGACCAAAAGTTGATGCGACAAAAGCTGATAGCCCACATCAAAGGTTATACAGCTTTTTATGAGGCTGAAGTGCGTTTTCTCACTAAATCAGGAAAATGGAAATGGATTTTGGATCGGGGTAAGTTGGTTAACCGCGATTTTCAAGGCAAATTTCTGAGAATGGTGGGAACTCATACAGATATTACTGAACGCAAAAAAGCAGAAGAAGAACTACAACAACAGTACCAACGCGCTCTTTTACTGAAGCAAATTACAGAAAAAAATTCGCCAGTCTTTAAAACTAGAAAAAATTCTCCAAACAACAGTAACAGAAGTACAGCGCATTTTGCAGGCTGATCGCATTTTGATCTTCCAGATTAATCCTGATACTTCCGGGAAAGTTGTACAGGAGTCCGTAATTGCGGGATGGTCATCTACCTTAGAACAGGATATTTACGATCCTTGTTTTCATAAATATATAGACTTATATCGTCAAGGACGAATTAGTGTCATTTCCAATATAGAGGAATCAGAGTTAAGTCCTTGCCATATAAAATTTCTACAACAGCTTCAAGTTAAAGCTAATTTGGTTGTCCCGATTTTGGTGCGGGAAGATTTATGGGGTTTATTGATTGCTCATCAGTGCGATCGCCCTAGACAATGGACAGAATTAGAATTGGATCTCCTCAAACACCTAGCCGATCAAATGGGTATTGCTCTCACCCAAGCTCAATTACTACAGCAGGAAACCCACCAAGCGAATCTATTAACACAGCAAAACAAAGAACTCAGTCTTGCCAAACAATCAGCAGAAGCGGCCAATCTGGCCAAGAGTAATTTCCTCGCCACCATGAGCCATGAAATTCGCACACCCATGAATGCGATCATTGGAATGACGGGATTACTTTTGGATACTCCTCTCAAACCTGAGCAAATTGACTATGTAGAAACTATCCGTAACAGTGGCGATGCTTTATTAACAATCATCAACGACATTCTTGACTTTTCTAAAATCGAGTCTGGCAATTTAGAGTTAGAAGACCAACCTTTTGACTTGCAAGTTTGTGTAGAAGAAGCCCTGGATTTACTGGCTCCCCAAGCAGCCCTCAAAGGTATCGAACTTTTATATCAATTCCAACCCCAGACACCGACTTTAATTATTGGTGATATTACCCGCGTACGTCAGATTCTCTGGAATTTAGTCAGCAATGCAGTGAAATTCACCAATGTGGGAGAAGTAGTTGTCACTATCACCATGCAGCCAGTCCAGCAACCAGAAGCCACAACTGCTGATTATATGTATTACGAATTTTTTGTTTACGGTGAGTGATACCGGAATAGGCATTCCGCGCGATCGCTTAGATCGGTTGTTTAAGCCCTTTAGTCAGGTTGATGCTTCCATGACGCGACGTTATGGTGGTACAGGCTTAGGATTAGCCATTAGTAAGTGCCTAAGCGAAATTATGGGGGGCAGAATGTGGGTAGAAAGTGAAATAAGTCAAGGATCAACTTTCAATTTCACACTCACACTGCAAGTTGATCCTTCAGTAATTGATAATTCATATAGTATTTATCCAGAGTTGCTAGGCAAGCGATTACTGCTGATCACAGATCATACCAATTTACAGAAATGTTTAACCTGGCAACTTCAGAGCTTGGGAGTTGATGTCCGAACAATCGAATTCAAGGCTGTTCAGCAGTGTTTAGAATTACAGCCTACCTTTGACTTAGCTATCTTAGATGTCGATAGCCCTCATCTAGATATCCTAAAATTAACAACGCAAATTCGCGCCATACCCCAACAGCAAAGTTTGCCTTTGATCATGTTGAGTTATAAAGGCAAGCAAACTTTAGCGGTGAAGCAAATAGCAGCTGAATTTACTGCCTTTTTGCATAAGCCTGTGCGACAGTACCAATTACAAAATACGCTCTTACAAATTGTGCGTGGTAGTTGGTCTACCCGCCGCGTCGATCATCAAATTATCATTCCTTCCTATTCCCGCTTACCTGCGCCACATTTACCAACTATTGATAACCAACTTGCCCAAAGTTTACCACTCAAAATTCTCTTAGTGGAAGATGTGTTAGTGAATCAGAAAATCGCGCTGAAAATACTGAATCGGTTAGGTTTTCGGGCTGATGTGGCCAATAATGGTCGTGAAGCTCTAGAAGCTTTACAACGGCAACTCTATGATGTTGTATTTATGGATATCCAAATGCCAGAAATGGATGGCTGGGAAGCTACAATGCGGATTCGTCAGGAATTCTCCCCGCAAGTCCAACCCTGGATAATTGCCATGACTGCCCATGCTCGCCCAGAAGACCGTCAGGAGTGCTTAAGAGTCGGGATGAACGATTATATCAGTAAGCCAATTCGTCTAGAGGCGCTAGAAGCAGTTTTGAAACAGTTGAATATTCAACAATATCAAGATTCTCTACCACCTCAGCCAATAGCAGCCACTAAGTATGTTTTACCTTTTCTAGCTTCCGATGCTGATGTTGCAGCAGCCATTGACCCCAGTTTTTTAGAAGAGCTAAAAAATATGGCAGGTAGTGATGGTGAGCATTTAGTCTCGGAACTGATTCAAGTTTACTTAGAAGATACTCCAATGAGAATAGAAATGATTCAAACAGCCATTGCCGTGGGAGACAGAATCAAGTTACAAAAAGCGGCTCATGCTTTGCGCTCTCCTAGTGTGAGTATTGGTGCTGTTAACTTAGGAGATATCTGCGAAACTTTAGAAAATTCTGCCCCCCACCAATCATTAGAGTCCCTTGCTCTCCTGATTAATCAATTAGAAAGTGAATATAACAAGGTCATTACAGCTTTACAAAATATCTCTGCATTTGCACATTAAACAAATTATTTCACTCATAAATATACTTATCGGCTAGAAAATATGTCTGACAATGCAAATTCTTCTGTAAAAATTTTAGTGATTGATGATGACCGTCTGATTCAAATACTTTTAAAACAAGCTCTGCAAAGTCAAGGATATGAAGTAATTCTGGCATCAAGTGGCATACAAGGATTAGAACAAGCTCATAAACACCATCCAGCATTGATTATTTCAGATTGGCAAATGGATGAAATGGATGGCTTAGAACTATGTCGTAAAATCAAATCTGAACCCTACCTATCATCAATTTTCTTTATTTTGCTCACCTCCCATAAAGCGGTGGAAGACCGAGTAGAGGGTTTGGATACAGGTGCAGATGATTTTTTGAGTAAACCCATTGATGTCCATGATTTAAAAGCTCGTGTGCGAGCCGGAATCAGTTTATATCAGGCCAAGCAAGAACTCAAAATTACTGAATATAGCAGTGGTCAGAGTTGTTAAGCTACCATGCAAGCCGCGTATATCCACTAGTGTGATAAGGCAAAAATCTGTACTCTTCGTTGAGTTGATGAATAGTTTCGCTATGATTTGAGTCAGAATGTTTGTTTTCTGGCTTGAGTCGCAGAGATAACCCCAATGCTGCTTCTAGATGATTGAGTAAACGAGTAATAGTATCCGGCTTGCTAATTCGATAGTAAACAACTCTGTTTTTCTGTATTTCTTGCAATACAGGTACATCGCTCACTAAAGGTACATCCAAACTTTCGCCGTCGTTGGTGATTAGGACTATCGCCGCGCGTTGATAAAGCTCTACTAAATCTTGGTGTTCTAATTGTGAGAACAACCGAATACCATAACGAATGCCTAATCGCTCGATTCGCGCCTGCATTTCTGGTTCCCATTCTGGGCCGACTCTCACTAATAATAATTCTGGGTGATAATATCTGAGACGAGCATAGGTTTCTAAGAGAATATCTAACTGTTTGCGGGGCAGATTTTCACTGATATTTAATACAAAAGGCCGATCGCCTATTTGTTGCTGAATAGTCTGGTGAGTCTGAAATTCAGGATTTAGGTGATTCATAAAATTATCGTTCGCGGAATAGATTGTCCAAATGGTTTGCTGTGGCGATCGCATTGTTCTACTTCTTTGCACTCGCGGCGGAAATATCACAAGTAATTTGCCGGAAATGATATGACTGGTAGATGCTTGATATCTGATTCGCTAAGTCTCAGTGTGAGGGTTAAATTCCTACACTTGTTGATACACCTGATTTTACCTGAGCGTTGCATAAACCCTAACTCCTTCAAGCAACTAGTAGCTAACTTGAGGATAAGTTCAGGTAGGCAAAACGAATGTATTTTTTTTTATAAACCATTTTTGAATATTTGTCTAATATTTTTTTGTATATTTTTTTTTCTAGTATTTCTCTTCTACGGAGATGAAAAAAGTAGAATTACATAGCTTTATGGCTCAAACAAAAGCTATAGACGTTATATTTATTAACCAAAAACCAGAAGCTTTTTATACATGACTTAAATACCTATCCTGATAATATAGTTAGCTTGAATAAAAAAGAAGTATAGATTTTGACTGATAAGCTTTGGTATAAAGTTTTGAATGCCAGGAATAGTAACACTTTTCCTCCTACCTTGAAAGTGCTGAGTCACCGAAGTTGGCAAGGGTGAGGGGAACCCGCGCACGCAACTTCTCGCTGAGTGCTGGGTAAAAATACTAGTGCCACTTTCATGGTTGGCTATGAAATAAGTTTTATTGAGACTGCCTTCTGCCTTTTGCCTCCTGCCTTTTAGAATACCCTAAAAGAAATATGGCTATTGCTAGATGTGGTTCTCTGCCAAAACGCTATAGGCTACAACTGTTGAGCAGAGAGATTCGCTTGTGGATGTCCTAGTAAAACGATCGCAAACACTTAAGCAAACCTTGGTTGATTTTGTCCTAGATGCTGAAGGTGAACTGGCACAAGCTTTAGAGGTTTATGCAGCCGCACAGTCGCATCGGGGAAATGGCGATAATACGCAACAAGATTTAATTATTGATCGGTTTATTACAGAAGGGAAAGTTGGTAAGCATTCACCTATAGAGTTATTTATTGCCAGTAATGCAGATTTAACTGATGGCGATCGCAACTTACTCAATAGTTGGCATCGTAGTTTTATTGGCTTATTTACCATCACCCAAATTTTACCTGATGGTTTGGAACTGATGAACTGGCTGACGGCTAAACATTACACAGTCCTGACAGCAAAAAATTATATTGTCAAGTCTAACGGTACTGAAAAACAACAAGGCGTATCTCGTTTCCAAATAGGAGATATTTTACTTACCCGCATTTCTCCTTTAACTGAAAATGAGTGGATATTTTCTGGGCCTCACACTTTTATGGGTAAACTTGGTAAGCCAAAACTTGCTGTCGCCATCGGTAATTTTAAAGATAATTATAAAAGTCATCTTTACAGCGATGCTCCCGACTTGCTAGAAGAAGCATGGCACTCAGTCGAGCAGTATCATCAGCAGTTTGTTGATTTTTTTGGTAGTGATGAAGTTACTTTACCCGGATATCAATTAAATAAAAAAATAGTTGAATTCCAGGAAATTATCAGTGAGCAATATCTCAAAGCTGCTGGATTAGATACCTCTAAATCTTTAGATGAAGTAGCAGCAGAAGCAGGCATTAGCCAAGATGAAATCGCCGCAGCAGCAAAGGAAGTTGGTGTGGACTCTAATGTAGTTTCGCAAATGCTGAATGGTAAAAACGGCAAACAAAAAATGGTTGCACCAAAGGTTGATTTACCTGCTGAGTTGCGAAAAGCCGAACAAGTCACAGCCATTTCTCATCCACGTTGGGGTTTGATATTTTTACCAACATACACTAAGTTTAAAACCATTTTATTAGCTGATGATTGGCGCAAAATTGAAGGCGCAGAAAAATTAATGCGTTATTATCTAGAAGATAAAAGTATCAATGCTTATATTTGGCATCGTTTAGCACAACAATACCCGAATCAATTAGAAAAAAGTCTTGCAAGATTTTTTTGCAGCGTCCAGATTTTAACTTAAGTAATGACTTAGATGAACTCTTGCAAGAGAATGGTAAACTTATAGAGCCAGAATTACCAGAAATTGCCAGTGTGCCTTTACATTTGCATAACTTATTTCAAGAAGCACTGGCAGAAGTTAATAAATCTAAACCCAAAGCTAAGGGACAAAAACAAACAGCCAAAGGTTTTCAACGAGGTTAAGTAGAGACGTTGTATACAAAGTCTCTAGCTGGGATGGTAGTAGGGACTAGGAGTAGAAATATTATTTGTGAAAATCTGAAAGCAACTTAGTATAAGATTAATTGCATTTCAAATCCAGGTAATACATCTTCTCCAGAAAGAATTGTCGGTATTTGTATTACTTCGACAGCTTTTCCTTGTCGATAAATTTCCACTGTGGCATCTTGATAATTAATCAGCCATCCTAAGCGCAAACCATTTTCTATATATTCTTGCATTTTCTCTTGCAGAGATTTGAGCTGATCTGTTTCGGAACATAGTTCAATAGCAAAATCTGGTACAAGTGGCGGGAATTTTTTACGCTGTTCTGGTGTTAAAGCTTCCCACCTTGCCAATTTTACCCAAGCCGCATCAGGAGAACGTTTTGCGCCATTCGGTAATATAAAGATAGTTGAAGAACTAAAAACTTTGCCTAATTTAGCCTGACGATTCCAGATTTCTAAATCAGTTATTAATCCAGCTTCTTGATTTCCGCTTTCTCCTCCGACTGGTGGCACAATAATCAACTCTCCTACTGCATTCATTTCCAGGCTGAGATCACGGTTGGCAAGACACAATTGATAGAATTGTTCATCACTTAAATGTGCTATCGATTCTAAATTGAGAACCACAGTATTCATTTAGCTTTTCCTCGTGCCTTTTTTGCTAACTGGTAGCGAGTGAGTTGAGTGGAGCGATCGCAAAAACTTAATATTACTATATAAGTATAGCTTTGCTAAGTCTGAGGATAAATTCACTTCACGCTCCAGATGCAGAAAAACCGTAAAATTTAAGTTTGATATTGTATAACTTGATATAAGTTTTCAGGGTTAGAATATGGCAAGCTTAAATCGCATTCTATTTACTCAGGATACAATTCTTAAACAAGAACCAGTGCAATCCAGTCAATTGCCAAGTACGAAACAACAAAATATTCCAGTTGGGACTTTACTAGTGTTGAAGTCTTACGAAATCCCGGCTGCTCATTCTGAATACTATAAATTATCTTTAGAAGATATTCAATTTAAAGGTTTTAGTAGTAACTGGTATGCCTTTGGGAAACACGCCAAAATTATTCCAGATGAAATTACAACTGTGACAAATATTCAAGCTATCGCTACTAAACAACAAGCCAAGAATACAGTAAATATAACTGTAGATCGCCAGTCTGTCGGCAATCAACAAGGTTTTCTCAAATTAGTGTTTAACGCAGATACCATCATTAAGCGTCAACCTGTAGATTCTAAAGTACTGAATGATCAATCCAAACAGGTAATTCCAGGCGGTACAGAATTAATTTTATTAACAGACAAACCAGACAACAATAATATTGTGAAATTTACCCTCCAGGATAATCATCTCAAATTTAATTTGAAGGATATTGAGTTTAAAGGTTTCTCGAAAGATTGGTTTGTCTTTACACAGCACGTTGATATTCAACGTGTTGATTAAAAAATTGTAGAGACTGAATTTGTTGCTGATTGATGTAATATCATCAGGACTTACGCACCAAAATTTTCTGTAGAGATTGGGTTTAGGGGTGAAAGGGTTTTTGATACATACTCCGCAGTATATAATCCCTACTCCCCACTCCCACCCCAGGTTACTTGCAACTTGGTATTAATTATTGATCTTTTTAATATCGCCATAGACGCGATAAAAGCCGCCTCTGGCTGACTCGCGGATTTCTTGGACGAGATAGCGATCGCCTGCTTGGCGAATATCTTTAGGAAACTGCACATTCCAGTTAGAATTGTAGCCTGGGGAAATAACTCTGACGCGCAGTTTACTGCCATCTTGAAAACACTCGACAATTACCCCATTACTTGTATCTGTGGTAGTTTCCAGAACAGCCGAAGGAGTGACTCCCTCAGTTTTTGGTGCTTTAATCACATTTGCTTCGGGAATTGTACCAGCTTGAGCAGAGGCGATCGCATTTTCACTAGCATCAATACAAGCTAAACTTCCATCGGTAGTGACAATATAAATTCGAGATTCGTAAAACTGCATAGATAAAGCAGAACCACAACCAGTCCCCAACTTCCACAGTCTTTCCCCGGCTTGGTTAAAGCAGTAAATCGAAGAATTATCGTCACCAGCAAACACATATTTACCATTTTGGGCTGTAGCGCAAGAATAAACCGAGGAATCACACTGATATATTGTTAGTGGTTGACCTTGCTTACTAAAACTATAAATTTTGCGATCGCTTGCACCTGCGTAAACTGTCGACGCTTCTTGCCAACCAAATAATACACTCCCGGCAGTTTTTTGATACCACAACATTCGACCTTCTTGGTTATCGTACATAGTCACCCCTTGACTATGACCGTGATAAATTCCCACTTCATCACAGCGAACCATCCAACCAGAACTACCTTGACTCAACCGCGTCCATTGTGATTCATCATCATGATCTATAGTTGTCACACCACCGTTGGCATCAGAGACAGCTAATAAACCATCTTTAATATCAAGCCAGAAAATATCAACATTTTCATCAATTTTGTAAGCAACACGGGGTAACTTCCCAGTTAAATCGTAGACATTACCATCATCACAGCCAGCGTAAATCCAGATATCATCAGCAACTAAACATTTCACCCCATCAGGTAGCTTAAACTGATTGCTCACTTTCCCTTCATGGTTCAAAGCAAAAACTTGACCAGCTTGATTACCCAGCCAGCAACGGTTAGCATCAATAAAAATCCCAAAAGCCGCAGAATTAGCCGCAAACTTCCACAAAATTGGCGCTTGTTTTGCTGTCGAAGCAGTACTACTCACTTGGCGGCGAGTTACAGAACGCTTTTGACGCACACCCATCACAGATTTTTCATAGCCTTTTTTCAGCTTTTCGTTAATTTTTTTCGCCGCTTCTGCTTTTGCTTTTTCTGATGTCGGGTAGGTTTTTGTTTGGGTTTGTCCTGTGTCACCAATACGACCGTAGCGGATGCTTACTTGAGTATCTTCAACAATCACCTCATAAAACTTGTGAGAACTTCCACTATCTTCTGATAACTCTAGGTAGGTTATTTCCTTAGCCATGACATTTTCTCGTGAGAACTGAATGTAAGCGTAACCCAACAAAATCATAAAAAATGTTGGGTTTTACTGCGTTACACCCAACCTACCTGGAATGTACTGACGATTTGCTTGATAAATTGTCTCTGAGATTGATCATGCACTCAGTACTTAGAGAACTTTTGCCAAGCTGCTCAATCTTTCATAAACTGGAATGAGGCGATCGCCTTCTATTTCCACAGTCTGATCTGGATAATGACGAATTGCGCCTAACAGAGTAATTTCTCCATCTTCTTGAATAGATTTATTCAAAGATGTTTCTAACGCCTGTGCATCTAAATCTTCCCCTGGCGGATGCACCACATCACCAACTTGAGCTAGTAAAATCGGACCTGTCCAGCCAGACAGCAAGCTATTTAAATAAGCAGGTTCAGCTTTAATACCTGCGACTAAAGCCTTACGCGCTACATCTGGGTCTTGTTTAGCCGCTTGTAAATAATTGCTAATTGTTGGGGTAGTCTTACCTGTTTGCACAAACTGATTCAATTCTGCAACCGAAACAGGCCCTTGAAAACTCCCATACTTTAAAATCACTTGTTCAGCAGCGTTAGCACTAGCACTGAACAACAAAACACCAGCACCAACTCCTAAAGCCAATGTCTGACTTAATAATTTGCTAAACTTCCACCTGGTTAATTGATTCCAAACTTGAAAACTCTGCATTTAATGTAACTTCCTAGTACTGTAGAGCGTACAAAAGTCTAAAATATCTAAGCTTTATGATCACGACAACATATTAACTAGGTTATCTAATATAGATTCAGTTTGGGGAATCTACTGAGGTATGACCAACGATAGAAATTAAACTTTCAACATACAGCAGTTTGCACATTCATGAAACGCTGTATAGATGTGATATTTCAATACCACTTCAGTTAAGCATTTCTCTCTTCTTTCTGCGTTCTCTGTGCCTCTGTGGTTCGTGAATAACATTTAAGATACGCTGTCAGTAGATTAACCATAGCTTACGAGTGAGGCTCACCTAGTAATACAATCGAGCATTTCAACTCTCTCAAGATTTGGGTCGTTACTTGACTTACACCTAAACCACCGGCTGTGCGATAACGCACAGAACGCAACACTGCTAAATCAAAAGCTTGAGCTTCTCGAATAATTACTCTAGCGACATCATCACCTTTAACTGTTTGGATGTTAGTTTTCACCTGTAACTGACTTTTTGTCGTAATTTCCAACAATTGGGATGTAAATTTTTCTACTAAAGCTGGGGGAGTTTTGCGATCGCTCACATGCAACAATACCACTTCTGCCTGATTTACATCAGCTAAAATTTGCGCGAACCTAACAGCACCGATAGTTTGTCGCGTCAAATCACCAACAGGTACCAAAATTCTTTGAATACTGGTTGGACTACTCAACAAACGTGTCACCGCTACCGGACAATGTGAAGACCAAAACACACTATCAATCACACTTCCAAACAAACGAGCGCGAAAACCTGTAGTCTGTGACCAACCCATCACCACTAAATTCGCATTACGTTCTCGACTTGCACGACTAATTCCCAAAGCCGCATCATCATCAATCCGAATTGCTGGCGACACTTCCACATCAAATTCTTGACTAATTTCTTGTGCCAACTTCAATCTTTTTTGACTTTGATCAAGCGCCATCACCAATTGCGGATCATCCATTTGAATCAAAGCTTTAGTAATCGCTAATGGGACAATTCTCCCCCCTTCATGACGCGCCAATAATGCCGCCATTTCTATTAAATAACGCTGGGTTTGAGGATTGTAAATCGGCACTACTACAGTGAATTGATGTTGTTGTTCTTCTACCTCAGTTTCATGACTTTCCCACCAAGTTGCCAGACTATCTGTTCCCAAATCTGCATCACTAACTTGTAAAGCAGTAGCAGACCTCGCTGTAATTACAGGCCCTAAAATAGCAGTCACCAGCATCAAAACAATCACACTGTTTAAAACCCCTTCACTGATTAACCTTTCGCCAGTCGGGTTAACAGTCTGATAAGCCACTAATGCCGCCGCTAGTGTAGCTGCTACCTGCGGTAGAGATAACGACCACATTGTGAGCATTTCTGCGGTGTTATAGCGGTAAAATAATTTTGCTAAAAATGCTGCAATAAATTTACTGCCAATTAAAGCTATAACGATAACCGCAGCCAACCAAATTGAACTCAGAGTCTTGAGAAACGCCGGGATATCAATCAGTAACCCCATATCCACAAAGAAACATGGGATAAATAAAACACTTCCAATAAACTCAACTTTCTCTTTAACTGGGCTACGTCCTAAAACATCATTAACAGCTAAACCTGCTAAAAATGCCCCAACAATTTTCTCAACCCCAATAACTTGTGCTCCCACAGAAGCCAAAAATAATGCTAGTAAAATAAACAAAAACTGATTGCTTTGTTCATCTCCCGAACGCCGAAAAAATTCCTTACCAGCCCAGTCAAAGCCAAACAAAACCACAACCGAATAAATTGCCAATCCACCCAAGAGTGTGGCTAAACTCAAGGCTGTAAATTCTCCACCATGAATTCCCACACAAATTGCTAATACCAACAAAGCACCTGTGTCAGTAAAAATCGTTGCACCAATTGTTACAGTCACAGCTTCATTTGTAACCACGCCCAAACGACTAACAATTGGATAAGCCAATAAAGTATGGGATGCCAGTAAAGAACCAATCAGAAAAGAAGAATTCCAACCAAAGTTAAATAACCGCCCAACCAAAATACCAGCTATTAACGGCACTAAAAAAGTCAGAGTTCCAAATCCAATAGAACGATTTTTAGTTTTGCGAAACTGCTCTAAGTCAATTTCTAAACCTGCGACAAACATCAAATAAATTTTGCCAATATCTGATAGTAGTTTGATGGTATCTGATTCAGAATTGAGTAACTTTAAACCATTTTCTCCTAAAATTACACCAGCTACTAGCAAACCCACTAATCCAGGCAATCGTAATTTTTCAAATATTGGTGGTACAGTAAAAATTACTGTGAGCAGAATAGTAAATGCAATAATTGGGCTTTCTACTAAAGATTGGATTGCCATTGGTAAATTAAATATTTCTGGGGAAGTTGTATCTGCTGAATGTGTTTAGCTCAGTAAAATTAAATTTTCTACATTAAGCCTTCCAATTTTTATCTTGGAAAGAGATTTTTTCACATCTATACAGAGATAGAGTGACATAATTTGCTCACTAGGCATAAAATACTTTTGAGAATATCTCAAAATGAAAAACAGAGGAAAAGATAAATTATCTGACTCTTCCCCTGAAAATTGGCTTTGTTTTTAGACAAATTTAATATTTACTGCCAAATATAGAGCAGAACAAACAATACAATCCAGATTACATCTACAAAGTGCCAAAATAGTGAAGTAGCATTCACACCAAAGTGGCTAGATTCGTAATTGCCAGGAATGAAAGAACGGATCAAAATCATTAATTGCAACAGAATACCTGTTAAAACGTGCAAACCATGAAAACCAGTTAACAGGTAGAACATCCCGCCAAAAGTTCCAGATGTGAAACCAAAAGCCAAGTGACTCCATTCAATAGCTTGTCCGACTAAGAAGTAACTGCCCATTGCCATTGTTGCCAGCAGATACATCCGAAAACCAGACAGGTTTTGACGTTGCAAAGCGCGTTCTGCCAAATAAATCACAAAGCTACTAGCAACCAGCACAACAGTATTAATGGCTGGTTCTCTAACTTCTAATCCTTCTACACCAGCTGGTAGCCAGTTAGGATTTGTTAACTTATAGACAATGTAGCCGGCGAAAAAACTCAAGAAAATCACACTTTCTGACAGTAAGAAAACAATAAAACCAAACATTTTATTGCCTTCTTCGTCATGTCCATGCTCACCACTATGATGAGAGTGATTCTGCAACTGATAGGAATCTAGAGAACTGTCCATAGGGATCTCAGGGTATAAGGGTGTAGGGGTTGTAAGGGTGTAAAAACTTCTAGGCACTTCTATTGACTGTGGAGTAAAACGAAGTAACACTAATATCCGAACCGTTAATGCAGTCTTATCGAGATTTGAAAGTTTGGCAAGAAGCTATGAATGTTGCTGAATTCTGTTACAAAGCAACAAAAGCATTTCCCAAAGAAGAAACTTATGGAATGATTGCTCAAATTCGTAGAGCCGCAGCATCAGTTCCAGCTAATATTGCTGAAGTTATGGAAGAAGAACACGTGGCGAGTATATTCAATTTTTATACATCGCCCAAGGTTCCCTCAAAGAGCTAGAAACACATTTGTTATTGTCTATTCGTGTTGAACTAGCTTCATCACAAATTATTATTCCTGTCGTTAATCAATGTGAATCAGTTGGGAAGTTATTGTTTTTCCTGATTCGTTCGTTGGAGAAATAGGGGTGTGAGGGTGTGAGGGTGTAAGGGTTTGAGGGTTTGAGGGGTGTTAATTCCCTACACCCCTATACCCTTTACACCCCTACACCCTTCTCTTCTGCTACCAAAGGTTCTGATTTGCCGTAACCGTAAGGTTCAGAGATGACTACAGGAATTTTTTCAAAGTTTTCAACAGGTGGTGGTGAAGAAACTAACCACTCTAAACCAATTGCCCGCCAAGGGTTATCAGTCGCTTTTTCGCCTTGCATCCAAGAAATCACCATGTTGAAGATGAATGGCAAGGTAGACATACCTAACAAAAATGCACCCAGACTCGCAATGATATTCCACTGTTCATACTCTGGTGCATAGGAAGAAACCCGGCGTAACATCCCTTGCAAACCTAGTGGGTGCATAGGTAAGAAGTTGAGGTTAGTACCAATAAATGACAACCAGAAATGTAATTTACCCCAGCCCTCGTAGTACATCCGACCAGTCATTTTGGGGAACCAGTGATAAATAGCAGCATACAAGCCCATTGTCACTGTGCCGAAGAGGACGTAGTGGAAGTGTCCAACCACAAAGTAGGTATTGTTAACGTGAACATCCACAGGTACAGAAGAAAGCATAATCCCTGTGATGCCAGCGAAGACAAACATGATTAATCCACCCAAGGCAAATAACATGGGTGTATTCAAGCGCAACTTACCACCCCAAATTGTCGCTACCCAAGCAAATACCTTAATGCCGGTAGGCACAGACACAAACATGGTTGTTAACATGAAAATCAACCGCATCCAAGCAGGTGTACCACTGACATACATGTGGTGTACCCAAACAATGGCGCTGACGACAGCAATTAACAGTGATGAAATTGCAACGACTTTGTAACCGAATAAAGGTTTGCGAGAGTAGACAGGGAAGATTTCGGAGAAGATACCGAAAACTGGCAAAATAATTACATACACAGCCGGGTGGGAGTAGAACCAGAAGTAATGCTGGAACATGACTGGGTTGCCGCCGTTGCTGGGGTTAAAAAAGCCAGTACCAACGGTAAGGTCAAGTAACAACATAACTGCACCTGCTGTCAGGGCAGGTAAACCAAACAATTGGATGATTTGGGCGCTGAGGACTGCCCAGACAAATAAAGGCATCCGAAAGAAGGTCATACCGGGCGCACGCATCTTGACGATGGTGGTCACAAAGTTGACAGCACCCATAATTGAGGAGACACCAGAAATGGCGACTGCCAACAGCCATAAAACTTGACCGTTAATCAAGTTACCTGTGGGATTTTGTAGACTAACGGGAGGATAAGCCCACCAACCTGCTTGAGCAGGGCCACCAGGAACAAAGAAGCTGGCCATCAACAAAATCCCAACTACGGGAACCATCCAAAAGGCGACGGCGTTGAGGCGGGGGAAGGCCATGTCTCGCGCCCCAATCATTAAGGGGACGAGGTAGTTAGCAAAACCCACTAGTGAGGGAAATGTCCACAAGAACAGCATGACTGTGCCGTGCATGGTGAACATACCGTTATATACGGTGCGGTCAATTAAGTCGGCTTCGGGGGTGATTAATTCTCCCCGCAGAATCATGGCGAAGATACCGCCGATGAGAAAGAAGAAAAAGGAAGTAACAAGGTATTGAATACCGATTACTTTGTGGTCGGTGCTAAAGCTGAAATATTCTTTCCAGCCTCCTGGGGTTTCGTGGTGTGGTTTCTCAGCCGGGAGGCTAAGACCATCAATAGGGATGTTAGTCATTGTTCTTGTGAAGAAACAGGGGTGTGAAGGATGTGAGGGTGTAGGGAATTAGTTTGCTGTCAACCGGAATAATTGACCACAGGAGGTGCGGCGGGTACAACAGTATCCCAACCATTTTTTACGGGTTCGTTGGCTGTTTGGGCGTATTCAGAAGCAGCTTGATTATTAGCGGGGGCGGGTTTTTGTGTGGCGATTTTCGCCAACCATTTGTGATAGTCTTCGTCAGATTCCACAACGACGTTTGCCTGCATGGTGGCAAAGTAAGTGCCGCTATATTGGGAGTCTGTGAGGCGATATTGGCCCTGGCGAATGGGGGTAAATTCAAAGTCGATGGTATGGCTGGGAATGATGTCTTGTTTGAGGCGGAATGCAGGAATATAAAAGCCATGCAGTACGTCTTCTGATTGCAGTGCTAAACGCACGCGGCGATCGCTTGGTAAATGCAGTTCGGTACTGGTAACATTTCTCTCAGGGTAATGAAATACCCACGCCCATTGTTTGGCGATGACATCAATTTTTTCTACAGGTTCACTCATCACACCCTCTTGGGGTGCAGCATAAGCTGATTCCATCCCCACGGGGTTATGCAAATGTACTAGTTGGGTGGGGCCTTGAATACCCATTTGTTCGTAAACTTGGGAGCTATAGCCAGCAATCCACAGTACCAACATAATGGGGATGGCTGTCCAGACAACTTCCAAAGTAACGTTACCTTCGATGTGGGGGCCATCGCTGAGGTCGCCTTTTTCAGCACGATGGAAAATCACAGAATACATCAAAGTGCTGGTGACACCCAGAAAAATAAACGCACCTAATGTCACCAAAAAACTAATCAAATCATCAATCAGATGAGATTCGGCCGCCGCTTGGGGAGGTAGCCAGGAATAGGCTTGTTTACCTATCCAGATACTGGTGATGCTAATTGCGATCGCACCAGTAATTAATGTTAATACACTTAAAATCTTTGAGAGTTTCATGGGTTTTGGTCATTAGTCATTAGTCATTGGTCATTGGTCATTGGTCATTAGTCATTAACAAATGACAAAGAACAAAGGACGAATGACAAAAGTTATTTGAGCATTGTGTTCAGGTCTTCGCCTAATTGCAGTAGTCTATCTGCGGTGTTGTGAACGCCAAATTCAGCTGCTAACTGCGCTCCTAATGTGCCGTGCAGGAACATCAAAAACATAATTGCGACTCCTGCAAATAAATAACTCCACTGCACTTCTACGTCGTAATCTTTACTCCAAGAAAAGCGTTGCCATCCTCTCCACATAGTCATCCCAACAAATAAAGCCAGGATGATGACCCCACCAATACCGTGCCAAAGCATGGTTTCCATTGCTGGCATTCCCCATGCACTCTTCACATCTGTTGGTGGAGAAGCTAAGAACATTTCGTAAAAGCCAGCAGCTACAGTAAAAAAGGTAATGCCAGTTGCCGCCACCATGTTGTACCAGCCCACATCAAAGAAGTTGGCACGTTCAACAGTAATCGCTAAAAATTTGAACACCCATTTTTGCATGGGGAACAAAACACCGACGATATCAAAGGTAATACCAATGATGAATAGACCGATGGTCAGATGCACCAAATTTGGGTGAATAGGCAGAGTGTAAGGTAGTCCGTTAGCGCCTATTTCTACATTTAATTGATGAATTAGTTCTGAATTCATGGCAGCATCCCATCCTTGACAGCTTCAACAACTGGTACTGTGTGCAATCCATATACCCAAACCAATTCATCACCTAAATAGACTTGCAAACCGACAATTGCAACTAAGACAAATCCCACTGCTAAATAATGAATTGGTAATTTTTGCGGGTTATGCGAACGAATTACATAGCGCCAGGCAGTAATTGTGGCGATGAGGCCAGACAGTGACCAACCAATCAGAGTATGAATATTTAAAACTGATTTAGCTACGTCGTAAGGCTGGGCTAAACCGGCTTCAAACTGTCCAAAAATAATCGCTACGAAAATGGCGATCGTAGCGACAAACATATTCCACCAACTCACCTCAAATAAGCGAGATTTGCCAGTAAAATAACCTACTAAGTCACAGAAAAATGCAAACAATACCATTGCAATTACAAAGTGAACAACAATGGGATGTAGTGTATCTGGATAGGGGAGATTATGGTCGTTCAACGATGTAAAAAAATCAAGCATAGTTTCCTGCACCTTAGCCAAAGTTTCATGTTTAACAGACAAGCATGATCATCACTACAAACATTTCTACCTGAATGGATTCTCTTCAAAACCGCGCAACGCTATCCAAGGAATCAGGTATTAGCTTTGTTTTAGCTCAATTTGTTGAAGTTACTATTTATCGTCAATGATTGAGTTCAATTCATTTGTTCATGCTGATACTTTATAACAACGATTTTGAATTTACCTCACAAAATCGCAGTTATTTGGTTGATAGTTGGCCATCTATCTATTAGCTTAAGGATTTTTTTTAGTAGTTGTCAAAAAAATAATAGAAAGCTATAAAAATCACGGCTTTAACAGAAAAACTATTATGATGATGTAGCTTATCTACCTTTTATTTTTAGATATTGCATATATAAAAATCTTTGTATATATGATTCTGCACAATTATCAAATATCTCTTTGTAATACAATTAACAGAAGATTTTTGACTAGAAGTTATCAATAAACATAAAAATAATAAATAATATATTAAAATAAAAAATTCATTGCAATATCCACTGCTATTCTTGATTTTAATTTGCATTAAAAGCAAAGCTTATATATTTCAATTCTGGCAAAAATCTGAGTGGAAGTTTTGACAAGTTAATCTTGACTTGCTCAGTATGACAAGTATTACCAGAATTCAGCATTGTAAATGTAGATATTTCCTACACTACAGCTATTAAAACTTGTGTTAGAGATGAACTAATTGATACTGGTATTTTTTTGTAAAAAAATGTAGTTTTGGGTGTCTGTTATCCAGTAGTATGTGTCATTGGTAGTAGTTATATCTGGCGAGATTTACTCTATTGTGTAATTACTCAGATCAACATGCAAACAAGGTAGAAAATCAAGTACGGTTTTTTCACCCTAATGTAGTATGTGAATCTCCATACCAAGACAGAAATATAATTGATACTTTTGTTTTAAGTATTTACTAAGGGATAAAACAAATCTTTGAGTGTATTTCATCTTCTGCTAAAAGATTCTTAACGTTTCCAGAACGGCAATTTTAACCCAAAAAATAGTCTAATTCGATACAATTGAAAGGCTGGGAGAGCCAAGGAGAATTAAGTGGTACTGCTAAAGGGCTTTGAGATTGAGATGTACACTGGCACACCTCAAGGTGAAATTGTTGGTCTCTCCGATAAAATTGTTGCCGACTTAAATGGGTTTATGCGAGAACCAGACAGTCGCAACGTGGAATACATAACAAAGCCATCCACAAGTTACGAAAATCTTTTGTGTGCTTTATTAAGTCCGCGCCGAGAATTACGCAAGTACCTCCAGCGTTTGGGTAACTACACTTTGATACCTGGAAGTACTTTGTCTTTAAGTGGGGGCGATCGCTTCTTTCGTTCTGACCCAAGCAATCCTTATCATGATTATATTGAGCAGACCTACGGCACAAATGTAGTGACTGCCAGTGTTCACATTAATGTGGGTATTAATGACCCAGAAACATTAATGCGGGCTTGTCGAGTTATTCGCTTAGAAGCACCCTTGTTTCTGGCGCTAAGTGCTTCATCACCCTTTTTCAATGGTCAAGCCACTGGCTATCACTCGACTCGTTGGGGCGTATTTCCCCAAACTCCCAGCTACGTACCATTATTTACCAGCCATGCCCATCATATTCAGTGGGTAGAAGAACAGTTAGTAGCTGGAACAATGCAAAATGTCCGGCATTTATGGGTATCAGTCAGACCAAATGGCGATCGCCGTCCTTATGATCTCAATCGTCTCGAATTGCGAATTTGCGATTTAGTCACAGATCCCATTGCTTTACTCGCAATTACCGCATTGTTAGAAGCACGTTTATTGCAGATCATTGATAACCCTGATTTAGATCCTTTAACTAACAGTAAATTATCACCAGAAGAATTAATTGCACTAACTACTAACAATGAAATAGCAGCTGCTAGTGGTAGCTTGGATGCTCAACTACAACATTGGCAAGATGGCAGAACTATTTTAGCCAGAGATTGGATTGCAGAACTATATCAAGAAGTTTGGGCGATCGCTAAACAACAAGGTTTTAGCTGTTTCTTGTCACCATTGCATAAAATTTTGCGTGAAGGCAATGAAGCCCAGCAATGGCTACAACTTCATAGCGTCGGTTTTGACTGTCAGCGCGTTATTTCCCAGGCGATTGTGGCAACACAAGAACGAGAACTGGAACTAGAACATAAATTGTGTTCTTCCTTACTGGCTTAAAGAGAAACTCAAGTGATTCAATATCATTAGTCATTTGTGAATACCAAGGACAAATGACTAATGACACAAGACAAATACTCAGCCAGAAAACTCCCCATAGCCCAAAATCATCATGTATGGTCTCATACATAAGATAGATTTTCTAAAAATAGCCAAAGCATGAGTTTAGGTCTGGTTTTTAGTTTTTCAAGGACAAAATAGTTGTATTGACAAGTTATTCAGATACATTTTCTAAAAATTCCTGGGAAAATGTAGCAATTTTTTTTGTTTTAAAAAAACTAATCGATGTAAACTACAAAATGGTTATTAATAAAACCTATAGATAACCTCTACCTTTTGACAGATTTTTTATTGTCAATATAACTTTTTATACAAAAGCTCAGTTCCATGTCAGATGCCCCAAGTTGTTTTAGTAAATCCGCAAATTCCACCCAATACAGGCAATATAGCGCGTACTTGTGCAGCTACAGGCACAGAATTACATTTAGTAGGGCCGTTGGGGTTTGAAATTAGCGATCGCTACCTCAAACGAGCCGGTTTAGATTATTGGCCTTATGTCAAACTCCACAATCATGAATCGCTGGCAGCTTTTAAAGACTTTCATCAACAGCGTGGAGGTCGATGTCTAGGTTTTTCTGTGAGGGGGAGTAGTAATTACACACAATTTCAATTTGATTCTAATGATTGGCTACTGTTTGGTAGCGAAACCACTGGCTTATCACCAGAAGCATTATCAATTTGTGATACAACCCTTTATATTCCGATGTTTGAGCCAGGGGTTCGTAGTCTGAATCTGTCAGTCAGCGTTGCCATCGGCCTGTTTGAAGCAAGGCGACAACTCGGTTATCTAGTGTAGTTTTTGAACAATCAACTTATAAGTATATATACTCGTGCTGTCTTGGAAATCAAATTCCCACAGGATTTCCGACAGATAATAATTCTATCGCTAACAAAAAATACTTACACTTTTTATACGTTGGCTTAAAAAAATCAGTAAAATACCTGAAAAACCTAGTTAACTAGACAGGTTTTATATAAGAAATTTCTATATTAATTTTGAGAATGTACCAAATTTGAATGATAGATTTTGATGAATTGGATTTATTTGGTTTCCAAAAACAAAAGGCTGCAAATCCATACGGATAAGGCATTTGTACTATTTTGTCTGAATAAGTATATTTCAGGAGGACAAAAGTACTGGAGAGTTTGTACGGTTGTCTTTTAGGGAAGAATCAACGTAAAGTCTCCTGTTGGGAAGACGGATCGGTTAAAAAAACCTTGAAGATATTTACAGCAGGAGGCATCGCTTTTTTAAAACTTATAGCAACTAAAATTGCTGACAATAAAAGCAGATTCGGCTAATATCAACTTTTCCAATCCCAGCGATTAAATTTAAATTAGGCGCTGAAAACTGTAAAGAGCGAAAGTTCTAGGGTGTGAGGAGTGGAGCGGACAAGTAAGCACAGCAACTTTATGTTCTGCTAACAGGTGTAAACTTGTCTAAATCAGAGAAGCAGGTTAATCTTGCCTAAGTATCTCTGGTGAATGTGATCCAGGTCTATCGTCAGATGTGATCTAAATCATTGACTAGTATTCCGACTGCAAAATCGAGGTCAGTTAAGCGCTAGTGATCATAGGAGGTCGTCTTTGAAACGAGCATTGAAAAAAAGAGTAAAAGCTGTGCTGAAAAATACCCCCAGCAATGATGGTGTCCCTAGTGAGCAGTTAAGTGTGGTAAATTCCAAGGCTAATCGTCGAGTTAGCACACAAGCAGCCATGATTGGCTTGGCTATTTCAGTTGGAGCGACCAGTCTTTTAGTGACTCGACAAAGCGATCAAGCCCAAGCAGCAGCGCCTGTAGGCAGCCAAAAAGTAGCCTCAAACCTGCCTGTTGCCCCTGACACTGAAATGAAATTTGTTCCCACAAAGCTGGAGACTCAACTAGTCTCAGCAGCAACCATGCCAGAAAATCCTGTCATTGTTGAACCAACAGCAATTTCACAGTTGCCTGGGCTTGAAGCTAAATTACAAGTGGCGGCAAATGGAATTGTGGAAGTTCCAACACCAGAGAATGTTGCTCAAACAGCAGCCGAAAAAAAATGCCATTAACCAGTCGCCATTAGCCAAAAATGGCGAAGCACAGGAAATCCTGAAAGCTAACGACGCATCTGACATCAAAGTTGCTAACGATGAAGTCAAAGCTAAATTAAAAGCACAGCAAGAGTTCGCCCTATATCACTTGCAAGAAAAGTCGAACCGTTTAAGAGCAAGTCTGGCGGAGTTACGGTCTGGGGAGTCAAAAAAATTTAGCGAAAGCCCCTGCATTGAAGCAAGAGGTAGTTGTAGCAGAAAAATTGCCACCTCAAAGCATCAGTCAAGAAATTGGGCAACAGTTACCTGCATTAGTGGATGAAGACAAAACCAAGTTCTTTCCTGAAATCAAGCAAACAAAACTCCCAAGTGAACAGGTACAGCCATTAGCAACAACATCTGCACCTGCTACACCAGAAATTGCAGCACCAACGGATACTGATACCGCTTACGAAGTTAAGCCGGGAGATACTCTAGCTGCGATCGCTAACCGATACAACACCACGGTTGCAGAACTAGCCAAGCTCAACAATATCAGTAATCCAAATCAGCTCCAAATTAATCAAAAACTCATCCTGCCATCGGTCAATGTTAACCGTAATGGTGCAATCTCAATACCTGTGGCAGTTAGTCAGCCTAGTGTACAGTTGACCAACAATGTCAAAGTTGCTGGTGTACCTGTCAACACTGCCAGCAGTAACCCCAATGTATCTTTAGCACCAGTTTCACCGGTTTTTGTCAACAACAATACTGTTAAACCAACCGCAGCAACAAACAACCCAACACAGACAAATACTACTAACGGTGTAGGTGGTGATACTCCCGTACCCAAAGTCTTTACTGAATTACAGCCAGGTAGTCAAACTCAAAGGGTCGCAAGAAACAGAAACAACGAGCGTCTTCAGAGTTTACAGGCTGAAATTCAAAGACTACAGGAAAAATACCGCAATCAAGAGTCTGGTAATGGTGGTAATGTAGTTGCCCAAGCGGTTACTGATACAGACAAAAACAGTATTGCTATTCCAGTTCCTGTAGCTGTTCCTAGCAACTTGGCAGTTACTAAGCCAGTATCTGGAAATAAGACTTTTGCTGTACCCATCCCTGTTCCAACACCAATTTTACCGAGCTACAACGCTCAACCAGTTAAGCCCGAATTTAGTGCTATTCGCAGCACTACTGACGAGCCAATTAACCCAGAGTTCTTGCCTAATCGCGCTAGGGTAACAGTACCACCCATTGGAGTCAATGCGGCTGATTCTCCTAGAAGAATGCGGGGAACGAAAGTATCGCCACAACTACCGCCTTTGGCAGCAGTCGATCAATACTTGCCCAAACCAATTGATGAAACCATTCCTCCGCCTTCCACCTCATCTGTAGCTTATATTTGGCCAGCCAAAGGTGTATTTACCTCTGGATATGGTTGGCGTTGGGGCAGAATGCACAAAGGTATTGACGTTGCTAACGCCACTGGTACACCAGTTTATGCCTCGGCAGATGGCGTGATTGAAAAAGCAGGCTGGAACAAAGGTGGCTACGGTAATCTTGTGGATATTCGTCACCCTGATGGTAGTATGACCCGCTATGGTCATAACAGCAAGATTTTGGTGCGTGCAGGTCAGCAAGTGCGTCAAGGCGAAACTATTGCTTTAATGGGTAGCACTGGTTTCAGTACTGGGCCACACACTCACTTTGAAATTCATCCATCAGGTAAGGGCGCAGTTAACCCAATTGCCTTCTTACCACAACAAAACCGCATTTAGTCCTTGTCTGTCTCCAACCCAGTTATTTTCTTGTCAGAAGAGGGAGTTTTTATCCCTCTTTTGCTTGGATGGGTGAACTGCCTGAAAAATGATTGCGACAGCTAGATGGCTGGAAAGTTTGCCAATCAACCCTTACCTAATCTAAAATCCAAAATGGTATTAGCTTGTGGATGAAAATTAATTGCCAGAAAGACTAGTCATCAACAAATGTGTATGCTATATTAAGAATTAATGTGGAAATGTTTGGCTCAGTAGCTCAGTTGGTTAGAGCACGGGACTCATAAGCCTGGGGTCGTTGGTTCAAATCCGACCTGAGCCATTTAAAAAGTAAATATCTAACTTAGAATATCTGGTTTACAGGTATTATTCATCGACTTGCTCATGGTGAACGCGATCGCCCTCCAGATAATTTAAACTCAAGGTGAGACCGAATTAATTACAGCTTCTGTTATGTCTTCTAGTTTAGATTCTTTACCACCTGCTTTGGCTAAAATCGTCCAACGCTTTCAACGTGCATCCGATCCGAAGCGGCGTTATGAACAACTGATCTGGTACGCCCAAAAGCTTCCAGAGTTTCCCGAAGCTGATAAGATACCAGAAAATAAAGTTCCTGGTTGTGTGTCTCAGGTGTATGTTACCGCCGCCTTAAATGATGGGAAAGTTGTATTTCAAGGAGAATCTGATTCTCAGTTAACGAAGGGATTAGTGGCGCTGTTAATTGAAGGGTTAAATGGGTTAAGTCCCACAGAAATTGTCCAATTAACACCAGATTTTATTCAAGCAACCGGTTTAAATGTGAGTTTGACACCTTCCCGTGCTAACGGTTTTTACAACATATTTAAAACTATGCAAAAAAAAAGCATTGGAGTGCAAGTTAGAACAATAGTAAAAAGTGCTGAGTGCTGAGGAGCCAGCGCCGTGGGCGAGCCTCTTGACTTGAGGCGACTGGCGTTGCTGAGTAAATAGACTAGCTTTGACGCAGGGGGTATAAGGATGTGAGATTATATGTATTCAAAACCCTTACACCCCATACCCTTTTACCCTTACACCCAATCCCCGTAGACAATTTTGGTGCGTAATTCCTCTTACCTAAGCTGTTTTGAAAAAGCGGATAATTTCGCGGACGTGATCGAGAAATTGTCCATCAGTAGAAAGTTGAGCGATCGCGTTTCTGGATTCTCTTACTAAACGTTCATGTTCTGTTTGATTTGTGGCGCGTAATTCTTCTAAATTCGCTAAAATTCTGGACAGTTCTTTGCGAGTTTCTTCGGCAAAACGTTGTTGGGTGGCTGGTAAAGAATATGATTCTTCTGGATTGAGTTGTTCTTCTATATATTTGACTTTTTGTTCTAAGTCAGAGAAGCGATTACGCAGTTCATAAATATCTTCGCGGGGATATTTCCATTCTTGGCTAATCATAGTTAGCCTTGCATATAAATATTCGTAGGCGCGAATTGCGGGACGCAAAATTGTTAATAATAAAGCTGCACCGGAACTGATATAACCTACTGCACTAATTCCCGTGGCGGCAAGGATGTAAAGTCCAATGGCAGAAAATACATGTAAAGCAAGAGCCAGCCACAGCGATCGCTTGGCTAATAATTGCACATATTTGACTTGTTTCCCATCTACAGGAATGCCTTTTTCAGAAGATTGTGCTGCTTCTGCTAAAACTTCTTTGGCTTGAAAATGGACATTCCAAGGTACAGTTACAATTACTAACAACCACCAAAAACTTGCACCACCAATTAACCAATCTAGAAAGTTACCAGCAGGTACATGAAACCATTGCAACACGCCAAATGCTAACAGTACTATAGTGAAAATTCCTAAGATAGAACTGATAAAAAGGTTAATATACATCTTGCCCTGTCTCCACTGAAACTATCATCTTCATCATGGCGGTGGCTGGGCATTTATACGGAATGATTGTGCTGGTTTAACTATTTGCACATTTTGTATTGGTAAGCATTAGTGTTAGAAAAAGACTCTTGCTATAGTAAAACTATCACAGGAATTATGCACAAAGATTGTCTGGGGAGACTGGGTGTAGGGGTTTTAAGATACGGGGTGTAAGGGTTTTGCAGACATACACCCCTACACCCTAAAACCCTTGATTTTTCGCCTCACTGCATCAGCTCCATATCACTTTCATCATAGCTATGGCTGAACATTGATCAGAATGTATGTGATAGTTTGACTAACTGCACATCTAGCTTGAAAGTGCTGAGTGCTGAGGAGCCACTGCGTTGCGGAGGTTTCCTCCGTTGAAGCAAGTGGCGTTGCTGAGTGTTAAGTGCTGTACACTGAGCATAGTCGAAGTGTAAGTTCTAAGTTATCTTCCTTGTCTCCCTTGTCTCTGCCATTCATATATTAACCACCAACGTGAATCCCCGGCCGCCTGTGGGGATTTTTCTCAGCACGACGTAGGACTTCACGGGTAACTACAGCAATGTCACCTTCACCAAACAAGATAAACCGCAGTAAGTACTGGATGGGATTTCCTTCTACCCAACCGAAGTAAGCGTGAGGAATTTGACCAGTTTGGTCACGAATATAAAGCAACAAAGCGGCGATCGCATTTGGGACTGCGGCGCTTTCTGCACGTAAAATCCTATACTCCCCAACTTTTACGCCTTTGACTCTGATCACATCAGTAAAATCTGACGCATCTGATATCAAAATCTCAAGAAACAGCACTGGATCTGTCGGTGGAATATGGTTGTCTTCACGTACCTCTTTTTCCTTTAATAAATATTCTTGTTCATTACCTACGTTTAAGCGATTTGCAATGATTCTGATCGCGCCCTGGCTTTCTTCTGCAATAAATTCACGGGCATTTTCATCAACTTCTATTTGTTCTACCCGCAATTCCGTTGAGCGCCAAACACGGGAAACTAAGGAAGTAAAGATGATTGCACCAATGAAGAACGTAGCGATTTTAATCCCTTCTGGCCTCTCAATGATGTTGACAATGGTCGTATAGATAAAGACCAGTGTAATTAAAGCAAAAACAATTCTACCTTGTATAGAACGATGACGATGGGCTGATAAAGTAACCGCAAAGGCGGCGGAGCTAATTAGTACCAACACACCAGTTGCATAAGCACCACCTTGCGCTTCTACATTTGCTTGGAAAATAATTGTAACTACGAAGGCGATGGCTGTATATACTAATACAAGTGGACGTGTTAATAGCGCCCAACTTGGTGCCATCCCATAACGTGGTAAGTAACGAGGCACAATATTTAGCAGTCCTGCCATTGCTGATGCCCCAGCAAACCACAAAATCGAAATGGTGCTTAAATCGTAAATTGTACCGAAGCCATTGCCTAAATAAAGATGTGCTAGGTAAGCCAAGGCGCGACCATTAGCTTTTCCGCCTGTAGCAAATTCTGCGGCTGGAATCAATAGAGTAGTGACAAAACTGCTAGTCAGCAAAAAGAAGCTCATAATGACAGCCGCAGCCGTCAGTAGCTTGCGGGTATTGCGAATTCGTCCTCTGGGCATTTCTGGGGTATCGCTACTGCTACCTTGAACTAGGGGCATGACTGTGACACCAGTTTCAAATCCAGATAAACCCAAAGCCAGCCGAGGAAACAACAAGATAGCCAAGCCGATGAGGAGAAAGAAATTGTTATTTCGGGCGAAAAGTGCTGTCTGCCAATTTGCGATCGCACCTGGGTTAATTGCAATATGATATAACCCAATGCTAATGACAACTAAATTTAACAGCAGATAAACTGCCACTAAAAATACCGCAATCCCAATTGCTTCTTTAAAGCCTCTCAAGAAAACTACACCGAGTAAAGCAATTAACATTAAGGTAATAGCAATGCTTTGACTGTGCAGCAGACTTGGTGTCAGCGGATTTTCAATGATATGGGCTGTGGCATCAGCGGCAGACAGAGTAATAGTAATAATAAAGTCAGTTGCCACAAAGCCAAGTAGACACAATACCAGTAATTTGCCTTGCCACCAAGAAAGCAAATGCTCCAACATAGCAATAGAACCTTCACCATGTGGGCTTTTAGCAGCAATACGGCGGTAGATGGGTAAAGCACCAAAGAGCGTTAATAAAACCAAAATCAGCGTAGCAATAGGAGAAAGCGCACCTGCTGCCAATGCTGCAATTCCCGGTTGATATCCAAGAGTAGAAAAATAATCTACACCGGTTAAGCACATAACTTGCCACCAAGGATGCTGGCGGTGTGCTTCTTCCTTCTGGTAAGGCCCTTCCTTTTCGCGGCGGTTTTCTGCCAGTAACCAGCGCATAAACCGTCTATTGAGCCGTTTTGTTGAGAACATTGATTTAGCCATCAAATCCGATTTGTTATAAAAGTAGCTGGTGTGAGTGCTTTGAGTTTGGTAGTTTTATTCAAAATTTTGAACTACAAATCCACCCACAAACTAAAGAACAACAAGTTTTTACATTTTTAATTTTCTAGAAATAAGTTATCTAAATAAACTAGAAGACGCGAACGGTCAAAAGTTGTAAATACTATTTTTTACTCAGTACAAGCAATTCAAATCTTTTAATTTGCTAACATCTTGATTAAGTCAGCAAGATATAAAGTTAATAATTTTATTTTGATTCAAGTATTAATACTTATGAATTTCTGTGCTGTGCATTTATAATCGATCAGATTCTAGCTACAAACAATACGACAAACATAGTAATTGCCAAAATCAGGAAAGGCATTACTTATCTGTGGATATTAATTCAGTCTCAATATTCAGGAGTATATTATGGTGCGATCGCTCAAACAAACGCTTGCATTAGTACTTTTATTGGTATTTTCGTTTATTTTATTTCCTCACCCGGCTCTAGCATTGGTTCCGCTGGAGAGTCAATTTACCACCGCCGTTGGTGCTTGTGAAGCCGTAAGCTCGATTAAAAAAGGCACAAACCCCGGCAATGTCAGATTACAGCCGGGACAGACTTATCAAATAGTTGGTCAAAATAAAGATAACCCTACTCACTACCTGCTAGAAATTGCTAGTGCCAGTCCCTCTCGGCGTTGGGTTCCTGTTAGTTGCGTTAATGCTGAGGGTGTGCCTTCCGACACAACTGGAAAAATCCCGCCTGTAATTCCTGTGGCTGTAGGTAATGACTATTTACTTGCAGTAAGTTGGCAACCCGCTTTTTGTGAAAGCAAACCCGAAAAAACTGAGTGTCAAACTTTAGCCAAAAACCCAGACCGTCCAGAAGCTACCAACTTCGCCTTACACGGTTTATGGCCTCAGCCAGAATCTAATATTTATTGCGGAGTCAGCAAAAGTGACATCGGTTTTGATAAGGCAAAAACTTGGTCAAAGTTGCCTCCTGTAGAATCAGAACTGTCGCCTGAGACTTGGGCAAGGCTACAAGTAATCATGCCAGGAACAGCTTCCAATTTGCACCGACATGAATGGATTAAGCATGGTACTTGCTATCAGGGTACGCCGGAGGAATATTTTTCTGAGTCCATTGCTTTAATTGATGCTTTGAATAAATCGCCTATTCAAGCATTAGTGGCTAGTAATATTGGCCGCCAAGTTACCCTCAAAGATATTGATCAAGCCTTGTCATCTTTTGCGGCTGATGCTGGGGATAAGATAGAAGTTAAATGCACAAATGCAATATTAGGTGAACTGTGGCTTAACCTCACAGGTGATATTACTCCAAGCAGCTTGATTGGTGACTTGTTAACCAATAGTCCCAAAGCCAAGCTTGAAAAGTTTAAATCTTGCTTAATTGATGATGCACGTAGTTAATTAAATCATTGGGTTACGTATAGAATAATGAGGCGATCGCACTAACTAAGTTTGGTTGCGATCGCCTCATCAAATGAATATTTTTATATAAAATCTGACTAACTCGCAGACTTCAACGCATCCAAAGCTAAATTCAATTTCAAAACATTAACTCCTGGTTCACCAAAAATACCCAAAAAGCGATTATCGATATTTTGAGCAATCAAAGTTTCTAACTGTTGGGGTTGGAGTCCTCGCGCTTTGGCTACACGGTTAACTTGTGCTTTGGCAGCTTCCGGGGTAATGTGGGGGTCGAGGCTCGAACCAGAGGTGTAAACTAAATCGGCGGTAGGTTGGATACCTGCTGTTTTTAACCGATTTAAATCACCTTCAACCCGTTTGCTGGGGTCAGGATCATCTTTACCTTTGATACGTTCAATTAAGGCTGAATTACTTGGGGCTAAATTACTCGCACCAGAAACCCCAGTTTTTAACACTCCCGCTTCATCTTTTTTTGGATCAGCAGTGCTGTAACTGGTGGTACTAGGACGACTATTAAAGTATCTTTCGGAAGTGAAAGGTTGACCAATTAAACTAGAGCCAATCACTTGACCTTGGCTATTTTTAATCAGACTACCGTTTACTTGAAATGGCAAAATAATCTGTCCAATACCGAGCATCACAAAGGGATAAATAATAGCGCCAATTACCCAAAGAACGAAAGTAGAACGAATGGCTCGGTTAACTTCGCGTGCAAAACTCATTAGAATTTCTCCGGAACAAACATAACAAAAAATAAATAAGTAGAAAGGCTCAAAGTTACTAGTCCTAAAAGACCTAATGACCAAGCTTGAACATGGGAAAAACTTTCTCCAGTAGCAGCATAAACAACAGGTGCAACCAAAAGGTTGAAACACATTCCTAGAAAAATATACAAAGGCAGTTTTGGAATGCGGTAATCAGCAGTAAAATCAATTATTTCTGCCGATATTTGAGGTAAACGAAAAGTTTTCATAACATTGATAATTCGTAAAAAATTAAGCCAAAGGTAGGATGACATCAATTAATTTGATGGCGATAAAAGGGGCAACAATTCCGCCCAAACCATAAATAAAAATGTTGCGCCTTAATAATTGATCTGCTGTTAGGGGACGGAATTTGACTCCTGTCAGTGCTAAAGGAATCAGTACCGGAATAATTAGGGCGTTGTAAATTAGTGCTGAGATAATTGCTGATTGGGCGCTTTTCAGTCCCATAATGTTGAGTGCGCCAATTCCCGCCGCCGCAAAAATAGTGGGAATAATGGCGAAATACTTAGCAATATCATTAGCAATAGAAAAAGTAGTTAACGCCCCACGGGTAATTAATAACTGTTTACCAATAGTTACCAAATCAATTAACTTGGTGGGGTCAGAATCTAAATCCACCATGTTAGCGGCTTCTTTAGCGGCTTGTGTTCCAGAGTTCATCGCTAAACCTACGTTAGCTTGAGCTAATGCGGGTGCATCATTCGTACCATCTCCAGTCATTGCTACTAACTTACCTTGAGATTGTTCGGCGCGAATTACACCAATTTTGTCTTCTGGTGTGGCTTCAGCGATAAAATCATCAACACCTGCTTCTTGAGCAATCACACCAGCTGTAATGCGGTTATCACCCGTGAGCATAATTGTCTTTACACCCATCCGCCGGAGTTGGTCGAATCTTTCACGCAAACCGGGTTTGACAATATCTTTGAGATAGATAACCCCAAAAATTTGATCATCTTGACAAACGGCTAAAGGTGTACCGCCTAACCGCGAAACTCGCTCGTAGGCTGCATCAACATCACTAGCAATATGGCCTCCACGAGAGCGAACAAAGCTTTTAATTGCATCTACCGCCCCTTTACGAACTTGTTTACTGTTGGGGAGATTTGTCCCACTCATCCGGGTTTTGGCAGAAAATTCTACACCTTCTGCTTGATTGATATCGAAATCTACACCAATGTGATAAGTTTCTGCCAGTTTGACAATTGATCTACCTTCTGGTGTTTCATCAAATACACTGGCAGCGCGGGCAACTCTGGCGACATCTTCGATGGTGTAACTGTTAACAGGGATAAACTCATCCGCCATTCGGTTGCCCAAGGTGATTGTACCTGTTTTATCTAGCACCAGCGTATTGATATCACCACAGGCTTCGACGGCGCGTCCAGAGGTGGCAATCACATTAAATTGCGCTACTCTATCCATCCCCGCAATGCCGATCGCACTCAGCAAACCACCGATGGTTGTTGGTATCAAAGCAACCAGCAAGGAAATCAAAATCGCAACACTCGCACCCGCCCGTAAGCTGTTGCCGGCTTCCGCACCAAATACTGTACTGATAAAGTTAGCAATATAGTTAACAAAGGGCGGCATTGTTGCCACCACAATTAAAAAGACTTGGGTTAACACTGCTAACAGTACTGTTAAGGCAATTTCGTTGGGTGTTTTGGTGCGTTCTGCGCCTTCCACCAAAGAAATCATCCTGTCAATAAAGCCTTTACCAGGATCAGCCGTAATCCGAATTGTTAATTCATCAGAAAGTAAGCGCGTACCGCCTGTAACTGAACTGGCAATATCTGTACCTGGTTGTTTGAGTACCGGTGCTGATTCTCCTGTGATGGCTGACTCATCTACAGAACCAATTCCTTGAATCACTTCGCCATCGGCGGGAATCATGTTATTAGCTACTACTTTGACTAAATCGCCGCGTCGCAGTTCTGTAGAATTGACTGTTTGAATTGAACCATCGGGGAGAATTTTATTAGCAATGGTATCAGAACGGGTGGAGCGTAAAGAATCAGCCTGGGCTTTACCCCGTCCTTCGGCCACGGCTTCGGCAAAGTTGGCAAACACCACGGTGAAAAACAAGATGAGTGTAATTAACCCGTTTAATAAGCGTTGTTGGTTAACATCTGCCTGAATTGTGCCGAATAAATTAGGGTCGAGGGTAACGAGGAAGGTAACAATTGTTCCTACCCAGACAATAAACATGACTGGGTTACGGACAGCTATTTTTGGGTGGAGTTTGACAAATGACTCTTTAATCGCTCTTTGGTAGAGTCCCCGCATATCTGCTTTGGGGGTATGTTTGCGCGAGTCACGGATTCCTTGAGGAAGACGAGGTGTTGTGTTGGTTTTCATAGAAAGAGAGAATGTTTTCACGCAGAGACGCGGAGGCGCAAAGGAGAGGAGAAAAGGAATATTAGCCGATACCTTTAGCTATCCAGAAGGCTTCACCGATGGGGCCAAATGCGAGAACGGGAAAGAATGTGAGTGCGCCGAGAATTAAAATTACGCCTGCGGTTACGCCTGTAAACAGTCCGGTGTCGGTGCGTAATGTGCCAACGGTAAAGGGGACTTGGGGTTTGCGAGACATACTATCGGCCAGTAAGAGTAAGCCGATGATGGGGATATAGCGTCCGGCGAAGAGGCTGAAGCAAGTACTGAGGTTCCACCACAAGGCGGTGGCGGTGGTTTTTGCGCCTGCTGCAATGGCGATGGGTGATGGTTGGGAGTCGCCTAAACCTTCAAAGCCTGAACCGTTGTTAGCCGCAGCCGAAGCATATTCATAAAGGACTTGGGCAAAGCCATGAAAGCCAGGGTTGCTGATTCCTGCTAGTTGGTCGGGGAAGGCTAAAGCGATACCAGCAGGAATCATAATGGAGATGGGGTGAACTAGGAGAATCAAGAAACTTGCTAGTACTACCTCGCGTTTTTCGATTTTGCGTCCGAGAAATTCTGGTGTGCGCCCTACCATTAAGCCTGTGACGAATACTGCCAAAATCAGGTAGGCAAATAAATAAGCTGTACCTGTACCTTGTCCACCCCAGATGATTTGCAAAAACATATTGGAGAGGGTGACAAAACCACCGTTGGGCATGAAGGAGTCGTGTAAACTGTTGACTGCGCCGCACATGGTTCCGGTGGTACTGACGGCAAATAAGGCTGATTGCGCCCAGCCAAAACGGACTTCTTTACCTTCTAAGTTGGGTTGGGTGCTACCTAACAGTGTGTTGACTGCGGGGTTGCCGTTATATTCACCAATGGCTGTGATGATAATAAATACGATGTAAATTACACCCACCATCCCGTAAACTAACCAGGCTTGTTTAGTGTTATTGGCAAACAAGCCGTAGGTATAAATCAAGGATGTGGGAATTGACAACATCGCCACAATTTGAATTAAGTTAGAAAATCCGTTGGGATTTTCAAAGGGGTGGGCTGAGTTGATGGCAAAAAAGCCGCCGCCGTTTTCTCCAAGTTGTTTGATGATTTCAAAATGGGCAACAGGGCCAAGGGCGATCGCTTGACTTACACTAGAATCTTCTAAGGTGGGAAATACAACTGGCCCTGCCAAGGTTTCGGGAACTCCAGCCGCCATCAAAGCAATTCCGCCAACAATACAAATAGGTAATAAAATTCGCGTAATTGAGCGAATCAAATCTACATAAAAGTTACCTAATGGTCTACCTGTTAACCCACGAATAAACGCAATTCCCACTGCTAAACCAGTGGCGGCTGAGGTGAACATGTGATAACTAAGTCCCCACATTTGACTGGCGTAACTGAGGTAGGTTTCACCAGAATAATGTTGTTGGTTGGTGTTAGTAATAAAGGAAATTGTTGTGTGTAGGGCTGTGTCCCAAGTTGGTGCCGGGATTTTTGTTGGGTTAAAGGGTAGCCATCCTTGATTCATAATAATCAAGAATATCAGCAATCCCATAACGATATTGCTGTAGAGAATGGCTCTGGCGTATTGCCAACCTGTCATTTCTGCTTTAGTCTGAACGCCAACTAAAGAGTACAGTATGTGTTCAATCGGGTTTAAAATTGGGTCGAGAAATGTGCGTTGTTCTTGATAAACACGCGCCATATATCGCCCAAAAAATGGAGTTATGGCTACTACAATTAGTAGCGTTAGTCCAATTTGAATCCATCCCTGGAGCATAAATATTAATTATTTAGACTGTTTGTAATTAATTGGATTAATTTAGATCATCGATTTTTTATGAGAGAAAAACAAGGGATAAAGGATATAATTTTATACTTATACAGCGTTTATTTTTTTTCTATATCTAGCGTTTAGTTTGTTTCTAAACGCTGCTAATTTATGATAAACGAACCGCCAAGACGCAGAGAGCGCAGAGAAGATAAACTATTGTAATGAGGTATTAATCAAAAATATATTAGGACTTACGCAGACTCTACGATTTCTTGGCGTTCTCGGCGACTTGGCGGTTCGATAAATTAAGCTTTTCGGGAATTTTTGCGTAAGTTTTATATTGAAGATAGCAATACTCACTGTTGTAGGTACGGAAACAAAAAATTAACCGCCGATAGAAGAGGATGAACGCCGATGAACGCAGATAAATTTGGAGTTAAAAAGCATAATAAAAGTTATAAATTAATCAGATTTATTATTATACTGTGTTTATTTATTGGTGTAATTTCAATGGAGTTTGAAACACCAACAGAATATGTATTTGGATATCTTTATACAGGGGCAATTTTATTAACAAACTATTGGTTTGGTGGAAGGGCAACTTTTTTAGCGACTATGGTGGCGGTGTGTTTGACGCTGTTGAATTTGGTTGTACCTGGAAATGAATTAGTTAAAGTCTCCACGGTAGCCAGTCGCGTAATTGCGGTGATGGCTTTAATTGTGACTGGTATTTTAAGCGATCGCCTGCGTCGTTCTCAAGAGGCGATCACAGTAACTCGCGCTAAGTTAGAATCGCAAGCGGAATTGGTCAAGGTACGAGAAGATTTTGCTTCTACACTGACTCATGATTTAAAAACCCCGTTGTTAGGGGCGATTGAAACTATCAAAGCTTTTCAACAAGAAAAATTTGGCCCAGTTGTACCAATGCAGCAACAAGTCTTATCGACAATGGCACGGAGTCATGAAACTTCCTTACAATTGGTAGAAACTCTGTTAGATGTTTATCGCAACGATACCGAAGGTTTAAAACTGGACTTAGCACCAGTCGATTTAACTATTTTGGCAGAAGAGGCGGCTGGTGATTTGATGGAATTAGCTGCAAATCGTCGTGTTCATCTTTCGGTTAGTTATGGTGATTCTAATTGGCGACAATCATTGTGGGTTCAAGGTGATGCGTTGCAACTGCATCGCGTGTTTAATAATCTGTTAGTTAATGCCATTAATCATTCCCGCCGTGGTGGAAAGGTGGAAGTTTTTTTTAGAACCACAAACTTCTTATCAAGTCGTGAAAATTTTAGATACGGGTGCGGGTATTCAATCAGAACAGTTTTCTCACCTATTTGAAAGATTTTATCAAGGTCATAGCGATCGCCAAGCTAAAGGTTCAGGATTGGGGCTTTATTTATCACGGCAAATTATTGAAGCCCACGGGGGTATAATCTGGGCAGAGAACAAAGTGCCGACTGGTGCTGTGTTTGCTTTTAAACTACCTGTTTATCCATTTCCATCTCCGCCAGCTGCGTGAAATGTCTTCTACCCCAATCAAAATTCTACTAGTTGAAGATGATGAACTTTTTCGCTTAGGTTTGCAAGTACGGTTGCAGCAAGAACCTGGGTTAGAAATTATTGCTGAGACTGAAGATGGTGAAACAGCTATTGAGTTAGTCAAAGAACATCTGCTAGATATTGTGTTGTTAGATGTGGGCTTACCGGGAATTGGTGGAATTGAAACTTGTAGACAAATTAAGCAGCAAAATCCGGCATTGCCAATTTTAATTCTCACTTCCCACTCGCAAAAGCCTTTAATTTCACGGTTAATTGAAGCAGGCGCTCAGGGTTATTGCCTGAAAGGTATTGCTGCGGAAAAATTAGTTTTAGCATTGCGTTCTGTGGCGGCTGGCGCGTCTTGGTGGGATGAAATTGCAACAAGAGAAATTCGTTCTTCTTTTATTTCGGAACCGCCTCAATTAGAAAATATCTCAAAGATTGCTAATCCCTTAACTGGGCGTGAACAAGAAATTTTATCGCTGTTAGCAGCAGGTAAAACCAATCAAGAAATTGCGACTGCACTATATATTGCACCGGGAACAGTGCGAGTGCATATCCATGCCATTTTACAAAAGTTAGAGGCGAGCGATCGCACCCAAGCGGTGATGATTGCTTTACAAAAAGGATTAATCAACAGCGACATCATTGTGAAAGATTAGCAAAATCCACACCTGAAAGTATTCGGTTACACTCAAAAATCCTTTTAATTGCCTTGTTAGCCTAGAGAAGCAATTCTAGCAGAAGGCAGGAGGCAGAAGGCAGAAGGCAGGAGGAAAAGTCTTACTATGCCTAGCGTTAAAGTTTTCAAATTGTCTTAACATATCTGACTACCGCTATAACTATCTGGGCAATCTTTAGCCAAGCAAATATTAGTTGAAAGATTGGCAATCAAACCACAGATTCATGCCAAAAAAATTGTTTTTAGCCATAGGACTGTCATTTTTAATTTTTATCATGGTTGTACTCACAAATTCTTTTGCTAGTACTCATCCGATCGCTGGACTTTATGTATTTGGTGATAGTCTTTCGGACACAGGAATGGTATTCCAAGCAACGGGGGGAATGTACCCGCCTAGTTCAACATACTTTCAAGGGCGTTACTCGAATGGTCGGGTTTGGGTGGAGTATCTCGCCGATCGCCTGCATTTGTCAAGCAAGCATACTAACAATTTTGCTTACGGTGGTGCAACTACTGGTAATGTTGGCAATAGTTATGTGCCGAACTTATTAACTCAAGTCAAGTCATTTACCCAGACACATCAAAAGACTAATCCCAATGCCTTATATATAGTTTGGGCGGGAGCAAATGATTATTTACAGGGGGTAAATAATGCTAATGTCCCCATCCACAACCTGACACAAGCGATCGCTTCTTTAACTGATGTCGGTGCGAAAAAAATTTCTGGTGGCGAATCTACCAGATTTAGGTAAGTTACCAGCCACAAGTAGCAACGCCAATTCTAGCAGCCTCAGTTCCTTAACCCAATCGCATAATCAAGGTTTGCGGCGATCGCTGAAAATACTAAGTCAGCAGCATTCTGACTTGGAAATTGTCAGTTTGGATGCTAACACCTTGTATCGCAATGCGATCGCTAATCCGGCTACATTTGGTTTTACCAATGTTGTCAGTGCATGTGTGTCTGGTTCTCAATCCTGTGGTCATCCAAATCAATTCTTATTTTGGGATGGTATTCATCCGACAACTGCGGCGCACCGAATAATTGCAGACGCAGCTTTTTCAGCGATTCAAGAAGCTGGAATTTCTACTTCTGTCCGCACACCAACCCAAACTTAATTAACCCACGTTCATAACCGCGACTCATTAACCCTAGTGCTAAGGCTCCTTGAATGGTACTCCAGCCAGAACGCAACAAGCCAAAAATTGCACTAGATGTGATTGCGGAATCAATTACGACATTCCAAAATGGTGCAACCGCAACTGACCAATCAGCAGTGCGGATATTTTTTAATGGTAGTTGATGAGCGATCGCTTCATACTCCGGTAACGAAATTACATAAGGCAGACAATACACGCGGTAAATATCTTGTAAATGCTTTTGTTCATCTGCTGTTAATGGTGCATCATCTGTTGGTCGATGGCACCAAGTCGCCATAATTAAAGTCCCACCCGGTTTTAATACGCGATAACATTCTTGTAAAAACTGGGTTTTATCAGGCATGTGTTCGCCACTTTCTAGCGACCAAACCAAGTCAAAAGTATCATCTGCAAAAGGCATTGCTTGAGCATCAGCCACTAAAAACTTACTTCTGACCTGTAACAGCATTTCCTGAGCGCGTTCTGTGGCTCTCGCCGCCTGCACCGGACTTAAAGTAATACCAGTAGTCCGAGCATGAAACTTTTCCGCCAAGTATAAAGAACTGCCGCCAATACCACAACCTACATCCAAAATGTTAGTTGCTGTTTTAACATCTGCCCAATTCAGTATTTCTTCAATTAAATCAATTTGCGCTTGACGACGCTCTTTTTTTTTTTGCGTGCCATCTGCACCGTAGTAGCCGTGGTGCATGTGTTCGCCCCAAACTTCTTCCCATAAACCAGAAGAAGCATCGTAAAACTGCTGAATTTGCTGATATAGTGTTGTACTCATAAAACAAATAATGCTAAGACAAAACAGAGTTTAAATAAACATACTGGTAAGCTACCATGTTTGTTTTTAATTAAATAAAGATGTTTTTCCTTTCCAGGAGAAATGAGTAAACCCGCCTGGAAAAATCAAGAGGCTCTACCTTAATATGACTGTTTCGCGGACAATTTGCTTGGGATTTCTGGCTGTCATCACTGTTGGGACGATTTTGTTGATGCTGCCTTTTTCAACTAGCGCCGGCAGTTGGAATAACATAGTTGTGGCATTATTCACCTCAACATCTGCCGTTTGTGTGACTGGTTTATCAGTAGTTGATCCTGGGACTTATTTTTCTTTTTGGGGGCAGTTGTTTATTGCCTTGTTAGCTCAAATTGGTGGTTTGGGCTACATGACAACCACTACCTTTTTGATTTTGCTGATTGGGCGCAGATTTGATTTACGGCAAAAAATAGCGATTCAACAAGCATTAGACAGACCAGGAATGCACGGTAGCGCCCAAGTGATTCGCTCAATTATTGCCACGACTTTAATTTTTGAAATTACGGGGATATTTTTACTTTTGCCTGCTTTTGTGCCGCAATATGGTTGGTCACAAGGGCTATGGTTAGCAATATTTCATAGTATAAATGCTTGGAATAATGCGGGTTTTAGTTTATTTAAAGATAACTTGATTGGTTATCAAACATCTGTGTTAGTAGTTTTCACAGTCACGACATTAATTATCTTTGGGGGAATTGGCTATCAAGTTATTTTAGAGATGTATCTTTGGTTGCGCGATCGCTTCCTCAAACAAAAGACAAATTTAGTCCTCTCTTTAGACTTTAAAGTTGCTACCAGCACAACTTTAATTCTTTTAATTCTCGGTACGATTGCCTTTTTCTGTATTGAATTTAGGAACCCAGCAACATTTGGTAACTTAGATTTAGGTGGTCAATTCTTAGTAGCTTGGTTTCAATCTGTCACCCCTAGAACTGCTGGATTCAACACTATAGATATTAGTAAAATGACCACCGCCGGTCTATTCATCACAATCGCCCTCATGTTTATTGGTGCTAGTCCTGGTGGTACAGGCGGGGGGATAAAAACTACAACTTTACGAGTGCTAACAAGTTGTACAAAAGCAATTCTTCAAGGTAAAGAAGAAGTTTTATTATATGACCGAAAAATCGCGATCTCTTTAATATTGAAAGCTGTGGGTGTATTGGTTGGTTCTGTAGCTACGGTAATTTTGGCAACGGTTCTCATATCTTTAACAGATCCAAACCTAGACTTTATTCAAATTTTATTTGAAGTAGTATCCGCCTTTGCCACCGTTGGTCTTTCTACAGGCATTACAGGTACAGTCTCCACCGCCGCTAAACTGATATTAATTATTACCATGTACATTGGTAGAGTTGGGGTTCTCTTGTTAATGTCCGCGATTTTAGGCGATCCCCGCCCTACTAGAATTCACTACCCTGAAGAAAACTTATTGGTGGGATAGCTGGCCAAAAGGCAAAAATTAAACATACCAATTCCATTGGATTTGTAAAAATTGAGAGACTCAGATCCCCGACCTCTTGAAGAAGTCGGGGATCTTTTTAGATATAACGAAAACTTACTGATGATATAGCCCTTCCGAAGTACAAATTTATCTGCGTTCATCTGCGTTCATCCTCTTCCATCGGCGGTTAATTATGGTTTGTGTAACTAACCAATGAAGAAAAAGAGAAGGCATCAATACCATGAACTGAAACTGATAGAATATGAAACACTAGGCAAAAAATAAAAATTGATACTTCAAGTGAGATTTCAGAATTTTTTGTCCTAAATACAGGGAGCGTTAATAAGGAAAGCAACTGTGAATCTTGCATCACTGGGTTTTTTTCGCAGTTTACGTAAAGATAATCAGCAATTTGCAGTCATTGGGCTAGGTCGCTTTGGTCGGTCTGTATGTTCCACCCTGCATAAATTTGGTTATCAAGTACTAGCAACAGATGTTGATGAAAAAAGAGTTTGTGAGGCGTTGACAGAAGAAATCGTAGGTCATGCTTTGCAATT
The DNA here is from genome assembly GCF_001298445.1 of Nostoc piscinale CENA21. Lineage (NCBI taxonomy): Bacteria > Bacillati > Cyanobacteriota > Cyanophyceae > Nostocales > Nostocaceae > Nostoc > Nostoc piscinale. The sequence continues at coordinate 5,438,386 of NZ_CP012036.1, read as the reverse complement.
AGATTCCACAGAACCAGCCGCACTGAAAGAAGCGGGGATTTTTGAATTTGATACAGTAATTGTAGCGATCGGTAATTACGTTCAAGAAAGTATTATTACTACTCTCAATGTCAAAGAAGGTGGTGTACCTCACGTTGTGGCTAAAGCTTCTAGTGAAGTTCACCGCAAGTTATTGCATAGAGTTGGTGCAGACCATGTTGTTTTCCCTGAGTATGAAGCTGGCTGTGCTTTAGCACGTACTCTCACCAAACCATCTATATTAGATAGATTTGACCTCGACCCAGACCATAGTATTGTTGAGATGATTGTTCCTGATGAGTTTCATAGCAAAACCATTACCGAAATTCAACTACGTAATCGTTATGGTTTAAACTTACTGGCTGTAAGTCAAGATGGCAAATTTGTAATTAACCCAGACCCCCAAAAGCGCCTAGAACGTGGTTCAGCAATGGTGGTAATTGGCTGTAATAAAGATATTAATCGCTTACCAATTTAATGCTCTGATTGAGGAACATAGGAATTACACTTAAGTATATGGTGTAAAAACCCTGAAAAAAGAATTTTGTTTTTGATCGCAGTTATGGATTTAATAGTTAAAGATTTAGCAGCAATAGATGATAGACTTTCTCAGCGTCATATTGACCTTGACCCGGCTGGCTATTTCATCATCTATTTGGATAGAGGCGAGGGATTAATCCATGCCAAGCATTTTACTAATGTAATTGATGAGCATGGTTTAGCTGTAGATCCCGAAACAGGCAAAGTCATTCCGGCGCGGGGTAAGGTGGAAAGAACTCACAGCACAGTTTATAGTGGTAGAACTGCCAAGGAACTCAGTGTAAAGATTTTTGAACAAACTCACCCTTGTCCAGTTTCGCAATTAGACCATGCAGCTTATTTAGGACGAGAGTTTGTCCGTGCTGAAGTGGCTTTAGTGACAGGACAAGAATATGTTCAAGACTAAGAAAAGTATGAAGGATGAAATTTTTACACTTCATACTTCATACTTCAAAGTTAGCCGTTAGATGGTGGCTGTGGCTGATTTACTTGATATATGTAGTAAGTCGCCATCGGGATGACGGTTGCTGCAATTAACAGACCTATCACCCAAGCAGTTGCACTACCTTGGTCGGTATCTTCTGCTTTGGTAAAGGTGCCTTCTACCGTTTCTCTATCAACAATTTGTGGTGGGCCTGGGTCGGGTTCACCAGAGAGAACTTTCACTAAGCGATCGCTCGCATCCAAAAATGCCTGATTATATTTATCACCGTCCCGTAATGGTGCAGCTAGGGTTTCTGTAGCTACACTCTCGGCAATAGCATCAGTCAGCAAAGACTTGACTTGATCCCCGGTAATAATTGCAGTGTTGTTAGTAACAGTATCTAGCACCAACAATGTTTGGTTTGCTTGCGCCTCTTTGGTGGGAAACCATTTTTCAAACAGCCCTTTAGCAAAGCTGTCTGATGTTTCACCATAATCTAAACGGCGAATTGTGACAAATCGCACTTCATTGCCAGTTTTCTTGGCTAAATCCTCAAAGGCACCACTAATCTTACCTTCGTTGATGCGACTTAGCACTTCACCTTGATCTACAACCCAGTCACCACCGGGGGTTAAATTCGGAATTTGATACACACCAGTAGCTAACGCCGGGGTAGCCAAAAGTGATGCACCAAGAATAATTGCCAGTATTGGTGTAAGCAGCCAAATGATGTATTTTTTAATGCCAAATACTGTTCTGAGGAGCTGTTTCATTTGATTGATCCTAAGACAGACTAGCACCAAAAATACTACACAATCAATGACAAAATCACCCTGTTCAGGAATTTATCTATAGCAAAGTGTCCGTCCCACGCTGCCATTCCGGTTCAGGTGTGGGGCTTCTTTCGGTTTTAGCTAAATGTTGAACGTGGACTTTGCCAATTATTCCAGAACTTTATGATATAACCGAAATTCTGTCTTAGCAGCTACCTAAAGAAACTAATATCTGGCAAAAATACTGTTTTTTGGAGAAACAGGGTGGTTTTCTGGGTTTCTGATGCAGCAATAAAGACAGAATTATACAAAGTAACAATTTGAATAGATACAAAAGTATGCCGCAGAAATCAGCCGCTTTGAAGTTTGTGATTTTACTGGGTTTTGTTAGCCTTTGTGCCGATGCCACTTATGAAGGCGCACGTAGCATTACAGGGGCTTATTTGCAGGTTTTAGGTGCAAGCGGCACTGTGGTAGGTTTGGTAGCGGGTTTTGGTGAACTCATTGGGTATGGTTTGCGCCTAGCCATTGGTTATCTCAGCGATCAAACGCGCAAGTATTGGGGAATTACAACTTTAGGATTTATTTTAAACACTGCCGTTGTCCCATTATTGGCTTTTGCCGGGAGATGGGAAGTAGCCGCAGGTTTGATGATGGCAGAACGCACAGGTAAAGCCGTGCGGACTCCCCCGCGAGATGCACTCCTGTCTCATGGTGTGAGTCAACTTGGCAGAGGTTTTGGCTTTGGTTTGCATGAAGCAATGGATCAAACCGGCGCTGTGATGGGGCCTTTAGCAGTAGCAGCAATGGTTTATTTCCAAGGAGAGTATCGCAACGGCTTCACGATTTTGATTGTACCTGCGGTGTTGGGATTGATTGTGTTATTGGTTTTGCAATTTTTGTATCCCAACCCCAGCGATTTGGAAATTGAAGATGAAATAAGTCAAGAAGACGGAATACCGCGAGCTTTTTGGATTTATCTGGGTGCGGTGGCGATTATTGCGGCTGGTTATGCAGATTTTCCGTTAATTGCTTTTCATTTCCAAAAAGGAGATATTGCTTCTGGACAAACAATCCCCTTATTTTATGCCTTAGCAATGGGAGTTGATGCCGTAGCTGCACTGATATTTGGCTATTTATTTGACCGCGTAGGTATTTCGATTTTGATGGTTGCGGCTTTTGTTTCATCGTTGTTTGCACCATTGGTATTTTTAGGTAATACCCAATTGGCACTGTTAGGTATAGCATTTTGGGGTATAGGTATGGGGGCGCAAGAGTCAATTTTAAAAGCTGCGATCGCTGGACTCGTCCCCAAACACAAACGCGCCACAGCTTATGGTATCTTCAGCACAGGCTATGGTTTTGCTTGGTTTGTAGGTAGCACTTTAATGGGTGTTTTATATGATCGCTCCATCACCTTATTAGTCATCTTTTCGACTGCAACTCAACTACTCGCAATTCCCTTCTTTGCTTGGGTGCAATTGCAAGCGAATAAATCTCAACCAGAGTTAACAGATAAACCTATTTAAATCACAGAATCTGGGTCTATACCCAGATTTCTTAATCGTTCTGCTAATATTTGAGCGCGTTGTTCTGCTTGTTGTACCCGTTCTTCTGGTGTTAACAAACGCTTTCCTGACTCGTCATACCAGTAAAGCCACTCTCGCGTAATTCCTAGATAAGTTCCCCGTTCATACCCTATTTTTAAACCAATTTCTGGTAGCCAAACGGGATTTCCTGGGAGTAATTTATATTTACCATCTGCTAAATAATAGACTTCCAAACGCGCTTTTTGCCGCCGCAGAGGATTGTAAATCACATAATACAAAATTCCCAACTGGGCATAAAATTCTTTTTTACTAGAATACTCTCCCCGACGTTTGTGCGAAACTACTTCTAACACCATGATTGGTACGCGCCGTTCTTCCCAAAGCACATAGCTAAGACGCAAGTTTTCATCTAGTATTCGTTCTACTCCCAGGCTTAAAAACCCGTCTGGAACAATGGCTGGTTCATCAGGATCGTAATAAATCCCCATATCAACGCCAAAAAACCAGTCCATACGCTCTGGCCAAGCCATAGCTAAAATAGCTTTGAGTAATCCGGGAATTAAATCTTGTAGTTCGTTATCCACAGGGGTATCGTCTGAGTCGGGCAAATCCTCAGCCGAGGGTAAGCAATCCAACGGATCGTACTGTAGCATAATTGAATAGCCGGTTATCGCCTAGTTTTAGTCTAATTAAATTAGGCTGGAGTCTGCATAATTTTCAAAGTGCGTAGAAGCTCTGCTTCTTGTCTTCAGACATCGCCTTTGATGATGTTATTAAATTAAAAAGCGTTATGCTGCAAACACAACGCTTTTTCTCAATTCAATGTTGATTTAATCCTGCTGTGCCTGTATTCGTCTGCGTAACTCTGCTTCTATCTCTTCATCTGTAGTACAAAGCACTCCTGGACGTTGAGCTAATCTATCCATTAAGGCGTGAAATGCTTCAATATCTTGCGGATGATATCGAACATAATCCCTTAACTGCTCATCCGACATTGTTTGATAATTTTGATTGCTCATGGATGATGAACCTCCCCGTTTGGGTAGATTTCTATTTGTATTGTGTCACCAACTAAAACGTATATTCGCTTTTTCCGTTCGTCCATCCTAACTACGTTGATTGCTTGAAGCAGGTTACTAGCACTTACCGCTACACGGTATAAACTTCGTAATTGTTGTACTGTTGGTTCCATTCCTCCTAATTCCCTCAAATACACTCCTCTTCCTTTGCGTTCCTCTGCGCGTACTTTGCATTCCTCTGCGTTTAAAATGCTTTCCCCACAAACCAACCCACAACACCCAAACCCAACAACAACGGTGTCAACCAATCACCCCAACGCACGTATAAAGTCTGCGTTTGACGGCGATATATAGTCTCTGCGTGAATTTCATAGATGTTATAGCCAGATATCCACAATGTTCTACCGTGGGGATCTACAAAAGCTGAATAGCCTGTATTTGTTGCCCGTGCTGACCATCTATCAGTTTCAATTGCTCTCATGATATCCTGAGCATGATGCTGGAATGGCATAGCTGCACTGTAATGGGCATCGTTAGAAGAACTGAGGATAAATTGCCCACCCACCGCAGCTTGACGGCGAAATATTTCAGGAAATGCAGATTCGTAACAAATACCAACTATAGCCCGTCCAAAAGGTGTATCAAATGTCTGGTTGGCTGCACCATGAACTTGATGTTCATCCAACGGTGACAAGCGACTAATTAATTTACCTAAAATCTCTTCAAAGGGAATAAATTCGCCCAAGGGTACTAATTTAGATTTATCGTAGCGACTAGTAACTTCACCCAGACTATTAACGGTAAATAAACTATTTGTATAACTGCGTCCTTTTTCCCCAAACGCACCAACCCAAATTACTACGCCTTTTTGTTGGACTGCGGAAATTAAGGGCGTATCTCCAAAATTGCGTTCAAAGATAGGTAATGCACCTTCGGGTGTTAGGACTGCATTTACACCTTGTTTGGTGAGATTTAAATAGCCGTTGGTGTAGCCTGTAATGGCGCGGCGATAACCTTCGGGCTTGACTTTGATTTTGTTGGGGATATTACCTTGAATGATGCCAATTTTTAAGGCTGCTTCTGGTGGTTGGGCGATGGGTTGGCTATATAGGTAAAAGCCTAGCAGGTGTAGGGTGATGAATAGTCCTGTGGCTAAGGTTAAATATTTATTTACGAACTGCCGAGGCGCAGAGAACGCGGAGGATAGGTAGGATTCGGCGATGAGTCCATTGATTGAGGCGATCGCAGCTGTTACAGTATTAGGGCCTGAGAGTTGACCGAGGTGTAAAATTACCAAGTTATGCGGTGATTGAGTGTAAGCCAGCGAACTCCACCACAATGAACCAGAACTCCACAGACTTTCTAAACCACACCATAAGGCTGTACCAATCAGCACACGTAACCAAGGTTTTGACTGATTCAGGCGTGCCATCACCGCACCCCAAATAGTTACAAATAACCCTCCCCAGAAGCTAATAAATCCCCAGCAAAACACGGTAATAGCTAAACTCGGCCACCAAGGTACACCCAACCAGTCCATCGGGTGTATCCCAGTAATCCAAAATAAGGCGACGCTGTGATAACCGACACCCCAAAATAAAGGTAAAAGGTAAAAAGTAAAAGGTAAAAGGAAGGGTTTTTGCTTTTTAGCTTCTAAATAAGAGTTACTTTTTTGAACAACTATGATCCAAAGTGGGGCTAAGGCTATCCAAGCCAGAAACCATGCACCCACAGGCGCAACGGTTAGCCCCATCAAAACGCCACTAATCAGAGAAAGCAAAAGGTAAAAGGCAAACGTTAAAAATGAATTATCGCCTTTTCCTTTTTCCTTTTTACTTTTTACTTTTGCGTTCATTCCGCTTCTTCTGCATCACCAGTATCAGGCGGTACGATCGCAACTCCGGTAATGGCATCATCCTCATCCAAGCGTTGCACTCTAACACCTGTTGCCGATCGCGATTGGATTGAAATCGCATTAGTAGCCTGCCGGATAATAATACCGCGATTTGTGACCATCATGATTTCGTCGTCGTTGTTGACGATTTGCAAGGTAGCTAGTTGGTCTTTGGTTTTGCGGTTCTTGAATTTGGTCGCCATTAAACCTTGACCAGCACGGTTTTGCAAGCGGAATTGCCCGACGGGAACACGTTTTCCGTAGCCGCCCATTGTAATAACTAGCACCCAAGGGCCGATACTACCGTTAGCTGGGACTTCTGCGGTTTCTTCGAGAATTTCGACTTCTTCGGTTTCGATTTCTTCAACTTCGACTTCTTCGGTGTTGAGTGTATCAAGGATGGCGGCTGGTAAAATATCCATCCCCACCAGTTCATCGCCGGTTTTGAGTTTCATCGCTTTTACCCCGCGTGTCGCCCTACCTAAAGGACGCAGTTGTTCGTGGGTACATCTAAAGTGAATAGCCATCCCCAGACGGGAACCAATGATGATGCTGTCTTCAACTCTGGCGCGGCGTACCCACCGCAGTTGATCCCCTTCTTCTAAGGAAATAGCGATTAAACCATTGGCGCGAATATTACTAAAGGCGGCTAATGCAGTTTTCTTAATGTTGCCACCTTTGGTTAGCATCACTAAATATTCGTCGTCGCTGAATTCGTCAACGGGGACAATAGAAGTGATTTTCTCTTCTTTGGGAATGGGTAACATCTGGACGATGGGTGTACCGCGACTGGTACGAGAACCCACAGGAATTTGATAAGCTTTGAGACAGTAAACTACACCGCGATCGCTAAAGAATAAAACACTGTCGTGGTCGCAGCAAGTTAAGAAATGCTCTACAGTATCATCATCTTTGACTTTGGCGGCGGCTTTACCTCTGGTGGCGCGGCTTTGCGCTTCAAAGGTGTTCACTGGCATCCGTTTGATATAACCTTGTTCTGTTAACAGAATAATTGCCTTTTCGTTAGCAATTAAGTCACGTTCATCAATTTCGCCTTCGGCGTGGGTAATGACCGTGCGTCGGGGTGTAGCGAAGTTAGTTTTAATTTGGGAAACTTCGGTTTCAATAATTTCTAAGATTCTTTCCCGCCGCGCCAAGATATCTTGTAAATCAGCAATTTGTCTTTGTAAATCTTCGTGTTCTAAGCGAATTTTATCTGCTTCTAGGGCTGTTAATCGCCGTAACTGCATTTGTAAAATTGCGTCGGCTTGGACTTCCGAAAGTCCGTAGGTTGTAATTAATTCCCCTTTGGCTGTCGGTGCATCTGGCGCATGACGAATTAAGTTAATAATTGCATCTAAATGGGATAGTGCAATCAATAACCCTTGCAAAATATGGTCGCGTTCTTCAGCTTTTCGCAGTTCATATTGGGTGCGTCTGGTGATGGCTTCGATGCGGAAATCAAGGAAGACTTCTAAAAACTGCTTGAGGGTGAGAATTTGCGGTTCGCCGTTCACCAACGCCAGCATATTTGCCCCAAAGTTGGCTTGCAATGGGGTTTGTTTGTAAAGGTTATTCAACACCACGCGGGGATAAGCATCGCGCTTGAGTTCGATGACAATTCGCATCCCGTCGCGATCGCTTTCGTCCCGGATATCTGCAATGCCTTCGATGCGCTTTTCGTTCACCAATTCGGCGATTTTCTCAATTAATGCCGCTTTGTTGGTTTGATAAGGCAATTCAGTGACAATAATCGCTTCCCGTTCGGGACGACCGCGCTGTTCAATGGTTTCAATGTTCGCAACACCACGCATGGTAATCGAACCGCGCCCAGTAGTGTATGCTTCTTTAATTGCCGACGTGCCGAGAATTTGCGCCCCAGTGGGAAAATCTGGGCCGTGGATATACTGCATTAACTGGAGGTCGGTGATTTCAGGATTGTGAATCAACGCCACCAACCCGTCAATCAGTTCGCCTAAGTTGTGGGGCGGGATATTCGTCGCCATCCCCACCGCGATTCCCGAAGAACCATTGAGTAGTAGTTGGGGAATGCGTGATGGTAAAACTGTGGGTTCTTGTTGGGAACCGTCGAAGTTATCTGCAAAGTCTACGGTTTCCGATTCAATGTCTTGTAATAAAGCGGCGCTGGTTAAAGCTTGCAAGCGACATTCTGTGTATCGCATTGCAGCTGGGGGATCATTATCTACCGAACCAAAGTTACCATGTCCGTTGATTAAGGGCGATCGCATGGAAAAATCCTGCGCCATCCGCACCAAGGCATCATATACTGCTGTGTCGCCGTGGGGGTGATATTTACCCAACACTTCCCCTACCACACGGGCGCACTTTCTAAACGGGCGATCATGCGTTAAACCTAGCTCGTGCATAGCGTAGAGGATACGGCGATGCACAGGTTTCAGACCATCCCTGGCATCTGGTAGCGCCCGACCCACTATTACGCTCATGGCGTATTCCAGATAAGACCGGGACATTTCGTTCCGCAGATCCGTGGGGATAATCCTCTCCTGTGAGGTTGTCATAACCGAAAAAACTCCAAAAATCGTAGTATTTAGCCTTTACAGTTGGCAAAGCGTAAAATTATTCCAAATTACTCTTGAATAATTGACATATTTTGATACAATTCTAGCACGTATTGTTTTTTTTTTGCCCGAAGAGTTATCATCAAGCACCTTGTTTCATAGGTGTTGCGAACGTGCAGAATTAAGCTGAAGTAAGAAAGCCTGAGTTAAACAAAATAATTTCCCAAATTTATCTCAAAATAAAGTCAATTTGCCGTAATCCTAGTTATCCTCAACCTTGCTCAACAAGAGGTCAAGAATAAGCAGCAGTTAATGCTGGAGATAGAAAAAACCAACAGCAATCACGGCAATGTAAAGGGATTTTAATATCATATTTGGTTATTAGTTTACCGGGACTATCATAATAAAGTTCAATCATCAATATTGAGTTTCACAGATGACATTTCAACAATTAGCGATCGGTAGTTATTTTCGTCTGCCTGGAGTAAGTTACGGTTGCGTGTATCGCAAAGCCAGTTATTCTTATTGCAGTCTCAATAAACTATTACAACCAATTCGTCCCACAACAAAAGTTATTCCTCTAAATGCCAAAGAAATTGCTAAATATATTGCAGAGCAGAAAGAATTTCTAAATCAACTCAAGAGATGAATAATTAATTATATAGCCATCCTAAATCATGCGTGAACAAATTCTCTTTTGCGTTCCTTTTTGGACTTAGCGTTCTTAGCAGTTAGTTCTCATCATTTTTTGTTCACGACCTATCTAGAATTGCTGTATTAATTCGATTTAATTTTTGAAATTATCTGTCAAGGTAGAAAGCAGGGAGCAGGAAAGAGCCTTTTTTAGGTGTACTGTATTCTTTCAGAAATCAAATGTAAGTCATATATATTTTTGAAATATAACGGTTAATACGAGCTAAAAATAGATGACTGCAACTGTTCCCTGTTTACTACCATCAACCAAGGACTTTTTCGACAATTTCTAATTAATGAATTGCTTCTTGCTGTGACTTCATCTGAGCCGCAATTAAAGGCACTTTAGGAGCGAGAAAAAAGCCCACCAAACTAGCAAATAAAATCGGTGTAAATGGACTGAAACTAGTGAGTTTTGATAGCAATAAGGTTGTACTGATGGGTGTACGTGTTACTGCTGCGTTAATCGCCGCCATTGTACAAATCATTGCTAAAGCAGGATTAATCCCCGGCATCAAAACTACCACGGCTTTACCAATACAAGCACCAGTGAAAAATAAGGGGATAATAAATCCACCACGCCAGCCACCTGTGACTGTCATACTAATAGCCGCCATTTTACCCAAAGCCAGTGTTAACAGAAAAATCCCCGAAAAACTAGTTGTCAGCAAAGTTTCTAACTCTTCATGGCCAAAATAACGAGTGATAGGTAAAAAAGTCGCTAAACTACCAATTCCCAATCCGGCTAATGTAGTGCGTACATAAATGAGACCAGAAATACGGTGAAAAACGCTGTCGCAGGTGCGAAAAATCCAGATGAAAATCCATCCTGCGATCGCCCCAATGATCCCAAATAAGATAGCAAAGGCAAAATCATCGATGTTTTCCAGGCGATATTGGGGAAAATGCCAAGTTGGTGCAATTCCTAAATGAGTAATCGCCGTAAATACCAAATAACTAGCACAACTAGAAACAATCGCCGGCATTAAGGCTTCGTAGTATTCCACAATATGCTGATGATGCAAGATTTCTAAAGCAAACATCGCCCCACCCAGAGGTGCGCCAAACAAAGCCGTAAAACCAGCCGCCATCGCCGCCAAACTCATCGATCGCAAATCTTCACCTTCAAGTTTCAGGCGATCTCCTAGCCAAGTGCCAAAGGAACCTGTAACCTGAACCAATGGCGCTTCTGGGCCAGCACTTCCACCAGCCGCAATACTAACTAGAGAAGCTAGAATCATCGAGGGGTTTTTTCGCCCATCCAAGCGTCCACCACGAAAATGAATATTATCCACAATCACGGCAATTTCCCCAGGATTGCCTAAAAAATGAATCACTAGCCCCACAATTAAACCAGCCAGTGGCATCACAATTAACAAACTTAAACCCTGAAATTTTTGCAACTGATGAGTTAACAGTTCTAAAATATTCCAGTACAATCCTGCAAATAAACCACTAACCGTCCCTACCACCACCCAACGCAGCACCCAGCGAGAAATCATCAAAGGATTACGCCTTGTCAGTCCGAACAGTTGCGTTAATGCCCAACTTTGGGGTTGATTGTTTGGGGGTAGTGGATTTAATGGCACTTGTGGATATCCTTTTGATAAAAACTAAAATAATGAAGATTTACTACTATCTTGTACAATATTTCCGTTATACTTGCTTACTTTAGCAGTCATAAATCACTTAAAAACTAATCCACTGACTTAGCCTAGTCTCTTTTTCTGCTGAAATGAGTAGTTTATAAATCCCATAAGATTAGTATATTATTGAGCATTTTAGATTTTTGAGGGATTGCATCATGACTAATGTAATTTTTGACTTACTGCCAGAAATATCAATTATTATTTGTACCTACAATCGCGGCAAATATTTAAATCGTTGTATTAATAGTGTGCTTGCCCAAACTTTTCAAGATTGGGAATTAATTATAGTAGACGATGGCAGTACAGATAATACCTTTGAAATTGTAGATCAATATATTAATGTTTTCCCCAATATTCGTTATCTAAAACATCAAAATAAAAAACAGTGTCATGCCAAAAATGCTGGTATTCAAGCATCTTTTGGGAAGTACATCACATTTTTAGATAGCGATGATGCTTATTTACCAGAACATCTAGAGACTCGCCTTAAATATCTACGACAGTATCCAGAAATTGATTTAATTGAAGGTGGATTTCTTACAGATGAAGAGATTTGGGTTGCAGACTATTTTCAACCCGGTAAAATCATAAATCTGCGAGAATGCGTACTTGGCCCGACCTTTTTCGGTAAAAGACAAGTATTTTTTGATTTGCAAGGTTTTAATAATATGACTTACGGAGAAGATACTGATTTTTGGGAACGGGCGGAGAAATTATTTAGAACTCAAAAGTTACCTGAGTTGCAAACATATATTTATACAAGAGCAGAAACTAGTGTGACTAAAAGCTTCTTAGAATCAACTTCCCAATCCCCATTACCATAAACAATACTTAAAGACTAGCATGAGTATCATACCAAGGCTCTTTTAGTTGCAGACTTTCTAATAATATTTTTCCTAAAGGAAATTTTAAAATCCCATTTGTACCCAAAAGTCTATATTCCAGAAAAACCCGTTTGTAGACCTTGAGTACTTCAGTTTCTGACAACCAAGCTCCAGGTGCTTCTTCTCCAAAAAGTCCACTAGCACCGTATTCAAATTTGTGATTAATATATTGACCTTCTTTCGCTGGAAAGGGACAGATTTGTTGAGGTACATCTGGTTGTCTGATAGCTTTGAATTTCTTGTACCCAAGTTCTTTTAACAGCGTAAATTCTTTTAGCAGATCATTCCACGATACTTTTGTAGATTCTATGGATAGAAACTGCGGTTTGCTTTCAACTTTCTGTAAACCCTGTAAGCATAATATATCAGCACCTTCAATATCAACTTTTAGATAATAGGGAGTGCCAAACTCCTGTAAAATATCTTCAAATCTTCGCCCTTCTACTGTTATAGGTGTAGAACGTGTACCAAAAAACTCGTTACGCTGGACAAAATCGGGTGAAGTTGTACTCCAAAAACTTCTGTCTAGGTTGACATAAAGAGTAATTGGTTGATTTTGAGGTGATACAGCAATATTTAAAAGTAGCAACTGACCAGTTTCTATATAGGAATTTAGTCTTTGCTTAGTGTCATGATAAATATTGGGGTTAGCTTCAATACCAATAACTCGAAATCCTTTTTTGAGATAAAACTCAGTATCTTCTCCTGTATGAACACCAACATCTATGACTAAATTTTTATCCATATTTGACCTATCCTAATTGCAAATACGTAATATTTTAATCTAAATTAGTATTTTTAGGGATATTTTAGAAAGTAAAGCTTAAATTTTAGGGTGCGTTATAGCCATGCTTAAAATATCAAGAGATAAATTGCGTTAAAGCTAATTCTCTGTTTCAAAGCAACAAAGCCTGATATAGCCGTAACATACCGTACTTAATATTTACTTTATAAATAGGCGTTTAGCGATCATACAGACTGTATATAACGGAAAGTTCTATGAAACTTACTATTTTTACCTTCTCCAATCTTAAAATTCTTCATCAGTTTCTTGGTTCTATTTCGCGAATTACTATTTTCCTGTTTATCTTGAGTATCAGCATTATTTTGTTATCGAGTTGTGAGGTAAGAGAAACCCAAAATGAGCAAGTTACTCGCATCACACTATGGCATGGAATTAATCCACCTGTAAATCGTGATGTGTTTCAAAAATTAGTAGATAAATTCAATCAAACTCATGTTGATGTCCAGGTAGAATCTATTTACGCTGGTCAACTGGGTCAACAACTACCAAAAATCTTAACAGCAGTTGTTGGTAAAGTACCGCCCGATATTCTCTGCTTTTACCCCCAAATTACTGGTCAGTTAGTCGAACTTAGTGCCGTTCGTCCGTTAGAAGATTGGTTTGACAAACTACCTTTAAAATCAGAACTTAGCCAGAAGCTTTTAGACGAATTAAAGTTAGATGGACATTTATGGTCAGTACCACTGTATACAAGTAATATTGGCATTTTTTATCGTCCCACACTTTTTCAAGCTGCGGGAATTACAGATACACCCAACACTTGGGAAGAATTGCGGGAAGTTGCCAAAAAATTAACTGTAGACCGCAATGGGGATGGACGGCCAGAACAATATGGAATGTTGCTACCTATGGGTAAGGGAGAATGGACGGTTTTTAGTTGGTTTCCCTTTTTATCGAGTGCTGGCGGTGAAATTGTCAGCAATGGTGTCCCGAATTTAAATAACCCCCAAGCAGTCCACGCGCTTCAGTTTTGGCAAGACTTATTAAAAGATGGTTCCGCCACTCTTTCGCCGCCAGAACGAGGATATGAAGAAGATGCTTTTCTTCAAGGGCGTGTAGCTATGCAAATTACTGGCCCTTGGACTTATATCACTAAGTCTCAGACAGACTATCAAGTTTTCCCTATACCCAGAGATGTTGAACAAGCAACTGTCACAGGTACGGGTAACTTTTATGTGATGAAAACTACTCCAGAGAAAGAGCAAGCTGCACGGAAATTTTTAGAATATGTTTTAAGTGAAGAATTTCAAACAGAATGGTCTATTGGTACAGGTTTTTTGCCAGTTAATCTCAAATCTGCTCAAAGCGAAGCTTATCAGCAATATATCAAGCAAAAACCTTGGATCAAAGTTTTTTTTAGATCAAATGTCTGTAGCACGCTCTCGTCCCACTTTAGCTGGATATAGTCGGATATCTGAAAGTCTTGGTCGAGCAATTGAGGCGACTTTGCTAGGTGATTCTCCCCAAACTGCGCTTAACCAAGCTCAAGAACGTTTAGAACTGATTTGGGAAAAATGAAACAGAGCAAATTTACACCAATTTTATAGAAAACCGTGATTAGTGAGGTCTCTAATCGCGATCGCCTTAATACAGCGATGAATGAATATTGTATTTACCAGCAGTGGCTTTGAGAATTTGCCGAGCTATTTGATTTTCAGTTTCTGCCCTAATTGATGATGGCTGATAGCAGCTTATCTAAAAACATGATTTATGTTTTTAGATATAAAAATTTTATGAAGCTTCAGTAAAAACACTTGCTTCGGATGGTTTTTTAGAGAAAAGTGTTGTGTATCAACATCAATAGCATAACTTACGTATAAAGATTTTCGAGTGAGATGAGAAGGAGGTAAGAGTTCTGCACACCTACACCCCTTTAAAACCTCATACCCTTATACCTTTCTGCGTATCAACTTTGTCATCTTCACAAGCGTAAATACAATGAAGAATTTTAGTTTGACAAATACTTTACTAGTGGCTGGTGCGGGAGCAGTATTTGTTTTTACTGCTAGTCCATCTCCCGCAGCAGTGATCAATATTTCAGATTTTACAGAATGGCAGAGTATTGGGAATGTTAACTTGAGTGATGAGCAAGCTGCTCTGTTGACTGATGGCGGCGTTTCTGACACTAATCTAGAGTCATTCTTGGGACTAGCGCCTGGAACTTTAGATGCTTTTAATAGTCAAAATGTTAACAATGGTTCTGCAATTAAAAACACGCTGACAGTCCAAGCTGGAGATGTTTTGACATTTGATTGGCAGTTCCAAGCTGGTGATTATTTACCTTACAATGATTTTTCTTTCTACTCTATTGGCACTTCTCTAAATAGACTGGCTGATATACGTCAGGTAGGTAATTTTGGACAAACTGCGTCTCGAACTGCTTACACATTCATCACAGGCGGCACTTACACTATAGGATTTGGGGTGGTAAATACATTTGATCGATTTTTGGGATCAAATCTCACGGTTCGGAGTTCTGAGCGTGATGAGCCTGTTCCTGAACCTGCAACTATTGTCGGTTCATTAGCAGCAGGTGCTTTTGGTGTGGCTTTACGCTATAAAAAAAAGCAACAACAAAAAGCTAACTCGGATGTATGACCAAACAATCTCTATGGTTGTGTGTATTAATGCAGTTAAATGTAAATAAATACTAATATGAGAGCGATCGCCCATCGCTCTTTATTTATGTCAAACTAGAGACTACAAAATTTGATAAGTCATTGTACCTGTACCCAATTTGTGAGATTCTAGATAATCGCTGCTATCAAACTTCAATTCACTGGGTAATAAACTTAGATGTCTTCTTCACGTTAGCTACAGATCAGCCCCTACTAGACCTATCAGACGTGGGTATTGATGCGTCTGGAGAGATTACTTACAACCAGAGTTTCAGGTTATCGAGAATTCTCAAGCATTGGAAAAGGTCAAACTGACCCATAATTTTAGAGATTTGGAGAATACAGAAAATACTGGTGCAACCCGCAAATAAATATGTGTCAATTTTGCTCCAGAATTAACCATCCCCTAAACTTTTAACTTTTATTTGACTATCAGGACAAAGATATGGAAGATAAGCTGATGCTGATGATTCCTGGCCCCACACCAGTGCCAGAAGCTGCTTTACTTGCTTTAGCTAAACATCCCATCGGACACCGTACCAATGAGTTTAGTAACATTTTGGCAGATGTGACAGCTAACCTCAAATGGCTGCATCAAACCGAAAGCGATGTGCTGATGCTGAATGTTAGCGGTACAGGTGCAGTAGAAGCCGGGATCATTAATTTTCTATCGCCTGGCGATCGCATTTTGGTTGGTAGTAATGGTAAATTTGGTGAACGCTGGGCAGAAGTCGGCCAAGCTTACGGGTTGAATGTGGAAACCATTACAGCCGAATGGGGTCAACCTTTAGACCCAGCGCAGTTTGCGGACAAACTACAAGCCGACACAGCCAAAGAAATTAAAGCTGTCATTGTAACCCACAGCGAAACCTCCACTGGCGTTCTCAACGATTTGGAAACCATCAACCGCCACGTTAAAGAACATGGTGAAGCTTTAATTATTGTGGATGCTGTCACCAGTTTGGGTGCATTTAATTTACCTGTGGATGCGTGGGGACTAGATGTCGTCGCTTCCGGTTCTCAAAAAGGTTACATGATTCCCCCTGGTTTGGGTTTTGTGGCTGTCAGCGCCAAAGCTTGGGAAGCTTACAAAACAGCTAAATTGCCGAAATATTATCTAGATTTAGGCAAATACAAGAAATCTGCTGCCAAAAATACCACTCCTTTCACTCCCCCAGTAAATCTGATTGTGGCACTGCATACCACCTTGGGAATGATGAAAGAAGAAGGTTTAGAATCTATTTTTGGCAGACACGAACGCCAAAAGAATGCGACTCGCGCCGCTATTAAAGGTTTAAACTTACCTTTATTTGCAGCTGATGACTGTGCTAGTCCAGCTATTACAGCCGTAGCACCACCAAATATTGAAGCGGATAAAATTCGCTCGTTGATGAAAAAACGCTTTGATATTGCCTTAGCTGGTGGTCAAGACCATTTGAAAAATAAAATTTTCCGCATCGGTCACTTGGGTTTTGTGAGCGATCGCGATATTCTTAGCTGCATAGCATCCCTAGAAGTTGTACTGCTAGAACTCGGTTATGAAAACTTTACTCCGGGTGCTGGTGTAGCGGCAGCAGCTAAAGTATTGAATGGTTAATAGTCAATAGTGATTGGTCTATAAATTAAAAGAGCGAGTAGAATTACCATCTTTAACTCGCTCTTTCAACCTGGACTTACATAAATAGGCTTGGTAAAAGTCAGTTTTCCTGTATATCAGCCTTGGAACAAGGCCGTTTGGATGTGACATACCTGATTTTCTCCTGCAAGAGTTTTCATACTTAAACAGTTTCTAACCAATCGTAAATTTGTTCTAACTGTTCCATCGTAATCAACCCATACTGCCAAAGAATCATCGGTAAAGGCCCTGGGTCTTGTTCCCGATGCCGTAAAGCTACTGCCAAAGATGCTGCCGAAATTGACAAATCTTCCTGTAAAAAATGAATCAGCCTTGAATATGTTGATGGTGACATTTGTAACTCACCTCCTTGTCTAGTTTGTATGCTCATAGATAAATTCACCATTCCTCTTTTGTCCGCAGCTACTATTTCAGTTGAGTCTGTGCAATTACCGGATTAATATCCCAAAATATTGCTTGATAATCCGCAAATAGAACACTTACCCTAAAAAACCACGAAATTCCCGTGTTTAAATCATGGGTTTGCTCAGTTTTCTAGTAGCACGTCGGCAAGTCAAATAAGTGTCATACTGAATTTGCCTGAGTGTTCTATTTAATTACACCTTGAGTAACAAACATTCCATAGCCTATGCTCCCTTATGCCACACTGTTTACACTTACGCCAAAAGGCAGATTTTTCGCTATGAAACCTTAAGATTGTTATTTTACCTCTTAAGTAGTTTTTTTTACTATTTTTGTCATCATATTAGATGCTTGAAAAATAATTTGCGAGTTCACATCTACTTAACAGTTTTTTTA
The DNA here is from genome assembly GCF_001298445.1 of Nostoc piscinale CENA21. Taxonomy (NCBI): domain Bacteria; kingdom Bacillati; phylum Cyanobacteriota; class Cyanophyceae; order Nostocales; family Nostocaceae; genus Nostoc; species Nostoc piscinale. The sequence goes on along the minus strand of NZ_CP012036.1, from coordinate 5,420,545 downwards.
CAGAAAAATTATTGATGAAATGTTGTTATGTCTAATTACACCAAGGTTTTTAAGTCTTATTACCGTAAGGTACTGTGATTTAAAAATTTAATTTTGACATTATCTCCTGGTTTAAGTTTCAATTCTTTAGCTCGTCCTGCACGCAATTCTATGACAGTATCAATAGGTACATTTGGCCCATAAGTTGCACAAGGCTCACTAGCACAAGGTGGTGCAGAAGCCTGAATATACTTGATTACGCCATTTTGTAAAAAGACCATATCCAGTGGTACAGGTACATTTTTCATCCAAAACTGCACAGGCTGTGCAGACGGAAACTTGAATAACATACCGCGATTATCTGGCAATGCAGGTCTATTCATCAAACCTTTTGCTTGCTGTTCTTGAGTCACTGCCACTTCTAACTCAATCGTTGTACCGTTGGGAACAACTGCTTTAGCCGCAATTGGTAGTGTTTGACCAGTTTGCTGCACTGCAATGGGAGTCTTGGCTGTTGTTTGCGTAGAACATCCCATGAGAAACAGACTGAGCATGATTGGCAGTAAACTTAGCCAACGTATCATAAAATTTGCCATTTGGTTATTTAAATTTTGATTTTACAGAATTTCCCCCAGAAAGCCCACTTCTTTTAGTATCTTTTTTGGTCTTATGGGCAATTATGACTTCATAATCCTGAGTCAAGTTAAAATAGCGCCTCCCATTAATCTGTCATACCGATATTTCAACTCTTCTTTCATCAAATACCAGCGTTCTAGGGTAACATCAATCTCGATAACTTTCTCTGCGGCTTGCCGTGCTAGTAATAATACTTCTTCATCTTCAACCAAACTAGCTAAGGTAAAATCTGGCACACCCGATTGGCGAGTTCCCAACACTTCACCAGGGCCACGAAAACGCATATCCATTTCCGAAATGAAGAAGCCATCCTGTGATTGTTCCAAGACCTTCAACCGTTGTTGAGCATCAGGACTTCTAGAACTACTCATCAACAAACAATAAGACTGAGCCGCACCCCGACCTACACGCCCCCGTAGTTGGTGCAGTTGAGATAAACCAAATCGCTCTGCATTTTCAATGAGCATCACAGTAGCATTAGGTACATCTACACCAACTTCAACTACTGTGGTAGATACTAAAATTTGGGTTTTGTTATCTCGAAAGTTGGTAATGGCTTCGTCTTTCTCGGCGGAACTCATGCGCCCATGCAGTAACCCGACTTGAAATTCGGGAAAGACGGTTTCTTGTAACTTTTGATGCTCCTCTACTGCTGATCGCAAGTCTAATTTCTCAGATTCTTCCACTAAAGGCAACACCACATAAGTTTGCCTACCTTGGGCAACTTCGCGGCGGATGAGGTCGTAAGCATGGTTACGCTGCTGGCTAGTTAATGCAGTGGTTTGAATTTTTTGCCTTCCTGGTGGTAATTCATCAATTTGGCTGACATCTAAATCTCCGTGAATTGTCAAGGCTAATGTCCGGGGAATGGGAGTCGCGGTCATTGTTAAAACATGGGGTTGTTCACCTTTTTGTTGTAGTAACGCCCGTTGCTTCACCCCAAAGCGATGTTGTTCATCAATGACGACCAAACCCAAGCGGTGAAAGTTTACCGGGTCTTGAATTAAGGCGTGAGTGCCTACTAATAAAGGTAATTGCCCTGTGGCTAATAATGAATGAATTTCTCGACGTTTGGCAGTTTTGGTGGAACCTGTGAGCAATTCCACAGGCAAATGTAATAAATTAAACCAGCTAACTAACTTACGATAATGTTGTTCTGCCAAGACTTCTGTAGGAGCCATCAAGGCGGCTTGGTAGCCAGATTGAATTGCCGCTAAAATTGCTACCACAGCCACGACTGTTTTCCCAGAACCAACATCGCCCTGTACCAAACGATTCATTGGTGTGGTTTTTTGCAAATCATTCAAAATATCATTCAGGACTCGTTGCTGTGCGCCAGTCAGTTGAAAAGGTAAGATTTCGTAAAATTTTTCAATTAATTGTCCTTTAGGCGCAAGTACGGCGCTGGTTTGAATGGCTTTGGCTTGTTGCTGACGTTGGAGTAAACCGAGTTGCAGGTAGAAAAACTCATCAAAGACCAGACGACGGCGGGCAGCTTGTAAAGTATCGCTATCAGAGGGAAAGTGAATATTAGCGATCGCATCTTTCAATTCCATCAAATTATACTTTTCTCGCAAACCCTTGGGTAGTGGGTCTTTGAGAGCAGCCGCAGCAGGTAAAGCTGCTATCACCGCCTGACGCATCATATTCGCCATTATCCCCTCGGTCAGGGCATAAATTGGCACTACCCGCCCAATAGTCAAAGATTCAATGGTGTCTCCTGGATTTGCCAAAACTTCCAATTCTGGGTTATCTAGTGTCAAGCCGTATTTACTTTCTTTCACCAACCCACAAGCCGCCACCACACTCCCGACTGGATAGCGGCGTTTCATACTTTCTTGCCAACCACGGCTGGTAAACCGCGCCCCCGCCGAAAAGCGACCGACTTTAATTTGTCCGGTATTATCTTTTAGCACCAGTTCTAAAATTGATAATTTTTGATTTTTGGGGCTAGTGAAACAATTGCAACGCTTTACACTAGCCACAATAGTGACCGTCTCACCCGCCTGTAACTCGCGGATATTGACTTGACGCGCATAATCAATATGGTCGCGGGGATAGTAAAACAGCAAATCTCGCACCGTGTACAAACGCAAAGCTGCTAATTTATCAGCTTTGCGAATACCTATTTCTGGCAAGTCGCTGAGTTTTTGGTCAATTCTGGGTGCTAGTCTGCGACTGACTTCATTCACCACAGGCGTAGAATTGGGAATTTTTGATTTATAATTTTTTCCCTGCTTCTCTAACTCCTCTGGATCTTCTAGTTGTTTTTGCAGTTGGTCAAGATACCTGCGAGTGGTAGCAATTAAGTTTTGTCTGTCTTTGACTGCCAAATTGGGATAGTCGGCAAATTTTGTTGCTAATTCTTGCCAACGGCGACGCTCAATAGCAGGCAAAGCCGCCGGAAATTTCCCAAAAGTCAGGCTGAGAAATTCACTAAAGCGGTATTGTCTGCCCATCAAGTCTTTAAAGCCATTTTCTGCCTCTACAGCCAAGGCTTTATGTAAGCGTATCCAATCTGGTGTGTCATTAGTCATTGACTAATCCTCATACCAACTTGAGCGCCAAGCTGCTTCGGCTTCTGCAATTGAACGTTCCCGTTGTTTTTTTTGATATTCTCGTCCGAGTTTTTGGAGTTGTACTAAGATATTCCGAATTTGTTTACGGCTAGATGCTAGGGTCGCATCGGCAAATTCAATTTCTCCTAGCCGCAAATTAATTGTCATAATCTGTGTCAAACTCGATTCTTCCTCGTCTTGCTCGTTGTCAATTTCAATGACCAAGTTAAGGAGATTTGGCGGCCCTGGCATAACTTCGGCGGCTGCTTCTGAGGCTGCGGCGGCTGCTTCTAAAATTGGTTCTGGGACTTTTTTTGGGCAGAATATCAGCTTGTTGCAACAACACATTTGTATCATGAGAAACTCTTTTGAGCGCCTGTTGTGTTAATTCTTCCAAGCGATTTTGCCATTTGGCTATTTCTACAGGGTTAGAAGAATCAGGAGGATTGAGTTTTGGTTTCTCACTCACCAGATATCCTTCTGCTGCGTTCTCCTCATTTTCATCTTCTGTAACTATTTCACCATTCATATAGGTGAGTAATTCTTCAGATAGCTCTTTTCCGAGTTTGCGGATGGCTTGTTGTAATTTTTGCCGTTGACTTAACGACAACTTTAAAAAATTTTCGGGATACCCCTGAGTACACAGATGATAACTTGCCAGAATTAACTGCTTCCGCACAGCTTCACCTAAGAGGGTGAGATAAACAGTATAAGCACTTTGGAGTTCTGCTGCGATCGCACGTATCGCTTCTTCCAGCATCGCCAAATCCCGTTCAATTCGCTCAATTGCTCTCGCCATATCTTTTCGTAATTGCCCATCAGAACCTGCTTATGGTACAAATGTACGCAGCTATTTTCTAATAATAAAATACAGGTCAGTTTAGTGTAACTGACCTGTCTTAAAAAGAGTTATTGGTTATTTTTCTCTAATGAACCTTCGGGTGACGCTCCTGCTGCGCTAACGCCAGTGAGGGAGTCGGGAAACCCGACGACAGTTGCTACAAAGGAGGGAACCTCCGCAACCCACTGTCTCCCCAACGCACTGGCTCCCAATGACAAATAACCAATGACCAAGGACTAAATTACTTCGCCCCGATTTGAGCTGCAACTTCATCAGCAAAGTTAGTTTCTTGTTTTTCAATACCTTCGCCGAGGATGTAGCGCACAAAGCGACTAACTGTTACTTCTGCACCAACTTTAGCCTTAACTTGCTTGACTAATTCTTCTACAGAAATACTTTGGTCGCGGATATAAGGCTGATCGAGCAAAGTCATTTCTTTGAGACGTTTTTCAATCCGTCCTTGAACAATCTTTTCTCGGATGTTCTCTGGTTTGTTTGCCAAATCATCCTTGCCCATTTCAATGTCTTTTTCTTTTTGGACAATGTCGGCAGGGATTTGGTCTACGCTGACATACTCAACGTTGGGACAAGCTGCAACTTGCATAGCAGCATTCCGTGCCAACCCTTTGAATTCTTCATTACCCGCAGCCGACTCAGAGGCAGATTCTAGCTCAACTAATACACCAACACGACCGCCAGTGTGAATATAGCTATCTACTACTCCGGTTGTACCGTCTGCTATTGCAAAGTTGACAAAACGGCGTACTTGGATATTTTCACCAAGTGTAGCAATGCTTTGCTTGATGAATTCATCTACAGTTACACTGTTATCTCCAATGTAAGGTTGAGCCAGCAAAGACTCAACACTCTCAGCAGTGGCGGCTTGCTGTGCTAGGCTCTTAACCAAAGATTTAAAAGCGTCATTACGAGCAACGAAATCAGTTTGGCAGTTAACTTCTATTAGTACACCTACTTTACCATCAGGCTGAATGTAGGTGTCTACTAGACCTTCAGCTGCAATGCGATCGCTTTTTTTGCCCGCAGAAGTAATACCTTTTTTACGTAGCCAATCTATCGCTTGTTCGATGTCGCCGTCAGTTTCTTTCAGCGCCTTCTTACAGTCCATCATGCCGGCACCAGTTTTTTGGCGTAGCTCTTGGACGAGTTTTGCAGATATTTCCGCCATGTTGCCTCAATTCCTAACTTGACCTAGAGTTTTTATCGCTTACGGGCGTTGAGTATTTCTATCTTACTCAGAAAGTGAAGACACTCTGAAGTCTGAAGTCTGAAGTCTGAAATTTAATCTTTCTTACTTCATACTTCATAACTTCATACTTTATTTATTCGTCTTCATCTTCGTCGTCAGGAAGCAACGAGTCTGAGTAATCACTTTCGTCGTAATCGTAATCTTCCTCAGCACCTTCGTAATCGTCGTATTCTTCTTCTACATCCAGTTGGCCATGACGACCTTCGTAAATTGCATCCGCCAACTTACCAACTATCAGCTTAATGGATCTAATAGCATCATCATTTGCTGGGATAGGAATATCCACAACATCTGGGTCGCAGTTGGTATCCAACATGGACACAATGGGAATTGACAGTTTTTGACATTCTTGAACTGCGTTATATTCCCGGCGTTGGTCTACAATTACTACCACATCAGGGACTTTCCGCATGGTTTTAATCCCACCCAGGTATTTTTGTAGCTTTGCCATTTCCCGACGCAGCATCGAAGCTTCTTTTTTCGGCAACAAATCTAAAGCGCCGTTTTCTTCCCGACGTTCTAAATCCTTCAGCCTTTCTACACGTGTTTTAATAGTTGACCAGTTGGTGAGCATTCCACCCAACCAACGCTGGTTAATATAGTGAGCGCCACAACGAGATGCTTCTTGAGCAATAATTCCTGCTGCTTGACGCTTAGTACCAACAAACAAGAATTTCTTACCTTGCTCCGCTTGGGTTCTCATGTAAGTGTAAGCATCTTCCATCAACTGGGCTGTTTGCACCAAGTCAATAATATGTACACCATTGCGGGCAGTATAAATGTACGGAGACATTTTTGGGTTCCAGCGACGGGTTTGATGCCCAAAGTGAACTCCTGACTCCATCATTTGAGCCAATGAAACGACTGGCATATATTCTTAACTCCTATTCGGGTTAAACCTCCACCCAGGCGTATTTTCATAAGAAAACACCCGAACTCCTGGATGTGCGGAATTTAGACAACTCTACTAGGGTAACACAGTTGTGTTAATTGTGAATAAAAGCAGGGGTAAACCTTCTGAAATTAGAGATAATATTTCCAGCACAACAATTTTCTGTCATCTATGACTCAAGCCATACCCAAGCTAGTAACCTTTGATGAATTTGTGGATTGGCTACCTGAAAACTCAGGAGTACGCTACGAATTACATAATGGAAGTATTGTTGAAATGGCACAACCAGTAGGAGATCACGAAGAAATTAAGGGTTTTGTTGCAAAAAAAGTCACCGTTGAGTTCTCTCGATTAGACCTTCCTTTCTTGATACCTAACCAAGCGATGGTTAGACCTCTGGAAAAAGATTCTGGTTATTTTCCTGATGTGTTAGTGATAAATCAGGCAAATTTGGCAAATGAACCATTATGGAAAAAAGCATCTACCATCACTTTGGGTGCATCAATACCTTTGATTATTGAAGTTGTATCAACTAACTGGCGAGACGATTACCACTTAAAATATGCTGACTATGAGGAGATGGGTATCGCTGAGTATTGGATTATTGACTATGCGGCGTTGGGTGGACGTAATTTCATTGGTAATCCCAAACAACCGACAATCTCTGTGTGTAATTTAGTTGATGGAGAATATCAGATTAGTAAGTTTAGAGATAGCGATCGCATGATCTCTAAAACTTTTCCTGAATTACATCTGACTCCAAATCAAATTTTTCAAGCTGGGTTGGTATAAATTTTGAATTTGTAATTCAACTGAAAAAATTAAGATAAAAAATGCGTAGATTGGATTTTACTCAGTACCCTTCAAAAAGCCAGCAAAAATCCAACCTACACAAGTTTGACACTAACTGAATTGATTAACGTCGTCTACTACCAAAACCACCGCTACGGCTAGGAGTCCGACTCCGGCCACCACTACCAAAACTACTACCGGAATTACGTCTGGTAGTACTAGATTTACCTGATGGTTGCAGTTCACTAGCGCCATAACCAGAACCACTAGGACGGTTAACTGTAGTTCTGCGAGGGGTGGTAGTGCGAACATTAGAACCACTAGGATAAGTACTTCTAATATTGCCTGTAGTACGGAAAGCTGTACGATTTCTCACAGCTGCGGGTGGTGCATTATAGCGGCTGCGGTAACTGCTAACTGCTTGGTCGTAGCTGGAACCGTAACCACCAAAACCAGTTAATCCGCCTGGTTGATAAACAGGGGGTACATAATATTGGGGTCTAAATAACAGACTACCGATTGCCTGACCTGCTATACTCCCAGCTAGAGAACCAGCAAATGGTGACCAAAAGCTGTTTTCTCTGCGGACGACAACTGTTTCCTGTTGTCCAGTTTGGGGATTATTTTGGGTTTGAGTCACGTTGTGGACGTACTCAATTTTGAAATCTTCTGTCAGGTATAAAGCTGGCTGGCCGTTTTCTACTTTCAGGTAAGATTTTTTACCTGCTTTAATTTCGTCATCGGTCAGCCTGGCCATTTGCAAGTTTTCGGTTGTAAAAGTAGGAGGTGTACTGTTTAGTAAAAACAGTGTGTACTCTCCTGTACCATCATCATAGGTCGCTTGTTGTACTTGATACTGACCATCATTTAATTTGGTGGCAGTAGAAGTTTGGCTAACATTCCGGCCTGTAGGAGTAGTTTGCTCGCCACCGCCGCAGGCAACAGTTGTTATACACAAACTCAAGGCTAAAACAACAACTGTAAATTTACGTAATATGGTCATGATCATTGCAGTATTGTCTTATCTCCGAGCTTAACAACTTCTCAAAATGGTTGGTGTGCGGACAACCCAACAACTTACAAAGGTATCAATTCTGGGTAATATTGCAACAATTCATCGTTGTTCAATTCATCACCTAACTGCGCTGGTGAAAAATGTACTTGAATCGCTTTGAATTTGTGTTTGTAGTGCAGATTGATTAGGGCTTTTAAACCTTCTTTGAGTGCTTGAATATTCGATAGGTCGGTTTCTAACTCTGGTACTTCGCCTTCAAAGGCTACGGTAATCATCACCACAACATTGCGTGTCACTGGAAGAGATAAAGGTTCATCAAAGTCCGAAGGAGAATCCCAATCTATATCAGCACCGTATCTTTCGGCCGAGTCTGTAAATAACTCGTTGATATAATCACCTGCTTCGCCTTCACTCCAAAATACATCGCCTTCGTTGGCAGCAGACATCCAATCCTGATCGTAGCGCAGAAGCGTTTCGCACAGTTCGACTAATGTTTCTCCTAAAACCTGCATATCGCCTTCAGAATCGATCGCATCTCTGGCACCACGATTTAATACGCCTAAAATTGGTGCAACATCTGACCCACCCAAGTGAATAAATAACCGACAGACTACATAGCGAGTCCGACCAACCATTTTGTTAAAGGTATCACGCATTTGCTACCTCCAAAAATTCGTTTCTGGCAAAACCTGTGATTTTTTAATCAAAACAGAATTTAGGAGCCAGGAGTCAGAAGTCAGTATAAATTCTGGTCAAGCAGTACCGTTTTGGTGATGTCCTCGATAAGTGGCTGCATCCAGCCGCAGAACAGATGAATAAATAAATTTAAAACGCCCACTTTCTGATTCTGACTTCTGAATTCTGATTCCTGAATTCTCCTTTAATCATTGATATAGTGAAAGCTTTTGAGAAAATCTACAACTATATTTAACGAAAGTGATGTAATTGTGGCAGTATCAGAAGTCTTATCTGCTAAAAATGCGGCATCGAGTTTTGAGGTATGAATAAATTTTTTCCCAAAGTAGGGATTATCATATACTGTCAGAGTTTGGGCGCTGGAATTGGTTAAGATTGTTTGCGTAGGCGCTCGGAAGAAATTTAATTTTGCTGCTAATTCCAGATTTTTTTTCATTTGCCGAATCGTTTGAGCCTGACTAATAGCTTCTTCGATGAGTGTAGTCAGTGGCTTCACCCGATGGAATATTTTGGTGTCTAAGTCAGGAACATCTTTTTTATTCAAAATCTCTATCACTTGATAAATGCTTTTGTGGGTATTAGTAGCATCTCTAAAGGGGAGAATTGCCAGACAGGCTGTAGGTAACAAAGCTTCATCGCTGTCGACTCGGAATGTGAATACAGTCCGGCGACGGCCAATTTCCATACTGGGGGGTTGTTTGATGATGCGATATTCTTGAGCGATATGGAAATAAGCACCAGCAAGGGCAAAGTTAGCTTCTGGTTCTAAGGCTGCATCGACGATAATTCTAATGGTTGGGGGGGTTTCGTTAAAAAATTCCCGTGGGTCGTCGGCTTCAAATTTTTGGATGATCGAGCGATCGCCTTTTGGGCTAAGATCAACCCATTCACAAATCATTCCTTCTGTTTTTAACCCAAACCGAGAGGCAGAATGCAGTTTTGCCCCAGTTAAGGTTGCGCCTGTTAAATCAGCACCAACCCATTCTGCTTTAATTAATGTCGCCTCTGTCAAGTTGGCATGGACAAAACTTGTATTGGTTAAATTAGCATTGCTTAAGTTTGCCCCCATTAAGTTCGCCCCACTCAATTTTGCGCCGCTTAAATCAGCCCAACTGAGGTTTGCGCCACTTAAATCAGCCCAACGCAGGTTTGCACCACTCAAATCAGCCCCACTGAGGTTAGCATGAGTGAGATTTGCCTGTTTAAATTCTGCATCACGTAAATTAGCACCGCTGAGGTCGCTACGATGTAAGTCGGCGGCGTTTAAGTTCGCCATCTCTAAGTTCGCACCAGCCAAGGTACAACCTTTTAAAATTGTTTCATGTAAGTTAGCGCGACGAAGATTGGCTTTACGCAGGGTGGCTTCACGTAAGTCAGCATTACTGAGGTTAGCTTCAAATAAGTCAGCACGACTCAGTTCTGCCCGAATTAACTCCGCACGTACTAAAGAAGCACCCCGCATTTGGGCGCGGCTGAGGTCAGAACGAATCAAGTTTGCCACATTCAAACTAGCGTGATTCATGTTTGTACCCACGAAATTCACGCCACTCAGTCTGGCGACATTCAACTTAGCATGGCTCAAATCAGCCTCGCTGAGATTTGCTCCACTGAGATTAACTACACTCAAATTAGCTTGACTCAGATTGATACCACTGAGTTTGACACCACTCAGGTTTGCTTCGCAAAGTTCGACTCCGCTAAAATCTGTAACCCCTGCTGCGTATTGTTCGAGTAATTCCTCTACAGTCATTGATGCTACCCATAAATATTAAGTAAAAAGTTAAAAGTCAAAAAGCAAAAGAATTAAATTTATTTCCTTAGTTGATAAAGTATGCAGAATATACGTAAAAAATAGGCAGTCTAAATCAATTATGAATATTGGTATTTTGGGTTTGGGATTGATAGGCGGTTCTTTGGGTTATGATTTGCGATCGCAAGGTCATCATCTCTTGGGAGTCAGTCGCCGGGAATCTACCTGTCAAACAGCCGTAGCCCTTGGCAGTGTGGATGAAGCATCTGTGGAAATGAATTTGTTAGCAGCCGCAGACGTAATTTTTATTTGTACGCCTATCGCCCTTATTGTTCCCCAAGTTGAACAGTTAATTGCACATCTTTCTCCCGCTACGATTATTACTGATGTGGGTTCGGTGAAAGCACCAATAGTCGAGGCAATTTCACCGTTGTGGGAACGGTTTGTTGGCGGTCATCCAATGGCGGGAACGGCAGATAGTGGCATAGAAGCGGCGCAAAAAAATTTATTTGTTGATAGACCTTACGTACTCACACCAGATGCGAATACACCCCAAGATGCGATCGCTATTTTAGAGGAGATTGTGCGATCGCTGGGCGCAAAAATTTACCATTGTCAACCAGCACAACATGACCGCGCTGTGAGTTGGATTTCCCATTTACCTGTGATGGTGAGTGCTGCTTTAATTACTGCTTGTATGGGCGAAACTGACCCCGCAGTTTTACAATTAGCGCAAAATTTAGCTAGTTCTGGGTTCCGTGACACCAGCCGAGTCGGTGGTGGAAACCCTGAATTGGGAGTCATGATGGCAAAATATAATCGCCAAGCCTTGTTGAGTTCATTGCAACAATATCGCCAAAACATTAATGAAGTTATTAACTTGATTGAACAAGAAGATTGGAAAACCTTAGAAGCAAAATTGCAGTCAACCCAACAAGCAAGACCTTTTTTTACCGAGTAAGCAGGAATTTGAATTTTCGCATTCCAAAGCACTGAACCAACAAACAGCGATCGCTATCATGGCCTATGAGTAGAAGGACTAAATTAAACCTAACTGAAGATTACCGGGTTTAAACTCCGCTCAACCTTCTTCTAGCATTTTTCTTTTTCCCCCTGCCCCCTGCACCCCTGCCTCATTTACTACTTCCCACTTTTCCTCGACCCTAATATTAGAGTAAAGTAAACAAGTGTAAAGAAGTATCACTTTTCTCTCCTACTTTTTAAAACAACTTGTTCACTTTTAGTGTTGATATTTGTATAAGAGAATCCATGCAGTCTTGTTTTTGGCGACGAATTCTAGTATCTATTGGCATATTTTTAGTGGCTGGGTCAATTTGGTTAACAAATCCTTCCTCAGCACTGGCTTATGACAATCCTGATTTATTACCGAACTTCCAAACTCCGGTTATTGACTTAGCGAAAACGCTCACTGATATTCAGGAAGACAAGCTAGTTTCAGATATCAAGCAATTTGAAACCGATACTGGCTGGAAACTGCGAGTATTAACTCAGTACGACCGCACCCCTGGTCGAGCAGTGATCAATTATTGGGGTTTAGATGATAAAAGTATCCTGCTAGTTGCTGATTCTCGTGGCGGTAACATTCTCAGCTTTAGTGTGGGTGATGCCGTTTATGAGCTTTTACCCAGAACATTTTGGATAGAATTACAAACTCGTTTTGGTAACTTGTACTTTGTGCGGGAACAAGGCGAAGACCAAGCAATTTTACAAGCCCTCGACTCAGTTAAAGGCTGTTTACTCAAAGGCGGTTGTAACGTTGTACCTGGACTGCCCAGAGAACAGTGGATTCTCACTCTAGTAACCTCAGTCATTGGTGGGATAATTTGTGGATTTGCTGCCCAACCCCGCAACGACAAACAAATTGTTGCTTGGCAATGGGCATTAATTTTCTCGCCATTATGGGGAATTTTGTTTATCGCCTTCGGTATTGGGCCAGTAGTAACTCGCACTAGTGATTGGCTACCCCTAGTCCGAAATATTTCTGGCTTTTTCATTGGTGCTTTAGTGGCTTACCTGTCCCCTGTGTTCAGTCGTCCTTCTTCGAGTGCGGAGTTGTGATTGTTGGTAGTTATAACCAAGGGTGTGAAGGTTTAGAACACCTACACCCTTACACCCTTACACCCAGTCTTAAATGATAACCTCGTGTGTAAGTCCTGTTGATTTTGACTCAGCACTCACTCTTAGCTGATAAGCTGAAAGCTGGTATATCGGCGCTGAATAGTGATGGAATGGCACGTAACTGATGCTCAAAGTTTAGCAATCATCGACAGTGAAATTGGCGATCATGTCTTTTCACCAGCAGAGTATGAAATTGTGCGACGGGTGATATACGCCACTGCTGACTTTGAATATAAATCTTTAATTCGGTTTTCGGAACATGCTTTGCAAGCTGGTGCCGCAGCATTAGCAGCACGCACCACAATTGTAGTAGATGTCCCAATGGTACAAGTAGGTATTGCTTACGACATCCAAAGCACGTTCGCTAACCCAGTCTATTGCAGCATGGAAACTGTCACACGTCCGCAAAAGGAAAAAACACTGGCAGCATGGGGAATTGAAACTCTCGCCAAGCGTTATCCAGAGGGCATTTTTGTAGTTGGTCAGGCGCAAACAGCACTAACAGCACTAGTAGATTTGATTGAAGCGGAAGAAATTCGACCAGCTTTAATTATTGCAACTCCAGTCGGATTTATTGATGTAGATACGGATAAAAGTCGCCTGCAAGATTCTCTAGTTCCCTATATCACTATTGAAAGTCGCAAAGGAAATGCCGTTGTTGCTGCTGCTGTTGTTGATGGACTGGTAGATTTAGCTTGGCAAGCTTATGGACAAAATGCGAGTCGGGGAAGTTAGGAGGAGGCAGGAGGCAGAAGGCAGGAGGCAGAAGGGGAAATATTAAATTTCACACTTCATCCTTCACACTTCACACCATTTCACGAAAAATATAATACAGATGTAAATCCTGAAAGCGTTGCTGCATCTAAGTTTTTTAATTTTGAATTGCGAATTGCGAATTGCGAATTGCGAATTGGTATCACTCTGTTTTCCGTCGTCGTCGGCGTGGTCTGTCTTGTTGGTCTTCGCGGATGCGGCGACTGGTTTCTGAAAAGAAGTCTCGGCGGAGATAGGGATAATCGTTAACCCAGATGTCGCGGCTGGGAATGTAAACATCGCTGAAATCTTCAATGGTGCTTAAATCAGCACGATTGGACATGACAATCATTTCCGCTATTTGACCACGGGCGATCGCTTTATGATAAGGCCGCAGAGGTGCATCTAACTCAACGCTAAACCCTGTATCATCACCTACCTCTAGATTTATTCGTTTCTCTCGGTTTTCAACAATTACCAATTCGCCTTTGCTGTTGACAGTTTCTTGTTTACCAATCAATCTGTCTGTAATCCACCAATCTAATATTCGTCCCCGGAAAAAGCCACTGTACTTATAACGACGACATTTAGCATTCCGCACACTGGCTTGAAACACTGGGAACCACAGCCAAAACATCGCCCCAATTACCCCCAAGAAAAATAGGATGGGGCCAAACTCCAGTCCAAACAGGGCTTTCACTAGTAAAACCACAACTACAGAAACTACCGAAACTAATAGTCGCTGTAAAAAATTAGAAAATTTCCCCCAGTAGTACTTGTACTGCTGACCAGTAGCAATGAGGGGGATGATTTGTTCAAATTTCTGGCGAGTCAGTGGAACAAGCATGGGTGCTGGGTATTGAGTGCTAGTGTTTACAGGAGTCAGGAGCCAGAATTCAGGAGTCAGAATATTCTGGATTCTGGATTCTGGATTCTGAATTCTGAATTCTGCATTCTTCTTTTAGAGTATCTTTTCTAAACCATACACTAACGACTTTAACTGTGAGACTTTGCGAATTGCCAGTAATACACCAGGCATATAGCAGGCGCGATCGCTTGTATCATGGCGTAAAGTATAAATTTGACCAGCCGCACCAAAAATTACTTCTTGATGGGCAATTAATCCTGGCAAGCGTACACTATGAATTCTAATACCTTCATCAGCAATGCTGCCTCTAGCTCCAGGTATTTTCTCGGTTTCATGGACAACTGCTGGGTTAAAAGTTTTACCCATTTCTGCTAATAACTGAGCAGTTTGAATTGCTGTACCACTGGGTGCATCAGCTTTTTGGTTGTGGTGCAATTCGATAATTTCTACATGGTCAAAATATTGTGATGCGGTAACGGCGGCTTGTTGGAGTAACACCATCCCAATGGAGAAATTAGGAATAATCAAGCAACCAGTACTGGCTTTTTCGGCAAAGTCGGCTAAATCTTGAATTTGTTCGGGACTTAAGCCTGTAGTTCCGACAACCGGACGAATCCCATAGGCGATCGCACTTCTTACGTTGTCATACACTGAATCAGGGTGGGTAAAGTCTACTATTACACCAGGCGGTAGCTGTCGCTCACCCGCCACGTACCCTAACATTGGTTCTAATTGGTCAGTAATTGGTACTTCTAAAGGTTCACTTAAACCAGCAAGTTCCCCAGCATCTTTACCTTGAAGTTCGGGGTTGCGGTCAATTGCACCCATCAGAGTTAAATCAGGTGCTTGGGCGACTGCTTTGACTACCTCACGACCCATTTTGCCAGCAGCACCGTTAATAATCACCGGAATCGGAGTTTGATTTGTCATAAGTCAATGGTCAATGGTCAATTATCCATTGTCCATAGTGACATGAAAGCAGCACTAATGTAGCAGGAGGCAGAAGGCAGGAGGCAGGAGGTAAAAGTTTTATTATTTCTGGTGTTCAAGGTTTCAAGGACTTACGCACAAAGGTTATTCGTGAAGAATGGGTGAAGGGGTATAGGGGTGTGAGGGTGTAAGGGTTTTGAATACATACATTCTGATGGGGAAGTCAAAATTCAAAAGTCAGAGAATTTTTGACTTTTAACTTCTTACTTTTTACTTGATTTCGCCCCTAAACTCTTACACCCTTGACTAGTTTTGGTTTTGTTGCAGTAAACTAATACAATCTTTTGAGGAGTGCATTATGGCAAACCAAAAATTGATGCAATTACTTTCTTTTGGTTTTATTAGTTTTTGCTTTTGTTTTGGCTTGGGAATTGGTATTTTCATTCGTTTTGGACAGTTGCAACCATCTAATGCTGCAACTACAGCTGAACCCCCCCAGATATTACCTTTTGTTATCCCTGCCCCTACACAATCACCAGAGGATAGCGTTTTCACTTTAAACCCTTAAGTTGAGTGCTGAGTTGAAAGTGCTGAGTCAAAATTTTCGTGTTAATAACCATTACTTAGTTACTAGTGTTACTTTCTGTTGGTGACTTGTCATCTTTCGGGGATGGGCTGTCAGCAGCAGAGTTTTGCTTATTTTCTACAGTTGGGACAACTACTGCTGAAGAATCTGAGCTTTTTGATTCTGTGGTGGGCGGTGGTACTGGTATCACCACAGGATTTGATCGCTTGCCTGATGGATTGGGTGTAGCTTGATTAGTGGTAACAGGTGGGGTATTATTTGGCGATCGCTTGACTGCACTTTCCCGATTAGTTTCTCGATTGGAACGATAGGCTCTCAGTTTATCTACTAATGAAGGCGTAGGTGAGGTATTTAGTATAACAGCAGCTTGTTCGGGGTTTTGCTGAGGTGAAGTTTCGGAGTTGGTGGCGGCAGTATTTTCTGCGGTAGGGTTAGTTGTGGCTTGTGGTTTAGGTTCTGAGCGGTTTTGTCGGCGGCGTTTGGGAATATACGCTGATTCGGTTGCAGTGGTTGTTTGAGTATTTTTGTTAGTGTTATTTGCTTCCGCCGTTGACTGTGAACCCTCAGTATTAGAATTATTGTCTCTTGATTGTGTGACTGGGTTAGTAAACAGTGGTGTGGCAGATGAATTTGGCTTGGTTTGGGAGGACAATAAACTAGTGATGCCAAAACCCGCACTCGCGGCAAATAAAGCCACAACTACACCAACTAAGGCTTTAGAATCTGCAAGTGTTTTGGTAAATGCGGCGATCGGGTTTTTTGTACGATATTCCTTGTGTTTTTTGCCAAAAACCCCCCGTCCTGGCTGCATTGATAAATCAACGGTGGCGACTGTATTAGTGGCAACACTTTGGGTAATACTCTTGCTTTCACTACCCGGTAATAGTTGTAACCATTCGGCCACAGTTGACGGACGGAAGCGGGAATCAACCGCCATACCGCGCATCACAGCTTGATTGACGGCTGCACTCAAGTAGGGTTGTAATTCTTTGGGAGATGCCATTTTTTTCGCGATCGCGCAATAATGCTGGCATGGGAACCTGTGCTGTTAACAAAGCATACAAGGTTGCTGCCAAACCATAAACATCTGTAGCTGGTGTGCGCGGCGCTTGTGTCAAGTATTGTTCAATGGGTGCGTAGCCTTCCGAAACAATGCCGGTGTGAGTTTGTTTCACACCACCATTGAATTCTCGTGAAATCCCAAAATCAATTAGTATGACTTCTTGAGTGCCTTGGCGAAGGATGATATTATCTGGTTTGATATCGCGGTGTAGCAAACCATTATTGTGGACTACTTGTAGTGCTGCACCAATTTGGCGGATGTAGTGAATAGCTGTTGCTTCCGGTAAGGGTATCCCTGGTAGGACAAAAGCATTGCCCAAAGTTTCACCAGGAATGTATTCCATCACCATGTATGGTAGACCATCTTCAATAAAGAAGTCACTCACCCGCACAATATTGGGATGGATACAAGTAGCTAGTCGTCTAGCTTCATCTTGGAATTGGCGCTCGAACTTGGCAAAATCTGGATGTTGCCGCAAGCGTTCGTTAATAGTTTTCACCACTACATCTTGACCCAAGTAGTGATGTGTAGCTTTAAAGGTAATACCAAAGCCACCATGTCCGATTTCTTGGGTGAGGGTATATTTTCCACCCTGCAAAATTTTGCCTGCTAACATAGATGTTCTGCGTTTTGAGTCCTAAATCCTGAATGAGCAGATATATGCCACCCGAAATTGAACAGCCTCCACCTCATTGCCACAGCTTAATCTTTTTCATGATACAGTAGGCTCACACATTGCATCTTGAAAATTAGGTGAAGGTGAAGAAGAAGGCAGAAGGCAGGAGGCAGAAGGTGAAAATTTTACGCCTGCGGATATTTACGCTTTGAAAACGTCATTTTTCTGCCAAACATTAACAAGGTTTATTTCCTACTCCCCACTTCCTACTCCCTTTTTAACTTACATTCTTTCTAAGACTTGAATTCCCAACAGCGATAATCCGAGTTTTAAGGTTCTGGCGGTTAAATCGCACAATACTAAACGAGATGTACGCTGTGGTTCTTCTGCGTCTAATACCCTAACTCCATGATTGCGATCATAGAACACATTAAACTTTTTACTCAACTCGTACAGATATTCACATAAACGATTTGGTAACAAGTCTTGTTCCACAGTACTAATCACTTCGCCCAATTGCAGTAAATATTTAGCGAGAGCAAATTCGGTTTTATGCTCTAATACAAGCTGTGCTTGATCTCCTAATTCTTCAAAGTTAATCCCACCCTTACGGCTAATACCTTGAATTCTGGCGTAGGCGTAAAGCATATAAGGCGCGGTATTACCTTTGAGATCCAGCATTTTGTCATAGCTGAAGATGTAGTTACTGGTGCGGTTTTGGCTCAAGTCAGCATACTTAACGGCACTAATACCAATAACTTGGGCAACATTGGCAATAAATTCTGCTGTTTCAGTGCGATTATCGTCTTGTAATCTCTTTTCTAAGTCAGCACGAGCGCGAATAATTGCTTCATCCAGCAAATCTCGTAACCGGACAGTATCTCCAGAACGGGTTTTGAATTTTTTACCATCTTCCCCTAATACCAAACCAAAGGGAACATGTACTAGTTCTACATCATCAGGAATCCAGCCGGCTTTGCGTGCGACTTGGAAAAATTGAGCAAAGTGATTGCTTTGTCCCGCATCAGTCACATAAATGATGCGTTTGGCTGCATCTTGTTGAATGCGGTAGCGCAATGCGGCTAAATCTGTGGTGGCGTAGTTATAACCACCATCGGATTTCTGCACAATTAACGGTAACGGTTCACCTTCTCTGTTGGTATACCCTTCTAAGAAAACAACTTTTGCGCCTTGGTCTTCTACAAGTAAACCAGAGTTGGCTAAATCTTCCACAACTTCGGGTAGTAAGGGGTTGTAAAAAGATTCACCGCGTTCATTTAAATGGATATCCAGCAAGTCATAAATAACCTGAAATTCTTTGCGGGATTGTTCACACAGCAGTTTCCACGCATGAATTGTATCTTCTGCGCCTGCTTGTAATCTCACGACTTCTTGGCGTGCTGTTTCTTGGAAGGTTTCATCAGCATCAAATCGCTGTTTCGCTTGGCGATAAAAGCTAACCAAATCGCCGATATCTAAGGCGTTGGCGGTGGTTAAAGCCTGGGGGTAAACTTCGCGCAGGTAAGTAATGAGCATTCCGAATTGTGTACCCCAATCACCCACATGATTTAACCGCAAAACATCATGTCCGCGAAATTCCAAAATCCGGGCGATAGAATCACCAATAATGGTGGAACGCAAATGTCCGACGTGCATTTCTTTAGCAATATTCGGACTGGAAAAGTCAACAATTTCTCGCTGTGGTGTTTGTGCTGGCGGAACACCTAACTGGGAGTCGGCGTGAATTGCTTTGAGTTGTGCTTCTAGGTAAGCTGTTTTAAGTCTGAGATTGATAAAACCGGGGCCAGCAATTTCTGGTGGTTCGCAGATTTGGGCAACATCTAACTTGTCAACTATAGCAGCAGCGATCGCTCTTGGTTGCTGTCCTAATTTTTTTACTCAGGGATAAAGCCACATTCGCTTGATAGTCACCAAATTTCGGATTCCCCGCAGGTACTAAAATTGGGTCAACAGTGGCGTATTCATTACCGAAAGCAGCTACCATTGCCTGCTCAAATTTGATTTTTAATTGTTCTTGTGTAGCATTCATATATAAATGTTATCTGTGACAGGCAAAACGCGGCTGCGGAGAAAGAGATTCTCAAAGGCTTGATTATTTTAACCTTAAAATATAATCACCTAATCTAACTGAGGATTTTCATGGTAAAGTACAACCCCCTCAGCTGCCTTCCATCCTCGGCAGAATTGCCCGACTCCGATGATACGCCAGTGGATAACGAACTACAAAACCTGATTCCCAATTTACTGGATGCGATTTTAGCTTTAGCCTGGAGTCAACGCACCGATTGGTTTTTCGGTGTTGATATGGGGATTTATTATGCACCCAACACTCCGCAATTAGTACCTGATGGTTTTCTCAGCATAGGTGTAGAACGTTTTATTGGTGAAGAGGGACGTTTAAGCTATGTTCTCTGGGAAGAAGATGGTATTGTTCCTATTTTTGCCTTAGAAGTTGTTTCACAAACCTACGGTGGCGAATACGAAAAGAAAAAAATCGACTACGCCAACTTAGGCATTTTATATTATGCAATTTACGTACCCAGCCGGAGATATCGGCGTAAACGAGAACCTTTAGAAGTTTATCATTTAGAAAATAGTGAATACATCTTACAACCAGGTTCGCGGGTGTGGATGCCAGAAATTGGTTTAGCACTTGGTAGAGAACGCGGTACTTATCTGGGGCGGACGCGCGAGTGGTTATATTGGTATGACGAAGCTGGACAAAGATTACTTACACCAGAGGAGTTAGTGCAGCAAGAAAGAGAACGCACACAACAAGAACAACAACGCGCTGAGAGACTAGCGCAAAGGTTACGGGAGTTGGGTATTAATCCAGATGAGATTTAAATATGGTTCAGGGGTGTAGGGGTATAAGTGTATAAATGAGCAAAACCCTTACCCCCAGTCTCAACAAGCAGACTTTCTGCGTCAGCTGTGATTCTCACAAGCCTGATTATTTTAACCTTAATATATTCACCTAGCCCAAAAGCCATTAATTGAGCTTTAAGGCATTAACTGGTACTTCATCCCAAGAATCAACAATCCGTAATCTAGCTATCCAACCATCTGCTTTTTGCTGCGCTGTCAAATTTTTTTTCAAACGACTCATGACAATCTTTGGCTTGAGACTCATTACAACAAGCAATGCAGGCATATATCATACCCGATGGATCAATTTGCTCATTTACCCAAATAGTCATGGCGTATCCTCTCGAAAGCTATACATTAACAAGGCATTTGGTCATTTTAGAATACTAGCAAAGCGAAAAACCCATTCATTATTAGGCTGATGCCAAAAAGTTATCTATCTTAAGTTTCTTAACCGAGCTTTTTCTATTCTGCTTGCTTAGTCATATCATGTCCGGCGAATCATAAAATTCTTTTTCTCCCTGCTCCCTGCGGTCTTTATGATAAGTCTTTTACTGGACACGATATTGAGTTGTGTCTAAGTCTACGAATTAGCTACTAGTTTCATCAATTGCAATATGTTACACGATACATTTCTTGCGTAATTTAACTGATGACATTCGCTGATTAGCGAACAAAAATATACTTAATTTCTTGAAAATGAAATTCCAAATCATTCACAATATCAAATCTATATCGAGTAATTTTGATGAGATTTGATGGGTGGATTTGGGATTGGCAATCAGTCAAATTTTGTGATTAATAAATTATTTTTTCAATTTCTGGAATAGGGAGATAAAAAATATCATTAGTCATAAATATTTGACAAAAAATTCAGATTTGAAACATAGGAGAGAAAATGTCTTATCCAGGTTATTTTTTGCAACAAGGCTGTGAAACCGCAGATGTATATATGGTGCAGCAAACTTTGCAAGCATTAGGCTATTCTATCTCTGCTGATGGTATATTTGGCCCGATGACAGAAAATGCTGTCCGACAATTTCAAATGTCTAATGGTCTGGTGGCTGATGGTGTTGTCGGCCCTAATACTTGGTATGCGTTAATGAACCAAGGCTGCTAAATAAGTAGGTTTTTTAACAGATAATTGGAGAGGTGATTCACCTTTATTCTGATTTTGGCAGCGCCCTAAAAAATAAAAGGTAAAGCATTTACTGTGGCAAATATAGATATTAGTGTCATCGTTACGGTGGCACTAATATTTGTGATGTTTTTAAAACGGATGCTTTTGAGTAAGCAGCTAAATGCTAAAAAATGCAAAGTATATAAAAACATAGAATCGCTCATACAAATATAACTTAGTTAAGGAATATCCAAATAATGGTTCATACAAATGGTCAACCTTCAGTATCTGCAAGGTCGCAATTAGATACAGCACTTGATGTTTATGAAGAGGCTTTAATTGCATTAGAAGAAGTATCATCGCAAGCAACTTTTGACAAAAAAGTGGCTGTGTTAGTAGCGCGTGATGGGGTAGAGAAGAAAAGGCAAATAGATCAAAACCCTACTGGTAGTAGTTACGCGAGATTATTAAGTTTAGATGAGCGCCTGAAAGCACAAGCCAGAGTGCTGAGTGAAGATGATGAATTAGCGCAATGGAAAGATAGTTTAAATGCGCCGCCGAATATGTGGTGGTGGCATTTAAAATATCCGTTAGCGATGTCACCAACTCAAGTGGCAAAACGCTATCAACAAGCTATCTCTGCATTATCAGCGGCGCTTCCAAATCCGACTCAAGAACAAATTTTAGAAGTATTACTAGCACGGGACGCGATTGAGACTTCCCGTGATAATCAACCTTTACCAGAGCATATCGCTAAAATTGTCATTGATTTAGATGAAAGTTTGCGATCGCTCGCCGATGTAATTACTAAAGATGGTAAATTAGAGTACTGGAAAAAAAGCTTAAGTAAAACTACACCTAATACTTGGTGGTGGGAACTTAGCGACACTGAACCACTACCAGCACAAGCAATTCAACGTTACGAAGCTGCTTTGCAAGTGATGGAATCTCCACCACATGCGAATTCGGAAGAACTCTTAGAAGTACTACTAGCAAGGGACGCAGTGGAAAAAGCTTGGAATAAGCAACAGCAACCACCACGTCATTTAACCGAAAAAATTATTGAATTAGACAAGCGGTTGAAAGCGCAATCTTGGTCTTTTGCTAACGACGATATTGTTGATGAATGGAAAAATAACCTGAAACCACCCGAAATGAGTTGGTGGTGGTCTTTTACCCGTTCTGTTGCTTTACCAAATGAAGCGATCGCACGTTACGAAAAAACAGTTGAAATCGTTGAAACTAGTAAACCGCCTTCTTCTGATCAACTTTTAGAAACGCTCTTGGCGCGTGATGGAGTAGAGGAAGCCATCGAACAAGCATATCGAAATAAACCCGTTCCCGAAAAACTAGCAAGACAACTCATTACTTTAGACAACAAATTAAAACAATATCGCCTTGATTTCAATAAAGATAACCAAATCAGACAATGGAAAGATAGTTTAAAACGCCAAAATCGCTGGTGGTGGGAACTCAAACCTGCGATCGTCGGTTCGGAAGAAGAACCAGGGACACGCCGTGACTGGTTACTCAATACTTTGGCTGTAATTTGTTTAGGTGTTGGTGCGGCGTTTACAGCCTATAGCAGCCAAGTATTTTTCCAGAAAGTCGAAGGACAAGAAACTCAACAAGCCGACTTATCACAAAACATGGCGGCTGTATTGCAAGTCATTGGTTTAGGTGCAGGTGGTGCAGCAGCTTTAACTAGTGGTGGTCGAAAAACCCTCGAAAAACTCTTTACTAACTTACAGTTACCCCCCACCAAACAAGCACCCACAGCCTTAGCGATCGCAGCTGGTATGACAGCTATTACAGGTTCTGTGGCTGCATCATTACCCGCCTGGGGAAAAGTTTATATTGCTCAAGGCCAAGGATACTTACAAAATACTAACTGGCTGAAAGCTCAAGATAGTTTTCTTCAGGCCAAAAAATTCATCAATAGTGACGAAGACAAAGCAAAAGTAGAAATTGGTTTAGGAGATTCTGCGGAACATTTAGGAGATATAGTCAAAGCAAAAGAATATTACAAAAGAGCAGCAGCTCTGGACAATATTGAAGGTATGACTCGTTATGCGCGACTCAGTATGGTTGATTTCTTTCTCAAAAATCCACCTGATTCCAGGATTCAACCTTCAATCACTGATGAAAACCTCAGACAAGCTCATCTGTTTAACCAACGTGCTTCGCTGAAAATCTTCAAATTGTTAGCTAAAAATGAGCAAACCCCCGAAAAAATCAACAAAGAGTTATTGAATTTGACGCAATTAGCTCGCACAAATGGCGCAATCATCGCCGCCGTTAAAGATTTAATGGTATCACCAAAAGACAACGCTGTTTTTCAGGATGAAGAATATCGTCAGCGTTATTGGACTGAAGGTGTAGCAGGTTTATTCAAGTCCAATTTGGATGAGTTGAACTATCTAAAAATTTCTGACAAGGATGCTCTGAAGATTCGAGCTTTGTGTTTTGCACACATCACAACTGAGCAGATGAGATATACAGAAAATATTCAGAATGTTCCCGAAGCACTCACAAGTCTTGTACCGGAGATGATGACCAAATCTCCTGATGCTCCTAATTGTTACGATGATAAAGCTTTGAGCGTCTATGATTTTTCGTTGATTGAAGCCTTGGCAAAAATATATAAGATGCCGAAATTCAAAGTTGCTGTGACAAATAATAATCAGCCACCGCAGACAAATACTGCTCCGAACCCGGAAGCAGAAGCTTATAATCAAAATCCGCCAACTCCTGAGAACCAGCCGCAATATTAAATGTAGGGGTGTAAGGGTGTAAGGGTTTTGAAAACATAGACCTTTGCACCCTTTAAATTTTCAGGGACAAGGCGGACAACGCAGATAGAGCTAATACGATTTCACGAAAATCTTGATACAAATTCATTGGTTTTTAATTCTTTCCCCCTGTTCCCTGCTTCTCTGCTGCCCATTTGTATCAAACTTAAAGTGAAACGGTATCAGTCCTGATAGTGTCAAAGTTTGATGATAGCCACGGTTAGATGTACTCTGGATATTCATCACTGTGTTGTAGTTCTCAATACATTGGCGAATTAGATTGATGGCTGAGTTTTATTCGTACTGAGTGAGATAACATATTGCTACTGTTAAGTGTGCTGAATGATTCCATTGTGAATTTATTGAACTGCATTGATTGAATCTGGGAATTAAGTTTTCAATTGCTTTTATGGATTGTTATATCTGATTTATCTGGTTCGTTATGTATTAATAGTCAAATTTTTCTTTTATCAATGAAATTAGAATGTGAGATGCAGATATGAGTGAATTTATGCGAACTCACAAATCGAGATATTGAGTTTTTCTACTGTGAATATTGAGTAAACAATATTGGCTAATTTTAGAAGAGAATGTACGAAATATTCTCTGACTAACTCGGATAGCCGTAAGATGATGATTGACTTTTTGTAGCGAATTAATAGCGATCGCTCTCAGCATTACTGAGCAACTATACCTATGAGTTTGTATCTTTAAATGTGATAGCGATCGCCTCAAGTATAGACCATAGTCTAAATTAGATTTTTTTTTATATCAAATTATGATAAGCTTTTCCCAAAAAAATTATGTAATTTTGCGTATAATCGAAAAGTGTATGCTCAACCTATAAAAGTCTGTTAATTTGATATTTTAGATTTGAGATTGTAGATAGACTGTACTCACAACTCAACTGGTAAAAAATAATCTAAACACTAATTCTCAATTCGCTCCATCCTATCCCTTGTGGGATGGCTCGTCTGCAAAATCACAAGAGACGATAAATCCCCATTGATTTCTCTGGAGAAAAGATGTATCTAGCACATTCATTAATCAGTGATAGCAAGCAGCACCACTCTCAGCAGCCTTTAATTTTGGCAGTGGAAGATAATGATGATAATCTTTTGCTGATTAGTTATGCTCTTGAGTCACTTGGCTGTCAATTCATCTGTCAATCAGACAGTTCCTCAACATTTTTGGTAGCTAAAGAGTATCAGCCAGACTTGATCATGTTAGATATTTTGTTACCTAGCCTCAGTGGAATTGAAGTTGTACGTTATTTGAAGGAAGATTCCCTAACTTGTAAAATTCCCGTACTCGCAGTGACGGCTTTAGCCACTAGAGAAGACAGAGAACGTATTCTTAAGGCTGGATTTGATGACTACATTAGCAAGCCATTTTTGATTGAAGATTTAGAAACTGTAGTTCGCCGTCTTTTGAGGGGAAAACTAGAGCCTTGTTTCAATGATGAGCGACTAGAGGCTAGGGAATAGGAAAATAAGTCTGAATTATATTCAGCACTCACACTTCGACTTACCTCGACTCCGCTCGGTACAAGTCGCTCAGTGTATAGCACTCAGCACTCAGCAGTTTCTTCGATACTTTTTGGTAGTCGCACTGTAAACACGCTGCCTTTACCTAGTTCGGAAGCAACGGTAATATTACCACCGTGGGCTTCAGCAATTCTGTAGGAAAGATGCAACCCTAAACCGCTACCAGAGCGTTTATTTCTCCCTTGACGAAATCGCTCGAATATACCTGCTTGGTCTTCGGGGGCGATACCATAACCAGTATCTTCCACGGCAATGATTACCCAGGTTTTGTCTTTGGGGTTGTCTGCTTGCTCAGAAATCCGAATTGTAATTCCGCCTGTATCGGTAAATTTGATGGCGTTACCCAGGAGGTTGTTGAACACACGGCGCAGTTCTAAAGGATCACCCATCACCACGCCGGGATTTGTGGGATTGTTGGCTAAACCACTGGTGTCTACTGTGACATTTAAATTTTTCTCATTCGTCAGGGGCGCTAACTCACTGACTACTTCTTGAATGATTTCGGGTAAATTGCAAACATCATCGTTGAAAGTCTTTTTCCCTGCATCCATACGAGACACTTCTAGCAAGGTATTGACCATTTGCATTAAGTTTTTGTTGCTGCGAATCATGACGGAGATGGCTTGTTTCATTTCCGGCGAAATTTTGCAGAATGTCTCTTCCAGAAACAAACCCAGCATTCGATCTGCTGCTACTAAGGGAGTACGCAAATCATGGGTAAGACGCGATACAAAGTCTTCCCGTTGGCGAGCCATTTTGTCTTGTTCGTCTAAACTGCGCTTGAGTCGCAACAGCGATCGCACTCTTGCTAATAGTTCATCTGTATCAAAAGGTTTGCGAATAAAATCATCTGCACCTGCATCTAGTCCATCCACTACACTAGATTCATGAAAGGCTGTAATTAACAGAATGGGAATATAAATTTTAATCGCTGGGTTCTTGCGAATGCGATCGGTAACTTCATAACCATCCATCCCTGGCATCATCACATCCAGCAGAATCAAGTCCGGCGGAGACTTTTCCACATATTCTAAAGCTGATTTCCCGTCAGTTGCTAAATCGATCTGATAGCCTTCACTTTCTAGAATTGTTTGCACCAAGATCAGGTTATCTTTAGTGTCATCAACGGCAAGAATGCGATCAACTTTTTGAGACTTTTCCACAACAGACATGATTGATTTACTTTTGTGCTAGGGATTTATAGTTTTAAATTGGGATACCTCATCGATGAGCGACGAGATGGGGGGGAAGATTTATGGGGATTATGGGCCGAGAAAAAAATATGTTCACCATCAACATTTAAAGCCGGGATTTTTCCGGCTATATCTTTGGCTAATATTTGTCTGGGTAACTCGATTTTAAACATTGAACCGACTCCTAATTGGCTCTCGATCAAGATTTTGCCATTCATCATTCGTACTAAGGAATCGACAATTGCCAAACCCAAGCCTGTACCGGGATATTTGCGCGTCAGGCTTTGATCCACTTGGCGAAAGGCTTCAAAAATGTGTTGAAAATCTTTGGGAGCGATACCAATACCTGTATCACGAACTGCGATCGCTATGCGATTTTCTGGCAGTTCTTCAACTTCTAACCAGATAGAACCTGTTTCGGTAAACTTGATGGCATTCGACAGTAAATTTACTAAAATTTGCCGCAAACGTACTGAATCATTAAATACCCAAGGATTTTCTAAATCTATCTGGACTTGCAAAGCTAATTTTTTAGCTTCTGCTAGAGATTGCATTTCTTTGACAGTGCTATTTATGACTGTCGTTAAATCAAATAATTCGGCTTTTAATTCCAGCCTGCCTGCTTCTAATTTGGAAAAATCCAGAACTTCATTTAATAACATTAATAAATGCTTCCCATTATTGAGAATGCGCTCGACCATATCGGTTTGTTGAGGCGATAATTGACCGAATTTTGGTCGCAATAAAATTTGTGAAAACCCAATAATTGCATTCATTGGTGTCCGCAATTCATGGGACATCGTAGCTAAAAATTGCGTTTTTAGTCTTGATGCTTCGATTAATTTTAAATTTTGCAGTTGAATTTGTTGTCTTTGTCTTTCGAGTTCTTGATTTTTGCGGATCAGTTGTTCATGACTTTCTTTTAACTGTTGCAGTGCTAAATTTGCTTGCATTTCAGCACGGTATACCCGCATAGCATTGCGTAAAATTTGCGCCAATGTTTCGGAAGATACCCGTGATTTGGCCAAATAATCTGTCGCGCCAGCTTTCATCAATTCAACAGCAATTTGTTCATCACCTTGTGCAGTCAAAACCACTAAAGGAACTTTGATTTCTGATGCTTGTACCCGACGAATCAGTGTTAAACCATCTTGATCTGGCAAGCGATAATCTAGGAAAACACAATCAAAGGTAATACTCGCCAACGCTAATAGTGCTTCATGGCCATTATCAGCCTCTGACAGTTCCATTTTGACACCTGCTTGCATCAAAGCACGGCGTACTGCCATCCGGTCTACTTCATCATCGTCTACAACCAAAATTCTCAGCGTTTCTTCCATTTGTTTTTATTTTCACTGTCCAATGCGGTTTATTGTCTATCATTTTTATTCTGTGTCTATCCAAATAAAAAATTTTGAGATGTTAGTTACAGGTTTGGATATACGAATTCAAGGAACATCTTTTAAATGGACATTATTATATTGATTAACAAAATAATATCTCAATTCGGTAATTATCTTGATTCTGATTATTAGTCTTTGTTTAAAAAATTTAGTTTGTACATATTTCCTATCAATTTTTAGTTATTTAAGGCATTTCGCACAATATCCAGTATTTATTCAATGTAGTCATTGTCTCAACGAACTTATTGAATGTGAGTGGTTTGAGGATATATCCTGCAACGTTTAAGTTGTAGGCTTGTACCCTATCTTGATCCTGATTTGAGGTAGTCATAACTACTACAGGCGTGGTACATAATTTTGGATCAGAACGCAATTCTTGCAGAAATTCGATACCACTCATTTTCGGCATATTTAAATCTAGTAAAATCAAGCGACGCTCATTTGGTACACTTGGGTTTTGATCATAGTCATTCCGCAACATCTCTAGAGCTTCTAAGCCATTACTTGCTAGATACAGGGGATTAGTAATATTAACTTTTTTAAAGGCACGCTTGACATTCATCACATCAACTTCATCATCCTCCACTAGTAATATATTAATCACTCTTTCCAGCATGTTTTTCGGAAACCACTCGACTTTTTGTGATTATGAGTTAAATCACTTATGAAAATAAACTTGATTATTAATAATTAATTAATTACAATAATTTTATTATTACTAATTAATAACTTAATAATCATAAGCGAAAAAGCCTGATTTAAGCTCACTATCATTGTAAATGAGCCTATTAATGCCTGTCCTCAGCCATTAGTGAGAGTTGTAAACAAATGTTTTGCACCATCAGCTTGAGCCGTTTGACTCTCTTATTCCATCTTGGCTAATCAACAATCCTGGCAAATGACCTGCTAATTCACACTATTATTCCTTCTGAGGCTATTTATAAAGTAAATATTCAGTAGGATATGTTACGGCTATATCAGGATTGTGGTACTTAAGAGCTTGAAAACTAGCCTGAACGCAGAATCTTTCTCGGTGCGTTTAGCGTTGCTACAACGCAGTCTACAATTTAAGATTTACTATAGCAATCCTATTTGATATGTGAATAACAGAGGCAAGGGTGACAAGGTAAACAAGGGAGAGATGTTTGTAATTCATTGAGGATTGCGATATTGTTCGTTCAGAATCAAGGTCTTGAGTGGAAAAAGTAAAATTTAACCAGCCGCTTGTTTCTCAATATTGCCACTTGATGATCTACAGATTTACTGATAATAGCAAGGGTGATCTAGCAGTCCTACTTGATATGTGAACAAAAGAGACAAGAAAAACAGATTAGACAAGAGAGAGATGTTTGTAATTCATTGAGGATGGCTATACCAATTCTAGAATAAACTGTACTCTGTAAATGATGTAGAAATGTTGTACACAACCTCTCTACAATAACTATCAATGATTACGCTAAATATTACGAAAGGTTATTAAAGGCGAGAAATTGAGATAAATATTTCATATTTGGTTGTAGAATATCCATACATCTTTGGCTAGATATTTGTATCTATCCATTTTAAAAACTGGGAAAATCATACTTCTATCGGTGGATGCAAAGGCATTGGCAGATCATCTATCTTTGGTTTGGAAAAACATAGATTAATTTATTGACAAAAGCGTACTTCATAAGACGCGAATAGTACGAAGAGTGAGTATAGTGATGAACGAAATCAGCATTATTTTAATTGAGGATCACGATTTAACCAGAATGGGGCTAAAGGCTGCATTACAGTCGCAAAGCGGGTTGAAAGTAATTGGAGAAGCTGCTAACGCCACCCAAGGAATGAAACTGTTGGAAACGGCAAAGCCAGATGTTGCAGTAGTAGATATTGGCTTACCTGATATGGATGGGATTGAACTCACCCGCAAATATAGACGTTATCAAGCTGAGACGGGACAAACAGCTACCAAAATCCTGATTTTGACAATGGATCACACAGAGGATGCAGTATTGGCGGCTTTTGCGGCGGGTGCAGACTCTTACTATATGAAAGAAACTAGTATAAGCAAGTTAACAGAAGCCATCCAAGCAACTTACAGTGGTAACTCTTGGATTGATCCAGCGATCGCTAATGTAGTATTACGCAAAATGCGCCAAGGTATTCCCGGTGAAGCCCAAAATGGTGACAAACCCAAGACCGTGAAAATTGAAGCCTTAGCCACAGAATACGAACAAGTTCTCGAAACCTATCCCCTGACTCAGCGAGAATTAGAAATTTTAGAATTAATCGTTGCCGGTTGCAGTAACGGCCAAATTGCCGAAAAACTATACATCACCGTTGGTACAGTTAAAACCCACGTCCGTAACATCTTAAACAAACTCTGCGCTGATGACCGTACCCAAGCCGCCGTGCGTGCGTTACGTTCTGGGTTAGTTGCCTAAGTAGTTGCACAAAATTAAATTCATTCGTGGAGGTAGGGAACAAGGAACAGTAAGAGAATGTGTGTAATGAATTCTGTGTGAATATCCACCATCAACTGTTGGCTATTGCTTATACAAACCAGAATTCGCCGCCCACAATCACCCCAACCTTGACTGCAAAATCTCAGTAATTCGCCTAGCCGCACCTGGTTGACCCATTCGCCGCAAACCATTTTCGGCGATGATTTGTAAGCTGTCAGGATGTTGTAGCAGCGATCGCAACACCTTCGCTGCTTGTGATGGTTGCTCAACTAAAATTAAAGAAGAGCCTAAAAGACGGCTTTGGGCTTCGGCAAAAGCATAATTATATTGTGGCCCCTGGCCGGGAATTGCGATCGCAGGCTTGCCTAGACCAACAAATTGTTCTGTAGCAGTCCCCGCCATTGCGATCGCCACATCTCCCAAATGTATACAATCGTTATAAGCTTGTTGAGAGATTAGTAAATAAGCATTGCGTTGCTGATAAATTAAAGTATTGGCATCAGGTAGAGAAATCGGGGCTGTTGTGTGGGGTCGCCAACCTTGGACTTGTAAGCTAGAGGTGAATTGGCTGGTATCTAGACTGGGTGCGATCGCTGCTAAAAACACTACATTACCAGAACTATGCCCTGCTGCATCTCGTTCTTGAAAACTAGCCAGCAGTGCAGATACAGCTTCTAGAATTAATTGCCAATTTTGATAAGCTTCTGGTGGGCGAGAACCAGGAAGCAGCGTGACAACTAATGGTCTTGCGAGTTCTTGTTGTTGGATATCAGCAGTGTAAAATCGTTGCAAGGGAAAACTAGGTTCTAAGTTATCCATCATCGGATTTCCCACATCAACAGCCGGAATCGGCCATTGTTTTAAGATTTCCGTAGTCAAACTATCTCTGGGAAACACCGCCCGACAACGGCGACGACTCATCAACCAACGTTCCCAAGGATGGTAAATTGAACCAGAAAAATTTTCCCACCGTGCAGATTTAGATTGGCGTGGTAACAATCCTGTTTCATCCTGCACATAATACTCAGATTTTGCTGTGCCAACAAAAGCATAATTCGCGCCGCTAAAATAGGCAAACAACAACGGGACAATATCTCCCACCGCTAAAATTGCTGCTTGTTTACCTGATTTTTTTTGCGAACTCACCCACCGCCGCATCGCTTGAATTTGACTGAGAGTCAACTGTACTAAACCGCCGCGCACATCCCGCATCAGTTGGCGGTTATCCATATATATGAAACCACCAGAAGGCATTGTCTGTACTGCACCAATCAAAGGAATACCCAAATTTTGATAAGCATGTCCCTCACCCACCAACGGTAAAGCAAACATCTCTGGTGGTTTTGATTGTTGCTGGAATGCTTGCACAATTCGGACTGCGATTATATCTTCGCCATGACCGTTACTTAAAAATAGTAAGCGTAACCGAGAACTTGCAGATGGTGAATGACTCATACGAAACAAAACATCAAGATTAACTGTCAACATAATTTGTAATTGATAATTCGTAATTAACCCATAGAAGTTAGCTAGGGGTTTGAAGCTTATTACTTCCGTCAATAAATTGAGGGAACTACTGTGGTTTTGGTTAAACCCAATCAACACAGTAGTAGCGTAGGCTGGCATACTTCAATTACGAATTACGAATTAGTAATTATTTGTTATGCAAATTTCTAAAACCGCAATTTTAACTTTAGCTACTTTAGCGGCTAGTAATGCCACTCAACAAGCACTAGCTGTACCAACTACCCCAGCCAACGAGACTAAAAAAGATGTCGTAGTTCCGGTAATTGAAGAAACTCCCATACGCACAGAAGCCATTTCAGCGCCGGAAACCGTCGTTACACCGCAATTTTCCCAAAAATCCATAGTTATTAATAAAAAATCTCCTGTAGTACTGACTCCAGTTAATCAAAGCAAGACTACTTTACCGACAGATAATAACTTAGTCGTCACTGCTACAGATGTCCAGATAGTAGGCGCAACTGCGGAATTGCAAGAAATTGTCCGCCGCGTGATTAAAACCCAGCCTGGGGGAGACACCAGCCAAAACCAGCTACAACAAGATGTCGCCGCAATTTTAGAGACTGGTTTATTTACCAGCGCCAATTTTAATAGCCGCAGCACAGCCGCAGGGTTGAGTGTAACTTATCAAGTGCAACCAGTAATAGTGCGATCGCTGCAACTTTCCGGTGCAAAGGTACTAACTTATCCAGTCGTTCTCGAACGTTTTCAACCACAATTTGGTAGCGCCATCAGCCCCGCCGGACTGCAAAAAGCCGTGGAACAGGTCAATAAATGGTACGCCGACAACGGTTATAACTTGGCGCGGGTGCTATCAATTAAACCCAGTCGGGAGGGAATACTTAACATCAACGTCGCCGAAGGTTTAGTAGGCGATATTAAATTCCGCTTTGTCAACGATGAAGGTCAAACTGTAGATAGTAAAGGTAATCCCGTTACTGGACGGACTAAACCAGAATTTTTACGGCAGCAAATTAAACTGCAATCAGGGCAAGTATTTCAAGAAAAATTAGTCCAGCAAGATATTCAACAACTATATCGTACAGGTTTATTTTCGAGTGTAAATGTTGCTTTAGAAGGTGATGCCAATAAATTAGATTTAGTTTATGAACTTAAAGAAAATGGCGCACGAGCAATTAATTTGGGTGGAAGTTATAACGCTAATCAAGGCATTATAGGTACTGTTAATTATCAAGACCAAAATGTTGCCGGGAAGAACAATATTTTAAACTTGAATGTGGGTGTTAGTAGTCGTGATTTGCAATTTGACGGGAAATTAATTAATCCCTATCGTCCCAACAATCCTGACACTTTAGGTTACACCATCAACGGTTTTCGTCGCCAAGAACTTTCCGAAACCTTTGACGACACTATTAAGTTAGCCAACGGTGATAAAGTGCGGGAAGGGCAAATTGGCGGAAGTGTCAGCTTGCAAAGACCGATTGATGGCTGGGATGCTTCCCTCGGATTGAATTATACTCGGACAACAATCCGCGATCGCCAAGGTAATATCAATTCAACCGATGCCCAAGGTAATCCCTTATCTGCCAGTGGTACAGGGATTGATGACTTAACTACTGTATCTTTTACGGCCGCTAAAGACAAACGCGATAACCCACTCAACCCGACTCAAGGTTCCTTACTCAAATTAAGTACAGAACAATCAATTCCCATCGGTGAAGGTAATATCTCCCTCAACCGTGTCACCGCCAATTTCAGTCAATATGTGCCTGTCAAAGTATTTGACAGTAAACAACCGCAAGTATTCGCTTTAAATGTCCAAGCTGGTACAGTCATTGGCGATTTACCACCTTACGAAGCCTTTAATTTGGGTGGTTCCAACTCTATACGCGGTTACGATGCAGGCAAAGTCGGCAGTGGACGCAGTTACGTTTTAGCTTCCGCAGAATACCGCTTCCCCATCTTACCCATTGTTGGTGGTGTGGTATTTGCTGACATCGGCTCAGATTTGGGTTCTGGTAGCACCGTTTTAGGAGATCCGGCGGGTGCGCGTGATAAACCCGGTTTTGGTTTTGGTTATGGTGCAGGTGTGCGCTTAGATTCCCCACTAGGGTTAATTCGGGCTGACTATGGTATTAACGACCAAGGCGAAAGTAAAGTGCATCTAGGCATAGGTCAGCGATTTTAAAATAGGACTTACCCACCAAGATTGTCTGTGAAGATTGGGTGCAAGGGTGAAAGGGTTTGGGGTGAAAGGGTTTTGGATACATACATCCCTACATTCTTTCATCCTTGGCTAAATTCTTGATTTTGTGGCTAACTGCGTAAGTCATAAACTATTGACTGTGGGTAAATATAAGGGTATTTAAATGCTTAATATCCTGTCAGTCATCAACCATGTCTACCGCACAAAACAAAGCCATTGCCCTGGAATTTTACCAAGCCTTTGACAATGGCAGTGTTGAACAAGCCAAAAAAATTATCGCCGCAAATTTTATCGCCCATACAACAGGCGCATCGCAACCTCTCGATTTTGATGGTTTTATCGAGTATGGGTTGATGATGC
The DNA here is from genome assembly GCF_001298445.1 of Nostoc piscinale CENA21. NCBI lineage: Bacteria > Bacillati > Cyanobacteriota > Cyanophyceae > Nostocales > Nostocaceae > Nostoc > Nostoc piscinale. The sequence continues at coordinate 5,385,719 of NZ_CP012036.1, read as the reverse complement.
GTAATGCTTTTCCTGATGGAAAGCATACATTTGCAGATGTGATTGTGGAGAATGATAAAGTCGTTACCCGTGGCACATTTAGCGGTACTCATGCGGGAGAATTACTAGGTTTTCCACCCACAGGTCAGCAAGTGGAATTTGCCGTGATGCACATAGACCAGATTGTTGACGGCAAAGTTGTAGAACATTGGGGACAAGCCGATATCATGGCTTTGATGCAACAACTGGGTATTCTTCCGCCATCAATGTAATCAGCACTTTCAACTCAGTACTTTGCTATATGAGCAATCACAGTAATAGCGATGATTTATGGACGTAGTTCCAAATTTGATGTTTAAACTACTGAGATACGTAAGTCTTTTTTTCATTACAGCTTGTTTGCTATTGGCTTGTCATAGTTCAGCGCCAACAAAATTACAACGTCCGCCTTTGAAAGTGCTATTTGGCTCTTTTGTTGGGGAGTATCCAGGAATAATTGCACAAGAAAAAGGATTCTTCCAAGCCCAAGGGGTAGATGTAAAAATCGTTTATAAAAGATACGGATACGCCAAATTGGAACAAGCAAATTTCAGTGCAGGTAAATATGATGGCATTTCATTATCATTAGGAAGTTTCATCATTTTGAATGCCACAAATCCTGATATTCAAGGAGTGATTGTGATCGATGAATCAACAGGTGCAGATGTGGTAGTTGCCAAATCACAAATTAAAACTGTTGCTGATTTGAAAGGGAAGAAGCTAGGGGCAAATCTCGGTGGTTTTAGCGAAGTTTTTGTGACGGAAATGTTGAAAAGTGCAAACTTAACTAGTGATGATATCAGCTTCGTACAATCAGAAGCTTTAGACATTCCTCAACGTCTGAAGAATAATGTGATTCAAGCCGGACATACTTGGCAACCTCATCTTGCAGAAGCTGTGAAATTAGGGGGACATATTCTATTTTCCAGTAAACAAACCCCTGGCTTGATTTTAGATATGATGGTCTTTCGTAAAGATATCATTCGCGATCGCCCCGAAGATATTCGTGGATTTGTGCGGGCTTGGCTGCAAGCCTCGACTTATTGGGAAGCCCATCTTCAGGAAGGAAACGCTATCATTAGCAAAGCCTTAAATATTCCCAGTCATACTCTGTCTCTAGAGGGAATAAACCTCACTGATTTAGCCGAGAATCGCAAATTTTTTCAATCTAGTAACCCTCATTCCATCTACAAAACTGCCAAGATATATGCAGACTTTTTTATTCGCGCTGGAAACGTCACACGCCTTCCAGAGTTAAAAGGTTTGTTTAATTCTACCTTTGTGAACCCTCCCTCATAATTTAAAGCTATGCAGCGAACATTTTTGGGTGGTATTCGGAGTAAGTTAATTGCTTCGTTTCTGATTGTGGCTTTGATTCCCTTGCTGTTATTGTCTTGTATCAACAAACAAACAACAGAAACAGCACTGACTGAAAATGCAAAACAGGCTTTATCTGCGGCGGCTAACGAAACAACTAATAGAATCGATGCCTTTATTGATGCCAATCTGAATGCGGTGCGGGTAGAAGCAATTTTACCAGGATTGGCACGCTACCTGAGCTTAACTCCACAACAACGAAATAATAGCCAGGAAATGCAATTGGCGACAGAAACTTTAATTCGTCTCAGTCGCAAAGATATGCTGAATATTCTCTCGTATTCTTTGCTCGATTTAAATGGGAAAAATGTCTTGGATACCCACACATCGAATATTGGCACAGATGAATCAGCCGCAGATTATTTTCAACAACCACTGCAAACTGGCTTATCTTTTGTTTCTAGCATGAAGCGATCGCCGCAAATTCCTGAGCTTGTTACCCTGTTTTTTAGTAGCCCAGTCCGCAATGCCAAAGGTGAAATATTGGGTGTATTGCGTGTTGCCTACAATGCAACTGTGGTGCAGCAATTAGTTACGAGAGAAACTGAACGGGCTGGGGCTAAAGCCTTTGCGATTCTGTTAGACGAAAATCATATTTATCTGGCACATAGTACAGCACCAGAACTACTATTTAAATCAATTGTACCTCTGCCTTTGGAGGTTGTGACGCAACTCCAAAAAAAAAAGTCTGTTGCCTAATGATCCTGTCGAAAAATTAGCAACTAATGAGTGGCAACTCAAGCAAGCATTGGATAATAAACAGTCGTATTTAATTACATCTTTATCAACAACAGCCAATCAGGTAAATTTGATTGCGATCGCTCATTTAAAATATCAACCTTGGTCTGTATTATTTATTCGCCCCCTAGCAATTGCCCTAGCACCCGTAGACAAGCAAATTACTGATGCTATGTTGCTGTTTGCTTTGATTGCTTCGACAGTAACAATCATTGCCTTTGCGATTGGTCAACTATTCACAAAGCCAATCATATATCTGACCAAGATTGTTGCTCAATTTACCGCAGGTAACTTAGATATCCGCGCCAAAATTAACTCTAAAGATGAAATTGGTCAATTGGCGACATCTTTTAATAATATGGCACTTCAATTACAAACATCTTTGGCAACTTTAGAACAACGAGTCCAAGAGAGAACTGCCGAGTTAGTCATTGCTAAAGAAAATGCGGAAGATGCAAATCGCAAACTCGAAAAACTAATCAATCTTGATGGCTTGACTCAGGTAGCGAATCGACGCTGTTTAAATATAAAACTACAAGCAGAATGGAAGCGCCTTGCACGAGACCAACAATACCTATCACTAATTTTATTTGATGTTGATCAATTCAAACTTTACAACGATTATTATGGTCATCTTGCAGGTGATGATTGTCTGATCAAAGTAGCACAAACCGTTCAAAATGTTGTTTATCGTCCGGCCGATTTGGTAGCACGTTACGGTGGCGAAGAATTTCTCGTCATCCTACCCAATACTGATATAACAGGAGCGATAAATGTAGCCCAAAGAATTCAGCAAGCAATTCATGATCTGGCTGTTCCCCATGTCAAATCTGATGTTAAGAAGATTGTTACTGTGAGTTTGGGGATTAGTTCTATGATTCCCAAGTTAGACATCAAGCCAGATACACTCATCGCTGCGGCTGACGAAGCACTGTACAATGCTAAAAAACAGGGACGCGATCGCTATTGTAGCGCCGAGGTGGGAGATAGTTCACAGTTACATAAATCCGGCTGACTCGTATAATCTCTGCACCATTGCCGTAATTCTTGCCCCATAATCTAAATCTGCTGACCAACGACCAGAAAGTTGACTAACTAAAGGTGCAATTCCCCTTGTGACAAAGCGAAATCTAGGGTCAACCACTTCATTTACCAACGGTTCTAAACTGGCGTAAGCTTTTAAATGTTGAATATGCGCCCTGACTCCAATTCTGGCACTTTCAAACGCAGCTGCATCAGAACCACCGCCAATGCTACCAAGTCCAGCAAAGTTGTTTTGTTCTGGTCTAATATCACCACCAAAGCGTAAAAAACCTGTTTCAACACACATTTGGCAAAAGGCGATATCGTAATTCACACCTTCAATTGTGGCTTCTTCTCGATACAGTTTTGGAATGTCAGGAAACTTAGCTAAAGCAGTTTCATTGTTATTTCGCAGAAATAGTTGTAGCTGCACTTCGGAAGTATTGCCACGGGAGATAATTTGATCAATTTGACCAGGGCAAATTACTAAATTTGAACGTAATTTAACAGTACGTGTGGCGCTATCCCAAGCAACAGAAATATTAAAATCTCGGAGTTCTACAGCTTTGACATATACAACTCGGCGATATGTAATTCGGTTGACATTTTGGGCTGTTGTTAAATCAATTCGCAAGCGGTCTACTAAATCAATGGGAATATAAGCATTACCATTAACTAATATTCCTTGTTCTGAGTAGTTCTGACCGTTGATGTTGATATTAATCGATGGATAGGTTTGTTCCGTGGGAGTTCCTGGTGTGGGGTCAATAACACGACTCCAAGAAGCCAAACCATCAGCGATACCCAAAGCAAAATCACGGCGGCGGTTTTGCAGCAAGGCGCGGTCATCGGGGCTGCTGAGAAATCCCACCTGCATTAATAATGAAGGCAGTGTCGTTTGACGACAAAAAGCTAAACGTCCCAAGCCACTATCGGTATCTGGTTTGACTCCGCGATTGGGTAATTGGGGAACACGGCGTAATAAACCAACTAACAGCAGTTCACCATTACTTTTACGCTCATTATTACTGGCAATATAAAATACACTAGCTCCACGCACCGTTGGGCTACTAGCTGCATCAGCATGAATTTCCAGGGCGACATCTCCGCGACGACCACGAGAATTAATCCAAGTGATGGTGTCGGCGGCGCTTAAATCATCAGGAACAGCCAAAACTTCAAATGTCCGCGCCCGCAGTTCTGTAACAATTAAATCTCGCAGCAGAATCATTTCTCTGGCTTCCGTAGTTCCCCCAGCAATTGAACCTGGATCGATTCCTCCTGCTTCTTTGCCTCCGTGTGCCGCCGAAATAAAAATACGCCCCATCTTCAGTATTTCCTCTTAAAAAGTTAAGCGTAAGCAATTCTATACATAATTCTTCGTCTAGCAACAAGAATATAATAGCTATCAGAAGTATTTTGTCATTAGTCATTTGTCCTTAGTCCTTGACCCTTTTCCTCTTGTTAACCAAGAACTAATAACTAAGTAAGTCGATGCAATAAAACCAAACTATGTAAAGAAAAGTAAATAAGGCTCAAACGCTTTCTCCCCTTGCTCCCTGCCCCCTGCCTTATTCCAACAATAATTATTTACACCGACCTACTTGTATGTACATTCCCCGCTTGCACCCAGACACAATTGAGGAAATTAAACAACGTGCTGATATTGTGGATGTGGTATCAGAACACGTAGTTTTACGCAAGCGTGGTAAAGATTTTATCGGTTTGTGTCCCTTCCATAATGAGAAAAGTCCTAGCTTCACCGTCAGTCAAACTAAGCAAATGTATTATTGCTTTGGCTGTAATGCTGGGGGAAATGCAATTAAGTTTTTGATGGATTTGGGTAAACAGTCGTTTACAGAAGTGGTGCTGGATTTGGCGCGGCGCTATCAAGTGAATGTCCAAACCCTGGAACCTGAACAAAGACAAGAATTACAGCGTCAATTATCGTTGCGGGAACAATTGTATGAAGTTCTCGCAGCCACAGCCAATTTTTATCAACACGCCCTGCGTCAAACCCAAGCGCAAAAGGCATTGCAGTATTTATTGGTGAACCGGAAATTAAAAGAAGCAACTATTCAGCAGTTTGGCTTGGGTTACGCCCCGGCTGGTTGGGAAACGCTGTATAGATATTTGGTGGAAAATAAACATTATCCTGTGCAGTTGGTAGAAAAGGCAGGCTTGATTAAGCCTCGCAAAGAAGGGGGCGGTTATTATGATGTTTTCCGCGATCGCCTGATGATTCCCATCCGCGATATTCAAGGGCGGGTGATTGCGTTTGGTGGGCGCACTCTCACGGATGAGCAGCCAAAATATCTCAATTCACCGGAAACAGAACTATTCAATAAAGGTAAAACTTTATTCGCCATTGACTTAGCCAAAACTGGAATTGCTCAAGTTGACCAAGCTGTGGTAGTAGAAGGATATTTTGATGCGATCGCTCTCCATGCGGCGGGGATTAACAATGCTGTGGCTTCTTTGGGTACAGCCCTGAGTTTAGAACAAGTCCGGTTAATGTTACGTTACACCGACTCAAAACAGTTAATTCTCAACTTTGATGCTGATAAAGCCGGGACTAACGCCGCAGAAAGAGCAATTGGAGAAATTGCTGATTTAGCCTACAAAGGTGAAGTCCAACTCAAGATTCTGAATATTCCTGATGGTAAAGATGCTGATGAATACTTGCATACTCACACCACAGAAGATTATCAAAGTTTGTTGCAAAATGCGCCACTGTGGTTAGATTGGCAAATTCAGCAAATTACCAAAGACCGCGATTTAAAACAAGCAACTGATTTTCAGCAAGTAACCCAGCAAATAGTTAAGTTACTCAAAAATATAGTTAACACCGATACTCGCAACTATTATGTTTCGCGTTGTGCAGAAATTCTCAGCTTGGGAGATGCGAGATTAATACCCTTACGGGTGGAAAATTTGCTGACTCAAATTGCTCCGAATGTAGTTAAATTTTCTCAACCAACCCCCACAAAAAGAGAATCGAGTAGTCACAAAAAAGCCCCAGTCCCACAAACAGATAAAAGTCTGTTAGAACAAGCCGAAGCTTTGTTATTGCGAATTTATCTGCACTGTCCCGAACAGCGACCAGCGATTATTAACGAACTTGAGGAACGAAATTTAGATTTTAGTTTGTCTCATCATCGCTTTTTGTGGAGACAGATTTTAGAATTAACCAATGAGCAAGTTAATTTAATTTCTATTGTGCAAGACAGATATTTAGAATTAGATGAAGAAATCGAATTAATTTCGCATTTGTTTCATTTAAATGAAACCAGTAAAAAAGAGATACTCCGCACCCCGCAAGTTGTCCAAGCCGCAACTGCTTGTATGGAAAGAGTATTGCGTGAAAAAACGCTATCGTCACTTTTTAGAATTATGGCAACAAACAGATCCAGAAGTAGAACCAGAAAAATGGCGGGCTTATTATGAGGCATTTTATAACGAAAAAATTAAACTGCAAGAACTCGATCGCCAGCGCCAATTTTCCATCACTGATTTGTTATGAAAGTTCGAGCATTTTTCCAAGCTGCGACAGTTGAAGATATTTCGCCACCATATAACAGTATTCACCTCAAGGTTTTCTACCCAGAACTAGAACAAAATTTAAGTCTTGTTCCTGCTGAAGCTCAAGCATCTACGTTTCCAGTCGTGATTTTGTTCAACGGGATTAACTGTGGCCCCGAAATATATCAATGGTTGGCGGTGAGATTAGCCGAGTTTGGGCTGGTAGTTGTGACATTTTCCTGGATTGCGGAAAATATACCTGGGTTTGTGGCGATGACTCCCGGTGTTGATTTGAGTATGCTGGCTCCGGGTATTTATGGTCAAGGGGCGACAGCTTCAGCTTTACCCACATTGCTGCGAACCTTGGAACGTTTGCAAGTGGAAGGGATTTTGGCTGGCTTACTTGATTTAGACAAAATTATTCTGGGTGGACATTCGGCTGGTGGTAGAGTTGCAATTGAAAGTGCAGATCCTGGATTTTGTTCACAGGTAGTAGCCGCCTTTGCTTATGGCGCACATACAGCAGCAACTGTACAACTGGGATATAAAGCCGGGACAATCTTACCCTTACCAGACTCCTTACCTTTACTCTTGATTGGCGGAAGTTGCGATGGCGTGATTGCGAACAGTAGCCATAACTATGGCGTAACTTGGGAACAACCAACAACTCCTATTATCAGGACTTTCCAAGAAGCGATCGCAGGTGATAGAGATGATAGTTATTTGCTGATTCTAGAAGGCGCAAACCATTTTTCTGTTACCCATCCCTTTGATACCACTATTAGTAGACCAGTTCCTGACTTTCCTGCGACACAGCCAGAAGCAGAACTTCGAGATTTAATTGCCCAAATTCTTGGTTTATTTATTGATGCTCATGTTCGTGATCAAAAAACCGCGCTGGAAGCACTCAATCAAATGTTAGTTACTCAAAATCCGTTAATTGCATTATTTAATCGCAAGTAAATTTTAAACTTGGTGCGTAACAAAGTTAATAGGTAGAATAATTTCAAATTCTGTTTCTTCGTTTAGCTGCGATCGCACACTCAAAGAGCCGCCATGTTGTTTGATAATTGAATAGCTGACAAATAAACCCAAACCTGTAGCACGACCAAAGGGTTTTGTGGTAAAAAATGGTTCAAAAATGCGGTTTTGAATAGCTAAGGGAATTGTACTATCTGTATTGGCGATCGCAATGCGTAAGTGCTGATTGTCGATGACTTCGGTGCGAATGCGAATTTGGGGGTGTTCACTGCATTGATGATTATCTCGAATTGCATCGATGGCATTGTTAATAATATTTAAGAAAACTTGATTTAATTGGCTAGGATAGCAAGTTATCAGAGGTAGTTTGCCATATTCTTTAACTATCTGGACTTCGGGTTGAGTTGCCGAACTTTGCAAGCGATGTTGCAAAATTAGCAAAGTACTTTCAATCCCACTGTGTAAATCTACTGCCTTAATTTCGGCTTCATCCAAGCGCGAAAAGTTGCGTAAACTCAAAACAATCTGGCTAATACGATTACTCCCTGTCTCCATTGAGTCCAGAATTTTATTCACATCATCAAAGATAAAATCAATATCAATTTCTTGGCTTTTATTTGTAATAGCTTGACTGGGTTGGGGATATTCTTGCTGATAAAGTGTCAACAAACTCATTATGTCTTGAATATAACCTTTAGTATAAGTTATATTTCCTTGAATAAAACTGACTGGGTTATTAATTTCATGGGCAATTCCGGCAACCAACTGCCCCAGAGATGACATTTTTTCTGTATGAATTAATTGAGCTTGAGTTTGTTGTAATTGTTTAATAGTTTGCTCTAAATCTTGGGCTTTTTGGTTCAGTGCTTTGGTTTTTTGTTCTACTTCTGCTTCTAAAGTGTAAGAATAATTTTCGACTTGTTGATATAAGCGAGCATTTTCTAAAGCAATGGCAGCTTGAATACACAAAAAGTTGAGAACCAAGATGCGATCGCTCGTAAATACTCCACTGGTAGAATTATTTTTTAAATACAAAATCCCGATTAAATCTCCTTGATTGAGAATTGGCAAGCACAATAAACTTTTTGGTTGGTGTTGCCATAAATATTCATCAATTATAGGTAAATCTGTTTTAAGTTCATCAATTACTACCACTTGTTGACTGTTTTTGACATAGTGAATCAACTTTACAGGTAAATTAGGATTATCTTCTAAAGGTTCGGCAAATAGTTCTGTGTTTTCTGATGTAGCGATCGCTCTCAATAACCATTCTCCTTGATTATTTGGCAAAATCAACGCACAGCGATCGCCGCCAGAATTTTGGAGAATCATCTGCGTTAGTTGGTGTAGCAATTCATTCAGTTGAATTTTGCCAGAGATGGCTTGAGAAGCCTTGAGAACAGTTACAAAATCAAGAGTTGCGTTAATACTTGTACTAGAAGAGTGAGAGGTTGTCTTTTTACTATGAGTCACGCCATTCACAGTTGCAAGACTCGCCAGTGTTTCTAATGGGTTCCAGTGTTGTGTGGTTTTATGCAGAATGGGACGTAATAAATGAGGGTAGCGTTTTTTCTAAATCATCAATTTTGGCTGTCGCACCCCAATGAGCATAGCAATAGTAGGCTTCCTGCATATACTGCGGCGATTTTTTTCTTTGTGGCGTTCAAGGTAGAATTTGGCAGCGAGTTCATTGGCTAATGCTTCTTCTTGGATGTAATGATTTTCTTTTGCTACTGCGATCGCGCGATCATATAATTCCATTGCGGCGTAAGGTTTGCCTAAAACACGGCAAAGTTCGGCTTCTACTAAGTGGAATTTGTGTAAATGATTAGTGGGAACTAAATCTGCCCATTGCTGAAGTTTTTGTTGATGAAGTTGCACACGCTCTAAAATAGCTGATGCTTCAGGTTCTGCAATTTGGTTAAAGATGGCTAACTGCGCTAAAGCATCATAAAAAGGTAGCAAAACGCTGACAAATAAACCAGGAACACCATCTAAATATTCTGTAGCAATCTCAGCCTCAGCGATCGCTTGCTGATATTCACCAAACAAGTAGCAGAGAATAATTTTGTTAATTTTGGCATGATAAACAGCCGGACGATCATTAACTGCTTGATGTTGGGGTAACATCTCATCTTCGTTGTAAACATCCCCTACTAACAAAAAAGGCGTTTCACTAAAGCCGAGTAAGTTTAAAGTCGCTTGGTAATAAGTTTTTTGATAATTCAGGGCTGTGGTTTGCTTGAGTTGGGCGATCGCCTTACTATATGTAGCTAACTCTTGTTCTAATGCTGTTAGTTCTTTACCAGAACAATAAGAATGGAAGCTATAACCAAATATGCACCATACAGCCCATTCTAAATCTCCTGTTTCTAATCCACTTTGGTAGCCTTGCAAAAAAGATGTTAGCGTCGCTTTCAGAGGCTCTTGCCAATGTCTAATACAATTATTAAAGACTGCTTCTATCTTGGCATGTAGTTGTTGGGCGGCAAACTTTTCCATTAAGTTTAAACCCAGTTGTCCAAATTTGTAGCTGGTTTCTACCGCACCAGTAAAAGCACAAAGAATTAACCCATAACTGGTATATGCAAAAGCCGATAAAGCTGTATTACCGTATTGAATTGATAAATTAACTTGTTCACAAATTGTCAAAGGTAACATTTCTGGACAGCCATTATATGCAGCCCCAAACATACTTGCTAAAATTCGCATTGCAGCTTGGGCGCGAATATCTGTCATTACAGGTAAATCAATTATTTCTGCGGTGTTTTTTTCACCCAAGATTAAACTTGTTTTTTCTAGTGCTTGGTTAACATCTTGATATATAGGCTGGTTTGGTAAATCTATCCCTAATTGATGCAGAATTACCAAGGCTGTATCTAAGCCTAAGCGTAGTTGATTTTGAGCAATACAAGCCTGAATTTTAATTTCATAGATAGGTATAATATCCCAAAGATTTTTCGCCTGATTTAATACTATTTTAGATAGCTCCTCCATCTGCTCAAAATTTGTATTCAGATAAGCAGCTTCTGTTGCTTCTGTATAAATTGCCAGCATTAAATTATAAGATGCTTGCCAATGATGATTTGCTAATAATTTTCTGGCAAATTCATAATACTCGACGGCAGCAGCATAAGCTGTAGAAATTTTCGCTCTACGTCCGGCGATTAAATTCAATTCAGCTAAATATTTTTGTTCTTGGGGATTAATAACTAAATCAATGCCTAGTTTAAATTGATTGACTAAATCAAAAATTTTTTTCCTCTTGTTCTGTTGGGGAAGTATGCTGGAGTAATAGTTGCCCAATTTGATAGTGAGTTGCTGCTTTTTGTTCTTGGGGAATTAAACAGTAAGCAGCTTGTTGAACGCGATCATGTAGAAATTGATAGGCAACATTTTGAATATACCCATGATTACTATTCGTTTGTGTCTGGTGCAAATAAAATTTATAAATTTCACTTTGGGGTAAAATCAATCCCTCTTGTAATGCTTTCCATAATGCTGTTGCTGTATCAGTTGGTGACTGCTCAGAAACAATTGCTAAAGTAGTTAAATCAAAGGAATTACCAATACAAGCAGCCAACTTCAAGACATTTTGTGTTGCTTCGGGTAACTTCTGTAACTGACTAGCAATGAACTCTACTACATCCGCAGTTACAGCTAGTCTATTTACTGCCGCTAAATCACATTCCCAATCACCTTGCTGGTAATTAAATTTAATTATTCCATCTTCATATAATGCTTTGAGAAACTGGGTGATAAAAAAAGGATTACCGCTTGTTTTGCGCTCAATTAATGCGGTGAGGGGTTGCGATCGCGCAGCTACTTCTTTGGAGTCTCGCTCAGTAGTACAATGCAATGTATCCGCCACTAACTGATTCATATCCGCCCAAGCCAGAGAAGTTAAAGTGATTGTATTCACTGTCTTACCAGCCTGCTTTATCTCCTCCACTGTCAATATTAATGGATGTGCGGAAGACACTTCATTATCTCGATAAGCCGCCAACAACAACAGAAAATGCTGATTTTCCATCAACAGTTTAATTAATTGCAAAGAAGCCAAATCTGCCCATTGTAAATCATCCAAAAATATCACCAAAGGATGATCTGATGTAGTGAAGACAGCAATAAACTTCTGAAACAACAAATTAAAGCGATTTTGTGCCGCAGTTCCTGATAATTCTGGTGCAGGTGGTTGTTTCCCAATCAATCGTTCTAATTCGGGAATTACTTCAATTAAAACTTGACCGTTTTCCCCCACCACTTCTAAAATCTGGCTCCGCCACTGTGCCAGTTTTGCATCCGATTCTGATAACAATTGCCCCATCAAATCACGCAACGCTTGGACAAAGGCCGAGAAAGGAATATTTCGGTTAAATTGGTCAAACTTTCCTTTGATAAAATAACCTTTTTGACGGGTAATTGGCTTATGAACTTCGTTAATAACAGCCGTTTTCCCAATTCCCGAAAATCCTGCCACCAACATCATTTCTGATGTGCCACTAGCTACACGTTCAAATGCTTGTAATAAGCGATTGACTTCTGCTTCTCTACCATATAATTTTTCGGGGATGAGGAAGCGATCGCATACATCCTGCTCACCAATTTTAAAATCAATAATTTGCCCTGTATCTTGGAGTTGTGTTAAACAAAGTTCTAAATCATACTTTAATCCCAAAGCACTTTGATATCTATCTTCGGCATTTTTTCGCCATTAATTTCAACACAATATCTGCTACTACTTGTGGAATTTCTTTCCTGTTTCCTATCAACGTTGGCATTTTTGCTAAATGGCAATGTACCAACTCCATCGGCTCATCGCTATTAAATGGCAATTCTCCTGTCAATAATTCATAAAATGTCACACCCAGAGAATAAAAATCGCTGCGGTAGTCTATACCGCGATTCATTCTCCCTGTTTGTTCTGGGGAAATATAAGCTAAAGTTCCTTCTAAAATATTCAGACTTTTAATTTCTTGAGTTTCTTTTGGGAGTAATGAAGCAATACTAAAATCAATTAATTGAACTTGTTTTGTTTGCGGGTGAATTAAAATATTTGCTGGTTTAATATCTTTATGAATCACGCGATTTTGATGTAATTCATAGAGACTAGTACTTAATTGAATAGCAATATGCAAAAATTCTGCTAGAGATAAAGTATTGCTTTGAATATATTCTCGTAATGATATTCCTCCGGTATCTGCCATCACGAGAATATAACCGTTGTTATATGTTTCTAAAGATAATGGCTGAATAATCCCAGCAATGTTGAGATTTTTGCTAATGGTGTATTGATTGCGGAGTTTGAGTAATTCTTGAAAGGTAGGATATTCTGAAGTTAATAGCTTGATGACGACTGGAAGTTGATCTGATTCGCGGATAGCTCGATATACAATCGTTCGGAAGCCAGCATATAGTTGTGAGCTAATTTCATATCCGGGAGTGATGGGGTTAGCATTGACTGTCGCCATCTATACATACCTCATGCCACAAGTTAGTTTCTGTTGTTTTTCAACAAGCAATGCAGAACTTGTCTGCACTCCGCTAGTATTCCCATCAGCGAGATGTAGACTAACAGTATGCACAGGTATGAACAAAAAACTAAACGATGTTAAGAACAGTTAACTAGGGTTTGCTGAAAAAGTTACCTGAGAGGACATCAAATTACGACACCAGTACCGACAGCAACACAGTAAAGCGCCGCATGACGTTTGCCATCAATACCCAACATCCGATTGAGGCTGAGGTCATGAAAACCACCGATGCAAAGACTACCTAGACCTAATTGCACAGCCATCAGACAAATATTTTCTGCTTGATGACCAGCTTCTAAAAGTGCAAAACGGTAGCCCCGCGCACCATATTTGCACAGTGATCGCATAAAAATAGACGTAAAGATCAACAAAGCATTTGCATTCACAATGTAATCTTGTTGCAATAAAGCTTCTACAAAATCATTTGGTACTGCCTGATTCACTGGATGTAAGCCATGACCACGCGGTTCATAATGATAGAGTCCATCAGCTAAATTTTCCACCGCTTGCGTTGAGACAAAAACTTCCAACGGATACAGCCCTCCCGCCGATGGTGAGTTTCGCGCTTCATAAGTATAATCATCCATCTGACGCAACCCATTTAACCCACATCCCGCATCCAACAATTGAGCTAATTTAATCAATGGCATAGTTGTATTAGCAAACGATCGCACAGAAGACCGTTGCTCTAAAAGCTGGCTCAAAGAATTGTCATGTGGTGCTTTGGGCAATTCCAAAAAAGGAGCCTCTGGCATATACCGCATTTCCGTAGCCGGAACACGCTTGACATAACTTTTCGGTACTGGGGAGTTCAAATGATAGAGAAGAGCTAATTCCAGTGGCTCGTTGACTGTATACATAGTGATTTAAAAGATGAGTAATGAGTATTTACTGGGACTTACGCAAGAACTCTCTCAAACTCTTTTTCCCCCTGCCCCCGCCCCGACCTATTTAAGCCATAGGATGCGGACAGGGATTTAAATCAGCCTCGCTGCGTCGCCCACCATGACCTAACCTGTGTGGCACTTCAAATAACCGCCGATTTCCCAATGGTTCTAACCCATAACCAAAATATATCGGCACTAATTCACTCGCCAAAGTCCGCACGACTCGAAAACCAAGTGGTGCCACATCAGGAGTTGTAATATCAACTAAATATGGTTCAGCCCCCACAGAATGCAATCTTGTGATGACAGTCTGCAATTTTTCTGCCTCTGTGGTGTGGGTGTAGGTTGGTAAATCTTCAACGGCTATGCAATTATCATGCTCAAATAAAAATTCCAACTCACCTAGGCGAGTGGTTGTGTAGAAAAAGGCGCTGTGATCATCTAAATGCTGTACATCTTGATATTGATGGAGATGAGAACCAGCACCGTTAGCTTTGCGTTCTATGTCACCGAAACGGGCTTGGCAGACTTCAAAAATTGCCTTACGCAGCGCCGTTGAACCATCCAGATGACATCCTAAACCAGTGGCGACAGCAGGAGTTCTGCCGGAACAGTCAATTAACATCGCCATCACCACTGGGATGTTAATATCAGTAGTCAAATAAAAGGTAACTAATTCAATCCCAAATCGGGCGTAGTGGCGGAAAATTTCTGTTTCAATTCCAGGACGGTGGGCGAAATAAATCCTGGGCGCAGGTAAACGGTTTAACCAATTAATAATGAAAGCATCACGCTCAATTAATTCACACAAGCCGCTGTAAGCCGCAAACTCAAGATTTGGGCCACTAGCCAGGCCATTGGAAGTCACAGGTAAAATGTAATCTCCTGGTTGATAGCTATCCCAGTCAAAATAAACCATGAATGCTGGGACTAACACTGGTTGGTTACTGGTGAGAGATATGGCAGTTATCCACGAAGTCTGCGTTGTTTTATCAAAAGTGAGAAAAGGAAAATTTGGGTCAGAGTACTGGGTATCAGAAAATGAGAAAAAACTTGGTGGCGGGACAGCAGGATAAGTTAAATCTGCGTAGCTACTAATTATGAGTTGGCGATAATTAACAATACTGCCACAGTATCGCTCTACGGCTTCTCCAACCGCCCCAAAAATTGCTTGTTCATCTGTCATTCCTCTGCCGACACCGTAGCGTAAATCATCTGGCTGTTTACGCAACTGAAAATTTGCTAATTCGGCTTGCCAGAGAACTGGAAAATCAAACTCTGTATAAGGCTTGGTAAATCTATCGATGGCGCGGATAATACCTGTATGGGGACTAACTAAATCACGCCAACGTGGACTAGCGATCGCACTATTCACTGATTCTCTCCTGTTGTGAACAATGGGGGCAACCAGGTTTTTTCAGCACAACATTGTGAGTGAGTTTTGTACCCAGTAAGTCTATATGTACTAATTTGCCATCCGTAGCGATGGGTAAACCGAGAAACATTTTAATGGCATCCAGGGCTAAGTAACTTCCTACTAACATCTGGGCGATGGGTAAAGTTTCTTGCAATCTTGGTTGAGAACGGCGTTCTCGGTCAAGAAATCGCTCAATTGCTAATTCTGCCTCTGGTAGTTTGGCGCAAGCTATCGACCGCATCCGATAGCAGAGATAACAAGGGCCATCAGCAGCCAAAACTAACGGCCCAAAAGTGCCTTCCACACCAGCCGCACCACCTGGTAATAATGGGCGTTGCATCTGCCAGCATAATCTATTCAAACGATAAGCAAGATTGACAGAGACAGCATCGGTGGCGACAATTACCAAGTCTACATCTTCTAGTAAAGCATTGACTGTCGTATCGTCTGTGAAATTATCGGTCACAATTTCAGTTTCGGTGATTTCTGCGATCGCGGCAATTTGTCTTGCAACTTCCACACCCCGCAAAGCACCGATTTGATTAAATACTGAGTCTGACATCATCATCACATCAGATGTCAGTGTGCAGACATCATCACATAATCTCAAAAAACCAATCCCCGCACTAGCCAAGTTGATTGCCGCTATCAACCCTGAACCCCCCAATCCAAAAATAGCAATTCTCGCTTTTGCTAAGTGTTTTTGGGCATTCTTTTGCTGAAATCCCAACTCATGATAAAGACTAATTTGAGGCAGTAAATCAGCCCGCACGTCTAAATCAGTAGCATCTTCTAATAATTCTTCAACTAAACGATTTTCCATCAAAAACTGTAAACATTGATTGATTGAAGCATCTGTTAATTTTTCTCCAATTGCTAGCCGAATTTCTCCGATTGTTCGAGAGCCATCTAGCAAAGGTAATACTATACTTTCCACATCACGCAGTGCTTGACCTTTTACTGTTAGTGTGCGCCGCGTTGTATGAAAAATCATTGTTTCATCACCGCTACAATCTGACGGCATTACATGAACAACAATATGTTCTAATAAACGCAGACGTTGAGCATCATTTAATTGCATAGGCTATATTTGATTATTTCAAGTTCTCAAAAATAATCTCAAAACTGTTTTTTAGTATTTATCAGGTATTTTTTTGCTGTTATAGCAATTCTATTTGATTGGTAAAAATTATTTGTTTTCACATAATCTGATTTTAGATCCCCGACTTTTTTTCAGAAGTCAGAGATCTAAAATCTATATATTTCCAAATAATTTAGTATCCAAATCCAAGCTCCTCTATGTCGTCTGGAACACATGAAATTGAGCCAGCTTCACTGACTCTACATCCACAGCCACGACATCCACAGCCACGACATCCACAGCCACGACATCCACAGCCACCACATCCAAAACAGCCAAAACATCCACGACATCCCCGACATCCACCACATCCACCACATCCACCGCAATTAGCAAACCATCTTTGCTGAGTTTCAGAGTCTAACATTCCTGGCATTGCTAATTTTTCTAAAGCTGCTATTTCTTCATCAGACAACAAAAGTTGTTCTAATTTATCAGCTTTATCTTCCAAACGCATATCTATTGTTTGTTGGGTCAGTGTCTTTTCTGCAAGCATTGTCAATTACTCCTTGTAACTTCAATTCATGAGCCTGTTAGCAAATCTGCATTCAAGTCGCCGAAAAACTTTGCTGATGTTTATCCATCAACAAGTTGGATGAAATTACAGATATGGGAACAAGCAAATGTGAAGGATGAGCCGATAATCAGACAGTAGTTGATGTTTAACTATATATGCCAATAAAGACATAGTTAAACAAAAATATTCAGATTTCCACTAATCCACAACAGGCCAAATCACTTTGCCATCAGTGATGGGAATTTCCATAGAGGATTAATCTTCCCGAAAACCTTGTCTTTGATAAATCTTTTGTGATTGTTAGCGACAGTTTGTCCTGTCTTGATCATCTAACTTCTCTAACATTATCTTTTTCTAGAGTTTTTTATTCTTGCTAAAGTAGTATACTTTTGACTCGTGATATTTAGATTTTTCTATCTTAAGTAAGATGGTTTTGAGTTGAAATAGAATCTAATATTACTGCCTGCAATGAATTGAAGAAGGCAGGAGGTAAAAGTTTGATTATTTGTGGTATTCAAGCTTTCAAAATGCCCTAACTTATGTGACTACCACTATATATACAAACTCATCTGAATACATATATCTTGCACTAGGCGAATGGAAAGCGGCGAATTCCATTTGTCGGAGCTAGGCCTCTAGTTACACTTTCATACTTAGCTATAAAACTTGTTTCATCAGGACTATCTCCTGCCTCCTGCCTTCTGCCTCCTGCCTTCAAATATCAATAATTAGGTTTAATTGATGAACGATTTTAGAGTTTGGTTTGCAGACTACGCTAACGCTTTATTTCGTTCTCTACCTTTGTTATGGCAAGCAGCACCAAGAGAAATGATTTTCTTAATTGCTGTGACTTTATTACAAGGGATTCTGCCAGCTATTAGTGTTTGGATTACTAAGTTAGTGGTAGATACTGTAGCAGTAGCCTTAACATCTGGGAGAGAATTAGGGTATGCAGTTCTGATACCTTTGGTATTAGGATGGGTGGGAGCTTTGCTATTAGAATCACTGCTTTATCCTTGGATATTGGCACTTCAAGGAAATCTTAATGATAAGTTAACGGCACATATCAGCTTATTGTTAATGCGTAAAGCAGATAATTTTGCAGATTTAAGCCGTTTTGAAGATTCTTTATTTTATGATGAACTACAACTATTGCAACAACAAGTCGCCTATAAACCGTTAGGTTTACTAGAAAATTTAGTGGAATTAAGTCGCTCTTTTGTGACTTTGATAGTAATAGTTGGGTTACTAGTTCCCTTAGCTTTTTGGATACCATTGGTAATTGCGATCGCCACTATACCCCAAATTGTCGTTTCTTCTCAATATGGCAAAGCAATTTGGCTGACTTTATTTGAAAATAGTCCGCAAGCGCGGCGAATGGAATATTACACTTCACTCATGCTAACTGATAGCTACGCGAAAGAAATCAGGTTATTTCAACTAAGTTCTTTTTTTATCGAGCGTTACTTACAAGCATTTCAATCTTTACATCAAACCATGCGTTATCTGCGTGGTAAGCAAGCATTTTGGTCATCAACTTTAGCTATTCTGAGTACTCTAGGTAATGGTTTTGCTTTTTATTGGGTGGTACGGCAAGCTTTTCGTGGTAATTTCAGTCCCGGTAGCGTACTTTTATTTGTGCAATCATTAACTTACTTTCAAAATAATCTCGAAAGATTTGTCGCTAACTGGGTAGAGTTATTTGAAAATATTCTTTATATGCAGCAGTTTTTCAATTTTCTCGACAGTCCCATCCCAATGCAAATCAGCATTCCTGGAGAAAAAGTACCAATGCCGATTCGTTCTGGTATTCTCTTTGAGAAAGTTGACTTTTACTACCCAGATAATCGATTAGCTCTACAAGATATTTCTTTTACTATTTACCCTGGACAAACTGTCGCCATAGTCGGCGAAAATGGCGCAGGAAAAACAACTTTAGTAAAGCTTTTAACTAGGCTGTATGATCCAACACAAGGTTGTATTTTAGTAGATGGTATAGACCTGAGAAATTTAAATTTACAACAGTGGCGACAACAAATTGCTGGCGTTTTTCAAGACTTTGGTCATTACGCGCTAACTCTGGGAGAAAATATCGCGTTAGGAAATTTGGCGGCTTTAGAAAGTCCCGATATTCTCAGGTATGCAATCGAAAAAGCAGATATCACCACACTCGTTGATCATTTTCCCACAAGAGAAGATACACCATTAGGTAAGCAATTTGGTGGTACAGAACTTTCTGGTGGACAGTGGCAAAAGTTAGCTTTAGCGCGTGCTTTTGTACGGCGAGAGGCACAGATATTATTATTAGATGAACCAACGGCTGCACTTGATCCGCGTAGTGAATATGACCTCTACCGACGCTTTATTGAATTAGCCGAGGGTAAAACAACAATTTTAATTACTCATAGACTAGCTTCAGTACGAATGGCTGACCGAATTTTAGTCATGAAAGCTGGTCATTTAATTGAAGATGGAACTCACCAAGAACTTTTACAGCTTGGTGGTGAATATACAACTTTGTGGAATATGCAGGCACAACATTATGGTATATCTGAATAAGTAGGAGGACTCAATTAAACCTAACTTGAGATTACCGGGTTTCGACTAGTCCGCGTAGGTGGACTTTGTTTTTATAGCCGCGAATTCCATTCGTCGGGACTGGGGATGAGGTCAAAAAGCACTCATTGAATTCACGTTAATTCAGAAATTATGTAACATTCTCTACCAAGTATAATTTCTGCAAAAAAACATACATAAAAAATATTTTTTCTTACTGCCAACCAAAGATAAACAAATTATCTTAGCAGGCTTCCAAGATTTTAAACAATGACTAACAAGACAGTTAAAAAACTTATCACAATCTAAATTTTTATCATTAACCTTTTGATAGATTAGTGCTGCTCTAGAAAAGCTATATATTGAGACAGAGCTAACCTAGAATTTATGATTGCTCTTCATGCTGTATCAGTAAATTGCATCTAAAAAGACCGAAAATTATTCACTTTATTTTTAGTAACCTGATAAGTCATGACATCCCCTGAGCCTCAAATTGATTTTGACAAAGAACTTACAGAACCATCATCACCACCTCAAAAAAATTGGCGATGGTGGCGATTATTGTTAGCGTTAATACTAATAGTAGGGGGTGGAATTGCGATCGCTTGGCGTTTACTTACTCCGGTACAGCCAACAAAACCTATTCATGCTCAAACACCAGGGGTAAGAGCAAAAATAGCACCTGTACAATTAGGCACAATTGAAGAAAGTGCAGACTATATTGCCACTTTAGAGTCCCGACGTTCTATCAATCTCCTACCGAGAATTCCTGGCCAAGTTACCCAGATATTTGTCAAGCCAGGAGAGACGGTTGCCATAGGTACACCCATTATTCAAATAGATTATAAAGCTCAACAACCTAGTAACCTAGGCAATAATGGTGCAACTCAAGCAACCGCAGCCCTACTAGAAAGCGCCCGCGCCACACTCCGCGCTTTGGAACTAGAACGCATATCAAAGTTAGGTGAAGTACAGTCAAATCAATTAGATTACGCGAAATCTGCCAATTTAGCAGACCAAGGTGCAATATCACGCCAAGCCAAGGATTTAGCTGCTAATCGGTTGGCGACAGCAAAAGCTAATCTAGATGCTGTCAATTCTCGTATTCAAGCCCAAAAAACTAGCATTCTGCAAGCTGAAACTGCCCTCCAGCAAGCCAACGCCAACAATAGACAACCACCAGCACAACTCCAGTATGACAAAATTACGGCTCCCTTCGCTGGTACGGTGGGCGATATCTCGGTAAAAGCTGGTGATTTTGTCACGACTTCTTCACGGCTGATGACTGTTGCCGAAACCCGACCTTTAGAAGTTGCTTTAACTTTACCACTAGAGCGCGGCCCCAAATTACGTAAGGGAATGCCTGTGGAAATTCTCAACACCCAAGGGCAAGTTTTGGGTACAAGTCGAGTGTTTTTAATTGTTCCCAATGTCAACACTGAACAACCATCGATATTAATTAAAGCATTGTTCAACAATACCCAAGGGCAATTCAGGGCAGGTCAATTAGTCCGCACAAGGGTAATTTGGAATCAGCGTTCTGGAGTTTTAATTCCAACTACAGCAGTAACTCGCGTGGCGGGTGAAACTTTTGTTTATGTCGCCCAACAGCAAACCACTCCCCAAGGAATTTCTCAGTTAGTAGCGCAACAAAGGCGAGTCAAGTTAGGTAATATCAAAAATAACTACTACCAAGTTTTAGCGGGGTTACAGCCAGAAGACAAAATTATTATCTCTGGATTGCTGAACATTCGGGATGGTGTGCCTATAGTTCCTGAGTCTTAGGGAGTGTGGAGTAGGTAAATTTAACCTTTGTGCGATAGGTTAAGAGCAACTCATAAATAGTAAAGCAGGATTTACTTATGGCAGCTTTAACAGGCAAAGTTGCAATTGTCACTGGTGCATCGCGTGGAATTGGTAGAGCGATCGCTTTAACATTAGCCGAAAAGGGTGCATCTATCGTAGTTAATTATGCGGGGAATACAGCTAAAGCCCAAGAAGTTGTTGCAGAAATCGAAAAACTGGGAGTACAAGCAATTGCTATCCAAGCTGATGTGGGTAGTGTGGCTGATATTGAACAGCTATTTCAAAAAACCATTGCCCATTTTGGCAAAATAGATATTTTAGTGAATAATGCTGGCACAATTATTTACAAACCAGCTACAGAAATTACAGAAGCAGAGTTTGACAAACTCTTTGCTGTCAATGTCAAAGGAACTTTTTTTGCCTGTCAACAAGCTGCACAACATATAGCCGTAGGCGGCAGAATTATTAACTTTTCTTCATCCACCACAGCTATGATGTTGCCAACTTACAGTGCTTATGCTGCAACAAAAGGCGCAGTGGAACAAATAACGCGGGTGTTAGCTAAAGAGTTAGGTGCTAAAGAAATTACTGTGAATGTTGTTTCTCCTGGCCCCACAGATACAGAGCTATTCCGTGAAGGCAAAACTACGGAACAAATTAATCGTTTAGCTCAAATGTCCGCTTTTAACAAGCTGGGTGATGTCCAAGAAATTGCCGACGTGGTAGCTTTTTTAGCCAGTGAAGAAGCACGTTGGATTACTGGGCAGAACATTCGCGTTAACGGTGGGGTTGTCTGAGGCTTTTACTTCTCAAATATCTTTTTCTTAGTTTTATAGTTATGCAGTTTCAGGTTTGAGATTATCTGTGCAGATAGGGAGTAGGAAAAAGTATTTTTTAGGTCTACTGTTTTTTCAGAAATCAAACATTAGTCTTATATAATCTTCCTGGAACGGCAGACAAAACAAGTAAAGAAAAATGGGCGAAAAAAAATTTGTGTAAAACGTTTTCTGTTATACAAAATTAGTTCCTCAAACTGATTTATAACTTGTTTTTTTGCTAGTAATTCTCAGTTAACCAATAATTCCTTGATAGTGAAATTATCTAGTTTCATTTGGGGAATTAACAGGAAATCTGCAATTATCCATCGTTTTGCTTTGGGGACAACCCAAAAGCAAAAACCTACAATTAAAATTTTCTGACAGGTATTCTCAAACTATGGATTTATCCAACATTACTACTCTGCATAACTTAGAAGCAGCCTTCGGTGGTGAGTCGATGGCTAATCGCAAATATTTATATTTTGCGAAAGTTGCTAGTAAATTGGGGTTTTCGGATCTAGCAAAACTGTTTCGTGAAACCGCAGAACAAGAAACCGAACATGCTTTTGCTCATTTTGAGTTGCTGCATCCAGAACTGGTGGTAAAAGATCCAGCAGGTTTAACTGATGAACAAAAAAAACAAATCGTTTCTCGTTGCTTATCTTTAGCGATTGAAGGTGAGACTTACGAATACACTACAATGTATCCCGAATTTGCTGAAGCTGCAAAAAGCGATCGCGATAACCCAGCCGCCGCCGAATTTCTCAAACAAGCACAAGAATCTGGCGAACACGCTAATACATTTCGAGAAGCTGCACACCGTTTTGGCTTGCTCAAGTTTATCGAACATTACCACGCCGATCGCTACACTGAAGCATTAGAAGTTTTAAATGGTGGACAAGCCGCCACTAGAGTAGCTGGCGATGATCCCCAAACTCGTAAATGGATTTGTCGTCAATGCAGTATGATTTATGACCCCGTAGCTGGCGACCCCGATTCAGGAATTGCGCCCGGTACAGCTTTTGAAGATATTCCTGATGATTGGAAATGTCCAATTTGTGGTGCTACCAAAAAGACTTTTAAACCTCTAGAAGAAAAAGTTGCGGCTTAAAAATGGGGGCTTGTAGTCTGCCAAGATAACTTTGCGTGGCGGCAGGCTTCGGGGCAGGGAGCAGGGAGCGGAGGGGAAAGATTCTCTCCCTTGCGCTCTGTCCCCTACGCCCCTGCGGCCTCAATGTCCTTTCTTAAATCTTTAACAGCTTATCCCTACACCTTTATACCCTTCCCCACCAAATCTTCTGTGTGCGGTGCTTAATCCAGAATTACAGTAAAAATACTCATTAACTCTATTTTTCAATTAAATCAAAATAGTTGTCATATTTTTGATGATCACACCCCTCAACCATTGAGCGATCCCTAAATGTTTGACAACAAGTATTATCATCTTCTATCGTTATTCTTTGATTTATGTCTGCGGGACGATGCGAATTTTCTTCTATTAGTTTCAAGTTGGTGTTAATGACTTCCTGGGTATTGGTAAATTTTGCCAATTCGAGACGCAATTTATCTAGTTGCTCATCTTCAGGTGTTACCAAAATATTCATTGGTGAAGTACCTCTGTTATCTGTTATCAAATTTTACTGTGTTTTGCTATAAATAACCTTTTGAGTAATTATAGAAAATATCAGTAAGTTGTTTACAAATCTATTTATTACCTGTCCGGTTTCTATCTCTTGATGAGTCAGTTAATCAATCAAATGGGTCTTTCATCTTACAACAAGATAAAAATACAAATGACTTATGTAAGAAAACGAAAAACTTAGGTTTGAAACAGGCGATCGGGTAATGAATCTTTAAGTGATAAAAGCTAAAATAATTACATATATAGACTCATTACACTTATGCTCAAAAATAATCTTGGTGCGTAAGTTCTGATTGATTCACTACAAGTAGAGTATTACACATCTTTCTGCTGTATGAGAGTCTTTGCTAACTTATATTTACAGAGAAAATTGTGAAAATCCGCTGAAATCAATTGATACAAAACAGCACCCATCTTAAAATTAGGGGGCGGGAGTTTTACAGCCCATTGAACTTAGATGAATGCTGACGACTTTTTTAACCAAGGTTTTAACAAAAATTTGCAAGGAAACTTTCCAGGTGCGATCGCAGATTATACGGAGGCGATTCAGCTAAAACCTGACTTTGCAGAAGCTTACTATAATCGCGGGAATATTTTGTATACCTCACTCCGAGATTATGATGCCGCACTGGCAGATTTTAACAAGGCAATCCAAATAAATCCTCATTTTGCTGAAGCCTATCATAATCGCGGCAACACTCGTTATTCGCTGGCAGATTATGAAGGAGCGATCGCTGATTACGAGCAAGCATTAGCGATCAATTCCAACTTAGCAGAATCCCATCACGGACGGGGTAATGTTTATTGTGCGTTGGGTGATTATGATCATGCGATCGCAGATTATCACCAAGCAATTGAAATTAATCCGGCATTAGCAACATATATAGATTTTGATATAGCGCGAGCTTTTCATTATCGGGGTATCGATCGCAGTGAGAATGGTGATTACCAAGGCGCATTAGCAGATTTTCAGCAAGCCTTACAATGGTATCCCCAGTATGCTGCCGTTTACAGCAGTCGCGGGAATATTTTCCATATTTTAGAAGAATATGAGCAAGCACTTGCCGATCATGAACGGGCATTACAGTTAGATCCACATTTGGTAGAGGCTTATCATTACCGGGGTAATACCTGTTATGTTTTAGGAGATTATGCAGCCGCAATTGCTGATTATAATCGCGCCTTACAAATTAACCCCAATTTTGCCCCAGCGTACTACAATCGCGGACTTGTTCGTTCTTATCTGAAAGATTATCCAGCTGCAATTTCTGACTTTAACCAAGCTCTGCAATTCAATCCTGAAGATGTGCAAGCATACTACGAGCGGGGATTAGTCAAAGCAACTTTGGGCGATTTTCCAGGTGCGATCGCTGATTATGAACAAGCTTTAGACAGAAATCCGACTTTAGCTTTAGTCTACGGTTTTTTGGCTTATGCGCGTTGTCAGTTAGGTGACTACCAAGGTGCAATCGCCGATAGCAATCGTGTCTTACAAATTCACCCGGAATATGCACAAGGATACTGCGATCGCGCTACGGCTCGTCGTTGTTTGGGTGATTACCAAGGAGCAATTTTAGATTACAACCGCGCCTTACAACTCAATCCCAACTTAGCCACAGCATACTATGGCCGTGGTTTAGCTCGTGAAGCTCTACAAGATTATTTAGCGGCGGTGGAAGAATACACCCAAGCAATTAGACTTGAGCCTGAATTTGCTCCAGCTTACTGTAATCGGGGTAACGCTTTGCGGCTTTTAGAAGCGGAACAAAGAGCTTTAGCCGATTACAATCAAGCAATCAAAATTAACCCCAGTTTAGTAGAAGCATATTACAATCGGGGTTCCTTGCGCTATGCTTTGCAAGACTATCACGGCGCAATTGCTGATTACACCACAGCTTTGCAAATCAACCCCAACACCGCAGCATTTTACAGCGATCGCGCCAGTGTTTACTATGCTCTGCAAAATTATCACAGTGCGATCGCTGATTATAATCAAGCCATTGCCCTTGACCCTAGTTTTGCCGAAGACTGGTATCATCGTGGGCGCAGTCGTTTGCTGTTGGGAGACTTGCAAGGAGCATTAGCAGACTTAAACCAAGCTTTGCAACGTCAACCTCATTGGGCTTCCGCTTATATGTTACGCGCCGATGTCTACCGCCAACTCGAAAATTTTCCCGGTGCGATCGCTGATTTTCAACAATCTGCCAACATCTATTATCAGGAAGGCAACATTGAATATTATCAACAAATTCTGACTGCGATCGCTCAACTCCAGTCTCAAGTCTAAAAGCTCCATTCAGGTAGTTTTTACATAAAAACCATGTTGCTTTAGCATAATAGCTTGACATAAATTTCTGAGCTGTCATGATTGATTGACATATAGTTTTGTTGTTTTGGGAAAGGCGGATAGCAAATATCAATCAAGCATCCGCCATTTATTTTTTGTGCAGTTTGAAGTAGAAATACTCATTCAATCTGGGAGTTGAGCCAGTGCGTTGGACGGGTCGGGTTTACCGGTTTGAAGCAACTGGCGTTGCGTGGGCGGGTTCCCCGACTTGAGCAAACTTTTCAAGACGGATTGGGAATTGCAGTCTAATTTTATCGCTGGCTTTGGACGCAGATTACCTTGTATTATTTCCTGTAATCACGATTAAGTATTTTCCCTGTTGCACCAAGTTGTTATCCCCAAATAGTATTTACCACATTGTTTTTCATCATCTAAATTATTGTGAAATCAATTCTACAAAGTTACTTAGAACAAGAAATTTGGCTATTAATACGAGATAAGTGGTATTTCGCAACAATTATCAATGTTTGTGATGATTTGTTATGCTTTAAACACAGAACGCATAACAAAGATACAGAAGAAGATACTTTGTGGGAAATGGTTGTCAAAACCAGTGAAGTAGTTGCTATTGATAAAGTTATTTCTGTTATGAGTCGAAAACCTGATGTGTTTATGTCCCGTCTGTTAGAAACTAATAGACAAAATGATAATCAGCAACAAGATTGAAGAAGAATTCAGAAGTCAGAATTCAGGAGCTAGAATGCAATCAGTGAAGGAAAAATAACCGCCACAGATTGAAAACCACAAAATTTAAATTCTAAATTGCTTTTAAATTCTGACACTTCGACAAGCTAAAAGTATCACTTCTGGCTCCTAAGTACGGAATTCCTAGTTATTCTTCCTGACCAAAAGTCACACATGGGCTATCAATTTCTTTCGCAGGTTGAAAAGAACTGCAAAAAGTCACAACAGCACAATTAACTGCCAATTCATCGGGGTGAATACACTCTATTCCTGACTCATTTTTGAGATGAAAAGCACAGTCATTGCAGATAGTTTCACAAGGCATAAAATTACAATTATTTCTTAAACTTTCTATAGCTTGAAATATCGATTGAATCTGTGGTGTGACAAATGCTTGATGAGTAGAAGTAAAAAATTCTGAGAGATTAGCTAATCCTTGGTGTTCATAAACACTAGCTTGTAAAATCATTTCTAATTGATCAATCTGTCGTACAAATTGAGACTCAGGTGTATTACCTTGCTCATATTCTTCCCATAAATCAATCCAGTCTGAACAATTAGGAAGTTTATCCAGTATCTGGGAAAGCGCATTTCTCTCTAATTGATATTTTGCTTGTTGATAAACTCCATCCCTGGGAGTCAAATCACCAGCATAAACTTCTCCTAAATCATGGATTAAAGCCATCTGCATAATTTTAGTTTTATCCACCTTCAGAGAATAAAAATCGACTATCAATAATGCTAATAAAGCCACAGCAAAAGAGTGTTCAGCAACGCTTTCACAACGCTGAGGGTCAATGCCTTGTTGTAACCAACCTTGACGATATAATTGCTTGAGATGATTGAATTCAAAATAAGCTTGGATAATGGGCAAAGTATTTTTGCCTGCTAAAAGCGTAATTGGTAAAGCAGCTTTTGTTTCCATCTCAAATTTATCAGGCTGGGGTTGGTGACTGGTTAATGTGTTTCACTACTTAGCAGTAGCGATTATGGCAAATTGTCAACTAATATACGCTAAATTACTTCACAATATTGGTAGTCGTTTGGTTGAGCAGTTTGGTTATGAATCAAAATGAGAACAACGAGCAATCTAATAGCCATGAATTGTCCTCACATTCCGGTGCAAGATACTGGGGTAACGTGGAGGTAATCGAAGAAGGTGATACTTATAGAATTAGTCGTGTGGAAATTAAGCCCAGGCATGGTATTAAACCACAAATCCATTACCACCGCAATGAACATTGGGTAGTAGTTTCTGGGGTAGCTAAGGTAACTTGTGGCGATACGGAAATTTTGCTGAATCGCAATGAATCAACTTATGTTCCAGCCGCAACTTTACACAAAGTAGAAAATCCCGGTTTGATTCCCTTGGTAATTTTGGAAATTCAAAACGGTGAGTATTTAGGCGAGGATGATATCGAACGTCCCTATGACCTCAACTTAATTAAGCCAACATCCGAAAATAAGTGAAGTGTGTCAATGGTCAATGGTCAAGAGTTAATAGTCAAAAATTACTTTTGACTTTTGACCTTTGACTTGATCAAAACCATCCTTCTTGTTCTAAAGTTTCGATTAGCTGTAAGCCACGGGGGTCGCCTACGCCGAGTAGTGCGGCTTTAGCATCTTCTCGCACGCCTAAATCTTGGTCTTCGGCAAAGGCTTGAATTAAAGCATCAATGGCTGTGGCGTAAACAATATTAGAGGGTAGTTCTTTGCATAACTGTCCAATTGCCCAGGCGCTATTACTACGAACTGCGGGAATTGGATCTTGGACTAAGGCTTCAATTAAAGCGGGAATTGCCCCAATCACTGCTTCGTAACCCACTTCTGCCATTTGGGCTAAAGCACTCGCTGACCACAAACGCACTGCGGAAATGTCTGTTCTTAAAGCATCGGCTAGGGGTGCTAGACAACGGCGATCGCGGCAATTACCCAACGCCCAAACTACACCTTTACGTACATAACCGTTCCAATCTTGGTTGAGTTGGACAATCAACGGTTCTACTGCGTCTTTACTGGGATTGCGACCAATACCATAGGCGGCACTCACTCGCACCAAAGGACAGGAATCTTTTAACAGGGCAATGAGTAGCGGGGTAGCCCTTTCATCTTCAATATCACAAAAAGCACGCGCCGCCAACATTCGCTGCTGGGGTTGAGAGTTTTCCAAAAGTGCTAACATCACTTCTGGATCGGGCTTTGCCACTTCTGACTCGGCAGTGAGTGGCTCCATTTTATCGAGAGGGCTTTCTAGCTCTACATCGGGATCGAGTAGGCTTAGGTCATCGTCGTCATACATACGTCATTTAAATGCCGAGTGGGATTTGTAGCAGGAGGCAAAAGGCAGGAGGCAGAAGGCAGGAGGTAAAAGTCTTACTATACCTAGCATTCATGCTTTTTTAATTTCCTCACCTATGCTTCGACTACTATACAGATAACCCCCCGTGCCAATAATTCAGCGCCTGATAGGTATTTGCTAGATTATTGTACACTTTATGTTCGACATGATTGAGATTTGTTTGGGAAAAAGAGGCTAGGGGCTAAAGGTTAGGTACTAGGGAGATAACTATTGACTAATGACTAACTGTTCCAAGTGTTTCAGAATTTTTAGTACGGTAAATAAATTGTTGCGGTACTGCGATCGCAAAACTGCTACTCATGGCTGTCACCAACGAAATAACCTGACAGTTCTTTCAGCATCCACAAAGATTGAGTTTGATAACCCAGTTGATTATAGAGATTTAAGGCGGGTTGATTAGATTCAAAGACTTGTAAACCGATTTGTTTATCGCCTCGTTTAATTGCCCATTTTTCTACATACTGCATCAAAGCTTTACCAATACCTCTGCGCCGATGTTCTGGGACGACGTAAAGCAAAAAAATATGAGCATGGCGATCGCCACTAACTTGATCTACGGCATTTCCCACCCAGAGGCAGGCAATGGGGGACAAGGGAGACAAGGGGGAATTAAAGTTATTTGCTTGCTCATTTCTTCTAACTTCCCCTACACCCTTACCCCCCTGCACCCCTAGTTC
The DNA here is from genome assembly GCF_001298445.1 of Nostoc piscinale CENA21. Lineage (NCBI taxonomy): Bacteria > Bacillati > Cyanobacteriota > Cyanophyceae > Nostocales > Nostocaceae > Nostoc > Nostoc piscinale. The sequence continues at coordinate 5,355,675 of NZ_CP012036.1, read as the reverse complement.
CACATCTACCCACCACAAGGGCGTATCTTGGGATAAATACTGCTCGACTGTGCGGGCGAGGTGGGCAAAATCTTGCTGGGGAAATCGCTCCTGGTAAGTGCGTTGCATAAACTTGACAAGGAGCGATCGCTCTAATGTTGAACCGCGACGAATTAAATACCCTGCTAGTAATTGCTCAGACACTTTATTTGCTAAAGGTGAAGAAATCTACAGATGTAGCTGGCAAAATTACCCCAGTTTCTTCAATAGGTGCGGGTGCTGCCATATCAGCAGGCAAAAATATCCGGGCGCTGACTGCTACTAAAGCAACGAGAAATACTAAAAGTACAAGTAGTGGAGCGATGTATTGACGAATTATAGCCATATTTAGTAAGTCAAAAGTTAAAAGTCAAAAGTCAAAAGAAAGAAACTGAGTGCTGAGTCACCGAAGTTTGCTCAACGCGGGTTCCCCGCGCACGCAACTTCTCGCTGAGTGCTGAGTTGAAGAATTTTCCTCTGCTTCCTGCCTCCTGCCCCCTGCCTCCTGCCTCTCTTCTTTAACCTTAACGCCGATCGCGTTCTAAATCATCCATAACTCGCTCGCAATACCAACTTTCTGGCATACCGGGATAATTTTGCTTGGCTTGTTCAATTAAGCGTTCAGCCGTGGCGGTATCACCGTCTAACTTAGCAATCAGCCTGTTTTTGAGTTGGTTGTCGGTGATGCGATCGTTAATCTCCGTTGCGGACATACTTTCCGGCACAACACTGGATTGTTCTCGGCGTAACTGCCAAAATAAAACGTAATACAGTGTACCGAAAATTAAAATTAGGCTGAGTGTACCGAAAAAAGTAAAGAGATTAAAAGTCAAAAATCCCAGTACTAACTGTGACAGGACATAGCCAAGTAACAAGCCTGTAAGTAAAAGAATAAATGTACCAATAACAACAATTACTTGGCTTCCCATACATCCTCATCTTCTTCCTCTAGTCCTGGTCTAGATATTACCACTGGCTTTTGATTCCAGGGAGCAACAAACGGTAAAAGTAACAATCCTGGCAAGGCTGCTACTAAGGTTAACAAGAAAAACACAGGCCAACCTGTGGCTTTTGCCCAATCGCCTGCCGGTGCTGAAAGAACGTCTCTACTAATCGCCATTAAGCTAGAAAATAATGCAAATTGAGTGGTTGTAAAACGGTGATTGCAGAGGTTCATTAAAAATGCCACTGTAGCAACTGTGACTAATCCGGCACTAAAATTTTCGATATTTACTGCCAAAATTAATAACGAGTAATTTTTGCCAGCAACAGCTAAAGCATAATAACCCAAGTTACTCAATAATTGCAGTATGCCAAATATCCATAAACCGCGATTGAGGTGAATTTTGGTTAAGATTACCCCACCAGCTAATACACCGACAGTCGTAGCGAGAAAGCCTATTCCGGCTTGAATTGCCCCAATTTCAGTTTTAGTAAAGTTGATTTCTCGCAAAAATAAATTAGCTGTGATACCGACTAAAGAATCGCCCAGTTTATAAAGGATGATAAATATCAGAATTACACCAGCTTGAGTTAAGCCAAAACGATGAAAAAATTCTTTAAAAGGCAGAAAAATTGCTTGTTGTAAATTTTGTGGGGATTGATTTTCTTGAGCTTCACCCAGTAATTCATCAGGCAATAATAATGATGAAACTATCCAAGCGACAATCAAACCTGCTAATAGCCAATAAAATACAGGCAAAGCAATATAGCCCAGAAAAACGCCTCCCAGTAAGCCAGCTACCAAGACTGTGATCAATAGTACGAATATCACATCTTTGACAGACACAGGTGCGGTTTCTCTGTGATTACTTACCTGTGGTTCTCTGGGGGCTGATAAGCTGACAAAGATACTCCCCGCCATCAAAGCAGCCATCAGTAAGTAAACACTGTTCCAAGGTAAACGATCAGCTAAAACTAAAGCTAAGGAACTAGTGACAAACAAAGCAACACGATAGCCGAGTACCCAAACCGATGCGCCTGCTTCTGCTTCTAGCGGATTTAAGATATCGGTACGGTAAGCATCACCGGCAATGTCTTGGGTGGCACTTAAAAAGGTGATAATTAAACAGTTGATTGCCAAAATTTGCAATACTTGGTCACTTTGGGAAGGTTGTTGTAAGGCGAGAGTGGCGATCGCAATTGCTAACCCAATTTGAGTTAAAATCAACCAACCCCGTCTCGCTCCTAAAAATGGCGGTACAAATCTATCTAATAAAGGCGACCACAAAAATTTTAGGGAATAAGGTAACGCCAACAAACCAAATAAAGTAATTTTGCCGATATCAACCTTGGCATCCTGCATCCACAATTGCAATGTTCTACTAGTTAAGAACAAAGGCAATCCCGATGCAAAACCCAGCAATAACAAAGCCCCCATTTTGCGACTTTGGACGGCTTGACGTAGTGCTTGGATTTCTTTCATCGTTTCGATATTCCTTTATATAATTCGTAATTTGTATAGCAGAAGGTAAGTGGAAAAGGTACTAGACACTAATAATTAACCGCAGATGCACGCAGATGAATTTGTACCTCAGTAGCAGAGAAAAGGCTATACCTTTCTTTGCGCCTTTGCACGGCAGTCGCTACAAGTCGGGAAACCCGCCCAACGCGCTGCCTCGACTTTGCGTGAGATAACTTAATGTTTTCAATAAGTTACATCAAATTAGGAATTAAAAATTACCAATTAAGTAAGTCGATACAATAAAACCAAACTATGTAAAGAAAAGTAAATAAGGCTCAAACGCTTTCTCCCCCTGCTCCCTGCCCCCTGCCTTATTCCAACAATAATTATTTACACCGACCTACTTAAATAAATTTGATGTCCTCTAATTTCTACCCCATGATCAGCCAGACATTTTAACCAACCTTCACGGGTACCAATATCACTTTTTTGTTTGAGTAAACCCAATTCCTGTTCTTTTTGGGTGAGTTGAGCAAATTCTTCGTATTGGGGATAATTAGGTGTGACAAAGGTTTCTTTCCGGTGCAGAACAGGCGGGTTTGCCCGATTTGCATAATCTCGATGAGTGACGTACAAGGTTTTTAAGTCAATGGTGATGCTGGCTTTTAAGGCTGGATGAGGATCTGTGTCGAAGTCTGGATAAAATAAGTAAGATATTTGCGGTTGCTCAAGGTTATATTTAATCAGCGTCGCATCATCAACACGACCAATGGTACGACTGGCGCAACCTTCGTAAATGCGGAGTAAGGGATCGAGGGCGGCGAGGGCGGAAACATGAACGTAAAGTGCGCCGCGTGTATGTTTGCCAATTTTGCTTTTTTCGCAGGCTGTTTGGACAACTTTTGGTCTACCCAAACTAAATAATTTTTGGTCAGCGACTTCGCAAGCTTCTTCGTAACTACCAAAAAAGGCTTTGATGTCGTGGCGCATTTCTGGCGCAAGTTGGGAAAATCTGGGGCGTTTATCAAAGTGGGTGAGAGCAAGGTAAACTTGAATATCTAAAGAACGACGATAAGCGATCGCATCCCATTCTGCTTCATCTGTGGCTTGCAACACAACCCCAAAGGCGCGGCGAAAGTTACCAAATTCTGTTAATAGTTCTTGTTCATTAGCTAATTCACCCTTGACAGGTAATCTCCCGCGTTTGGTGAAAAATGCCATCAAGGGTGCAAGTAGTTCTTGATAATCTTCAAACCGCTTGATCGGGATACGAACTCGCGGTGTATAAGTGCGCGAAAAGAAGCGAATAGCTTTGAAGCTTTCTTTTTCGGCTTCGTCACGGAAGACAAAGTAAACCCCAAGTGCCACTGGGACTGCATCGACGTTTAAGACTTCATCAATATATTTTTTGAGTTCTTCTTGCTCGTAATATTTTTGAAAAGTATTACGGCTAGTCACAATGCCGTCATTGTAAGCGAGTTGGGCTTTACTGGGGGCGTTAATTAAGACTTGAGCCGCGACAATTAAAACTTTGCGGGTAAGTTCCCAGGCTTTTATCAGGCTTTGGTTGCGTTCTTCTAAATCTTCGATGACGTTGACAACATAACCCAAGTTAACCACATCAGCCGGAGTAATCTGTTGATGGGGGTAGTAGTAAGGATCCCAACCTGCACTGGCATAGCCGAGGGTTCCGACTCGCTGCACATCGCCACCATAACCGCAGCCGTAGTCAAAAAAAACTGGTGTCCTGATTCAAGATTGACCATTCTATGGCTAATCTTACAGGGCGAGAGATTTCTGTACGAGCGATCGCAGCTCGATGACGCTCAATTTCTAAGTAGCTCTCCGGCATAAAAATATCAAGAAGAACTACATTAATCCTTATATCTTCTCTAGGGCGATCGCAATTAAATCTTCAATTTTCTTGATATTTGGGTCGCCTGCTAAATAACCAATCCCACGATGTAAATGCAAGCGAAATTGAGTGGCGAGTGTTTCTTTATCTGTGGGGTAGCCATCATTATGACAGCGTTGCTTGAGGGCGAGGAGAAGAATATCAGACATTTCGCCACCGAAAACCCGCCAAGTCATTTCCACATTACTATCTTGGGGAATGGGTACAGGTGAAGGTGGCGTGGGTTCAGCCAGAGAACGACACAACGCCCAACGACACAGAATATTCCATTGGTCGATTTTGGTGTTGCGTTTGAGTTTTTGTAGTTGGTCTTTGGCTGTTTGGGAAAGTTTAATTCTTTCAATTGGGGCTTCCATATCTTTGTTAATAATGATTTTTATACAAATTCGGCTAGTTTTCCGTTCTACTCTCCAAAGCTTGTTGCATCTATTGTAAGTAGCCCAGTGTTAAAAATCATCGTTATGGAAAGGCAGGAGGCAGAAGGCAGTCCCGATGAAAAAAGTTTCATCGCCAAGCATGAAAGTGGGACTGGTATTTTTACTCAGCACTTTCAAGTCAGAAGGGAAGAGGATGGTAGCCTTGTTGACCTTTCTTAACTTAGTTTTGTTTTTTCACGCCGACTTATTTAAATAGACAAATTTATACAAATTGCTCAACCTCATTTTCTCAAAGCTATCTCCTACCAAAAATATTGATTTTCTATCACGGTAGTTTGGCGGGTGGATGAGTCGTATTTGAGGAGATATTCACGAGCGATCGCTCCCAATACCCAATCAACGCAAACAAAAGCGCCCTCCATCAGGAGAGCGCCTTTGATTAATTAGTTATGACTTCTATCTGAGCAAATTAGCCATTGATAGCAGGAGCAGTCAGAGCAACAGGAGCTTGCTCACCAGCAGCCAAGTCTAAGGGGAAGTTGTGAGCATTGCGCTCGTGCATGACTTCCATACCCAAGTTAGCGCGGTTGATGATGTCAGCCCAGGTGTTGATGACGCGACCTTGAGAGTCAATCACTGATTGGTTGAAGTTGAAACCGTTGAGGTTGAACGCCATTGTGCTTACGCCCAACGCTGTGAACCAGATGCCGATTACAGGCCATGCTGCCAGGAAGAAGTGCAAGGAACGGCTGTTGTTGAAGGACGCGTATTGGAAGATTAAGCGACCGAAGTAACCGTGTGCTGCAACGATGTTGTAGGTTTCTTCTTCTTGACCGAATTTGTATCCGTAGTTTTGGGATTCGTTCTCGGTTGTTTCACGAACTAAGGAGGAAGTTACCAAGGAACCGTGCATTGCGGAGAACAGAGAACCACCGAATACACCAGCCACACCAAGCATGTGGAAGGGGTGCATCAGGATGTTGTGTTCTGCTTGGAACACGATCATGAAGTTGAAGGTACCACTGATTCCCAAGGGCATACCGTCAGAGAAGGAACCTTGTCCGATGGGGTAAATCAAGAATACTGCGGTAGCAGCCGCTACGGGAGCGGAGAATGCTAGGCAGATCCAAGGACGCATTCCCAAGCGGTAAGACAATTCCCACTCACGTCCTAAGTAGCAGAATACGCCAATCAGGAAGTGGAATATTACTAGTTGGTAAGGGCCACCGTTGTACAACCACTCATCAAGAGATGCTGCTTCCCAAATTGGGTAGAAGTGTAATCCAATTGCGTTGGAGGAAGGAACAACTGCACCGGAGATGATGTTGTTTCCGTAGAGTAAGGAACCAGCTACTGGTTCACGGATACCATCGATGTCTACTGGAGGTGCTGCGATGAAGGCGATTACGAAGCAGGTGGTTGCAGCTAGCAAGGTTGGGATCATTAATACGCCGAACCAGCCAATATATAGGCGGTTGTTGGTGCTGGTGATCCAGTTGCAGAACTGCTCCCATACGTTGGCGCTACGGCGCTGTTGTAAGGTTGCTGTCATGTCTTTATGATTGCTTTGTTATGTATGTTTCAGGTGTTTTCACCTGTTGTTACATATCTTAATCAAGATTGTTGCGGTTTGTAAAGTATTCTGAGGAAAAATTTTTAACTCACCCTGTGGAAAGCTCTGATACCTAGTTAAAGTCAGGGTTTCGCAGTAAATTGATACGTTTACAATTCTTGAAGAAATTCTATTTTATGACCGATGCTAATTCTGCCATTGTTACCTACAGCCCAGCTTACACAATCGTTCCAACCTATGATTGCTTCAATCGCTGTACTTACTGCAATTTTCGTACCAACCCCGGCGAGAGTCCTTGGCTGACGCTATCAGCAGCAGCAGAAATCTTAAAACGACTTAAAAATGAGAAAGTTTGTGAAATTCTGATTCTTAGTGGCGAAGTACATCCCAATTCACCACAGCGTCAGACATGGTTTCAGCGAATTTATGATTTATGTGCATTAGCATTGGCGATGGGCTTTTTACCGCACACCAATGCAGGCCCACTGAGTTTTGCAGAAATGCAAAAGTTAAAAAATGTAAACGTTTCAATGGGTTTGATGTTAGAACAGTTAACACCAGCATTGTTGAAGACTGTACATCGCCAAGCACCCAGTAAAGTTCCAGAACTGAGACTGCAACAATTACAATGGTCAGGAGAATTGCAAATTCCCTTCACCACGGGTTTACTTTTAGGAATTGGCGAAACCGCAGATGATTGCTGGGAAACTGTAGAAGCCATATCTCATATTCATCAAAGCTACCATCACATTCAAGAAGTGATTTTGCAACCCCACAGTCCGGGAAATCAGCAAAAATTTGACGCACCACCATTTGACCCCCATCAATTACCAGCAGTTATTAGCAAAGCACGTCAAATTCTACCAGCAGAAATTACAATTCAAATTCCGCCAAATTTAGTTAAAGATGAGCAATGGTTACTTGCTTGTATTGAAGCAGGAGCGAGAGATTTAGGCGGGATAGGGCCGATAGATGAAGTGAATCCCGATTATCCACATATTCAGGAACAAGAGTTGAAAGAAATTTTACAACCTGCCAGATGGGAATTAGTACCACGCTTACCTGTGTATCCGCAATTTGATAGCTGGTTATCGAAAGAATTGCAAATAGTAGTTAGTCACTGGCGGAAGATTTTCACCTCAACTTCTGTTTTATAAGAACAAGAGAGTCGAAATTTGCTTATTGTCTATGATGTAGCGATCGCTCCCACTCAGCCACGCACCTCCCAGAAGACAGAGCTTACACCCTAGCAACTGTTGTAAAATAGACAATAGACGGATTCGGAGGGCCAGTTAACTGGTCATAAACGCCTATAGAGACTATCTTCGGAAATCTCCAAGGTTTAAAGTCCAGCCAGCTGAAACAACTACAGCGGCTGTACCACCAGCGTATACCAGGCGATCGCATCACAACGCCTGAATTTTCTCAGCGTCTGGCTGCTATTAGCACAGAAATCAATCAACCTGTGTGTGCCTATCTCAACCGTCGCGGTCAAGTGATTCGTGTTGGGGTAGGCACACCGCGTCAGACGCAAATTCCACCGCTAGAACTGCCCCGTTACGGTGCAGAACGTTTAAGCGGTATTCGCTGTATTGCTACCCATCTCAAATCAGAACCGCCCAATGAGGTGGCGCTGACTGCTATGGCAATGCAACGGTTAGATGCGCTGGTAATGTTGAATATCACAGGCACAGGATTTACCAAGCGTGGTGGTGGCGCTACAGGCTATGTCAAAGAAGCTTATTTAGCTCATTTAGTATCTGATACGAAACAACTAGTAACAGTCCCAAACTCAGAACGCAGTACGCAAAACTCAGCAACCTACTCCAGCATTTCCCCACCAATGAGCTTGGATATGCTGGCAGAACAGGATTTCATCGATTTGGTGGAAGGACTAGAAGCAGAATTCCGGCGGGAATTTGTCGCTCAGGAAGTAGATGCTGATCATGACCGCGTGTTAATTGTGGGAGTGATGACCGATGAATTAACTCTGCAACAATTCCACGACACCCTAGCCGAATTAGGACGACTGGTAGATACTGCTGGCGGTGATGTACTACAGACAGTACAACAAAAGCGATCGCGCATTCATCCCCAAACAGTCATCGGAGAAGGTAAGGTGCAAGAAGTCGCCTTAACAGCCCAAACTCTCGGATGTAATCTCGTCGTCTTCGACCGCGACCTTTCACCAGCCCAAGTCCGCAACTTAGAAGCGCAAATTGGAATTCGGGTAGTTGACCGCACAGAAGTAATTTTAGATATCTTTGCTCAACGCGCTCAATCCCGCGCTGGTAAATTGCAAGTAGAACTAGCACAGCTAGAATATATGCTGCCGCGACTAACTGGAAGAGGTCAGGCAATGTCGCGGTTAGGTGGTGGTATTGGGACTCGTGGCCCTGGTGAAACTAAACTAGAAACAGAACGTCGGGCAATTCAACGGCGAATTTCTCGACTGCAACAAGAAGTCAACCAGTTGCAAGCCCATCGTTCGCGCTTACGGCAACGACGGCAACATCGAGAAGTGCCTTCAGTGGCTTTGGTTGGTTATACTAACGCAGGTAAATCTACCTTACTCAATGCTCTGACTAACGCGGAAGTTTATACTGCTGACCAGCTATTTGCTACCCTTGACCCGACCACACGTCGCTTGGTCATTCCCCATGCAGACACCAATGAACCTCAAGAAATTCTGATTACAGATACTGTAGGGTTCATTCACGAACTACCTGCATCCTTGATGGATGCCTTTCGTGCAACCTTAGAAGAAGTCACAGAAGCGGATGCGTTATTACATTTAGTGGATTTGTCTCATCCTGCTTGGTTAAGTCACATTCGCTCAGTACGAGAAATCCTCGCAGCTATGCCTGTGACTCCCGGCCCAGCGTTGGTTGCCTTTAACAAAATTGATCAAGTAGACAGCGAGACATTAGCCTTAGCTAGAGAAGAATTTCCCCTAGCTGTGTTCATTTCGGCAAGCGAACGTTTAGGTTTAGAAACCTTGCGTTTACGTCTTAGCCAATTGATTGCATACGCTGTTGACTCTCGGTAAATACCGACAATAAATTTTGAATATATGACATGAATGCCGTGGTTAAGGAAACTACGGCTTTAATTTTTCTATATGGCTATTACTGTGGTATTTCCTGAATGACAGGATGCTCAATGACATGCTAGAACCAATAATTAATAAATATTTTTATTTTGGTACTTGATATAGAAAGTAACTCAAGTTTTAGGAAAACTTACATTACTTTTCTTGTTACCAAATTTATCGGCGATCACTATCCCTGGCACAATTATTCATGTCAACAAATTCCCAGCAACTAGAACCAACAAAAGTCAAAGTTCAGCTTCTTTTAACAGGAGGACATCAGTATACAGTTTATTTAAATCCAGATGACCCTATATTACATAGCCTGTTAACCACTGTTGTCGCTCGTGCTTATAAACAAGAAGCAGCCAGTCAAGGTTTATTTCAAGTACCTATTAATGAAGGGCATTCTGCTTTATGCTTTGCTAGTGACCATCTTGTTGGGTTAGTTACAGAACCACCTTTTTGGATACAGCAGACTGAAAATGTCCAACCTGTAACCAATGATATTTTGAATTCTAATTATGTACAAATAGATAATTTTTTCTCACCTAGTGAGCATAAAAGACTTATTAAGTATGTACTAGCTAACAAGTCAAAGTTTGTTTCTACTAGTACTTCGACTAATGATAAAAACTATCGTCGCTCAATGGTTCTGTACGCATTTCCAGAGTTTTCTGAACTAATTGTCAATAAAATTCAGGAAATTATGCCTGATGTTATGAGCAAATTGGGAATGACACCCTTCATAGTAGACCAAATTGAAAGCCAACTCACAGCACATAATGATGGCAATTATTACAAAATTCATAATGATAATGGTAGTTCGGATACTGCTACCAGAGAACTAACCTATGTTTCTTACTTCAATCGAGAACCTAAGCAGTTTTCTGGAGGAGAATTATTAATATATGACAGTAAAGTAGAAAATAACTTTTATGTCAAAGCAGAATCCTTTAAAATTATCGAACCGTGCAATAACAGTATTGTCTTTTTCTTCAATCGATATATGCACGAAGTTCTACCTGTGAAGTTTTCATCTAAGGCATTTCCCGATAGTCGCTTTATGATTAATGGCTGGGTACGTCGAGCAGCATCCTAGGGAAAATTCTTTATTTATATGTACAGGAGCATAATCAGATGAGCCAATTTTTATTAATTCAGTTGATTTTTGAAAATCTAGTTTCCAATTGTTTTAAATCTTGAAAACAAAATATTTCTTTTTTTGGGAATAATTTTCTAATAAATTTTAATCCAATAAATTCACTCATTTAGTTTTTGATAAATTTCTTTAAATTACTTTTAACTTCTGATATAAATTAACTTTGAATAAAGTCGAAGTATCTACCGAAGTTTCGTATTTTCATATTATTCAATTTTCAAAAAAAATATTTCATACTTGTTAAGCCGTTATCCAGCACATTAAGATAGCCAACACTCCAATAAACAACTGTTATTCAAAACTGGATAATCATTATTTGCCAGTTTTCTCAGGATACCTTTGACAATACTTTTAAACGATTTTATAATCATTTTCAACCAGATATATTTTCATTATTTGCCCAGAATATACTAAGTTTTGGGCTATTTTTTATAAAATTTTGATTAAGATTAAACATCTTTAAAATTTTAACAACTCTCAAATAATTCCGTATTTATTCTATAGACATTAGAATAAATAAAGAATATAGAAAAGTGAATAAAACTATGCCTGCGTTTTCTTCATTTTATGTCATCAGCAATTATCTGGACTTACAAATAAATTCACTAAATAAATATGTAGAAAGAATTATTATTAAAACATAGATAAAAACGCTTATTTTAAATTGACAACTATTTATTGTGATGCCTACAGTATGACAGAAACTGTGAATTTTTTTGACATTACTAGTGAAGGTTGCAATGAATAATGAATAGAAAATGTTCTTCTTTAGTCAGCTATTCTGTCCTGGCTGCTGGTGTTACATGTACATCATGGTTAATAGCTACCCCAGCACAAGCTGTTACATTCAAATTTGATAACATTACTCATAACAGCCTTGTAAATGAGACTGCTGGTGAGTCACAGTTGTTTTTAGATGTCACCAACGCTAGTGGCAACGATACTGGTACTGCACTCTCTGCTTCTCAGGTTTTGTTTAAGTTTAGTAATCCAGTGGGAGGAGCAGCATCTTCGATTACTCAAATTTACTTTGATTACTCGAAATCTTGGACAGACCTTTTTAAAGGTTTAGCAACTACTAATGGAATTACTAGTAGTGGTTCTGGTGTCAAGTTTGAGCAAAGTACTGGTAACCTCAATCTCCCAGGAGGAAATAATGTTAACTTTTCGGCAGATTTTGGTGTAGAAGCTAAATCTCAAGGAGGTGTAGCAAAGAATGGTGTAGACCCAGGAGAGTATGTCAGTGTCCTGTTTGATTTGAAATCAGATAAAACGCTGCAAGATGTTTTGAACAGCATGAACAATCGTTCCTTACGTGCTGGTTTCCACGTTCAAGCTTTTGCTAATGGTGGTAGTGAAGCTTTTGTGAATCTACCTAGTACAACAGGTACTGGTACAACAGGTACTGGTACAACAGGTACAACAGGTACTGGCACAACAGGTACTGGCACAACAGGTACTGGTACAACAGGTACTGGCACAACAGGTACTGGTACTAGCAGTAGTTCATCACCAACTTCTGTACCAACTTCCTTAGTCTTTAATTTAGACTGTGTTATTTCTGGAACAGTAGGTAATAATAATTACTCTGGAGGTAGTAATTGCGCTAATGCTGGTACTTCTTTTGGAACAATTACTCTAAAGGAAAATACTAGTGATTCTAAGAAAGTAGATGTATTCGTGGATTTAGCTGGAAACAATGTCCATAAACTGCTGGACATTAACTTGAATTTCAATGACAGCCTCTTTCCAGTTGCAGGACAGAATTGGAATGTCACGGCAGGTTCTGGATATGATGTTAAGAGCTTTACGAGCAGTGAAAATAACATCAAGCCAGGTGGATACCAAGGAAAGCTAGACTTCCAGATTAGTCCAAAAGCTACTGGCCCAAGCAATGATGGTTATACTGCTACAATCTCACTGGGTAGTTTTGATTTAGATATCAAAAACTTTGATTTCAAAGATACCCTCAATAACATATTTGCAGCAGTTCACATTGGTAATTACGGTAATAACCCTGGAGTTTCTGGTGGTAATTCCATTTGGGTAGGATCAAGCTCTTATTATAAGCCTTCCACCTCTACGCCACCAAAAAAAAGTTCCTGAGCCTAGCGGGACTTTAGCTCTTGGCTTATTTGCCATAGTTGGCTTGAGATCAATGAAGAAACATAAAAAGCATCTTTCCTAGAGTGAAAATAATCGGTTGCATCTTTACTAGATTTATCTTAAACACAGGCTGAAAAGTGTGTTAGCGTTTTTCAGCTATTTTCTATAATTATTTAGTCTAAAAAGTAAAAACAACTATTAACTCAATAGATAGATGGGACTCATATTTGATTTTTGAAAAAATGTAAGTATTTGGAAGGTCAGGATTAAGTAATATATTCTAGGTTGATTGAGGATTTTACTGTTAATACCAACTCTGCCTGTAGGTCTGGGTTGGCTAAAAGAAGGATGCTCTCACAGCATTAAAAAAGCTATAAAATTACAATATATTCATTAAGCTTGATAATATAAGCAGATTTATCAGTTGCTGATGATGCTCAAATACAAAATGAGCGTTATACAGCCAACTGTAAGAGCGTAAAACAGAAAATTATTAAATTTCAATGAGGACATTATGGCTGCTAATGTAGAAATTTACACTTGGAGGACTTGCCCATTTTGCATCCGCGCCAAAAGTTTACTAACCAGTAAGGGTGTTGACTTTATCGAATACAGTATTGATGGTGACGAAGACGCACGGGATAAAATGGCTCAAAGAGCAAATGGCAAACGTTCTTTACCACAAATTTTTATTAACGATCGCCATGTAGGTGGTTGTGATGATATTCACGCTTTAGACCGTCAAGGTAAGCTAGATGAGCTACTAGCTAGTTAGAGGTAATTTATAAAACAAGCAAGTGTTGGAATTACGCTAATTTCTGCTGCCAAGGTTTGTAAGTTAGTTAAATCATCAGGAGTTAATCTAAATTGAAGAACTTAGAATTTCCTGGCGATTGAGGCAAATAGCGTGAAACTGGCTTTTATTATTGATCCCATCCATCTGCTTGACCCTTGTCATGATACCAGTGTTGCTCTGATGGAAGCAGCACAAATTTTAGGACATGAAATCTGGATAACTCAGGCAAACTGGCTAAGTGTGGTAGAAGGTAAAGCTTGGGCGATTTTGCAACAGGTGGAACTAGTACCAATAGATTTGGTAGAAGGACGTTGGGTAGCAGCTAATCCTTGGTATCGGTTGCAAGAACGCTCCTTGATTTCTTTAGAAACAATGGATGCTGTATTTATGCGGACAGATCCACCAGTTAATGACTCTTACCTGTTTGCTACCTACATTCTCGATTATGTTGACCAAAATAAAACTTTGGTGATTAACAACCCCGATGGGATCAGGAGGGCAAACGAAAAAATGTATGCCCTCCAATTTAGGGAAGTGATTCCAGAAACCATTGTCAGTGGTGATAAGCAGTTGATTCGGCAATTTGTCGAAGCCAAAGGAGCAACGGTTCTCAAACCACTGGGAAACAAAGCTGGGGAAGGGATTTTATTTTTACAAGCAGGCGATCGCAACTTTAACTCAATTGTGGAACTCAGCACCCATCAAGGCAAGTTACCAGTGATGGTGCAAACTTATCTGCCAGAGGCTAAGGATGGAGATAAGCGCATCATCTTACTGCATGGTGAACCGATTGGTGCTTTAAATCGTCTTTCTAGTGGTAGTGATTTTCGCAACAATATGGCTGCTGGTGGTACGGTTGCGGAAACAGAAATTACCCCCAGAGAACATGAAATTTGTACTCAACTGGCTGATAAATTACGTCAAGATGGGTTAATTTTTGTCGGGATTGATGTAATTGGTGGCTACCTCACAGAAGTCAATGTCACCAGCCCTACAGGAGTGCGGGAAATTGACAGACTGAGTGGTACTCGTTTAGGCCATCAGGTAATTCAATGGGTGGAACAGCGTTTGCAAGCTAAAAAATAAAATAATTGCAATTCTTTTGAATATTTCCCGGTCAGCCTTGGTGATCTACTGTCAAGTCACTCTAGAATCAATCAAATAATTTGAGCGATCGCACCTGTCAAGTAAGGCTCATAGCTTTTGAGACAGGTGCTAATTACCTGAAAATTAATCGTTACTCTGCTCAAAATTTTTTTCTAAATACAAAACTAGGACATCAAAGCCAGCAGACTTTTGCCCAAACAAATTTATTCTGTAAATAGTGTGGACGAGTGTTTTCACCAATTCGCCAAATCAAAAATAGCAACAGAATAGTTTCTGTTCCTGACCTGATGCAATTTAGTCATTAACAAGTTTTATACAGTACTCAGTGCCATCTGAGACTGCAAATTTGATCTCATATCTCGAATCTAAGATACCTCAATTGCGTGGTGGTGTACGCCGTCTTTGCAGAAATTCTGGAATATCTAAACCGGATTTTTCTTTCGGTTCTGCCACTGGTGTTGATGGATTAGCTGTTGGTGATTGTGTAGTTGATTTTTTGGGTGGTGGTGCAACGCGGGGGTTGCTGGCATTTTGTGGTGGTGCTGTTTGGCCTTCACCAGTGAACCCTGTCGCAATTACAGTAATTCTGACTTCGCCTTGCAAACGGTCATCAATTACTGCTCCAAAAATAATATTGGCGTTGGGATCAACTACCTCATAAATTGTTTCTGCGGCTGCGTTCACTTCATGTAAGGTCAAGTCACTGCCACCAGTAATGTTAAAGACTACTCCTCTAGCACCTTCAATGGAAGATTCTAATAAAGGAGAAGAAATTGCGGCGATCGCAGCTTCCCTAGCACGTGATTTTCCAGAACTAATCCCAATTCCCATCAGTGCTGATCCCGCATCGGCCATTACAGCTCGCACATCTGCAAAGTCAACGTTGACTAACCCAGGGATGGTAATAATATCAGAGATACCTTGTACCCCTTGACGCAACACATCATCGGCATAGCGAAAGGCTTCTTGTACAGGTGTCTGTTCAGGAATTACTTCTAATAATTTATTATTGGGGATGATAATCAGTGTATCTACCCGACTTTTCAGTCCTTCAATACCTTGTTCGGCTTGGCTAGTACGGCGGCGACCTTCAAAGACAAATGGCCGTGTGACCACACCAACTGTCAAAGCACCCATTTCTTTGGCTACTTCTGCCACAATTGGCGCAGCACCTGTTCCTGTTCCACCACCCATCCCAGCCGTGATGAATACTAAATCAGCGCCCTCTAAAGCTGTAGCAATTTCATCGCGGGATTCTTCCGCAGCTTTTTGACCGATGGCTGGATTTCCCCCAGCACCTAAGCCTCTGGTTAACTTCTGCCCAATTTGCAAGCGACTGGGCGCTCCAGCTAAAGTCAAAGCCTGAGCATCAGTATTAATTGACCAAAACTCTACACCACTCACATCAGACTCAATCATCCGGTTAACGGCATTGCCACCACCACCACCAACGCCAATGACTTTGATGTTGGCGACTCTACCTGGAACAATCTCGCCAATACGGCTATTTTCTACTGATATTTTTTTACTGTCTGGGCCTTGAGCAAAATTCAGCCCAGAATGACTAAAGGGATTATTTGAGTTTACTGCCAGTGAAAATCCTGGCTGTCCCACAGATTGGGAGTTTTTATAGGTAAGCCCTTGGTTATTATCAAGCGTCATTGGATTTGTGAAAGGTAGATAAACGACTTTTCCGGGTGCTACTCACCTCAGAGTCAACTATAGTTTGACACTGCCAAAATCTATAGGTACTGCTCTTGTATTTTGATCATGATTGACAACCTTAACAAGCTTGTCAATCTGCTAGTTCGCTATGAAAGCCAGCGATCGCACAACTAATTCTAGAGAAGTATACCTACATTTACCTAAAGTTGATCTGTCTAAATTCAACAAGCTATTAATAGCTTTCCTACTATGTTGCCGATTTGGCACAGTATACATTTTGCATACTGAACGCCCTCCCGTGATTTTTGTTGACGATTTAAGTTGGTCATTAATTTTACAACTACCTGTAATGTTTTTTTGTGCGTTAGATTTCGCTTTTCTTGAGTTTAACGAGTAAATTTTATGATTTCTTAATATCAAATAATACTCAAAACTATGATTACTTTTACTTCTATCATATGTAGTCTTGACTAGTTTTACGTTGTCAAATACAAGCTCAATGAGCTTATAAAGCACACTCAGCTTATATAATTGTGCAAATAACATAATTGCAAAAGACACAAGGTATCGTGTCTTATCTGCTTTAATAATATAGTTGATAGATTTCACCATTGGCGATAATTACAACCTAAAATCTGAAATTTATCTTATATCTACCTATCACTAGATTTGACAGCGCCAGGGAACTTTAGAATGATAGCGACAAAGGAGACTTGCGAATTAAGCCTCCTGTCACACTGCATTAAAATTTCATCCTAATATTTTGAGTGTATTGTCAAAAAATTCAAAATTATCAATAAACTTATATATTTATCTATTAGCATCAAATTTCTTGATTTACTGAGAGGGATTGATACACAAAAGTTAATATAGATGATTTGTTAGGGAGTTTGAGAGTCAACCTTTGGGCTTTTTTGGATCATATGTACTATGGGAGAATCAGGATTTTTGAGATCAATATACTCTATTTGACTAGGATTAATTTTGGCTGGTAAATTTCGCAGTTGCGACAGTATCTTGATTTGTTTTGGTAATAGAGAACTAGGAGTACCCAAATGTACATTGCCAATTTCAGTTTTCAGGATTAAATTTGCCAAATCTTGAAAATTAACTTCCATAATTTTCACAGAACTTTGACTTAGCAAAGGATACAGTTGACTCCAAGATTTTTGGTACTGTTCTGGTGTGCCAATCACTTTCAGGCTGGGCAACTTCAACTTAGGATTCACCAATGTGTATTTTTCTAACGGTATCCAAACACCACTAGCATCTAGTAACCCAGTAGATGATTGTTTATTTTTAGGTTGATTATTGATTGGTGTAAGTCTTTGGGCGATGGCTACAGGTACTCGTTCTTGGATTTCGATGATTAATCCAGGTGGAAATAGACTACGAGTCACAGTGGCTTGAGCAATAGTTGATTGTTTTTTCAAGGAATCTGCGATCGCCACAGGTTCAACTTTCCATAAAGATTGCGGATACGATAGCTTCAACATCGACTTAATAGCTGTTTCTGGGAGGACTTGATTCCCAGTTTTGATCACAATTTGTTTGGGATCACGAAGTACCCATACAGGTTGCAGTGCTACCCAAAGTAATCCCCCAGCTAAACCACTAATAGCCGAAGTCCGCCAAATCGCTTGAATAACTTTCATTTGTCGCTGCCGACGTAGTTTTTTGCGGCGCTGAGACAAATCTGTTTGAGAAACGGATACAATACCTGCCATTCTCACCTCGTGTGGATTACATCCTCAATTTTTGGCTATATTTATTAACCCCTTGATCATCGGGATTAGCTATGAGAAATTTTGCCTATTCTATTTTGCAGTGCAGAGCTGTCATTGAGTTAAATTGATTTTGGTGAACTACGTCACCGCGATCGCCTAAACTTGGCTAGAGAATAAATATTGACAAAAATATTATTCTATGTATGCAAAATATATAACTGCCTTACAGTAGTTATGCTGTTATGTGATGTAGATCGCACTGAGTGTCAAAAAATCTAGCTAATTTTGTAGACACAGATGTTTTGTGGCAAAAGCAATCTTTTTATCTACATTTAACTCAACCGGCACAACACAATCTTGAGTCCGACATTATAGCAATTTTATTGGATTTGTAAACATCGCCCATCATTAAAAAGAAGAGCGATCTAGATTCTGGCTCATATTCAACATAAAAAATGTGACAAGCAATAAACGGTGGGGCAGTATTCAAATAACACTACGCATAATTACGCAATTTGTTAGTTATATAAAAACTTGGAAATTCTTGCTTTTTAGTAAATTTATTGACTTCCTTCATAACCAGAGATTTAGTTGATATTCAGTTGGTTAGAAGCTTAAAGATTATCAAAAGCTACACATAATACAAGTAAAAGATAGATATACTGTAAGTATCAGGGACAATAGTGGCTCTAGTCATGTTCTGATAGTTACTGGTAGCAAAAAATTACAAACTGCTATTTACCTACAATTCACAACCCAGAAGTGAGTTAAGACAATAACTATCATTTGCTAGAGACAATTTGTATATAAATAGACAAACAACACCGTATATCCAACTGCATCTACATCTCAATGATCAATACAGATTATTTGTCACGCTTTTATAAAGCATGTAACCCCAGCTATGCGCTCAATATGAGCATTCGCAGTGATCAGCAGTACTATATAGATTTCGCTGATGTCCGTGGCTGCAAGATTGTGGAAGAATTGCAACGTACTATCAGCCGTATTTCTCCGGATGAACCTACCTGTCAGTTATTTACCGGTCATATTGGTTGTGGCAAGTCTACGGAATTACAACGCCTCAAAGCAGAGCTAGAAGCAGTAGGATTTCACGTAGTTTACTTTGAATCCAGCCAAGACCTAGATATGGCTGATATTGATGTTAGCGATATTTTACTGAGTGTAGCTCGTCAAGTAAGTGCTAGTTTAGAAGCAATTAAAATCAAAGTTCAACCACACTATTTCATCAACCTCTTCAAAGAAATTGGAGATTTTCTGCAAAGCCCCATAGAACTTTCTGGAGAAGCCGAATTATCTTTGGGGATTGCCAAAATTACTGCTAAAACCAAAGATAGCGCCCAAGCCCGAAATCAACTCCGGCAATATTTAGAACCACGCACTAACAGCATTTTGCAAGCAATTAACGAAGAGGTTCTAGAAAAAGCCGTTGAGCAACTGAAACTCCGTGGTCAAAAAGGTCTAGTTGTGATTGTTGATAATTTAGATCGAGTCGATATGCGTCCCTTAGCATCTGGGCGGACACAACCAGAATATCTCTTTATCGACCGAGGTGAACAATTACGCCGGCTCAAATGTCATGTCGTCTACACAATTCCCCTAGCGTTAATTTTTTCTAATGAGTATGAAACACTCAAAAACCGCTTGGGTGGAGGTATTTCGCCGAAAGTGTTACCAATGGTGAGAGTTAAGCAAAGAGATGGTAGTGATTACGAACCGGGGATGTTGCTACTGCGCCAGTTAGTCTTAGCTAGGGCATTTCCAGAAGTTTCTTATAATGAAAGACTTTCATTAATCACAGAATTATTTGAGCATCCTGAAACCCTCGACCGTTTATGTCGGGTGAGTGGCGGACATATCCGTAACTTATTAGGCTTGCTTTATAGCTGTTTGCAACGACAAGATCCGCCTTTTTCCCCACAATGTTTAGAAGCCGTCATTAAAGATTACCGGGATGATTTGCTATTAGCCATTGATGAATATCAGTGGGAACTATTGTTTGAAGTAGTGCAACAACAAAGCGTTAAAGGTGAGTCTGAATATCAAAGTTTACTGCGAAGTATGTATTTATTTGAATACCGCGATCCTGTGGGTCGTTGGTTTGGGATTAGCCCAGCATTAGCAGAAACAGAAAAAGTCCTGGCTTGGCAGCAAAAAAGGTAATCGGACTGAGCAAGCAAATAATTATTAGTATCAGTCATTAGTCTAGGTGAATTTGACTAATGACTAATTTATAATGAGCAATTTCTTTTGTTGAGGCTGTATTCCAGATATGACAAAATCCCCATTCACAGTAGAGAGCGTGAATCAGAATCGACATTCTCTACAAAGATTAGTTCGCTCAATCAAACTTTCTAAAGGGCAATTTGCTCTGATTTTGGTGCGATGCAATTACAGCCACTTAAGAGAGCAAATGCTAGAAATTATTCGCTCTTTGACAAAAGATATCAATTTAAAAGAAATCTATTTACAACCAGAAACTAAAGCTTTACATACAACAATCATCACAAAATTATCGCTAGATAATCCTGCTGTCATTACTGATTCTTTACCATCGGCAGTCATGGTTTTTGGTCTAGAATCAATTCTGGCACTGGAAGATTTGTTAACAGGTCTTAATCAAGCTAGAGATATTTATACAGCGACTTTTCCTTTTCCTGTGGTGTTGTGGCTACAAGATGAAGTAGCAACAATGCTGACGAAACTCGCACCTGATTTCAAAAGCTGGGCTGCTACCACCATTAAGTTTGAGCTAGCTAAGGAAGATTTAATTGCCTTAATTCGTCAAGAGACAGAATCACTATTTGCTAAATTTTTAGAAGCAGGGGTCGAAAAATTTCTCTCTAATGCTGATTTGAATTTAGCTCCAAAATCGCAACATCGTCATGAAATTGATGCGGCTAGAAATGATTTATTACGTCTGTATAATGTGCAGTTAGAGCCTGGTTTAGAAGCAAGTTTAGAATTTGTCTTAGGTCGAGATAAATATGCTAATGACCAAATTAATAGCGCATTAGGTCATTATCAAAGAAGCTTAAGTTTATGGCAGAGAGATGGGAAAAGAGATAATGAAGCTGTTTCAAAATTAGAGAATGTTGATGAAAAGAATGAATGTAATTCTGCTTATCGGATTCGGCAGGCAATAGTTTTATTTCATCTTGGTTTGTGTTATCGCCGTATGGCTGACTTACATCAAATTACGAATAGTAACTATTGTCAACATGCTCTTTCCTGGTTTCAGAAGTGCTTAGATTTATTAGACAAATTACAAAGGCAAGATTTAGTAGCGAAATTTATTATCCCTGCTTGTGAAATGCTACAACGCCTAAAATATTGGGACGAATTAGAAGTATTAGCCCAAAAAGCCTTACGGCTACATGAAACCTATGGTAATACCGCTAAAGTTGCCCAAAGTTATGGTTTTTTAACAGAGGTAGCAGCATCGCGCAATAACTGGGTAATGGCTCATGAATTAGCTAATACAGCTCTTTCAATTGGAGAATTAGCTACAGAAGTTTCTCGTCAACAAGAAAGTTGGTATCTTTTATTATTGGCTCGGACACAGAGACATTTAGGACAGTGGGAAGAAGCTATTAGTCATTTAGAATGGGCAAGGGTTGTTTGTGAATTACAGTATGAACCATCGCTGTATTTAGAAATTTTAGAGGAATTGCGATCGCTCTACTTTTTTGAGCGTCATGATTATGCCGAAGCCTTCAATCTCAAGCAAGAAAAAATTCACATCGAGCATCAATATGGCTTTCGTGTATTTATTGGCGCAAGTCAGTTACAGCCCAAACGTTATCGAATTAACCCGGTTTTAGATACACAAACAATTCCCTTTATTCCTGAAGATATTGCTCAAGAAATCGCGGCTTCAGGAAGGCTGCAAGATGTGAATCGGTTAATTGAAAGAATTACTCGTGCTGACCATAAATTGACCATCATACATGGACAGTCAGGAGTTGGTAAAAGTTCAACGATTAAAGCAGGTTTAGTTCCTGCTTTAAAGGCAAGAGTGATTGGTGAAAGGATTCCTTTACCCATTGTTTTATCAGGATACACAGATTGGGTCACAGCTTTAGGACGCAGTATCAATCAGGCTTTAGCACAATCAGAATTACCAATCGCTGTAGAGTTTAATTCGACTATTTTACTAGAAAAGTTACGTCTAGCAACTGAATGTAATCATATTATTGTGATTATTTTTGACCAGTTTGAAGAATTTTTCTTTACTAGTAATGCTGACCAAAGATTAGAGTTTTATAATTTTTTTTAGCGCCTGTTTAAATATTCCCTATGTCAAAATAATTATTTCCTTGCGTGAGGATTATTTGCATTATTTATTAGAGTTTGAGCGTTTAGGCAAAGAAAATACAGATAATTTATATGATTTAGGCGTAATTAATAAAAATATTTTGGATAAAGATATTCGTTATTATCTAGGAAAGTTTTCTATAGAAAATACGACAGGCATTATTTATAGTTTTATCAAACGTTCTCACTATGAAATGAGTGATGACTTAATTCATCAACTAGTCCAAGATTTAGCCGGGGAAGTCAAAGAAGTCAATCCGATTGAACTGCAAATTGTTGGAGTACAGTTACAAGCAGAAAATATTACGACACTAGAACAATACAAAATTTGTGGTGGTTCTGCCAAGCTAGTAGAGCGGTGGCTGGAAGAAGTTATTAAAGATTGTGGCCAAGAAAATGAAGAGTTGAGTTGGCAATTATTATTTGAGCTAACTGATGAAAAAGGTTTTCGTCCTCTCAAGACCAAATCTGATTTAGCCATTGCGTTAGGCTCACATATTTATCCCACATCAGGAACCCCATCAAACTGGGAGCTAATTCTGGAAATTTTGGTAGGCTCAGGGTTGATATTGCGCTTGCGTGAAGAGTTGGGCGATCGCTATCAATTAGTTCATGATTATTTAGTAGAACCAATTCGCCAACGCAATAGCTATGGCATAGTTGCAGAACTAGAAAAAGTCAAATCCGAAAAAAAACGTGCTGAAGTCGCCCAAAAGCTTTCCCAAGAACATCTGAATTTGATTTTGCAACGGCGGTTGCGGGAAGCAAGGATAGCAGGTGTGATTTTGGCACTTATGGGTGGAACGATTGCAGCTTTATGGTGGCAAGCTGACCTGCAAAAAAGAGCCGCTATTCGTCAAACAATTCGGGCAGAACGTAGTGAAACTAATTTGAAAATTAGCGCGATCGCGGCCACAAGTGAAGCTTTATTCGCCTCTAATAAAGAGTTTGATGCCCTCCTAGAAGGGTTACGCGCCTGGAGAAAGCTCAAACAAGCCAACGAGGTGTTACCAGAAACTCGAATGCGTGTAGTAACTGCTTTACAACAGGCAGTTTATGGCGTTTCCGAATTAAATCGTTTGGAAGGACACACTGATATTGTTTGGGGTATCGCTTTTAGTTCTGATGGTAAATTATTGGCATCGGGTAGTCGCGATCAAACCGTCAAACTTTGGCGACCTGATGGCACTTTACTACAAACCCTCAAAGGTCATACTGAATCAGTTACTAGTGTCAGTTTTAGTCCTGATGGGCAAAGTCTAGCATCTTCCAGCCTTGATAAAACTGTGCAAATCTGGCAGAAAAACCCCGTAACTGGTGAATTTGACTTACAACCAGCCAAGACTCTAGTAGACCAAGACTGGGTTTATTGCGTAACTTACAGCCCTGATGGCGAATTGTTAGCAACAGGCAACCGAGATGCCACAGTCAAACTCTGGCGTAAGGATGGGACTTTAGTCAAAGTTCTCAAAGGCCATAAAGGCTGGGTGAATTGGGTCAGCTTTAGTCCTGATGGTCAATTAATTGCCTCTGCTAGTGACGATCGCACCGTAAAAATCTGGCGGCGTGATGGCACACTCGTCAAAACACTATCTGGACATCAAAATGGAGTCACTGTTGTGGCTTTCAGCCCGGATGGGCAAATGATTGCATCAGCAGGTAGAGATAAAATCATTAAATTGTGGCAGCGCCAGCAAAATAGCGATAATAACTTTGACTTTCAAGCTTATAAAGATTTAGAACAGCATACCAGTACAATTTGGAGCTTGAGCTTTAGCATTGATGGACTAAAGTTAGCGTCAGGAAGTGATGACAATACCGTTAACCTCTGGAGTAGTACAGGTGCATTAATTAAAACCTTTAAAGGTCATAGTGATGCAGTGGCCAGTGTGGCTTTTAGCCCAGATAACAAAATATTGGCATCAGGTAGTTATGACAAAAGTGTCAAACTCTGGAGTTTAGATGCTCCCTCGTTACCAATTTTGCGGGGGCATCAAGATCGAGTTTTGAGCGTGGCTTGGAGTCCTGATGGGCAGATGTTGGCTTCTGGTAGCCGCGATCGCACCGTTAAACTCTGGCAAAGAGAAATTATCAATGGCGAAGCTACCACCAGACTTTACAAAACTTTAGTCGGGCATACAGAGAAAGTTCCTAGTGTGAGTTTTGACCCCTTCGGTGAATTAATCGCATCCGGTAGTTATGACAAAACAGTCAAACTCTGGCGGCGCGATGGCACTTTACTCAAGACTTTACAAGGACATACAGATAGCGTCATGGGTGTGAGTTTTAGCCCTGATGGCCAGATATTAGCATCAGCGAGTAAAGATAAAACAATTAAACTTTGGAGTCGTGATGGTCAATTAATCACAACCTTGGTCGGACACCAAGGTTGGGTTAATGCCGTTAATTTTAGTCCTGATAGCCAGTTACTGGCCTCCGCTAGTGATGATCAAACCGTCAAACTCTGGCGGCGCGATGGTACCTTGATCAAAACATTTTCACCCCATGACAGTTGGGTATTGGGTGTCAGCTTCAGCCCTACTGACCAATTGATTGCTTCTGCTAGTTGGGATAACACCGTGAGATTATGGCGACGTGATGGCACTTTGTTAAAAACTCTGTTAAAGGGCTACAGCGATAGTGTGAATTCCGTGACATTCAGTCCGAATGGTGAATTATTGGCTGCTGCTAGTTGGGATAGTACAGTCAAATTGTGGAGTCGTGATGGCAAGTTAATTAAAACCTTGACTGGCCATCGCGCCCCAGTTCTAAGCGTGAGTTTTAGCCCCGATGGCCAGACATTAGCATCGGCAAGCGATGACAACACAATTATTTTATGGAATTTGCATTTGGAAGACTTACTGCTGCGTGGTTGTAACTGGGCCGAGAATTACCTCAACCACAACTACAATGTCGAGGGGGGCGATCGCTTTTTGTGTGATGGAATTAATCGCAGTCAATCAAAATTTCCCTTGAGGTAAGTCAGTGCGATCGCTCCTCAAGTTTTTTAATCGTCGTTTTCTGCCATCACCTCTGGTTGCAAATTTACTAAAAAAGTATGCAGTCTCATTCTTTCAATGTAAGGCCAGCCACCTTCAGACTCAATATCTTTCAGCAGTGAGTAAAGTTGCTGGCGATTATCGGGTAGACTATCCTGAAAAGCACCATCCCGAATTGATCGATGTAAATATTCCAACTGCCGCAGCAAGGTCAGCAAAGCCAATGGATTTCCTTGGCAATCTCTCGCTACATCATGTACTGCTGTGGCAATCTTCTCCAACTGCTCGACAAAATCTATTGATTCAAAACTTTTGTTGCTCATGCAACTCTCTCTGTCAAAATTAGGTCTACTCAAATTTACCGAAGATTGTCGGCTTTCAGGCGCGATCGCCTCTTACCTATACATAATCCTCACAGTCACAAAGATACGCCTTCTGCAAGCTTCTAGGAGTGGCTGATGAATCATTTTCAGTTGAACTCCTTACACCCAATCTCAACAAACAATCTTGCTGCCTCAGTCCTAAACTAATTTTGCTTACTCAACACAAATCGCAGAACATCGCAATTCCTTGCAAAAGAGAGTGGTGGCTTTGATTACAGCCTCTCAAGAAGCTAGATAGGATCAAAGACTTCTTACTTTAAACTAGAGTGCTTTGATTTTGAGTTAAAAAAAAATCGTATGATCTGGCTGATTTCCCTATAAAGCAATGGGCTGTATGTAGTGACAATACATACATCATACAGAACGGCTTCAAAACACCTTGCAAATGCCTATGGTAGTTGCAAGGTGCGAGGTCGGAGCGATGTTAAAAGCGTCATTGATGCAGCAAAGCCTAACTTTCGGGAACAGCTTGCTGTCAATGAGGACTGCTTTTCGTCAGAGATCAAAACTTCGTGCAGTTTTACAACTTAGATATTAATTTTTGACATTGAGGTTGACCATGAGGTATCGCGCTTTAATTGTTGCATTCTTGGCTTTATGCCTGGGGCTATTAACTGCTTGCAGTGATGCTCCAGAGGCTAGTGTTAGAGAAGTACTCACCTATGAACAAATTCGTGGAACAGGGTTGGCTAACAAATGTCCTCAATTGACAGAAACCAGCCGTGGCTCCATTCCCCTTGACAGTAGCCAGTCTTACGCCATTAAAGAACTGTGCTTGGAACCTACTAATTTCTTTGTCAAAGAAGAACCAGCTAATAAACGCCAGGTAGCTGAATTTGTAACTGGCAAATTGTTAACCAGATACACTTCTACCATTGACCAAGTACAAGGGCCACTGAAGTTCAACTCAGATGGTAGCTTGACTTTTGTTGAAGAAGATGGTTTAGACTTCCAAGCGATCACAGTTCAACTTCCTGGTGGTGAGCGAGTACCTTTCCTCTTCACCATTAAAAACTTAGTGGCTCAAACACAACCTAGTTTGACCAGCATCAATACTTCTACAGACTTTGAAGGTGAATTTAAAGTGCCTTCTTACCGTGGTGCTGCCTTCCTAGACCCCAAAGGTCGCGGTATTGTGACTGGCTATGATAATGCTGTGGCTCTTCCTGCTCAAGCAGATGACGAAGAACTCACCCGTGCAAATGTGAAGCGTGCTGATATTCTCAAAGGCAAGATTTCTCTGCAAGTAGCTAAAGTAGATAGTTCTAGCGGTGAAATTGCAGGTACTTTTGAGAGCGAACAACCATCTGATACTGACTTAGGAGCCGGTGAACCCAAGGAAGTGAAGATTCGCGGTTTATTCTATGCCAGAGTTGAACCAACTCGTTCTTAAACTCAGCACGTTGCTGGCATTTAAGATCACAATTTAAAGCCATTAGGCTGCATCACCCAATTTCATATCAGTCTTTAGGAAATGGACAGGTGGATTTTGAGCTAAATTGACCTAAATGGCAACATATTTCACAATTAAAGGGCTTTTCGCCCTTTTTTTATTACTTTTCAGGACTTACGTACAAAGATTGTCGGTTGAGATGGGTGTATGGGGGTAAAGGTATAGGGGTGTAAGGGTTTTACATACACACGCCACTCGACTCAAGTCAGTAAACCATACGCCGTATTGGCTTCCCTACTCCCCACTCACTACTCCTAATTCCCTACCTTTAACTTATGTCCACTAAATATTTGTAAAAATTGTATTAATTATTTGGTTGTATACCGTAACTATACTGGAAATACACAGTTTATTTAGGTAAAAAAATCATCAGAAACAAACTTTATCTCCAGGTAAACAAATTAAGTACAATCTCGGTTTGAAATTAAGTAAATTATTTTATATTTTGTCTCTATGTAGTTTTTGATTAGCTACAGATAATACCAAATCAAAATAACTAAAAAACAATTTTGCCGATTTAAATACTGCTTGATTGTTCAAAATTTCATAGTAGTAGCAGTGCTGTATGACGACCAAGGCCTTTACTTGTGCATATAGCTAGTTACTTGCTGTGAAATTTTGTAATCTTAGCTTGTTTAAAGGCATTTCCCTTACTGTTTATTTGCTAAATAAATGCGGTGCTATGCCTACCACAGCCACCAATGAACTGAAGCATGAAATTTGGCAGTTGTTGAGAGAATATAAGCAATCTCGCTCAGAAAATATTCGCAATCAACTGGTAAAACTCAATTTTGGACTGGTAAGAAAAGAAGCTCATTACTGGATTAATCAATGTCGTGAAAGCTATGATGACTTACTCCAGGTTGGTTGTTTAGGTTTAATTCGAGCTATTGAAAGATTTGATATTTCTAAGGGTCATGCTTTTAGTTCCTTTGCCATTCCCTATATTCGTGGTGAAATTCAACACTATCTGCGGGATAAAGGCGTGACAGTGAGAATTCCCAGACGCTATTTAGCAATACAACAGCAAGCAATTGGTGTTTCTCGTTCTTTACGAGAAAAATATAATCGGCAACCTACAGACTCTGAATTAGCAGCAGCATTGGAGATTACTCTGAGTGAGTGGCAAGAAATCAAATTAGCGTGGATTAATCGCGCTCCTCTCAGCTTAGATGTGCCAGTTCAAGACTCAGAAGAAGGCGCGACTAGTTTAGGGGAATTAGTTCCTGATCCTCATTACCGCAGCTTTCAACTGGCTCAAGAAGACCAACTGCGTTTACAACAAGCGTTGTTTCAACTCGAAAAGTGTACTAGAGAAGTTTTAGAATGTGTCTTTTTACAGGATTTGACACAAAAACAAGTAGCAGAACACTTGGGTATTAGTGTTGTGACGGTTTCTCGGAGAGTTAAAAAAGGGTTGGATTTATTAAAACATCTGATGTGTACAGCAGACGATTGATATTCAGCAAAATAAAACCGTATTTGTACTGGTTTAATTATATATAAACCAACCCTTAAAATTTAATAATTTAGGTTGTAAATGGGAAATACTTTGTCTGAAATAAATACAGGCTTAGTTAATTTCCACAAACAAATTTTCCTATAGCTTTATGAGAACAGCCAATGGGCAGAAAATCAAAAATTGCAATTGCAACTATTCTAACTTTGGCGATCGCTGGATGTGCATCAGAAAGCACACCACAAGCTAGTACTCCTGCACCGACTCCAGAGGCTCCAGGAACACCAGCACCACCAGTACCACCCGCCGTAGCGCCACCTGCTAAAGCACCACCAGTCACCCAGGCGGTTCAATCATTTAATAACCCTGTAGTGTCCACAAAAAAGGTCACTAACGTTGCTTTTACCCCTCCTACATTGATTCAACCCACTGATGGTAAAACCAGGATAGATTTAGTAACTAAAGGAAGACCAGATCCATTTGCCCAGATTGTTACCCCATCTAGTGCTGAAGTTGGCAAAAATCCTAACGCCAAGCAAATTCCCCGCTTACCTCCTTTATCGGTAGCTATTGTCAAAAATCGCAAAGTGCCAATCAACAGTGCTAGTACGAAAAAAACTTCTATTGCATTGGCAGGAACTACCACTATTCTGCCCAAGGTTTTGCCGCAGGTTGTTCCCAGCAACCCTTTTGGTTCTGTATTACCTTCTACACCCCAACCAGATTTAGCTAAAGCAGTGGTGGTGACTGGTGTGGTTTTGATTGGTAGAGAACCCCAAGCTATAATTCAAATTCCCAATGAGCCTTCTAGCCGCTATGTACAAGCGGGACAGCGATTAGCAAATGGTCTGTTGATCAAACGCATTGAAATGAATCAGGGTTCAAATCCGATCGTGATTCTGGAACAATACGGTATTGAAGTTGCCAGAATGGTAGGAGAAGCCCCGACTAACTCAACACCATCAGTCACATCGGCTGCTCATGGCAATGCAATTTCATCAACTCTACCAACCCAAAATCTAAATGCTGTTGGAGCATCTTAAGGATGGATACTCAAGAAAAATTTGAATTTGCTGGTTTACCTCTAGCTGTCTATCGAGAGATAGCTGCTCATTTACGTCAAGTTGAAGGAGTTGAGGCGGGTTTAATTCCCCAGTCATCTCAACAATTTGATTACAACCAAAGTCAAATTGATGGTTTGTGGATATCTTGGTCGCCTAATTCTCGTCCTGCAAGCCGACAACGTGTGCAGCAAATTTTGGCTTACTATCACAGCCTTTATGGAGTTTGACGGCTGAAATTTCCGTAAATTGCTTAATTATATCAATAAATTTTAATTAGCTGGGTGAAGTCAATCTATCCCATCAAGTTTGTAGTGATTGGGTACAGTTTGTCTTGACCCTGTTTAATTATTTGGATACTATCTGGTTTCTTGCTGACTATTGGCGTTTGATCTGTTGTGATATGTGCCGATTGATAAAAAAATGTTAGTGTTTAGCTCAAAACATGATATTAAGTGATGCAATTATAAATTGCTGAGGTAAACTTGCAAGCAAAGTAATGCAAAATATTACTCAGCTGCTCTTCGGTCTGGGCATCACTCAAAATGGAACACTGGCAATTTCTCATCCAGAAACAGGGCGATCGCTCTTGGCACACTTTAGAATCGCCAAATATACAAATCATGGAA
Organism: Nostoc piscinale CENA21; assembly: GCF_001298445.1. Lineage (NCBI taxonomy): Bacteria > Bacillati > Cyanobacteriota > Cyanophyceae > Nostocales > Nostocaceae > Nostoc > Nostoc piscinale. Next base: position 5,325,412 of record NZ_CP012036.1, on the reverse strand, counting down.
GGTCGGTACAGAGTTTTAGCTCGTTCTAACCTGCCAAATACAGATGTGGAAGTACGGGTAACTCACTCTACAACTCAGGAAGTTCCCCCAAAACGGCGAATTCAAAAGTTATCGCGGCGCACTAATTCAGAAGGTTTAATGGCGGTGATTCCCTTTACGCTGCTTAAGCCAGGACTATGGGAATTACGCTGTTCTGGCGATTTAATGTCAGATATTTTTGGTAAATCTTGGCAAGAAAGTGTTTATCTACAAGTTTTGTCTCAACAGGCAGAGGTTGAAGTAAATAAATTACCTGGTGGTGGGAATTTAGAGTCAAATTCTCTTGACTTTTTCATAATTCCATTACCGGATGCTCCTAATATTCATCAGGTTGATATCAATGCTGGTAATCAGTTAATTTCTTCGTCCGCAGAAGTTAAGACAGATAGCGACTTAGTGACTAACGAACTTTCGGCGGAAATTGCGTCAATTGCTAGTGACAATGCTATCGCTACAACGGCAGAAACAGTCTCTGAGAGTAATTTAGAGGAATTGCCTGTAGAAGCAACTTTAGATACGAGCGATCGCACTTTATCAGTCACCGCAGCAGAAATTCCTGATAGCAACTCCCTAAACAACGAACTGGCGGCGGAAACTTTATCTACAAATGATGAAACATTTGCTGTCACTACTGAGGAAATTCCTGATCATCACTTGGTTGTTAGTGAAGTGTCAGGAGAAATAACTTTACCTGTAAGCGATCGCACTTTATCCGAAACCACAGATGAAATTTCTGATGATGACTTGCATGTAAGTGCAGTTTCGGTACAAGAAACTGTCCCCACAGATGAAATTTCTGATGATGACTCTTTGGTACAAGAAACTTTACCTGTAAGCGATCGCACTTTATCCGAAACCACAGATGAAATTTCTGATGATAACTCTTTAGTACAAGAAACTTTACCTGTTAGCGATCGCACTTTATCCGAAACCACAGAGGAAATCCCTGACCATAATTCGCAGGTAAGTGAAGTGTCTGTACAAGAAACTTTACCTACAAGCGATGACACTTTGTCAGTCACCACAGAAGAAATTTCGACCTCTGACTTAGTTGTGAGTGAATCGGCTGTTGGGGAAACTCCAGCAGCAATCCCTGATGGTAGCTTGGTTATTGCTCAATTTTCTGGAGAAAAATCAGAAGATGGCATTATTGATCAACCTGTAAGTCCGGTATGGCTGAAAGGTGAAACAGCAGAACAAATATTACAAAGTTTAATAGATCAAGCTTTACCTACTTTGTTGTTAGAGGATGAGCAGCTAGAAGAGGTGGAAACAATACAACCATTACCACCACTCAAGCTGACTTTAGAACAAGACAACTATGTGGCGCGATGGGGACAAGGACTCAGCATTAATGCCAATGTGGAGTTACAAACACAGCCTGATCTAGAAGATGAGCCACAGTATCCGACTACTTTTTATGCACTAGAAGCCAAAATTGAGCTACGCTCACCTTTAAGTTCGGAAGTGTTGGCTCAGGTAAGGCAACCTTTAGCAGATAATGTACTGCCTTTTGCAATTAACTCTGCTATTAATATTCCTATTGATTGTGAATCTAAGCTGCTTTTGGGTGAACTCAGTTTATATGGCGCAATCAGTGATTTTGATGATGTCACATTGTTAGCTAATAGTTCTTTTACAATTACGGCGGATGTATCAGAATTATTAGCGATCGCTACAGTGGCGAAATCTTATCAGCAGAACTTGTTTGATAACTCTAGTACTTTAGCAGTTTCTCTACCAAGTCAAGAGCCAGAAACATCAGTAAGCTTGGGTTTAGAACTGTTTAACCTAGTTAAAACTACTTCTACACAACCGCAAACTATTCTGTCATCACCCAGCCAGCCTTTACCGCCGCAAATTAATTTGTTGTCGCTGAAAAAATCAGGAGATTGGCGATCTCCTCAATTGCCGAAGTTACCAGAAAATCAAACAAGTGCGATCGCAATTAATGATCAGTTAACAGAGGTTCCGTCAGAAGTTGATCTACAAGATCATACGCCTCCCATTCCTTTAGCACCCATCAACTTAGAACAGCTAGAAATTAAAAGTCGTCCAGGGTGGATGGCGGGGAATGTCTTTCCTTATCTCAAACGTCGGAACACTGCACCGACTGAGACAACAGATTTAGAAGATATTTCTGATCCTCCGCTAATTGAAGAGTCACTGGTAGTTGAGCCAGAAATTGAAAACCCAGAGACAAATAATGCTGTGCTGGAAACCTTGGCTTCCCCAGTTTCGGAACAGGAAAATCTTGATTTAGATAATTCCGTAGTCGAAACCTTAACTTCAACCGATTCTTCGGAACTGGAAAACCTAGATTTAGATGATTCCCTAGCTGAAACGTTAACAGCAAGCAATTCTGAGCCAGAGAACCCAGATGTAGATGATTCTGTGGTGGAAAAATTCACGCCAGCTAGTTCTGAGTTATTTGCTGTGTCGATGCTGGAAATGCCTGTGACACCAAGCTTGGAATTTAGTGATGACTCCATCTTAGAACCAGCTACTCCTTTCAACTCAGAATTGATGGCAGAAGTTAATCCTTATTCCTCGCCATTGATTAGAAAGTGGATGCAGAGTCAAGGCTATGTTGTACCTGAACTTCCGCCTTTACCAAAGCAACGTCGTAACACGGAAGTTTTAGAGCCTGTTCCTGTGGACGAGGATTTCATAGAGCCTGATTTACCAATACCAAATTTTGATGTTGATACAGAGTTAGCAACTCTTGATAGTGAATCTGAGACTAATGTAGAAGTCGAGAGTAGTTTGAACTTTTCGGAAGTTGAGGAAATTACGGAGCCGGACGTAACTATAGCCGAATCTGAATTTGAGGAAAATACAGAGAACAGCATAATTACGGCAGAATCTGAGGAGCTAAATATCTCGGCGGATGTGGAAACAGAAAACATTACACAAGAGGAATCTAACTCTTCATTGCCATTAACGGAGTTACCTTTAAATCAAAAGATTAAAATACCCAGAGCTTGGTTAGCGCAAGAGATTGTTGTTGATGATACTGATAGTGAACCTATCGAAGAATATTCTGTCGAGCAACCACAGCAGTCAATCCCTGCTGTATCGTCATTCCCCTTAGATGGAGAAAAGCTGGAGCCTTTACCTATTCCGCAATTACATATACCCGCAGGTGAACTGATTGCTGGTCAGTCGGTTCGTGTGCGTGTAGAACTACCAGAAGTTCCTGCGCCAGTGGTGGTGAAATTATGGATTGAGGATTGCCAAACTCGTGGTTTATTGGATGGCCCTCATGTGTTAAAAGATTTGCTACCTAAAGCCTTGGGTGGTGTAGAGGTGATGACTCAGATCAATATTCCCTTTGGCTGTGTGGAAATTCGTTTAGAAGCGATCGCCTTTAATCCATCTACTCAACAAGAAAGTCACAAAGCCTCGGCTATCAGGACTGTAATTCCACCAGATTTACCAAATTATCAGTTAGATGAGTTGTTGGGTTTGTAAACATCAGCTTTACATAACTGTGTTAAAAATCTTTAGAATTTAAAAAATCTGACTGAATTTGCAGTAAGCTCATTTTGAATTGTAGTGTGATTTAACAGGAACCTTTACCATGTCCACTGAACTATTCCCCCACATTTTGGCTTATTCTGCATCTTACTTGTCTCCTATCTTTGTACCTATTATTGGTTGGGTTCTACCAATAGCAACATTCTCGTTTCTGATGTTATACATTGAGCGTGATGACATTGCCTAAATAGGTATTTAGTAATAATTAATTGGCTACTAAAATTTTTACCAATTAATTATTACTTATTGACAATTCACCAGATTGTGCAATCAATTAATGCTTAAAATACCGCCTGTCTCTAGGAGACAGGCGGTTTTCTTGTACTATTTTCTAAACAAGTAAGTGCTAGAAAATTCAGTGGATATATAGCGGTAGTCAGATATGTTAGGAAATTTTGGAAGCTTTAACATTAGGAATAATAAAATTTTTACCTCCTGCCTTCTGCCTCCTGCCTTCTGCCTCCTACTATATTATGAGGTTCAAACCACTTTTATAGTGAAGAACCAATACCAGCGTAGGCTCCATAGAAGAAGATACCTACAACAGTAATTACGCCTAAACCTGCGATTGTAGCGACAACCCACAGGGGAATTCTTCCAGTTCCAGCAGACACAGATTTTCCTCCTCCCTTAACAACAAATCAACACAGATTTTAGATAAACAAATTTTCCCAAAAACAGTTCCAGTTAGTTAAAGAAGTAACTGGAAAAGAGAATACCTAGAACAAAAATCAGTAACAATCCCAGGTATAAAGAAGTACGGTTAAGTTCAACCGGTTGGTTATTGGGATTGGGCGTTCTTTCCATGATTTGCTCCTAGCGTTGAATAAATTGCATTGCGGCGATCGCGCCCAAGAAAAACACGGTTGGCACACCCAAGGTATGAACTGCCAGCCATCTAACTGTAAAAATTGGATAGGTAACTGGTTGATTGATGTTATTTCCGCTAGTCATGATTTCAAACTACTTTCCAATAAATTTTTCAACTTGTTTCTTGGCTTCATAACGGTTATTCACAATTGGCAATTCCTGCCGTGTTTGTGTGTAATACTCGTTAGGGCGAGGTGTGCCAAATACATCATAAGCCAGCCCGGTGCTAACAAATAGCCAACCTGCAATAAATAATGCTGGGATGGTGATGCTGTGAATTACCCAGTAACGAATGCTGGTAATAATGTCCGAAAACGGACGTTCTCCAGTGGTACCTGACATTTAGATCCCTACCTTCACAAAGACTGTTATTGAGTTTATTATCCTACAAAGTTTAGAAAGAGTTACAACTTGCAACGCTGTTCTCATAAATCAGAATTAACACTTAAACTTCGGTTATGTCTAAGCTGCTTTTTCTGACGCAGTTTTTTCAGCCCCAGCGTTATATTTCAGCAATACACCGCGATCGCCAATGATAAATCCTTGGTCGGGAGTGAGAAAGACTATCTTATATAGATTAGCGGCTACCTGTTCCACCTCACGGTCTTTTTCCCAGGTTTTACCACCATCAATACTCCGCAGCAAGTTACCGCTACCACCGCCTATCCATAATTCTTCGGGCGTGCGATAAGCCAAATCCAGTAAACCCCAACTGGTGGACAACTCTGGATATAAAGCTTCTTGCCATTCTTCGGTGTTATTGGGTTCACTAAACTGCACTAAACCACCTCTGGCTAATAACCACAATTGGCCGTTTTCATTGAAACCCATGTTTTCCACACGGCGCGAACTGTTGCGGTTATGAGGAACCCAAGCATTTTGTCCTGGTTCCCAAGTCGAGTAAAAGCTACCCTTAGCCGAAACTGCGACATATTTACCATCAGCAGAACGCTGCATATTCCGTACCACACCAACAGCAGCTTCGACTTGGGCTTTCCAATTTTTACCACCATCAGTAGTTTTGTAAATTGCGCCCACATCTGTAGCCATTTCTGCTGAGTTGCTTCCCAACGCATGAACAGAAATGGGATTACCGGGTAACTTTTCGCTCAAAGGAATACGTGACCAAGAACGACCTTCATCGGTGGTATGCAGTAATAGGGAAGGTTCGCCGACTATCCAACCTTCTTTGCCAGAAAAACTGACAGAATCAAAGCGATATCGAGAATCATCCAGTGCTAAGGACAAGGGTTGCCACTTTTTCCCACCGTCTTGGGTTTCTAATAGGGTAGAGTTGCTTCCTACTAAAAAACCATGTTGAGAATCTTGAGTAAAAGCAATATCTAGCAACTTCTCGTTGGTTGGCACAGTAATAATTTCCCAAGGGTTGAAGCTAGTAGAAGGCACTTTGCTACAACCTATACACAAAACAACTACTATCAAACAGGCAATTATGCGTTGCCAACTTTTCACAATGGATTGCATCAGTATTTCTTAGTGTTTTCTAAATTCGTTTAAGTTTTACCTTAAGAGATGCGATCGCTCTCTAGAATCGGTAAAGCAAGATAGCGGGTCTTATTGTAAGCCGTAAAGACTGATAAAGAACAAGAAAGCCAGAGCTAAAGCCCCAAAAATTAAGATATTCTTCTGCCCTGGAGTCAGCTTGTTGACACCCAAACCAAAGCCAAGATTTTCTTTAAAACCGGATGCTGTACCAGCCGGGCCAATGTTAGTAAAAGCAGTTTTCTTGGCACTACAAACTGGACAGCGCCAGTTTACAGGCAAGTCGGTAAACAGTGTCCCAGAAGGGATATCATGCTTATCATCTCCCTTCTCAGGTTCATAAACATAACCGCAGGCGCGACACTCATAGCGGTCTAACGCTGGAGTCTCAACAGCTTGTTCGCTCATGGCTAAGGTCTCCCAGAGGGGAATTATTAAATATACGTTAAAAATTATGACATAACTGTTAGACTTTTCTATCACTCATACAAACGAATCAAATACCTGAAATCCGTCTGTTTCCCAGATTTCAGAAAACTCGAAAAGATATAATGTAAAAGAAAGTAACAGCGTTATTTACACCATAAGCGGTAGAAATTCATTGTGTTTGTCCTTAGCGGTTACGAGTACTTCCTAGGCTTCTTAATTATCTGTAGCCTAGTGCCAGCCCTGGCGCTTTCTGCTTCCAAGCTTCTCCGACCCAGTGGTAACAGCCTGGAACGCCGCACAACTTATGAATCTGGGATGGAACCCATCGGTGGAGCCTGGATTCAGTTCAATATTCGCTACTACATGTTTGCGCTGGTTTTTGTCGTCTTTGACGTAGAAACTGTGTTCTTGTATCCTTGGGCGGTCGCTTTTCACCGTTTAGGGCTATTAGCATTCATTGAGGCGCTAATTTTTATTGCAATTCTCGTAGTTGCTTTAGTTTACGCATGGCGTAAAGGAGCTTTGGAATGGTCTTGAATTCTGATTTAAGCACCCAAAACAAAGAGCAAATCATCAACCCGATTGAGCGTCCGACAGTCACTCAAGACCTTTCAGAAAATATTATCTTGACAACGGTTGATGACCTCTACAACTGGGCTAGGCTTTCAAGTCTTTGGCCTTTGCTGTTTGGGACAGCTTGCTGCTTTATTGAGTTTGCAGCTTTAATTGGCTCTCGGTTTGACTTTGACCGCTTTGGTTTAATTCCCCGTTCCAGCCCCCGTCAAGCTGATTTGATTATTACCGCCGGCACAATCACTATGAAGATGGCACCCCAGTTGGTGCGTCTTTATGAGCAAATGCCTGAGCCAAAGTATGTGATTGCAATGGGCGCTTGTACAATTACTGGCGGGATGTTCAGCGTGGATTCTCCCACAGCTGTACGCGGAGTTGATAAGTTAATTCCGGTGGATGTGTATTTGCCTGGTTGTCCTCCCCGTCCCGAAGCGATTATTGATGCGATCATTAAGCTGCGGAAGAAAATTGCTAATGATTCCATGCAAGAACGCGCTCAAATTAAGCAAACCCACCGCTTCTACAGTACGACTCACAACTTGAAGCCAGTCGCAGAAATTTTAACTGGCAAGTATATGCAGTCAGAAACTCGCTTCACTCCACCCAAAGAATTAACAGAAGCAATTGGTCTACCAGTACCACCTGCGCTGCTAACTTCTCAAACCAAGGAGGAATTGAACCGTGGCTGATGAAGAATCTAAACCAGTACCCGCAGGACAAGATGCTTTAGTTCCGGCTGGGCCGATTTCTCAATGGTTAGCAGAAAATGGCTTTGATCATGAATCTTTAGCGCCGGATAAAAATGGTGTAGAGATTATTAAAGTCGGGCCAGAATTTTTACTACCCATTGCTACAGCTTTGTATGCTTATGGGTTTAACTATCTCCAGTTTCAATCGGGTATTGACCTTGGCCCAGGACAGGATTTAGTCAGTGTGTATCACTTAGTCAAAGTTGGTGATAATGCTGATAAACCGGAAGAAGTGCGAGTTAAGGTATTCCTCCCCAGAGAAAATCCCCGAATCCCTTCAGTTTACTGGATTTGGAAAACCGCAGACTGGCAAGAACGCGAAACCTACGATATGTTCGGCATAATCTACGAAGGACATCCCAACCTGAAGCGGATTTTAATGCCGGAAGATTGGGTGGGTTGGCCTTTGCGGAAAGATTACATCTCGCCTGATTTTTACGAGTTACAAGACGCTTATTAGCAATTGCTGAGTGCTAAGTGTCAGCTAGTGGGAATTTTAATGTCTCATTTCTAACCCCTCTCCGGCGGCGGAGGGGGGTAATGTTTTTGTGTTTTAAAAAAAAATTAAGTTAGTTCAAGAAAATTATAGGAACTCATACTCTAGTCTTTAATAAATTCTAAAAAATTGGGAATTATATCAATTAACAAGTACTAAAGCGTTCTCCTGAGTGGAGACAATCTATTAGCTTAATACTATAGTAATCAATACCAACCTTTCTTGTAATTCAGGGTGTAAAATCAATGAAAATTGAAGCTAATGATAAAGAGGTTCAAGATATATTTGCTCTAGGTTATTTTAAAATTCCTAGATTTCAACGTCCATATTCATGGACAGATGAGGAAGTTACAAATTTCTGGGAAGATGTTATTAGAGATTATGAGCATTATTTTATAGGTTCAATGGTTGTTTATCAAACAGAAAAACCATACTATGGGATAGTTGATGGTCAACAAAGATTAACAACTATTACATTAATGCTGGCTGCTATAAGAAATGCTTTTCTTGAGTATGGAGATGAAAATTTAGCTAGGGGAGTACATCAATATATTGAGAAAGCAAATATAGATAATATAAATGAATATGTTTTAAACTCAGAGACATCTTTTCCCTATCTACAAGGATATATACAAAGTTTTAACAAAGCAGAAATAAAATATAATGCAGGTAATGAAGAACAAAATCTTAAATCTGCGTTTGAATTAATCAATAAAAAACTTTATGCTATGATTCCTAAATTTGATGCTAAGGAATCTTGTAATGATTTATTTACTGAACGGACACATCAAATTTTAGAAACTCTAAAATCTTTGAGAAAGAAAGTTCTTTCCTTAAAACTAGTATTTATTCAATTAGATAATGAAGATGATGCTTATTTAATCTTTGAAACTCTTAATACTAGAGGTAAAGACCTTACTACGCCTGATTTAGTAAAAAATTTACTTTTACAGAAACTAAGATCATCTAATGTAACATTAGATACTTATAAAGTGATATGGAATGGGATTTTAGAAAAGTTTGATAATAATGGATTAGAGCAAACTGTTGTAGAGTCTTTTCTATATCATCATTGGCTTTCTAAATATTGGGATACAACTCAAAAGCAATTATTTGGAGAAATAAAAAAACACATTGATTCTTCTACTAGAAATGACTCAGAGATTAAATCTAGTTTATTGTTGTATGAATTTCAAAAAAACTCAGATTATTATGTTTCCATTGTATCTCCAGATAACCATCAATGGAGTCCCGAAGAAAAAAATAGCATTTATCAATCATTAAAAGCATTACGCCTTTTTAATGTTAAGCAACAAACATCAATGATTTTATCTCTTATTAGGGCATATAGAGAACGTAAAATCACATTGAGGATATTACGTCAAATTCTATGGAAAATTGAATGTTTCCACTTTATTTTTAATTCGATCACATCTCAAAGATCCTCTGGTTCAATTGCTCCACTTTATTCCAAATATGCACAAGGGCTTTCTAATACAGATAATCCAGATAAAATTCAGTCAATTATTAGTGATTTAGTCAGAAAGCTCAAAGAGAAACTACCTAGCTTTGAGGAATTTGAAGTAAACTTTATGGATTTATTTTATACGAGGAATAAACAAAGAGATAAAAAAGTTATCCAATATGTACTAGAAAAACTTATGGGTGAAACCATTAATGGGCTACCCATTGATTACAATTCTGCTAGTATTGAACATTTACTATCAGAATCAAAAGGAGACGAAGCAATAGTAGGTAAAATAGGAAATCTAATATTAGTAGATAAAAAAACTAACGGCGAAGAATTAAAAGACTTTGAATTTATAAAAAAAATTAAAATTTTAAGAGATAAAAACTATCCGATTGATGAGCATTTGTTGAATGCCACTCAATGGACTGATAATGAAATTGAAGCGCGAGGTAAATCTATGGCTTATAAAGCCTACTATGAAATTTGGAGTTTGTAACTTCAATATTCATATAATAATTATGGGGTTGTAAAGGTTATCGCTTCACCTTTTTACTTGATGTTTCGTGTTCTGAGGTGGAATGATAGGGTTATGAGGGCGATCGCTTGACATTTTTACTCGAAGTTTCGTGTTCTGAGGTGGAATAATGGAGTTGTAAAGGCGATCGCTTGAGCTTTTTACTCGGAGTTTCATGTTCTGAGGCGGAATGATGAGGTTCTGAAGGCGATCGTTTGACCTTTTTGCTCGAAATTTCGTGTTCTGAGGTGGAATGATGGAGTTCTGAAGGCGATCGCTTCACTTTTTTACTCTCTATTCCAGCAATATAATGCGATCGCTAAACTTAGCCGCTAGTTTTTGATCGTAAGTTAGCACCTGAGTATCATATTTAATTGCTCCTGCCACGAATAACGTATCGTAGAATGAATGACTTGCCTCAACTGCCAGCCTTAAAGCGGCATCTCGAATCTGAGAACTAGGAATCATTACATCAACTAGTGCCTCAGCATCTTGTAGCGTATCTAAACCTAGTTGTAATGGCAGTTGCCTAAATTGTATCCACTGCCAAATTACATTTCCCAACTCGGCAAACAACGAATCTAGCACTACAATTTGGTCTACAGTTTCTAAAGCTGCTATTGCCTGTTCATACCTGTCCTCTACGTGTAAGAGTGCATAGGCAAACACCATCGTATCAATCACCATCAGGATTGTCCTGCTGATTTCCAAGTCTGTATATGGCTTTCTGTTTCTATTGGTAAAGCCTCGACTCGTTGACGAATACGACTCAGCACTTCATCACGTTTTCTATAGCGTTGTGGTAACAATTCGCGGATTTCTTTTTCCAGTTCATTGAGAAAATTTTCTGCTTTTTCTCCTTGTCCTGACTGCATTTGTTTCAAAGCAAGTTTAATTTCCTTTAAGGTTTCTACTAATTCAGCAGCATCCAAAAGTTCTTGATAAGATTCCGCATCTTGAACAACCAACTCTGCTTTCCCGTTGACAGTCAGAACTAACGGATGTTTTGTTTGTTTGATGCGTTGCAAAAACTCAGTAGTATTACGCTTAAACTCGGTAAGAGAATTTATATCTTTTGATAAGTTTATTAGCATATAAACATTGAATTAGCACTTAATTAAATGCTAATTAGTGTATGTGGAGTTTGTCAATCTAATTCTGGAATGTTTGCAGTTTATCGAGGAATGCGATCGCCTAATCCGTTGATTTTGCGGATTCATACTTAAGTGCTAAATGTGTAAAGTAGATACAGCAGATAGCCATAAGGGTTGTATATATGCAAAATAGAGATTTGTAGGAATTGCAATTTAAAACTAAAGTTAGTAAATCAATATTTTTCAGTCAGTATGATGGAGCAAAATGATCATCAACAGCGCCGCGCCGCTAATCAAGAGTTTGAACAATCTCTCAACCAGTTGGAAGGTATTCTACAGCCAGGTTTGACGGAAGAGGAAGAAACCCAGACTGAAGAACCAATTGATATTGAACTAGCTGATGATTTAACAGAAATTGATTTAGCCGCTTTTGAGGATGCGGTGGCTGATATAGAACAATATCTGGAAGAAAAGACAAAGTAATTCTGCTTTAACCTGTGGTTATTTGTCGCCGAGCTTCGTATAACATTAAAGCAGCTGCGATCGCCACATTTAAAGACTCGACTCCAGGACTCAGGGGAATATTGACTTGTTTATCTGCCATCTTTGCCAAGTCTGCTGATAAACCCGCGCCTTCATTCCCCAATAAAATTAAACTGGGTTTGCGCCAATCAATTTCCCAATAAGTTAATTTTGCTGTCGGCAAAGTTGCTATCACCTGCATTCCCGCCTGCTGACTTTGCCTGACTGTGGTTAATAAATCTTCACTCACTGCCATATTTAAGCGAAACCATTGTCCAGCCGTCGCCCGCAACACTTTGGGATTATCTAAATCCACACTATCACCAGTCAACCATAATCCCGATGCCGCCGCCGCAGCAGCTGTACGAATAATTGTGCCTAAATTTCCAGGGTCTTGGATGGTTTCTAAAGCTAAAACAATGCCATCAAAGGGGACTTGATTGATAGATTCCCTACGTCTGGCTGTGGCAACTACTCCATCTGGTTGTATTGTAGTAGCGATCGCACCTAAAACTTCCTCACTGACAATTTCTACCCTTTCACAACAACTACATAACTTCTCCCACAATGAAGCATGAGCCGCTTGCCAGTCTGGTGTACAACAAACCGTCACCAACGGATAATTCACAGCACAAGCTTCTTCTAGCAAATGCGTCCCTTCTAACAAAAACAACTCCTGCTTGTGACGCTCCTTAGTAGAGTGCAGCTTGCGAATTTGCTTAACGAGAGAGTTTTGTAAACTAGTTAACACAATTAAAGGCAAAAGTAAAAAATCAAAAGTAGAAAGTAAATGACTTATATTTTTGCCTTTTACCTTTTACTTTTTAACTTTCAATGCGGAACCCGGGACTTGAACCCGGAAGCCTTGCGGCACTAGAACCTGAATCTAGCGCGTCTGCCAATTCCGCCAGTTCCGCTGGCATTTTTTAATCGACAATTTCTGATTATTACTCAATTATTTATTTTTGTCAACTTATATTCAAAATATCTGTGACGTAGATATTTTAAATTGCAGATTGGGAACTATGATGGGTGGTTGAGTTTCCTACAACTCACAGACCATCCCTAAAAAACAGCGCCTATAGTCTACGAAGTATTGAAATTTACCATTACACCTGAGATTAATTACCGTTATTTTTTGCCCTCAGTTCACGAGCCAAAAAATATATTGATTAATCCAAAATGTAGACAAATGAAATCTTTACTGTAGAATCAAAACCAACTTCAACCCTTGAAAATTAAGTATTATTTTTGGAGGTAGGCTTATTAATCCTTCTACCAGCTTACCAGATGCCAAGCTTGCACCTCAAGCAGACTCCTCAGTCTTGCAAATTTTCGGTGGGCATCGTTTGCACGGTCATGTCAAAATTAGCGGGGCAAAAAATTCAGCACTGGTAATCATGGCTGGAGCATTGCTCTGTTCTGGAGATTGTCACATCCGCAATGTTCCCTTGTTGGCGGATGTCGAAAAAATGGGACAAGTTTTATCAGCTTTAGGTGTAAAAGTCTCACGCCAAGGCGATATTTTAGACATTAACGCCAGTAATATCACCACATCTAAAGCTCCCTACGAACTCGTAACTCAGCTACGAGCCAGTTTTTTTGCCATTGGTTCCATTCTGGCTAGGCTAGGGGTGGCACAAATGCCCTTACCTGGTGGTTGTGCAATTGGCGCTCGACCAGTTGACTTGCACGTCCGGGGACTGCAAGCAATGGGAGCCGAAGTGCAGATTGAACATGGCATTTGTAATGCCTATGTTCCCAATGGTGGCAGATTAAAAGGAGCCAAGATTTACCTCGACACTCCCAGCGTAGGCGCAACCGAAACATTGATGATGGCTGCTACTCTGGCTGATGGCGAAACTATCATCGAAAATGCGGCGCGTGAGCCAGAAGTTGCTGATTTGGCGAATTTCTGTAACGCAATGGGAGCCAAAATTCACGGTGCTGGTAGTAGTGTGATCACCATTGAAGGTGTTCCGCAATTGCATTCTGTTGACTACAGCATTATCCCCGATCGCATTGAAACTGGAACTTTTTTGGTAGCTGGTGCAATTACACGTTCGGATATCTTATTATCCCCAGTTGTCCCCGACCATTTAATTCCCGTAATTGCCAAACTCCGGGAAATTGGCGTGCAGATTATTGAAGAAGCCCCAGACTGCTTGCGAATACTACCTGCGGAAACTCTCAAGGCGACATATATTGAAACCTTGCCCCATCCTGGTTTCCCCACAGATATGCAAGCACCGTTCATGGCGTTGCTCACCTTAGCAGAAGGTGACAGCATCATTAACGAGTCTGTCTTTGAAAATCGCTTGCGCCATGCTTCCGAGTTAAACCGCTTGGGTGCAGATATTCGCGTTAAAGGTAACACAGCTTTTGTGCGCGGAGTCCCCAACTTATCGGGTGCGCCTGTCATTGGTACAGACTTGCGAGCATCAGCCGCCCTCGTCTTAGCTGGCTTGGCTGCTGATGGACAAACAACTTTCCAAGGTTTGCATCACCTCGATCGCGGTTACGATCGTCTTGATATCAAGTTGCAGCAATTGGGAGCTAAAATCAAGCGCGTCAACGAAGTCTCAACGCCAGGAGTGACTTCTAATGGCAGCACTCCCCCAGTCACAATTGCTAATTAGAGAGGGTATAGGGGTGTAGGGGTATATGGGTATAGGGGTGAAAGAGTTTTAGATAAATACACTAATACACCTACACCCATACATCCTCACACCCTTACCCCCTTCTTCCACTGACTGAATCGTTATACTAGCTTGTGGATGGCTGTTCAATTAACAGCCAAATTTTTACAGTCTTTTTTTCAAGCTGGCTATATCATGTCATTCATCAAAACCCCGCTAATTGGTTTAAAAGCTGACTCCTTTCGTCATCCCTTAGACTTGGAATCGACCAAAGCTCTCAAACAAATACCTGGTATTGATTTGATGGTGCGAAATTGGCTGGGGCCGATGGCGGAGCAGATTTTTTATGTAGAAAACATTGCTTCTAGTGTTTTAGTCAGTGAAAATCAACTACCAGATTTACATAAATTATTATTAGAAGCTTGCAAAGTTTTAGATATTGAACCGCCGCAATTATACGTCCGGCAACATCCAGCACCCAACGCTTATACTTTTGCGATGCGGGGTAAACAGCCTTTTGTAGTGCTGCATACTTCTTTGATAGATATCCTCACCCCAGAAGAAATACAGGCGGTAATTGCCCATGAGTTAGGGCATCTCAAATGCGACCATAGTGTTTATTTAACGCCTGTAAATTTACTGGTATTAGCGGCGGCAATTGTGCCGAATGTCGGGAATTTTTTAGCTCAAGCCATCCAAACACAACTTTTAGAATGGGTACGTTGTGCTGAGTTTACCTGCGATCGCGCCGCTTTGCTAGCCACCCAAAACCCCAAAGTGGTTATGTCTGTCTTGATGAAACTGGCTGGTGGTTCACCCACACTGGCACCACAACTCAACCTCGATGCCTTTGTTGCCCAAGCCCGTGCTTATGATGAGATTAGTAAAACAGAATTGGGTGAAATGGTGAAAGCCGCCCGTACAGCCCAATTAAGTCATCCTGTACCAGTGCTACGCGCCAGAGAAATTGACCGTTGGGCGAGTAGTCAAGAATATCAAACTTTACTGCAAACTCATGGGTTGAAAAATTCTGGTGAAGTATCAGCAAAAGGCGGCTGGCGGAACTGGTAAATGTAGGGAGTGAGGGAACAAGGGGGTAAGGGTGTATGGGTGTAGGTGTATTAGTGTATTGACCCAAAATCCATACACACCTATACCCCTCCTACACCCCTATACCCATATACCCCTACCCCCATTCTTCACAGACAACCTTGATGAGTAATTCTGATTACTGTTCCAAAGTTCGGACAGTTAAAACCTGCGGTGGTGTTGAGTCTGGCGGATAAATCACGTCTACTTTGAGATTTCTTTGGCTGGCGGGTGGAAGAACAAACTGCACCAATGGTTCTAAAACCTGACCAGTTCTGTGCCATAAATGCACATACCGCGTTTTCTGTTGTCCTTGGTCATCAACATAACGCAGTCGGACTGTACCTCGAAAGAAGGGAAAATCAAGAGATGGTTTGCGGAAACGAATCCCACCTTGAGATAATTTGTCTTCTTTTAAAGGTGTTTCTAGGGTAATGGTAACTTTTTGAGTTTGGTTTGTCTGATTTTTTAACGGCACACTCAGGTTATATTCCACCCCATAATTACCGTGTGCTTCGTAGGCGGTATCAGGGTAGCGCACCAACATTTTAGCGGTTTGGATTTGGTCAGTACCCAATATACCACCCCGGAGAGTAACTAAAGGATAGGAAATACCTTTACCGCGTTCAGGAATACTTAAGTACTGGGCTTTGGGATTATCTACTAAGTTAGCTTGCCATTGGGAGCCTTGAGAAACACCAGCCACGCGTCCGTAAATGAGTGAACCGCTAGTAGCATTGGGTGGGGTTGGGGTTTTATCTCTTGGCCCGGCAAAACTACCATTGTTTAATAAAGCTTGCCATTCACTCAAAGTTGGCGCACGGTCGGAATTATCGGCATTTTTTTTTAGCAAACATCGCTAGACTAGCCGCGTATACCTTACCGCTACTTTGCAAGCGCAAAAAACTAGAACGACCATTCACAGGCTTGGCTAAATTTCTCACAGGAATTGGATGATTTAATAACATCCGGCTACCACCAGGAGGAATGACAAACTTAGCAGGGAAATCTGCTTGACGCACACCCCGCAATACATCACTGACAGCCCTCGCCCCTGGGCCAGAATAAACCTTGCCATCATTATTTTCTAGGTAAGGCGCTAAAGTCACAAAGGGAGCATTCTGCATTAAATAACTTGCGCCCTGCAAGACATTGACTGTCACAGGTTTTTTACTGGGGTTGTGCAGTATGACACCGATATATAGGGTTTGTAAATCTTTGGGAGTGTGGGTGTAATGATGGGCAAATAAATCAAAGCGTCCCTGAAAGGGAAAATTGAGGTGGGCGGCGGGAACTTTTTTTATTGTCACTGGGAAAGGTAGAAAGTAAAATCCCTTCGTTTTTAATCCATTCAGGGCTGTTACTGTTAAACACTGGGATGGTATCTAACTTACCGGGTAAGGCACGGACTTCTCCTGGTTGGATGATTTCTTGGGGTGCTGATTTGGGGGAAGTTTGGGCGACAACTGTGGAATTATTTTTCCCTGTTGAGCAGCCGACGGCTTGAATAATAGCCAGTCCAAATAAAAGTGTGAATATTGGTAATGCTAGTTTTTGGGGCATAAATTCAGAAAATGGAAGTATTGAGAATATTTCTGGTAACTACAATGTGAGTTCAACGAATTAAAAAAAAATACAACAAAAATCGTTTAACTCACAGAAAATTGGGGTTAAATCCCAGCAAGATACAATAAGAGAGATTACGGAGATCAGTTACGGACAGTGGCTGGAGTTGAGCGGGTAGGTTATGGCTGATGAGAAAATAGATTTAACAAATTGCGATCGCGAGCCGATTCACATTCCAGGTTTAATTCAGCCTCACGGAGTTTTGCTGGTTTTGCAAGATGCTCACCTCGAAATTATCCAAGTTAGTGATAACACTGAAAAAATCATTGGTCATCCACCAGAGGCACTTTTAGGCAAACATTTATCAGTCTTACTTGATGCCCAGCAAATTCAGAAAATTCAGCAATGCCTCACCGCAGATTTTGAGACAATTAATCCTCTGGATTTATCAATTAAGCATTTAAATAAATCGCGGTATTTTGATGGCATTGTCCACCACTCAGATACAGTGATTCTTTTGGAACTAGAGCCGAAACAAGTTAACCAAAAAACTGAATTTGTTGATTTTTATCATCAGGTAAAAGGCACAATTACTCGGATGCAAAAAGCAGCCACACTGCGAGAAATGTGCCAAGTTGTTGTCCAAGAAATCAGACGGATTACTGGCTTTGAGCGCGTGATGGTTTATCAATTTGATGCTGAAGGTGCAGGCTGTGTGATTGCCGAAGATACGAATCTGGAAATTCCTTATCTAGATTTACACTACCCGTCTTCAGATATTCCCAAGCAAGCGCGACATCTTTACACTCTCAATTGGCTACGGCTGATTCCTGATGTCAACTACCAACCTGCATCGTTAATTCCTAATAACAATCCTCTGACAAATCAACCACTCGATTTAAGTTTGTCAGTGTTGCGGAGTGTGTCTCCAATTCATTTGGAATACTTACATAATATGAATGTGACTGCTTCGATGTCTATTTCGCTGTTGCAAAATCAACAGCTTTGGGGATTAATTGCCTGTCATCATTCATCACCTAAATATATTCCTTATAACATCCGTACCATTTGCGAATTTATTGGTCAGGTGATGTCTGTCGAACTGGCGAATAAAAAAGCTAGTGAAGACATTGGCTACAAAATGCAGTTGAAGTTGTTACAAACTCAATTTGTCGAGGCTTTGTCCCAGTCTAAGTATTTTCTGAATGGGATGGTGCAGTTAAAATCTCAATTACTGAATCTGGTAGACGCTACAGGCGCAGTAATTTGCAGTGGTAATCAATGTATCCCTGTGGGGGAAGTGCCATCGGAAGCAGAGGTAAATGCTTTATTGAATTGGATGAAACTACAGCTGCATCATGGTTTATTTGCCACCCGATCCCTCTCTCAAGATTATCCCCCAGGAGAGTCGTTTCGTGCGATCGCTAGTGGTGTGTTAGCTTTAGAAATTTCACGGGTGCAGCACAATTACCTGATTTGGTTTCGCCCAGAGGTCATTCAAACTGTCAATTGGGGAGGCAACCCCCACAAACCTGTGGAAGTATTATCTGATGGCAGTTTGCGAATGTCGCCGCGCAAATCTTTCGATTTATGGCAAGAAACGGTGCGGGGTTGTGCCTTACCTTGGAAATCCAGTGAAATTGCCGTCGTTACCGAACTGCGAAGTTTAATTGTGGGTATTGTCTTACGACAAGCCGATGAACTCGCCTTGATGAATTTTGAATTACAACGCAGCAATGAAGAACTTGATTCTTTTGCTTACATTGCTTCTCACGATTTGAAGGAACCCCTGCGCGGAATTCACAACTACGCTAACTTTTTGATGGAAGATTATGCCGAGACGCTGAAGGATGATGGGGTGGCGAAACTGCAAACCCTGGTGCGTTTAACCCAGCGTATGGAAGATTTAATTAATTCCCTGCTGCATTTCTCCCGTTTGGGACGCGCAGAAATTATGCGGCAAACAGTCAACCTGAATGAGTTAGTCCAGCAGGTAATCAATACCCTCAGCATTACTCGGCCGCAAAGTGAAATAGAATTTCGGCTTTCCCAAACACTGCCCAGTATAGAATGCGATCGCGCCCAGGTAAATGAATTATTCACAAATTTAATCAGCAACGCCATGAAGTACAACGATAAAGCCCAAAAATGGGTGGAAATTGGCTGTATTCCCCAACAAGACACCTCCCGACAGCCAATTTTCTATGTGCGTGATAATGGCATTGGCATTTTAGAAAAGCACCTCGACAAAATCTTTCAAATCTTTCGCCGCTTACATGGACGAGATGAGTTTGGCGGTGGAACTGGTGCAGGCTTAACCATCGCTCGCAAAATCGTGGAACGCCACGGTGGTAGAATTTGGGTAGAATCTACACCCAATCAAGGTAGTACATTTTACTTTACATTAGCAGCAGAGGAAATCACTTAAAGATCATGATAACTTCGCCCATCCCCCTGCTGTTAGTTGTGGAAGACAGCAACGAAGACTTTGAAGCCCTCCAAAGATTATTGGAGCGATCGCCCATTCAAGTGCCGATTCAGCGATGCGTCAATGGAGAGCAAGCCTTGGCTTTTCTGCATCGCACTGGTAACTATAGCGACATTGGCTTTTTTCCGGGCTTGATTGTCTTGGATTTAAATCTGCCGGGAACCGATGGCCGAGAAGTATTGCGCCAGATTAAGCAGGATGATAATCTAAAAACCGTTCCGGTTGTGGTGTTTACCACCTCTAATAATCCCAAAGATATCGAAGATTGTTACCGATACGGAGTCAACAGCTACATCATTAAACCAATTAATTTTGAGCAGCTAAAACGAGATGTGCAAACGCTGATCCAATACTGGTTTGAGGTGACAACACTTCCTGAACACCTGGGGTATTAGTCATGGTTCAAGCTCGACGCAACGTCTTAATTGTCGATGATTCTCCAGAAGACCGGGAATTTTATCGGCAATGTTTGTTGCGCGATCGCGATTACTCCTACGATATTTTAGAAGCAACCTTGGGGAGTCAAGCTTTAGAACTTTGCCAGCAACAACCCGATGTCATTTTGCTGGATTATCGCTTGCCTGATTTAGATGGCTTAGAATTTCTCGCTCAGTTAAAAGCCTCCAGCCAACAGCTTGACTTACCCGTAATTATGGTAACAGGCCAGGGCAGTGAAGCGATCGCTGTCCAAGTCATGAAAGCAGGCGCACAAGATTATCTCGTCAAAGAGCAAATTACACCAGCAAGCTTGCAACGAGCAATTCAGGGAGCCATTGAAACAGTCCAGTTGCGGAATCAATTACAACAGCGCATCAAGCGAGAAAGATTAGTAGCACAAATTATCCAAAAAATTCATCAATCTTTAGATTTGCAGGAAATTCTGGAAACAACAGTCACAGAGGTAAGGCAATTTCTCCAGACTGATCGAGTCGTGATTGTCCGTTGGCAGTCTGATAATAGCGGCATTGTCACCAACGAATCAGTCGGTACAGCATGGACACCACTGTTGTCTACTTGCTTGTATGACCCTTGTTTCAAAGAATACTACACTGAATTTGCTCGTCAGGGATTAATCTCTGTCAAACCGAATATTTATGATGGCAGTCTGAATTCCTGGCACATCGAATTGTTAGCAAATTTACAAGTCCAGGCCAAAATAGTCGTGCCGATTTTACAAGACCAGCAATTATGGGGAATGCTGATTGCCCATCATTGTCAAGCTCCTCGCCAATGGCAACCTTTAGAAATCGATTTGCTCCAAGAATTAGCCACTGCACTAGGTATTGCCCTGCGACAAGCAGAATTATATCAGCACACACAACATGAATTAATTGAACGCCGACGAGTAGAAATAGAACTGCGAGAAAGTGAAGAACGGCAGCATATCACACTGTTAGCGGCTCGCATTGGCACCTGGGACTGGAACATTCAGACAGGGCTAATTTCTTGGTCAGATAACCTAGAAGCTTTATTTGGGTTGCAACCAGGAGAGTTTGACGGTTCCTTTAAGATGTTTCTTGAGAAAGTGCATCCTGATGATCGCGATCGCGTCCTCACAGCTGTAAATCATGCCATTGCTACAGGCGAAAACTATGAGATTGAATTTCGGGTAGTCTACCCCAATGGCAACATTCGCTGGGCATTGAGCCAAGGTAAAGTATTTTACGACCAGAACGGTCAACCTCTGCGAATGACCGGACTGGATATAGACATCACAGAACGCAAACAGTCAGCCGAAGCTTTACATGAAAGCGAGCTAAGGTTTCGTCAACTTGCAGAAAATATTGATGCAGTTTTCTGGATTAGGGAAGTTTTAGAAGATCGCGTCAGCTATATCAGCCCTGCCTATGAGCGTTTATGGGGATTGAAAGCCCAGGATTTATATACTAATCAAAGTAACTGGGTTAATTTAATTCATCCAGAAGACAAAGAATCTGTTGCTAGGGCTTTTGAAGAAAAAGCGATCGCCAATCAATTTGATGAAGAATACCGCATCATCTTACCAAATGGCAGCATTCGTTGGGTCAGAGACCGATGCTTTGGGTTAAAAGACGAAACAGGCGAAATTTATCGCTTTACAGGTATCGCTGAAGACATCACTGCCCGCAAACAACGCGAACTTAACAAGCAGTTTCTTACCCAACTAGATTTGCGCTTGCGTCATCTCCAAGATGCTCAAACAATGATCTGGGAAACAGTCAACAGCTTGGGACAGTACCTCAATGTCAACCGATGCACCTTGGGCAGAGTTGATTTACAACAAGGTCTTTATACTTTAGAGCAAGTATGGTCTCGCAATTTTGAGAATTTTCCGATAATTCAACCAATTTCAAATTTTGCCACCTCGGAAATGCAAGCTATATTTGCTACCAATCAAGCTTTAGTTGTGCATGATATCACCAGAGATTCTCGGACAATTGCTTTTGCTCAAAATTACGCTTCTTTTCAAATTCAAGCACTTGTTTGCGTTCCCTGTATTTATCAGGGGCAGTTGGTCGCAGTATTAACTGTTTCTTCGCCAAATCCGCGAGTCTGGAGTGCTGATGAAGTTGCCTTATTGCAAGAAACTATAGTAAGTATCTGGCCATTAATTGAGCAAACGAAAGCTATACAAGCATTGCGTGAAAGTGAAGAACGCTTCCGCACTTCCGTAGAAAATATCCTAGATTGTTTGGGAATTTACTCTGCTATTAGAAACGAGCAAGGAGAGATTATCGATTTTCGCACTGAATATGTCAATTATGCAGCTTGCGTCAACAATCAAATGAGCTATGAACAGCAAATTGGGCGGGGGCTGTGTGAATTATTGCCAGGACATCGAGACGGTGGGTTGTTTGCGGAATATTGTCAGGTAGTCGAAACCGGACAGTCACTCGTTAAAGAAAACCTGATTTATACCGATAAATATGGGGAGAAATATTTAACCAGAGCATTTGATATCCGCGTGGCGAAATTTGGTGATGGCTTTGTTGCCACCTGGAGAGATATCACCCATCGCAAACAAGCCGAACAATCACTGCAAGATAGCGAAGAACGCTTCCGCACCCTGGCTGATAATATGTCGCAATTTGCTTGGATGGCGGACGCAAGCGGCTGGATATTTTGGTACAACCAACGCTGGTTTGATTACACAGGTACAACCCTAGAAGAAATGCAGGGATGGGGCTGGCAAAAAGTCCACCATCCTGAGCATGTGAAGCGTGTGCTAGAACACTTCCGCCACTGTTTAACAACAGGTGAAGCCTGGGAAGATACCTTTCCCCTCCGGGGTAATGATGGGCAGTATCGTTGGTTTCTATCCCGTGCTATTCCCATCCGTGATCAGCAGGGTCAAATATTGCGTTGGTTCGGCACAAATACTGACATCACTGCCCAAAAGCAAGCCGAAGAAGAACGTAGTTTGCTATTGGAAAAAGAGCAACTAGCCAGAGCCGAAGCCGAACGCGCCAACCGCATCAAAGATGAGTTTTTAGCCATTCTCTCTCACGAATTGCGATCGCCCCTCAACCCGATTTTAGGTTGGGCGAAACTGATGCAAACCCGCAAATTTGATGCCGCGAAAACTGCCGAAGCTTTAGCTACCATTGAACGTAACGCTAAATTGCAGTGTCAATTAATTGATGATTTGCTAGATGTGGCGAAGATTTTGCGGGGCAAACTCAACATAGATGAAGCTCCCGTAAATTTAGTATTTGTCTTAGAAGCCGCACTTGATACAGTCAGAACAGCCGCCGTTGCCAAGTCAATTTTATTACATTCCGCTTTATCCCAAATTGGGCAAGTATCCGGTGATTCGGCACGACTACAGCAAATTTTCTGGAATCTGCTATCGAATGCGATTAAATTTACCCCGGCTGGTGGACGAGTAGACGTAAAATTACAGCGAGTTGATAACCAAGTCCAAATTACCATCAGCGATACAGGTAAAGGCATCAGACCCGATTTTCTGCCCCATATTTTTGAATCATTCCGCCAAGAAGATGCTTCGACAACTCGTAAATATGGTGGGCTGGGGTTGGGGTTAGCCATTGTGCGGTATTTGGTGGAAGCCCACGGCGGCACAATTCATGCTGACAGCCCAGGGGAAGGACAAGGCGCGACATTCATAGTTAAACTGCCCTTGTTAGCTACTGAGTCACTGCAAAATCAACCTGATGATTTATCCACACCCGAACTAGATTTAACGGGAATTAAAGTCCTAATTGTGGACGATGAACCGGATGCGCGGGAATTAGTCACAGCTGTACTAGAGCAATACGGCGCAGAGGTATTAGCTGTTACCCGTGCAGTGGAAGTTTTAGCTTCCTTGGAGTCGTTTCAACCTAATGTCTTAATCAGTGATATTGGAATGCCAGATATGGATGGCTATACACTTATGCAACAGATTCGCTCCTTACCAGCAGACAAAGGCGGTAAAATAGGTGCGATCGCTCTTTCTGCCTATGCCAGAATGGAAGACCAACAGCGTTCTTTATCTGTCGGTTTTCAACACCACATTTCTAAGCCAGTTGATTTAGATAAATTAATAGAAACAGTCTCCGAACTCGCTCACAAATATTAGTGTTGATTCCACTTAAAATTTTGAGCAAGTTAACCAAACAGATTTAGCCTCTAAAGTTTATGTATTCTGCTTTACGCTATTTACAACCGCTACCAATAACACTTCAATTATCTATAATTATCAGCTATATTAAACTCAGTTTCGTATTCTGATTCAAGCATTAACTAAATGGAAATACTCATTGAATCAACTAAAGAATTTGAAAAAGACTTGGAAAAATTTAATAACAGAGAAAAATTTAAAATTATTAAAAAATTAAATCGGTATGTTGACCTAATTTCTAAAAATAGAAATTTACTAGAAAATCAAGCATTTAAACTAAAAAATATTAAATTTAATACTGAGTATGATTCTTCTCTTTATGCCTTAATAATCGATAAAGAGATAAGAATCATACTTACCATAGATGATGACCCGATTTTTGATACAACAGTCATCACCTTATTTAGAGTTGTCAGTACAGAAGATGCTACTCAAGCATATAATTCCATAGCTGAGTATCTCTACCAAGATTTTAGTATGCAAAATCAAGAAATTGAGGTTCACTCTAGCTGATGCCACAGATTAAACCACTTTTTGATGAGCATGGTGTAATTTATGAAGCTATGAAAATCTTGCCCGATGAATTAAAAATTGATTTTCTCGAAGCCTTAGCAGAATTAGAAGATAATGAATGTCACCGAACTAGAACTTTCCCTAAAACCAGACTGCGGAAAGTAAAAGGTATTAAACAAGCAATTTATCGCGCTGATATCGATAAATTATCTGGATGGCGGATTCATCTGCAATATATTGAAGGCAAAATTCATTTAAATGATATTATCGAAGGTCAACGTCATGATGATGTGATTGAGGTGATTAAATCTAAAAAACATAGATATGAATAAATATAGGAAGAGGCAGTGGTTCGGCTTCGCTCACCAAACAAGCAGGAGCTAAAAGTTTCATACCATTTCAGATTTTAGATATAAGATTGTGTTTGATTAACTTTTCTGATTAATTACTTTGTTCTGGTGTTACATACTAACACAGAGTTAATTGCACATATTTTTCCTGTTTCTTACAACCATAAAGAATTTATTAATTTTGTGCAAATACTTACACACTCGATTACAAAATTAATGGTACTTTATGTGTACACAAACTCTTTTATCTCAAACACAATATAAGTTATGACACTCAATTTATATTTACTGCGACATGGCGAGACTACTTTTAGTCAAAGTGGTAATTTCTGCGGTGAAACTGATGCAGAATTGACGAAAGAAGGAATACTGATGGCAGAAAGTTTCGCCAATGTTTATCAAAAATTGAAGTGGGAAGCGGTTTATGTTAGTCCGATGAAGCGCACAATAGCAACTGCCAAACCATTTTGTGATGCTACTGGTATGGATATGCAGTTGCGTGATGGACTCAAAGAAGGTAGTTATGGCGAATGGGAAGCTAAGAGTAAATCTTTTGCTCAAGAAAATTATGCCCAAAACTATGTAAAATGGTTGACAGAACCCGCTTGGAATGCGCCCAAAGGTGGAGAAACGGCGGTAGATATTGCTAACCGTTCTATGCCTGTAATTGCGGAAATTCAAGAAAAGCATCCCGAAGGTAATGTGTTAGTAGTTTCTCATAAAGCCACGATTCGGATTTTGCTTTGCAGTTTACTGGGAATTGATTTGGGACGCTATCGCTATCGGGTGAATATTTTGGTCGCGTCGGTAAGTATGGTGAAATTTGACGTTCATGGCCCGTTGTTAGAAATATTAGGCGATCGCCATCATATCCCAGATCATCTCCGCTCTCGTCCAGGAACATAAATTGCTACAAATTGTAGATTGGTAAAGTAACAAAACCCAACATCATCCAGACTTGGTTGGGTTTTGCGATCGCTTGTAAATACTCTCGAAAAAATCTTGGCTTTATAAAGCGGTAGTCAGAGATGTGAGGACAATTTCAAAGCTTGAATATCAGGAATAGTAATACTATTACTCCTGCCTTCTGCTATAAATAATTAAAAAATTCCTCTGGAACTAACCGGAGTTCACCAGATTTGAAACGGGCAATATCTACCCACAATGCCCGATGATGATGGGTGACTGATTCCGAAAATATTAAACTTTCTAGTTGATAAAACTTAGAATCAGCAAAATCGCATTGATAAAGTTGAATGATTTCATGCCCTTGCCGATTGTTATAGATAAATAAGTTTTCAATACAGCCCAAATAGCGAATATTAGTTAACTCAGCTTGAATTTCTTCTTGAAATTCTCGCTGTAAAGCTGCATAACTAGTTTCGCCAAAATCAACGCCACCACCCAAGGCGCGATAAAATATGGACTGCTTTGCTGGGTCATAGCCTTCAGAAACAAAAATACGTTCGCCATCCCGAATTAGTCCTAAAACTATGACCCGAATTTCCCCTGATTTATTCATTCTTGTCACTAATTATCGTATATGGAATAAGAACGGCTTTCGCTATCTTCTACAGGCCAATCTTCATTTTCGCCGCCAATATACAATTGTTCAATAGTGACATATTCTTCACTCAGCTGGGTGAGGGCGTTGATTAAAATATCTAAAGCGATCGCATCACTCGTTCCCAAATCGAACCAGCAACGCGCCCATTGTCCTTCGTACTCAATCTCACCCATGTTGTGCATCAAGGCTAACAAGCTTCTGTCATAGCCTTGTGAGTCATAATCCATATAGCTAATTTCTAACCCCGTTTCTTGGACTTGTAGATTTTCAGCATTAAACGCACCCAATTTACCCAAGTAAAACCAGGAATTAAAAACTTCTTCTATATATTCTTTTTCTCGTTGCGAAGGAATGGTACTAAACTGCAACCAAATCCAGACATCAAACGAATTAAATTCACGAAACTGAATGTACATTCAACTATCTCAATTACTGTCGTTCAAAATAAGCATATCAAACAGATGGCTATTCAAGAATGAAGCCCAAAGGCTGAGGACTGAAGCATAAAATTTCAGACTTCAAACTTCAGACTTCAAACTTTTTTGATTATCTACCGGAATTATTTAGCTGATTAACTGCACTATTGCGTTCCCGCTCAATTTGTTTGACTAAACTACCGGGTAATTGGGATTTTTTGGTCAAAGCTTTGTCAAAATTAGCGATCGCATCTCGCAGCAAGTCTTGATTTTTTTCGCGTCTTCCCTTTTCCTTGAGGATTTGGGCTTTGAGATAATACAATTCTGGGTTATCGGGTGCGCCTTTGATTGCTTGATTGGCATAATCTAAGGCTTGAGTGTATTGTTTCAAATCTCGGTAGCCAATAGCAATGCCTCGATCTGCCAAGTATCTCGGTGCTGCACTTGTCTCTAACCGCCCAATCGCCTCATCAGGATTGGCAAATGGTAAGTTAACAGAAAGCATTAAATCCATGTAGCCTCTGAGTAAATTCAGTTCGGGATCTTTTGGCGAAATCGCTTCGGCTTTATCTAAATACTCGTAAACTTGGCGCAATCGACCTAAAGCTTGGGTAGCACCTTTCGCCGCGCCTTCCCGCGTTACAATTACCGCACCCTCAAAGAAATGCCCAACGGCAGTGTATAAATTACCACGCAAAGGGTCATTAGCAACTAATTTCTGCCCAGCGTCTAAAATTTGCTGGCTGTATTTATCCAAACCTGTAAAATCGCCCTTGGCATAAGCTAACGATGCTTGCATGGCATAAGCTAAAGGTTCATTTGGTTCTTTTGCTAAAGCTTCTTTGAGGTGACGTTCGGCTTCGGGATAATTACCTTGTTGGAAAACAGCTTTAAAAGCGGCTTCTGTATGATCGCCAATTTGATGTGCTTCGTTGCGACCAAAGGGATCGCCAGCTAAAGAAGGAGTCACCCAAAGATGAAATGCGATCGCAGCTGTAAAACTTACCTGGGCAACCTTAGTTAATTTAGTAAATACTATTTGTGCAGTGGGAAGTGGTTGAGTCATCAGCACCCTCAGAATATGTAGGTGGAAAATAGCTTTGTATACTATCCATAATGCAAAATTCTGCACTAACTATTTTGTCTTAATTGACAACTTTTAGGTTCCCTTGACAAATAATTTATGGTGAGCAACTATTCTGATGAGTACGGTGTTTGATCAAGTTACCAATTCTTTGATTACTGTCTTAATTCGGCAATTTGCTTTACATTCTGCATAACGCTCGGTAACACTGCTTGAAATTGTCGCCCTAAGATTTGACCAAATAAAAAAGCCAGCAACCCTTGAAATGCTATTTCATGAGTAAAATATGTGCCATCTGATTGAACATTAAGATAGCGATGTACATTTAAACTACACAATGGCAAGTTAATTGTAAAAGTATAACTTTTGCTTGGAATTAATTGTGAGATTTTAAATGTGGAAACTCGCCCTTTTCTGGGCGTAAGTTTACCTCTGGCTCCCAGTGCAAAGGGACTTTCTAAATAAGCATCAGACAATTCTGTATCCCATTTTGACCAATGCTCTACATCTGTCCAAATTGACCAAATTTTTTTCGGATGAAGCTGATGTTTTCAGAGTATGACTAAATTTCATTGTTACTTTTCCTACCTATTTTTTTACTAAATTGGCCCTCGCGTAATAGCAGTAGGCTCTTGGAGAATCTCAAATTTTTTAACCACAATATTGCCTACTGTGGGATTATTCCCCATACCAACAAAAAAAAACATTATCGAGATAATTGTTTAATGCAATTTCATTTTCAAATAAGTAATAGCCATTGGCTTCTCTATTTGTCTCATCAATTGACCAAATTTTCCATTTCAATCCTTTGACAGCAGCAAGACGAGGCGCATGTTCAAGCATCTGCTGTTTAAATTCAGCAGTGGATGTTTTATATTTGAAGTTGATTTGTAAAATACGCATAGAATTTGTCATTGTTTGTGCCATTGCTTGATCCTTTGATTGCAGTTTGATCCAAGGGCTAGTGTGACCCAGCAGCCATCCGGTGATTGCAGATATAGCGATCGCCACAAAACAGAGAATCTTCTGATTCATAAAATTTGGGATTTTCAATTTTGCAAAAAATTTTGAGTTATTGCTTTCAGTCTTTCCTACAAGAACAGACTGTTTTGCTGTAAATGCTGGACACTCAATCAGTCAATCAGTAATATATTGACACTGCCAATATAAAACCAAAATGTTGACAGTGTCAATATAAAAATAAAAATATGGCTCAATATCATCATGGAAACTTACGCAATACTTTGCTGGCGATCGCTATAGAACTGTTAGCGGAAGATGGGGTTGAGGCGCTGAGTTTACGTAAAATGGCGCAAAAAGCCGGAGTCAGTCACAATGCGCCTTATATGCACTTTGCAGATAAAGAAGCTGTACTGGCGGCGATCGCCCAAGAAGGCTTTCGTCTGCTGACAGTTAACGTAGAATCCGCCATAGCTCAAGCTGGAAAAAGTACTCGTCAAAAGTTAATTGCAGCTAGTCAAGCTTATGTCGAATTTGCCATCAATCATGCCAATCATGTGCAAATCATGTTTCGTCCTGTAGATGTAGCCAAATATCGCAACTTAGAAGAAGTTGCCCAAGCCTCACTCAACCAATTATTTGAGCTAGTGAAAGCTGGTCAAGAAAATGGAGAACTGATTGTTGGTGATACTTACGAAATCACAAAAGCAATCTGGGCGATGGCGCATGGAGTAGCAATTCTGTCCATTGCTTACCAAACAACTAATCTATTCTCCGAAAAAAACTTCTAGAGGAGATGTTGTATCAGTATTTGTCAATTTATTATTAGACGGAATTGCCGTATATAGCATTTCTGACTCTAGCAAGGTGCTAGACAGGAATAATTAACCGCAGATGCACGCAGATAAATTTGTACTTCAGCAGGCTAGAAAAGGCAATAAAAACTCAAATTATCTTGAACTCAGTATTTTAGGAACAAAAAAAGTAAATTCACGTATTTTAGTCAGACAGCTTGCACAATTTTTGAATTAAGTAATTTTAGCCGCCTGATTCATGAGTTGTTCTGCCAAAATGGAGAGATAGCCTAGCTGTGAGATTAAGCTTAAAGCAGGCAACACAGCATGAATCGGTGCAGACTTGTCCAAGTGTACTTATTGAGTTAAGCTATTCGCCAATTTTGGTAATTTTAACAAATGCTCTATCTGAGAAATTTAATTTATCATCCCACAGCTTGCCCAACCGCGATTTTGAAGTCAGTTGACCTGGAATTACCGCCTCAGCAATTAGGTTTAATTATTGGCCCTAGTGGTTCAGGGAAAAGCACCTTACTTGAAATCTTGTCTGGACTAGCCGAACCCACTTCTGGCGGAGTGTTTTGGCGAGAACAAGAACTCATCGCCGAACAGCTACAACAACTAGCGGGAATTGTATTTCAGTTTCCTGAACGGCACTTTTGCGGCGGGACAATTTTAGAAGAATTGCGTTTAGGACATCCAGAGTTAGGTTCAGAACGAGTTAAGCAAGCCCTCAGTGAAGTGGGATTAGAGCATTTATCCCTATCTGCTGCACCTTATGCTTTAAGTGGAGGACAGCAACGGCGTTTAGCTTTAGCAGTGCAGTTAATTCGTCAGCCAAACGTCTTGTTATTAGATGAACCTACAGCCGGGTTAGATTGGTCAATGCGCCAGCAACTAGTCAACTTATTGGCGAAACTCAAACAAGACTGGACATTGTTAGTAGTAACACATGATGCTGGTGATTTGTTAGCGATCGCGGATCGTTGTTGGACACTCAATCACGGCGAACTGCAATCAGTTGATCCAGCGACACTTAGTAGTAAAGTGAAAGAACCCCAACCAGCAGCATGAATCAAAAATCAGGGTGTAGGGAGACAAGGAAGAAAAGAAGAACCAATAACTATTGACTATTTACCATTGACCATTGAACTAATGACAAATTCCACCACTCCCTTGCTGCCAGAAATGGCAGAAATTTGGCAGCAAACCCTCAATTGGCAACCAACTACACAGCAACAGACACAATTCCAGCAACTTTATGAATTGATTCTGGAAGGTAATAGCCAATTAAACTTAACTCGCATCACCGCACCCCAAGAATTTTGGGAAAAACATCTCTGGGATTCCTTACGGGGAACTTTGCTGAACAACCAATTTATTGCATCTCTCCAAACAGGTGCATCAGTCATTGATATTGGCACAGGTGCAGGTTTTCCCGGCGTTCCCGTAGGCATGATTGCACCCAACAGCACAATTACTCTGCTAGATTCCACCCGCAAAAAAATTGCTTTTATCGATAAAGTACTAACTACATTAGAACTCAGCAATTGCAAAACTCTTGTTGGCAGAGTTGAAGAAATCGGTCAACAAACTCAGCACCGCCAAACCTATGATCTTGCCCTGATTCGCGCCGTCGGTACAGCTTCCGAATGTGCAGAGTACAGCTTACCATTAATTAAAAAAGGTGGTTTAGCTGTAATTTACCGAGGTACTTGGACAGAAGAAGAAACCACAGTTTTGAAAAATGCTGTAAAACAGTTAGGTGGTGAAATTGCAGCAATTGAACAATTCACGACTCCCCTAACTAATAGCATCCGCCACTGCTTATATTTGCGAAAGATAGCAAGCACACCGCCTCAATTTCCCCGCGCGGTTGGTGTCCCTCATCAAAAGCCATTGTGATTTTGCAATACTTCTGAGAGATGAAAGGTTGACAAAGATATCATAAGGCCTCCGGTTAGCCAGGTTATTTCCTTCTACATTCCTAAATATTTCTGCGAAAACTGAACACTTGTAACTTTTCTTACAGCAGCAATTACAAGACAGCATAAAGCTATCACTCCGCAAGAATTTATCAATAATTGTGCTATCCAAAAATTTTGAAAGCCAAACTTATTAGTTATTCTATTCATCAAATCAAGTACTGGTATATGAAATAAGTAGATACCAAAAGAAAATTCACCAATAATAACTAAAAATCTTGGCCAATTATCAGTTTTTTTTCGCATTACCAAGAATAATAATATTAATGAAAATGAAGAGAAAAAGGATGAAGCCTTAATTTGGGAGTCTGCAAAAGTAGTGAGACTGCAAACTCTCCAAAGATAAAATGCCTCAAGTATAGCTAAAAGTATAGAGCCTATATAAATTAAAAGAATTTTTCTGAAATTTTTATTTTTAATAGTTAGTTTACTTTGAGTTGCTAGAATGCCCAAATAATAAAAACTAATCCATATAGTAAAAGGAAGCGCGTACCAAGGAAATCGAACATCATAATGAAGATACAAGCGAAAAAAGTACAATCCTAGCAGTGATAAAGGAGACAGTGATAACCATAAAAAGTTTTTAACTAAGCTTTTTGTAGACGTAACCATTAAAGGTGTCAACAAAATTAGCTGCACAATAACGATTATAAAGTAATAAGGGACTAAAATCTGACCTGTTATTACATCTATAATAATTTTGCTCCAATTCCATTGATAATTATGCTTATAAAATAAAATTATTAAAATACACCATGAAAAATAAGGGATCAGTATCCTGCTAAGTCTTTTCTGATAAAAATCTAAATAATCTGATAGTTTCGTAAACTCATAACTGGGTGTAAAATAACCAGAAATGAAAATAAACACAGGAACGGCAAAATTAACCAATTGCCTAAAAATCATGGATAAACCATAATTCTGCTCAGTCTCATTATTAATACCAGATGCGTGAATTGCAACTACTGCTATAATTGCTATTCCGCGCAAAGCTTGAAATGATAAATCTTTATTCTTCATTTTTGTAAAAACTTTAGAGGCTGATTTTGAATGTACCAAAAAATGGTCTATCAAAGCCAACTAGATTATTCAATAAAACGGCGTTTACCAATTTTTCTGAATAACAAAACGGCCATAAATTATGGTTAATTCAAAGATTTCTGTAGTGATAATAGCAGCTTGCTGATAAGATTCTGTACCGATAGAAAAGCCGATGAGGTCAGCTTCTACTTCATGTACTTCCTCTGGGCTATGCACACTCCAACTGATATCACGACAATCCTGAAAAATTAGTACATAAGGTAAACGATACTCGGTAGGATCATATACGCATTCAACTGTAACTTTGTTACCTCATAGAAAAATATCTATACTTTTAATTAGCGAAGTCAAGCCACCAAGTTTTAGTAGGTGATAATCATTCAGGCATATTAATTACTCATCTTAACTATTTAACTCATAGTAATAATAACGTCCTTATTTTCAGTAGATTTTCAGAGATTTCAGCAATTATACGTAGGACGATCAGTAAATAAGTAGATATCTTGATGAAGTGGAAATGAGTATCGTTAATTTTCACTAGAAATTCCCCCATTTTAACCCATTGTTGAAGCATCGGACTGCAAAACATCTCCAGGACTTACGCACAAAGTTTGCCTATTAAGAATGGGTGTAAGGGTGTGAGGGCTTGAGAGTATATAAGGTAAGGGCTTTGAACATCTACAACCCTATACTCATTCACTCTACATCAAACCCTTATCTTTCTTTTTTGCGTAGCTTCAACAGATCATTTCAATCAACAACACAGGGAAATAATTATGCAAACTGCTGAAAAACTGAGCAAAATTGTCAGCAATTCTGACGCATGGATTTTGAGTAGTGCAGAGTTTCAAGAATTAGCAACAGAACTACTCAAACAAGGTTTAGTCGCTCATTATCCATTTAACGGCAATGCAGATGATAGCAGTGGAAATGGACTTCATGGATCTGTTTACGGTGCAATACTCACCAAGGATAGATTTGGTAATCCTAACAGTGCTTATCAATTTGATGGCATTGATGACTATATCGAAATTCCCCACAATGACCTGCTCAACCTTACAGATAACTTTACTATTGCCCTCTGGATTAACCAGCCAGAAGATAATTCATTAAAAGGTTACAGACTAATTGACAAAACTACAGCAGGTGTCAACGATGGCTATAATTTTGATACCTACGATGGCAGTACTGGCAGAAGATTACGTCTCACTGGCGGAAAACAAAATGTATCTGCCCACACTGCTTATTCTCTCAACGAGTGGCATCACGTAGCTGTAGTTTTTTCTAAAGGTGTATCAACCTTTTATTTAGATGGGAATCTTGATGGTTCAGGGCAACATCTTAGTGAGACAGTTAGTACCAATTCTTTAACTTTAAAAATTGGTGCAGCCCATAACTCTCATACTGAATTTTTCAAAGGTATGATAGATGATGTGCGGATTTATAATCGAGCATTATCTGAAAAAGATATTCAAGAACTTTATGAATTTCCAACTGCACTTAGACAGTGTGTTTTAGAATTTAATGGTCAAAATAATTATGTATCTTTACCTGCGGCAAATATTGATTATTCTCAGGGCTTTAGTGTAGAAGCATGGGTACGCTACAACAGCTTTAAATATTGGTCAAGAATTATCGATTTTGGCAATGGTGTAAACAGTAATAATATGGTTTTTGCCAATCCAGAAACCACTAATCAACTAGCAATTGATGTCAAAACTAGCGCCGGTGAAAGACGAATTACTAGCGCCGCAGTTTTAGAAACTGGCAAGTGGATGCACTTAGCTGCCACAATTGATCAGTCAGGTATGGCGAAACTTTACAAAAATGGTGAGTTAATTCAAAGCGGACAGTTACAACTCCCAGCAACTATTAACCGGACACAAAATTACATCGGTAGAAGTAATTGGCCGCAGGATGGTTACTTTGATGGTCAAATTTCAGAAGTGCGTGTTTGGAATATTACTCGTAGCCAAGCAGAAATTCAACAGCATCTGCACAGTAGACTTACAGGAAATGAGGCGGGTTTAGTTGGCTACTGGCAGTTAAATGAATGTTCTGGTACTGTAGTAGCCGACAAGACTAGTCGCGCAAATCACGGTACAGTTAACGGTGCGATTTGGCAACAACAAGAACTACTCATCAAACCTGCACCCGCACCCAACCTTGAATCTGTAAAACCAGTAGAACCAGCAGTAAATCTACCAGACAATAGCAAAATCAAGCTGCAATCTTGGAAAGGTGATTACTTACACCGTCCAGACTCTCAACAAGGTGTCACCACTTGGGGAACTGGTATCGGTAATGAGTGGCTGGTGGAGTCGGTAAGCGATCGCATCATCAGACTAAAAATCTTGGAAAGGTGATTACTTACACCGTCCAGATTCCGAACAAGGTGTCACCACTTGGGGTACGGGTGTTGGTAATGAGTGGGAAGTTGAGTCGGTAAGCGATCGCACCATCAGGCTAAAATCTTGGAAAGGTGATTACTTACACCGTCCAGACTCTCAACAAGGTGTCACCACTTGGGGTACAGGTATCGGTAATGAGTGGAAACTGGAAGTTATTCCTCCTGAAGATAGCAAATCGATTGCGGAACAAGTTACCCCAGTTGAACCAGTCACACCGCAACCACAACCAGAAACCAATAATCTTCCAGTGACGGAACAAGTTACACCTGTAGAACCAGTCACACCACAGCCAGAAACCAATAATCTTCCAGTGGCGGAACAAGTCACCCCTGTGGAACCAATCACACCACAACTAGAAACCAATAATCTTCCAGTGGCGGAACAAGTTGCACCTGTGGAACCAGTCACACCACCACAACCAGAAACCAATAATCTTCCAGTGGCGGAACAAGTTATACCTGTGAAACCAATCACACCACAACCAAGACCAAAAACAAATAATATCAAAGCTAACAACAATCAGCCTCAGACCCCAACCAAGGCTAAATATAATAAAACCGACCTAATTGTTTATTTGTTTCTGATTTTGCTGGTATTACTGATAGCTTGGCAGCTATTTAAGCAGTAATTAAGCACAGAACTAAAATAGTTAAAGATAAAGAGCGATCGCATCATCACAGCGATCGCTTTTCATTGTATAACCCCAGTACATAGAAAATCAGCGAATTTTATCTCTATCACCTGTAACCTATCACCTGCTATATATGATGAGGTATGGCGATCGTACATCTGCTTTTTTCCCATCTCATCGCCAAAAAAAAGCCCCCATTGTGGCACTCTGAGAGACAGGATTGTTTAGTCTGAATATTTTAGCTACAAAAATTTACTGAATGAGTTATGCAAACTCTGCCTACACCTACAAGCTCAAACACCACAACTAGTCAACCCACCTTTGATACTACAATCAAACGGCGTAAAACTCGCCCAGTCAAGGTAGGCAATGTCACCATCGGCGGCGGACACCCTGTGGTGGTGCAGTCAATGATTAACGAAGACACTCTTGATATTGATGGTTCTGTCGCCGCAATTCGTCGCTTGCACGAAGTTGGCTGCGAAATCGTT
This sequence comes from Nostoc piscinale CENA21, assembly GCF_001298445.1. Taxonomy (NCBI): domain Bacteria; kingdom Bacillati; phylum Cyanobacteriota; class Cyanophyceae; order Nostocales; family Nostocaceae; genus Nostoc; species Nostoc piscinale. The sequence goes on along the minus strand of NZ_CP012036.1, from coordinate 5,288,984 downwards.
CGTGTCACAGTGCCTAGCCTCGCTCACGCTGTAGCATTGGCAGAAATTAAGCAAAAAATCATTAAAAATTACCAAGATGTGCCTATTGTGGCTGATGTACATCACAATGGTATGAAAATTGCTTTAGAAGTTGCCAAACACATCGAGAAAGTACGGATTAATCCAGGCTTGTATGTGTTTGAAAAACCCAACGCCAACCGCACAGAATATACCCAAGCCGAATTTGAAGAAATTGGCGATAAAATCCGCGAAACTCTAGAACCTCTAGTAGTTTCCTTGCGCGACCAAGGTAAAGCGATGCGAATTGGGGTAAATCATGGTTCACTGGCAGAAAGAATGCTATTTACATACGGTGACACCCCAGAAGGAATGGTGGAATCGGCTTTAGAATTCATTCGCATTTGTGAATCATTAGATTTCCGCAACTTAGTGATTTCTATGAAAGCCTCTCGCGTTCCTGTCATGGTAGCCGCCTATCGTCTGTTAGCCAAGCGGATGGACGAATTAGGGATGGATTATCCTTTACACTTGGGTGTAACAGAAGCAGGTGATGGCGAATACGGCAGAATCAAATCTACCGCAGGTATTGCCACCTTACTAGCAGATGGTATTGGTGATACCATCCGTGTCTCTCTTACAGAACCACCAGAAAAAGAGATTCCTGTTTGCTATAGCATCTTGCAAGCTTTGGGATTGCGGAAAACAATGGTGGAATATGTCGCCTGTCCTTCCTGCGGACGCACCTTATTTAACCTAGAAGAAGTGCTACATAAAGTCCGGGAAGCCACCAAACACTTAACTGGGTTAGACATAGCTGTGATGGGTTGTATTGTCAACGGCCCTGGTGAAATGGCAGATGCTGACTATGGCTATGTGGGCAAAACTCCTGGTTACATTTCTTTATATCGCGGGCGAGAGGAAATTAAAAAAGTTCCAGAAGACCGAGGTGTAGAAGAGTTAATCAATTTGATTAAAGCTGATGGGCGTTGGGTAGATCCATAAGAAGTATGAAATGTGAAGTGTGAAGTATGAATTTATATAAAAACCCTTGGGGTTGCTGTTCTGCAAGAAGCGAAGCTCATCACTACCAAGGAATAGTAGCAGCTCAATTTCATACTTCATCCTTCATACTTCAGACTTTATACTTCCCAACTTCACCGGATTGTCAAGTATTTTCATGAAATTAGAAATACATACCCGGTCTTTGCAGAATACCTGTGTTAGATTGGGCATACTGACTATTATTTTCCCTCTGACACAGCTGTCATTATGGTGATTACAAAAAGTAGGCTTGTTTTGGGTGCTACGGCAGTAACACTCTCCACAATTGCTGTTACTAGCTTGGGCATTCACTCGCGTGGTCAGGCTTTATTTAAAGCAAGTCCCAAGGAAACAGTAGATGAAGTTTGGCAAATTGTTAACCGCCAATACGTAGATGGCACTTTTAACCAAGTAGATTGGCAGGCTGTTCGTAAGGAGTACCTGAACAAGTCCTACAGTAATCAGCAAGAAGCCTATAAATCTATCCGGGAAATGCTGAAGAAGCTTGGTGATCCTTACACCCGGTTTATGGACCCGGAAGAGTTCAAAAATATGCAGGTTGATACCTCTGGAGAACTCACAGGTATCGGTATTACTATCAGTCAGGATGAAAAAACCAAACAATTGGTTGTGATTGCGCCTATTGAAGATACACCAGCATTTAAGGCGGGAATCTTAGCCAAAGATATCATCCTGAAAATTAATAATAAAAGTACTCAGGGTATGGATACAAACCAAGCTGTATCCTTAATCCGTGGTGAACCAAATACTAAAGTTACACTCACAATTCAGCGTAATGGTGCTATCAAGCAGTTCAACATCACACGCGCCAGAATTGAAATTCATCCAGTACGTTATTCGCAAAAACAATCACCAGCAGGTAATATCGGCTACATCCGTCTGAATCAATTCAGTGCTAATGCTGGTAAAGAAATGCAAAATGCTATCAAAGATTTAGAGTCGAAGAAGGTTGCTGGCTATGTTCTCGATTTGCGTGGCAACCCTGGTGGCTTGTTATTCTCTAGTGTCGAAATTGCCCGGATGTGGCTAGATAAAGGCACAATTGTTTCTACCATTGACCGCCAAGGTGAGCAAGAAAGAGAAGTAGCCAATGGACGCGCCCTCACCAATAAACCATTAGTAATATTGGTAGATAAAGGTTCTGCTAGTGCTAGTGAAATTTTATCTGGAGCTTTAAAGGACAATAAACGGGCTGTTTTGGTAGGTACTCAAACCTTTGGTAAAGGATTGGTACAGTCTGTGCGTCCCTTAGATGATGGCTCAGGATTAGCGGTGACAATTGCCAAATATCACACTCCTAGCGGTAAAGATATTAATAAACACGGTATTGACCCCGATGTGAAGGTAGATTTGACCGATGCTCAACGGCAAGATTTATGGTTGCATGAGCGTGACAAACTAGCCACTATGGCTGATCCACAATATGCTAAAGGTGTAGAAATTTTAGGTAAGCAGATTGCTGCCAAAGGTATCACTAGCGCGGAGAAAAATTAAGGTTTTAGATGGGTTGGCATTTACCAGCCCTGATTAATCCAACTCTGTGGGCGATCGCTTCTTCTTGAGAAGCATAAGTCCCCCACTTTTCAATAATTTCTGGATCATCGTCTCTAACTAAATTGCTGGGGACGATTTCGCAATTTTGGGCTTTACGCTTGACAATATACCAAAGTTGTGTGTTTTCCATTGTTAGTTATTAATAATTTTCTCCACTGCAACATTAATATCGGGAAATGCTAGTGGCTGAATTGTACCAACCGTTAATGTTTGTTGTGAGGTATATTCTCCATTAAGAATTTCTCGGAATATGATGAGATTTTGCTTTTTTAAATTCACAACCCAATACTCTAAAATACCTGCTTGAGCGTAGATTTTAGTTTTTATCCCTAAATCTTTTTCTAAACTAGAGTTAGCATATTCAATCAACCAGAAAATATTTTCTGGAGATGGATGATGTTGTCGATATTCACGTCCCAAACGTTGAACAATGGCAATATCTGGTTCTGGTTCGGAATTGTTGGGTAAGGTAATTGGTTTAGCTTCACGAATTGAGGCTCTCTCACCCAGTAACTTTGCTAGATATTCACCCGCTTCATCACTAGAATAAGCATGAGGTTCGCTTTCTGGTGACATTTCGACAATTTCTCCTTGCAAAAGTTCAACTTGGCGATCGCTTAAAATGCCAGCCTCAATCATGCGATGATATTCGTCAATCGTCCATTTAGCCACAATCACACTCATGACGATTGATTCCTCCCATGTCAATCATGATGTTATCTTAGCAAGAGGACTGGAAAAGGGATTAGGGGCTAGAGGCTAGTACAACAAGTCAAAAGGAAAAATGATTTACAAACCTCTCTCCCTTGTCTTCCGTGTCTACCTTGTCTCACTGGTATCGTTTGTTCATATCTCAAATAGGACTGCTATATTTCTGCATAACTTATGAATACAGTAGTGACATCAGAAAAAATTCATCTCCCTGCTGGTGCTGTCCTCAAACTTTTGGGAAACTGGCAAGACTATCAAAAAATGGTATCAGTTTTAGGCGATCGCGCCATACCTCGGATTAAATACAGACAAGGGGAAATTTTATTGATGGCACCATTACCAGAACATGGCAGAGATGTAAGTTTGGTGGCTGATGTTGCTAAGGTTTTGCTTGATCATTTGAACCTTAGATATGACTCGTTTACACCCATCACCATGAGTTTGCCAGAGGTTAGTGGTATTGAGCCTGATTTTTGCTTTTATATTGAAAATTGGCAATCAGTAGTAGGTAAAAGCCAGATTGATTGGCAAAACGAGCCGCCGCCAGATTTAGCCATTGAAATCGATGTTACTAGTTATACCAATATTAATGATTATCTTGTTTATAAAGTGCCGGAAGTCTGGCTATTGAGAAATAAACAGTTGTTAATTTATAGATTACAGGGAGAAAATTATACACTGAGTGAAAGCAGTTATTTCCCTAACATTCCAGAAATTGTACAGCAATGTTTCCGAATTGCGAGGGAAGAAACGACAAGCGAAGCAATTAGATGGTTGCGGAACTTTCTTGTATCCACACAAAAATGATTCACAAAGGTAGATAATTTTTTATAGATATTTTTGAGATGCAACCGCCGATGAACGCCGATGAACGCCGATATGAAAATACACAAGATTTTAAAATTTTGGATGTTCAAAATTTGGATGTAAATTATGGCGGGATTCAAGCACTAAAAAAGATTAATTTAACTATTAATAAAGGTGAGGTAGTTACTTTAATTGGTGCGAATGGTGCTGGTAAAACTACTACACTCAGAGCTATATCAAAAATAGTCCATCCTCTGCGTGGCGAGATTATTTATAGTGGACGCAATATTACCCGCCGTCAACCTCATGAAGTCGTGAAACTGGGGATTGCTCATTGTCCTGAAGGGCGGAGAGTATTAGCAAAGCAAACCGTTTTTGATAATTTATTATTAGGTGCTTATATACGTTCTGATCAAGTAGAAATTAAAGCTGATATTCAACGTCAATTTGAGTTATTTCCGCGATTATTACAGCGCCGCAATCAATTAGCCGGAACTCTCAGTGGTGGTGAACAACAAATGTTGGCGATCGCACGGGCTTTAATGAGTAGACCACAACTGTTATTGTTAGATGAGCCAAGCTTGGGTTTAGCACCAGCAATTGTCAAAGAAATCTTTGCAATTATCGAAAATTTAAGGGCGACAGGCGTAACTATTTTATTAGTTGAGCAGAACGCAAATTTAGCCTTACAAATTGCTGACCGGGGATATGTACTCGAAGCTGGTTCTATTACTTTAACAGGTGCAGCATCAGAGTTAATTAGTGATGAGCGGGTAAAAAAAGCTTATTTAGGATAATCATTAATGTTTAATAATGATGCGTCAAAGTCGAGTAAATAGAGATAGATTAATGCTGAATTATTTTAAATTATGACTGTAAAGATACTACCCCTAGATTGATTATTTTCAATGCTAATTGTGCCGCAATGTGCTTCAATTGCCATTTTACAAAAAGCTAATCCTAAGCCAATTTGTGTAACTTCGGGCATTAGAGTGCCTACTTCATATTTTTCAAAAATAATTTTGCGTAAATCTTCAGAAACGCCTTTACCAGAATCGATGACTTGTAATTTTGCCCCGCCAGTTGGTAAATATTCAGCACGCAAAGTAACTTGCGAGTTGGATGGGGAAAACTTAATGGCATTAGTGAATAAATTATCTAAAACACGACGGAACATTAAAGCATCGATTTCAATTGTGTCGCCTGGTTCTGGTAATTCACTCATCAAGGTGATTTTCTTTTGGGCGGCGATCGCTTCGACATCAGATAATGCTGACTTACACAAAGAATGTAAATCGACTGGACTGTAATTGAGAACCATTTTGCCTGATTCCAGCTTCGCCATCAGCAACAAGCTATCAATTAAAGATTGGAGTTGTTGTCCAGCCAGTAAAACTTGCTCGACTTTGCCTTGTTGCTGTTGTTGAGATAAGCCAGGAAATTTCAGCATCTCAGCCCCTAAAACAATACTAGCCAGTGGATTTCGCAAATCATGGACAATCATGTTTACCATGTCTTCGCGCAGTTTGAGCAATAATTGCAGGCTGTCATACTGCTGCTTAATCCGCAACATGGAATTAACTCTGGCGCGTAATTCTACACCATTAACGGGTTTACTAATAAAGTCATCTGCACCTGTAGCCAGACATCGAGCTAAATCTTCTTTAGCTGTTAATGCCGTCACCATAATAATTGGTACTGCTTGCCACTTGGGTTGGGACTTGATGCGTTTGCAGACTTCCATTCCATCCAGATCAGGCATCATCACATCGAGCAGAATTAGATCAGGCTGAAAACTATCAAGCCGACTTAGGGCTTGTTGACCATCAGGAGCATAGTGTAACTGGTAGTTTTCACTATCCAGCAAAGTTTCAACAACATCAAAGTTATCCGGTTCATCATCAATGACTAAAATAGTGGGTTGAGTATCCATTGAAAATTTTTACTATCTTTCTAAAAGTTTTTGAATTGTGACTACAAGTTGTTTAAGTTTTACAGGTTTAGTTAAATATTCATTTGCTCCAGCAGCTAAACAAGTTTCGCGATCGCCTGGCATAGCTAAAGCTGTCAGCGCAATCATCGGGATATTCACAAACGGCTGATCACCACGGATGCGACGCATAGCCTCTAAGCCATCCATTCCCGGCATTTGAATATCCATCACAATTAAGTCAGGGCGTTGAACTTTCACCAGATCAATAGCTTGTTGTCCATTGTTGGCAAAAATCAAATCATAACCACGACTAGCCAGATAACCAGACATCGTATCAATATTTGCTTGATTATCTTCTACCAGCAAAATCACAGGATTTGCTAAAGCTGCTTCTGACGATAAATTGAGATTTTGGGCTGCCGAAACAGGAGAATTTCGCAGTTTGTTGATAGTTGCCTGGAGTTGCTCGCGGGTAATCGGTTTCACTAAATATTCAAATGCACCCTGAGCTAGTCCTTTAGGGCGCTCATCAACTACAGAAAAGATAATCACGGGAATATTTTGAGTTTGGGGATGAGTCTTGAGTTGATGAAGCACATCCCAACCTGATAGGTTAGGTAGTTGCAAATCCAAGATGACTAGGGCAGGCTGAACCCGTAGCACTTCTTCTACCGCTCCTTCGCCTTGGGGATAGGTAATGGGTTGGATTCCCATTTCCTGGAAGTAGCGAGTAATTTGGTCTGCTGCTGCAACAGAATCTTCGACAATTAAAACCTGAGCATTCTCAGCAGGCCAGCTATGGCTGGGTAATGGAGCCGTAATTGGTGTTGTAACTATATGCTCACTGGTATGGCAGGGAACGCGGACAGTAAAACAACTTCCTTCGCCAACTTTACTGCTAACTGAAACTGTTCCTCCATGCAGCGTGACAATGCGCTGCACTAATGCCAAACCTAAACCTGTGCCATTGTAATGGCGGTTCAGACTACTGTCAAGCTGAACGAAGGGCTGAAACAGTTTGCCAATTTCTTCTGAGGCAATGCCAATGCCAGTATCAATCACATGAAAGCACAGATGGGCATTATTTGTGGCTGATGTGATTTCTGTTGTTTCCTGCCGAACTTCAATGGTGACAGAACCTCCTTCTGGGGTGAATTTGACTGCATTGCTTAGTAGGTTGATCAGTACTTGACGTAGACGACGCTCATCTACTTGGATGCTGTTGATATTGCCATCAATGTAAGTATTGAGGCGGATATTCTTTTTTAACGCCATTTGTTTGACAAAGGTGAGACTGGCATCACACAAACTTCTGACGGAAACATCACTTAATTGCAATTCCAGTTTGCCAGACTCGATTTTTGATAAGTCGAGGATGTCATTGATTAGTTCGAGTAAATGTCTGCCACTGCGTTCAATGGTAGCGATCGCTTTGACTTGACGCTCATTTAGTAAGCCAAACACATTTTCTTGTAAACCCTCCGACATCCCCAAAATCGCATTCAGGGGTGTTCGCAATTCATGGCTCATGTTGGCGAGAAATTCGTCTTTGAGACGTGTGGCGCGAGCCAGTTCAATGTTAGTGTTCAGCAGTTGCTTATTAGTTTCTCGTAGTTCTTCTTCGGCTTGTTTGCGATCGCGAATATCAAATAAGGTGGCACGATTATATAAATAATTGCCATCAGCATCTTTCACCGCTGTGGCGTTAATCAAAACTGGCAAAACTGTGCCATCTTTACACACCATTTCATACTCTAAATCTTTAACCCAACCCTGCTGTTTGAAGTGGGGATAGTTCTGCTCAAAGGCCAAGCGACTATCTGTGGTAAAGAAGTTGACCAAGGGTTGATCAATCATTTCTGCACGGCTGTAACCCAACCATTGCAATTCTGTCTCGTTAACTTTAATAAATCGACCTTCTTGATCTAGGGAATGATAACCACAAGGAGCATTATTGTATAAGTCTTCAACTTCATGGGCATATTTCGCCAGGGCTTCTTGGGCTTGTTTGCGATCGCTAATATCAGTTATCCGCACTATATTCATCGTACGTCCGGCGACAGTAATTGGTTTGGCGGCAGCGTTTCCCCAAAAAATCTTGCCTTTTAAGGTCACATATTCAATTTCGCGGCTCCAGACTCCTTGCGACTCCATTTCTGCCATAATCGCCTCTGTTTCCTGAAGAGTGAATGGTTGGCGCTGGAGTGTCTGACCATTGATATTAATTAATTCAGTTTTGTCAGCCGCTTCAAATAATTCCACTGCCCGACGATTACAATCTAAGGTGAGTAGCGTTGACGAATCAACTAAAAAAAATTGCATCGGCCGATTCGTTAAAAATGGCTTCCCGCAAATCTCGGTTGCGGATCAGTTCTTGTTGAGCTTGTTTGTGATCGGTAATGTCAAAGTTCACACCAATAACTCGTACTGGTTCACCATACAAATCACGCTTGAGAATACCATAGCCTTTAAGGAAACGAATTGCTCCACTTGGTTGGATAATCCGAAACTCAACATCATATTCTTGCTTGCCTTCAATCACTTGCTGAATGTTCGCTAACATATAATCCCAATCTTCTGGGTGCAAGAAATTCAACCAAGCTTCATAAGTACCACTAAATTCCCCTGGACTTAACCCGTACAGTTCATACATTTGGTCATCCCAAATTTGTTTTGCTTGGGTAAAATCATATTCCCAAATGCCAAATTTGCCTGATTGTAGTGCTAAGGTCAGCCTTTCTGAGAGATGATGCAGTTGTTCTTCGGTTTGTTTGCGACTGGTAATATCTGTGAGTGTGCCAATATAACCAATTACTTCACCACTGGCGTTAGTCTCGGCTAACACATAACAGTGAAACCACTTCACACTACCATCGGGAAGTAGATGTCTACCTTCGTTGTAAAAAAGTTCATTTGGTGCTAATTCTGCTTCAAACCATTCCCGGAAAATGCGATCGCTGTCTTCTGGGTGTATGGCATCCATCCAACCTGTACCCAATCCGTCCGATGTTGGTCTACCTGTCATTTCACTCCAGCGATCATTAATGTAGACACAATTACCTGCGGTATCTAGTCGGAAAATAGCTACAGGAGCGGCTTTGGCTAAAGTGGCATAACGGTGTTCACTGTTCCGTAGAGCTTCTTCGGCTTGGCGGCGATCGCTGATATCTGTTAATGTGCCGATGTAGCCACTGATGTTACCATTGATGTCAATTTCAGGCACTGCCTGGACATAAAACCAGCTGATGCTACCATCGGGACGCAGATGTCTACCCTCACCCTCATAGTATTCTCTGGGGTCAACAATACCCTGCTCAAATTTAAGTTCCCATTCTTGCTTTAAGCGGCCGCGATCATCTGGGTGTACGGCTGCTATCCACCCCATCCCTAACCCGTCCGGGATTGGTCTACCTGTCATTTCGCTCCAGCGATCGTTGACGTAAATACATTGACCAGCAGCATCCAGTCGAAAAATGCCCACAGGAGCAGCTTCTGTTAAATGAGCATAGCGGCGTTCGCTGTCGCGCAGGGCTTCTTCTGCTTGTTTGCGTTCCGTGATGTCGGTAAAGGTACCAATATAGCTAATAACAGTGCCGAAAGGATTGGTTTCCGTTAGGAGTTGCAAGTAAAACCAAGTAATACTGCCATCTATATGTAAATACCTACCTTCTTGGCGGATTTGCCATAATCCTTGGGATAACTGCATCCACAAACAATCGCGGTCTTCTGGATGCAAATTCTCTAACCAACCCATTGCCATTGCCGCTGATGTTGGTCTACCTGTGAGCTTGCTCCAGTAATCATTCACGTAAATACATTGACCAGTAGTATCCAGTCGGAAAATCGCCACAGGTGCGGCTTCTGTTAAAGTTTCATAACGACGTTGGCTTTCTTTGAGCGCAGTTTCTATTTGTTTCTGCTCGGTAATATCTTTGGCAATCCCTAAAAATCCAATGTTGTTGCCTTCTATATCGAGCAGGGTTTTTACTGATATAAATACAGGGAAGCGAGAACCATCTTTGCGAATGTAAGTCCATTCATTTTCATAGGTGTTGCCATCTTGAGTGACGGTTATAAAAAATTCTGTACCGGGTGCAATTTCCCTACCTAGTTCCAAAGACAACTCAAATGCTCGTTGTTTGAGTTCTTCAGGATCGTGAAAGATACTCGGTTTGATTTGATGATTGACAACTTCATCGGCGGTGTAGCCCAACATTTTTTGAGCAGCCGCGTTGAAGATTTGAATGCCATTGGCGTTATTGTGAATAATTGCATAGTCACTGCCATCTAAAATTGCTTGTTGCAACCGATTGACAGCAATTAATTGGGCTTCGATTTGTTTGCGTTGGGTAATGTCAACGTGGCAACCAATCATTCGTAGCGGATTACCATTTTGATCCCAAGCAATGACGCGCCCAGAACAAATGACCCAAACAGTAGAACCATCTTTATGTTGATACCGTACCTCGCAATGATAAGGAACTTCTCCACGACTTTGGATATGTTGTTGGAACAATTCTAGGACATTGGCTAAATCTTCTGGAAAAATCAGCCGTTGCCATGTTTCTGGTGTGTTGGGCAACTCATGATCTTCGTAGCCAAACATTCGCTTGAAGGTTGGGCTGAGGTATTCCTGATTGTTGGGAATATCCCAGTCCCAATAACCTGCTAGACTGACTTCGAGAACTTGTTCTAGGAGATTTAATTCCATCCGCAGCATTTCTGATTGCTGCCGTTCGGCTTCTGAGTGTTTGCGTTCGGTAATGTCCATCAAGACGCCTAGCACTCTGAGCAGTTGGCCAGTCTTGTTGTAGATTCCCCTACCCTTAACGGATACCCAGTGAATACTGCTATCTTGCCAAATAACGCGGTATTCCACAACATAATCGGTTTGGGTGGCGATCGCCTGTCTCAATTCCTGCTTTACCCATTGCCGATCTTCTGGATGTACCTGACTCAACCACTGTTCTAAAGTCAATAGTACATTTTTGGTACTATTTATAACTCCGTGAATTGCATTTTGGCTGGCAAGTATTTGATTAGTAATTGGATTCCACTCCCAATAGCCAATCCCCGTAAAATTTAAGGTCAGCTTGAGTTTCTCTTCACTGGTTTTTAACGCTGCTTCGGCAAGTTGACGTTCTGCCAGTTCTGTTTTTAATTGTTCATAAGCACTCGCTTGTTGAATGGCGATCGCAATTTGCACCCCTAATTGATCTAACAAGTCCAACTCTACCGCTTGCCAGTGGCGAAAATTACTGCATTGTTGAGCAATTAATAATCCCCATAATTTGTCTTTGACCAAAATCGGGACTACCACATACGCTTTGACTTCAAATTGTTCTAAAAGATGTAAATGACATTTGGTTAAGCCTGCTTGATAAATATTATCGATGGCTCTTTTTTTACCTTGGTGATAATCACGCCCTCCTCCCTGTTGAAAGCAGGTGTCCTGGATTTGCCTTCCAAAAGCAATTGTCCAACCAGGTAGCACTGACTCGGCTACAATACTGCCACTCATATCCGACTGAAATTGATAAACAAGTACGCGGTCGGCTTGTAAAAATTGCCGTACTTCTGTGGCTGTGGTACTAAGAATTTCTTCGAGTTGCAACGACTGACGAATCCGTAACGCGATCGTCGCAATTAGTTGTTGTTGTTCCTGAATTTGTTCTAGCTTGCGAGTCAGATGTATTCGTTCTACTGCATGATGAATCGCACTGTGTAAGGCTTTGGGCGTGAAATGATTTTTCACCAAGTAATCTTGAGCGCCATGTTTCATAGCGTTAACGGCAATCATTTCATCGCCTGCGCCTGTCAGCATAATCACAGCAGATTGCCGATTCTTCAGCTTTTCTCTCAGTCGTTGCAAAAAATCTATTCCATCTCCATCAGGCAATAAATAATCCAGCAAAATTACATCTGGTGTTTGTTGCTCACAGCATGTCATCGCTTGTGCTGCTGTCTCAAATTCTAAAATTTCATAAGACTGCAATCTGTCGTGCTGTAAATACTGACGATATATATAACGATCTACAGCAGAATCATCAATTAAGAAGATAGTAAGGAAAGAGCGATCGCTCATAAGTCAAAGATACCGACGCGATAAAATTATAGACCTTGATTAATCCAGTCCACTCTCAACAGGGAGGCAGAACAGTCGCAATACCTCTTTTATGTTTATACTTCCCAAAAAACCTCATCTTCATAATAAACTTTTGTATCCCAATCCTCATTCAGTGCTATGCACAAATGAGTTTCGCAAACATACTTAAGAACTCACGCACAGCTTTCCGTAGACAGGACTTACACACCGAGACGAACAATCAAGGGTTGAGGTAAGGGAGAAGGGGTATAGTGTAATTGCTTAAAATCCTTACACCTCTTCACCTTTGAAGCCTTACACCCATTCTCAACAGATAACCTTTGTGTATGATCATCAGGCGCTACATCTCCTCTAACTTGCGGATCATCCAGTAAAACACCTCCGTATTCTCGCTCTAATGCAAAATTCCTACACAAGTAAATTCTCTCAAATTCATCAGTAACAAATTTCCTGTTTTTCCTCGATTCTTTTTTGCTCAGAAACTTGAATAATAAAGTTATGGTAAAGACAAAGGAGCGAATCACTTCCTGATGTAATTGCCAGAGGTTTTTGAATTTTTAGTTATCTCAATTCAAAAACTCAAATCAATTCTGCATCTACCTTAATGTTTTTTTATTCTCCATTAACACTAACTCCCAATTTTCAACTCTTTCTCCTCCTAGCAAATAGCTAGACATAAGAATAGATTTTCTGTAATTGTCGTTAGTTTCTTGGAGAAAAAGTAAATTCAGATAAAATCATCAAAGGAGTGTAGAATTATGTCTTTCGCAGGTATCCCAAGTCATGCTTCCAAAAAACTACACACACCAAAAAACACCAAAACTTTCGCTAATCCCATTAATATTGTGTTTTTTGTAACTTCCTGCATCATTCTATCAACTTCTAGCTTGATGATGCTCTCTTCTGTTATTCCTTCAGTTACTTCTGCTATCTCATCACCTAATGCTTATCCGACATCGATTCCTTGGATTAATAATGAGTCCGAATGTCAACATACTGGCAGAAGTTGGCAGGATAATAAGTGTTGGGATAATGAACATAGTTTAATGTTTTAATGCTCAGTCACAATTCTTAATAGAGATATGTATTGCCATAGCTTAATCAATAACACTAACAAAAATGATGCTTTTTTAAAGCAGTTTTTAGCTAGTATTCCTCCGCAAACGGCAGCAACTTTTACGGAAATCCAATTAGCAGCCATCAAACAAGCATTTCAACAAAAATTTAGTAATTGTTCGGCTGTGGATATCAAATTCTCTATTCCTTTACCTAAGCAACATTTTTTCCTAATATTCAGGTTTGGCAAAGATAAAAAATTTAAAAAACGCCTCCAATACCCAATTTATCAGCAACTAAATCAAGTAATAATTACTAAATCTGGTTTAAGAATTATTACAGCCTTGATGGGGACACTTTGTATGATAGAGGTAGTGCCATCAATTACCACAAATTTATTCCCTGCAAAAAGGTTGATATATTACCATCCTTGACTGGCAAGTTTAAGATTACTTCTGATCATAGAAAACACTGAGGTGTATTAAATTTTTGTAAGCAAAAATATTAATGATACCTGATATCCCATCATCTATCTTGTTCCAGATATCTATATAATGCTTCTCAACTATCACAGCCCTGATCATGTACACCAGACTATCGTCCGTCAGCCTCTAACTGTTCATTCCAAGATGCGGCTTCTGGATGTGATTGCACTCATAAATGAAGCACAAGCTAATTTTCGGGATGTGCCTAGCAAAAATAATTCTTCATCAAACAACTTCACTAAAGATATCAATAATATTGCATCTCAAGTTGCTAGTTGTGTTTTAGTGGTTGATGACTCGCAGTTAGTCGGGATTCTTACCCAGCGAGATTTAATTAAAATGGCAGCCGAAAGAAAGAATCTAGAAGGTATCAGTGTTGCTGAAGTGATGACAACAGAGTTAGTAACGCTGAAGATAGAAGATTTTAAAGATGTTTTTACAGCGTTAAATTTGCTGAGACAACATCGTATTTGTCATCTACCAATTATCGGGAATCAAGGGGAATTGATTGGATTAGTGACACCTACGAGTCTACTGGCAGTTACTATTCAACAAGCCGGACTATATAATTATGCGCGAGTCAAACTAGCCGAACGCCAACGTATTGAGGCTGAGTTGCGTTTAGAGCGTAATTTTATTTCGACAATTTTTAATCTGACAGATGCTTTAGTAGTTGTCTTAGATAGTCAAGGAAGAATTGTTCGCTTTAATCAGACTTGCGAACAAGCTACAGGTTACGCATTTGAAGCGGCTCAAGGAAAATCTGTTTGGGATGTGCTGATGTTACCGGACATCACAGAATGTCTGAAAGATATTTTTCAAAATTTGGCAGCCAGAGAATTTCCGCAACGTTATGAAGCTATTTTAATTAATCAGGATGGCGATCGCCGCTTAATTTCCTGGTCAAATAAAGTTTTACTGAATCATGACGACCAAATTCACTATATCGTCTGTACAGGTATAGACATTACCGAAAGTCGCCAAGCCCAAGAAGAACTGCGACAAGCCAAAGAACAATTACAAACAGTCTTAGATGCTGTACCTGGGTTTGTGTCTTGGGTAAGTGCGGATGGCTATTATTTAGGGGTTAATCGTCATTTAGCGGAAAGTTTCAACTTAACTACCGATGATTTTGTGGGACAAGAATTGGGTTTTCTGCAAAATAGCCCCCAATTTACGGAGTTTATGCACGACTTTCTACATCGACAAGATGTGGCTGATTCTAATGTTGTCGATACCCAAATTAACGGTTTGACACGTAAATACTTAGTCATAGCGCAAAAATATCAGCAAAACACTGCGGCTGTGGCTGTGGGAATTGACATTACAGAACGCAAGCAAGCAGAAATGGCCTTAGCAGAATCAGAAGCTATGTTGCGCTCTGTCTTGAAAAGTACACCCAGCATGGTACGAGTTGTCAATGCTGAAGGGAAAATCTCTTTTATTAACCAAACCACACCCCATCTCTCCTGGGAGGACGTTGTGGGTACAAGTATTGATGACTATGTATTACGGGAAGACTGTGAAATTCAGCGTTCTGCTTTAGAGAAGGTTTTTGCCCAAGGAGAAGTTGTCAGCTACGAAACCCGTGCTTTAGACAAGCAGACCAATTTGAAATATTATCATTCTCAGATTGGCCCCATTTGGCATAACCAACAAGTTACAGGCGCGGTAATTATTACCAACGATATTACAGATCGCAAGCAAACAGAAATTGCTTTACAACGAGCGCAAGAAGCACTGCAACAACTGAATCGAGATTTAGAAGCTAGGGTTGAGCAGCGCACTTTAGAATTACAAGAAAGTGAAGCTGAACTCAGAGCCATTTTTAATCAAGCTGCTGTGGGAATTAAACTAGAAGCTTTAGATGGGCAGTTCCTCAAGGTCAATCAAAAATTATGTGAACTTTTGGGTTACAGCCAAGCAGAACTGATGAATAAGACCTTTAGAGATTTGACTCATGCAGATGATATTCCCCATCATCAAAAAAATTTAGAAAAATTAATCTCAGGGGAGATAGAAACATTTTCCATAGAAAAGCGATGTTTACATAAAAATGGTCATCTGATTTGGATTAATCTCACAGTTTCTTTAATTCGAGATGTGGTTGGTAAACCACTTTATTTGGTGGGAATAGTTAAAGATATTCGTAATCAAAAACAAGCCGAAGAAGATTTAAAACGTCAATTTGCCACAGTAGAAGCTGCTATAGATGGAATTGCAATTTTAAGTGGCAATGTCTACACTTATCTCAATCAAGCTCATGTCGAGATGTTTGGCTATACTAATCCAGAAGAATTGATTGGTAAGAGTTGGTCAGAAATTTATGAGCCACAGGAAATTCAACGTTTTCAAAACGAAATTTTTCCCACTTTAATGCAGCAGCAACATTGGCGAGGAGAAACGATCGCCAAACGCAAAGATGGGAGTTACTTTGCTGAAGAAGTATCCTTAACCATTTCCGAGCAAGGTGATTTAATTTGTGTCTGTCGGGATATTAGCGATCGCAAAAAAGCCGAGGCGGATATTTGCAAAGCATTAGCTAAAGAAAAAGAACTCAGCGAGTTAAAATCTCGGTTTATTTCTATGACTTCCCACGAGTTCCGTACTCCTTTAGCTGTAATTGCTTCTTCTGCTGGTATCTTAAAAAGTTTCAGCCATAAACTTGATGAACAACAAAAGCAAAAACATCTCCAGTGCATTCAAACTTATGTACAGCATACTACTCAACTTTTAGATGATATTTTGCTAATTAATAAAGCTGAAGCTGGTAAATTAGCTTTTGAGCCAAATTATCTAGATTTAGTCAATTTCTGTCATATCTTAGTAGAAGAAATTCAACTGAGTTCGCCTGAACATCATTTAGTTTTTTGCCAGCCACCTCAACATAGCCTGTCAGATGGTGAGCCAGTCATGGCTTATATGGATAAAAAAACTACTGAGACAAATTTTAAGCAACTTGCTTTCTAATGCAGTTAAATACTCACCAAATAATAGTCATATTCAAATTAATTTATTAATTCAAAATCAAAACGCGGTGTTTCTCATTCAAGATGAAGGTATTGGCATTTCTCCAGAAGAACAGCAAAACTTGTTTGAGCCATTTTTCCGAGCTAGTAATGTGGGAAATGTCCCCGGTACAGGATTAGGCTTGGCAATTGTGCATAAGTGTGTAGACCTACATCAAGGCAGAATTACCATCGCCAGTCAAGTCGGAGTTGGGACAACATTTAGAGTGGAATTACCATTGGTAGTTAAATCGGTAAATTTAACTCTTCCTGATGTTATTCACAGATAATTTTTGGGAAATATAAATATAGAGATTCTATGTAGAAATAAGTCTAAGTTTGCTAAACGTTAAATCTAGCAAAATTCCTCGTAGTGTTTCTTCTGTGTGGATGAATATGGGGCAACTTTTTAGATAATTTTTTAACAAAATTAATGACTAAGAAAATATTAGTGATTGAAGATGAAGTTCAAATCTGCTCGAACATTCAGCAGATTTTAGGTTTATCTGATTTTCAGACTGTTAGTGCCAATAATGGCTTAGATGGATTACGCCTAGCTAAATCAGAAAAACCAGATTTGATATGTTGTGACATTATGATGCCTGATTTAGATGGTTATGGAGTACTTAAAGCCTTACGCCAAGACCCAGAAACTGATTCTATCCCTGTAATTTTGCTGACTGCAAAAGTTGAGCGTAGTGATTTACGTCATGGGATGGAATTAGGAGCCGATGATTACATTACAAAACCTTTTTCTCCAGAAGAACTGTTGAAGGCCATTGAGATGAGATTGGCACGGGTAGCAAAGCCCAAATTGATGAAACAACAGTATGAAAAAGAGCGTCAACAAAATATCAAACTCAAACAAGAAATTCAAGTTAGCCAACAAAAACTAGAAGAAACTAAGCAGTTAGCTGATATGCGGAATGAGGTTTTAGAAAAGCTTTTACAAGATTTAAGTAATCCGCTTTCTAATATTAATATGGCGGTGCATATGCTCAAGCAGGTGCAATCAGACAATGACCGCGATCGCTACTTGAAGATTTTACAAGAAGAGTATGACCGGGAAATAATGCTTTTAAATGAAATGAAAAATTTACAAGCATTATTAACTCCAGAAAATGCCAAAATCTTGCAGAAGTTCAATTTACTTCATCACAGTAAATAAATCTTACTTGATGTCTGAGAGCATTGATTCCAATACCTATGTATTTTTAAGGCTATCAGGGTTGTTATTCTATTTCCAAAAACAATAATTTATCTTTTTAAATTCTTTAGATGAACACAATTTTGATTATAGAAGACGAACCCCAAGTTCGAGAAAATATTCTGGAAATTTTACAACTTTCCAATTTTGAAACTTTGGCAGCACCCAACGGCAAGATAGGATTAGAAATTGCCCAAACACAATTACCAGATTTAATTATCTGCGACATTATGATGCCTGAGTTAGATGGCTATAGTGTGCTGTCGGCGCTGCGTGAAAATGAAGCAACTATTAATATTCCTTTAATATTTGTGACGGCAAAAGCGGAACGTTCAGATTTTCGTCTGGGAATGGACTTTGGGGCTGATGACTATTTAACTAAACCATTTACTCCCGAAGAACTGCTGAATGCAATTGCTGTACGACTGAGCAAAAAAGCTGTGGTTGAGCGTCAATCGCAAGCCAAGGTAGATGAGTTACGGATGAATATTATTCACTCATTGCCCCATGAAATTAATACGCCTTTAAATGGCATTATTGGGATGACTCAATTATTAATTGAGCATTCAGATATGATTGATGAATCTGAAGAAATTGAAATTGTTGAATCGATTTATACATCAGCTAATCGATTGCATAAATTAGCGCAAAGATTTTTATTGTATAGTAATTTGGAATTAGTTGCTAGAAACCCAGAAAAGGTGCAACAAATTCAAGAGGAATTAGATAACTGCTTGAGTAAAACAGTAATTAGTGAGATTTGCTTTCAAAAAGTGAAAGCAGCAAGTAGAGAGAAAGATTTAAAGTTAGAATTAACCGAATCTCTGATAAAACTGCCACAAGAAAAATTACATATTATCGTTGAAGAACTGCTCGATAATGCCTTGAAATTTTCGCAACCCAGTAGTGAAGTGCAAGTGTTGAGCCGAGTAAATGGTTATAAATATCAATTAGATGTTATTGATCATGGTAAAGGGATGACATCTGAAGAAATTGAGAAAATTGGGGCATTAATTCAATTTAATCGCAAGTTATATGAACAACAAGGCTCTGGTTTAGGATTAGCGATTGTGCAGCATATCGTGAGATTGTATCAAGGTGAATTTATAATTAATAGTACTCCCGGTCAAGGAACCAGGATTAGTGTTAATTTACCTTGCTTATGAATTGTTAGTAGGAACAGACATTTGTCTGTTCCTATTGTTTGAGGTTTAGTTCTTGGAAATGTTGAGAAGATTCGTTCAAAATTAATGTATCGGGTTTTGCTACTTGCTCATTAATTTTGATGTGATAAGTACCTTGTGGCAACCGCTCTAAATAGTAAACTCCAGCATCATTAGTCACCGAAAAACGGCGTTGTTGTGTTTGAGTGGCAATTGCTTCGACACGCGCACCCGTAATGGGAGTACCTGATTCATTTGTAACTATCCCAGAGAGACTATAGCAGAGGTGAAAAGGTACAAGCACAGGAGTATAACTACCAGCAACGACTTCAACTGCATAGCTATCAATTGCAGTTTCCCAATCTATCGGGAATCCTGAAGGATCAATGTCCAGACGATAAGTTCCAGGTACTAGTGAGACTAGAATGCGTTTTTTTTTTGGACATCAGGACGAAATGATTTGATTGGTAAATTATTCAGGATGAAGAGTAAATCAGAGTTTTCTGTATATATTGGTTCACCGCGATCGCGTTTGTTATTATTATTTTTGTCAAAAAATGGTTGAATCAATAATCCTCCCACAGAACGCAATCGATCTGATTGGCGATCGCCAGGAAATATCCCGTCATGAAAATTCAGACTAGAGACAATCTCTAAACTGTAAGAAGTTTGATCAGAACTAATAGAACCGCCTTCATATCTTCCTCGCATTAATAGCCCTGGAATCACCGCAGTTTGCACAGTGACGATTAACCCTGAATGACGAGAACCAATACCATATCCCAATTCCACATCCCAAAGATTTCTACCATCAGCAGTTCGTTCTGGAGTGCGATAACGCCAAGCTAAAGTCGCTAAGTTATCAAAGTTATTTAAGTTGCGTGTTTCATAACCCAGTCTGAGAGAATGTCCACTTTGTAGAACTGTATCACCAGATAAGTTGTAATTTAATTGGGATCTGGTAGCAATTTCATTGCCTTGGTGACTCAAAGATAATAACCCTAAACGTTGATCAAGGCTCCAATGGCAATGGTTTTCTGCATCCAAGCTAAAACGACCTAAAGAAAACCATTCTCCAAAACTAAATGATGTCTGCACACCAGTTTCCCAACCATGACGACTGTCATAGTTACCCAACAAAGTTAAATGAGGCGAAAAGCGCCAATCTAAATTCAATCGGCTGGAAAATTTATCAGTATTCAATTTGATAGTTAAATTCTGCGTGGGAAAAAAACGCACATTCCCATCAATATCCCACTTACCATCTTGATCGGCTGAAAGCACAGAAGCCGCTACTTCTAGAGGAAAATTATCTGGGCGAAAAAATATTTCTCCTAATGCTTGGAGATTTTGATCATAGATCAAGCCAGCGCCTAATGTTAAGTTTTCTGACACACCCCACCTACGGGCGATTCCCCCTTGAAATTCCCGCAAATCTCCGAAAAAATTTTGACTTGGTTCGCCAGATAATTTTCGTCGCCAGCCACCAGAAACAATTGTTGCTGATGCGCCTGGGGGAATTTGTCCGGGGATATTGGAGAAAGTTGCAGCGCGAATTTCGGGTTGTGCTGTTAGTCTGCCTTGGGGATACAGAAAGACACGATAGTTACCTGCTGATAATTGTCCGCTAGTTAAATTTTCAAAGCGGTATATCCCAGAAGAATCTACTAAAATTTCGGCAATTGGGCGATCGCCCAAACCTTGCATTAACCTGACTAATGTTCCTGGTGCAGCTTCACCAACAATTGTGCGGCTAATTTTTTCAGCTTGTAAACGTTGAGTAGGACTAAAACTACCACCTTCTTGGGGGATTAATGCTTTAAATCCCTGTCGTTGAATCGTAGTTAAACCCCAATATTGTTCGCTGCTGTGACTACGCCAAAAAGTTGGTTGAGAACCAACAATATAATCAGCTTGGTCTGTTTCTCTTAAATATTGAGCTTCAGCTAAATTCCAAGTCTGGGAATCTGTTAAGTCTTTTTGCTGCCCACGCAGGAAGAAACTACCATTAAAAATGGTACCAACAGCTATAGTTTCTCCCACAAAAGTAGGAGTTAAAGTACCAGAACCACTGGTATTGACTCTTTGCTCAATGGCAGTAATATTTTGTTGAGGAGCTTTAACAGTGGGTAATCCAGCTAATTGCAGTGGAATTGTATTTTTCTGCTCAACAGAAGATACTGTTTGATTTAACCAAGACGGATTTAAGATAATGGCATAATCATTAATATCAAACTCTGCTTTTACCCCAAACAAAGTTTGTAATTGTTGAATCGAAAATACTAAGCCTAATTCTGGGTCATGAATTAATTGCTGGGAGTCAAGGCGAATTACGAACCCAGGAGAACGTACTTCTATCTGACCATCGCCTAAAGATGTCACAGATAATTTGAGAGCTTGAATTACAGCATCATAGGTAATCAGCCAGTGTTCTAAGTTAATGGCTGCTGTTCCGTTTTCTTGACCACGAACAAATACACTGGGAAGTACATTCTGTTTGCCGACATTGATTCCTACGGGAAAAATAGAAAATTCCTCCGTTACCCCAATTTGTGGTGCAGAGGATTTTGTGTTTTGGCGGAATAAACTTGGGTTAGAATCTGCCGCAAACACTTGGACAGAAGTGATTGGTAGTAGAGAAAAACTAAAAAATACTAGCACCCAGGGAAATTGATTCATTTACCAGAAACGGTATGCACAGGAATTATGAAATTGACATTGAATTTCTGCTGATTTTGTTGCTTATCACCCCAGAGTAATTCACCTATTAGCTGATATTGACCAGCAGCTAAGGCTGTTTTTCCTGGCTGGAGATAATTGATGGGAATGTAGCGATCGCTTTCAGCAATAATATAATTAGACTCGGCACTACCTTGTTTAATCACTTTATTATCTTGCAGCAAAGTCCACTTAACTGTTGTTTTAGCTGAGACTTTACTAGAATTTTTAATTAATAATTGAATTTGCTGCTGCCCTTGGTTCCAAACTGCACTATCAACTACTAAATTGGGAGATAAATTACCTTGGCGGACATAAATTGTTGCGCCTATTCTTGTGGCAATATTAACTTTATTACCACTGTTGTCTTTCACTTCATCCAATTTTTCAGTAAAAATTACCGCACGATATTCTCCTTCAGGAAAATTAGGCGGAAAGCGAGTTATCAAACGCACTTTTCTGGTGACTCCTGGAGGTATGACTAACTCTCGCGGTGAGAATTGCAGATATGGATTCAGGTCATTGGAACTAGAAGTTAAAGTTGTAAATCCCGTTACGCGGTCATAGGTAAAAGGTTGAGCATAGACGCGAGCGCGAAAGGGCTGATCGCTAGTATTACTAACATTAATACTAGCTTGGGCTTGACCACGATTAGCCTGCAACTCAACAATCATTGGTGAAAGATTTACTTGTGACTGTGCAGGAATATTCGCTAGTAAGGTTACTAATAAACTCCAACTTGCTAGTTTTAAAGTTGATTTAATGAATAAATTTTTGGTAATCATTTTCAAAAATTAGCAAAAAATTAAAGCTCCTAAAAAAGTTTTTAGGAGCAGTTAACCCCCCTACATCAAGTTCAGAATTATTTATGGTGCAACTGTTAAAGTGACCGTGTAATTGTATGTACTGGCTGGAATAATAGTCGAACCATTACTGACACTCATCCCAATTGACAGGTTTGTGGCTTCACCAGTAACTAAAGTCACAGGAGTACCAGCGTTTGTCGTTGTGTTATTTGAAGTTAAAGAGGTACTATTTGCTGTTACTGTACTAGTCTTTGTGGCACTACTTAAAGCAACAGTATCACTACCACTTTGAGTTGGTGCAGAGATACTCAGTTTGGCATCATAGTTACAAGTTACAGTGGTTGAACCAGTACTACCATTAGCTGTACTAATAGAAGTTGAGTTGGCACCCGCGACTCCTAAAGTACCTGCGGTAGCACTTCCAAAAACACAAGTCGGAGAAATAGTACCGCTTGCAGAAATATTTTGAGTTTCGGCAAAGGCTCTGGGAGCAGCCAATAAAGTACCTGTAGCCAATAAAACAGCAGTAACTAAAAAACGACGAACCATAGTAAATTCCTCCCTAGCTAATAAATTAATTGAATTGATTTATCAAAGAATTCAATTTTTCAAAATCTAGCATTCAGTTAATATTGATTAACTGAAGTAGTCAACCAAATCCAAAACAAATTGCTGATATTCAGTGATATGAAAAGCAAGCAAAAGTAAGATTTTTTAGGTATTTTTTCTTCAATTTTGTTGCTTTCGATATTGTTAATTTAACAGTTTCATCAACTATAAATAAGCGAAAAATTACCAAAATTCTAATAGATGTTATCCAAGTGAAACTACGACAAAACTTTCAGTACAGGAGTAAGTGTTTGTTCTGAATCCTCAACTTTCCAATCAGGGTTTATTCACGTAGAGGGATAAGGGGACAGGGTAAGCTGTTAAGCATCTAATTTGCACATTGAGGCCGCAGGGGAGAGGGTTTGCAGCTTTTGCTACCATAAACATGGTGCAATTTAAATGACGATTAGCTTAAACAAGGGAGTAGAGAAGTTTTGTTTGCGAAACACTCGAACCCTTACATCCATTCTTAATAGACAACCTTTGTGCGTAAGTTGTGATCCAAAATTGTATAAGCAGTATCCCAGAGCTTTGCAGATAAACTTGTGTATATTTGCCTGTATACTTTTAGAGGTGTCCGTAGTTGCTGCAATACTACATATCCTTTCACCCTGAGACCTCTGTGTTGCTTAAAAGACTCACTTAACTGGATATAAGACATATTGATACTTGCTCTATCAAGCAAATAGATGTATCTTAAAGAGTGTCTGCTAAATAACTTCATAGCTAAAATTATCTGAGGCAACTTAGCCGTATGAGCTTAATTCTTTGAGATTAAGCGTTTTTTTTGCTGTGCTGATTAGTGTGGATCATTGGTTAGGAAATCGTAGAAGTTGTGAAAATTCTGCTGGTAGAGGATGATGTACCAACTGCGACCTTACTGAGTGAGGTTCTCAAGGCGGAGTACTATACAGTTGAACTGGCAACCGATGGTCAAAATGGACTGGCTTTAGCAACCTTGTACAGTTTTGACTTGATATTGTTAGATTTGTTGATGCCCAAACTCGACGGAATTAACCTTTGCCGTCAACTCCGCTCTCAGGGGGTGCAGAAGCCGATTCTGTTGCTCACGGCGAAAGACCACAGTCATGATGTGGTTACGGGATTGGATGCAGGTGCAGATGATTACGTCACGAAACCTTACGATATCTCAGAGTTGTTAGCCAGAATAAGGGCTTTGCTGCGGCGTGGACAAACAGAACTGACACCAAGTTTGCTGCGTTGGGAAAATCTCTGCATTAACACCGCCTCGGCAGAAGTGACATACCAAGGTAAGCTGATATCTTTAAGCCCCAAGGAATATAGCTTACTAGGGCTGTTTTTGCGTCATCCACAGCGCGTATTTAGTCGCAGTGAGATTATTGACCGTCTTTGGTCAATAGATACGTCACCCAGTGAAGGTGCTGTGACTAATTTGATTAAAGACTTGCGACATAAGCTGAAAACAGCAGGAATGTCTGCGGAATTATTAGAGACAGTCTATGGTTTGGGTTATCGGCTCAAGACTGTGCCACAAACTCAGCAGATAGACACCACAGTAACAGCAAAACGGCAAACTGCGATCGCTTCTATCAATAAAACTCTAGAACGCTATAAAGATACATTTCACCAACGAGTTAGTGTGCTAGAACAAGCCGCACAAGCCTTACATCAAAGAAGATTATCATCTAAACTGCGGCAGCAAACCAGTCAAGAAGCACATAAACTAGCAGGAACATTAGGCTCTTTTGGCTATACTACAGGCTCAAAGTTAGCTCAGTCTATTGAACATTTGCTGATTCAGGATAAAAATCTCACCTCACAGGATGCAGTTAAATTATCACAATTAATTGCTCAAATCAAAGAAACACTAACTCAATCACCAATATCCAGCACCCTTGATCAATTTGCCAAGATCCAACTTCCTCTCGTACTGGCTATCAATGATCAATCTTTTAATTACCAACTCAAAACAGAAGCTGTGAATTGGGGGATGCAGATAGAAGTAGCAATGAATTGGGAGAGTATTCAACATCAAGTTTCACAACTGCCCAAGGTGATTTTGCTTTATTTAAATGAGCAAGCATCAATGCCAAAGAGTTTACAACTGCTGAATAAACTCAAACAACAGTTGCCAAAAATCCCAATTTTTGTCATCGCCGAGCAGGAAAATTTAATGCAGCGAGTTGCTGTAGCCCGTGCTGGTGTCCAAGGATTTCTCACCAACCCCAATATGAGGGAAGTTTTTCAGGTAATCACCCAAGTTTTACCCAAAACTCCAGCTAATCCAGCTAAGGTGATGATTTTAGACGATGATCCGATGATGCTGGAGATTTTGAGCAACATACTGCTATCTTGGGGATTACAAGTCAAGACATTGCAAAATCCGCAAAATTTTTGGGAAGTACTGGTTGCAACTCAGCCTGATTTATTAATGATTGATTTAGAAATGCCGACTTATAGTGGTGTAGACTTGTGTCGGGTAGTCAGACAAGATCCTCATTGGGGAAATTTGCCAATTTTAGTAGTAACTGCCCATACAGATATGAAATCAGTCCAACAAGTTTTAGCAGCAGGAGCCGATGATTTTATTGGTAAGCCTGTGGTAGGGACAGATTTAATTCATCGCGTCATGAACCGAATTGATCGTTATCGTGTACAGCAACAACTCCCAACTTAAAAGCGGAGGATGCACAAGTGAGGCTGGCTGATCTGGTTAGGAAAAAACAAGCTAACAATCAAAAGCTAAAAATTTCCTTACGGCTGATCCTCACCGTTACCTTTTTGTTATTAACTGGGGGAACCACAGGTTTAGTCAGCTATATATCATTCCAAAATTCGCAGCATTCAGTTAATAGTTTGGCATATCAGCTAATGACTGAAATTAGCGATCGGATTCATTTATATCTGAGTAATTATTTAAATACACCACACTTAATTAATCGGCTGACTGTCCAAGCGATCGCCCTCCAAAAAATAGATATTAACAATCCTCAAAGTTTAGAACGCTATTTATTAGGACAAATTCAAGAATTTGACTATCACAGAATTCATTTTATTAATCCCCAAGGTGGACTGGTGGGAGCAGGTAATGATGAACGCGGACTGAGCATTGCTTTAACTAAAAATTTTCGCAAAGGCGAGCTTTATGTATATAACGTTAATCGTCAAGGCAAGCGGCAAAAATTATTAGTTCATCAAAACAACTATGATGGTACTCAAAGACCTTTCTATCAGCAGGCAATATTAACAGGTAAACCCACATGGACACCAATTTATTTATATGTACCAGCTTCTAGAGGTTTAGGAATTGCTGCTAGTTACCCCATTTATAATCAAAAACAACAACTGCTCGGCGTTGTCGCCAGCGATATAGACTTAGTAAGTATTAGTAATTTTCTTAAAAAAATTGCGGGTTGGTACTCACGGACAAGTTTTTATTATTGACCGTTCAGGAATGATGGTTGCGTCTTCAACATCTGAACAACCTTTTCTCACTGATGTTACGGGAAACCTCAAAAAACGGCTCAAGGTAACAGACTCTCAAGAATCCCTCATTTGTTTAGCAGGAGAGTATTTACTTTCGCGCTTTGGCAATTTAAATCAAATTCAAACTACACAACAACTCAAGTTTGATATAAAAGGTAAAAAGCAATTTTTATTGGTGATTCCTTATCGTGATCAATTAGGGCTTGACTGGTTAATTGTCACAGTCGTACCGAAATCTGACTTTACTGCCAAAATTGAGGCAAGTACTCGTCTGACAATATTTTTGAGTTTAGGGGCTTTAATTGGAGCGATCGCTTTAGGATTGTTATTGACTGAATTTATTACTCGACCTGTGCAGAAATTGGGTCAAATTAGTTTAGCCTTGGCAAATGAACAATGGCATCATCATCTAGAACAAGATAGCTTAATTGCAGAGATTCAAGTTTTACAACATTCATTTTATTGGATGTCTCAACAGTTAAAGCAATCATATAATTCTGTCCAAACCGCACTACAAAATTCCGAGGAACGCTTTAGTAAAATATTCTTGACTTGTCCGGAAGCAATGGGAATTTTTACCCTCAATGGTGAATGTTTGGCTGTCAATGATGCTTTTATGGATTTGTATGGTTATGCCAGAGCAGAAGTAATTGGTTGTACTGTCGCCACATTTCAATCTTGGGTAAATCAGGGCAAAGAGCAAAGTTATTTGCAAGATTTACTAGCAGGTAAAAAAGTGCGGAATCAAGAATTTACAGTGATGCACAAAACAGGTAAAGTGATTCCTGTATTGGTTTCGGCTGATATTATCGAGCTACAAGGAGAACCACACATCATTGTAGTCACGAAAAATATTAGCGATGTTTACGAAGAACTCCGCTTACGCAAATTAGTCGAATTAGAACTGCGACAGCAAAAAGACTTGCGTGAGAGTATTTATCACGAATCGACTGATGCTTTATTCTTGGTTGACCCAGAAACACTATTAATTACTGACTGTAATCATCGAGCCGTAGAATTATTTGAAGCCAGCAGTAAATTACAGTTAATTGGTATCCCTGGTCATACCCTTCAGCTTCATCTATTTACTGAGGAGGAATTAACAGAAATTACTGTCCAAATGCAGCAACAAGGTGTTTGGAGTCGAGAAATTCAATATATTAGTTGTCAAAGAAATGTGTTTTGGGGTAATTTAGCAGCCAAGAAAGTAGCGATCGCTCATCAAGTAATTTATTTAGTACGGATAACAGATATTACGGAACGTAAACGAACTGAGATCGCGTTGCGTGAAAGTGAAGAACGATTCCGTCATGCCTTTTATAATGCTCCCATTGGTATGGCACTGTTGGGATTAGACCAACACTGGCTGCAAATCAACCCGATGTTATGTGAAATACTTGGCTATTCCGAGTTAGCGTTTGCCAATTGGCAGAGTTTAGACATCATTCACCCAGAAGACATCCATCAGTTTCAGCACGGCATTGAACAAGTATCGTCTCCCACAAATCGCAATGCTCAAATGGAGTTACGTTACTTGTGCGATGGCGGACGCATTGTTTGGGGACTGACAAGCTTGTCACTGGTGAGAGATTGTCAAAATCAGCCATTATACTATGTGCTGCAAATTCAAGATATCACCGAACAGCAAGCCATTGAACAAATCAAAAATGAGTTCATTTCCATTGTCAGCCATGAACTGCGTACTCCACTGACAGCCATCCAAGGATTTTTGGGGCTGTTGAATACGGGTATCTATGACAACCGACCAGAAAAAGTTAAACACATGATTGGGCAAGCTTTAACCAATAGCGATCGCCTCGTGCGTTTAGTCAATGATATTTTGGACTTAGAGCGATTATCTTCTGGACGAGTCCAACTAATCAAAGAAGTCTGCAATGCCGCAGATTTAATGCAACGAGCCGCAGAAGAATTACAATCCATCGCTCTAGCGGCTGGCGTTACCATCTCTATTACTCCTACCACTGCTGGCATTTGGGCTGCATCCGATTTAATTATTCAAACCCTCACTAATTTGTTGAGTAACGCCATCAAGTTTTCCCCTCGTAACACCGAAATTACTTTATCTGCCCAAACTCAATCAGACTGGGTGCTGTTTGTTGTCAAAGACCAAGGTAGAGGTATCCCCAGCGATAAACTAGACACAATATTTGAACGTTTCCAGCAGGTAGATATTTCTGATGCTCGTACCAAGGGAGGTACAGGTTTAGGCTTGGCCATTTGTCAAAGTATCATTCAACAGCATAATGGTAGTATTTGGGCAGAAAGTACCCTCGGTCAAGGTAGTACATTCTATTTCACTTTGCCAATTGCAGTAACAGAACAATGAGCAAACGCATTCTTGTCATCGATGATGAAGAGTCACTTCGAGATTTAGCCTGCACATGCTTAGAAGATTTAGGTGGCTGGGAGACAATACCCGCCCAATCAGGTTATGAAGGACTTTTACAAGTTCAAAATGAAATTGTTGATGCCATTTTACTGGATGTGTCCATGCCGGACATGGATGGATTTCAATTTTACGAGCAAATCAAAGCTAACCCCAAAACTCAAACAATTCCGATAATTTTGCTCACAGCCAAAGTCTTACCAGACGACTACAAGCGTTTTGCTCAATTGGATATAGCAGGCATCATCAATAAACCATTTAATCCCGTCCTGATTTGTGAACAAATAGGTCAAATGCTTACCTGGTAAGGTAATTAGGAGAGTGGCTAGTAAGCCGCTATCAACCAATACAGTTCAGATCAGCCGATTTTTGCTGCTGCTGTTTCCCGTTCCCTTACCTCTACAGAAGAACTTTCTTAACTTAACTATATTGCCTTATAAGTTTCTTATTTTCTTGATTTAAGCTGAGTTCATCACTATTCATTCGGCGTTTTTTGTGCATGACAATCAAGACAATATTGTTGATTGATGATGAACCGACTATTCGAGAACTTGTACAAATTTGTTTACACGATTTGGTGGGATGGAAAGTCATAACTGCTGCTTCCGCCCAAGCCGCCCTTCAACACTTAGAGATAGAATCTCCTGATGCTATTCTGCTAGATGTTGTTATGCCCGGTATGGACGTTAATACTTTTTTGTATAGATTTCACGAAAGACATTCAACTAAATTAATTCCAATAATTTTCTTGAGTGTAATTGCAGATTGGTTTACATCACAACAACTCCAGCAACTTGGTGTGGTGAAGGCAATTGCTAAACCTTTTAATCCCTTAACTTTACCTGATCAAATTATTTGCGCTTTAGGCTGGAGTGTACAGTCTGAATGTGAATCTGTTCTTTAAACCATAGATAAATCATGAATAGTATCATGTTTTGCCATCTCAGATATTGTGGACTTAATCACATTTACTTTGCTAAATGACTCTTGACACTTAGAGAAAGGAGACCAAAATAAATACTAGTTTCCCTCTAATTCTCGGCATAAATAAACCATCACAATTTATCCATTAGATTTTATGTACGCCAAAAATTTTGCTACAAAGACCATGAATTTACAGCAACATAAAACTAAGAGAAGAAGAGGCGTTGTACTCACTTCTACAGGTATACAACGTTTACAAGAAGCAATTATATCTTGGGAAATTCTTAAAAATCAGGGATATCGTTTAACTCTAGAGCAACTGAGTAGACAAGTAAATATTTCTACAAAAACTTTAAGCCGATTATGGTCTTTGAGTAAAGGCGTAGATCAAAAAACTCTCAAATTATGTTTTAGTGCATTTAATTTAAAACTACAAAAAGAAGATTACACAGTTTTAAATGAAGCAGAAGAAACAGGAGTATTAGGTTTTTTGTCAACAAACTCATCCTTACAAAAAGACAATTTTGCTCAATTTTCTCATAACCAAGAACAGTATTGGTCATATCCAAATGGCCCTGTAGCTTTAGATTCTCCCTTATATATTGAACGTCCACCAATAGAAGAACTGGTTTGTCGAGAAATTACTCGTCCAGGTTGTGTGATTCGGATTCGCGCTCCGAGACAGATGGGTAAAAGTTCTTTAGTATTGCGTCTTTTAGCTTTTGCAAATCTCAAAAAATATCGGACTGTTAATGTTAATTGCCATCAAATAGATAACCATTGTTTGACTGATTTAAATAAGCTTTTACGTTGTCTTTGCTGGAAAATTGCCCAACAATTAGACATTAAGCCTAACTTGGATGATGAATGGGATGAAGAAGTTGGTTATAAATTAAGCTGTAGTTTCTACTTACAAAAGTATATTCTTCAACAGAGTGAGAACCCTATAGTTTTGGTATTGAGTGATGTTGATCGGTTTTTTGATTATCCTCACATAGCTCAAGAATTTTTTGCTTTGTTGCGTTCTTGGTGTGAGGAAGCACGTCAAAATCAGGCTTGGCAAAAGCTGAGATTAGTAGTGGTATATTCTACCGAACAATATGTTTCTCTAGATATTAATCGTTCTCCATTTAATATTGGCTTACCTATACGTCTTATTGAATTTACTCAAAGCCAGGTGGAAGATTTAGCCAGAAGATATGAGTTAGACTGGAGTCCTGGTCAAGAATCTACTCAATTGATGTCTTTGGTTGGTGGTCATCCAGCTTTGATTCAACTGGCTTTGTATAATCTAGCTTCTGGTATTCTCACCTTACAAGACTTAATCACAGATGCGATCGCCAACGGTGGGATATATCGCCATCATCTCTGGCGACACTGGATGAAACTGCAAAGCAATCCTAACTTAGTTAAAAAATATACTGAAATAGTCTGCTCACAGGCAAGCATGTCTGTTGACCCTGTGGATGCTTATAAACTCGAAAGTTTAGGATTGATTTGTTTTGATGGCGATCGCATTCTACCTCGTTGCGAACTCTACCGTAATTATTTTCAAAGACAGCTACATACAACAATGCTATAACTTCACCATTGCCCAAATAAATAAGAGATGATTTATAAAGTAAAAATAGAATTTCTCATCTTTACTTTATAAATGGTCTTTTATCGCAGAATCAGAAAAATAAGAACAGCTAAGACTTCTTAGCTGTCCCGGCTAAAAGGTTCTATTACTTGCAGGTTAATAAATGGTTAGGCACAATGCCCTCTTTCGCCAGAAAGATTAATTCATCTGGTTGGATATTAATAAACTTAGAGCGGTGTGCGGAGATTGCTGACCCGTATAGATGGAATTTGACTTTGTGGTGCAAAGTAATGAATTGATTAATTTAATTTATACTCGTGAAAACATTTAATTATTACAAAACATTACAAGATTTGTCATAATATTGGGTTTGCAACCATCTTTTAGCACCTGAATTTTTTGTAGGTGTAAACTTTATTGGCCTGAAAAACCCATGAGTCAAATAGTCTGGATCGCAAGACACGCCAACCGCCTCGACTTTGTAAATCCTGATTGGTTCCTTACCGCCGAACGACGTTACGATCCGCCTTTATCTGACGATGGTTTCGTGCAGGCAAAACAATTAGCCCAACGCTTGAAAAGTGAGAAAATTACCCATATTTTTGCGTCTCCCTTTTTGCGAACGGTGCAAACAGCTAATGCCGTGGCCGAAGCCTTGGATTTATCTATTAAATTAGAAACAGGTTTGAGTGAATGGTTAAATCCTGAATGGATGACAGAAGAACCAGAAAGACTCTCCACGCCTACCTTAAAAAAACTATTTCCCAAGATTGACCATAGCTACACACCACGCATCGCAGCTAAATATCCCGAAACTCACGAACAAGTACGCGCACGTTCTGGACAAACAGCCAGATGTTTAGCAACAGAATGTTTTCCCGAACAGATTTTATTGGTAGCGCATGGTGCTTCTGTGTTGGGGGCTGCAATGGGGTTAGTGGGTGAAGTTGCCAAAACCGAAGTTAAAGCTTCTTTATGTTCTTTAGTTAAGGTTGTACTTCAAGGCCCAGAATGGTTATTAGAACTCAAGGGGGATACTTCTCATTTAACTCAAGTAGAGGAAGTGATCCGATTTGCGTAAATTCCGCAACAGGGGAGAAGACTGGGGTCATTAGCCGTAAGAAGATGAAAGATGAAGTCTGAATCTATTCTCAGGTGGGAATTAATTCTACAAAACAATAACTAGACTACTAAGTAATTATTTATGACTTTGTTACTAGCAGGAGATATCGGCGGCACAAAAACTATTTTGCGATTGGTGGAAACCTCAAATTCATCAGAGTTGCAGACCGTTTATGAGGAAAGTTATCGCAGTGGGGATTTTCCTGATTTAGTGCCGATGGTACAGCAATTTTTTCTGAAAGCGAATACAGCTACTCCCCAAAAGGCTTGTTTTGCGATCGCCGGGCCAGTGGTCAACAACACTGCTAAACTCACTAACCTAGCTTGGTTTTTAGATACAGAACGTCTGCAACAAGAATTAGGTATCACGGCAATTTCCTTAATTAATGACTTTGCGGCTGTTGGCTATGGCATTTTTGGTTTGAGTTCCCAAGATTTGCTGACTTTACAACCAGGTAAACCCAAACCCGAAGCACCCATCGCTGTAATTGGTGCCGGTACAGGATTAGGACAAGGCTTTTTAATCAAGCAGGGAAATCATTATCAAGTATTTCCCTCCGAAGGTGGTCACACCGACTTTGCCCCCCGTAACGAGTTAGAATTTCAACTGCTGAAATATTTGCTGGATAAACATGATATTCAGCGTGTTTCTGTAGAAAGAGTGGTTTCTGGTTTGGGTATTGTTGCCATTTACCAATTTTTGCGCGACCGCAAACATGCTACTGAATCTCCAGAAATCGCTCAAGCTGTGAGAACCTGGGAACAAGAAGCCGGACAACCAGAAAAAAGTGTTGATCCTGGTGCTGTGATTGGTAAAGCCGCAGTTCAAAAAAGCGATCGCCTCTCGGAACAAACACTACAATTATTTGTTGATGCTTACGGTGCAGAAGCCGGCAATCTCGCCTTGAAACTTTTACCCTACGGTGGCTTATACATTGCTGGGGGAATTGCACCAAAAATTCTGCCGTTAATTCAAAATGGTAGTTTCTTATTGAACTTCACTCAAAAAGGCCGAATGCGTTCTCTTTTAGAAGAAGTGCCAGTATATATTATTCTCAACCCCCAAGTAGGATTAATAGGTGCAGCTTTGTGTGCAGCTAGGTTATAACACTATCATCATCAGTGATATCTGCATCAATAAAGCTAAAACTATGACATTCCCCAAATTATTACCTTTGATAGCTGCCACACTTGTTTGTGGTAGCTGTTTTGTTGTAGAAGCACGTCAACCCCAAACAGCAGTTAAAAAACCAGAAACCACCGCGCAACCAGTCCAACCAAAATGGAGATTATTCCGTGCGCCTGATGGACGTTTTACAGTATTAATGCCGGGAACACCCAACAAAGAAACCCAAACCCAAAAAACCCAGATGGGGGAAATTGACTTAGAAATCTTCTTTGCTCAACCACCAAAGCAACAAGTTGCCTATGTAGTTGTTTATAATGAGTTTCCCCACAGTTACGGCACATTGACCAATCCGCAAACCATATTAGACCAAGCACAAGCTATGGTGCTAAAAACTACAAAAAGTAATTTAATTCGTCAGCGCAATATTCGCAGTTCCAACGGTCATCCCGGCAAAGAAATTGAGTTTATTAATCCCGGCGGTAAAATTACTCGCAGTCGAATGTATGTTGCCCAAGGTAGGCTGTATCAAGTGATGGCAATTACTACGAAAAAGCAACAACAAACCCTCAACAAAACTATTACCGGGTATTTGAATTCTTTCCAAGTCGTTTTGAAATAGCAAGACAAGTAGTCAGTATTCAGGAGTCAGAATTCACAATCATGAATGCTAGATAGAAATTTTCTTAGTCTAGCAGTATTGATTGTCATACTCTGAATCATTCTGACTTCTGGATTATCTCACTTTGGAGCGATCGCATCTGGAAGTGGATCACCATGAAAGCGGTCATTAATTATAGTCGAAGTCAGATCAGCAAAAGTAGGCTCCTGCGATACTATTTTTATAATGTAAATCACATCACATAAACTTATGGAGCCAGACTCTTTACCAACCGAGGTGATACTGACGCACCCGCGTCAGTCCCTCGGTAAAGTGCAACTTGACTGGACACCCCAACCAGGAAACTATCTTGATTTTCAAGGTAAAACCTACGCTGTTCTAGAACGTCGCCATAGATATCAATTTAAATCGGGGCGTTATCGACTGCATAATATAGCAATCTACGTCCAATCTGCTCAAAGACCAGCAGAAAAAAGTTTACTAAATGGACGTTGGGTGGTTGGTGATGCTACTTGTGTTTATAACGCTCATTCTGAAATTGTCCGCTGTGCAGTCAACCCCCAAGGCCCTTGTCAAGACTGCCGCTACTATGAAAAAGTATGAAGTATGAATTATGAAGTATGAAAAATTTCAGATTTCAGACTTCACACTTCAGACTTCAGAATTTCCCCCACTGTTAACCGCGTACCATTAACAAAATCCCATCCCGACTGGGGACGTTTACCCGCTAACTGAACTTCCCGTAATAATAATAAACCTGCTCCAGTTTGGGCGATCGCACCTATTCCCTTGGCAATGCTTACTATTTCTCCAGGAATACCAGACATATCAGATAAATCAGGTAATTTTTGGCGTATTGTTGCTAATTCTGGTGGTATTTCCTCAGCGTCAGCAGAACCAAGGGGAAGGGTAGCTGTAATTTTCAGAGTCTGGTTACGAAAAGTTGTCCAACAATTAGGGTAGAAACCCCGAATTTGATTGTGTAATTGGATCGCACTCTTTGACCAATCTAACTGGTAATCTTGCTTTTGAATCAAAGGTGCGTAAGTAGCTTCTGCGTTATTTTGCGGAATTGGTTGAATCTCTTGACGTTTCAGTTTTAACAGAGTTTCTATTAACAAATCTCCACCCATTGTTGCTAATCTAACAGCTAAATTGTCAGCATTATCTAACAATTCAATTGGTGTGGTTGCTTTAAGCAGCATATCCCCAGTATCCATCCCCGCATCCATTAACATTGTCGTAATTCCTGTTTCTGGTTCACCATTACAGAGGCACCACTGAATCGGAGCCGCACCGCGATACTTCGGTAAAATTGACCCATGTACATTAATGCAGCCTAACTTGGGCATATTTAAGATTTTTTTGGATAAAATCTGCCCATAAGCTACCACTACAAACGCTTCTGCTTCTGTTTGTTGCAATTTAGCTAAAGTTTCACTATCTTTTTTAACTCGCTCTGGTTGCCACACTGGCAAATTATGCTGGAGAGCCAGAGTTTTTACAGGTGAAGGAGTAAGTTTGTTTCCCCGTTCTCGACGTTTATCTGGTTGAGTAACCACTGCCAAAATTTCAAATTCTGGATGATTCAGTAATTTTTCGAGAGTAGGAATAGCGAATTCCGGAGTACCAAAAAATACAACTTTCATTAATCAATAATCAATAGTTAAGCATCAATAGGTAATATTTACTTAGTTATTTATTATTATCCTCCTTACTCACTATTTTCTACACACAAGTTGGCGAAATTGAGTTTTATTGATAAACTAAAAATAATTTACCCCAATATGTTGATAAATTGATACCAGCTTGACACTTTATCAGTCGGCTGATTCCGCTAGAGACCATAAACAAGCTTTGCGAGGTTTGCCAAAACAAAGCTGTTGAGCAGTTTTTTTGCCAAAATGCAGTTATTAAGTTTAGCTGCTTTTTTGCAATTGTTACAGTTAGATATTAATTTACTCCTAGGGGTGGATACTAACTCGATTTTTCGAGTATTATATGTTGTGCGTCAACTTTCCCAGCTTTTAAAGTAACGCCTCACTCAGTTTCATCGTTACAGGGGTCTGCACTGTTGTAGCAGGGATAAATAGGGGAGCCTCCTGCGGCTTGGCAGTTGCTAAAGTCTATCCCAACAGTTCAGTTTTTCGCTCTACCTTTAGGTTGCAAATGCCTTGTAGCCAACATAATGCGCCGGATGCTGTTAAATCAAGCACCATTTTTTTGGTGTGTTTAATTGCTGGTTAAAGGCGTGAAAATTGGGTTTATGCAGTAATTATGTTGTTCATCTGCATTAACTTTGTGCTGGCAAAAATGTCGCCAATCAATAGTAGTTATTAAGCAAAAAGGTGCAGGCAATGATAATAAATTTTTGTGACAAGGTGCAAGTTTAAAAAAAAATATTTCTCACAATTACTAGTTAAAACTGTGAGTTTATTGTTATACCTGTAGTCATCACTTTTCTTCCTACTACATAAGCATCGATTGCTCCTCACACAGCACCCGCACTTCTAGAGAGTCAACAAATGCTCAAACCCCTCTTGCTGTCAGGATGGTTCCGTGTGCAACCATTTCTCAATTCTGTTGTTCTAGTGATGCTGATTGCGCCTTTATTTGCAGCATCAGGTCACTCTACCTCTGCTAAACAATCCAAAGTAGTAGCTAAAATTACTCCTGAAGTGGGAGAATCGGAAGCTGTACCTCAAGAAACAGCTAATGAACCTGATTTAGCAGCAATGTTTCAAGATGCTCCGAATAACTCCACCAACGGAGAATCGATTTCAGTATCACAGAATCTAGTTGGAGTGGGGAAACAGCCAGTTTTACCAGCACAAAAAATCGAATCTTTAGTAGTAGCAGATTATGCAATCGGCAATGGCTCTCAGACAAGTGGTGTTGATCCTTTCGCAGCAGTAGAACTGGCTCCTGCTCCCAATATTTCTAGCCATAACCCCAAGTTAGCAGCAAAAGGCCAGGCGGCTGAAATTGAAGCGTTAATGCAAAAAAATAATTTAGCATCCGCTAAAAATTCTCTTGTTGGTTCATCGAAATTAAATCGCATTCCAGGGGTTGAAGCAATTCCCGAAGCACCAGAACTGGAATCTCCAGATGATGTACCCGCAATGGAAGTACCTAGTGAGGAGCAAGCAGAACAGGTAGATCCTATTGGTAGTCCCCATCCTATTCCTTGGAAATGGATTGTGGCGACTCAAGAAGCGATTGGCTCGAAGGGTAATTCTGGGGTGCGTTATTACCGGAGTCTACCTGTGGTGTCTCCCGATGGTAAGTATGCTGTTTATAGCCGGGTGCAGATGGAAATTCAACCGGAAATGTATAACAGCCGCGTGAGTAGTACCATGTTTGTTGAAGACAGAGAAACCAAGAAATTGCGGGTGATGGCTTCAACTTCCAAGATAAAAGATCCGTTATTACATAATCAAGTTGCACCTCCAGAGCAGATGCCAGAAAACGGCCAAATCGGGGTATTGGTTCCGGTTAGTTGGTCAGAAAAAAGCGATCGCTTTTTAGCACGCAAATTTGAGGGTGTATTCAATACTGGGGATGCTACAGATCGTGCAGTGATTTGGGATCGACAAAAAAATCATACCAACACCGTTGCACCCGCACGTCAAGACGATGAACATGAAAAAATTGCTGTATTGCTAGGCTGGAGTAAAAACCAACCAGATCATGTGCTGTTCCGGGAAGGTGAAATGGGTGAAGAAGACTGGCCTTTAGTACAAGTTGCTACTGATGGTAAAACAGTCAATACAACCGAGACTGATCAGCCTGTGACTTTCGGTGAACACAAAGAAGTATGGTCAGGGCCACAAGTGGCTACTCGCTAATTGCTAAATCTAAATATTGATTAAAAATTATATTTCTTCCCGTTATTACTAGAGCTAATAACGGGAAATTTTTTTGATAGGCGATCGCTTGATTTATTAATATAGCGGTAGTCAGATATTTTCTACCAATGTGAAAGCTTAAATACCAGAAATAGTAAGACTTTTCCTCCTGCCTCTTGCCTTCAGGTGTAGAGTTATTAATGTGATTATCTGCTGAATTAAATCTTTACATTTTGAAACTCTGCATTTTTTTCCCGCCATTCAGTAATCGCAATTGTTGGGAAAGTTGCAAAGATTTTACCCACGGTTGCTCTGAAAGTTGAGAAATGGCATTTGCAGATAATGTAGCTGTGAAGGTATCTTTGTCTGGAGTTACATCATTAACACCGACACTTTGTAAAACTGCGATCGCTGCATCTGTAATTTGTTCTGTATGAATAAATACAGTTAAACTCGGTGTGGTTGAGTCTTGAACATCATTAAGTGCCATTGCCAATGCCGCACCTAGCTTCTGATAGTTCATAAGTGTTTCCTGAGTAAAAGGGTAGGCAGTTGCAAACTGTCCTAAGATTAACCTATCAAATTTTTAGTTTTTGATTACCTACCCTGATACAGACGTAATACACAAATCTATACGTCTTATTGTATAGCAGTAGTCAGATATGTAAGGACAATTTGAAAGCTTGAATGCAGCAATAGTCAGAATTTTCCTCCTGCCTCCTGCCTTCTGCTACAGATTCTCAGTATTAATTAACCCGTAACCCCATTTATTATCAAAGGTTCCAGCTGGTTTGCCAGGAATTGAGCTATTTTGGCGGAATAACTCTTTGATGGTGTTGGGATCTAAATTGCGATCGCGCTGTAATAATAACGCTACTAACCCAGTAACAAAAGGTGTGGCCATACTAGTACCAGCCATCGCCAAAAATTTAGAATTAACCGTCATCGAACGGTCAGAATTCGCATTAGAAGAAAGTGCAGCCACAATCATCGCCCCTGGTGCAGCAACATCCGGTTTTTGGGCATCATTACGTAATGGCCCTTCACTACTGAAATCAGAAATACTGTTCAGTTCTAAACCCACTTCGCGTACTTGGTTATCAATATCGGTATACTTCACTTTGGTAGTGTAAGCCGCAACTGTCACGGCAGTGCTGGCAGCTCCTGGTGAACCAATTTTTACAGCATCTTTGACACTAGTACCTGTAAAGAATACGGAAGAAGTATCATCTAGTGTCCATACATCTAGGCGAGTATCCTGAGAAGATGTGTTGCGGACTCGTAACTGCCAAATACCGCCCATGACTGGCGAGGGGCCGTTACCCCGAATCTGCACAAAGAAATTATGGTCGCCGTTGGCTTGATCTGGGCCTGGCGTGACAATTTGTACTCGTGCGTCAGGCAATTGATGATCTACGGACGGGTTGCCGTTAGTAATAATTTTTTGGAAAGGAGTGACAAAGCCGTTAGGACTGCGTAAGGAAACTTCCAATTCGCTGTCTTTGGCATACCAAGCATTTAACCAAACAATGCCTACTTGATTTAGCGGCACATTAAAGCGCATTCCTTTCATGCGGCCGCAGGGAATATTTGCTTGACCATGAATATTGTCGTTACCTTCGTTCCCAGCTGCACAACAAACAATTTTGCCAGGGCCAGTTTCTGAGTCAATTATTTTAGAAAGGGAGTCAGTACCATCATGGGCATCAGCATGTCCACCCAAGCTGAGATTTACAACTGCGGGTCTGCCTAGTTCAGCCGCTACTCGAAATACGTAACGAACAGCATCAGCAATGTGGGCATCTTGGAGGTCAGATTTGATAATAATTAATTCTGCGTCTGGTGCGACACCACCATAAGTAGCATCAGCACCAGACGCGATACCTGCGACGTGTGTACCATGACCGTCAGTATCTTGAGAAACAGATAGTAGGGCATCGGTTAATTCCGCACCATAAGCGCCTTCTTTGACTCCTGGCCCTGGTATGGTTTGATCCCATAACCGTAAAATTCGCCCAGCAAAGGCAGGATGTTTGGCATCAATACCACTGTCAACTACACCAATAATTACGCCTTTGCCAGTTAGTCCAGTTTTATTTTTAAATTCTGGTAACTTTACTGCTTGCGGTGCAACATCCATTCGTAGCTTGAGTTTGCGTGATGGTTTAATTCGCTGGATGGCAGGTTCTTCAGATAAAGCATCTAAACTATCAATGGGCAGGAAAGCAGTACGCACATGGCCGGAATTTTGATTAACTTCTATGCCATATTGTGCCAAATGGCTTAAATCTGCATCATCATCACAGTAGATAAAAACTAGACTCTTGGTCGGTTTGACAATACTTTTGGGTGCCATAATACCAAGCGATCGCTTGTGTGTCATCAAAGCTGGCAAACCCTCGTGTTGATAATCTTCAAATGCCAACAGCAACCCAGGAGAAAGTTTTTCGTGTCTCATTTTGGCTTCAACCTCTATTCAATTCAGTAATAAAATTCACCATATACTAGTGAATAAATAGCTTGAGAATGTGTGAATAACTCATAAATCTTAAGGCTAAAATTTTTCTTTCTCGCTGATTTTTATGAATTATTTGTTTCCTGATTTGAGTTGTTGTAACTGCTGAAATACTCTGATGTTAAGAAAAATCCTAGAGATGATTATCTGGTTTCATCAGTGAACAGCATCTAAATTAGCTGTTTTGCAGCAATTCTTTTCATTCATACATCACCTAATATCGTGATTACGGAAAAATTTATAATTTTAATCTTTTTATTGAATTTTCTTTTGTTGCGGTCGATTGTTAGAGTCTAGGTTAAATTACAAAAAATCGTAAAATTTATCAAGAAATATCAAGAATCTTAAAGCTAATAAGTTGGGATAAATTTAGTAATTGAAGTCAAAATTTACTTCCATCAATCACGCCTGTAGATAGTCATTTTTTGGTCATATTTGTTGGTAAGACTAAAAACAAACCCACCAAAGATAACAGCCTTGAAGATTCATCAAGATTTTGGGGAGGCAAAATGGCTTCAGGTAAACGGCAACATGCTATTGGTATATTTAGCGATCGCCAAATTCTACTACAAGCGATCGACGAGTTAAGAAATACTGGCTTTTCGATGAATAAAATTTCTGTCATTACTCGCAAGCCTGAACTGGAGGATCATCATACACCGCAAAATCATCTGACTCAATCTGAAGGTGCAACTATAGGTGCATTAGCAAGTGCCAGAACAGCAGGTTTATTGACATTGGTTGCAGGTTTTGGGATTTTACTCATTCCTGGGTTTGGCCCAGCTTTAGCTGTCGAGTCTGCTTTAGCAACACTTTTAGGCAGTGGTGCTAGTGCAGCCGCAGGTGGAATTATTGGTGCGCTCCGGGGTTGGTTTTTGCCGGAAGAAGCAGCGCAACTTTATCATGAGCAAGTATACCAAGGCAATTATTTGGTCACAATAGAAAGCACAGAAGCAGATATTCGTCATGCTGCACCAATTCTGCAACGTTGGGGTATTCAGGAGTGGCGTGTGGTTGATGTGCCAGAGAATTGAAAAAGTTTAAGTAGCGCGAGCCAAGTATGAAAGAGTAACTAGCATGTTTACTCAGCACTCAGTACTTTCTTGTTAATCTGTAAAGTAGAGAGTTTTTGAGTATCAGGAGTAGCCATG
The DNA here is from genome assembly GCF_001298445.1 of Nostoc piscinale CENA21. Classification (NCBI taxonomy): domain Bacteria; kingdom Bacillati; phylum Cyanobacteriota; class Cyanophyceae; order Nostocales; family Nostocaceae; genus Nostoc; species Nostoc piscinale. The sequence continues at coordinate 5,246,994 of NZ_CP012036.1, read as the reverse complement.
TACGTGCTAGTGGGTGGAGCAGGATTAGTAGGGCTTTCTTTGGCTCAAAAATTAGTAGAACTAGGACATACGGTTGCTGTCATTGATATTGACCCGAATGCTTGCCGTTATGCCCGTGAACAAGTAGGGGCAATGGCGTTTGAAGGTAGTGCTGTCAGTACAGAAGTGTTGTTAGAAGCAGGAATTCGCAAAGCAGATGCCTTAGTAGCAGTCTTGAGAAGTGATGCTTTGAACTTGGCGATGGTGACTTTAGCGAAACATTATGGTGTACCGCATATTTTGAGTCGGCTACGTCATGGTGATTTTGCAGAACCGCTACGTTTAGCAGGAGCGAATCATGTTATCAGCACCGTTGAACTATCAGTTTCCACAATGGTAAATGCCATTGAATATCCCCAAGTAGAATCAATGATGCACTTTGAGCAGGGACAGATTGAAGTGTTAAAACTGGCGATTCCCAATAATTGCTATGTAGTGAATCGCAGCGTGGCTGAAATTGCTCAAGATGCTCGATTTCCGACTGGCTCTTTGATTATTGGCTATCAACCTCATCCCCACGAAGATTTGATGATTCCGAATGGTAGTACAGTCCTTGAAGCAGGTTCGACTGTGTTGATTGTAACTAAGCCAGGTTCTTTACATCAAGTCATCGATTTTATCGAAGGTTGCCAGTAATTTTCATGAAATTTTATTTACAGATTATTTTAGCGATCGCAGTGATTTTCCTATCTGCTTGTCAAGCATCCGAAAATTCCCTAAATTCACAACCTAAACCAAACCCAACTAATCAAACATACAAAATAGTGAATTTAGAACCGAATTTTAAAATAGCAATGGGTCAAACTATTTATGTTCCCATCTATTCCGAAATTTATCATCACAATCGCCAAGAAATTTTTAATTTAGCAGCTACACTCAGTATTCGGAATACAGATTTGGATAATCCTATAATTATTACTTCTGTGCGCTATTATGATTCCACTGGCAAATTAATCGAGCAATATTTAGAAAAACCAATTCAACTAAATGCCCTGGCTTCTACAGAATTTTTTGTGAATCGCAATGATAGCCGAGGCGGTGTCGGGGCAAATTTTATTGTCGAGTGGGTATCATCAAAAAAAAACATCTGAGCCGATAGTTGAAGCAGTGATGATTGGTACAGACTTTCAGCAAGGTATTTCCTTTATTAGTCCTGGGAAAGTTATCAAAAATAAAAAGTGATGAGTGCTGAGTGCTGAGAGGTTGTTGTAAAAGTGGTTTGTTGTGTTTATCGGCACTTACAGATCCCCCTAAATCCCTTTTTCAGGGGGTTGGGGGGATCTAAAATGTTTGGCTACCAACAATAAGACTTTTAAAACATCCTCTGAGTAAACATTTTTTCCCTGCCCCCTGCCTCCTACCCTATTTAATCATCATCAAGTTGCAGCAATTGTTCATCAATAGATTGTATCCGCACCTGCACAATTTCTTCCGAAAGAATGCGCTTGCGTAGTGCTTCACTCAGAACGCCTTTTTCTGCTAATAATAAACGACGACGAATTGCATCCAATTTGCTTAAATCATTATTTTTGCTATCTGAATTATCAACACGGCGATTGTACAAATCTCTCAAAGATTTTTCCGCACCAGCCACTCTGACTTGATAAGCCGATCGCATTTCCTCGTAAACTGATTTTGGTAATACCCCTGTTTTCAACAAACTGTCCAATTCATCCTGGGCGGCTTTCCCTGTCATCAGTTGGGCTTGTAATTCTTCAACTTGCTGCTGAGTTGCAGAGAATTTCGATAATTTTAAGCGTTTGACTAGCCAAGGCAAGCTTAAACCTTGTCCGACTAACGACACCAGCACACTGCCAAAAACTAAAGCTATTAAAACATCTCTACCCGGTAAACCAATAGGTAAACTCAAAGCCAAAGCCATTGAGAGTGAGCCTTTGATGTTGCCTAAAAAAAGTAAATGTTGCCAACGCAGAGGAATCGGGCGGTCAAACCAACGAACCGTTGCCAGTAGTGGATACACTGTTAATATTCGCCCAGCTTGATAAGCTAAAACAGCCAGTAAAACGGCAGGTAAGGTTTTCCAAAATGTGGCTAAGTTGATTTCTAAACCAATCAACAGAAAAATAAACGTATTCACCGTAAAACTGGCATATTCCCAGAAACTCAATAAAGTGATGCGACTGGAAGCCGAAGTATTGCGCGAAAGTCCCAGATTCCCGAAAATTAAGCCAGCGACAACCACCGCCACTGCACCTGACACGCCGAGAAACTGCCCGACTTGAAAAGTACCTAATGCAATTGCAACCGTTAGTAACAGACTACTCAGAGGATCATCTAAACGAGCGAATACAGGTATGCTCAAATAGCCTAATACTAAACCAACAACGCAACCACCTAAAGAAATAAATAGCAGTTGTTGGATTCCTTCTAATAACGTGATTGAGCCTGTGGAATATACTTGCGAAATCAGGTTGAATGAAACTAACGCCGCCGCATCGTTGAATAAAGTTTCGCCTTCAACAATTGTAGACAGTCGAGAAGGTACGGGTATTTCCTTAAACACCGCAATCATCGAAACGGTGTCTGTGTTTGCCAAAATCACACCGACAAGTAAAGCTGGTATCCAAGCTAATCCCAGCCCTAGTTTTAACACTACAGCAATAATTCCACTAGAAATGACAGCCCCAGGTAAAGCTAACAGGGCAATTGGTTTAAAAGTGCTGCGTAAACGACTAACATCTGTATTGATCCCCGCTTCAAAAATCAGAATTGGCAAAAACAAATTCAAAACCAAAGCAGGGTCTAAACCAATGCGGTAGGATAATAATTCAGTTATCGGCAAACCCGCCAGCACCAAACCCGTGACATAAGGAACGCGCAATCGACGGGATACTAAAGCTACACCAGTGGCAACTAGTAAGAGAATAATGGAAATTTTAACTAATTCAGTAACATTCACTGTGAATACGAAAAATTTATTTAAATGTCATAGAGAAAAGTTGCAAAAAGATAATACCACTGTCAACTAACTTTAGATATTAAATTGAATCATCTGATCTACAGCAATCTAAAAAAAATTTCAAATCTAAAATTAACAATTAAAATCTTTGGTATTTTTCCATCATAGGTGAGAGTCATAAATGGAGAAATATTTGTCACAATCTCTCCTGAAAGTAGAAATAATTACTTATGCAGATTCAAACACCAGACTGGGTTAAGCACGCTGTCTTCTACCAAATTTTTCCAGACCGCTTTGCCAGAAGCAAACAGCCGCGTAAACGATTGTTACACGAAGCCCGTTGGGAAGACTGGGAAGCAATGCCGACACTCCAAGGTTATAAAGGCGGTGATTTGTGGGGCATTATGGAGGAATTAGACTATATCCAAGGTTTAGGAATTAACGCGATTTATTTCACGCCGATTTTTCAATCTGCGAGTAATCACCGTTACCACACCCATGATTATTATCAAGTTGATCCTTTGTTGGGAGGAAATGAAGCCTTTAAAGAATTGCTAGAGGCTGCCCATCAACGGAATATAAAAGTGGTTTTGGATGGGGTGTTTAATCATTCCAGTCGTGGGTTTTTCTTTTTTCACGATGTTTTAGAAAATGGCCCTTATTCGCCTTGGGTAAATTGGTTTAAAGTTCACGGCTGGCCACTGTCTCCTTATAATGGTGAGTTTCCGGCTAATTATGAGGGTTGGGCAGATAATCGGGCTTTGCCAGTGTTTAACCATGACAACCCAGAAGTTAGGGAATATATTATGGAGATTGCCGAATATTGGATTAAATTTGGCATTGATGGCTGGCGGTTGGATGTGCCGTTTGAAATTAAAACTCCTGGTTTTTGGCAAGAATTTCGAGAGCGAGTCAAAGCCATTAACCCCGAAGCTTATATTGTGGGGGAAGTGTGGGGAGACTCCAGTCAGTGGTTAGATGGAACGCAATTTGACGGCGTGATGAATTATTTATTTGCTGGGCCGACAATTGCTTTTACCGCAGGCGATCGCGTAGTCTTAGAACAAGTCCAAAGCCGCGATTATCAACCTTATCCACCTTTATTTGCGGCGGAATACGCCACTAAAATCCAAGAACTATTGCAACTATATCCTTGGGAAATTCAGCTAACGCAACTCAACTTACTTGCTAGTCACGATACCGCACGTTTAATGAGCATTGCTGGTGGCGATAAAGCCAGTATAGAGTTATCAACTTTACTGTTACTCACCTTTCCTGGTGCGCCCAGTATATATTATGGTGATGAAGTGGGTTTACCGGGTGCGATCGATCCCGACTCTCGACGCGGCTTTCCTTTAGAAGCGAATTGGGATCAAGAAATTCTGCAAACTCATCGCCAATTAATAGAAATTCGCCATACTTACCCAGCTTTGCGTACAGGCGACTATCAAGTTCTCTACGCCCAAGGAACACTATACATTTTTGCCCGCACATTAGACACAGAAGAATTAATCATTGCAGTGAACACTGGTACAGCATCAGTCAAAGCCAGCATAGATATTGCTAGTTTGCAAACTCAACCCAGCAAGCTGCTATTTGGCTATGCAGAATTTGAGTGGAATAACACAGGAGAAACAAAACAACTTTGTCTCACAGTTTCTCCCCGCCAAGGTTGCATTTTGGCTTAAATATAACGTGAATTTGACAGACCTCTCCCTCCCAGCTTCCCCTAATACCAATTCACAATGACGCTCGCGGACTCGCTACCGCTGCGCTAACGCAATTCGCAATTCGCAATTAAAAAACTTAGATACAGCAAAGCTTTTAGGGTTTACATCTGTATCAAATTTTTCGTGAAATGGTATAACTCCCCTTTTTAAGGGGGGAATTTTCTTCAAGTCCCCCTTCTGAAGGGGAGCCACTGCGTTGCGGGGGTTCCCCCCGTTGAAGCAAGTGGCGTGGATTTAGGGGGATCAGATAACTTGTGTGTACACGGTAGCCTGCGGTCTACACTGCAAATTAGGTGCTGAATAGCTTATATGTTTACCTAGTCCGTAACAACTGCACAAAGGTATTACTCACCGTATTGTCTTTAGTATCCGCCGCGTATTGAATCAACTTCTCCCGCAGTTCCTTGGCTGCATCTAACGGTAACAAGGTGGCTAACAAGAAATACACGCCACGAAAACGGGGGTCGCCCATTCTATCAACTAACAGTACTTCCGCTTCATCGCTGTTGCCCAGGAAGTTCTGCACTAAGAAAAAGTCCATGATTTTATCGTGGCGGAAATACCATTCTTGCTTGGCTTCCCCTTTTTCATCTTGCCATTGACGGCTGACGACCATTTTGTATTTCTCGTCTTCTAAAGATTTCACAACTTGGAAAAATTCATCAGCGGGTAAGGCTTGTTTGTCTTGCATTCGCATTTCATAGACGGCGGCGGCGAATTTCTTCAAAGGAAATTCTTGATTCCATTCTTTGAGGTATTCTGCTGCCATCAAATTATATTGCTGTTCTTGCAGGCGGAATAAGTTGGGATGTTTGCCTTGGGATAACATCAACGCCACTACAGTTAAATCCATTGGGTTGGAGAGAATGCGGCGGGCGGCGTTTAATTCTTCTTGGGGTTGCTGGGTGGTGAGGACTTCTTTTAAGTAATCGATGCAGGCTATCTCATAATCTTGACCTTGGACTGTGGCATCTTTGGGCAGTCGCGGCTGACGGGAAAGGAGAAACTCTTGAATTTGGCTTTGTTCCAGGGGTTGCAAGTAATAGGTTTTGGCGGTGGAGGGTGGTGTCCACTCTAGGGGCTGAGTAGTCATAATAATGTTGCCCCGGAAGTAGCTTTCCACAAACTGGCAGATTTTGGCGCGTGTTTCGGCGGTGACTTCGTTGAGTCCATCAATGCAGATGTCAATTGCACCACTGTAAATCAGGTTTTTCAGGAAGTCCGCATCTTGGGCTTGGCCGTGTAGCTTGTCTTGAATGGCTTCAATTACACCCTTATGGCATTTTTGGGCGGGGAGATAAACAACAATGCGCTGGGAGTTTGTCAGCAGATGGCGGAGAAACATCGACTTGCCCAAGCCGGAATCACCTTGTAAGATAACTTGTCCGTGAATTTTGGGGAGGGCGGCGGTAACTGGGAAGATGTCGCCTGAAGGAACCTTGACTTGCGACTGGGGGAAGTATGATTGGTCATGAAAATTATCTAACCCAGCATCGGCGAGGAGGGAAGGCTTGAAGGGTTCAAATAATTTGCGGCGGAAAAAGGGAACCCAGGTGAGGAGAAAGCCGACGTAGCCCACGCCTAAGATGCGGCGTACCCAAGGGTTCCAGAAGAAGATGGCTTGGACTTGGGGGAATTTGGGGTAGGCGAAGATGAGGGCAAGCCAAAAGGCGGCGTGAGTGAGGATGGTGATTCTGGCGTTGAAAAACCACTGCCAACCTTTGAGGTTAACTATGACTGATTGCAGTGAGTCAGCTTCGCTATAGTTGGCGTTTTTGAGGTTGTGGTAGTGCGTTTCTAAAATTCCAATATCTTGCGGTTGCCAAGAGACTTTTCTGGCGACTGCGGCGATTTGCTTGGCTAAGTCTTCTCGTAATCTTGTTAAATCTTGGCTGGGTTCCCAAGCTTGGGCGAAAATTGTGAGAGTTTTTACCCCTTGCTCGTAGCTTAATGACGCAGGAATTTTTTTAGGAAACCCCAGCCATGTGAGCAAGGTTTTGACTTCATCTGTACCACCACTTAGGAAATAAGTTAAAAACCGCCACTTTTCAAATTCCGATTGACCTGCGTAATAGACGCTATCCAGAATTACAACAATATTATTCAGGTTGAGTTGTTCTATCTTTCCCAATCCCACTGCTACATCGTAACGAACATAACTGTTAACGGATTGATCCTTGAGGAAGTCGAGGATGTCTTTGACGTAGGGTTTGGCAGCATCGCCCAGATTTCCCAATGCCAATGCTGCACCGTAACGAAAAAAACTGTCAACGGATTGATCCTTAAGGAAGTCGAGGATATCTTTGACGTAGGGTTTGGCAGCATCGCCCAGATTTCCCAATGCCTCTGCTGCACCGGAACGAACATTACTGTTAACGGATTTATCCTTGAGGATGTCAGCGATATCTTTGATATAGGGTTTGGCAGCATCGCCCAGATTTCCCAATCCCAATGCTGCACCTCTACGAACCCATGAGTCAACGGATTTATCCTTGAGGATGTCAGCGATATCTTTGACGTAGGGTTTGGCAGCATCGCCCAGATTTCCCAATCCCACTGCTGCATCGTAACGAACATCACTGTTAACGGATTTATCCTTGAGGATATCAGCGATGTYTTTGGACGTAGGGTTTGGCAGCATTGCCCAGATTTCCCAATGCCAATGCTGCACCGGAACGAACATCACTGTCAACGGATTTATCCTTGAGGATATCAGCGATATCTTTGACGTAGGGTTTGGCAGCATCGCCCAGATTTCCCAATCCCACTGCTGCACCGGAACGAACACTACTGTCAACGGAATTATCCTTGAGGAATTCGAGGATGTCTTTGACGTAGGGTTTGGCAGCATCGCCCAGATTTCCCAATCCCACTGCTGCACCAGAACGAACATAACTGTTAACGGATTTATCCTTGAGGATATCAGCGATGTTTTTGACGTAGGGTTGGGCAGCATCGCCCAGATTTCCCAATCCCACTGCTGCACCGGAACGAACATAACTGTTAACGGATTTATCCTTGAGGAGTTTGGCAGCTTTTTGTGTAATGTCCCGTGGTTTGTCAACTGTCAATCTTAAATCTTTGAGGTCATATTTAACTAATTGGTCTAAAGCATATCTTTTAACTTGGTCATGTCCATCATCAAGGGTGGCTACTATGCCGTTAATCTGCCATGCTTCCGGCTTGGGTTTGGGCTTTTCTTTCGCACTTACCCAAGGCAGGGAGAGGCAGAGAGTTAACAGTAAGGTGAAGCAGAAAAGGAAAAACAGCGAAAGCTTCTGAGCGTGGCGGGGTGTAGTGAGCATAATTTGGGGCAAGGCAGCAGATTACACGCGGCTATCGGTATAATATCAGCCTTGCAATATGTAATTCCTGATTGAAACACTTTAATACTTACTCATGATGATTAAAAGTTCATTAAAGAAGCTCTGAGGCTCATTGGCAAAGCTCAGAGGTTCATTGCTAATGTTCAGAGGTTCATTGGCAAAGCTCAGAAGTTCATTCGCTAACCTCGGAGGTTCATCGCCAATGCTTTGAGGTTCATTTGCTAATCTCAAAGGTTCATCGCTAATGTTCAGAGGTTCATTTGCTAATCTCAAAGGTTCATCGCTAATGTTCAGAGGGTCATCCACTAACCTCGGAAGTTCATTCACTACAATCTACATCTCGTTTTCCAAATTCAGAGGCTGTTTTAAAAGCCCATTTGTTGATAACCAAACATTTCGATCCCCCTAAATCCCCCTTTAAAAGGGGGACTTTGAGAAACTCTTAGCCCCCCTTTTGAAGGGGGGTTGGGGGGATCAGAGAGTTTGAAAACAGTACCTAGCTGTTCAAACAAGGGACTTTGAATCCTATTCCCCCTTTTTCAGCCGCCGTGTATATACAAGTTATTCGATCCCCCTAAATCCCCCTTAAAAAGGGGGACTTTGAATCTTATTCCCCCCTTTTTAAGGGGGGCTAGGGGGGATCAAACCCTGTATCTGCTCACACACGCTCTCAAAGTGATTTAAAACTTGACTATTTGTAAACCTAATAATTTTTAAACAATACCCTTCTAAAATTCTTGTTCTTTCTCTGTCATAGTCTTGACCTTCATCTGTAAAATGGCTATCCCCATCAATTTCAATTACTACTTGCAAATTAGGACAGTAGAAGTCAACTATAAAATGATGAATTGGTCGTTGCCTTAAAACCCGAAATTGGAAAGCCCTTAAATAATCACACCACAGCTTTTTTTCTGCTGGAGTCATGTTTTTGCGAAGTTCTTTTGCTCTTTCTACAAGCTTTGTATTGTAAGGTAAATGGAAATCGCTACTGTTAAGGTTGTTCGTCATCTTTCAGACAGTTTATATCTTTCAACTCCTTGAAAATGTGTGAAATGAAATTAAAGTCATCATTTTGATTCCCCTTAAAAGCTACGGTGTACACACAAGACTTATCAAGTTGTTTACTAGCATTTAGATCCCCCTTAGCCCCCCTTTTTAAGGGGGGATCTAAAATGTTTGGCTACATCTCTAAAGACTTTTAAAAAATCCTTTAAGAATCAGATGCAGGTTTAGCAGGTTTACTTTTAATAGCTTTAAACTTTTCGCCCATCTGTTCAGCAATGGTTTTTAACCCTGGAGTTTTCTTAGCCGCAGTCTTGACGTAATCATAAACCGTTAAACTGCTGCTCATGGCTTCGCTACCAACTGCCATTAAGGTATCATCTACTTGTTCTGTGAGTTGTCGCAGTCCAATTAACAGTTCGGTAAGGTTGGTAGCTAATTGATAATCCCTAACAAATTCATCTAAATCAAAGCTGGCTGGTAAAATATCGCGGTTTGACTGGGCAGCAATTAGGCTAGTGTTGACAAAAGATAGTCTTTTATCGCCCATTTTAAATAAGCTACGTCGTTCTTCGGTACTCAGGGTTACAAGAAAAGGCAACTTTGCTTGAATGGTTGCAAAGGCGGCTTTAATTTCTTGGATATCTTCTGGGGAAAGGGAGGCGGTGATGTTTTGGTAAGCCATTTTATCTTTACCGTAGGGAATTTTTGTTATGATTCCCACTGGTACATGCAATCAATCAAAAAACATAGCAATACTCTAAGTAGGTCGTCGTGAATATTTATCGTCAGGATAAGGCAGGAGGCAGGAGGCAGAAGGCAGGAGTAAAGAGGCTTTTAGCTTAGTTAATCTTTCGTAACATAGTTAGGTTTTTTCCCATCGACTTACTTATAACAAAATAGTTGAAGTATGAAACGAAGAAACTTTGATAGCAAGCTAAGAAGGGTATAGCAATGCTGTACCCTTCTTGGTTTAAAAGTTGTATTTCAAAAGTTTTTGTATTACGGCAACATTAATACTTTTGTAAAAGTGCTGACAATGAATTTTCCTTGCGAATATCCATCAAGTCTGCGAGTGATTCTTTACCTTTACCGAGGCGGTATTGTTGTGCTGATGGTAGAACTTCAACCAAGGTTTTGCTTTTGACTTTGAGTGGTTGCAAAGGTGCAAATACTGGTAAATTCCGGGATGTTTGCGAAATTGGTTTTAAAGCCTTGGGACGGCTAGAGGTAGATTTAGGAAGTTTCTGTGCTTGGCTTGGGTTAAACAAGCGAAAAATTAGATAGCAACCACTACCACAACTGAGCGCGATCGCCATTACCATCCACAAAGGTAGAGGATTGCTATGTTCCATCGTAATTGGCTCTTCTACAATCACTGGGATGGGTTCTGATTCTGCTTGTTTTGTATGATCCACATGACTGAGGCTATAAAATGCCACAGCAGCCGTACCCACAAACATTGTAAAAACTCCACATAACAACACCAGTGGATGCTGTGTGAGTAAAGCCATCAGCATGTTTGAGCGACCGTTGGAACCCAATTTAGTCTTAGGTAATTCTAGATTGGGTTCTATCAGTTGGGTTGGCTCATGGTTGAAATTTTGACGATTTTCCATGATCACTTTGAGATGTATACCCGTTCAGACCCATGATTATACTTAAGGTGTAAGTTATCAAGTATCCATAGCCAGATTTTGGCATAAACTAGCTCTTGTCTTCGTCGTTAGCCACTAAATCTCATCTTTTCTTTAAAAAAGAACAAATGACTAATGACGAACTGATTCACTCAGCACTTGCAGGCGAATGTCTTTCTAAAGCTAGTTGTACTAATCTATCTACCAATTCGGGAAAAGCTACGCCGCTATGCGACCAAAGTTGAGGATACATACTAGTAGCAGTAAAACCCGGTAAGGTATTAATTTCGTTGATTAAGATTTCCCCAGTCGCTTCTACATAGAAAAAATCTACTCTGGATAACCCTGCTGCATCAACCGCCGCAAAAGCTTGTAATGCCATATCTTGAATTTTACGGCTGATATCATCTGGAAGTGATGCCGGAATGACTAAGTCGGCTCTACCTTCGGTGTATTTAGTTTCGTAGTCATAAAAGTCGCTATCAAAGGTGATTTCGCCAATAACTGAAGCTTGGGGTTGGTCGTTACCTAATACAGCACATTCTACTTCTCTGGCGACTACTCCGGCTTCTACAATGATGCGGCGGTCATAACTAGCAGCTTGGTCTAGTGCAGTTTCTAATTCTGAGCGCGATCGCACTTTGGCAATACCTACTGATGAACCCAAGTTAGCAGGTTTGACAAAGCAAGGATAGCCCAATGTGGCTTCTATTTCATCGCAGAGTTTAGGGAAAACGCAAGGATTTGACCAAATTTGCGCTCTGGTTAATGCTTTATATTTAACTTGGGGTAAGCCGGCTTGCTCAAATGCCATTTTCATCGCAATCTTATCCATCCCCAGTGCTGAACCTAGCACCCCAGAACCCACAAAGGGGACTTGCATCAATGTCAGCAAACCTTGAATTGTACCGTCTTCCCCGTTGGGGCCGTGGAGAATGGGAAACCACACATCCACTTCTGCAACTTGGGAAGGAAATTGCCAACGTTCTAGGGTTTGGGTTTGAGAGTTTGGGGAATTTTCCGATTCTAGTAAAGCCTTACCAGAACCTAATACTTGTTGTGGCGCGTCCCCAGCTAACCAACGTCCATCTTTTTGAATGTAGAAAGGCAGGATTTCGTACTTATTAGCATTTTGTTCTGCATTTAAGGCTTTAGCGATCGCTCTTGCTGAACTAATCGACACTTCATGTTCGCCAGAACGTCCGCCAAATAACAATCCCACCTTGAGCTTAGTCATGTTCTGTACCTCTACACTCCTATCGCAGATAGCGTATCACACCCTGTCGAAGTTGCTATATTTTCCTTTGACTAATAAATTTTCTGCCACTATGGATGAGCTAAAATCACCCCATATTTAGGTATGTTTGTTTTACAACCCCAAACAGCCGCATAAAAGGCCGTGATCAGACTTTTACAAATACTGTTAAGATTTTTGAATGTTACAAAAGCGACATACCTTGGAAAAAAAACTCGGTTGGTCTTTGGATGAGCGAGATCCACAGTTCATCAAATCGATGATGCCTTTATTGGGCTTTTTCTATCGTTACTATTTTCGCGTGCAAACAAGCGGGTGGCATCACATCTCACCACAGCAAAAAGTCCTGTTTGTCGGTTCTCATAACGGCGGACTCTCAGCCCCGGATATGCTGATGATGATGTACGACTGGTTCCAACGTTTTGGTGTAGAACAACCAGTATATGGTTTAATGCACCCCAGAGTTTGGGAAGTTGCACCACCTTTAGCGCAACTAGCTGCCAAAATGGGAGCAATTATGGCTCATCCTAAAATGGCATACTCAGCTTTGCGTTCTGGTGCAAGTGTGCTGGTTTATCCCGGCGGTGCAGAGGATGTATTTCGACCCCATTATTTAAGAAATAAAATTTATTTTGCTGGCAGACAAGGATTTATTAAACTGGCACTGCGGGAAAATGTACCGATTGTACCAGTGATTTCTACGGGAGCGCATGACACCTTAATTGTGTTGGCGGATATCTACAAAATTGTCAACCAATTTCATGAATGGGGAATGCCTTGGTTATTGAATATTGATCCGGTGGTGTTTCCTATTTACTTGGGTTGGCCTTGGGGGTTAGCAATTGGCCCACTGCCGAATATTCCCTTCCCAGTATCTATTCATACACAAATTTGTCCACCAATTATCTTTGAACGTTATGGTAGGGAAGCAGCAAGCGATCGCAATTACGTTGATGAATGCTACGAATTAGTAGTGAGTAAAATGCAGTATCAATTAGATCAGCTAGTCTTGCTCACCGAAAAACCTTGATTCCCTGTACCACAAATAAACTTCTAACTAAAATTAATGCCCCATTTCTTAAGCAGTATTGGGATCAATTTCTGAATGATACCAATTACAAGAGGCAGCAGTGGTGCAGAAACAGTTAGCAAGAATTGACGAAAAGTCTGAACATCAAAAGGCCAAACTGGAAATTTGTCAGTTAAAGAGTAAAAAGCTCGTAGATTCTTAATTTTTTCCGTACCCTGTTTTAGAGCTTCGGCATCACCAGTCAGACTGGCATGAATCTGGCCATAATCAGCTTGAAACTGCCTGGCAATGTCATGCAGAAGTTCTTCTTTTGCTTTCTTCATACCTCTGTGAGCAGCTACTAAAGGGCCGAAGAAACAGACAATAGATAATAAAATATCTAATGGAACAACTAAGTGAACAAACCATAAATTTTGTCCAGTGCCTCGCGTGATAAACTGGTACTCAATAAAACCAACCATCAGACCTAAAACGGCAGCTAAATATGCAGTTTTAATTGCATAATCACTCAGAGAACGAAGTCCACCACAACGGTCAGGATGTAGAGGGTTAACGTTAAATTGTTTTTTGGCTAATGCTCTTTTGAGAATACTGTGTAGTATCCAGATATTCGTAATCAGATTAATCACTAAAATACTACCTAAATAAACCAAGCACAAGGTAGAGATACTAACAATTAAAATTGGTAGAGGATGTGAACTTGTCCAACTATTTTGTAATTTGAAGCGTGTACCAAAAACAAAAAAACTAAAAATAATCCCACTACTAAGAGCTAAAAAAAACCGCCATTTAGGTTTATAAGCATTGAACGAAATTTGATTAATTGCTTGAATTTCTGATTCGTCAATTTCTAAAACATCAGATTCTTCGAGTTCAGAAATTACAGCATCTATAGCCTGAAAACTCCATAAATAATAGCCTAGAACAACTGGGTTAATGAATAATAACCATATCCAAGGAAATATATCTTGTAGTAGTCCTATTTGACCCTTTGGTAACCACAATGTATTGCTGATCCAAGCAGTAATTAAATAAATGCTACTACCAATCAAAATGCCTAATAGCCCAAACACCAAGGGAGAAAGTTGAAATTTCTCTAGTAATAAATATGCAAAAGGATCAAAACGATAAAGATTGCGTTTTCGCAATGATTTGATAATTGTCATTTTTGGTTAAAATTTTTATGTGTATCCCAGCAGAGATTGTAATATAAAAAACTCAGCTTTTTCTAGTAGAAATCTACTGGGTCACTTTTGACTTGTCTAAGTTTTTCTTAATTACGGCGTTTAGCATGACGTTCGTAATCTTCAAAACGCAATTTAGCGATCGCACTCCGCGAAATAGTTCTTGCTACAATACCCTCGGCTCTACCCTTCGCACCTGCATCTAAGGCTACATTGGTTTTTGGTAGAATTTCTAAAAGAAATTCGTGGGTTTCTTTGATGCTAGTTGGTAAAACTGGAACTTTTGCTAGTCGCGGCGTGAGTTCAAGTCTGTAATCTTTCGCTGTTTGGTTCAGTTGTGCTTCATCTAAAAACAATTGCTCCCCATTGTCTCGCCACGCAGAAAGTTGCTTGGTAGACTTGGCAAATAATGTTTCAATCTCTGTCAGAACAGCGATATCAAATAGCCGCCAGCCAACTCTTTGTTCGGCGGTATATTGTTTACTCGCAGAGGTAATCTTACCACCGTACAATTCCAGATAAACCACAGTGATATAATCCTGAGATGGCGGTAAAGAATCAGCCACATCTTTGAGTGAGTTGACTATTCCCAGTGCAGGATTACCAATCAAGTCACCTTTGGCAAATAAAAGCTCTTCTCGACTGCCTAAAACAAAGTTCCCATCAGGGAGCAAAATTATCCGCGAGTTTGTGCCATCGACTTTTTCCGTCAAAATTACCTCACCATCAAAAATGACGGTTTCTTCCAACAATACGCCTTTGTCTCCCAGTGTGTGATAAGTCGGAATGCTGGGATATTTAGTCATCGAGTTGAGTTTATCTAAGTCACAACTCCGTAATGAAAAATCGTCACTCATACAATACTTGTAGTTTTAAAATACAATTGTAGTATATTGATTGGGCGATCGCACTTGATGTCAACAATAGGATAAGCGATAATTTCTCGGAGTTTGCCCCGTCCATTTTTTAAAAGCACGGTGAAAGGCACTCGGTTCCGAAAAACCTAATAAAAATGCCACATCCTGAATTGGTGTAGCGGGATTTTTTAAATGTCGTAGAGCTAATTCTTTGCGAGTATTATCTAAAAGTTCTTGATAAGATGTACCTTCAGTTTGTAATTCTCGCTGCAACTGACGAATACTGATGGCTAAATTCCGCGCCACAGTTTCTATAGTGGGGAGATTAGCTTTGAGTTGTTGTAAAATCTCTTGTACAACTTTTCTAGTGTAATTATCTTCTTGATTCATCGCATCGAGCATTGTTTGGGCATGTTGTTCAAACATCAAAAGTAAGTTTGAGTTGGCTGATAACACTGCCCAATTCAAGCAATTAGCATCAAAGATAATGCGATTTGTTGGCATAGAAAAGTGTAAGCCTGTTTGAAATATGCGTTCATATTCTGAAGTATCAACAGGACGCGGATATTGAAACCAAACTGTATGCGGGTAAAGTTGCTTTCCTGTCAAAAATTTTGTGGCGGTTAACAGTGAGCTAAACGTACTTTCAACAGCATATTGCGGCTGTTCTAACAAGTAATTTTTTAATTCTTGTACAATGTCGCAGTCACAAAATACTAAACCATCAGCAACCGTAAAATGAATATATGCTCCCTGGCTGAATAGGCGTGTGTAGCGAGAAAACTTTTCTAAAGCTTCCCCAAAGGTTTGACAGTTGACTAGTACATAACCCACAATCCCAAAAGTTGCCAAATTAAAGGCTTTACCCAGATGTAAAGCAAAGTTTTCATCACCAGTGCGCTTGATAACCTCTCGCCATAAAGCACTGTGTAAGCTTCCCGCAATTTGCTGGTCTGGCATTTTCAGCAAAATCGGGTCAATTCCCACATCTTTACACAAGCTATTTGCATCAACTCCGTATTTCGCAGCAGCAAACTGCACAATACCTCGCGTGAGGTAAACAGAAAAAGTTGCTTCCTTCATAGGTAAAGAGTGCTGAATAAGAGAATGTCAGAAATGGCGTGATTGGTCAATTTCTTGGCGGGACTTGTCAATTCAGAATTGAGTAGAAAATTTATTGTTGAAGTGTAGTCAAACCGCACCATACAAAGAGTTCTGCACATGAATACATCAATGTTAACTACACAACAACAGCCAGAAGTAATTGTAAATCCTGTGACTGGCGATCGCATGACTATCTTAGAAACGGGTGAAGCATATAGCAAAATCCGCTTTGATTTACCGCCAAAAGCTAAAGGTAGTCCGCTACACTACCACACCGAAATGAGCGAAACCTTTACCGTTCTCCAGGGTTGTCTAGAAATGGAGTTTGGACACAAGGGAAATCGCCGGACTCTGTATGCAGGAGAAAGTCTGCACGTTCCCGCAGGTGTGCATCACAGTTTCCATAACCCTTCTGATGATTGGGTGGCGTTTACCAGTGAAAATAAACCTGCTGCTGGATTTGAGCAGTTTATCCGCTCAATGTATGGTTTAGCTATTGATGGCAAAGTTAACCACGAAGGAATGCCCACTAATTTACTGTACTTTGCCTTGTTGTTGAAAAAAGCCGATATAGTTCTTGTCGGTATTCCGCGAGTGGTGCAAACACTGTTAGTTAATGTGTTAGTGCGCCTGGGTGATTTGATGAGTGTTGAGCGATCGCTTGTGAAATACTGGAATAAAGATGTTAAATAAAGCGATCTCATCTAGTTATAAGCAAAGGGATGTTTGGCTAAATGTCCCTTAAAACTTACACATCTCTCACTTTATATAGATTCAGCTAATCTGATTTTTTTTCGTTTAAAAGTCTTTTTCAAATGCCTTAGTAAAGTTGGGAGATCAAGCTCAATAAACTCCCAATTAAATTTTTTGATAGATAATACATCACCGACAATAGATTCTTTATCTTCTTTTTGCTCTTTATTCTCTTGCATTGATTCAACAAGAATTTGACCTGAAAGCAATTGCTGTTGAATTAAAGATTGTTGTTGTTGAATCAATTGACTTTCTGTTGTATTACTGCACTTGCCAGCGTTAGCTGACCCTACAAATGGTAGATGTTAGCAACTAAACGCTGTACTTCAATATTATGTTCTGGAAATGTTAGTGTATTTAAAGTTGGATTAGTAGGTAAACGTAAGTAAATACCTAAAGCAATTTTAATATTTTCCAGAGCTTCTTCTTTATTCTTAGGAATGACAGAAAACAGAATACTTTCAGCTTGTTCTTTGAGTTCAGCAGTAGCTTCTATCCCAATATCATGTAAAAATTGAACAAAATATAGTAAATATTGTTCACAAGCAACTTTGACTTCATCAGGAAAATTAAACTTAACTACAACAGCATTGGATTGTGCCTTAAGAGTAAGGTTTGTTATAGTTTTCTCATGAATTTGTTCTAAAACTGATAATATTTCTTCAAGTTCAGTTTGAATAGGAAGACTTGGGTTTTTAATCTTAAAAGATACTGCAAAACCACCTAAAATATGTTCGTCATACCATCTTTCCCATTCATAACCCGTTAAACATTTATAATTGAGAACTGATATGAATTCTTCGCCATGTTCAGGCATACTCCAAAGTTGCTTCCAATTTCCGATTATAAATCCAAATCCAAAGATAAATTTGAAAATATTTTCATCAGTGCGAGTTACGGTAATATCTTCTATAGAAAAACTTTCAAAACCGCTTTCCCAAGAGAAAGGGTAGTCAAATCTGAACTCACTGAATAAATGAAGAAGTTCTTCGGAACACAATGATATAATTTTTTCATATAAATCTACACTATATATCCGAGCTTCAAGTACACCATCATGTTCATAAACACAAGCCTTTTCTTGATCTATAGAAACTCCATCTATAGTCAGTATATGTTTTTTATATGACTCTGAAGTCTCTTGAAGAATATACCCAAACACCCTATTTTCCTTAATGAATAATCACTTTACTGCTGAGTATAACCTGGAAAAAATAATAATTTGTGATAAGAGTCACTCAGCAAGCATTAAAGAAAGCCTGACAAAACCTTTAATAACAGTTAGTGTACTCTAATTTATATAAAAGAAAATTAATGACCGCAGCAAAAAATACATCTGTAGCAGCCTAATGCTTAACAAGTTGTTTTCTGTAACAAATGTTAAGCTGTTTCGCTCTTGGGTGTTTGAGGCATTGACTCAATTAATGCTCGTAGAACTTTGTTAACTGATTCAGGAGTTTGGAAAACTTTTGCTACATCTTCATCCAAAACTACAACTGTTAGGCTTTGTGTTCCACTACGGTTAGCAAAACGGTTTGGTTTTGCTTTCTGGTAATCAAAGTTGTACTCAGCCAAAAGTTCGTCATCAGAATTTTGTGATTCTTCAAAAGGTGTTTCGTTCATAATTTTCACATTCCTTTCGAGTTGCTAAACGGGCGCTAATGATACGAATATTATTGGAACGCTCGGTGAATGAAATCAGCAGTAAACGATTTTGTCTGGAGTGACCAATAATGATTTCTCGCTGCTCATTTATAGAAGAGTGCGTTTGATCATTAAAGATAACAGCTAACGGATTATCAAAAACAGTTTTAGCTTCTTCAAAGCTGACTCCGTGTTTCTTTAAATTCGTAGCAGCTTTAGACTCATCCCACTCGAACTCCATATCCCAATAATATCGAATCTTTAATTAAAACATCACCTAATTAAACTGTCAAAGCTTGCCGCACTTCTATGGGTTCACCTGTCAAGCTAAAAGCACGAATTTCGGTAATTTTAACTTTCACCAATTGCCCTTTTAATTCATTAATATCGCCTGTAAAAAATGTGAGACGATTACCACCTGTGCGTCCCATAACTTGAGTTTTGTCTTTGGGGTTTTGGTCTTCAACTAATACTTCTTCGATGCGACCAAAATAACGCTGCGATCGCTCGGCGGCTTTAATTGCCACTAAATGATTTAATCTTTGTAGGCGATCGCTTTTTACCTCTTCACTCAGTTGATTTGACCACAATGCCGCAGGTGTCCCCGGACGCGGAGAATAGGCGGCTGTATTTAATTGGTCAAAACCAATATCTTCAACCAGTTTCAAAGTATTCTCAAACTGTGCTTCTGTCTCACCGGGGAAGCCAACAATCGCATCTGCACTAATTGACGCATCCGGCATATACTTGCGAATTGTATCAATGATGCGGCGATATTTTTCGTGGGTGTAACCCCGTGACATCGCTTTTAAGACATCGTTATCCCCAGACTGAAACGGAATGTGGAAGTGTTCGCATACCTTGGGTAATTCCGCACAAGCTTGAATTAATCTTTCTGTGAAATAACGGGGGTGACTGGTAGCAAATCTTAAGCGTTCCACTCCCGGCACATCATGGACGTAATAAAGTAAATCTGTAAAGGTGTGCAGATGTCGTCCTTCTGGTGTGACTCCTGGTAAATCTCGACCGTAAGCGTCAATATTTTGACCGAGTAAAGTTACTTCCTTGTAACCTTGTCTGCCTAATTCTTCCATTTCGGCGCGGATGGCTTCGGGGGTGCGGGACTGTTCTACACCACGCACGTTTGGAACTACACAATAAGTACAGCGTTCGTTACAACCATAAATCACATTCACCCAAGCCGTAACTTTACTATCCCGGCGCGGCTGGGTGATGTCTTCCATAATATGGACTGGTTCAGTGGCCACAACTTGATTACCGCCAAACACTGATTCCAGCAAATCTTTTAAGCGGTTGGCGTGTTGTGGCCCCATAACTAAATCTAATTCTGGGACGCGGCGTAGTAGTGCTTCGCCTTCTTGTTGAGCGACGCAACCAGCAACGACTAATGTTAAATCTGGTTGTTCGTGTTTGCGCTTGGCTTGTCTGCCGAGATAAGAGTATACCTTTTGTTCGGCGTTATCTCGAATGGTGCAAGTATTGTAGAGAATTACATCTGCATTATTGGGATCTTCGGAAAACTCAAAGCCCATGTCTTCTAAAATGCCAGCCATGCGCTCTGAGTCGGCTTTATTCATTTGGCAACCGAAGGTAGTAATGTGATAGCGGCGTTTAGAAGTGGTCATGGGAATTGTGCTTAATTAGCGTGATTAAATATGCTTGGTTTCTGTTTCTATTCTATTAAAGTATAGAAAAGACTAACTGATGGAGGAGGCGATCGCTTTATATGGTTCAAGAAGCTGTATCATCAGAAAACCTAGCTCCCGCACCAGACATCAGCCACATCGTTATTGAAGATGATACACCTGTGGATAACTTTCGCTCAGAAAAACAACAGCGTTTGTTAACCGAAGTTTTATACACCTCTTGGAATCATCCCACAGGTTCCGAAAGATTTATTGTAGCTGCTAATGTAGGAGTTTTCTATAGTATTGGTTTACCACCTTTAGTCCCAGATGTCTTCTTGAGCTTGGATGTGACTATGCCAGACGACTGGCGGGAAAAGAAAAATCGTACTTATTTTACCTGGGAGTTTGGGAAAGCCCCTGATGTCGTAATTGAAATTGTTTCTAACCGCGAAGGGAATGAATTAGGTAGTAAGTTGCAGGACTATGCCCGAATGGCTGTAGGTTATTACGCTGTTTTTGACCCACTGCAACTTTTAGGAAATGAGATACTACGCACTTATCAGTTAGCAGTTAGACATTATGTTGAAATGGACACGAGTTGGTTAGCAGAAGTTGGTTTAGGTTTAACTCTCTGGGAAGGTGTGTTTGAGGGTAAACAAGATATTTGGCTGCGTTGGTGTGATATTGACGGAAATGTTTTGCCTACAGGTGCAGAACGCGCTCAAGCTGCTGAACAACGTGCCTTAATTGCCGAAGAACGCGCCCAAACGGCAGAACAAAGGGCTGAACAATTAGCTGCACAATTAAGAGCATTAGGAATAGACCCTGACCAATTACCAAATTAGTCAAACACAGAGTAATTCCATCAGCCTAATATTATATCCGGCGAATCAGAAAAACTCTTTCTCCCCTGCCCCTAACTCCCCACTCTCAATTCCCTATTCCCCCCGCCCCCAACTGTGGCACAATAAAGAACTGTAATAAAAAAAATTATTAAGGTAATTTAGTGACTCCAACTGCTCAATCCACGGCAAGTGCGCGTCGCGTGGTATTTCCATTTACGGCAATTGTGGGCCAGGAAGAAATGAAACTGGCGCTGCTGTTGAACGTGATTGATCCCAAAATCGGTGGTGTCATGATTATGGGCGATCGCGGTACCGGCAAGACAACTACTATCCGGGCGTTAGCGGATTTGTTGCCAGAAATCCCTGTAGTTGCTAATGACCCCTTCAATAGTCACCCCAGCGACCCCGACTTGATGAGCGATGAAGTCCGCCAAACAGTAGCACAAGGTGGAGATGTTCCTGTAGACCATAGAAAGGTGCAAATGGTAGACCTGCCTTTGGGCGCTACAGAAGACCGGGTATGCGGTACTATCGACATCGAGAAAGCTTTGTCTGAGGGTGTGAAAGCTTTTGAACCAGGACTGCTGGCGAAAGCTAACCGTGGTATTCTCTACGTGGATGAGGTCAACTTGCTTGATGACCACCTCGTAGACGTGTTACTCGACTCGGCAGCTAGTGGCTGGAACACCGTAGAACGGGAAGGTATTTCCATCCGTCACCCAGCGCGGTTTGTGCTTGTTGGTTCGGGAAACCCGGAAGAAGGTGAATTACGTCCCCAGCTACTCGACCGTTTTGGAATGCACGCCGAAATTCACACAGTCAAAGAACCAGCATTGCGGGTGCAAATTGTCGAACAACGCTCGGAATTTGACCAAAACCCGCCAGCATTTTTAGAGCAGCATAAAACTGAGCAAGAAGCTCTACAACAAAAAGTAGTCAATGCTCAAAAGCTGTTACCAGAGGTGAAAATTGAGTATGATTTGCGGGTGAAAATTTCTGAAGTTTGTTCAGAGTTAGATGTGGATGGTTTACGGGGTGACATTGTTACCAACCGTGCAGCCAAAGCCATAGCCGCCTTTGAAGGACGCACCGAAGTCACCCTTGATGATATCCGCCGCGTGATTACTTTGTGCTTGCGTCACAGGTTGCGGAAAGATCCTCTAGAATCGATTGATTCTGGCTACAAAGTGGAAAAAGCTTTTGCTCGCGTTTTTGGCGTAGAGTTGCCAGAAGAAGATTCTGCAAAGAAAAACGGCACAGGACAAATTAAAACGGGTGTGCGCTAGTTTTGCCCGAAAATAAAAAGTAGGGGCGTGTAGTACTGCGCCCTGAAATTTATTTGCTTGATTGAGTATGAGATTTTGGCGCTTTTGGTTCAACAGTGTGTTTCTGTCTAGTCAATACGAACCAGCCCGATTTATCGAGTTTGTCATGCTATTGCTGACGTTATTACTGCTCGGTATTTGGGGGTTTACCCAAGAACTACCTTATATGCTCTTATGCTTGAGTTATGCCATTGGAGCAGCTATTTCTATGTTAGTCCGAGAAGCGATCGCACCCTCACCAGAAGCCCAAGTTTCTCGCCTCACTGCCTTATTATTACTGTTAATCAGCCTCTACGGTTTCTTTGATTTTCTCTAAATATTTTACTTTCTTAGAAGATTTTGCCAGATCGTAAATAGCATTAATCGCAACATCAATACATTTTCTGCATCAGCAGTACTCCAAACCTCCCTTGTCTCCTTTATCCTCCTTGTCTCCCCTCCCTTATCCCTGACAGATAGGATACTTTTTCGATTGGAAGTTTTTCATAACAAACTCCAATAGAATTCACATCAGGCGTACAATTTAAACAATGATTTGTAAAGTTGTGTTGAGCAAATTGCTTGACTAAGCTGATAAATTTGGCACAAATATTTAAAAATTTAGCAAAATTCTTGCTTGACAAAAGTATTATTATCTTTACTTCCAGTAATCTTGATTTTTCAAATAGAGTCGGATCTATATACTTCCTACTTACTTATTAATTTATACCAATAATTATGGTGTCAAGAATATCAATAAGACAAATAAACTTAGGCACCACAAGACTTTAAATTATCTCACCTGTAACTTGCTCTAAGTAACAGTCCAGTCAATTGAGGAAAGATTTTATTCATGACTCAGCGTTCTACCAAGAAACCCATTATTCATATTGTGAATACCGAAGTTGACCCTACTCTAACCAGAGTTAGTAATTTTCATCGTCATAGTGTAAACAGTAACAATTCTTACGGTCGTCTTCAGTCACTGTTGCCTTGGAGTTTAAAATTGAAAGTTACTGGTTGGGCGATCGCACTGAGTATATTACCAGTGTTAGGTATCGGTGCAGCCAGCTACCTTGGCAGCCAGTCAATTACACAACAAATTCAGCAAGCAAACTCAGTCAATTCCGCAGATTTAGCTATAGCAGAAACTAGACTCAGGCAGTATCAAACATCTTTATTATGGAAAACTGGGATCATTGCTGTCATATCAGGTGCGATCGCATATTTGCTTTCTCAGCGTCTCACAAGACCAGTTCTATCGGCGGCGGAAATTTCCACAGTCTTAGTCAATAGATTAAGTCGTCGAGAAGAAATAGAAACACAAACTGATATTCCAGAACAAGATGAATTAGTCGCACTCAAAGCCAACATTAACCAGCTACAACTCCAGTTACCCGCCTTACTCTCTAAACAAGAAACGGAAACTGAACGTTCTCAGTTATTAATTAACCTGACTCGCCGAATGCAGGAAGCACTTTCCCAAGAAGACTTGCTCAGAACTACAGTGGAAGAAGTGCGAAAAGCTTTGCGAATCGACCGTGTGGTGATTTTTCACTTTGACTCTAATTGGAATGGCACATTTTTAGAAGAATCAGCCGCACCCGGTTTACCCAAGATATTATGGGCGACTGTTAGCGATCCTTGCTTTCAAGAAAGATACATCGAACAGTACCGCCAAGGAAGAGTCCGCGCCATCAATAACATTTACCAAGCTAACCTGACAGATTGTCACATTGGTTTGTTAGAAAGATTTGGCATTAAAGCCAACTTAGTTGCACCCATCCTCAAAAATCATCAGCTATTTGGCTTGCTCATTGGTCATCAATGTTCTGCACCTCGATTTTGGCAACAGGCTGAAGTCGATTTATTTGCTCAAGTCGCTACCCAACTAGGATATGCCCTTGACCATACCAGACTTATAGAACAAATAGACAAAAGAGCCGACCAAGCCTATTTAGTAATTAATATTACCCGCAAAATTCGGCAATCGCTGAATGAAGAAGATGTACTGAAAACCACCGTTGAAGAAATTCGCAAAGCCCTCAGTACAGACCGAGTAATGGTTTATGGTTTTGATGCCGAGTGGTACGGGACAGTGATTGCGGAAGCTGTAGTTCCAGGTTTCCCGAAAGCGTTACGTGCCAAAATTAAAGACCCTTGCTTTGCCGAAGGTTATGTAGAGCAGTACAGAACAGGTCGAGTCCAGGCAATTAATGATATTTACAAGGCAGGTTTGAGTGCTTGTCACATCAGTCAGTTAGAACCTTTCGCCGTTAAAGCTAATTTAGTTGCACCGATACTCAAAGATGACAAGTTATTCGGTTTATTGATTGCCCATCACTGCGCTGCACCGCGAGAATGGCAACAAACCGAGATTGATTTAGTTACGCAGTTAGCTATGCAGGTGGGATATGCCCTTGACCATGCCAGATTACTCCAACGCATTGATGCTGAAGGGGTACGCACGCAGCTAATGGTAGATATTACCCGCAAAATCCGCCAATCACTCAACGAAGAAGATGTGTTGAAAACTACCGTTGAAGAAATTCGCAAAGCCATGAGTACAGACCGGGTAATGATTTATGGTTTTGACGCTAATTGGTACGGAACAGTGATTGCGGAAGCTGTAGTTCCCGGTTTCCCAAAAGCGTTGCGTGCCAAAATTAAAGACCCTTGTTTTGTGGAAGGCTATGTAGACCAATACAGAGCAGGTCGAGTCAAGGCAATTAATGATATTTACAAAGCCGATTTGAGTGCTTGTCATATCAGCCAGTTAGAGCCTTTTGCAGTGAAAGCCAATTTAGTTGCACCGATACTCAAAGATGACCAATTATTTGGCTTATTAATTGCCCATCAATGTGCTGCGCCACGAGATTGGCAACAGCCAGAAATTGATTTGTTTGCTCAGTTAGCGATGCAGGTTGGATTTGCCCTTGATCATGCAAGGTTGTTAGAGCAAGTAGAGCAAGCATATCAATCGGTAGAATCTGCTTTGCAACAGCAAAATCTGCGTCAAGGCACATTGCAAGCCCAAGTATCTCAGTTATTGCAAGAGCAGCAAACTGTGGTAGATATTCTTTCTTGTCAGGTAATTAGCCAGATGGATGCTGTGACTAATGCAAATCAGCAAACTCAGGCCTTAGCTAGTGGGATGCAAGAAATTTTGCGGTGTGTGCAAGAACTATTTAGTGAAATTTACTGGTTAATGGGTTTAGAAGAACAACAAGCGATCGCATCTCTTCACCCAGCACTCAACCAAATTACCACCAAAAGTCAACAAATAAACATACTACTGCAACAACTGATGCAAACTACTGTCAATCAAGTAGAAATTGCTACATTTGTTAATCAATCTCTGCGGGAATTTGCTACTACTTCACAACAGACATCTGCAAAAACAGCTAACTTAGCTCAGGATTTAACTAAGTTAATTGCGATCACTCAAGAATGGACAGAAAACAATGTATAAGGTGTGAGGTGGAAATTTGTAGCTTTCTACACCCCACACTCTTATACTCTTATACCCAGTCTTAACACCCTGGAAACTACAGGCTAGGAGGTAAAATCACGTTGTCAATGGCATGAATTACACCGTTACTGCCTTGAATATCTGGCTGAATTACTTTGCCATCATTGACTAGTACCCCATTTTCATCAACTTTCACAGCAATGGGATCTCCTTGCAGACTAGTAACTTGACCAGATTTCAAATCAGAAGACAATACCTTGCCTTGCACAACATGGTAAGTCAAGATTTTCACCAACACTTCTTTGTTTTCTGGCTTTAACAAGTCTTTTAAAGCCTCTTGGGGTAATTTAGCAAAGGCAGCATCCGTTGGCGCAAAAATGGTGAAAGGCCCTGCACCTTGTAAAGTATCTATCAATCCAGCCGCTTTTAAAGCTGCTGTCAGGGTTTTAAAAGAATTGCTCGATTCTGCCAGTGCGACAACTGTTTTTTTAGAATCGCTGGTTTCGTTGGTGGAAGATGGCACTGGTGTTTCAGTAGCTGGTACTTCTGTTGCGGGAGGTTGAGCGGGTATTTCTGCTGGTGGTGTGGTAGGAGTTGGTTCAGTCTGACTACCACGGTTATAGGGAGGCTCATTAAAAATGCTGGGGCGAGGATTTAAACCTCTGTTTGGGGTTTTTTGAGCAACTACAGTTCTGGTACGAGCGTTGTTTTTATCTGTGGCGATCGCAGGCTGAACAGGTGTATAACTAACATTTGCCTGTACTCGTTGACTGCGATTGTAAGGAGCTTCGCTAAAAATGCTGGGGCTAGGGTTTAGTACTTCTTTAGCTTGTGATGGTAAAGTAACAAGGAAACTCATCCCTGCTAATCCTGCCATACTTGCTATATTAGTCAATAACTTGCTGTAATTCCCCTTCATAAATTTTGTTTGTTTTGATTTATCACAGTTTACATAAAGACTTATATCACTTTGCTACCCAAAAAATCTAACCTGAAAAGGAAGATTTTTAAGATAAACTTTATCTTTTGTACTATTCATCTGTCAGCAAATAAATATATTAATAGCAGAAGTGGCAAATTTGCAAATCATTCAGGAACGATTATAGATATTTCACTTCTATAATAGGTCGGGGATATGATACAGAATAACTTATCTAATTTAGAAGAATAGCTCACCCTGCAAAATATTGACCAGAAAAATTAAAAATTTCCTCAAAATCTATTAGCCAAAATTACCGCTTATAGCCATATTTCTAGGAGAGATTTTATTTTTACTTGCCAAATTTTCGAGAAGTGAAGATAAAATTAGAGAGTTATTTTCTCCCTCAGTGATCAGAGATATAATATGCTGGAATTATACCAATGGGAACTGTCGCAATACTCAGAAAAAGTGCGGTTAATTCTCGATTACAAAGGTTTAGAGTATCGGAAAATTGAAGTCACACCCGGTATTGGACAAATAGAATTATTTCGGCTGACTGGTCAAAGACAAGTGCCAGTATTAAAGGATGGTAATCGCTATATTGTTGATTCTACAGAAATAGCTAAGTATGTAGACGCAAAATATCCAGAACGCCCACTCATACCACAAAATCCCAAGCAAAAAGCTTTAACCTTATTAATTGAAGAATGGGCAGATGAATCAATCGGGATTAAAGGTAGAAAAGCTCTTTTTGCAGCGATTAGTCAGAATCAAAATTTTCGCAAATCCTTATTACCCACATCAACACCAGATATATTCCGCAATTTAGTTGAAGGCGTACCCAGTGATATTTTGACAGTCTTGGGTTTGGGTGTAGGATATAGCCCAGATGTGGTGAAAGCAGCGATCGCTGATTTAAAACAAGACCTAGAAGCACTAACTTTATTATTGACAGATAGTCCTTATCTCACAGGCGATGAACCAACTTTAGCTGACTTAGCCGTGGCTGGTTTATCAATATTATTGAAGTTCCCCGAAGGCGCTTATCTAGATTTACCCGCCAGTTTAAGAGGTCAAGGAGTGCCAAGCATAGCAAATAACCCCGATTATCAATTATTCTTTGAATGGCGCGATCGCCTTTATGCTCAATTTCGTAAGCCATTAATCGGTGCTTCTCCTGCTGGTTCAGCACCAACTTCGATTCAAATTGATTAATTTTGAGTGCTGAGTGCTGAGTAAAAGAAATAGAGGATGTGGTGGCGAGGAGAAGAATAAATGACAAATGACCATTGACTTTTGACTCTTGACCATTGACCATTAACCAATGACAAATGACAAATTGGTAAAACCATTAGGTTCGGTAATCCAAGGCTCACTAACTGGTGGATTAGAAGTAAGACTACACCCGGATATTTCTGTAGAAGATATGCGGGTGGGTAAGTTTTTAGTTGTTCAAGGGATGCGATCGCGGTTTTTCTGTATGCTGACAGATGTATCCCTCGGCACAGCTAACGCCCGGATTATTGCTAATCCGCCCAGTTGGGAAGACACTTTTTTACGAGATGTCTTAGCCGGAAGTGGTACTTATGGAACCATCGCCTTAGCGCCGATGTTGATGTTTACCCCCGAATCTAATGAGTCTTTTTCTTCCACTAACGGCAAATCTGCAAATCCTTTTGTCCCATCAACTACGGGTTTGGCTTCATTTCAACCCCAAACTAGTACGACGATGGAATTACTTCCAGTCAAAACTATTCCCAGTCACTTTAGTCAGGTTTTTGACGCGAGTGAAGAAGATTTTCGCCGCGTCTTTGGTTGGGAAGATGACATCCAAAGAAAGAATTTTGCCATCGGTAAACCATTAGATATGGATGTACCTGTGTGCATTGATTTAAATCGGTTCGTTGAACGCAGCAACGGCGTTTTTGGTAAATCTGGGACAGGTAAATCCTTTCTCACCCGCTTGTTGTTGGCTGGTGTGATTCGCAAAAACGCGGCAGTAAACTTGATCTTTGATATGCACTCAGAATACGGTTGGGAAGCCGTCGCGGAAGGTAAAAATGTCAATACTGTTAAAGGGTTAAAGCAATTATTTCCGGGGAAAGTTGAAGTGTACACCCTTGATCCTGAATCAACTAAGCGGCGGGGTGTGCGCGACTCTCAAGAACTATATCTCAGTTATGAACAAATCGAAGTTGAAGATATTAAATTATGTAGCCGCGATTTAGGACTTTCAGAAGCCGCACTAGATAACGCCAACATTCTCTATAGTGAATTCAACAAAGCTTGGATTGTGCAACTGCTGAACATGACGAATGAAGAAATCGAAATGTTCTGTGAAGAAAAGCGGGGACACAAAGGCTCAATTATGGCTTTGCAACGGAAACTCTTGCGCCTAGACGGTTTGAAGTATATGCGGGCAGTTTGCCCCCAAAACTACATTAATAAAATCTTACAATCTCTAGAGGCTGGTAAGAATGTAGTGGTAGAATTTGGTTCCCAGTCCAATATGCTCTCTTATATGTTGGTGACAAATATGATCACCAGACGTATCCATGAGCATTATGTCCGCAAAGCTGATAAATTCTTGCAAAGCAAAAACCCCAACGATCGCCCCACACCTTTGATGATTACCATTGAAGAAGCGCATCGTTTTCTTGACCCGGCCATTGTCCAAAGTACCATCTTCGGCACGATCGCGCGGGAACTGCGGAAATATTTCGTAACGTTGCTAGTAGTTGATCAACGACCGTCGGGGATAGATAATGAAGTTATGTCCCAGATTGGTACTCGAATCACAGCCTTACTCAACGACGAAAAAGACATCGATGCCATTTTTACGGGTGTATCTGGCGCAGGTGGGCTGCGATCAGTACTGGCGAAATTAGACTCCAAGCAACAAGCCTTGATTTTAGGTCATGCTGTTCCCATGCCAGTAGTGGTGCGTACTCGTCCTTACGATGCTACTTTCTATGCCGAAATCGGTGATCCGGCTTGGGACGAAAAGCCAGACGCAGAAGTATTCGCCGCAGCAGAACTAGCTAAAGCTGATTTGGGATTTTAAAAAGTCGGAAGTATGAAGTCTGAAGTATGAAATGAGTATGAGGAAAAAAGTTGAAAGACTTACCAAATCTGGAATTTGATGTATAACGATATGGCTTTTAGGGCTGGAGCGTTGAATTTTCAGTATGATGACGAAACTTCACACTTTATACGTCACAATTCATACTTCAGACTTCCATTCGTAACATCCCTCCAAAAATATGCCTAGAGAGTTCGGTTTTCTCCCTAACGATAGGCAACATAAGAGGGGATTTTGCCGTCACTATAGATATAGTAAGCACTCTAAGGAAGTTTAAATTTTTTTGTAATTAACTACTTTTGGATTATAATCTTCTCCTTCTGTAGACTACTTTACTATCCGCCTGATTTGTCCTAAGATAAAAGCAAGTAAAACTCATACCGACTTCGGATTTACCAGCAGCTGTTTGCAACTGAAGATAAAGAAGAATTCTTGAAAACAACCCAGTGTGCTTTTAAAAAGACCTAACAATTTAGGAAGGGTAGGGGGAACCTATCTCAAACACTCATCTTCTGGAATCTCAAGTATGTGAACTGAATTATTCTTATATAGCCGTTCATCAGCTATGGAAGCCAGAACGAGGGAGCAGCAAGTAGAGGAGCAGAGGGAACAAATTTCTAAATCAGCCATCCCTAGAAACCACCTGAGTTCGGTTTTTATAGATAGCCTTTCCTAATTAATTTTTTTAGTTATTAAAGATTCATTGTGTTTACGGAGTAGAGGACAACGCACCAATGCCTACTGTTAACACCCAAACCGAAAACCTGAACACCAAATTCACGGCTGATATGGTGCGAACCTATCTGCGGGAAATTGGTCGTGTGCCACTGCTAACCCGTGAGCAAGAAATTGTCTATGGGAAGCAGGTGCAACAAATGATGACACTGGTCGAAGCAAAAGAAGCTTTGGCGAAAAAATTGCACCGCGAACCAAGCTTACCAGAATGGGCGAACCATGTAAAACAATCAGAAACCGATGTCAAACAAACGGTAGCTCAAGGTAAACGCGCCAAGCAAAAAATGATCGAGGCGAACTTGCGTTTGGTAGTAGCGATCGCGAAGAAATACCAAAAGCGTAACATGGAATTTCTCGATTTAATCCAAGAAGGAACACTTGGGTTAGAACGAGGCGTAGAGAAATTTGACCCCACACGCGGCTATAAATTCTCAACCTACGCTTACTGGTGGATTCGCCAAGCAATTACCCGTGCGATCGCTCAACAAGGCCGTACCATTCGCTTACCGATTCATATTACCGAAAAACTGAACAAAATCAAAAAAGTGCAGCGCGAACTAGCTCAGACTTTAGGCCGTTCTCCGACACCTGCGGAAATTGCCAAAGAACTGGAATTAGAACCAGCGCAAATTCGGGAATATCTGAATATGGCACGTCAACCAGTTTCTTTAGATGTGCGTGTTGGTGATAACCAAGACACCGAACTGCAAGAAATGTTGGAAGACGAAGGCCCATCACCAGAGTATTACACCACCCAAGAGTTCTTGCGCCAAGACCTCAACACCCTGCTCGCCGAACTCACACCCCAACAGAGGGAAGTCGTAGCCCTGCGCTTTGGTTTAGAGGATGGAAATGAATTGTCTTTGGCAAAAGTAGGTGAGCGATTAAATCTCAGCCGCGAACGTGTTCGTCAACTCGAACATCAAGCCTTAGCTCATCTGCGCCGCCGCCGCGCCAACGTCAAAGAATACGTTGCTAGTTAATAATTAAATAACGGTGATGCGCCTCCTGAATTCAGGGGGCGATTTTTTTGTGCCAAAATTAAGGTGCGATCGCCTGTAATCTTTGTATTATTATTTGGGTAAAATCACTATATTTTAAGTTAATGGCTGCTAAAGATATTTTTCATGATGCGGTTAAGAAAGGGTTAGAAAAAGAAGGATGGATAATTACGAATGACCCTCTCAAATCGGAGTTTATCAAGCTTTTTTTCAGTTACAGGTTATCAAAACAGTTATTCAACGTTATCAACTTAAATTAATAATTTATGATCCAATTCAGGAGGTAATTGTAGAATGGAAAAGCTAGAGCAATATCAAAAATATATCCAACAAGCCATAACAGAATATGCCAATCTAGATTCAGCCAAAGATGAAATCGAACAGCAATTAATTTTTGATACCGTTTGCAACCACTATCAATTGATGTATGTTGGTTGGAAAAATAGACGACGGCACCACGGCTGTGTTTTACACATTGATATCAAGAATGACAAAATTTGGATACAGCATGACGGTACTGAAATTGGTCTGGCTAATGAATTAGTTAAGCTAGGAGTTCCGAAAGAAGATATTGTACTAGCATTTCATGAACCATTGGTGAGGCAGTATACTGGTTTTGGCGTTGGTTAAATTGAGCTTTAAGTTTACATCATCCAGGGAAAGAATAACTTATGCCATACAGTGACTTTACTATCAGAAAAGTCAAACAAACCTTTGGCATAAACACCATTGAAGGTGAAAAGTTTTTGCCAGAAATAAAACCAATTGCTGCTAGTGATACCCTGTCTAATTTTTTGGCAGAAAGCTTGCCATTAGCTATAGCAACAGGCAGTGAAAAAGCCCGTTCGGAATTCATAATAAGTCCAGTTTTATTAGAAGTACGTAAGATTTTACAGAGAAAAATTAGTTTATTTTCTGGTGCTGACTTTACTGTAGTTCCCGCTTTAGGATTGACTGGAGTTTGTGATTTTCTGTTAAGTCGTTCTCCAGAACAGCTAGAAATTGAAGCACCAGCCGTTGTTATTATTGAAGCGAAAAAAGCAGATTTGAATAGTGGTATTGGTCAGTGCATTGCTGAAATGATTGCAGCACAAAAATTTAATGAAATTAATAATCAAGCTATTTCTACAATTTATGGCAGTGTGACTAATGGTACTGCTTGGCGGTTTCTGCAATTAACAGAGCAGAATGTCACCATTGATTTGACGGATTATCCCTTACCACCAGTGGATGTAATACTCGGAATTTTAGTTTGGATGTTAACTAGATAACTTTTCAACAAAAGTCTGATGTTCTGGGGTAGATAATCCCTGTTGTAAAGTGGCTAATACTTGAGCTAAGTCTCCTGATAACAATGCTGACTTTGCTAACCATAAACCCGGAAAAACTAGAGAGCAAATAACATCATCTGAATTCGGTGTAAGTTGAATATACTCACCCTCATTTAATCTAAACCAATCAAATTGGCGATCGTAAACTCGCCATACTAAATATTCTTGAACTTGATTGCGGCGATAGACTTTTAGTTTTTCATGCAAATTATAGGAAGCACTAGAAGCAGCAATCTCAACAATTAATTCTGGTGCGCCTTCCAGATAATCTTCTTCGGTAATTCGTGACTGTCCACCTTGTTCGACTCTGAGTAGTGCGTCTGGTTGTGGTTCGTTATCAGAATCTAATAAAACAGTGGTATTATTTGCACAACCTACGCCTGGTGTCGCTGCTTTATAAACTCCTAACCAAGCGATAATGTAGGCATGGGGTTCTCCATAACTTTTGATTCTTAATGGGGATACCACGTAAACAACTCCTTCAATCAATTCTGCTTTCTTGAGATACGGCATAGCGTGGTAGCGGCGCTCAAATTCCGCACGGGTGAGTTTGTCGCCGTTTTCTAAAGGTGGAGTTGTTAACAGTTCAGTAGTTTTGTCAGCAAATATCATACAAGTAATTTCCTTAGCCTCTAGCCTCTGCTTTTCCGTCACTCTACACCCGACACATCAAATTTTCATCGTTTGCGGAATGCAGAGCTTGGCTGTTGTAGCTAATTATAGTTAAATCAATCAGTGAGCAAAATATCAATATTTGTAAAGGAGAAGCTCTCAAAAATCATCGAAAGATTGCATTTCAGATTTACATCACCCGATTGGGTGATTCTGTTGGGTGAAGAGTCATTTATTTAAGTGGTGATAATGTGAAATTATCGTCAAATATTCTAAAAAGCTTCTTTTTTTGACGAGTTTTTATTTTGAGACATTTAAATCAAACCATCGACAGAACCTTGAACGATAAACAATTGGTTATGGTTTAAGTGAGTCGTAGAGGAGACAGTTAATTTCGTAACAGGAGTGGTCGGGTGCTTAACAATATTTCTAAATTCTTATCCCCTCGGCAGTTAACAATTTCTATTGTTGGCTTAGTTTTAACCGTTGGTGTTGTTAGTGAGCAGACTAAACCTGTATTCAGCAAACAGTTACAAAATGTAACAAATTCCGCATCTTTGAATGGTGATTTTTCTAGGTTAACAAATCATCACTATGTTAGTTCTGATAATTCTTTGTTGTCGCGGTTGAGAGAAATTCGGGAACAGCGAACCCAACAGCGAACAGTAGCTTTTGAAGGTGAAATTATCGAACCAGAATCTAGAGATTTATCGCCTATCAAATATCAAAAAGCTGGTAAAGAATCTGGAGTAATATCTCAAAGAAATATTCCCACCAGAGATGGGGTATATCTTTATGGACAAACACCAACACCAAACCAAATCGGTCAAGGTTATATCGTCTTTCAGAAACGGCAAGGTAAAGTAGTTGGTGCTTTATATATGCCTAGTTCTGAGTTTAGTTGTTTTCAAGGCACAATTGACAAATCTGGTGAGTTAGCAATGACTGTGAATGGCTCCCCAGATGAAGTGAGTGCATCAGATGTGGCTACAACTAGTACAATTCCATCGGTTTCTGATGATGAATTCAATAATTATGCTTACTCTGTAGCATTACAAGATTATCATCCCATTCAATCTATCAGTCCTAGCGATCGCCGCATTCTACAGATGTGTCAAAATGCAATATAGAAATATGAAGTATGAAATCTGAAGTAAGAAATTTTTGATGTAATAAAACATTTCAGACTTCAGGTTTCACACCTAATTAGAATTCGATTCCTGGTTGCGCTTTTACGCCTTGGTCACGGAAGGGATGTTTAATTAATGTCATTTCTGTTACTAAGTCTGCACGTTCAATTAAAGCTGCGGGTGCGCCTCTCCCCGTGAGAATTACGTGTTTATGAGGCGGTTTCTCTGCTAAACCTGCTAAAACTTCTTCTATTTGTAAATAAGCCATTTTTAAAGCAATATTAATTTCATCTAACAGCACCAGATGAAAGTCTGGGTTACGGATATATTCTAAAGATTTTTCCCAAGCTGCTTGTGCTTTTTCGAGGTCGCGATCGCGGTCTTGAGTTTCCCAGGTAAAACCTTCACCCATTGCGTGAAACTCAATTTGGTCTTCCCAATCACTGAACACTCGTTTTTCTGAGGGTTCCCACGCGCCTTTGATGAATTGGACGATCGCTACTTTATAGCCATGACCAAGCGATCGCATCACCATTCCTAACGCCGCCGTGGTTTTGCCTTTACCGTTCCCAGTATGAACAATAATTAAACCCTTCTCTGGGACAGCTTGTGCTATCCGCCGATCTTGGATTTCTTTACGGCGCTGCATCTTACGGCGATACTGCTCATCAGTCAGCTTAGAATCATTATTTATGGATGAGGACATTACTTCATCAATCAAGCGTTCGATTTCTTTATCTGATTCTAATTCGTCTGGTGTATCTTGACTCATCAGCATTTTATCAAAGTAACGACTAGAGGAAATAGGAATGTGGTGGATAAGGGGGACAAGGGAGACAAAGAGGACAAGGGAGAGAGATGTTTATAAATGCTCTACGATTGCTATACAAGACGTTACTGATGGGATAAGGCGCAGAGATTTTATCTAAAATGACAGTAAATTTCTAATTTATTTGATAATAATGGTTGAAAATTTATTACAATTATTAGTCATAGAAGTTTAATTTTACGGCTATTATCAATAATTCAATAGTTTTATTAAAGCATTTTTAATATAAAGTTTTGTAGTAGCTTTGACGAGAGTTATATCCTCAACTTTATTAAGAATTTTTGGGTATTGTTATTAATAACTGATAATATTGAAAATGGTTACTGGCTAACAATTTCAGAACTTTACGCTAAGTTGTGAAAAAATTAACCGCAGATGAACGCAGATAAACGCGGATAGAATTTTAATTTAGCTGTGTTAGTCCATGAGTAAGCTGTAACGCATCAAAAGCCTTGCGGTAGATGTGTTACGCTGTCGCTAAAACATCCTACTTGTATTTCCAAAATCAAATATGAGTCTGATAGAAATTATTCAGGGTGATATTACTCAGTTATCGGTAGATGCAATTGTTAATGCTGCTAACGAAGAACTAATGCCTGGTGGCGGTGTTTGCGGTGCTATTCATCGTGCAGCAGGTATAGGACTGTGGGAAGAATGTCGTCAGTTAAGAGGCTGCGAAACTGGTGAAGCGAAAATTACCAAAGGTTATAACCTACCAGCAAAATGGGTAATTCATACAGTTGGGCCAGTGTGGAAAGGCGGAAATTATAGAGAGGATGAGTTACTAGCTAGTTGTTACTGTAATAGTTTAGCTTTAGCAGCACAATACGAAATTAAAACTATTGCGTTTCCGGCTATTAGTACAGGTGTTTATGGTTTCCCGATGGAACGCGCCTGTAAAATTGCGATCGCAACGGTCAAAAAGTTTTTTTTCACAGTCAAACTCCTTAGAACAAGTGATTTTCGTCTGTTTTGGGCAAAGTGCATTCGATTTATACACTAAAACGATGCAAGAATTTGCTGAAACATAATGATACTCGTAATCACATAGATGAGGACAGTATTGATTACTCCAAACCTTGAAATGACTGGGTTTCTACTCAGCACTCAGCACTCAGAACTCAGCACTTTGCTATAACATTAGATTCGGCGCGTTTACTGTTCGGGAGTGCAAAATGTCAAAACAGCGTGGTCAAAAAATCGCACCTACACCCATACCATCTAATATTGGGGTAGTTGACTTAATCAATAATTACTTCACAGCCTACAACTCAGCACGTCTGCGGGAAGTTTGTCAATTGCTGAGTAAAGATGTATTTCAAGATGGTGTAACGGTGGGAGTTAGTCTTTCTGGTGCGATGACACCAGCCGGATTTGGGGTTTCTGCATTAGCACCCCTCATTCGTAACGGTTTCATTGACTGGATGATTAGCACTGGGGCGAATTTATACCATGATATGCACTATGGCTTAGGGTTTGAGCTATTTGCAGGTAATCCATTTGTGGATGATGTCAAACTGCGGGAAGAAGGTACTATCCGCATTTATGACATTGTATTTGGCTACGATGTATTGTTAGAAACCGATGCTTTTATTCGCAAGATTTTGCAAGCCGAACCTTTCCAAAAGCGGATGGGAACAGCAGAGTTTCATTATCTTTTAGGTAAGTATGTGCGGGAAGTGGAAAAGCAATTGGGTGTGCAGCATTCTTGTTTGCTGGCGACGGCTTACGAGTGTGGTGTACCGATTTACACTTCTTCCCCTGGAGATAGTTCGATTGGGATGAACGTTGCAGCTTTGGCGTTAGA
The DNA here is from genome assembly GCF_001298445.1 of Nostoc piscinale CENA21. NCBI lineage: Bacteria > Bacillati > Cyanobacteriota > Cyanophyceae > Nostocales > Nostocaceae > Nostoc > Nostoc piscinale. The sequence goes on along the minus strand of NZ_CP012036.1, from coordinate 5,209,794 downwards.
AGGTTCGCAATTAATTTTAGATCCTGCTATTGATGTGAATGAGACAGCTGCGATCGCTTACAATGCCAGAGAAACAGATGGTAAAAGTGCGGCGGTGATTCTGGGTGGTGGTAGTCCCAAAAACTTCTTACTGCAAACTCAACCGCAAATTCATGAAGTACTAGGGTTAGAAGAACGCGGACATGATTTCTTTGTCCAGTTTACTGATGCGCGTCCTGATACTGGTGGTTTGTCTGGGGCGACTCCATCAGAAGCAGTAAGCTGGGGTAAAATTGACCCAGAAGAGTTACCCAGCACAATTGTTTGTTATACCGATAGCACGATCGCTTTACCGTTAGTGACAGCATATACATTAAATCAATGTTCGCCTCGGCCGTTAAAACGGTTGTACGATCAACGGGAAACAATGTTAGCCACACTGCAAAAAGATTATCTCGCAGCTAAAACGCAACCATCTGACAAAGTACCTGCGGCTGTGGTTGGAGATGCAGAACAAGGTGTTGCAACTTATCCTTGCGGTAGACTAATTCCGAATAGTCCATAAGTAGAGGCTAGAGGTTAGGGGTTAGAGGCTAGAAAAGAATTTATCCAACCTCAATCCCTATTCCTTTTTTTGTCCACGTAATAAATATGTTGTTATTTTCTTTTGATGGGAAATTTCTATTTCATTATGTGGTGCTAGGACAAATTCATTATGTATTTCTTCGTAAGCCGTGGCGCTGACTTGGATTGTATCAGCTAAACTTTGAGTTTGGAGGACTCTAGCAATATTGATAGTGTCTATTAAACCAACTGCTGTTGCTGTAACAACTCCAGTATGGATACCAATGCAAATTTTCAGGTTTTGTTGATTTTCTAGATTAAATGTGGCGATCGCCGCTTGCATATCCAACGCCATTTGGGCTATAGCTTGGGTATGATCTGGGCGTTCTGTGGGTAATCCGCCAATGACTATATAGGCTTCATTGATAGTTTTAACTTTTTCTAAACCGTAACGATTACAGAGACGGTCAAAAGCTGCAAAAATTGGGCAAAGTAAATTAACTAATTGCATCGCACTTCCAGAAGCAGCAATTTCATTTAACCCAAAAATATCTGCACATAAAACAGTCACGTTGATTAAATCTGTAGCTGCATCGTCTATTGATGATTTAATAGTGTTAGATGTTGGTATCCTTGCTTGCCAGAATTGTTCTGTCTGTGCTTGCTGTTGCTGCAATGCTATTTCTAAAGCAACTCGCTGGGTAATATTGCGAAAAATCCCTCTAGTTGCTACTGGTACACCATGAGCAAATTTACAGTTGATATTGCCTTCTAAAAAAACTGTTTGACCATTTTTAGCAATAAAAGCTGTTTTTACTTGGGCTAATTGTTCACCAGACATTAACCGATAAAACATTTGCCGACAATGTGCCTGAAAATCAGGATGGATGATATCAAAAACATTCATCTGTGTCACTTCGGCGGCGCTATAGCCTAATGTTTGATACCATGTTCGATTGACATATAAAAATCGTCCATGCACATTCACAGACTGAATTAAATCATTGGCATTTTCACAAATATCTCGATAGCGTAATTCACTTTCTAACAATTTTTCTTCTGCTTGTTTTCGTTTCATAAATTGCGCGATTTGACTACCTACAGAAACCATCATTTGTAATAAATCTGGGTCTTTAGGTTGGACATCACGGCTAAAGAAAGTCATCACTCCTAAGATTTTATTGTCATCTAAGATGGGGAAACCAAAGGCTGAAGACAGCCCGGCGTTGATGGCAGTTGGCGATCGCTGTAAATCTCCATAGTCTAAAATATTTTTGATCCATAAAGCCGAACGTCTACTCCAAATTTGCCCAGGTAAGCCCACATTCGGTAAATATGTGGTCTGCCAAGTCACAGCCTTAAATTCCCGCGCAGATATCAGCCGACTTGTCCACATTTCTACACATCTTAATACGGCATCGTCATTTTCTGTTGCTACATCAGTAGTAATATATTCACTGGCTGTCCATAATTCCCCAACATCCCACTCTAAACTTTGACAAATTGCCTGTAAAATTCCTGTTATTGCTTTTTGAATACTAGGTGCATCTGAAAGAATTTGCGTGATTTGATATTGAGCAACATTTCGCTGTTCTCGACGCTGGCGACTGGTAATATCTCGCCCAATGTAAATAATATCTTCTAAAACTTCATTTTTTCGCTGCATGACTGTACAAGAAAAAGCCACGAGGATTTTTTCTCGTGTTTTTTTGCGACAGACAACCTCAAATTGCTGTAAATCTCGATTTAACTTACTGTAATGATTAATAATTCTCAGTAATAGAAAATTATCTTCAAAGAGTAAAGATATTGGTTGATTAATTAATTCAGATTCGGAAAATTCAAATAATTTTTGGGCAGCTAAATTAACTTGCTTAATTTTGCCTGTATTGGTAGTTATCAATAAAGCATCTGCCATTGAACTGATAACTGTTTCCATATAATTTTTATATGTTACCAGCGTCATGGAGAGGATATTAGTAGCGTTAGTGATTTTGGATAAATCTTGTTTGATTTTGATTTTTTCTGTGACATCTTCCAGAAAAACCATCAATTTTTTAACAGGTGATTTTTCTTGATGTTCACAAATAATATATATATTAATATAGATGTTTGATTGAGTTTCAGGTGTATGTCTAATTATCTCTAATTCAAATATTTCTTGCTGCCCTTGGATGATAGATTTTAAGATATCTTCTTTGCCAACAAATTCAGGAAAAGCGACACGAATATCTGTGCCGAACATGACCGCGTTTGGATACATGGCAAAAAGATGCACTTGCTCAGATTTATCCACAATACGGAAATGAACATCTAGTTCTAAGTATTCAAATTTACGTAAAGTCGAATATTTGTTGAAAATCCGCTCGACTACCTCGTATTTCATTATATTTTTGCGTAAGTGATGCAACGGTTTTGACGATAACTTTTAAGTATTATAGCCTCTGAATACTTATGTTCTAATTCTATAGTTTATTTGTACAGAAACTCACGCTCAGATACACTATCATTAACAAGCAGTGTCAACAATAAGTGGCTAAAAATCTCGACCAGTTTGGCAGCAAAATATTCCAAAAATATTGTACAAATTAAGCAATGGTGGAGAAGCGATCGCGCAACCAACGTAACCGAACTTCTAACCGTTGTAGACTCTCTGGATGTTGTTGTCCGATAATAAAATTCCACAACACGCCTTGAAAAGTCCGCGCTGCGATAAACAAATCTAATATTTCTTGATCTATGGCTAGTCCATAACCATATAAAGCTGCCGTTGTACGTTCCATCTCAGTGCCGAAAACATGGCTAGAAGCAATTAAACAGGCAATATCCCAAGCAATATGCCCAATAAAAGTATCTTCCCAATCTGTCCACAGTACGCCGCCTGTTGTATTCAGTACATTAGAAAAATTGGAGTCGCCATGAAGAGGTTGCATTGGTAACTGAAGCTGCTGAAATTGACTTTTGAGGTGATGATTGACTGCTTGTAACATTTCGCTATCTTCGAGGCTGAATGCGTTTTGAGATATGAGATTACACAGCAGAGTTTCACACTCAGTTAACGGCTCTAAAACTGTCAAATCACCTGCAAAGTTGACTAAAGCTTCATGGCATTCTCGCAAAGTTTTTCCAACAACAGTCGCATCTGGTAATTTATCTATTTCTTCGACAAATTCCCAAAAACTCAGAACTAACCTATTGTGCTGATGAGTACCTGGTTGAATGAGCTTGCTGGGACTAACCACAGGTGCGCCTGCGGCTGCTAAATAGCTGGCTACGGCAATTTCTTTAGCAAACCAAGTATCACCGAACCGCACTGTACCTGTTGTAGTGGCGATGCGTGCAACTACAGGTGCAGGGCGTAAATGGATGACTAAATTACTTCTGTCTTGCAACACCACCGCTTCAGTAAACTTCAGCCCTTGTTGCTTGGCGACTGCACAAGCAGCATTGATGGCATTTTCCAGACGAGCATTTTCTGGTGGACTAGTCATGATGGCGATCGCAAAAAACTTTAGTTAGCTGGATGCTATTTCAGGATTTCGTCTAAAAGGTTTCTTGCGGGTTGCGCTTTTGCTAGTGCAGTTTGATGATCACCATAAGCCCGGACTAAACGTACTAAACCGCTTACTCCAGTTTTGAGTAATTCTAGTTCTTCACCCGCCAATAATTCACCATCTAGCATTCGTTGAACTAAAGGCTTGATGTCGCCAACTTCTTGACGTACCTTTTGCAGTTTTTCCACGCTGCTAAGTAAAGCTTTCAGCGAGTTGAGAATTTCATCAATATCTTGGCTACTTTCGGCTGGTGCGGGTGCATCTTGTACTGTGTCTGTGTCTTCGGTATTGGTAACTACATCTTGAGCAGTTGTTTCGCCTTTAGCACCGTTTGACTTTGCCATGAAGGTTTTCTCCAGAATTTTTCCCAGTCTATCGTTAAAACCCGTCATCTAGTAGCCTGCCCAGAGAACTTGGTTCGGGATAGAAAGCAGCTGACAGATGTAGGTTTAGGGTATGAGTATTCATTCTAAAAGCTAGAAAATGAAAGCCACAGACAAAGAAATTAGTTTATGCTGGAAAAAGTGAAAGATTAAGAAAATTTAAATTTTTCTCCCAGTGTACTCATGCAATGTATCGTAAATCGCCGCGCTCAATTTTCGGCTAGTCATCGCTATTGGCTACCCGAACTGAGTGAAGCTGAGAATTTTGAGAAATTTGGTGCTGGCTCAAAATTTCCTGGACATGGACACAACTATGTCTTATTCATTTCCCTGGCTGGGGAACTAGATAAGTATGGTATGGTGCTGAATTTGTCTGATGTCAAACAAGTCATTAAACGCGAAGTTACAAGCCTTCTGGATTTTTCTTATCTCAATGATGTCTGGGCAGAATTTCAAGAAACTCTACCCACCACTGAAAATATTGCACGGGTTATCTGGCGGCGGTTAGCACCCCACTTGCCTGTAGTCCGCGTACAGTTATTTGAACATCCTGAACTTTGGGCAGATTATATGGGAAACTCAATGGAAGCTTACCTCAGTATCAGTACTCACTTCAGCGCCGCGCACCGCTTGGCACATCCTGATCTCAGCTTAGAAGATAATACTGAGATTTATGGTAAATGCGCTCGGACTAACGGCCACGGACACAACTATCATTTAGAAGTGACTGTAAAAGGTGAAATTGATCAGCGCACCGGGATGATTGTTGATTTGGGTGCGTTGCAGAAAGCGATCGCAGATTATGTGGTAGAACCATTTGATCACACCTTTTTGAACAAAGATGTGCCTTATTTTGCTGAGGTTGTACCGACTGCGGAAAATATCGCCCTGTATATTAGTAATTTATTGCGATCGCCAATCCAAAATTTAGGAGCCAAGCTTTACAAAGTCAAACTCATCGAGAGTCCCAATAACTCCTGCGAAATCTACTGCACAGATACAGAATCAGATGCTGTTGGTGCAGTAGATAGCCAACCTGTTTTAGTTAGGTTGTAGTTTTGTTAGAGACGCGGAATTTTGCGTCTCTAATTTTTCATCAACAGAAATTCACGCAAAAGGATGACTATCCAGGAAAAGTCACACGGAAATGATAAAATTACTCCTTAGCTATTTAGTTAAGAATGAGTAATAATCAAATGCCCTCGATGCTTCATCCCTTGCAGATTGGTAAACATATCGCCCGTTATCCCATCATGCAAGCGGCAATGGCAGTCAGGGTTGCTGGCGCACAACTGGCTGGCGCAGTTGCTAATGCTGGGGGCGTGGGGATGATTGCTTCGCTGGGACTGGGTTTAGATTCTCCCTACTTTAATCAACGCAAACCGAGTAGTTTTTTTAGTGCCAATCGACTCGCACTGATTGATGAATTGTCTAAAGCAAGACATATCAGCCCTGATGGGGTGATAGGTGTGAATATTCTTGTAGGTACGAAAGATTACGCCCAATTAGCCACAACTGCCGCAGCCGAGGGTGCAAATTTAATTGTGACTGGGGCAGGAATGCCTTTAACTTTACCAGAATACACGGCTGATTTTCCTGATGTTGCCCTTGTACCAACGATCGCTAATTTTGATGCAGCCCAGTTTCTTTGCCAAACTTGGAAAAATCGATATAATCGTCTACCAGATGCCTTAATTGTGGAAAATTGCCAGAAAGTAGGCGGACATTTTACCCAATGCGAACAGATAAATGTTCCAGGGTTTTCGGTTGGCTGGGTGATTTCGCAAATTCGGAATTATTTAGCCGAGACGATGGGTGCAAGGATACCTGTGATTGTGACAGGTGGGATTAGCGATCGCCACGATATTGATCAAATGTTAGCAATTGGCGCTGATGGCGTGCAGATGGGTACTCGCTTTATCACCACAATTGAATGTGATGCCAATCAGCGTTACAAAGAACGTCATTTGCAAGCGAATTTAGCAGATATTGTCACTGTACCCAGTCCCGTCGGCAAACCGAGTCGTGCTTTACGCAATGCCTTCGCCGAGGAAATTATGACCGATTCATCACAGAAAAGGTTGTGTATTGCTAACTGTTTGGAAACTTGTTTGTTTCGAGACAAAGGCAAAACCTATTGCTTACTCAATGCCCTAGCGCAAGCTGCCCGTGGTGATGTGGAACATGGTTTAATTTTTTCTGGTGCTAATGTTAGCCACCCTGGGCGCATTATGTCTGTTGCAGAATTGATGGCAGATTTGACGGCTTAATATCAACAGTAAGTATAGCGACGTAAATATTTGTAGTTGGGAAAAGGCAGGAGGCAGGAGGCAGAAGGCAGGATTAAAGAGGGTTTTAGTTTAATTCACCTTTATTCATATAGTTATGTTTTTTCCCACCGACTTACTTACGAGTAACTTATCGCCAAATCTGCGTTGTGGCTAATGCTGCGCTTTAATTAACTTGAGTTCGACAAACATCACCACCAAGGCGAAAGGAAGACGAAAAATAATTCATCGAACTCACATTTAATTACAATAAAATTTTAAAGTAATTGCTGAAACTAGGAATTTTTAACATTAATTTATGAACATAAATGACATTCTCAAATCTTATACTGCTGGCAAAAGAAACTTCCAAAAACTGAATTTGCAAGAAGCTGAATTAACTAGTGCCAATCTTACAGGTGCAGACTTTAGCTATGCTGATTTGCGTCAAACCAGACTGGGCAGAACTAATCTTAGTCAAGCTTGTTTACGAGAAGCAGATTTGAGTGAATCTATTCTTTGGGGTATAGATTTAAGTGAAGCAGATTTATATCGTGCTGTTTTGCGAGAAGCTGATTTAACGGGTGCAAAATTAGTCAATACTCGGTTAGAAGAAACTAACTTAATTAAGTCAAGTTTGTGTGGTGCTAATTTGCATAAAGCAAACTTATCGCGTTCTCTACTGTTTCAAGTAGATTTGCGTCCCAGTTCTAACCAGCGCACAGATTTAGGATATGCAGTATTGAGTGGTGCAGATTTGAGTTACGCTGACATCAGAGCGGCTTCTTTGCATCACGCTAACTTAGATCAAGCCAAGTTGTGTAGAGCTAATCTGAGTAAGACAATACAATGGGGTAACTTAGCCGCAGATTTAAGTGGGGCGAGTTTACAAGGTGCAGATTTGAGTTATGCCAATTTAGAAGGTGCTGTTCTGCGAAAAGCCAACCTCCAAGGTGCAGACTTAACGGGGGCTATTCTCACCAATGTTGATTTTCAAGGAGCAATTATGCCTGATGGTAGCATTCATGATTGAATAGGAGCGATCGAGTAGTAGTCCATAGTCAGGAAGTGTTGTTCAATACCAGAGCTATGTGCTGTCCTAAGTGCGGCTCAAGCAATATCTTGAAAAATGGACACACTCACTATGGAAAACAACGCTTCAAGTTTAAGAAGTAAAAGGTAAAAAGATAATCCTCATAAATAAATTCAGGGACTTGTAATACCAATTCGCAATGACGCTCCTTCGTCGCTAACGTAATTAAGAAATCTAGCTCCAGTAAGACTTTCCTGATTTTTATATGTCCCATTCTTTTTTCAAATTGGTATAACCATAATTAAATAAGAGACTGACAGTGAATACATGAGTTCGCTTAAATTATTGAATTACTAACACTAATTGTTATTAAAATTAACAGGTTAAATATCAATAACTTGCGTTATTATCGACTAGCAATTATCAAAACTGCTGTGTGAGCCTGATTTAAATGTGGCTCTAAATATTTCCATTGGAGAGGTTAAGAAAAATGGTGCAAAGTATAGGCGGTATAGCTAAATATTCAGCTACCGACCTAGATAGATTTGCTCAAGAATTGAATAGAGATGGAATTTGTGTGATTCCTCATGTTTTTGAGCAAAAATTGATTGAAGAGTGGTTAGAAGCTTTTGAAAAGTTATTTCATGATCGTCAAAATCAACCTGGTGGTTTAGCTCCTCGTGAAATTTCTCGCTACTATCTAACCTTGCCTTGGATTTACCCGTTTGCTAATGAGTTGGTTTTTGCTAACCAAGTAATTATGGGTATTCTTCAGCGCGTGTTTTATCAAGAATACGTAATGGTTCAGTTAGGGGTTGATGTCCCTTTCCAAGGTTCAGATTTTCAGGAAACTCATCGGGATTTTCGTCCATTGTTTTGCGATCGCATCGTTACACCTCTTTACGCCTTAGCAGTTAACTTTCCGCTTGTGGAAGTCACCGCAGACAACGGCCCGTTTCAAATGGCGAGAGGAACTCATGTGTTAGGGCGTGAAGAGGGATTACAAAAAAATTGCTTCAGGTGAAATTCCGATGGAATCATTTTATATGCAGCCTGGGGATGTGATGGTGCGATCGCCTTTAGCACTACACAGGGGTTCACCAAACCGGACAAACCAGCCCAGACCAATGGTAGTCATGGGTTACGTTATGCACTGGTTACACACACCAAAAGTAGATTTGACTCTGCCACAAGATTATTATGATATTCTCCCAGAAGAACTAAGGCAGATGCTACGGTGTGAGGTGGTAGAGCAATTGTCTAGGAAAAAAGTCGAAACTTATATCAATTTCAAATATTAGTTGTTTGTCATTAGTCATTAGTTATTAATGACTAATGATGAGGCTGCTAATTAAGAACTTTTGACTATTAACTATGGAATATATTAATCCAGTCTACCAAGGTTATTTTGCCGATCCATTTGTTTGGCAATACGAAGGCGTGTATTATGCGATCGGTACTGGTGCAGCAGAAGCAGAAGGTGCCGTAGATGATATTAACAGTAATAAAAAATCCCGTGTCTTTCCTTTGTTGCGCTCCTTCGATTTTGTGAATTGGCATTTTGTTGATAACGCACTGCTACGACCAGACCCAGCCCTTGGCAATAATTTTTGGGCTCCTGAAGTTGCTTACCATAATGGACAATTTTATCTCTACTACTCTGTAGGACATGAAGACAAGAATCATCAACTGCGTGTAGCTACCTGTGATAGTCCCTTGGGGCCTTATCAAGATATTGGCGAACCACTAGTAGATCCAAATTTTTGTTCCTTTGCCATTGATCCACACCCATTTCGTGACGACGATGGGCAGTGGTATTTGTTTTATGCTCGCGATTTTTTGGATACAGAAGATGGTGTGCGTGTAGGTACAGCATTAGTTGTAGATAGACTACAAAGTATGACACGCCTTGCTGGTGAGGAGAAGGTTGTTTTACGGGCGCAGTCTGATTGGCAAAGGTTTTTAGCCAACCGTTTGATGTATGGTGAAATTTATGATTGGCATACTTTAGAAGGCCCTTGTGTTCGTAAGCATGAAGGTAAATATTACTGCTTTTATAGTGGTGGACGCTGGGAAACAGAGAACTATGGTGTAGATTATGGTGTTGCTGATAATGTAATGGGGCCTTACTCTGATGCTGGTAACGAAACTGGGCCACGAGTATTAAAGTCTGTGCCTAATTTTGTGAGAGGGCCAGGACATAACTCTATTGTTGTTGGGCCAAATGGTCACACAGAATATATCGTCTACCATGCTTGGACTCAAAACATGGATATGCGACAAATTTGTTTAGATAAACTCATTTGGACACCACAGGGGCCTCGTTGCCAAGGCCCTACCTGGACAAGGCAGACTATTACTTAGAATTTATGCCATTGCCAAGCATGGGTAATAATTTCATGCAAATTTGGGTATTGAGGAGGGGAATTAAAGAATACAAGTTGGTGAATTGCGATCGCGGGTCAATGCAATGTTAATGTGAGGCGACACATTATTGATGTGAAGCGATGCAATGTTAGTGTAAGGCGACACATCGTTGATGTAAAGCGATACATTATTAATATGAGCTGACACATCGTTGATGTGAGGCGACACATTACAATTGCAGGGCGGTGAATTTCTCCCTCCCCACAACTCTTTCCCTTCTTACTTTACTTGGACTGGTGTGTACACCGTAGCTCTGCTTCAAAGAAGGGCTGGGGGAGAAGTTAAAACAAACTTGTCGAACTTAGGTTAGTTATCTCTTCAAAGTAGCGGGACATTGCACTGTCGAGGCAAGGCATGATTTGACCGCGATCGCTACCAAGTACACTATAAGTTGGGCGAGGAGCAATTAAACCAAGTTGTTGTGTAGGTAGAGCAACTAAATTCTTGATGCTCACACCTGCTTGTTTTGCGGCTAATCGAGCTAAATCAGCCCAAGCGATCGCGCTTTTGTTAGCCAAATGCCATAAACCGCTTTCACCATCAATTAATAAATCGAGACTCGCGTGAACCAAATCCGGCACATAAGTAGGCGAAACAACTGCATCTTCAGCCGCTACAAAAGTATTACCAGCACTCAGTTCACGTAAGGCAATTGTCACAAAGTTATACTCATCCCAAGGGCTGAAAAATGCACTAGTACGAATCACTAATGATGCAGGATAAGCTTGCAATACTAACTTTTCTGCCAACACTTTACTACAACCATATACATTGAGGGGGGCAGCGTTATCAGTTTCTACATAAGGGTTAGTTACAGCACCATTGAATACTAAATCTGAGGAAAAAGTTAACAGTGCTGCGTTATGTTGAGCGCAAGCAGTAGCTAAAATTGCTGCTCCTTCAGTATTGATTTTTAAACAAATATGAGGCTCGCGTTCTGCATCATCTACGCGCACATACCCCGCAGCGTTGACAATTGCCCAAGGCTTTAACTCGCCCAGCACTGCATCAACAAAAGCAGGATCTGTAATATCCATTTCTTGCCGTGACAGTAAGCAATATGTAATTCCGCGAACTTCACACAACCGCGCAAAAGCTTTGCCTAATGTTCCTCTTGCGCCAACTATGATTAAAGGGTGAGTAGGGAGTTGAAAGTTGGGAGTGGGGTAAGTTTGTTTTCCACTGACTATTTCCCAGTCCGTACTCCCCTCATTAATACAACTAACTGCTGGATAGAGCAAACGCTCTGAGCGATGCCACCATCCTGGTGTATTTAATAAGGGATGATTAGGTTGATGACCAGTAGCTAAATCACAAACTAATTTAGCGATCGCAGTTGGTCTAGGATGGGGAGAACGTAAATCAAATACGCCTGATTCATAATAGCCGACGGCGCGAGTTAATAAACTATTCCAGTCGTAGCTACCTAAAAGCGCCCAAGCTGTAATCGCACGAATATCTATACCTTCATTTTGTAATTTCTGAGCAGCATTCCAAGCTTCATAAAACCAGCGCAGTTGCTCCTCACGAGTGCAACTAAGATGAACTTCAGTAACAGCTATTGGTAGATTGTAGCGTTTCCATGCTTCTTGCAGTAATGTATACACGCCTGCCACACTATCAGCACAAACTCTCACAGCCTCGACATCGGCATAATTATCCCGCCCATTACCACCATGTGTGCAAGCTGGATAGTTTTCTAGATTTTCATCTAAAAAGCGATCGCTTGTTAAGTAATGGTTAATGCCAATGATGTCTGGTGGACAATAAGAATTTACACAAGCTGTTTGCAGCTGGGTTTCACTCATGCCACTTTTACATAAGTAATCCCAGATAAAATGATTTTGGTTGATGCGACCACACAATAAATCAAAGCTTAACCAACGGCGTTCGTTTTCAAATTCTGTTTGATAAGCTAGTTTTGCTGTACTGTAAGTCTTACCCAAATCTTCTGTTTGCACCAGTTGAGCATTAAGATTAACTTCTCGAATTGCTTTCATAGAAAGTGCGATCGCTTCACACTCCACCAACAAAGCACGGATAAAAGTTAAATTGTCTCGTCCATGAGGATACCAGTGACCGTACATTCCACTAAATCGTGCTGTTGTCAGTGGTTCATTGACAGGCGTGTAATGTTTGATCCAAGGATATCGCTCTGCAACCGCACGGGCAAACACAGCTAATTTTTGCGGAAATGCTGGATCTATCAAACTAGTATCACGCGGCCCACTGCCATGATGTACCAAGCCCACAATCGGAGTCATACCAAGTTCTTGCAACCTTCCCAGTCGCTCATCTGACCATGACCAATCAGCATTATCTAATCCATTAGGTGCAACTCTTTCCCACAGCACCGGGTAACGAATTTTCTTGATCCCAAGTCCAGCAAATAACTCCAAATCATCCAACCGGACTGCATGACCATTGCGTTCTAACTGGTCAAAATATTTTTCACCCACACGATTGACTGTACACTCAACACCAGCCCAAACTTCCAGGGGATGTTTTAAATTGTCAGTAAAAGTCATAACTTATACTAATTTGTTTAACCGAACCGTATTAGCTCGGCAGAATTATTTAAGCCTGAACAGCAATTTGCTTGTAAACAGACAAAGCTTGAGCAACACATTGATCCATGTTGTAATACTTATAGGTTGCCAGCCGTCCTACAAAATATATTCCTGGTGTAGCATCGGCTAATGCCTTGTATTGCTTGTAAATCTCCTGATTTTCCAGACGTGGTACGGGATAGTAAGGATCGCCTTCAGCTTTAGGAAACTCGTAAACAATACTAGTTTTAGAATGTTCCTGTCCAGTCAAGTATTTAAACTCAGTCACACGGGTATAAAGATGTTCATTGGGGTAGTTAATAACTGGCGCAGGCTGAAATACTGGAGCGTTGTGTGTTTCGTGCTTGAAATCAAGTGAACGATAAGGTAGCTTGCCGTAACGATAATCAAAAAACTCATCAACTGGCCCGGTATAAACCATCTCTCGACAAGGTATTGCCTTTTCAATTTCTTGATAGTCAGTGTTCAGCATTACCTTGATGTTGGGGTGATTTAACATATTTTCAAACATCCGGGTAAAGCCATGTAGTGGCATTGCTTGATAAGTATCGGTAAAATAGCGATCGTCACGATTGGTACGTGTAGGAATTCTGGCTATTACTGATTTATCAAGTTCTGATGGATCAAGTCCCCATTGCTTCTTGGTGTAACCCCGGAAAAACTTTTCATACAATACTCGACCAACTTTGCTAATCACCACATCTTCTGATGTGTGTATGTATTCTTTCGGTTCAGCCAGTGATTTAAAAAACTCTTCCGCCTCAAAAGCATTAAGATTCATACCATAGAGTTTGTTAATCGTGTCCAGATTTATGGGAATGGGAACCAATTGTCCATCCACGCTGGCACGAACGCGATGTTCGTAAGCACGCCACTGGGTAAAGCGCGAAAGATATTCAAAAACTTCGCTGGAGTTGGTATGAAAGATATGCGGCCCGTATTTATGAATTAAAATTCCATCTTCGTTGTAATGGTCGTAGGCATTGCCGCCGATGTGGTTGCGTTTATCTACAACTAAGACTTTCTTACCGGACTGAGTAGCTAAACGTTCAGCAATCACACTGCCAGAAAATCCTGCACCAACAACTAGATAATCAAAGACAAAATCTCTGGTAATAAAATTTGGTGCTTGTTTACCTGCAACTGCACCATTGGAGTTCATTTTATCTTCTTTGTCGTGAATAGCGATCGCTGAATCTATCAGCTTAATCATTGATGCCAAAGTCCGATCCCAAGAAATCTTTTCTAAAAAAGTATCGACTCGACTCAGCCATCCTGATTCTGCATTATCTTCTTGCATCGCCTGTTGGGCGGCGGCGACAAACTCATCAACTGTGTCTGCAATTCGCACCAGTTTCGACTCTCCGTAGGGACGAACTACATCTCGAATCGAAGTAGAAACTACAGGTTTAGCGGCGGCTAAATACTCTGGTGTTTTCGTAGGACTAATAAAGCGGGTTGCTTCATTGCGCGCAAATGGCAACATCGCTAAGTCCCAGCCTGACAAATATTGAGGTAGTTCTTGATAGTCTTTACTACCGAGATAATGAATATTTTCAGACTGGGGTAGAATTGTGGGATCAATTTTCACCACTGGGCCAATAATCACTAAATGCCAGTCGGGACGCGCTTGGGCAACCCCACGCAATGGCGTTGCTGAATCACAAGATGAATTATGCGATCGCTATATCCTCGCGGGGGCTTTGCTCCCGCATTGGAATACAACGATGCTGGAGATAATAAACTAACAATCTAATAGAGAGTTCCAGCATTTCTACTGACTTAGAATAACAAAAAGTCTTTCTATGTAATCGGGCTAAATAATGTCTTAATCTGCTATTTTCACCTTCTACTCGTGTCATATAAGTTTTACACACAAGATGGTCTTCTTGATTAATAAAACATGGATAAACCGGATAGCCATCCGTTACATAAAAATATGAGTTCCACGCTTTAATCCTCTGCCACAACTGTTGAAAAGTTTCTGAACTTCTATCTCCTAAAACCCATCCTAAAATCCCCGAAGTCTTGTGGTTGACTACACTCCATACCCAAATTTTGTTTTTTTTGACCCGACAAAAGTTTCTAATTCATCAATTTCAGTTATTTCAGGTATTTCAGCTGTTTCGGGATGTTCTGGTAACTGACCACCCATTTGTTTCACCCAATAAATTACTGTTGTATGATGTACTTTTTTTACTCTTTCTATGGCACGGAAACCAGAACCATTAACATACATTTCTAAGCATTCTCGTTTAATTTCGTCACCATAACCCTTTTGATTGTGATATTCAATAAATTGACGACCACAATCTGCACAAATGTAGTTTTGTTTACCTCTTTGTCTACCGTTCTTACGGATATGAGAGGAATTACAACGCGGACATTCCATGAAGATTCACCCTAATTCATATTCTCATTATGCAACGCCTAATTCACCATATCCTGCGGCGAACCGCACATCTGCCATTGCATCGACAACATCTGCACTAGTTTGAGTTAACTCCAGTAACCGCGTCAATTCCGAGTCCACAATCTCAAAATCCGCAGGTGACAATGCACTCCCCGCCAAGCGGAAAAAAATTCGCCGGGTCAGCAGCATAGCGCCGCAAGATTTCCTCAATCACCCCACCGCCACCAATCGTAGATTCAGTTATCCAAATTTCTTCTACTCCCTCGGAAATAGCAGGTGCATCTGGTGGACGCGGGCCAGGATCGATATCTAAAATCAGGTCGCCCAAGTCAAAATGAGGACACAATTGTCCGCAAGCATCCAGCAGCGCACCTCCCAAGGTCGCTTTAAAACGTAAAGCTGCCCAAGAATGCCACTCCTCATCAGGTTCTGACCAGAGAATCGGTGCCAGGTCATTTAATATAGTTTGGATGATATCTGCGTTGCCAAGTGCCAGCAATCTATCATGTACCCTCTGCCGTCCCTGAATTTGTTCCGGTGCAGATTCCCCTTCTTCTAGTAAAGTTTCCTCAACATTCAATGTTTGGAAGATATTGTCCAGAACCCTTGCCATTTCTTGACCCATATTTTCACCCAAAAGCGCCTCAAAAGCTTCAAGTAGGGAGATTTTGGCTGTCAATGCGTGGTCGGTAAGCATCGATATATAAATTTGATAAAGCCATTCCCGTTGAAAGACATTTGTTAATTCACACAATCTGTCATCTGTCAATACCCGATAGCGGAAATATGCCGTGCGAAACCCCCGAATTTTCTCTTGATTGGCATCGCTGGGACTAATAGTAAAATTAGGCGGAATCCGAAAGCGAAATACTAGACCGTCAACAGATTGGGCAAATCCCACAGCCGCCGAACTACCATCCTGTTTCTGGGTGAAGCGAATTGTTGTATCAAGTTCCTGCCCATTGTCGAAGCGGATGTTAGCATGGGATGCGATCGCAAACCGCCGCACTTCAAGGGGCGATTGTTGAGTGTGAGTAAAGCAACAAACTTCTGTGATAATTTTGCACCAGGGAGAACCTTGAGGCAGTTCGAGTTTTATTCCTAAGTCGGGTGGTATGATTTGACTGCGCCATTCCAATTGGGCGTTAGAGGTAATTGAAATATCGGCAGGAACTTGGGTAGGATTAATTGCCCAAGGGCGAATGCAGCGAATATCTACAATTTGCCTATCTTGCCACAATTGAAAATACCCTGCTTCTTCAAACTCAGCACAATAATCTTCTACGGGGAATTCTTGTTCTCTTTGTTGCAAATCTGACGGAGCAATCCAGTGGGTTGCATAAATATGCTGCACCCCAAAACGGCGCGTCGCCCTGCCTGGGGTAAAGGTTTTCAGGGCTTGGACAATTGGCATAGAATTAACATCTGGCTCACTGTGGTGCGTTTGTGGTGGTGTAGTAATCGTTACTTCTGGCAACAGCAGGTCACTAAATAAGTTCGGGGGAACAAAATCAGGTAAGGGGTCACGGGTTTGATAGTCTTTGTCTGATTCATCTTGCTGAATCGGAAGGCGCTTCCAACCAGACTCTAAACGCCGTAGCAAAGTCGGAAGTACCGCCATCATTAATGACCTGGGTGGTTCCCAAAGAACTGCTTCGACTTCATCTTTGGTAAGGTGTAGTGCTGATTGCAGATATGTTTCTAAGTTGCGTTGTCCTGCTTCTGTTTCCAGGATGTTTTTGATCAGTTTTATTTCTAGTCGCTGACGGTTAATTAAGTATAAATCAGTAGTAGCAAAGTCTCTCCAGACACTTCCTCTAGTTGCAGCTAATTGCTGTCCAACCCAATCCATAAAGGCGAAAACTGCTTGAATGCGGATAACATAGCGGTTGGCGATGGGAAGCGATCGCTTTTCTAAAACCGGATTAAACAGCATATCGTAGCCTTGATAGGCGATTCTGTCCCGTCCGTAATCAGAAAGCACAACCACTGTCCAAGGTCGCATAGTTCTGCGTCGTCCCGCCCGTCCCTTCCTTTGCAAGAAAGATGCCATATCTCGCGGTGCTTTGTGCTGGATGACACCTCCAACTTCTGGGTCGTTAAATCCCACTTCCAGAGATGCAGTAGCCACAATCACATCTGCATTTGGCGTAACTCCGGTATCTTGGGAACTGGTGCGCCCAATGCTTAAAGGCAGTTGCAAACCGTGACCGATTTCTTCACACAATAGCCAGGATTGTGCGGCAATCAGCCTTTCTCTACCATCAGTTGCACTATGCGATCGCAATGCTGCTAATGGTTGTCGTCCTCGCAAGGGACGACCCCAACTGTCTCGACCTTCGGCATCCAAAAGGTTGTGGAATAAGCGATTGGTAACATCTAAGTCATCAGTGAAAGCGAAAACACGGGAACCATAGAAACCTCTGCTAGGGGGGTCTTCAGATGGGTCGAGTACGCGCCGCAGCAGCATCGCCGTTTGGATGCTGGTAGATAAAAGACTTGTCCCTGATACTGGGTCGCCTCTAAGAACTAATTGATACTCCATCCCCTCAGCAATTTGGTCTTCACCAGGAGAAATTTCCTCCACTGAACCAGGGTTTAAACCTGTGAGTTGACTGAAAAATTCTGCTGCACTTTGTAGAGTTGCTGAAAGTCCGGTAAATTGGACTTTCTTGTTAATGATTTTCTGCCAACGCCGCAGCAGGTAAGCAACTTGTGCGCCGTGGATACCTGTATAAGTATGCACTTCATCCAACAAAACTAGCTGAGGCTTTTTCGCCGCCGCGATGCCAAATACATGACCGTAACGGGAGTCTCCCATAGACCGATTGAGCATTTCTGTGCTGGTAAAAACTAGGTCTGGGGGAGTTTTCGCCATGCGATCGCGCGTCAAAATTACTTCATCTTCTTGGATAACAGCACCGCAGGATGGGTTGAGACAAGAAAGTTTTTCTCTACCCGCTTCCACATCAGCCCGTCGCCAAGATAGCGCACCTTCACATCTGGGACACCGCAGGTAAGGACAAGTAAAGCCACCACTTTCAGCTTCCCATTTATCTTGTACCCGATCTAAAGTTGCGCTTCTGGGAGTTAAGCCAAAAAATGCACCAATGAGAATTTTACGCTTACCTTCTGCCTTGAGGACAGCATCGAGACGACGTGCTTCTTGATAGGTTTCAGAAAATTGGTCTTTGAGGAGTTCGTTACGGGGATAAATTGCTAGTCCCTTACTCCAATACTCATCCTTTTTCAACAAAGCTGCAATATGCGCCAGCGCAGGTAAGTAAAAAGATAAAGTCTTTCCGGTTCCTGTCCCAGCACAGACAATCATCCCACGACTTTTTTGTGCTGTTTAAATCCTGCAACATCCGCCTTGTAGCGCGTAGCTGGAAGTCTGCAAGTTGAACTTCACCGCGATCGCGAGAACATAGTATTGCTGTAACCGCTTTCTGCTGTAAGGGAGTTAGCAGTTTGTCTGCTGCCAACTGCTGAATTACTGCTTCTGGCGTAATATACCTGTTAGGATAAATTCTCGGACGGATTTGTAAGCGATAATCAGCAACTAAGGTAGGAGATGTTTGCCAATTATTATTCGGGAACAGTTGGCGAAGACGAGCAAATAATCTCACTGCTTCCGCCATCCGGGTGCGGAAAAGGCGATCGCCTCTAAGATTCAATTCAAACAACAATTTCCGTTCAAGGATTTGGTCTAAAAAAGCCCAAACATCCTCATCAATTTCGCAAGTATTTAGAAAATCTTCCGCAAGTTCTACAATTTCATTTTCAGAAAATCCACCATCAACGATTCCCCACGTCAAAAGTTGGACTTCTTGGCGTTCCAAATTATCTAAAAACTCTCTAATTATTTTATCCCAATTAGTAGTCACCCTTACTCTGCCCCTACCTTCTCTTAAATCAAGCGAATTTTTAAAGAATCAGAAATACCATGTTGATTAATCCAATCTTGAACTTCTGGAGTTAAAAGATTTAAAGGCGCTCCTTGATTGGCTGCTGCTCGCAGGAAATGCAATACCGCTTCCGGGACTTCATCAGAACTGAGAGTATTCCAATAATATTTTAATTGTTCAATTTTACGTTCATATATCGCAAATTCAGCATTATTTTTGGGATAAGTAACGTTTTTTATTTCTCCATCTATAATCTGAATTTGCAGAACTGTATGTTTAAAAGCTTCTACTTTAGCTAGTAAATTGAGTATTTCATTCTTAGTGCTAGGCATTTGTTGGTCGCGGTAGCTTTTCCATGCTTCGCTCAGTTGCTGTTCTAGCGTAGTTTTTAGACTATCTATATTTGACTTTAAAAAGCTACCTTTAAAATTTTTATTATCAAGAATCCAATCAGAATTTTTTTTGTAAATTATCCTCAGCATTGAGAATGAAATTTAATACTGACTCTGCTTTATGAGTTAAATCAATATTGTTAATACCCTTTTGGCGAAAAGCTTTTAATGCTTCCACAAGTGGCTGAATGGTTACAACAGCCTCAGTTATTTGCTTTTGCCTAGTTTGAATAATTTGAAGATTAGCTGCAAAATTTTGCAGAGATTTTTTACGTTGAGATAACTCTATTAGTTCCTGTGATTTTTCTAAGAGCATTTTGTATCCCCCTTAATTTCATTCATTAGATTCCGTAAGTTGGCTAACCCCTCACAAATTTCTTGAAAACTTGATTCTACTGTTGCACCTTCAGATTTTTCTAATTCTGCAATACGACTTTTTGCTTCAAGAATCGAAGCATCTAGAAAATTATTAGTGTTCTTAAGAAATTCTGAAGAATCAGTAATGACTTTTTGATAATCTTCACTCAAGTACTGAAGTAATTTACCGATGTTACCTTCTGGGTTTTCTTTTTCAGTTTGTACGCGTTTCATTGTATCTTTGTAAGGGTTAATTGCTGTACGCCTGAACTGTTCTAACTCAGTTGTTATCAAGTCCTTTTTAGCACCAAATACACCTGCATCTTCTGCTGCTTCCATTGCAGATTTAAGAACGTCAATCACATCCTTTTTCTTAACATCTTCTCCAAATTCAGATATGAGACGCTGATAAATATCTAGCTGTCGTTCGTACTCTTCTTGGATGGCTTTCTCTAGAAGTTCATCGACTTGTTGACGTACCTTTTGTAACTCTGGAAACTTATCGCTGACATCTTCAGGAATTTGCTGTTGAGGTTGCCAAGATTTACGTACTTGTGCTAAAGGCTCAACAATTTGAATAGCATCAATAATTTGAAATGTTGAATTACTACCTTTTGTACAAGCAATTCGACTTTTAACAATATCTAATAATGCTTCTCGGTTTCTCTTGAAACTAAAAGTATCAAACAGCTTTTTCCAACTAGATGCACGAGTCGTATCATCGTTTTTATCTAAGTCGATAAACAAAGAATTAATCAAATTTTCGAGCGTATTAGTAGGATACCCTGCCATTGTGGCACTAATCGCTAACAATTCCACCGCAGCAGGTACGGGGTTCCAAGGTTCACCAGACTCTCGGGGATAAAGGCGAATTTTTTGGATGACGTACTGACTCCAGCATTCTAGATACTTTGCGTACATACGAAAATAGCGATCGCCATTTTCAAACTTCCAGTTACCGAATTTATTGTACTTTAATATACCTTGAATTACGTATACAGTTTCTGTAAATTCCTTATCATCATCTGGGTTAAGAGGCAGCGATACAATAATTCCAGAATAACGTGTTCTCTTAAGTTTCTTTGGGTTATGGAAAATGAGATTTTCTTGCTTAAGTAACTTACCACCACTACCGATGAAACTACCCTTCAGCAGCATTTCCGTATCCCATTCGATTTTTTTGATAATAGCGGGGAAAAGTAACTGACGAATATGTTGTGCAAGCGTATCTGAGAGTTGTCCTTGATTATTCCAACTGTTGAGTTCTTCCAGCTTTTCTTGTAGCGAAGTATCAATCTGATATTCCCCTGAAGGTTCTACAACCCTTGGCGGTACTCGACGATTTTCGGGTATAACCTGCGGAATTTCTTTCGGTTTAGTCTTGACATCAAGCAGAGGTAAGTTAAACGCAGTATGAACTTCTGGAGACAAATTGCAAAGTTCATTACTATCATCCCACAAATCTAAAAATATCTCCCGACGCTTTGAATTTTGTGGATCTTTAGTTTGAATATGTAACTTTACATCAGTACTCAATCTCATGTTACCAAAGTAGTTTCCTAAAGTAACTGAAGGAAAAGTTCCATTTTTAATATCATCAATAGAATTTTCTAGAGTGTGTTTTAAAACATCTCTGATTAAAATTCGGGGATTAAATTCACCTGGATTTACCCTACTAAACATGTGCGCTAAAGCTTTAGAATTGAAAGGATAAAGACCCATTCCCTGAACATGTCCAAATCCTGTATGACAAGCGTGGGAATGTTCGCATTCGCTACAAGCACTTGGTAGTTCATCTCTATTTTGAGAATTTCCCCAATTTTCAATTTCCCTTTCTTCTAAACGAACAGCATTCAAATATCTCGCAACAAATACCTGAATATCATTCTGAGTAATTAAAGATTGTTCACCAACTGCATCAATATTAAGATTGACACTGAAGGTAACACGCTGTTGTACTGTATCAAATGTTTTAATTAACCCTTCAAAGTAACCTGTAGTACAAGCTAAAGCTGTACGCATAGCACATAAAGGCTTATTTTCTGCTTGCTGCGGTCGTGCTAAAACGGCTTCTAATACCTCTCTATCAATACCTTGTAATTTCGCAAAATCTTCAATTAAAAGCACTAATTCAATATTTTTATCCGCTAATGTCTCTCGAACTTCCCGCATTAATTGTTGCAAGTCTTCTCGACCAAAATTTAAAACTTGGGTGATGGCTTCATCCAAGTGTTCGTTCAACCAAATTACAGTTTGCTTCTTTAGATCCTCATCATTTATTAATAAACTATAAAATTCTCGTGCCTTTTCTCCAGCTTTTTGAATATCTAAAATATTAAGTGGCAAATCTTCGATAGAAACTCACGACGTTCGTTAATATCTTCAATAGTATTTTGATATCCCAGTGTATGAATTACCAAACGATGAATAATTTTTCCATCTTTTAATAAATGTTCTCGAAAAAAAATTATCATATAACAAAGCAGGTAATTTTTCAATTAGATAGTCCTGAGTCTCTTTATCAGCAAGTTTAGCCCGTGTATGTTGTCCGTTAATACCAACTTGAAAAGCTAAATTGTTTAATAATTGTTCTCTTGCACCTTTATCTGTAAAAGTACGACTCGATTGATTTAAACGTTTACGGTACTCATCTAATTTATCTACCTCAAATTCCGCAACATTTAAAATTTTTTCAATGATATCTTTTAAATTTGTCCCAATTCTGGGAATTAGCAGTACCTTTCGTTTATCAGTTGATTTTATATTAGCTTGCAACCAACGAATCAGGTGAGATTTTCCAGTACCTGATTCACCTAAAACGGGTACAAAAGCAAAATTTTTTTTCAGCTAAAAAATCATGAAAAAACTGCAATTCATTGTATTCGCTCTTCGATAATGCCTTAATAGAGTCCTGGCGGTACATTGCAATCGGATGATGTGTAGCCAAAAACAAATGATTTGCAGTTTGGGTTGCTTCTACATTCATCACCTGACGAATCATATCCAGATGCCAGCAGACAAACTTTTCAAAAGTCATGATTTTTCTCCTTTCCAAATAATGTGAGAAATTCGCCCATGATCATCCACTTGGTTATTGACTTTTGGTAAAATCATCAAGGCTGCATCAGATTTTCTCTCAAGCTGAATCTCACCCTCATCTTGAAGTCTGAATAAGGCAAAAGCCGTACTTGTAGAAAGAAAATTAGGTTCCCGTGTGCCAATTTGGTTTTCTACTTCTTCTCGAAACTTTCCGGTTTCAAATAAAGGGCATCGTTTTGCTAATCTATTAATAAAATCTTGAATTGTAATTTCTTGTCGTCCATTAAACAAATGCTTGAGATTTCGTTTAAAATAAGCAGTTGGATCTGGAACTGTTACAGGTTTTCCTCCTAAAGTATGACCCCATGCAAAACCCAGGTAGCGCATCCAGTCATCCATTTGGACAAAAAGGCGACTGCTTGACATTTTCAAAAAATCGCCTACTTTTTGTTCGCTAACCAGATTTTCTACTTCTTCCCAAGTTCCAGGCGCATCATAAATATTCTGTGCTAAATACCAAGCACAAACTCGACCAAAGTCTTCTTCATCTTCGTTATCAGATGCAAAAAATAGATAAGTGAAAGTATCAGGTAATAGCCTGTCACCAAGCTGAGGATTTATTGCGTCTTGTGGTAAATTTGGATTAATTGCAACTTCTTCATCCTCTTCAATTAAAAGTTTACATTTTATACTTTCCCTAAGAGCATCATTGAACATGGGATGTGACATTTTTTTTGTCTTTCAATTTCTCCTTATTTTCTGGCACATGTTCAACTAATTTATCAGGAGATAATATGCTTTCTAATACGTCTCTATTCTCTCTTTGTCCTTTAACATGGAGTAAATATTTAAATATTCCTCGCATTCTACTGGGGTGAGCTAAACCTGTTTTTAAAACGCTCATATACTAATCTCCGTACAAAATACATCAAATTTAAAATATCTGCCAGAAAAAACATTAATTAGTCGTCTGTCTTCTCTGTTTGGATCTGGTGTGTTTATAGGAAGTAAAATAATGCGTGTTGTAGTTGACGTACTGTAATTTGATAAATATTTTAATGGGAGAGGCATCCCTGGAAGATGAAAAATCAGAGTAGGAATACGTGGCATGAGTACAGGTTCGTAACTATCAAATAGAAATATAAATGAGTTATGTATTCTACTAGGTTCTTGCAAAAAATAATGATAATCTGGAGAAATTACAATATTCCTCATTCCCTGTTCTATTAACCACCTAAACAATTTTTTACCTCTTTGAAACTTATTCAATTGTTCCAGGGAGTCATAGAAAATAAGCAAGATTCTTTCATCTGCAATCACTCTTTGCATTTCTTGACCGAGAATAAAATTGGGTTTTTGCCATACAGGTCTGGAACTAGGCATAATTCCTGGAAATGGTGTAACGCCATTTTCTCTACAAACGGGACAACCCCCACAAGCGCGAGAAACTATAACCGGATTTCTGGTTTCTGGAGTTTGACGGGAGGGAATGCCATAGGCCTCCGCAAATATTTCTGAAATACAACGTTTAGCGTTTAAAGCTTCTTTCATCAATTGCAAGTTTTTATAACTCCAGCTTTGGCGTTTCTGGCGCACTGGTTCAACTTCAGTTTCCCAAGTTAATTTTTTATCGTGCAATTGATTACAGATACGAATAATGCGAGAATTGCGGTACAAATCCCAAGCTGCTTGATAAGCTTCTTCTGATTGTGATTCAAAGTTTTTCCTCTGGGGAGGTTCTGCTGAGTCAATTTCAATTAGATTTGCTTGGTTCATCAGCGTCAAAGTACGTATATTCCAAGCCCTATTTTGGTAATTTATTTTATCAATAGTTTTGTCTTGAAATGAACGAGGCGTTTCTATTGGTACACGAAAGCGTCCATCACCTATAGTTTCTTTTTTATAAAACATAGTTTGCCAACGTTGCAAACCCAATTCAATAGTTATTGCTGATTTATCATTTAGCCCTTCAGCAATTCTGAAGTCTTCCTTTGTATATAATGTGAGTGATAATGAAGCTTTCCCGTCTCGTCCTCCTCGTCCAACTTCTTGATAGAAACGGTCAATAGTTTCGGGAATACAAACATGAATTACCGCTCGCACATCTGCTTGGTCTATACCTAATCCAAAAGCAGAAGTAGCAACAACTATATCAATCTTTCCTTCCCGCCATTTTTCAATTAATTGCTCCCGTTCCTGAGTAGTAGATTTACCTGTCATCAGATCACATCTTTTAAATCCGGCGCGGGTTAATTCTCGTTTCCAATCCTCGACATCTTTAACTTTAGTCCCGTAAATAATTAACGGGCGAGGAAGATGATAAACTGCTTCAATTAGCCTTTGTTGTCTAACTTCTTCACTGGGACATTTGTTAAACCAATAAGCAGGTTCTGGTCGCAATTGTACAGCAGATATAACTTGTAAATCTTGACCAAATAATGTTTCCAGGGTGTCTAAACAAGATTCAGTTAATGTTGCTGTTAGTAATAAAGTATTAAAAGAGCTAAGACGTAATAAATCTTTTCGCAAGCCAGGAATTTCTTGAAAAGCTGGACGAAAATCATCACCCCATTGCTCTACCATGTGTGCTTCATCGATAATGAAATACCGTAAAATTCCCAGTTTGGCTGCTTCGTACAGAGCAGGTGCAAGGGAATCCATTAAACTTTCAGGAGAGGTAAAAATTATTCTTTGAGTTCCAGCGCGAATGCGATCGCGTATCCCTTCCCTTCTTTCTTTACCCTCCACAGTATCATCGCTATAATACGCTGTGGCATGGTGTACAAAAGATTTCAATGCCCGTTCTTGGTCAATAGCCAACGCAGTAGTCGGGACAACTACCACACTGACACCATTATTGTTTCTGGAGTTCAGCAATGCAGGTAGTTGAGCGCAAAGGCTTTTTCCCGCACCTGTAGGTAAGTTAAGGATTAAAGTTGAATTATCAGGAGCAGTCAAAACTGCACGAATTGCTTCACGCTGTCCGATACTACGATAAGCATCTAACTCTACGAGCTGCAAAAACGGATCGCCCGCAACTGGTTCATAATTCCGTCGGTTTTCTTCTTGAAATAAAGGTGCATCTGGCGGATATTGGTCAGCAAGATCAAGCCATTCCGGTTGCCAAGGACGGGCACTGATGAGATAGTGTTCTTTATCTTCACCCCATACGGTTATACTAGCCTGCTCCCAAATAGTGCTATCGAGAAAAGGCGGTTTTCGAGGTATTTGGAGATAAATTGGAGAACTTCCACCCTGTTTTTCATCTTCCCGTCGCAACACATGACGCACTAGGCTAACAATATCCCCAGACCCAGGCGAGTTTTGCAGCGCATCCAATAAGCGACAATGACAAGGTTCTGTAACATTACTAATATCCTCAGGAATTTTACCTGTTTTGAGAATTTCCCGAAGTTCTGAGAAGGAATCATTCATAAATCATCCTCCTGGGATTGCACTGGAGTTCGCCCAGAAACGATAATAAAGCCAACAGAATCAAGACGAATACTAGGATGACGAATTCCTTCGATAATTAGTTGATTTAATGTCGTTTCGTTATTGAGTTCTTGCTCCAGTACCTTATTAGAAATATGCTCTTGGTTAATAAGTCGGTTTAGACGCAGGCGCAATTGGTCTAATCTCTTACCTAACTTTTGTTCAGCACGGGTGGCGCTATCTTCACATAATGCAATAAATTCGGGACGTTGGCTGAGTAATTCTAAAGACTTACTACGCGCCTGATAGCAAAATTCTGGCCAATTGCTCGAATCTATAAAGTTATCAAGAATAGATAAACGACTTTTAGCTAAGTTGTAATCTCGGCATTTACTCCCTTTGCCTTTATAAGACCGTTTCAGGATATTTAATAGAGTCTCATCTTCAACAGCACACATTGGTTCATATCTGGCATCAATAAATACACTTTCTACAATTGGCGGGAATAACCCATCGACACGTCTTTGCAAAATTTTAGATTTTGTAGTAGTTTCTTTGTAATTTGTTAAATTTGTTTCAATAACGTAATTAAATCGGAAACCATACCACTCTTCACCTTCGCCCGCGTCCCAAGTTTCTTCAACTCGCCACATCGCAAAAGCTTTACCTCGGTCGTCCCAATGGATATAAGATGATAGTGCTTCGATAAATTTTTCACCAATACGGTAGAGTTTCACATCAGGCTGTTGATTTGCTACCCTACGGTTAAAAGTCCCAAATTTTTTCTAAAACCCCGGCAAAATTGCTGCTCAAATCATTGGCTGGAATTAATGTATTTCCGGTAGGTTGATAACGCTTTATTGTCGATAAATTAGGATTAGCGATCAACTTAAAGTTCAAGGCTTGACAAATCCAATTTTCAGTTATTTCCTGGATTTCTTGATGACGGGCATCATAATCGTCTAAAGCTTGAAAATATTGGGTAGCATTGTCCTCCAAAGCATCTATTTCATCTAGGGCATTTTGTTCGCTGATTTTGACTTGTTCCTGCTCAATTTCTTGCTGAATTACATTGATACTTTCTAAAATTCCATCTGCACCAGATTTAAACAATATTTCTGCTAATACTGGTAATTTTTCATCTACATAAAACTGGAGACTAGCAATGGATTGCCCAAAGATATTAAACCCTTCTTTTAATAAGCGATACCAAGCATCATGGAGACTATCCGGTAAGTCTACGCCAGCAAATACTGTCAACTCAACTTTCAATGCACGGCCAATCCGGTCTATCCTACCAATTCTTTGTTCTAGGCGATTTGGCGACCAAGGCAGGTCAAAACATATCATGTAGTTGGTAAATTGTAAGTTACGGCCTTCTTCGCCGGAAGAATCGCAAACTAAAATAAAGCATTTGGGTTCTTTTTTAAATCGATTTAAGTTCTCCTCTACTTGAGAGGGAGTTTGTCCAACTTGATGACTGACAACAGTCCCCTCACCAAAACGATCGCTCAAGTAACGGACAATTTCGGTGCAAGTTTGCACAAAGCTGGTAAATACAACAATTTTTGGTAGACTGTCTCCGGGTATCGGTCTTTTGATCCGTTGTTGAACCTCTGTAAGCAATTTAGGGAGGTTGAATTTCAAGGATTGTAGTTTTAAAGGTTCGCAAAGTTGATAGAGAATTACTGTCTTGAGTAATTCTAGGCGATCGCCATCCTCTGACGGTTGTTCTAAAATTCGCAGCAAACTTTGCAATATCTCTGCTTCCCCAGCAAATTTAGGAGTTTCCGTCAGAGTACGAACGCTATCATTGCCAAACTCTTGAATGACTTCCGCAGTGGACACACCGTTTAAACGTGCTTGAATTACTTGTTTTAAAATACCCAGCCAAGTACCAGAAGCACGAAATAACAAAAGAAAAATTTGGTGATATTGTTTGTCATCAGGAGCTACTTCACGCCACTCCTCAATTAGTTCGTGGATGTCAGGCGATCGCTCATCTAAATCGTATTCGGCTCTGGGTGTAATATTACGGTCAAAAATCACATCTTCTACAGAAGCACGACGATTGCGAAGCATCCTTCTGTGAAGTCTGTAGGTATCGCTAATATGGGTACGAATTGCCCTGACCATTTCAACTGTATCGCCAGTCTTTGCTTGTAAACTATTTTCTAAATTGTCTACCAATTCCAGTAAATACTCATCTTGAGCAAACAGGTTACGGAGATTTTTGAGATTAGTTTTCAGGACGAAGGGGTTTGCACCTTCTTTAAATGACAGCAGAATTCGACCAATCTCTTGGCGTTTTACTACCCTTTCCCGAAAACCTGCTAAGTCATTAAGTTGATAAGTTGTCGGATCGAGCAGATGTAGCATGGCGAGAAAATCTTGCTCGTGGTTGAGAACCGGGGTAGCCGATAATAGAAGCAGGCGATCGCTTTTATGGGCAAGATGTTTACAAGTATCAAAACGCTGGCGCACTGCTGCATCGCTAGAGGTCGCCATTGCTGCGATGTGCTGTGCTTCATCTAAAATTACCAAGCCGATATTCGCTTTTGGGTTGATTTTGTAAATATCCTCAACCGCCAGCACTTCCACTCGCTTGTGAAAGTGGGAGATGTAAAACTTATTTTCTAATTCCTGCTGCCATTGTTCCAGTAAATATTGCGGAACTAGCACTACCGCATATCCAGAAGGTTCATCCAATAGGTATTGACGAAGAATCGCGCCAGCTTCGATGGTTTTTCCGAGTCCAACTTCATCCGCTAGTAGATAGCGTTGAATTGGGTCTTCAAGTACACGACGGACAACTTCAACTTGATGTGGATAAAGCTTAATATTGGCGGAAATTAATCCCGTCATTCCCCGACTAACAGCACGTTGTAAAATTAAGCTCTTAACAAAAGCGAAACGTCTATCGTAAAAATAGGGCGTTTCTTGACCTTTCATAGCCAAAGTCTCAATCGGGTCTGGTTGAGGTAAACTACAACGCACATAGACTTCCTGCTCACTTACTGCGATCGTCTTTTTATCAGGTAAGTCAACGCGATACTTGTAAAGTTCCTCATCCCATTCATAAATTCTGCCGATCAGCCATGCTTCTTGGCTTTCTAGGTAAATATAGCATCGAGTTTGGCGCTCCAGTTTACACTGAGATAGCGAACTTAAGGGTAAATTTCTTTCTATGCGCCGATTTATTGAGCAAAAATACTCAACTGTTGCTTGAGTATCAGATATATCAATTACCTTCCCTATGCCCAAGCTGTTATTTCGGGAACGTACCAACGAACCAAGTGTTATCATACTCCAAGTCTGCTCAGTACGTTAGCATTAACCTTCCCATAGCACCCATATAGCTGACTGTATCCCCTGGCTATTGGCTTTTTCCAAAATAGCTTCTCTAAGACAGAGACAACGTTAACGCGAAGCCTAGCATAATCTAGACTGAAGCAACAGCATAACTCTAGGTGTCCTAGCACCGTGGTAAAAGGTGAGTCCCAGACTAACTTGTCAGCTTGTATTTTCCAATTTGCTAATTTTTTGCAGCTTGGTATGTAAGAAAGCAATTCGCATCACAATAAATTTACCAGTAGGGCACCCAGAGGCAGATAGGTATATATTTATTATGCTTCTCTGAGAAAAGAAAAACCAACACCTGCAATTTATTTTTTACATTGGAATAAGTAAAAATACTGTAATACTAATAAGTAGCAGCTACATTAAAACTTCCTGGAAAGCATTGCGATCGCGAAATTTAGTGTCATATTTCTCATTCCACCACAACCAACCAGTAGAATCTGCCCAGACATTGTGCTTTTTCAAGACTTCTGCACGGGTTAACGCTAGTCCCCCTAGAACAAATTCCGGTCGGCTCCAAGCAAGAAGTTCATCTAATTCCTGTGTGGACAAACCAAATTTCAAGCCTGTAGTTCGGGTTTTATCAACTTTTAATAATCCTCCCAAAGCAATATAATCATAACCAATCTCCCGGTAAGCACTGATCAAAGAAGCTAAGAAACTTTTGGGTGAATAATAATGGGGAGGAAAAGAATTTAATTGGGGAACTAAATTTTGTTGCCAATTATAAATTGAATACCCTACTTGAACAACACCAATCAAAGTATAGTTTCTTGGCTTTTTCCAATACTCTTGCCAGGTTAGTCTTGCTAAATACAGTGATAGTAATGGCTCTCCAAAAATATCTTGGGTAAAAACAAAATTAGGTAAAAATTGATCGCAGTGTTCTAGATACTCTCTGACTTTAAGTCGCAAATTCTCTTCAGAAGCGAATTTCCGTTTACGCACCCAACGTTTATCAAGGTACTCAGAATGCATTTCATAATACCAAGGGCAATCCTGATTCCCAAAAATGCCACTATCTATAAAAAATAGTTTTCCCATATCTCGAATATTTGTCAACAGACTTTTATTAGAAGAAATCGGTGCAAGAATTCCATAATTTCCTTCTAAATTCTTTAATCTATTGAGTAAACCTAACCAGTCAACCGAAAAAACTGGGAGGAACTTATGTTCAAAATTCATATTGACATTTATCTTAGAGTTATAAAGCTGATTTGCTCATCACTCTATATTAGATTGATTCTCCAGTCCTATCAAGATTAGAACTTTCAAGATGATTTTCAGTATTTAAAAATTCTTGAAACCTCTGAAAAAATACATAAGTATTGTGAAAACCACGTCTGCGGTTACGGTCATTACCACGAAAAATAGCTGTTTCTACTCCATAGTCTTTGCAGATTTTACACTCACATTCCTGCCAAGGTTTTACTTCTAATAATTCTCTATATAATTGAGTGTGTTGTCTTAAACGTCTAGCTTTCGCTGTTGGGGTTACTTTACCGTCGCGAGGTAATTCTAATAACTCATCGTAAGCTAGTAATTTCTCAAGAGATTCATCTAGCGATAT
This sequence comes from Nostoc piscinale CENA21, assembly GCF_001298445.1. NCBI lineage: Bacteria > Bacillati > Cyanobacteriota > Cyanophyceae > Nostocales > Nostocaceae > Nostoc > Nostoc piscinale. The sequence continues at coordinate 5,178,543 of NZ_CP012036.1, read as the reverse complement.
ATTGCCTTTATCATATTCCCGAATAGCTTTTAATGCTTCTTGCTCAAGCTGTCTAAGAGTTTCACGCTCATAACCTTCTAATAGCAAATGTTTAATTCGTGGCGATTGCTTATCTACAAAAGGAATACGCACAGCAGCATAAGCTTTACCACTTAAAGTATGATAGTTTTCTACTGCATCAAACCAAGCTTTACGTAATGGACTTGCTGAATCAAAACTGGTTACTCCCAAATGGCGGAAATAAGGAAGAGCATCAATACGCCCTACGCCAAATAAATGTAATCTGGTATTCGGTGTTAAATGTTGATAAACTTCTTTCAAGATTTCTAGAATTTCTATAGTTGGGGTTCTGGCAACTCCCCCTATAGCGATATAGTCATATCCCATTTCAACCAGTTTTTTTACTGCATCAGCGTAAGTTTCTAGGTTCCAACCTTGAGCTACACCAATAGGAGTAAAAGTATATCCAATTTTTTGATGTTTGGATATAAATTCCTCTGCATTTTGCAAAGTCAGATCATATCGCTTCTCTCTAACTCCAGGTTCGGCAAATGGCCCTACAATTAAATGGTCAATACTTACTCCGTAATCGAATTTTAATTTTTCATAATAATCTAAGATTTCTACAGTATTATAAGGAGGTGCTTCGAGTTTAATATATCCAAAAGCTCCGCAATCTCCCATAATTTCACCTGGGAATCTTACAAAGTTACGGATACCTCCTAATTTCTCTATATCTGCTCTTTTATTTTTTATCTTATCAACAACTACTTTCGATACCAGAATCCCGTCATAATTAGGCTGTGAATATATTTCATGAGCATATACATCATCTCTATATGCATTTCGATTTAGACTAGATTCGTCTAGTAAAAAATTATATCCAATATCTACCTTATCATCCCATTCTGGAATGAAATATTTCATTCTCAAATGTGTATTAACTGCTCTTGGTAAATTCAAAAATTCATCTAAGTCTGCTATTGCTCTTTTCGGTTTTTTATTTTTAATATTTGATTTTTTTGCTGTAGCAACAGAAATCCCTAAAGGAAGTTCTAATTGTTGGGGCTGATTATTTAAAAGTTTCTCTAATATTTTTGGGTTGTTATATATCTCTGACAATAAGTTAGGTTCTTGTCTAATTTCATTAGCAATTAACTTAAATAATTGTCCTTTTAATCCTACTAAAGCACAGCCAAATCGTGATGCATCTGCATTAGAAAACGTTAATAATTCAAAATTTGCATCTCCTAAAACCACAAGATTCTTACTTTTATTAGATGCTAAGAAAATAAAAGTCTGTTTGGGATTAGTTTCATTGGTAAGTTTAAAGCGCGTATGTATTTATCTCCTAATAAGACAAATATTAAATCATATCCAATAACTGCTTCCTGGAAATCTTTATGTATTCCGATAAAATTTGCCCATGAAGAAATTTCATCATTTTTCATTGAGTTGAAAGTAACCGTATAAGGGACAATAACTTTGTCTTCAGAGATTAGTCCATAAGCTGCTGAGATGATTTTTACATCTACCACTGCTCTTCCAAAGCGCGATCTCAGGATATCCACCCCCTCCATTAGCCGTAGATGTTGCAGCCCTGTGTACATATGGCCAGACGGACAGGAGAATTCTAAAAGTGATTGTGTGCGTTGTCTTAATCTCTCTGTGTCTTTAAAATCTTCTATTATTAGCTGATTTGTTGGGTTATGAAGCTTTTTTCCAGTACAAGAAGTAATAATTAGTGTACGAAGGCGTGAAATTGTGCTAGTTGAAACCAAGGTTTTTGTTGGAATAGATTTAGTCATCTTCATACTCTACCCAAGAATTAGGAGTTTCTGACACTGCAACCTTTAGCTGCAAATCAGATGGTACTTGCTTCTTGGTTACGTCATAAATGTATTTGGCCATCATCTCCGCTGTCGTTTCGTACGAATGAGGCAAGTAAGTCATGCAATCCTTTGCTTGCGTGCCCATCTGAACCAAGCGCTTACATCAGAATTCACTTGTGCCACACCACTCCGGCTTTCTACCTCCTTTACAAGCCGCAACAAATACAGCCTCCGGAGATTGAATTTTCTTACTCGTTCGGAGTGATTCTTTGAGAAAGGCGGTCGCATTCGACCAGTAACGCTTCACTGTATGTTGGATTTGCGAATTTAGGCGGAATTTTAGCGTACAAAACATTTCGTATAACTCTTGTAACAATTCTTGAACTTTTGCCTGGCTTGATTGGGTTGATTTTTCCACAGGCTCTAACTCTGCGTCCGAATAATTATCCGTAATTTGGGGATAATTCCATACGACTTGTTAACAAACACTGTTGTTGTGCCGAGATTCAGTAAGGATGAGTCTTAGAACTTATCCCACTATTCTAAAAATGCCTACTTCTTATAGTAAAATGTGCTAGAAAAGCTTAATCTTTCGTTTCTAGTTCTCGATAAGCTGAAGCTTTTTAGCACAAATCTTAATTAATGGGATAGATACTAGAATTGCTTGGTCTTCTTTATCCGGTTTGTAATACTCGTACCAGTAAGGCAAGATGATATTATTGGCAACCATCTCTAAAATTTCTGACTGGCTGAGGTCACTTACTAGTTCATTTTTAGCTTGCTGGAGTTGACCAGCTATTAAAAAATTTATTTTTTGATTTAACTAGCGATGTCTGCTATTTCCAGTGAGAATAGGTTGTGATTTTCAATCGCATATTTATAGCTAAACAATCCATTGTTTGACAAGAAAAATTTTTCTTCACTACCCGATATCTTGAGTACGGTGATAACGCATGGTGTTTGAATATTGTTATTGCGAATGAATTTCCTTGCAGTTGTACAGGTTTTTTCTTGATGGTTTTGTTGATAGCAACTAAAGCTTGTAACCTTTGATAGCAAAACTTTCCCACTTAACTTACGTCTCAAATGGTATCTACCTAGTTTTTGTCGAATTCGTTTTGGCATTTTGCACTCTCCTTAATAATTGTGCATGGTTCTTATATCGTTTAAGTTGAATTTCAAGCTGACGGGCTTCTTGTTTACTTGAGGTTTTCCATACGTAAACAATTTTGAATTCAATGCCGCGTTTTATCGCAGCACGAGTAAATGCTGCTCCAGATCCTTGTAGATGCTGCTGAAATCTTTTCTTGAGGTTCGCGCATGAACCTAAGTAATAACGAGCTTGATGTTTCTCATTTCCCAACGGACGAGATAGCTCAATCATGTAGCAGCAAGGAATTGAGGGTATCTTTCCTGACAATTCCATTTATGCTTTTTTGGGATTATTTTGAAAGCTGAGGCGTTAGCTGATTGTGGTGGTTTACGTAGTTACGCAGTTGAGTCTTTCTTGTTCTTGTACCCAACTAATTACATTTGATTTACTAATGCTTACAGGCTTATCTTCACCTGCAATAAATACTTGAAACCAGCCAGTTTCTAACTCATAGTAGTCAATAATTAAACCTGCTTCTCTGGCTGTTGTTAGAGCTAATACTTCCTGGGGCAACAATTTTTCAATTCTTAACTGAACTTCTGGAAAAAGCTGCTTCCAAGCTTCATCTTTAACAGCCAGATGCCTGTAGATAGCACTTCTAATTTGATAATAACTGGTAGCTGATTTGAGTTTTTCTGCCAGCATTAACACTTCTTCCCCAACTGACTGCTGTTCTGTAGCGTTACTGGTGCTGGTTTGTTCGTTTTGTTTTAGCCTGGAGTTAACTTCTATAGCTTTTTCGCTCTCTGTTGGGGATGTTTCTAATTGTGGAAGCATACTCGACTGAACCACTTCAAATTCAGCAGTCTCTTCCTGGGGCTGCTCTTTTTCTTGGGATTTAATTTTGGCGTGATAGTCTGCGATCGCTTCGCGGAGAATTTGCTGAGGGAGTAGTCCATATCCGTCAATTAATTCCTGTGTGAGTACCCCTGTTTGGTGGTCTTCTTCCCACTGAGGAGGGAATTGACAGTAGCGATCGCCTTTTGGAGTTCTGCGCCAGATTGATATCTGCTTTTGTTGTTCCTGCTTTTGGGTTTTAAGGAGGGCTTTCCTCTCTTCGATTAACTCCAGTACCAGTTTGCAGGTCAATCCCCCAATTGGGTAATCTTGTAGCTGAGTGATGATTGGCTTGTATTGAGGAGAACACAGCCTGAGAAGTATTGTTACTGGAATTGCGGCTAGGTGTTGAGGACAAGTTAAAAATTCTTGGAAGTTTTCGGCTATTTTGAGCGCTCGTTTTTCCTCAGAACTTCCTTTATCCCAACCGTATGTATCGAGCAAGGTTCGGTATTCTTTCTTGTTGTAGGTGGTTTTGTATTCGTAGAGTAGGAAAGCGGCGTGCAAATATTCTAGACTGCTGGTTTCGATATGTGCGGTTGGATTCGGATCTAATTGATGTTTTTGGAGATAAGAGATTGATGTGATAGTTCCTGGCATGATAAAATTCTCTTTGCATTAATTTCGTTGGTCTTAAAAGACCACTTACCTATTTAATTCACTGCAAATAATTCAGGCTGCTTGTTTGTCCCAAGCTTTTGATGATTTGGAGATAGCAGCCAAAGCATAGCCCAAGGTGTGCTTGTGAATTTTGGGCATTTTGTGAAACGACATATCCTGACCCCAATCTTGAACTGATTTGGTGCCAATATGTAATACTTGCGTGAGGGTTTTGACACAAGTTGCACGAAAATTGGCGTGGGAAACAGTTTGCAGTCTTTGCTGTTCAGTTAACCCTTCAAGGAGTATTTTCTCTAGAAAGGTTTGAGCATTTACTTCCGGTGCGTTGTATTCTCCTGTCAAGATGCTATTTAGCTGGTTTGGTACGATTTCGGCGGCGTGAATGTAAGCAAGTGAAATTTTGCAGTAGTTGGGTATTCCGTCAAAGTTGAGATCGCTTCCCCACTTACGAACTGTCGGTCTTTGTACACCTAAGACTGCACATAGTACAGTGATACATTTTTTGCGGTATTGCGAGTCTGTTTCTTCTTCGAGAAGTTCGGGGGGGCTGAGTTCGGCTATACCGAAGCAGTAGCGTAGAAATTGTCTGGGTTCTAATCCTTGCTTTGGTAGTATTTCTACCACTTTGTAGTTCTTTTGCATCTTTATTAGCTCTTACAGGATTTTTTACCGAATTAGCTTGATTTATCTCAAGCCCTTGTTTTGTGCTTTTTAGGTAAAGTTTACCGATTCGCAAAGTTAGTGATGTATTAACTTAATATTATTTAATATTTAGTGATGCACTAATTTAATTTAGTACATCACTAAATTCAAAGGGTTTATTGAGGGCAAGTCATTTAGTTGTTGTAGTGATATGGGTTTTGATATAAAAGTTAATATTTGTAACTAAACACCCTGTTGTTTCTATAAACTTAAGAGAAACCTAGATAAACCAAGTTCAAAAAAACGTGTGTCAAATCAGCGCGAACGCTTTTCTGGAGGGGATACTGACCGGGTATCCTTTACCCTTGCACCCGGTGTGCGGCAAAAGGTAGATGATGTACTGCCGATATTGGGTGGCACTTTAGCAAAAACTCTAAGGCGTTTAGTTGATTTGGGTTTGGATTTAGTTGACCTAGCTCAAAAAAGTGGTAAACCAGTTCCTCAACCGGGTAATTTGGAGCAAATGTTTTCGGGCTATACCTCTTTAGGTATAGAACTGATATTTGCGTGCGAATCCTTGGGTTTACCTGTACCTGAAGTGGGTCAGATGGGGGTTTGGTTTGTAGATCATCTCTCTTTTGGTTTGGGTGATATTGAGGGGATTAAGAAAGATAATGATTTTCGGGCATCACGTATATTTCGCTTAAGTCGAGAAATTCAGAAGTTTTTTCAGCAGCAGCTTAATGTACTATCAGAAGATGAGTATGCTGCATTTTTGAGGAATTTGCATCGGGAAGCTATTATTGGGCAAGAGTTTGTAGCTGCTTGTCAGACGCTGGGTTTGCAGTTACCAGAGACAGGAATACAGGAATGGTTACAAGATTTGGTGGAGCGATCGCGCAGCCTGTCTACAGTAGAATCGCAATTATCAAATGAGTTATTAGAAGAATGTGAGCGATTGGGGATAGATCCGCCAAAACCTGGTGAGGTTGGAGCGTGGCTACAAAATACCCGCCCTGCGGTATTTGAGGAGCCAATGCACGAACATAGGTTACCTTTTACAGATGATGGTTTGCCTTTAGGGGGGTCACAACCGTTTTTGGAGCATTTACTGACACTAAATGCACCGCCAACAGAAGATGAGGAGTATGACATCGCTCATAGGTTTGGTGTAGACCCAGCGCATCTGAAGGAACTCATATCCCGTATGAGATTTGATAGGAACGGACAGACAAATAATTGTCATTAATAAGCTTCGGGGATAAATGCATGGATGCCATTGAAGATTCCTCAACATTGTGGACTTTATTATCTAGACCTGGATGGGAGATTAAGCCGAACCCAGTAAAGCATTTACTCAAAATTAAAGCTCCTGACTATCAGGAAGCATTAATACTTTATACTAACTATCGAAAATTTCTAGCGACGTGGGCAGCGTCTCTCAACTGTACCTGTGCTTTGATTGGAATTCAGGGGATGCGTGGGGCTGCATTCAAAATTCTTGCAGCAACGCCAGCATCGCAGCAGAAGTTATACGAAGACTTAATTTTTGCAAGCTTACAAAAGTCGGTTCGTCTTGAATCTAATGGACTGGCCGGAAGCGATGGCTACGCCCGCCGCAGGCATCGCTACTTTGAGGATAATATCTACGAATCTCCAGGCTTTTACATTGCCGAAACTTTTTTGTACCCTGAACTCAGACCAATTGTTGATGAAGTATTTTCAAACCCAGAAAAGAAACTTGCTTTAACACGAATGTCTGACAATTTTCAATTGATCGTGTCTGCATCAGCAGCACGGGCAATGAGTTCTGACTCACAAGATGTGGTGCGTCGTCGAACCACAGATTTTTGGCACGCTAGAGACTACCAGATTTTTATACAGAAGTTTAAGCAAGATGGTAGCACAGGTTTTGAAATCACTTACCAGGCAACGACAAATCTGCCTAAGACTAATCCTTTAGCAGTATGGGCACAGTTTACTACGAGCTATAGGTTTTTTGAGATTGATATAGGCGGGTACAGGGAAGTGTACCGTTTGGGCGAAGGTAAGGATATTACACCCATCAGTCGTCCCAAGGTTGTTTCATAATATAGTGAGGTTTTATGGCAGTAAGATTCCTAGAAAATAAGGGCAGTGGCAATATTCTAGAGATTAGTAAAGCTAGGCTTTTAGAACTTACTCCTAATGTTTATCCCCTTACTTGGGAAGCCATTCTTTCAGGTAAAGGTGGTAGTGTAGCTATTTTGGGTGCAGGTTTTGCCGAACGTGAAGTTTTTTTTTGGTTTTGAAGGAGTTGACTTAACGCGCTACCAACTTCCGACTATCGACTGTTACGACATTGCTACTAATCCGCCAGAAAAGTTTTTAGCTTTACGCAGCCAATACCCAAATCTACAGTTAAATTATTTTTGCGATCGCAATCTAGCAGAACTAGAACTGACAAAACTTTACGCTCCTAAAACATTACGGTTAGTTTCAGTACATGGAGTGTTAGATTATTTACAACCGGATGCCGTTATGCGGTTGTTACTCGATATAGTGAATGTGCAACCAGAGGCGATGTCAGTGCGGCTATTTTTAATTGGAAACCCGTGGTCGCGGAATTTTGCAAGTACAAATCAGTTAGCTGAGGAAGTAAAATCAATTGAAATTATTACAAGTAGTTTGGTTGAACCAATTGATTTTAATCTATTTTGTCGTACAGGTATTGTTAGATTAGATATTTCAGATGAAGATAAAATTGCACATAATTTATTACCAACATATGGTGCCTCCCATATAATCCCTGATAAGTTAGTTGGATATCTTAAAACTCAAGGATATCAACTTATAACCAGCGATGTGTACTCACTTACTAGTCAAGATTTACAAGGATATGAATCGCAACATTCTAATCTTAATGAAGATGAATGTACGAATTATCCGCACGGAATATTGTTATTTTTCAAACGATAAAATAGCTAGTTCCATAAAATTTATATGTGTAATTAACTAAATTTATCTAAAAGCGCAGTTAAAGAAATAATGTTAATAATTAAAGTAAGGTTATCTAATTTATAAGAGGTTATTTGATAAGTATAAAAGTGTTTAGGAGAGCAAAATGTTAAAAGAACTTCACCTCCAGCAAGTTGGCCCTGCTGCCCACTTTAATGTCGCATTTGCCGATAGGCTCAATATATTTACAGGTGATAATGGTTTAGGTAAAAGTTTTTTACTAGATATCGCTTGGTGGGTGATGACTACAAATTGGGTAGAACAACCAGCATACCCACAGCAAGTTAGAGGTGAAAATCCGCAAATTACAGGAATAGTTAGCAATAAAAAAGATATAAGAGAATATCGGAGTTACTTTGATTTCTCTGAACAAAAATGGCGTAGTTTACAAATGCCTCCTTTATTAAAAGAGGTCGTTATTTATGTACGGGTTGATGGTAGTTTTTCTGTTTTTGACCCAGCTCGTCAACGCGATATTGCTTATAATTTTAACCCAAATACACTCTGGAATGGATTAAAATCAAAAAATAAAGTTCTTTGCAATGGTTTAATTCAAGATTGGGTAACATGGCAAAATCAACCAAGTAAATATCCATTTCAACTATTTTCTAATGTTATTAAAAAACTTGCACCTCACCCTTCAGAATGGATAGAAGTGGGAGAGCCAACGCGAGTTTCTATTGAAGATGTGCGCGATATTCCTACAGTTAACCTACCTTACGGGAATGTTCCTGTCACTCAAACATCAGCCGGAATGAAGCGTATTTTGGGACTAGCTTATTTACTAGTGTGGACTTGGTACGAACATAAAAAAGCTGCTGAATTACGGCAACAAAAGCCAGTAAATCAGATAGTTTTACTAATTGATGAAATTGAATCTCATTTACATCCTCGTTGGCAGAGAGTGATTTTACCAGCTATTTTAGCTGTAGTGAAAGAATTACAACCCAGGATGAAGATCCAGGCTTTAGTAACTACTCATTCTCCACTTGTTCTTGCTTCCTTAGAGCCAAATTTTAATGAGCAAGAAGATCAACTATTTTTATTTAAATTACAAGATAGAGAAGTTAGCCTTGATGAAGTACCTTGGTCAAAACAAGGGGATACAGTTGGATGGTTAACCTCAGAAATTTTTGGTCTCAAACAAGCCCGTTCCAAAGAAGCAGAAATCGCAATTGAAGCAGCAGAGGCTTGGATGCGTAATGATGATATGAATGCGTTTCCAGAACACTTGAGAAGACCAACACAAATCCATCAGGAACTTCAAAGAGTTTTACCAGGACATGACCCATTTTGGCCCCGTTGGATAGTTACAACGGAGAAAAGAAATTTTGGGTTATCAGAGGTATAACACAGATGATGCCATTTAATCCTCCTCCAGAACCGCCTGATTTTGATGAAAAAGTACGACAACCGGGAAATGCTTGGTTGCAAAAAAATCCTGATCCCAAAAAAGGAACAAGAGATTATTGGTCGCCCTTCAAAAGTTATTTAGCCGATGGATTTAATAATCTGTGTGGCTATAGCGTCATGTACGAACCAGTTGGGACAGTAGATCATTATCGCAGCCGGGAAAATTATCGCTATTTAGCTTACGAATGGAGCAATTTACGCTTTGCTTCCGCTTGGATAAATAGTAGTAAAGGGACGCTTGACGACCAAGTGCTTGATCCTTTTGATTTGGGAGAAGATTGGTTTGAAATTTTACTTCCTTCCCTACAATTAGTATTAACAGATAAAGTTCCTCCGCAACAACTTCAAAGGGCAGAATTTACTTTGGAAAGGTTGCGGTTACGGGATGATGAAAGAGTCCTGCGCCAACGTCAACAATGGTATCAACTTTATTTGGATGGTGATTTGACTCTACAAGGATTAGAGAAAAAAGCCCCTTTGATAGCTCGCGCGGTAAAGAAACAGCAGCAGGCTATTTCTCAACAAGGGTAAGCTTTGCAGTTATTAGATTGTGAATGCAAGTATTTTCATAACATGAGACTGCAAGATAAATGGGTAAAAGTTCAATGAACTTCTCACAGGCTATTAAGTCCCATATTTCGTTATATATTTCTGTTAGAGTAATTTTTTATTAAAAGAGTAATTTTTTTATTTTTTTTACTCATATATACAAACGTGCTTGCATTATCAACAGGCAGTATGTAACTTGGCTAGTGTGCAGTTTATTCGGAGATAGGTTGAAATATAGGTGTATTTGAGTTGAGCTATACCTGTACTAAACTGGCATATTTGGTAAATTATTTTCTAATTTACAAACAATTTAGTAATGTGCTAGTTTAATTCGCTTCTCATTGATGTTGTCTTTCACTTGGAATTGAGTTTGATGATATGTGAAAACGTTATCTACACCCAAAAAACACTTGCCGAAAGATACGGGATTTCAATCTCTGCTTTACAAAAGTGGTATCCCTATGCCGGTATAGTAAAACCGCGAAAGCGGGGAGGGTATTTTGATGCAGCAACAGTTGAGATTGCTGATGTTTTTTACGTTGCTACCAAAATTCGACGGTTGACGTATAAGGAATATTTACAGCAAGTAATTCCTGCTGGTGGCTTAGATGCTTATTTACAAAAAGTTAATGGTATAACCCTTTATAACTTTTTGACCAAGCATATATCTGATGAAGAAAAAAAACAACCCAATTGTGCAATCAGTAATTAGGAGAATCGAGCGCAATGAAGCATATCAACAAAGTGGCAGAGACTTTGCAGGTGTCGCCTGATGTAGTACGCACCTGCTGTCGGTTGCTAGATTTAGCTTTACAGGCAAATGATACGCTTGACGAAACAATCGAACAGCAATTAGTTCAACTTAAAGAAATAGCTTCTCGTGAAGGTATGTCCTTGGAAGAAGCTGCCCAGCACTTGATTGCAATGCGCGATCGCAAATCAGAAGTAGGCGAACATAAGTTCGATAAGCGCGAGTATATTAAACAGCGATTTGGCGTAGACCCAGAACAGGCTTCCCCCGATAGTTTTGTAGGAATACTTTACCGGGATGCAGACAGGGGAATTCAGTTAGGAGAATTACGCCATAAAGTGGTGCTTGAATCTTCCACACTTGCTCTAGAAGAATTTGTTTTTCATGGCAGTAGTTCGCTGGCTGAAGGTAATACTTCTGTTCCATCTGGTTACGACCAGGCGCAAGAGCGAATCAATTCGCGCATTGATAACGATTTTTTCGGCAAAGTGAACTGGGGGGAAGAGACTCATCCACTATTGGTCAGTACATCGACACCGCAGCCCAGACAGTTGAAGTCCTCGCAGCCGAAAACCGGGCAATCTCCGAAGAAATAGTTAGCCAGATGCTACCCATCTGCTATCGAATACGGGATGAGAGTTTACTTAATTTGAGAAAAACATCTACCCAAGCAGTTGGTATAAATTTACTTTCGGTAGTAGCTGGTACTGTGGTTGGGACATGGGTAGCGATTCCCCCAACGCAGGATAAACAGGAGATTTACAGCATCCAGCCAATTTTGGTGGGTGTAGGCATAGGTGAATTAGTTGGTTTAGTTCTGGCACTAGTAGTTATTTGGTTTACCAGGGAGTAGATATGAGTGCAGCATTTGACTTTTTGGTTAATACTGCGGGTGGTTTGTTAATGAACTTGGGTGTTTCCGGGATGGTAGGACAACTTTTGGGAGTGGGGGCACGCTTGCCTTGCACCCTCTGTTGCTACTAACCGGAATAGTTGTGGGTGGTGCGGGAATTGCGATCGCGCGCGAGTTAAACAAGCGCCCTCAGTTGCAGTTGGTTGTTGATAATACGTGAGGGGTAAATTATGTTTACTCCTACACCTGTGCGAAATAAACAACCAAATCGAAGAAGACAAAAGGTAAATGTCACCCTGTGGACGGTTTGTTCGACTGTTAGTGCGCTGTCTGTTATTGGGGCAGTTGCATTAATGGTTGGATGGAAGCAACAAATTCCAGGTAATCAGATATCGGAGGTACAGCAAGTAAAGGCGCAAGTTGCCCAAATTCGAGAAGTGTACTTAGAAAAGCTTTCCCGTACTGACTACAATATAGACCATCTATCCAGTTACTCCTCGGTAGAAGGTGCGCCTACTCTTACAGGCTGGCGACAGTTAGCGGCGGCATTGTGGGGACAGCAATTGCGGGGTGAAATATCCAGAATGCAAGCTAATGAGAAATCTGGATTTTACCGCCTGCACTATATGCCGGCACTGGAGATAGTTAAATTCAACTCGCTGGATGTTTTACTAGAAGCGGCTTCTGGAAATAATAGTTTTTATTGGGGATACCGCAAAACCGATGGTACAAAAGTTGAGGAGAAGATACCAACTGGGGCTGCTGCTATTTTGATCTTGGGTAAATTAGAGGCGATTGATTACGCTCAAAACTTGGAATCTCAACCATCGGTCGATCTGAATCAAATGCTAATTCAGATTAGGAATGCTCAAGAACCATACTCGCTTGCACAGGCGCAGCTGTTACGGGCGCGGGGGTATTTAGACCCAGTAGAGCAGATGGCACAGGTGGCAGACATCCGCGAGAAAATACGCCAAAAAGAGGAGCAAAGGCGAATATATCTCCAACAAATGAAGAAGCAATTACCTAATCCAATTCCTAATAGAAAGCCTGTTAATAAATCAGGGGAGTGATGTCATGTATGTCAAGTTTGCTGCTGCGATAATTTGCATAGCTTTGTGTTCGCTCAATGTTGTAGCGGCAGTCAAACGTACCCCTATTCGTACTACCCTGGAAGGTTCAACTCGGACAACGGTTGAGATGATGCCATCTCCCAATTCAGAAGTGCATTGGATGAGTGCAGTTATATTTCTGGCTGGGTTTGCTTGTTTCTTGAGTTGGGGAATTTCTGACTATAACAATGCAGTTGAAGAAACAGATGTAGTGTCTGATAACTTGGGCAATTCTGGCAATCAACAACTTCATGTTGGTGTTTATAATACTGATATTCAGCCTTCCTTACCTCCCCCAGTTTCGCCTCCTGGGATGAGATTTAATAATGAGTTTTCTGCTAAAAATGTCGTTCAATTTTCTCCTCGTTCTGCTGTTTCTGGATTAGGGCGAATAGATAGTAGTCAGTTTGTTGAAGATGGAGTGCAAAATCAACCTGGAATCTTATCTCCAGAAGAGTTTTACGCCCAACTTCAAGATGAAGATTTTTGGGAAGATACTAACTCCCAAATAAATAATAAACCCGCCAGCTAGTTAGTTAATTTGAGGTCATATTATGAGTAGAAATCAACGCCGTAATTTTGATGTTGATTATTCTGAAGGTGGAGCAATTGTACCTGCCAATCGGTTGCAAAATATGTTGCAGCAGGTACAGCAAGGAGGAATGGTAAATCAGCAACCTAGCGTTTCTCCTATGACAACTTATGATACTCAACCTGTAGAAGTTAGGTATATCAATGCACCTACTGCTTATAAGCCGAGAGTTCCTCAGATCGAAATTCCCTATATTGAGACTTGGAAAGCACATAGGTTGCATCCACAAAATCCCTGGAGATTTGGCTGGTATCCAGTATATTTTTTATCTGATGTAATTAAATCTCCTGTGGGTGTCGCTGCCGTAGGAGTGTGGTTGTTAATAATGCTGTTGAATTTTCTCCTTAATGGCAGTTACACCGGGCCAGGATATGCAGCTGGGAAGAAGATTGAAGTTGTACCCAAAGAAGTTCCTTCTTTTGCCCTGCCTGTGGTTAAGCAGTTGGAATAATGTGGGTAAAGGCAATTTTTTTGGTTCGTACTGCTGGTGTGGATTGCAGATATCTTGCAACCAGGATATTTGCAGTTTTATAACTGGCGTAATGCTGTGGCATTGGCACAAAAGCTTCAATTTTTATCGCCAACAGTTGTTTCCACTGCTGCACCTAGCGTGAATAATACAGCACTTTGCGAGACTAACTGGTACAGTAGCAGCAGTGAGAAAAATAGTTTTGAAGTTGCTGACTGGAGCATAAAAGTACTCCAAGAGCTAAGAGTTGTTCGACGGCAAATTTATTATGTGGAGAAAACTTTCTGATAAATGCCTTGAGTTGCCACCATAAATGTTCGATGGGATTAAATTCTGGGGAATAAGGTGATAAGTAAACGACTCTGGCACCGACGGACTCTATCATCTCCTTGATACCTTTGATCTTGTGTGCCCTCAAATTATCCATTACTACTACTGCTCCGGGCCATAATTGAGGCAATAGTTCTTCTTGAATAAATTGTTTGAAGTCATCACCCGTCATAGATTTGTCTAATGTCTTCATTGCTAGGATGGACTTGTGGCTGATTGCCCCGACGACAGTTACCCGACTTCCACGATAAAATGGCTTGACATCATACACCCGCGTTCCTTTTTTACTTCTGCCCAGTTCCCGCATTAACCCTAGCAATATTCCCATTTCGTCCAGGAACACCAAGTCATCTACAAATACATCCCGGATAATTTCCCAATACTCTAACCGTTTATTTTGTGTTGTTTCTCTGTGACCTTGGCTGCTTTTGAGTGTTTTTTTTGACTGTCAATTCTTGTTTTTGGAGAAATCTGCACATTGCACTCTCACTCAATCTGACTCCTGTTTTTTCTCCCCAATATTCACAATATTCGGCTAGGGTATAATCTGGAAATTCCGCCACCATTTCCTCTATCTGGTGTTCATAACCAGACAGTTGACTTGCTTTTCCTCCCGTTGCTGGTCTTGGCTGTAACGTTCCTTGTTCCCGTTTTTGCTTTACCAATCCTTGCACTGTATTTTTACTTACCTTGAATCTTGCTGCTACTTTCCTAATTGATGTATTTCCTGCTTCGTAAACACTAATTATTTTCTCTCTTAAATCTATTGAGTATGGTTTCATCTTATTTTTTACTTTATCTTCTTAAATATTGTGCCTAACTGTTACGCAAAGTGCTGTAATATATGAAAAAATTATTGATTACCGGAGCCAGTGGCTTTTTAGGATGGCATCTTTGCCAACTAGCAAAACAAGAATGGGAAGTTTATGGTACTTATAACTCTCATTTGCTAGAGATTCCGGGAATCAAAATGGTAAAAGTCGATTTAACAGACTTTCAAGAATTAAAAAAACTATTTAAAACAATTAATCCCACCGCAGTTATTCATACAGCTGCCCACTCACAACCAAATTTTTGCCAAATTCATCCTCAAGAATCACACCTCATCAATGTCATAGCATCTTGCAACATTGCTGGACTCTGTGCAGATTATTCGGTTCCTTGCGCGTTTACATCCACAGATCAAGTCTTTAACGGCTTAAATGCTCCTTATCATGAGGCTTCACCAGTATGCCCCATCAATATTTATGGTGAACAAAAAGTCATGGCTGAAATGGGTATGTTAGAGCGATATCCCATGACCGCAGTTTGCCGAATGCCATTAATGTTTGGTAGCGCCACACCCACAGCCCAAAGTTTTATTCAACCATTTATTAAAACTTTAAAAGAAGAAAAAGAATTAAATTTATTTATTGATGAATTTCGTACACCAGCCAGTGCGACAACAGCCGCTAAAGGGCTATTGTTAGCTGTACAAAAAGTGAATGGCATCATTCACCTAGGAGGTAAAGAGCGAATTTCACGTTATGACTTTGGGAAGTTATTAGTAGAAGTATTAAAACTACCGTCTACGGGCATCAAAAGCTGCCAACAACAAGATGTAAAAATGTCTGCACCCAGACCAGCAGATGTTTCTTTAGATAGTTCTAAAGCTTTCAGTTTAGGATATCAACCTTTATCTATCAAAGAAGAATTACAGATAATTGCTCAGTACGAATAGCTGAACTTAGCTAACTAACCAAATTATTGTTAATAAATTCAACCCTTTGAATAAATTAATTAGTCAATTTGAGGTGGAGGATTAAAAATTTAATCCTCCATTTTGCTGTTATTTTACTCATTTCAACTTATATCTTAGGAAAGAGGTTACGTACTTACCTGTTTGCAACAATTTAATTATTCCAAAGCATTCTATAGTTTGACATTTTTTTTGTGTAAGCCAATAACAAAATGCTCATAAATAATTGATGCTTTGGAAAAGTAACAAAATAATGTTTATTACTCAAGTTTTGATAGTTGGATTTGTATGACTGAAAAAGCAAATAAATGGTTTTAACGTACTTTATACCTAGGGATAAAACTAGTTTGTAGCTGATGAAAATAAGTTTGATTTTTACATATTTAGCATCAGTTTAGATTCGTAAAATTAAGCAATACCTAGCCTAGGAGTTGAGAAAGTTAACAAGCAAGAATATTTCGAGACAACAAGGAATTAAACGCATGAAATCTCTTAATTTGTCCAAGTCTGTTTTAGTGAGTCTATTCGCTATCAGTTGTGCAGTTTCACTATCCACGCCTATTTATGCTCAAACAGGAGGCAGTGGTACAGGTAGTGCAGGAAGTAGCGGAACTGGAACCAGTACAGGCACTACAGGTACTACAGGCACCGGAACGACAGGAACCGGCACAGGCACTACAGGAACAACAGGAACTGGTACTACAGGTACTGACGGAACAGGCGCTGGCACTACAGGTACTTATGGTACAGGCACTGGAACCACTGGAACTGGCTCAGGCACTACGGGTACTTATGGTACAGGCACTGGAACCACTGGAACTGGCTCAGGTACTACAGGTACTGACGGTACAGGCACTACAGGCACTTATGGTACAGGCACTGGAACCACCGGAACTGGCTCAGGCACTACAGGCACTTATGGTACAGGTACTGGAACCACTGGAACTGGCTCAGGCACTACAGGCACTTATGGTACAGGTACTGGAACCACTGGAACTGGCTCAGGCTCAGGCACTACGGGTACTTATGGTACAGGTTCCGGCACTACAGGAACAGACACAGGAACAACCAACAATACAGGTACTACATCTTACCAAGGAACTAGCGATGTGAGGGGCGATCGCAATTCCAATTGGGGTTGGTTAGGTTTACTTGGTCTAGCAGGTTTAGCGGGTTTAGCACGTAAGCGCCAAGAACCCACAGCATACCGCGATCCTAATGAAGTACGTTCTGGCTCTAGATATTAGATAGCTTCACCTTATAGCTAACTCGAACAATTCAAATTTCCAGATTCCATAACCCCGACTTTTAAAAAAAGTCGGGGTTTTATGTTCTTAGTATATTTACAGTCTCAATTTTAGCTATAGAGCCTATTCTGATTCTGAATGCTAATACCATTTCACGAAAAATTTGATACAGATGTAAACCCTAAAAGCTTTGCTGTATCTAAGTTTTTTAATTGCGTTAGCGTAGCGGTAGCGAGCCTGCGAGCGTCATTGCGAATTGCGAATTGTGAATTGGTATAAATCCTGAATTCTTCTTTAATTATTCTTGATGTATTCATCTGCCATCCAAGCAAAATCTTGATAAGCTGATGTCTAATGTCTACGGCCTTGGGATTGAAAGCAGTACTTCAACAGATCCAGCAACAAGACAGATATTAATCAATCCAGTCAACAAGAAGGATTTATTGAATGTCGGTGGGAATACGCTACGATTGGCAGGAAACTGAAATTCAGCAGATTTACAACATGCCATTGCTAGAGCTTGTTTATCAAGCTGCTAGTGTACATCGCCAATATCATGACCCAAAAAAAATACAGGTCTGTAAACTGATCTCCATTAAAACAGGCGGTTGTCCTGAAGATTGTGGCTACTGCGCTCAGTCTTCTCATTACAAAACAGAAGTAAAACCACAAGCACTTTTGGACAAAGAAACAGTAGTAAATATTGCCCAAACAGCCAAGCAAAAAGGTGTCAGTCGTGTTTGTATGGGTGCTGCTTGGCGAGAAGTGCGGGATAACTCTCAGTTTGAAAAAGTATTGGAAATGGTCAAAGAAGTGACTGATATGGGTTTAGAAGTGTGCTGCACTCTGGGGATGTTAACAGCCGACCAAGCCAAGCGATTAGAAACAGCCGGATTGTATGCTTACAACCATAACTTAGATACCTCAGAAGACTATTACAGCACAATTATTACCACAAGGACTTATAGCGATCGCCTGAATACAATTGAGAAAGTCCGTCAAACTAATGTGACTGTCTGCTCTGGTGGCATCTTGGGCTTGGGTGAAACTGCCGAAGACCGTGTATCCATGTTATGTACTTTGGCAAATCTCAACCCACATCCAGAGTCAGTCCCGATTAACATTCTTTCCCAAGTTGAAGGTACACCCTTAGAAAATCAACCAGATGTCCCCATTTGGGATGTAGTGCGGATGATTGCTACAGCACGTATTGTGATGCCAACTTCTGATGTGCGTTTGAGTGCAGGTCGCGCCAGACTCTCTCAAGTTGAACAAGCTTTTTGCTTTATGGCAGGAGCTAATTCTATCTTTTCCAGCGACGATAATAAAATGCTGACTGTCACCACACCTTGTCCAGATTATGATGCTGACCAAGAAATGTTGAACTTGCTGGGCTTAGAAATGCGTCCACCTGTCCAAAGAGCAAATCAGGTGGCTAGTCCTGCGACTGTGGGATAAATAAAGAGGGTTTAAGGGTGTAAGGGAATTCTGCCTCAGTTCTACCCTTACACCCCCATACCCTTAATTTTTAGAGGATTTTAGCAGAACGTAGACCGAATAATAAACCTGCTGCGATCGCAGTAAATAAAGCCAAAAAACCGATGTAAGCAACTACTGCAAACATTTTAATGCTTCTCCACAATACTTCACTAATTCTATTGAACCATTAGTTATTGGTCATTGATCAATGGCTACTAAGCTGTTAAGCATTTAATTTGTATATTGAGGCCGCCGGGAGAGCCAGCGCAAACTGCGGGTTTCCCGACTTGTAGACGCTTAATTGGATAATACACAACGAAATCCAATATGGCACGTTGAAGTATCTACTGTTTCTGCGTGACGAGCTGCGGGACGATAGCGAAAGCAATAATTCGCAGCACAAAGAAACGACCCACCTTTCAAAACTTTTCTAGGAATGCGGATTTC
Organism: Nostoc piscinale CENA21; assembly: GCF_001298445.1. Taxonomy (NCBI): domain Bacteria; kingdom Bacillati; phylum Cyanobacteriota; class Cyanophyceae; order Nostocales; family Nostocaceae; genus Nostoc; species Nostoc piscinale. The sequence goes on along the minus strand of NZ_CP012036.1, from coordinate 5,159,481 downwards.
TGGGAAGTTGGGATCATAGCTTTCTTCTGAAGTCCCACCTCTGGGATTTACTGGAATACAACAAGCTTTTGGTTTAGATGGCAGAGGTGGCGATCGATACCAATCCATTGTCCATTCCCAAACATTACCCGTCATTTCATACAAACCATAGTTATTAGGAGGATAAGAACCAACGGATTCAGGACGGGGTGGGTGAGATTTTAAGTTTTGCCAAGGAAATTCCCCATGCCAGATATTAGTTGGTAACTTGTTGGAGGAAAACTCATTACCCCAAACATAAATAGCACCCTCTAAACCACCACGGGCTGCAAACTCCCATTGTGCTTCGGTGGGTAATACTTTACCAGCCCATTTGGCATATGCTTCAGCATCCTCATAAGCAATATGTACAACTGGACAGTTTTCCCGTCCTTTAATTGAACTACCAGGCCCTTCGGGATGTCTCCAGTTTGCACCAGGAACATAATTCCACCAGCCACAGGATTGTAGATCAACTGGGTGAAGCGGTTGCTGAAACACTAACGATCCAGGAACTAGCAACTCTGGTAACGCTCCTGGATAATCTTGTGGATTTGGCGATCGCTCGGCAACAGTAATATATTTAGTAGCCTTGACAAATCGCTGAAACTGTTTATTTGTCACGGCATATTTATCCATCCAGAATCCAGTGACAGTAACAGGCCGGGTAGGCGCTTCTTCTGGGTAATGATCATCAGATCCCATTGTAAATGTTCCACCCGGAATCCATACCATCTCTTTATCCGGTGCTTTTCTGGGAGATTTAGGAGTTGATTTAGCAATGGCTACCTCAGTTTGTCTGCGTTGTTTCATGAACAGCTATCTAAACGTAATTAACCCAAACTTGAAAAAGGGAGTAGAGGCTATAAACATAAGAAAAACGGATCTTTCTCTACTATTTCTTAAAACTTAAGCTCCATAAGGCAACATTTGTAATTCCCAATGTTGAAATTGGTTGCGTAGTCGTGTAAATACCTGTGCATTACTAGCCTTGAGGTCTGTTGTTTCACCTGGGTCAGTTGCTAAATTGAATAAAGCCTCTTGATTTCCCTGTCTCCAATACTTCCAATCACCGCTTCGCACAGCTGTTTGCCTTGTTGCTAACCCCGCCCCATAACGCCAAAATAGGGTTCGAGAGAACTCACTGCGTTCACCCCGCAGCAAAGGAAGTAAATTTTGACCATCTGGTGGATAGTCTGGATGGAACTTTGTATTAGTAGCAGCAAGAATGGTTGCAGTTAAATCAAAGGTGATAATTACTTGGTTACTAACTTGATTAGTTTGAGTCACCCCAGGATAGCGAATGATCGTAGGTACTCGGATGCCACCTTCGTATAAACTACCCTTTCTACCCCGGAATGGCCCAAAGAAAGAGTATCGTTCGCCACCATTATCACTGGCAAAAATTACTAAGGTGTTATTAGCCTGTCCGGTTGTCTCCAATGCCTGCAATACTCTTCCTACGCCGTCATCTAAGTTCTTCACCATAGCAGCATAAATAGCTTGTGAGCCTCCCGCTGTGTAACCATTCGTGTTATAAAAATTGCGGCTCAATTCTTCATCTTCTGGCCCTTCCCAAGGCCAATGGGGCGCATTGTAATGCAGACTTAGATAAAACGGGCGGGAGCGCGGACGTTGAATAAATTCGACGGCTTTGTCTGTGTACAAGTCTGTAGCATACCCAGGACGATCTACAAGCAAATTACCTTCATAAAAATCTAGTACACGGCTACCGTCTCTATGGTTAAAGTAATCAATGCCACCGCTTAAGTTGCCAAAATACTCGTCAAAGCCACTTCTGAGAGGCCCAAAGTTAGGTGGATAACCACAATGCCATTTACCAACTAAGGCAGTTTCATAACCATTGGCTTTCAGTAGTGAGGCAATGGTTGGATGACTGGGTGGTAATCCGACGTTAGGATCAGCTTGCGAAATATTAGCCAGGGGTTCTCTCAATCCAACAGGTAGTCGAGCTTGATAACGTCCTGTGTAGAAAGCTATCCGTGTAGGAGTACAGACTGTTTGATTCGCATAGGCATTAGTGAAGCGTACTCCCTGTTGTGCCAGCCTATCTATATTGGGAGTTGCATAATCTGTGCGTCCATAAATGCTCAGGTCACCCCAGCCCATGTCATCAACTAAAATAAACACTACATTCGGGCGACGAGATTGAGCTGTCGCTCTTGAGAATAAATTCGCACCGGCTGTAGCCATCAGAGTACTAGCAGCCGTCATACCTAAAAACTTACGACGATTCATGCTGCTATATGTATGCTGTGTCATTGGTTAATCTCCTTTCAAGCATAGAAACTATCTGAATTCGATGAGGCATAAAAATATGCACATAGCAAAATCACTCCCAATCAACTCTTTCATCAGCGTGGGAAGTATAGAGTTCGTTGGAGAGTTATCTACGGTAATTTGATTGATATACCGGGTTAGTATTATAGCTAGGAGTATCACACGGGCATTAAAACAAAGTCAAGCACTTGGATTGTCAGAATTGATTATGAACACTGTGTTTGCTAGGGAGATTGCTAACTATCAGAAAAATTATTTTTACGGTTTATCGGTAGACAAGCAGTATTATAAATGGTAGTTTTTACCAAGGATGGAATATTGACTCAATCATTTACCTATTAAAGTTCCGCTTATGAAAGCTTTAACTCAAACCAAAATAGTATCTGCGATCGCTAGTGGAGTGGCAGCATTAGCGGCAACTGCCACTTTTTCTCTTACCTCACCCTCTCCAGTTAAAGCTGCAACAGTTACTCCAGGACTAGCATTTTCTGTCTCTAGTGGCCCTGATCCCAACGGATATGGTGTTTACTTTAGCTCCAGCACTAACAATCCATTTGGGAATCCTCTCGGTAAAAATGAAGTTGGTAACTATTACAACGAAGATATTCGTGGTCTTTCTGAATACAATCTTGCAGGCTTGTCTACTACATCATTAGCGACAGTCAGTTTTAATGTTTTTCAGGCAGGCGGACTGTTTTCTGGTCAAAATGATTTTCCTTTTACGGGAAATATTAAGGTTCTCAGCTACATTGGCAACAATGCTGAAAACCTCTATGATTATCAAGCCCCATCTATTGGAACTGTGAGAACTTTCAGTACGGCAAACTTAGCAGTGGGAGACACTCTAAGTTTTGATGTCACTTCAATTTTCAATAATGCTATCAGTAATGGATTTTCGTCTTTAGGTTTTCGTTTGCAAGTTGATGATGGGACAAATCCAGATGGTGGAGCTTTGACATTTGATAATTTTCGCCTAACTACAGTTCCTGAGCCTAACTTCACATCAGCATTGTTGGTTGTGATTTTTGGTAGTGGTGTCTTTCTTAAGACGAGAATCAAACAAAGCTAAGTCTCATATTGTAATCATCACATACAAAATTAATTCGCCACTGATTGGACGAAAGTGTGTATTTTTCCGTGCCATACAACGCAGCCTTCCTGTGCTTCCTTGGTTCCTCTATCTCTCATTTGTTACTAGATTGCGCTAAAATACAAGCCCACGGGCGCTTTTTAGGGTTGGGCAATGACTTCTACCATTAACGTTAATTTACCGCAGCAGTCTTATGAGATTGCGATCGCACCTGCAAGTTTAGATCAACTTGGTCAAAGTCTGGCCAATCTCAAGCTAGGGCAGAAAGTAGTTTTAGTTTCTAATCCTGTTATTTTCAAACATTATGGCGAAAGAGCGATCGCATCACTCAAATCGGCAGGATTTAACGTAGTGAGTTATTGCTTACCAGCCGGGGAACGCTACAAAACCCTCAATTCTATCCAAAAACTCTATGATGTTGCCTTAGAAAATCGCCTGGAACGTTCCTCCACAATGGTAGCTTTGGGGGGAGGCGTAATTGGTGATATGACTGGTTTTGCAGCTGCAACTTGGCTGCGGGGAATTAACGTTGTCCAAGTGCCTACTACTTTGTTAGCAATGGTAGACTCTGCTATTGGCGGCAAAACAGGCGTAAATCATCCCAATGGTAAAAACTTAATTGGCGCATTTCATCAGCCGCGTTTAGTTTTAATTGACCCAGAAGTGTTAAAAACTTTACCTGTGCGTGAGTTTCGTGCAGGTATGGCAGAAGTGATTAAGTATGGCGTGATTTGGGATGCGGAATTATTTACCCAAATGGAAGCCAGTAAACATCTCAATCAACTCCGTTACATGAAGCCGGAATTGTTGAGTGAAATATTAACTCGTTCTTGCCAAGCTAAAGCCGATGTTGTTGGCAAAGATGAGAAAGAAGGCGGACTCAGGGCAATTCTCAATTATGGACACACCATCGGTCATGCTATTGAAAGCTTGACAGGTTATCGATTAGTGAATCATGGCGAAGCAGTTGCGATCGGTATGGTAGCGGCTGGACAAATTGCTGTCAATTTGGGTATGTGGCAACAAGCCGAAACTGACCGACAAAACGCCATCATTCAAAAAGCAGGTTTACCCACAAAATTACCTGCGGGTGTAGATATTGCTGCAATTATCGATGCACTGCAACTAGATAAAAAAGTCAAAGCAGGTAAAGTGCGGTTTGTGTTACCGACTCAAGTTGGTGTAGTCACAGTCACCGACCAAGTACCAGCAGATGTCATTCAGCAAGTATTACAAGGAATGCAATGGATGAGCTAATTAACCTATATGAGATTTAGGTGCTTTACCCCATACCAATAGCGAGGAAAAACAAAAAGCTTTCCGCGCGTGATCGCATATCACAGATACCCTTTGATTACGCTCCTCACCAACGGTTGCGATTAGCGGTTGCAAAGATATTCAACTCAGCACCAATTTTTTTTTCAATCTACTGCATCGCAGTTGTTATGCCGTTCAACCGCAGTAAATACAATGAATCCGTATCTGCAACTGTTTTATATATTTGCTTTTCTTAAAAGGTTTATACATGGATGATGTCCTTTAGAGCCTCAAGCCTCCGGTGGCTTACTCGATTTTCTTAAAGCAGCTTGCAGAGGAACAATGGCTAAACCGCCGAGGATCACACCAATAAATAAATTGACTGGCCAAGGAACAGTTGCTATCGCTAAACCGCCCAGAATGATCCTTGAGAAAACTTTGATCATTACATTATCGATTTGACTACTTACCCAACGACCAGTTTTGCACCATACTGCAAAATGCTCACAGTTCCGTCTCCCAAGGTCATACTGTGATTTACCCACTAAGGTCTCTGCTCGTTCTATCACAGTATCGGCATCAGACTTTAAGGCACGAGATTTAAGGAAACTATTAAAGATTTTAAGGGGAGCAAGAAATCTCAAAGGATCACGATAATCAACAATTTTGATACAAGAAATATCGAAAGGTTTAGTGAAATCACTTAAATTACTTTTCTTAATAGTTTTAGTATGACCATCAAAATGAATGGCATACCCATTGCCACAATAAATTCCATGATGGCTAACTCCTGGAATTTTAGTTTTTACATAAATGTGATCACCTCTATTCAGTTCTTGTCTTGCCATTTTCCCTCCTCAAAACTTGTTAATTGAATCATTTAATTTTTCAAAATTTGAACTTTCTTTCAGCTCTTTTTTCGGCAATTCTACAAACCCATTCAGGTACCTGAGGACTAGTTTGCAATGCTTCAACCATACTTACTGACAATGTATCCACTTTGTCTTTAAGCTGCTTTAAGAACTCATCAGAATCCCCTGAATAAGCATCAATGGCAATTTTACGAGCCTCTATATTAATAGCAATAAATCTATCCTTAGCTTTTTTATGTTGAGAAGCTCTATCAGCAGGATTTAAGAATGTTGTTATTGCAGATAAAATGGCTACAGATGCCGTCAATATTGCAGCAGGAAGACGACCAAGAGCCTCTAACAAAGCTGAGATACTTGCTACTGAAGCAATACAAGTGTTCAATATGCCTATGTATAAATACCAATTTGTCCAAAAGTTTGCCATGTAATTATAAGCTTCACTTTGTGTTAAAGAATCTTTTGCTAAGTGCTTCAGGTTGTCTAGAAGTTTATCTTTCAAAGAACTATTCATTTTCTCAACTCTATAAACCTTTAAAGTCAGATCAATGGAATTTTTAATTCAAATCTACGAGAAAGTCATTTCAGCCGTGCTAACTCTTCCGACTATGAAAGATTGGATAGTAGCAATAATTTTAGTAGTGATCATCATAGTGACCTGCTTACCTTTAGGACTCTGGTATAGATTTCTGGAACTGAAAATACCACAGTTGTCAGCTACAGAAGTTATTAGTATTTTAGTTAACCGTTTTCTTTTTCCTTGTTTTGCTGAAGAACTCATATTTCGTGTTCTATTACTCCCTGAAAAAAATAGCTATGCTCCAATAACAACTCAATTATTTTTAGGTATAGCGAGTTTAATTGCTTACGTGGTAAGTCACCCTCTTAACGCGACTCTGTTTTATAAGAAAGCTTTAGGGATTTTTACCAATCAATTTTTTCTATTCTCGACTGCAATCTTAGGAATTACTTGTACCCTTGCATATGTGACATCTGGTTCAATCTGGACTCCTACTACGATTCATTGGATTACGATTATAAGCTGGTTGCTTGCACTAGGTGGATACTCAAAACTAGGGTTTACTGAAAAATAAGGATTTTTACTAGTAGCCTCATCTTAATTTGATATTGGATATCGGCAAACTACTCTACCTTTGTCTCCCGTTACCTTGCGGCATAACGACGGAGTTGAACTGCACCTTCGGCCAATCGCCCGAAGGCGATTAACGAGGTGTCGGTTCCAACGAAGTGTTGTTGTTACGACGCTTCGCAGATTTTAGCATATAATGTCAATTTTTATACTGAGTCGTCATAACAACTATATTATTATACGGAAAGTTTCTGTATAATCCTTTTTTTTCAATCCTAATATATGAAGTATTACAGCCAATTATTATCACAATATATGGAAAACTTTTTTTTTAACGTCTTTATTCGGGTATTATACCGAATTTCTCCGTATATCATCCTATAGCTCAATGCTCAAAAAAAGTTACTCAAACAAGTGCAAGATGTTATCTGAACTAAGCATTATTCTTACCAAGAACGATATAATTAGGGTTTTTGCTTATCCCGAACTCAGGTTAATTACAATTAAACTAGCTAAAAGCTGGGTTGCGCCATGATTCTTCAAACCAAACATCAATTAACTTTACAAGAGTTTTTACATCTTCCTTCTGGTGAGGGAGATACTACCTATGAACTTGTGGATGGTCAAGCTATTTCTAAAATGTCACCGAAAAAATTTCACTCCAAACTGACTCGCGTCTTGCTCAACTTGATTGAACAATTATGTGGCACTAATGGAGAAATATGCCCAGAATTAGCTGTGTCTTTAACTCGTAGAGGAAAAGATTGGGTTCCTGTACCTGATATTTTATACATCTCGAACGAGCGTTTGCCTTCAGACTGGGAAGAAGAAGGAGTATGTCCAGTTCCCCCAGATTTGGTTATTGAAATAATTTCACCAGGCCAAACCTTTGGTCAGATGATGGCTAAAGCCAAAGATTATTTAGATGCAAAAGTGCTGCGAGTGTGGGTAGTTGATAGCAAAGCCAGAAGTATTACTGTGTTTTTCCCAGATGCAGCACCACAAACATATATGGGGGATGAAATACTCAAGGATGAGCTGTTCCCAGGGTTAGAATTTACAGTTGAGCAAGTATTTTTACAGGCAAAAATACCGTTAAAGTAGTTATTTTGCAGTTATGAATTATTAGTAAAGTGCCAAATTCCCGATTTTTCAAATAATTCGGGGATCTGATATATGCAAACTCAGTACAATTACTAGTACCAATAAAAAGAAATGATTAATCACCCTATATTTAAGGTGATGACTGTTACCCTAGTGTATATATGACATGAAGTGAACGACAGCATAACACTCAGGGATTGCTCCATGAAAAGATTCATTTGCTTACCGATAATGTCTTCTTTATTGATGAGTGTGGGATGCCAAGTAGCTCTTTCTCAAAATTCCAACTATGATGTTAAAACGGGGTTAATTACCGCACAAACATTATCTGAGTTAAATCCAGCTAATATTGTAAAAATTGCTGAATTGACTAACAAAATTGATGAAGAAACGGCTTTGAATTTAGTTTGGAAGTTGCCACAAGTACAACGCAAAGCCAGGGAAATCGTCAGACTTTCTAAAGGGACGATTAAATTAGGAGTGGTAGTTGATGGCTCTCCTACTGCTAATGAGCCTTACTACACAGTTCGCATATTTGAAAACCAATCAGACTATGATTCAACAATTTATTGGTTTCGTGTGTTTAATAACAATGGTCTGATAGAAGTTCTCGATGTAATTGAGAATAAATATATCAGTTTAGATGAATGGCAAGAGCAATTAAAGCGATAGAAATAAACTTATTTATGGGAACTTACCTGTTCCCTTTTAAGTTTACTAAACAAAGCTTTTCTCTTCCTTGTCCCTGAATTTTGCGATAGCATTCTATAGGTTTAGAATAGGATTCATATTGGATTGTTCAAAAAACTTAGATATTGGTAAGGTGGGCATTTGTCAATGCACTCTATTAATAGAAGCTTATCCTGCACATGACCACCTTACGCGTAATTTAAAAATCAAATCAGATTACTATATTAATAATCACTAATTAGTAACTTAACTATTACTTTTTCTGGGCAATTATACTTTGTGCTTTATCTTCCATTTCTAAAAGTTCTGGAACAGTTACAAAGCTGTATCCTTGCTTCCGAAATCTATTAATAATTTCTGGTAAAGCCTGTACAGTACGGGAGCGATTTCCACCACCATCGTGCATCAGAACAATCCCACCTGGTTTAGCTAGTCGAAAGACATTATCAATCAATTTGGGTACAGCAGGCTGAGAATAGTCTACAGAATCAGTTGACCACATCACAACTGCATATTTTGCATTTTTAGCATAAGCGGCTACGCCATTGTGCATGATTCCTCCAGGTGGGCGAAACAAATTTGTTTTGACACCTGTAATTTTATAAATCAAGTCTGTTGTATGCTCAATTTCATAGGCGGCTGCCTGTTGATTCATGACATGATACCAATGATGCCAAGTGTGGTTAGCAACCACATGACCTTCCACACTCACCCGCTTGAGTAAGTCGGGATAATTTTTGACGTTTTGACCAACAACAAAAAAATGTGGCTTTGACATTATTCTGCTTGAGAATGTCCAGTACTTGAGCAGTACTTTCAGGCCAAGGGCCATCATCGAAAGTTAGTGCAATGACTTTTTGATTAGCACTAAGTTTAGCCTCTTTAATAACTGCTCCTTGAAAGCGTTTTGCTAAAGCATAACCAAGACCTTTAGCTTGTGCTTCTTGTTGCCAAGTCGTCAGCATTGCAGCTTTTAATCCTTCAATGCGCTTTTGCGTACCCACTTTGGCAACTAAATTATTATTGATATTTACATTCTGGCTGCTTTGGGCTTCAGAAGCATTTGGCCTAAGAAGCATCATCATAGCAATGCTTAATGTAGCACCCAAGGCAAGTAAAGCAATTAATATACCTTGTGGCCAAAGTAACGATTTATTATTTTCCACTTCATAGCTCCTTCAAGGGTCGAACCATTGTGTATGGTTCTGACGGTAATTTATAGCACACTTTTCTCTAAAAGTTAGATTCCCAATTACTTTCTACTAATCCTGAAAATTTGCCTCAGTTTTACAGAATTTTATCTGAGGGTTTTCCCGCTTATGAGGCGGGTTATGTTACCAGTAATCCTTCTGAGAGCGATCGCTCATAACTACTTGAGATACTTACGTATTTTTTAGCTTGTATCATTATATTAATACTGTCTATATTGATAGTACTAACAGTCTGCTTGTATTCGGCTACTAATCAATTTATCTAAATCAATCAGCCTCCTGTAAAACTTAATACAAACAAAAAACCATCGGTTACACAATTTTATCTATAGTTACTCACGTTTTGTATAGGTTACTAGTCCTATACAGGTTGCATTTAATATTGTATATTTTACTGCTAAAAAATATTCTTTTTGTTTGAATAAAAAATTAACCTTTTCCATAAAAAATAGTTTTCCCTTGCTTTTTTTGATTGATATAGTGGTCATCAACAAAAGCTAGTTTCTCATTATCAAGCAATATTAAGCCGTTAATTTCTATACTCTTTGATTATTCATTTAAGATGATATGATTAGTTCCTGATTTTAATCACATTTTAGTACAACAATGCTACGGTTTAAAGATAAGTTTTATAAAAAAATTTAAATAAAATTTAATATTGTTGTATTCTATGTATATAATTATAGAAATCCATGATTATTATTAATAATTATCAAAAAACGATTTAGTCTATTATCGTACAATAAACTGATAAAATACAGAATCTGTGTTAATTATTGAAATACTTTGTCTAGGCTGCAAGTAAAAAGTATTGAAAAGTACGTTTTGCAGATAAATATTCATTTTAGCCATCAAATATCAACTAAATAAACAGTTTATTTGCGCCAAACAACTAAGATTACACCCACAACAATCAAGCTTAAACCAACTAAGCGAATTAAAGGTATAGGCTCTTTCAATATCCAATAGCCAAGCAACACAGAAAAAAATGTAACCTATAGATACAGATGGGCCAGCAACGCTCAAGTTCACTCTAGAGAGTAGCAGGATATAAAACATAGCACCAAAACCATAGCAAGTTAATCCAATCAATAGTTCTGGTATTGTGATAATACCAAGGATATGAGTGATTGCGTTGCCTAAGTTAACTCTGCCTAGTTTATTTGCGCCTATTTTCAAAAAAAATTGTCCGGCTGTGCTGATGAGGATTGATACAATTAATAAACTAAATTCTTGCGGGGTCATAAGCTGTTATATCGTGTTCGGTGAAATAATTATCATTAAGATCGCAGAGGGAGCAGAGGAGGGGATGTTTACATTTCTGCACAGATTTCCGGAATTATAACTAATTACCCGAACTTGATATTACACCTAAATTATACATTCAGCGTATATGAATTTTGGCTGACTAGAACTGGAAAATGATCGTTATTTTGAATAGACCTCTTGCACGAATCAAGAAAACAAAGCAAGTTCATAATTGAGAAGTCCAGCAATCAAGTTGCAACGTAAGCCAAAACGTCTTCTACGGTTACGATATTGTTATTTGTTCAGTTACAGAATCTTTGCCTCAATTCCCTACCCATCAACCTCTGGTATAATGGGCGACCCCTTCAGAGCGAACGCATCTAAATATAGTACATATACACTAAAAGACTGAGAAAGGTAGCGATCGCTGATGATATGGAGATTGAGCAATGAGGCTTTGATGGCAAAGTCATTGTAAAACGTAGAAGAAGAAAGTCCCAAAAAGCGTGAAGCTCAAGCCCAAAATCACGATTACTGAGTACTTTGCACAGATGGAAGATCCAAGAGTAGAGCGGACAAAGCGACACAAGTTAATTGATATTTTAAGCATTGCAATTTGTGCAGTAATTTGTGGAGCAGATAGTTGGGTGGCAATTGAACTGTATGGCTGCACAAAATATGAGTGGTTAAAAACGTTTTTAGAACTACCAAATGGCATCCCGTCGCATGACACATTGGCAAGGGTATTTGCACAATTGAATCCTCAACAATTTCAAGAATGTTTCTTGAACTGGATGAAATCAGTACAAAAGATAAAGGATGGTCATGAAATCAGCAATTATGCGATGTTAGCAGGAATTCAATCTTAGGTTGATCCTGATTCAGTTTGGTCAAACTTTCATAGTATTGGGATGGTAGAGTCCGTCCGGCAAGTAGATGATAAAACAACAGTGGAGACTCGTTATTTTATTAGTAATGATGCCAAACAATTTACTAACTCTGTTCGCCATCTCTGGGGAATAGAAAATTCATTACATTGGGGCGGCAGCGCGTTGCGGAGGTTCCCGCCGTTGTAGCGACTGCCGTTATTGGATGTAGTTTTAAAAGAAGATGACTGTCGGGTTAGAAAAGATAATGCTCCACAAAATTGTGCACTCATGAAGCAGATAGCAGTAAACCTGTTAGGTAAAGAAAAGCGGGTCAAACGCGGAATTAAAAATAAACAGTTTCTGGCAACAATGAATAATAACTATTTAGAGAGAGTTTTATCATTAGCTGTGTCCAAGGACAAGCCGCAAAGCGTCTACGCATCCAAAATTGGAATATGGAACTAGAGCAAACAAAATCTACGCTCAAATTAAGCTCATCTTAGCTTAGTAGCATGGCTCGTACAGAAATTTGCTAAGATGTAGCTTTTGTTTGATCAATTGATTGTGCCAAAAAAGCTGGGAATTTTAGTCGATATAATCTGTTGGCATTTGTTTTTCAACAGTACTATCGGAAATTGGACGACTCCCATCTATTTCTATCGTGTCTTGAATTTGAAAGCTATTCTTAGTAATTGGACGTTGACCGTCTATCTCAAGAATTTCCTCCACCTCTAAATCATTAGGATCAATTGGTCGTTGTCCGTCTACGATTAACATCTCATGGTCTTGGAGATTGCTCTTAGCAATTGGGCGTTGACCATCTATATTTATTGTTTTCTCAGCATAATTTTTAGCTTTTACAATTGGCCTCTGTCCATCTACATCAATCGTTTCCTTAATTTCAATATTACTTGAGTCAACTGGACGTTGACCATCTATCAGGATTTTTTTTCCTCGTTTGTGTCAGTTTGTTAGGTGATGACTCTGAAGGCATACTAATTTGCTACCTATTAATTTAAAAAATATTTTCTTAACAGCTTGTTTGAAATCATTAATCACTTTATTAAATAAAAACATAAAAGTCTTCTGCCACAGCACAGAATATATCTCTTACTTGAGAGCGAGTCGGTATCTCTCTAACAGCACTTTTGTATCTCTTTCTCAAGATACTGCTATGAAAAGGATGTGATTGTTATTTTATAAAAATGGCACTAGTTACACCAAGATATCATAGAAAATTAGTAGAATCATCCGAAAAGTTGACTCACAAGCATTTGACAGCCGAGCGAATGCAAGATATTCGTTTGTTACTACAAAACTTAGTTAATAGTGAGGAAGCAACTCTTAAGCTTGTGCTGGATTGTCTTTATGATATTGGTGCAGTCAATCTCATCTCATTGATCAAAAGTTTCGTCTTCGTTTTTTAAATAAAACGATGAAAATGATTGTGCGAATGTCCAAGCCTATATTTAGAGTTTACGCTTGGCGTTGGTTTAGGAAAAAAAGTCCTCTGCTAATTGCTAATTGGTTACAAACTCAAGTAGCGTTTGTGACTCCAACGATTAAACCAAAAAACGTAGTTGTTGAAGTTCCACAAGGAAAACCATATTCTTCAGTAGAGGCAGATAGCCTAAGAAAAGAAATTGTGTATTTACGTCAACAGATGAAATGGCTCACAGTAATTACAGTAGTTGCTCTTTCAGCTTTAGGTATAACAGTTATTACATTAAACTATAGCCCAATACCACCACTACAAAGCAGGCAACCAATTCCATTTATTCTGCCTGATTAGAAGTTATTTTATTAAGTATTTCCGTCTCAAATACTTAAGAATAAGCAGAAGGTTTTGTCAGAGTGGGGATTTTGTCCCATACTTGTAGAAAGCGCGAAAATCTACCTAATGAGGAATTCTCGTGTCTAGTAAATTGCGATAAGTTGCACAAAATGAACCGATTTGTTGCTGCAACCAGATGGATACCAACCCCCAGCCCCAACCGCCCTTCCACGAAACCAATGAAAATACCCCAGAGATTGGTGGTGGGTTGCCTGTAATTGAGTATTGGGCAAAGCACACTCTCTCACCAGAAGGGCCACATCTTTGGAAAACCCTGTTTCACAAGAGTGCTTGCCTGTCATGCTCCTGGGGGACTGGTGGACAAAAAGGTGGATTCACCAATGAAGCGGGTGAGAAATTACAACGCTGCATGAAAAGTGTAGAAGCAATTTCAGCCGAAATCCAACCTCCAGTTCCAGTCCACTTCTTTGATGACCACAAGATTGCTGACCTCCAACAGCTATCTTCTATGGAAGCGGATCGATTGGGAAGACTGAGCTTTCCTGTGATTCGACGGGCAGGTCGTGACCACTATGAGCGCATTTCTTGGGATGAAATTTATGCGATCGCCACAGATGCCTTTAAGAAACCACCAGAGCGAGTTGCATCCTACAGTTCTGGGCGCGGCTCTAACGAAGCGGCATTTTTACTACAACTACTGCTGCGAACTTTGGGTTCAAATAATTTGGCAGATTGTTCAGATTTGTGCCATGCTCCTTCCACAACCGCACTCAAGGAGATGTTTGGCACAAACACCTCAATCGTCAGCCTGGAAAGTTTGAAGCAGGCAGATTGTGTAGTGTTAGCAGGGGCAAATTCTGCTTATAACCATCCACGTTTGATGAATGAGTTGATCAAACTGCGAGACAGGGGTGGCAAAGTGATTGTGATCAATCCGGTGATGGAAATTGGATTGGTGAAATTTGGCTCTCCGGCATTCCCAGTTAAGTCTTTGATTCCTGGTTCTGAGATTGCTTCGCTGTATCTCCAACCGATTCCCGGTAGTGATGTGGCACTGTTTGTGGGCATTCAGAAGGCGTTAATTGAACAGGGGTTTGTGCAGTACGACTTTTTGCAAGCGCATACCCAAGGGTGGGAAGCGGTATTAGAACAGGCGCGATCGCTTTCTTGGGAAACTATCACGACTACCTGCGGTGTGTCCCAGCCAGAAATTGCCGCCGCCGCAACCATCATCGGCACATCAAAAGGTGTGGTCTTTGGTTGGGCAATGGGAATTACGCAACATACCAATGGTGTGGATAATGTCTATAGCATCGCCAATACAGCATTGATTAGCGGTCAGATTGGCAAAATGGGAGCCGGAGTTATGCCAGTACGGGGACATTCCAACGTGCAGGGCTTTGGCTCAATGGGTGTCACTGTGAAGCTCAAAGAAGAGATTAAGCAGGCGTTGGAGCAGTTGTTGGGGCGATCGCTCTCTTTACCCAAGGGTTATCATACTCGTGACCTCATCGAAGCAGCAGAAGCGGGCAAAGTAGATAGTCTCATGTGTGTAGGTGGTAATATATATGGTGCTAATCCTGACTCAGCACAGGCAAAACGGGCATTGGGTAACATCGATACCATCATCTATCTCGCTACTAAACCCAATATTGGGCACTTTCACGGATTGGCGAAAACTCACACAATCATTATTCCCGTCCTCAACCGATTTGAAAACCCACACAAAACCACTGTTGAATCCGGTAACAACTTTGTACGCCTCAATGATGAAGGCAAAACTCACCTCAAGAATGCAGATTTAATTTCCGAAGTTCAGTTTTTAACTGAACTGGCCCATCGGTTGCTGGGTAAGTATCCTGTCGAGTGGCGTAAACTGCAAGATACTCGCTACGTGCGGCAACTGATTGCCACAACTATTCCTGGCTATGAAAAAATTGCGACGATTGACGACACTAGCGAAGAGTTCATCATCTCTGGGCGCATCGTCACCGAACCCCATTTTAAAACACCGTCAGGCAAGGCAAAAATGTTAACTACGCCACTGCCAAATCTAGCTCTACCTCAACCTCAAGACTTTGACATTGATCAAAGAGCAAATAGTCTTGTACTGGCATTAATGACTGGACGCAGTTATTCCCAACACAACACTGTGGTTTACAAAATTGACGATCAGTACCGGGGAATGCCCCATCGCCACTGCATTTTGATGAATCGCTTGGATGCAGAAAAGATTGGGTTAGCCCAACATGATCTCGTTACAGTACAGGGCGATGCCGACAAACTAGAGAACGTGGAAGTGATTTACGGGGCTGTGCGAGAAGGTGCAGCGTTGATGTTTTATCCGGAGGTGAATGTCATTTTTAAAGCCAGAACAGAAACACGCTGCGGTACGCCTGCTTACAAACGGGTGCCGGTGGTAGTTTATGGAAAATAGCGATCGCCACATTGAGCGGCTATTTCAACCTGGAGACCCACTATTAGTCAACCAAAAGGACAACAGTTGACGAATTTCTGTTAAATACTCCAGTTCGCAATTTATAGATAACGCTTCGAGGTTTTGAGGTGCTTGTATTTAAAATAAATTACTGACATTGGGTTCTCAATTGCAAATTGCGAATTGCGAATTGTTCTTGGAAAGACTGAATCTGTTGCAGTTGCTTACATCTGGAGAGCGGTTGCGGGGTTCTGATGAACGGATGCAGGAGTTTAAGGTTCGCGCACTACAGCATCTGTACCTGATCAAGAATTACCTGAACGTAACTATTTCGGAGAAACTGACTCCGGTAGCGATCGCACAGAAGTTACTCAATAAGGTTGATCTGCGGCTGTCGCGTATGTGGGGCGGTTGGGGCCGAGGGGTAAGCGGGAGAGTGTGTATAAGTTTGTTGCGCCTGATGATGGACGGGATGAGATTTTCCAGAAGTGGATGATTTTTATCGAAAAACGAGCATAACTCAATTTCCAACTTCAGCTATTAGGTTCAGCTGAATCGTCATAAACTAAATTGGGAACTAATGAAAACTGTTGCCTTTAGAGGAACAATGAGTGAAAGTAAGATACCGGCGATCCTAGAAACCTTTGAGGCAGACTTGCTGTTGGAGTGGACTCAGGAGTTAGCTACTATCAATATTCGCAGAGGCTTGATCAAAGAAGCAGAGCTACAAGAGGAGTGCCGGGAATTCCTGAGCTTGTTTCGGCTCGCCGTTGGACAGGGAACGTTGAGCAATA
The DNA here is from genome assembly GCF_001298445.1 of Nostoc piscinale CENA21. Classification (NCBI taxonomy): domain Bacteria; kingdom Bacillati; phylum Cyanobacteriota; class Cyanophyceae; order Nostocales; family Nostocaceae; genus Nostoc; species Nostoc piscinale. The sequence continues at coordinate 5,142,708 of NZ_CP012036.1, read as the reverse complement.
TTCAGGCAGGGGAGTGGCAAGAGATGCGCTCGATGCTAACCGGCATCTCTCGATCGCGATCGCAACAAGGTTTCACACCCTCGGAAACAGCTACATTTGTCTTTTCGTTCAAGCAACCCCTGTTCAACCGAATGCGTCAGCAATTACAAGACCCCATTGAGTTAGGTGAAGAGATATGGTTAGCCACCAACCTACTAGATCAGCTGGGATTGCTGACAATGGAAGCGTATCAAAAAGCGCGCGAAGAAGTGATTTTGCGGCAACAGGAAGAGTTGATGGAGCTGTCTACCCCAGTAATTAAACTCTGGGAGGGAATTTTGGCATTACCCATTATCGGCACTCTGGATAGTACGCGGACTCAAATGATGATGGAGTCGTTATTGCAGAAAATTGTGGAAACGGGGTCAGAAGTTGCCATTATAGACATTACCGGGGTTGCAACCGTGGATACTCTCACTGCTCAACATCTACTTAAGACAGTTACAGCTGCCCGTCTCATGGGAGCCGATTGTATGATCAGTGGCATTCGTCCTCAAATTGCCCAAACGATCGTTTATCTCGGCATTGATTTGACTGATGTTACAACAAAGGCAACGTTAGCCGATGCCTTTCTCTCTGCACTAAAACTTTTGGGAGCTACCATTACCCGATCTCAACCCAAATAGGTAGGCAGGAGAAAAGAATGGAACACATTCCGATACTCGAAATGGGCAATTTCCTGCTTGTGACAATCCAAGTGGATATGCACGATCAGCTTGCTATGACACTACAGGATGACTTGACCAACCGCATCTCTCAAACTAATGCTGACGGTGTATTGATTGATATCTCTGCGTTAGAGATTGTTGATTCTTTCGTTGGGAGGATTTTAGGAAACATTGCCAGAATGTCAAGGGTGCTGGATGCCCAAACAGTTGTCGTTGGGATGCAGCCTGCTGTGGCAATTACCTTGGTAGAATTGGGGCTGTCGCTGACGGACATTTGGACTGCCTTAAACGTAGAAAAGGGTATGGCACTGTTGCGCTCTTCGCTGAATAAAACCAAAAATCAGGTCAAATGGCGTGCAGATGACGATGCAGCAGACTGAAACGCTCAATATTCAAACTTCTATAGATATAGTATTAGTTCGGCAAGCTGTGCGCCAGATGGCCGTAGAGATTGGCTTAAGTTTAGTAGACCAAACTAAAATTGTGACCGCAGCCAGTGAGTTAGCCCGCAATACCCTAGAATACGGGGAAGGTGGCACAGTCAAGCTAGAAATGCTTCAAGAAGGAAGAAAACGAGGACTCCGGTTAACTTTTGAAGATCAGGGGCCGGGAATTCCCAATATTGAGATGGCACTGAAGGATGGATTCACCACTGGGAGCGGGTTAGGGATGGGACTGGGCGGTGCCAAACGACTGGCAAACGAGTTTGAAATTCAGTCTGCGGTGGGAGAAGGAACACGGGTAATAATTGTACGATGGAAATAAAATGAGAGAATCTGTCGCTATTCCAATTACTGAATCTAGCCAGACGGGAGAAGCGCGACGGGTAGCGATCGCTTTAGCAACTCGGCTCGGTTTTCAGGAAATCCAACGGGGCAAGGTTGGTATTGTGGTGACAGAGGTGGCGAATAATCTGATCCAGCACGCTCAGGGCGGTGTGTTATTGCTAAGATTGCTCGAACACGAATCAGCCATCGGGATTGAAGTCTTGTCCTTAGATAAAGGACGGGGAATGATTGATGTGGATGAGTGTTTGCAAGATGGCTTTTCCACAGCCGGAACCTTAGGCAATGGATTAGGGGCAATTCGTCGCCTGTCTGGTTTATTTGAAATTTACTCTATTCCCAACAAAGGTACGGCTGTCCTCTCTCACCTTTGGTCAAACTCGGCACTCCATTCGCCCCACAAAACTTTAGACATTGGGGTGATCTCTTTGCCCAAGCGAGGGGAAGAAATTTCTGGAGATGCTTGGGCATATCAAATGGATAATTGCCGTAGCCTATTGTTAGTAGCCGATGGCTTAGGGCATGGTTCTGCGGCGGCTACTGCTTCCTTAAAAGCCGTAGAAATTTTTCAAGAACATCATCGCTCTCCTGGTGCGATCATTGAAGCTGCCCACGCTGCCTTGCGAAGTACGCGAGGAGCAGCACTCGCCATTGCCGAAATCGATTTTGAACAACAGTCTGTCCGCTTTGCCGGAATTGGTAATATCGCTGCCAGCATTTTCTCTTTCGCTAAACGCCACCATCTGCTGTCTCACAACGGCACGGTAGGACATGAAATCCGCAAGATTCAAGAATTTAGCTACCCCTGGTATGCAAACGGACTTTTAATTATGCATTCTGACGGATTAGATCCTAAGTGGCAGCTTGATCGCTATCCAGGCTTGAGTCAAAAACATCCCAGCCTGATTGCAGGCGTGTTATACCGGGACTTTAACCGAGAGCGGGACGATGTGACGGTGTTAGTGGCTAAAGGAATGGGCAGTTAAGGCAGAAGGCTAATAAGTAATGAGTAATAAGTAATGAGTAATGAGTAATAAGTAATGAGTAAATACCTCATTATTCATAAAGTAAAATTGAATTATCACATTCTTTTTTACTTATGATTAATTATAGCGCAAATATCAGTATTCAAGAAAGAACAGAAAATTTTGCAATCAGAGTTATCAAAGCTTATTCTGAGCTAAATAAAAGACCTTTTGACGACGCTGGCAAAATCTTGTCTAAACAATTTTTAAGAAGCGGGACATCAATAGGTGCAAACTGTTCAGAAGCTACGCCAGTTGCTTCAAGTCGGCAAAGCCGCCCACAGCACTGGCTCAAATATGCACAATCAAATAAAGACTTTATCAATAAGTATTCTATAGCCTTAAAGGAAGCCAATGAAACCCTTTATTGGATAAAAATAATGATAAAATCGGAGTTTGTGTCAAAATCAAAATTTCAAAATCTGATAGAAGAGAATGAAAGAATTATTAAAATATTAACAACTTCAATCAACAAATTGAAAGAAAAATAAAAAATAATCCACTCATTACTCATTACTCATTACCCATTACTCATTTAATTTGGTTCTAATTATAAATGATTAACCGGACTTGATATGACAACTATTTTCACCGTCGAAATCCAGTACGAACAGGATGTTGTGCAAGCTCGGCAGCGAACTCGTGAGATTTCCGAGCAATTGGGGTTTGCTGCCCAAGACCAGGCAAGATTGGCAACGGCAGTTTCAGAAATTGCCCGTAACGCTTTTCAGTATGCCAGAGGTGGAACAGTTGAATTTTCTGTGGCAGGAGAACCGCAGACATTTGTGATTCGGATTCAGGATCAGGGTCAGGGAATTCCTCATTTGGCAGAGGTTTTGGCAGGACGCTATACCTCTAGTACAGGCATGGGGCTAGGCATTATGGGTAGCCGCAAACTGATAGATGTCTTTGAAATAGAATCGCTGCCGGGACAGGGAACAACGGTGGTGATGAGCAAAAAATTGTCGAAGCGTACACCTAATTTTACCGATTCGCAATTGCAGCAGATTCGCGAAACTGTGATGGAGCGATCGCCCCAAAATCCCTATGAAGAGATCCAGCGACAAAACCAGGAATTACTACGGGCAATGGCAGAGCTACGCAAGCGCGAGGAAGAACTGACCCAAATCAATCGGGAACTGGAAGATACTAATCGGGGTGTGGTTGCCCTCTACGCAGAATTAGATGAAAAGGCAAGCTCTTTGCAAAAGGTAAATGAGCTAAAAACCCGCTTTCTCTCGAACATGAGCCATGAGTTTCGTACACCCCTCAACTCGATTCTGTCGCTTTCTCGGATGCTGCTAGCCCAGATGGATGGTGATTTGACCGTCGAGCAAGAAAAGCAGGTGACATTTATCCAAAAGGCGGCGAACGGATTATCAGAACTGGTCAATGACCTGTTGGATTTGGCCAAGGTGGAAGCGGGAAAAATTGAAGTGCGTCCTAGTTCCTTTGAAGTTAGCGACTTGTTCGGCACGCTGCGGGGAATGCTACGCCCATTATTGGTTCAAGAATCTTCTGTTGCGTTGATTGTGGAGGAACCTGAAGGCATAGCTCCCCTTTATACTGATGAGGGCAAAGTCGCGCAAATTCTGAGAAACTTGGTCTCGAATGCACTCAAATTTACCCAGCAGGGAGAAGTGCGCGTGAGTGCTGTGCAGAACGATCATACCGTGACATTCTCTGTATCTGATACGGGCATTGGCATTGCGATCGCCGATCAAGAACGCATTTTTGAAGATTTTATCCAAATTGAGTCTTCGCTGCAAAAGCAGGTGAAGGGAACTGGGTTAGGATTGCCGTTATCACACAAGCTAGCGGAGCTACTGGGCGGTAGTATTTCGGTTAAAAGTGAGCTAGGTCAAGGCTCCACCTTTACGGCATCAATTCCGATCACTTATCCTTATACAACCGAATTTCCAACCCGACTGCAACCGATCGCATCCCTTGAACCAACTCGGCTGCCAATTTTAGCAGTTGAAGATCATCCAGAAACGCTATTTATTTACGAAAACCACCTTCAGCAGTCAACCTATCAATTAATTGCTACCCGCACCTTAGCCCAGGCAAGGCAAGTATTACAACAAGTCCGACCGATGGCGATTCTGCTAGATATTATGCTAGAAGGGCAAAACGGCTGGACGTTCTTGCGAGAACTAAAAGGAGATGAAACGACCTCCACCATTCCTGTACTCGTAATTACGATCATTGATAACGAGAAGCAAGCACTGGCACTAGGAGCTAACGGTTTTCTGATTAAGCCCGTAGACAGATTACAGCTATTAATCAAACTCAATACGCTAATTAATCAGAACAAGCCTCAAAAAATTTTGTTAATTGACGATGACCCTGCCTATCGGTATCTGATGAAACAGTTGTTAGTAAATACACCGTTGAGTATTTTAGAAGCTACGAATGGACGGGAAGGATTAGCGTTGGCACAACGCGAGCAACCGACTGCGATCGTGCTTGACTTGGAAATGCCAGAGTTCAGTGGGTTTGATGTACTCAAGGAGCTTAAACATAATTCAGTCACTTCGTCAATTCCCGTAATTATCCACTCATCGGCCCAATTAGATGCCCAAGCGGACAGATGGTTAGCAAAACAAAGTATTGCTATTCTTTCTAAAGAAACAGGATCTCAAACGGCAGCGATTGCCCAACTTCAAGAGGCCCTCGTCAAAGCCGGACTTGTTCTAGAGGTTTCAGGGGAAAGTCATGTCTGAGTCACAGGTTACAATTCTCCATGTGGATGATAACGAAGCCAATCGTTACGTTGTGACCCGGATTTTGCAAAATGCCGGCTTTAGGGTTGTGGAAGCAGCAACCGGAGCAGCAGGATTAAAGGCAGTTGTTGAGCATCTACCGGCTCTGGTAATTTTGGATGTCAAATTACCAGATATCAGGGGCTTTGAAGTTTGTCGCCAAATTAAGGCAAATCCCGAAACTGCTTTTATTCCTGTGCTGCACCTTTCGGCAAGTTTTATTCAAAGTCAGGATAAAGCAGAAGGCTTAGACAGTGGTGCTGATGCTTATCTTGTGCAACCGATTGAACCTATTGAACTGCTGGCTACAGTGCGATCGCTGCTGCGAATTCGACAGGCAGAAGAAGCAGCTTTATCTTCAGCACGAGAGTGGCAAACGACTTTTGACTCTATCAATGATGGTGTATGTCTAGTAGACCAAGAAGGCAGAGTGTTGCGCTGTAATCGAGCGATGATGCAACTGGTTCGCAAGCATCTAGCGAAATTTTAGGTCGCACCTACTATGAATTGATTAACTTAGAATGGGGAATCGGAGACGGAACTTGCTTTCACCATGCTAAAGAAACTCATCAACGACAGGTTTTAGAACTTCATTCTCAAGACAGATGGTTTGCCAAAACCATTGACCCAGTTTTTGATGAACATGGGAATCTCACAGGTGCTGTTTTCATCCTCTCTGATATCACCCAACGTAAGCGAGCAGAAGCTTTACTGCAAGAGCAAAACGCTCACCTTAATCGGCTGATGGTCTCTTTACAGGAACAGACCCAACAAGCGCAGCAAGCAAACCGCATCAAAGATGAATTTTTAGCAGTGCTGTCTCATGAATTGCGATCGCCTTTAAATCCGATTCTGGGATGGGCAAAAATCTTACAAACCAACCACCAGGACGCAGCTAAAACTCAGTATGCACTGGAAACAATCGAGCGCAATGCCAAGCTGCAAGCACAACTAATCGAAGATTTGCTTGATGTGTCGCGCATTCTCCAAGGCAAGTTGAGCTTGAAAACAGTTCCAGTCAGCCTAACTTTTACTATTAAAGCTGCCCTGGAAACGGTGCGGCTTGCTGCTGAAGCTAAATCTATTCAGATAAAGACAATATTTGAACCAAACGTTGGGCAAGTGTTGGGTGATTCTGGTCGCCTGCAACAAGTTGTTTGGAATCTGCTGACCAACGCTATTAAATTTACCTCACCGGGTGGTCAAGTCAAGGTGCAGTTAGAGACAGTAAAAGAATCAGATACTCATCCTGCGGAATACGCTCAAATCACGATCAGCGACACTGGTAGGGGGATTTCTGGTGACTTTCTGCCTTATGTCTTTGACTACTTCCGCCAAGCCGATGGGACGACAACCCGAAAATTTGGGGGGTTAGGGTTGGGGTTAGCGATCGTGCGTCATCTGGTTGAATTGCATGGGGGAACTGTTCAGGCAGCCAGCCCTGGAGAAGGGCAAGGAGCAACGTTTACAGTCAGGCTGCCACTCATCCCGACAGCAAAATTGAATCACAATGAGATTGCGCCTCATAATTTCTCAGACTTTAATTTTCATGGATTGCAAGTATTGCTAGTAGACGATGACACAGATTCACGAGAGTTGATTGCCTTCTTGCTAGAACAATATGGCTTTCAAGTGACTCAAGCTCAATCAGCACATGATGCTCTGAGCATTTTGGAGCAAGCAAAATTTGATCTGCTAATCAGTGATATTGGTATGCCCAATATGGATGGTTACACACTAATTCGTCACATTAGAAAGCTTTTACCCGACCAGGGCGGACAAATTCCGGCGATCGCCCTCACAGCTTATGCTGGAGAGGTTGATCAACAGCTTGCAATAGCCGCTGGATTTCAAGAGCATATTTCCAAACCAATTGAGCCAATGGTACTAATGCAGATTATTTTAACTACGGTAGGGGTATCTTCAAGGAGTTGTTAAATCGGGAGTGGGTGTTAGTCACTAAATAATATAGATATACAAAAACAAGTGAGTGACACAACATCATTATTTACACTCACCACTAATGATAATTGCAGGAATATAGGAATCATATTTGATTTTTGAAAAAAAACAAAGAGATAATACGGAGACAGGTAATAAGTATAAGGAAGAACAATGCTGAATCAGCACTTGCAGCAGGCGATCGCTGAACTAGAGGAATTTATAGTTCAAAATATAAATGCCCGTGAAGCGAGAAAAGGATTAGCAGTAAAGCTGGTTTATCAAGGTTACTTATATGAGGAAATCAAGAAAATTCTTGGTGTTTCACTTGGTTCAATAACAGGTTGGAAACAAGTATATGAGGAGAATGGTGTTGATGGTCTAAGACTAAATTATAAAGGAAGAAAAAGCTATTTGAGTAATGAGCAGCGAGAGGAAGTATTGAGTTGGCTTCAAACAAAGGATTATTGGGAAATAGGAGAATTAGAGTATAAACTAGCTTTTGAATACGATGTAGTTTACGAAACGAAAAAAAGTTACTACGATTTGTTTAAAGCAGCAGGAATAAGTTGGAAAAAAAACACGAAAGTTAACCCAAAAGCCGACCCAGATGCTGTTGATGCAAAAAAAAGAGATTGAAACATTGTTGGAAAACAACCGGAGCGAAATTGAAACAGGTAAATTAAGAGTGCTACTGATTGATGAATGTCATTTAATGTGGGGAGACTTAAGTGGTTATATATGGGGTAAAACAGACCAAGAAATTATGGTTCCGGTGGTCAATGAACGAGAGAAACAAACATATTATGGAGCCATTGACTATCTTCAAGGAGAATTAATACTTAAAACTTATGATGCTGGAAATTCCCAAAATACGATTGATTATCTACGTTATTTGCTAGATGAGTCTCCTAATCAGCAATTATTAATTTTTTGGGATGGTGCTAGTTACCATCGTTCTCAAGAAATTAAGAATTTTTTGGATGAACTGAATAAAGGACTTTCAACTGACCAGTGGAAAATACACTGCGTTCGTTTTGCTCCTAATTGTCCAACACAAAACCCTATTGAGGATGTTTGGTTGCAAGCCAAAACCTGGGTTCGACGTTTTTGTGCTTTGCTCCCTTCATTTTCTCATTTAAAATGGATGTTTGAATGGTTTATCCGTCACACTACCTTTGATTTTCCCACTCTTCAGATGTACGGAGCTTTTTCAAAAATCAAATATTAGTCCTATATATACTTATTAGTATGGATTAAAGCTTGAGAAAAAACCTAAATATTCTGATATCTTCGACAGTTTGTCAAATTTCAACCATGATTCGAGGTTAAATTGCTAAACTTCTGATTTAAAGTAGATATTCGCCTCCTGGATTTATGCTTAAGCTTATAATAGCTATTCTAGATTCTGGCTTTCAAGACATCAGTTCTCTGGTTTGGCTGAGAAATTGTTGGTAGTTTCTGGATGTGTTTGTCCAATCAACCCTATTTTTCAGAACTGGAATAATACTTCTGGTAGAAGAAAAATTATGCAGGAGAATTAATTGGCAAAGAGACAATAAATTTTGTGCCTTTCCCTAGGGTACTTTTGACGGTGATTTTGCCAAAATGCCGTTCGGCAATTTTGCGACAAATAGTTAAGCCAATGCCTGTCCCTTCATATTCTCGCCGACCATTTAACCTTTGAAAAATTTGAAAGATGCGATCGCTATACTTTTGTTCAAATCCAATACCATTATCTTCGATGATAATTTGACAAAATTCCAAACCCACGGCTAATTGGGCTGATTGATTATTTAAATGTTGACTATATATTTTGACAATAGGTGTGATTTGGGTGTGATGAAATTTCAAAGCGTTGCCAATGAGATTTTGCATTAATTGGCGCATTTGCAAGGGATCAGCTTTGATAGTTGGTAAATCTCCAAGTTCTATGGTTGCGCCTGTTTGTTGAATCAGCACTTCTAAATCAGATAATACCTCTTGGGTAATTTGCGCTAAACTTACAGATACAAAAGGCTGCGCTCTGGTTGTTACCCGTGAGAGTGTTAACAAACCTTCAATTAAAGTTTGCATTCTCAAAACAGCATTCTGCATTCTTTCTAAATAATCAGACGCAGCTTCAGGTAAAGAATCACCGCAAGTAATCATCAACCTTTCGCTAAAAGTTTTGATTTTGCGTAGCGGTTCTTGTAAATCATGGGAAGCGATAAAGGCAAATTCTTGTAGTTCTTCATTAGAACGGCTAAGTTCTTGTCGTTGACGAGTTTCTGTTTCTAGAACTTTGCTTTGGGTCAAAGCAATGCCAATTTGATCTGCCAGTTGTTGCAAAAGTTCAATTTCCCAGTTATTCCACTGTCGGGGATGTTCACACTGATGGGCAACTAATAAACCCCAGAGTTGATTTTGCAGAAAAATTGGTACCGAAACAATGGCTTTGACACCCAATTTTTGCAGCATTTTCAAATGTGTTGGTGAGATGTCTGCTGCTTGTTCTTGGTCTAAATTACTAATGGCGTTAGTTTTTCCCTGACTGTATTTTAAAAGGTACATTTGTCCAATAGTTGGCTCGTTACATTCCAGACTTGAGGCCATTGGTAAACCAGGAACCACGGCTTCTTTTAAAATCAAGATTGAGCCATTAGAACGTATTCGTAAAATCACAACTCTATCAGCACACAGTAATTTTTGTACTTCTGTGACACTGGTTTGCAAAATTTCGTCAATTTGGAGAGACTGGCGAATTTTTACAGTGATATCAGCAAATAATTGCGATCGCAAGTTTTGCCATTGCAATTGTGCCTGTACTCGCTTACGTTCGGTAATGTCCATCATCGCACCAATCATCCGCACTGGTTTACCTGTTTGGTCATGGACAATGTAAGCCCTGTCTAAAATGTAAGCATAGGAACCATCATAACGACGAAAGCGGTATTCATGTGACCAATATTGTTGACCGCTATTGATAGCAGCCCACATATCAGTCTCAATTCTTTGTTGATCTTCTGGATGTATGCGTTCATACCACCAACTTAAATCAGCATTCAATTCTGCCAATGGATAGCCAAACAATGTTTGTACAGCTTGATTCCACCATACTTGATTCGTCAGCAAATCCCAATCCCAAATCACATCATTAGTTGCACGGGTAATAATTTGAAATCGCTCTTCACTTTGCCGCAGTTCAGCTTCTGCTTGTTTACGCTTGGTAATATCTATCACTATCCCCAACATCCGCACAGGTTCGCCAGCCACGTTGCGAAAAACTACACCTTTGCTCACTAACCAGCGAATGCTACCATCCGGTAAAACAATCCGAAATTCTACATCATACTCGGCATTTGTTTGAACTGCTCGGATTACGGCGATATTGACAGATTCGCGGTCTTGGGGGTGAACATAGTGCAGAAAAGTTTCATACTGACCATCAAAACTACCAGATTCTAAGCCAAACAGTGCTTCTTTGTTGTCTGACCAACTAACTTGATTGGTAATTATATCCCAGTCCCAAGTTCCCATTCGAGCAGCTTCTAAGGCAATTTTCATTTGGGCTTCTCGTAATTGCGCCTGTTGATTTTGCTGACGTAATTGCTTGATGGCGCGAGATGCTGCTAAAAGATGTCGGATTCTGTGAGATAATACGACCCATTGAATTGGTTTAGTAATGTAGTCGGTTGCACCAACAACAAAAGCTTGCTCTACAGATGCTGGGTCATAGGCCGCTGTAATCATTAATATTGGTGTATCCTGGATATCAGGTAATTTTTTTAGTTGATTGCAGCAAGTAAATCCATCCATGACTGGCATAATGGCATCTATAATTACCATATCTGGATGTAAGTCAGTGTAGATAGTAATAGCTTCGCAACCATTACGAGCTTCTGCGACTCGATATCCTACACATTCCATCAGTTGACGCAATTGAACTCGCGTCACATAGTCATCATCGACAATCAGAATCAGCGCCGAATCTTGATTAGTCATAGTGATTAGTAGTTTGTCATAAATTTTCCTACCTCCCCTACGATGTGTTTATTGATTTATCATTGTTCATTCAGAATTTTATGCAGAACTTGCAGTAATTCTGGGGTAACGTAGGGTTTGGGTAAAAAGACTATAAGACTTACGCAACTAAGATAAAAGATTGTTTAAAAAATTACCAACTAACTGTTTTACAATCCAAAATCCAAAATTATGATCAACTCCATTATGACTAATACATTGACTGCTACCGTTAAACCAAGAAGCGAAGATAGTTTTGCAATTACCTTTGTCCCATTATCCTTAGAGGAAATCTACGCCAAGGCTGATGATCCAGCTAACGGGGCTGTGGTAGTGATGAGTGGTATGGTCAGGAATAATACTGACGGACAAGCCGTAATTGCTTTAGAATATCAAGCCTATGAACCAATGGCAATGCAGGTGTTTTATCAAATTGCTGCTGATATTCGCACCTTTTGGCCTGATATCAACCGAGTTGTGATTCATCACCGTATTGGACGTTTACAAGTAGGCGAAATCAGCGTTTTAGTTGCAGTTGGTTGTCCCCATCGCAGTGAGGCGTTTGAAGCCTGTCGCTATGCTATTGATACTCTCAAGCATAACGCGCCAATTTGGAAGAAGGAGTGGTATAGCGAGCTAGATGGTAAACTATCTAGCAGTTGGGTGAGTATTGGTGCTTGTGAACAGTCAGGACAAAATTGCTAAAATTCCCGATGTAGTTGCCTATGCCCGTGTTTAGTCTAGAGAACAGGCATAAAATTCGGCGGCATTAGATCAGCAAATAGCTCATCTTCAGGCGGCAGGGAAGGTAGTCAACCAAAGTTAAGTGTAGAAGATCAAAAATACCAAAGTGCATTTTGAGCGATCGCAGTTATGTTTAGCTGATCAAGGCTACCAAGGTATCACTAAACTCTATACTCTTAGCTGCATACCCTGCAAAAAACCTCGTGGTGCCAATTTACCAACTTCACAACGTCAGCATAATCGCTTGTTAGCTAGATTAGGTGTTGTTGGGGAACATATCAACCGCAGCTTAAAAATTTTTCGCATCCTTAAAGAAAAATATCGTAACCGCAGAAAAAGGTTCGGTTTACGATGCAATTTGATTGCTGGACTTCTCAATTATGAACTCGCTCTTTTTTCTTGATTCGTGCAAGAGGTCTATTGTTTCTTTTGCCTTTTAAATTTTTACTTTTGCCTTGTTCGGTCATCTATACAGTTCAGTAGCAGCTGATTTTTATATTTCCTTTTTTCAGATATTTATGGTACAATCATAAAAATATTGTCTTTTTTTTAGCGGGATGTAGCGCAGCTTGGTAGCGCACTTCGTTCGGGACGAAGGGGCCGCTGGTTCGAATCCAGTCATCCCGATGTGCATGTGTCGATGTACATTCGCAGATTATGTGTCGCAATATGCAAATTAATGTCGTTTTTTTGCAAATTAGCGTCGCTTTGACTTATTTTTAGAGTCAATTTAATTATACTGATTTTTCGCAAATTAATGTCGCAACTGTGATGTGGTGGAGTGATCCCACTACACTTGTAGAATATGCTAAAAATTTCAGAATATTCCCGAACGAAGTGCGCCTTTCAACCCTCCTAATTGAAACAAATATCTCACCTAGTAACAACAAAAATTTCCTTTCAACCCACCCTTAGCCGGGATGCTTGTTGAAACTTTCGCCTTTTCAATCCCGTCAACCTGTTCCAAAGCCTTTCAACCCACCCCTAGCCGGGATGCTTGTTGAAACTCGACCCGTCTAGAACCCTTGCTATCAAAGCTTTCCATACACATACTTTGGCAGGTCAGCTTAAAATAGTCTCGATCTGAAAATTAAAATACTAAATTTATTGACATACTAGTTTCTTAATTCAAGACTGGATAAGGGTTTTAAAGTTTTGGCGGGACTCCGGGGATTTTGCCCCCACTTTGACACGCCAAAAAAATATTTGGGAGGGTTCCCCCGACGAAGGGGGTGATTTAGTAGCCACCACTGTGGTAATCCACACCGTTATGAATAACGGCTACAGCTAAAAGCCTTACTCCTTATTGCTGGGAGCGCACCTATCCCACCTATAGAATTCTAAAGATGGCAGCATCAGAAGCGGGCAGCTACCAGGGTCAGAAAGCATGACGGTCTTCCAACCGCCAAACTAACCCAGATTTTTCGCAGCACATTGGCTCAAAAGAGCATGAACTACGGCGCTGTTATAAAAATATTATATTTTCAAGGTTCAGATTAGTGAATTAAATTACAGAGGCTTGACGTTCTTGGTAAGCAAAGACGGTTAAATCTCGCGCTTTTTCTTGTGGACTACCTCTGATTGGCTGTGTACCAATTTCAGTAAAAATTCCGGTTTTTGCAGCTTGGGATTTAATACTTTCAATTAATCGACCGTAACTCCAGCGATGAACGCTCATACGATATTCTTTGGCGTATTTTTTTTGAACTTCCTTATTACCAGGGCATTTCTTCTCTGCTCTGGATTGAATTTCGCTAGTGATTTGCTCACGCATATCGCGGAGTTTTGGAATAACTATGCTGCTTGCTTGATAGGTTTTGGCGATCGCCAAAATTGCATCAGCCAATAATCTATCCACGTATTGTCCTAACTCTGATTCACCAAAGGAGTTTGGCGCATTCCGTTTCTGAGCTTTGTGACGTTCATGAGATAGGCGTTGCTGTTGTTGTCGCTGGCGATTGAGAAGGTTGTAGTTCTTGCCAAGTAGTTGTTTGACACTGCGATAAGCTAGAACTTCATTTTTAATAACATCGACTACAGCTACTGTGACTGGCTTTTCTAGACCGAAACTAACACCTACTAGTATTGAGGGCTGACCTTGATAATTAGGCTTGCTGGGACGAGGGAAAGGGTTATTAATCCTATCTAGCGTGGATTGCTGACGAGTGATAAAAGCTTGCTGTTTATCATTGAGTTCATCTTTCTGTTTCGCTTTTGTTAAAGTTTCGGTTATTTTTGTGCTTTTCTCATCAGCTACCTGTTGAGTTCCTTCAATAGTCCACATCCGAGTATCTAAAGAGCAGTAAAGATGTAGTTGATTGACTTTCCAGGGTTCACCTCTGTCTTCTCCTGGCGACCAAGCAAGCCTTCCTGAACGCAGAGTAAACAAACTGCTTGAGTATTGGTTTTTACTATTGCGTTTAATTTCTTGATCTTCTAGGAAGCGTGTGAAGTAGTGCAAATGACGTTTATCGCAGTAAATCTCAAAGGTTAGTTTTCCCAAGCCATTGAACCGAACGAAGAGACGACCTTTCTCATTTTGCAACCATGTCATATCTTCGTTAGATTCGTAAGCCACAGGAAAGGGGACATCAGCAGATTTTCTTAATAGTGCTGCTTGCCAAGCTTTTGCATCATTTTCATTTTGAGGTACATTGGCTGTAGAAATTTCTAAAGTCTTTAACCACTCTTCCCCTTTTAAATCTCTACCTTTAGGTATGCGACTTTGGAGTTGGTCTTTTAATCGCTCAATTTCTATTTCTTTTTTGCGTCTATTTTTAGTAAATTCTTCTGAGTCTTCTTCGAGTTCACTAATTTGACAGTTATTTTTGAGCAGATATGCGATCGCACAATGAGTAAGAGTCTCTTGTGTTTGTTCGTAAGTGTTTAAAAGAATTTGAAAAAGTGAAGATTTTTGTAACTTTGCAGATTTTTTAGTTTTTTTGCTCTTTCTCTGGTTTTTATTCTGCTCGGACTGGGGAGTAAGTTTAGTAAGGATTTCGTTGGCTTTAGTACGAATTGCGTTTAAGCTACATTGGCTTTCTTGTTCGAGTTGTAGATCACTTTTGAGGATTGTCAGCCAACGTTCTTTCCCTTCTATTTGCCGCTTTCTTCGTTTTTGTAAGGCGAACCAAGATTTATATACATAATCTACTAGAGCGATCGCTGAGGTGTAAAAGCGTCCAGGTTGATCGGCAAAACGTTCTTGAGTTTTGAGGGAGTTAACAAGTGTTTTGAGGAATTCAGTAGGTATTTTGCCTTTTTCTAACCAGGGTTCAAATTCTGGGTGTTTTCCTACCTGTGCCAATAATTCATTGACCAATGGTGTATTTTTATCAGCCATGAGTTCCCACAGCGTGCGTAAGGTGTCTTCTCCAGCAACCAGGCGACATTGAATGGTAATAACGCTCATGGTGTCCTCAGCTTTGTGGTTTCGGTAAAACTGACAGGGTGACTAATTGTTTTTTTACTTACTATATTATAGCGCAATACCGCAATAGCGCAATGCCGCAAATGTGTTTTTCCTGAGAGGCTGTGCAAAAATGGAGGCCGCAAGCTTTGGCTTCAAATTAGGATGGCAGAAGAAACTAGAGAAGTTCGGGGGAGACTCCCTAAAGACTTAAAAATCGCGTTTGAAATTGCCTGTGCGCGTCTGGAATTGACGCAGACTGCGGCTTTGGAGGAGGCTATCAAGGAATGGTTGAAAAAACATGAATCTACGTCTAGTGACAAATAGATTGAGTTATAAGCAATAGGATTTGTTTGTGGATTAACTAATTCTTAGTAATGGCGGTTATATTCTGGAACATTTTTGGTTCCGGTATTTCTTATCAAAGTCCTTATATAGACGGTGCAACGCGATCGCATCTTCTCATCAAATCTAACCACCACAATCACATATAAGCTAGACTAACTTAGTTGAAATTAATACCAATTCTCAGTATTCATACTAATGCACTTTTAAACGAGCATTGCTAGATTTTAAACAGGAATATTAGTATATATTTTCACTGAAAAACCATAATTATGTATGTTTTTGATAGGTGGAATATATCAATATTTCGACTAAATAAACTCAAATGACTTAAATAAATCAAAAAATCTGTCCATGAATTAAGTATCAAAAAACAACAGTATTTTTAACAAACGAATTTATAAGTATATTTAAATACCTTTTTCAATACTAAATTCTTATACCCAATTCAAATCTGCGGATTTGCTACTGTAGGCGATCAATCGCTTCACAGGTAATTTCCCATGCAAAAAATAACTTCTCTGTAGTTGGTGTAGGGAATGAATGTTGTAAATGGTCAAATTGTGCGGGTGCGATCGCGGCAGTATCTTGTAGAAGATGTAGTGGCTAAACCTTCTGTAAAGGAAGACACTTTAGTTTGCCTCTCATGTCTAGAAGATGATGCGTTAGGAGAACAGTTAGAAGTTCTCTGGGAAAGGGAAGTCGATGCGAAAGTCATAGGTAAAACTTCCTGGGAATCTATAGTAAACCGAGGTTTTGATAATCCTCGTTTATTCTCCGCTTATCTCCACACTCTGCGCTGGAACTGCGTTACCTCAACTGACCCGAAACTTTTTCAAGCACCCTACAGAGCAGGTATTGAAGTCAAAGCTTACCAACTTGAACCGCTACGTAAGGCTTTATTAATGCCGAGAGTTGGTTTGTTTATTGCTGATGATGTTGGTTTGGGGAAAACCATTGAAGCAGGGCTGATTTTAAGAGAAATGTTGATGCGGCAAAAAGTTCGCCGTGTCGTGATTTCCTGCCCGCCGTCGGTTGTACGGCAATGGCAAGAAGAAATGGAAAGCCGCTTTGGGCTAACTTTTGTGATTTTTGACCGTGAGTTCGTAGCTAGTCGTCGTCAAGAACGGGGTTATGGGATTAATCCTTGGACAACTCACAGCCGTTTCATTATTTCTCATGCTTTGTTACGTGATGAAACCTATGCTGCTCCTTTGCGTGATTGGTTGGGAGATTTTGCAGGCGGCTCAATGCTGATTCTGGATGAAGCACACAACGCAGCCCCAGCTAGTGGTGCAAAGTACGCCGTAGATTCTCAGTTAACACGCACTGTCCGTGACATAGCCCCCAGGTTTGAACATAAGCTGTTCCTTTCTGCTACACCTCATAATGGACATTCCAATAGTTTTGCAGCTTTGTTAGAAATCCTTGACCCGCAAAGGTTTTGTCGAGGTGTACCTGTGCGCGATCGCAAGCTGTTAGATACGGTAATGGTGCGGCGATTAAAGCAAGATTTACGGGAAATTGGCGAAGAGTTTCCTGAACGGCGGGTGATTCCTATCGTTATTGATAACCTTCCAGAAGATGCACCGGAATTGAAGCTGTCGCGGTTGCTGCAAGAAT
The DNA here is from genome assembly GCF_001298445.1 of Nostoc piscinale CENA21. Taxonomy (NCBI): domain Bacteria; kingdom Bacillati; phylum Cyanobacteriota; class Cyanophyceae; order Nostocales; family Nostocaceae; genus Nostoc; species Nostoc piscinale. The sequence goes on along the minus strand of NZ_CP012036.1, from coordinate 5,125,362 downwards.
ACCGCAGTCTAAGGGAAGAAAGGCTGAAAGAAGCATCAAAGTCAACGCAGAATGCGGCGATGCTAGTAATCACTTCGTTGCAAAAGCGTCTGCTGTCTTCCATTGAAGCTTTTGCACGTACTTTAAAAGTTCATCGGGCGGCTATTGAGAAACAATCTGTTAACCGTTCTGGAAACGCCATCGATAATTTACCATTGCTGTTAGAATCCCCCGGTGCTGACGATGAACGGGCTGAACTAGCAGAAGAAGAAGTACAAGCAGAAGAAGATACTCAGGTAACGGTTGCGACCGGACAGGCTGCAAGCTTTGGGTTAGGCAGTCGGGAATCGGAAATTTTAGAAGAGATGACCGATGTAGCGAACCAAGCTAGATATCAAGCAGACCCACGAGTTGAAAAGTTGGTGGCATGGATTAAACAAAACCTCTGTCCTGAGTTGGGTAAACCTAATGCGGCTTGGTTAGAGAAGCGAGTCATTATATTTACTGAATATACAGATACAAAACGCTACTTACAGCAAAAGCTTCAAGAAGCGATCGCTCTCTCAGATAGAGAACGCGATCGCATTGATGTATTTCATGGCGGTATTGGTGAAGAACGCCGGGAAGCTATCAAAAATGCTTTTAATGCTGACCCATCGCGTCACCCCCTCCGCATTCTCATAGCCACGGATGCAGCAAGGGAAGGGGTAAACCTGCAAAACAATTGTGCTGACCTATTCCATTTTGATGTGCCTTGGAACCCGTCGAGGATGGAACAGCGCAACGGGCGTATTGACAGGAAATTACAGCGATCGCCTATTGTTCACTGCTACTACTTTGTTTTAGCGCAACGGACAGAGGACAAAGTATTGAAAGTGCTGGTGAAGAAGACCGAAACAATTCAAAAAGAATTGGGAGTTCTGTCGCCAGTTGTGCAGAAGAATTTATCGCGGTTGCTGGAAGGTGGTATTCGCCACAATCAGGTAAATAGTATAACTGCATCCATTCAACAAGCTGATTTACCCAACTTATCAGTCATTAACGAGGAACTGGAAGAAAATCGACTACGGAAGGAAGAATTAACCAAAGAATTATCGCAGTTACAGGAGATGCTAAAAACATCGCGGGATTGGTTGGGACTGAGTGATGAACACTTCCGCAATGCTATTTCCGCATCATTGGAAATTCTTGGTGCAACTCCCCTCACCCCAGTTGATAGTCAAGAAGCTTGTGAAGACTCGGCTACTGCACGCTGGACGCTTCCACCCCTTGACCAACGCGCAGACCCCACATGGGCGACTACACTTGATACCTTAAGATTGCCACGCCAGAAAGGACAAAAGCCTTGGGAATGGCGACGAGAAGCAGCAATTCGTCCGGTAGTATTTCGTGACCCTGGTTCATTGGATGGGGATGTAGTTCACCTGCATTTAGAACATCGGGTGGTACAGCGTCTTTTAGGGAGATTTTTAGCCCAAGGGTTTTTACATGATGAGTTAACCCGCGCTTGCGTTTGTCTGACTGATGACCCAATTCCTAAAGTTCTCGCCTTGGGACGGTTATCGGTTTACGGACAGGGTGCGTCACGGCTGCATGACGAAGTAATTGCGATCGCGGCGGAATGGTCAGACCCAGCCGCGAGGGGACGCAAGAAGCTACAACCGTTAAACGAAGGTGAGAAAGACAACGTACTGGCTTTATTGGAAGATTCTTTAGCTTCTCCTCGTTTGCAAAAAGCATCTCAGACGGTTAAGGAACTGCTGAAACAGAATGCTACTCAAGATATTGCTGATTTGATTCCCCATTTAGAACGCCGTGCCAATACTTTGGCGCAAAGGGCTGAGAAAAAGTTAACCGAACGGGGCAAAAAAGAAGCTGTGGAGATGAAAAAAATTCTCGAACAGCAGCAGCAGCGTATTAGCCAACGTAAGCAGGAAATTGAACAAACCAAAACTATCCAGCTATCAATTCCGTTTGCAGAGTTCCCAGTCGAGGAAAAACGGCAGTTAGAAGCAGACCGTCGCCACTGGGAGAAGCGACTGAAAGCACTTGCTGAAGAAATTAATACTGAACCTGCCCGAATTGAGGCTTCCTACGAAGTGAGGGCGGTGCGAGTTGAACCTGTGGGATTGATTTATTTGTGGCCAGTTTCGGGTTGAGGGGGTGAGGAGTATGGTTAAGGATAGAGAAATTCAAGCGCATAAGGAATGGTTGGGCTTTCTTCAGCCAGTGGGGTTGGTAGTATCGCCAACGGCGTTAAATAATGCCCAAATGTCGGTAAATCGCAACGTTGTTGAGTTACAGCAACGGTTAAGCGAAGTAGTAAGCCGAGATTCCGCCGAGGACAGCAGCAACAACACCTGCGTAATTTCCGATTTTCCCACCTTCACAGTTGAAATTCTGGGTTGGCAACCGACAGATTTAGTCGAGAGTCCAGAGGATTTGGCGATATCGCTACCAGAATACGGTGAAACCTTACAAACAACCTATGCCGTACCTGACCCAGATAATGGTGGTTGCTTGATGCTGATACAGGTCATTTCCCTTGGTAGTGAGTTTGATAGGGTCAGAGAAGATATCAAATCTACAGGATGGCACGCCACGCCCCAAGCGAAGTTTGAGCGACTGTTACGGGAGAAGGAAATTCCTGTAGGTATTTTGTGTAATGGTACAGAATTACGTTTGGTATATGCCCCACGCGGTGAATCTTCTGGACACCTGACCTTTCCGGTACAAGCGATGTGCGAGGTATCGGGACGGTTGATTTTGGGTGCAATGCAGATGTTGTTGGAAGAACAGCGAGTGTTCAATGCGCCAACAGACCGCCGTTTAGTAGCCTTGCTGCAAAATAGCCGCAAGTACCAAAACGAAGTTTCTACCAAGTTATCAGAACAGGTACTTGATGCGCTGTGGGAATTACTGCGTGGTTTTCAAGCTGCGAATGACCATGCTAAAGGACTCTTGCTTGATGACATTGCCCAAAACGACCCTCAGCATATTTACGGTGGATTAATTACAGTATTGCTGCGGTTGGTGTTTCTGCTGTATGCAGAAGATGAAGGTTTAATGCCGCAGGGTTCGATTTACACGCGCAACTATTCCGTAACTGGACTTTATGAGAGATTACGTGAGGATGCGGGTAACTATCCTGACACGATGGAACAGCGTTATGGTGCTTGGGCTTGGTTACTCAGTCTTTTTCGCTTAGTTTATGATGGCGGCTGTCATGCTGATTTATATTTGCCAGCGCGTCACGGACAGCTTTTTGACCCGGATGAGTACGCATTTTTAGAAGGTCGTTCTCGCCATACTACCTATAAAGAATGGGAGTTGATTGAACCGCCACGCATTTCTGATGGAGTCATTCACAAAGTATTGCAGGGGTTACTCGTTCTTGATGGTGAACGTTTGTCATACCGTTCTCTAGATGTGGAACAAATCGGTTCTGTATACGAGGCGGTGATGGGTTATGAGGTCAAAAAAGCTACTACATCATCTATTGGCGTATGGAGTAAACCCAAGGGTGCGAAAACCTCTGTCACTGTGGTTGTTAGCGTCGATGAAGTTTTAAGCACCAAAGCCAATGACAGAGCGAAGTATTTAAAAGAAGTAGCAGGTTGTGAAATCTCCGGTAAATCACTGACCGAGTTAAAGCAAGCGAAAACCGCCGAGGATTTAATTGCAGCTTTAGGACGGAAGATATCGCCGCAAACTCCCGCTTTACTGGCTGTTGGTTCATTGTATTTGCAACCAGGGGAAGAACGGCGGCGCAGTGGTTCTCATTATACGCCCCGTGCGTTGACAGAACCGATAGTTAAAGAAACCCTCAGACCTGTTTTGGAAGCGTTGGGTGAACGTCCCACACCAGAGCAAATTTTGGCTTTGAAGGTATGTGATTTAGCAGTAGGGTCAGGCGCGTTCTTGGTGGAAGCTTGTCGTCAGTTAGCAGAAAAATTAGTGGAAGCATGGAATCAACATGGCATGATTTCAGAAGTTCCATCAGATGAAGAACCGTTACTTTATGCGCGGCGTTTGGTGGCGCAGCGTTGTTTGTATGGGGTGGATAAAAACCCGTTTGCGGTGAATTTGGCGAAGTTATCTTTGTGGTTGGTAACTTTAGCCAAGAAGCATCCTTTTACATTTTTAGACCATGCGTTGAAATGTGGTGATTCGTTGGTAGGTTTAACCCGCGACCAACTTGTTAAGTTTAACTGGGAAAAAGACACTACCTATGATGATAAAGAATTGCCTTTATTTAATGAGCAACTAAATAAGGTTAAGTTTAACCGTGATGAAATTCAAAGTTTAGGCGATGAGAATTACGATGCGAAGCGTGATTTTTATCAAGCAACAGAGGAATTATTACATGATGCTCGTCTTAAAGGTGATTTAGTGATTGCTTCTTTCTTTGCTGCGGAAAAAGATAAAGCGAGGAAAGAGGAGCGAGACGGATTATTTCAGAAGTATTTTAAATGGCGGCGAAATCCAGATGAGAGCGCAGAGGTTTTAAGTATTAGTAGAAATTTGCGCCAAGCAGATAAATCTGTGCAACCGTTTAACTGGGAGATTGAATTTCCAGAAGTATTTGATAGAGAAAATCCAGGGTTTGATGCAATTGTTGGTAATCCACCATTTGCGGGTAAGAATACAGCGATAAATGCCCATACAGATAGATATATGGACTGGTTGAAAGTGGTTAACCCAGAATCACATGGTAATTCTGATTTAGTTGCTCACTTTTATCGCAGGGCATTTGCGCTTTTAAGAAAATCAGGTTGTTTTGGTTTGATTGCGACTAATACTATTGCTCAAGGTGACACTCGTAGCACTGGATTGAGATATATATGTGAGAATGGCGGTACTATTTACAATACTCAAAAGCGGTTAAAGTGGCCAGGTTTAGCCGCCGTTGTTGTGAGTGTGGTTAATGTTATTAAAGGCGATTATCAAGGTGTAAAGTTATTAGATGGGCGCAAAGTAGATTTAATTTCTGCATTTTTATTTAAGTCAGGTGGTAATAACAACCCTGCTGTGTTATTAGCGAATGCTGATAAAAGTTTTATTGGTAGCTATGTATTGGGGATGGGTTTTACATTTGATGATTCCAACCCTGAAGCTACATCTATTGCAGAAATGCACCGTTTGATTGAACGAAATTCTAAAAACCAAGAGCGAATTTTTCCTTATATCGGTGGGGAAGATGTTAACTCTAGTCCGAGTCATGAACATCATCGTTATGTGATTAATTTTGGTGAAATGAGTGAGGCCGAGGCTAGAGAATATCCTGATTTGATGCAGATTGTAGAAGAAAAAGTTAAAGAAAAGCGCGGTAAACATTCAACTGCTGCTTGGTGGCAATTTGAACGGCTAAGAAAAGAATTGTTTAAAGCGATCGCACCTCTCGAACGGGTGTTAGTTCTTTCTCTGCACTCGCAATATTTATCATTTGCATTTTTACCAGCAAACAGTGTCTTTTCGCATGGGTTAGGCGTTTTTGCAGATCAAAGATATTCATTCTTCGGCATAGTTCAATCCTGCATCCATGAAATTTGGGTTCGCTTTTTTGGTTCATCATTGGAAGACCGACTACGCTACACTCCCTCCGACTGCTTTGAAACCTTCCCCTTCCCCGAAAACTGGGAAACCAACCCTACCCTAGAAACCATAGGCAAAGAATACTACGAATACCGCGCCGCCTTAATGGTTCGCAACAACCAAGGACTCACCGACACCTACAACCGCTTCCACGACCCCGACGAATACGACCCCGAAATCCTCAAACTCCGCGAACTCCACACCGCAATGGATAAAGCCGTCCTCGACGCTTACGGCTGGTCAGATATCCCCACCGACTGCGATTTTATTCTCGACTATGAGGAAGAGGAGGACACAGAAAACAGCAGTGGACGACAAAAGAAAAAACCCTGGCGTTATCGTTGGCGCGAAGAAATCCACGATGAAGTTTTAGCACGCTTGCTTGATTTAAATCAAAAACGCGCCGAGGCAGAAATTTTAGGCGGTAAAGGTGCTGAGAAAGGGAAGGGTAAAGGTAGGAAATCTACAAAAGAAAGTAAAAATAGTAAAAATAAAAATGATACGGTCATTATTCCAGGAATGAACGTAAATTAGATTCAGTAGGCACAGACCAAGGTGAAAAAATGACTATTAAGGAACAAATTACACAAGAATTAGAAAAATTACCTGAACCAATTTTGCAGGAAATTTTAAATTATGTTCAATTCTTGCAAGCAAAGTATAACAAGCAAAATCAAGTTGAAGCTACTAATAATACTGCCATAAAGTCAACAGGTGCATCTCTTTTAAAGCATTTAGAAACTATTGGTGATTGGCAAGGCGATGATTTACAAGAATGCTTAGAAGAAGTGATTTCAAGTCGTGGAGAAGCTAAATTCAATTACAAATTTAACCCTTTTGACTAATGTATGTACTTACTTGATACTAATCACTGTAGTCTTGCTATTTTAGGCAATACTGAAATTTTGACTCACCTTGCGGAATTAGAAACCAGTTTTATTGCAACCTGTGTAATTGTGCAGGGAGAGTTAATAGATATGGCAGAACGTTCTCAAAAACGTGAGAGTAATTTAATCCTTGTAAAAAACTTTCTACAAGGTATATATATCTATAATATTGACCAAGAAACAGCAAATATTTACGGTCAAATAAAATCTGATTTATTTAAGCAATTTGCGCCAAAAGAAAAAACCAAGCGGAGAAAAACGAAAATTACTGATTTAGGTTTTGGTAAAAACGATTTGTGGATTGCTGCAATTGCTTTACAACATAATTTAACTCTTGTCTCAGCCGATAGTGATTTTAAACGTATCCAAGAAATCAAAACATTATCGCTTGAATCTTGGTTGACAAGTTAACATCAACCCAGAAATGTATGCAATTATAAACTCCTTAAGCTGTCATTTAAAATCCCTGTCGGTCTAACTATCAATACAATTCTGGAAAAAGGGGCTAACTTTTACTAGTAACACTCTTAAATTTTTATGAGGAACTAATTTGTCATATTGCAAGCGACCAAGAATTATGCCTGGATGCCTGCTTTGAGTCTGAGCAAATTCTTCGATACCTTTACGAGAAAAGACTTTTTTGCTCCTGAGAATAAAATCTTGATATGGCTGAGGATGTATTAACCATTCAGCAGCTTTCTGATTCGCTTCTATTTCCTCCTCGTTCTCTTCTAAAGCGTCTAAATTGTCTAAGTAGCTGCCTTTATGCCCTAAAACTATATGTGCTAATTCATGCAGGAGAGTAAACCAAAATGAGTCAATTCGGTCATATCTTAGTGTCAGTGCAATAACTGGGTTACTCTCTAAATAAAAAGCTGCACCATCTAAATAGGTTTTACTCAAATGCGGGACAATTACCAAATGTACACCCAAATCTCCTAGTAATTTAGGAATTAGCACAATATTTTCTACTTTTTCGGCACAAGCAAGAATTTCTGATATGGCATTTTCTAATTTTGTGCGGTCAAAGCTTCTAATTTTCTGTTGTTTAGCTAGATTCTCAACTCGTTTTAGCCAAGCTATGCGAGAAATATCTTCTGGTCTTCTATGTTCTGAACAACGAAAATTAACACTTAACTTAGGTATTTCATCTAAGGAATGTATGGAGAAAAAAATTACATATTTGCTGTTCTAGACTATCAATAGAATCTGTTTTTTTTTATCCACCCATTTTTGATTATTTCAGACATGGGAAGAATTGTATATAATTGACTTTTACGAGTTATACTTTGCTCCTTTTCCTCCTGCTTTTTTTCTTTTACCGCTAGATGAAGCCGATATTTTGCTTCTAAGTTTGTCCAAAACTCAGCAGAAGTACCCAAAGCTTGCGACAATTCAATTGCGGTTTCTGGTGTAATTTGCTTGGTTCCCCGAATAATTTCGTTGATAGTTTGAACTGGACGACCAATAATTTCAGCTAAATCTTTTTGCGTCCAGCCACGCGCTTCTAATTCTCGACTTAAAATTTTTCCAGGTGTTGGTACTCTTGCTGGTGTTAAATTCTGGCTCATATTCTTATCTCCCCTGCTGTATCGGTTAGTGGTAATCCTCAATATCGAGAATGGTCAGGTAATTACCCTGTTCATCTTTATCCACTGTCAAAATCAAGCGCCACTGGTCATTTAAACGTAAGGAACGCTCTCCTGCTTTCCCTCGTTTTCCTTGCAGTTTCTCAAATCGCAATCCCTTTTGAGCATATAAGTCTCGTTCGTCTACAGCAGCATCAATAATTGCCATTACCTCAAAAAAGTCATCAACCACACCTGGGTATTTATGAGCATCTTTTTCTTCTGTATAAAGTGCTTCGAGTTTCTTTTTCTTAAAGATAAAACGCAAAGCTCCCCCCAAGTAAATGCAGTGGATTCTGCATTATATTATGATTCGATTCAGTCTTGGGGTGAATCACTGATATTTAAATTATAAATCTTAATGAGACAAGAGTTTTAAGCTGTTTGTAAAAGTTTGTCAGTTAATGATGAAATTTAATTAAAAGCTGCTCTGTCAAAGGTTTTGGCGTTTTTATTTAATGGAACACTTTGCTTGAGTCTAATTCCTATATAGGACAATTGTACTATTAAGCGTGATTAAGGTCAAGCTTTTGATTTCTTTATGAATATGTACGGACAATAGTTATTTTTATCTGTTATACAAGAGTTAAAAACTATACATGATGATATCAGCCACTCCTAGCGAAGTGCGATCGCGCCTCATCGAAGCCTTACAACTTGACCTTATAGGCCCCACCCCTGATGATATTGACCACGCAGAAGAAATTCTCGACCAAGCACCATCAAAGTGGTATCTTACAGGTTTTCTTGTTCCGCATGGCGCACCCATCGAACAGCGTGGAGATGATACGGCTGATGATGATTTAGACCAATTACAAAGGGGTAGCGCGGGTGAAGATGAAACTGTCCCAGACAAGCCATTCGCCAAGAAAGCTTTTTTCCCTTCATCGATGGGTTTAAGTTTTCTGGTTGCTGAAAACGCCAGTCAACTTAATCTCACAGTGCAATGGGGTGATTACTTCCCAATAAAAGATAATACTGCTGCACAATCTCAAGATGATTCTGGTGCGGAAGAAATTGTCTCACCCCTAGAACTAGAAACTACAAACCCCCAAGAGGAAGCAAATAACAATTTATCTGGATGCTGGAAGCGGATTCCACGCCAAGCCAAAATCACTGTACCTCTAATGGGCGATCGCAATCCCGAACAATTAGAACTGGGTTTAGGTTTAAGTAGTCCTAAACAATTAAAATTACAGCTTCATCAAAACCCAAAAACTATTCTTATAGCTGATAGCAACGGTTTACAACTTGTCGTCTCCATCCGTCCTGTAACATCCAAAGAACTTGTCCCGGCTGGAACTCGTTCTGTTTCTGTATTTCTTGTCAATAATCGCCTCTCCACCTCAGATAAACAGCGCGATATTAGCTATATTTTTCAAACCAGTTTAATCATCCATACCCCAGAACCATTAGTAGCCCGTCCCAACTTACGCGGACGAGATAATCATGATTGGGATGAAAACGTCGCAGATTTACAATACCGCGATGATTATGAATATGCAGTAGGTCATAACGTTAGTGCGATCGCACTTACCAATCCTGATGGTAGCTGTCAGGAAATACGTACAGCATGGATACCTACGGCTGATGTGGAAAAGGTCATCGCCACCCAAGTAAAAGATGTGGAATTGGGAATGGAAGCCTTAGCCAACGCACCCACACCAGCAGCATTACAAAATATGCTGAGTCCAATGGTAGATGCTTACGCTGATTGGATTCAAGAACAACACACAAAATGTCCCACCGAACCCAAGCGGTTAAATGTCGCCCTAGATTTACTCCGCCGTGCGGAAATTTCTAACAAGCGCATCAACGCAGGTATCCAAGCCTTAAATGACCCACAAATATTTGAGGCTTTCTGCATCGCTAATCGCGCCATTGCTACAGCTATTCGCCAACGTAATACTCATGGTAAAAGCACTACTCCTGAAACAGAAGCACCACCAAAATGGCGACCCTTCCAGTTAGCCTTTTTACTGATGAACTTGGTAGGCATAGCTTACCCCGAAAATGGCGATCGCGAATTAGTCGATTTGCTATTCTTCCCCACAGGTGGCGGTAAAACCGAAGCCTACTTAGGACTCGCAGCCTTCACCCTCGTCCTACGGCGACTGCGTTATCCTGGTGTCAAATCGGCTGGTTTAAGCGTCCTCATGCGCTATACCCTGCGTCTTTTGACCCTCGACCAACTCGGAAGGGCGGCGGCGATGATTTGCGCCTTAGAACTGGAACGTCAAAAAAACCCGCAGAAGTTGGGAACTTGGCCGTTTGAAATTGGGCTATGGGTAGGACAAGCCGCAACACCCAACCGTATGGGTAAGAAAGGAGATAACGACGAAAACAGTGCTAGAGAACGTACTCGTGCTTTTGTTGGAGATAACGGGCGTAACCCATCCCCTATTCCTTTAGAAAATTGTCCTTGGTGTGGGACAAAATTTGATCGCAACTCATTCCAATTATGGCCGACTACTGATCAACCAATTAATTTACAAGTATTTTGCGCTAACCGTCGTTGTAATTTCCGTGGTGATAATCCTTTACCAATAGTCGCAGTAGACGAGCCAATATACCGCCGCTTACCTTGTTTTATTATCTCTACAGTAGATAAATTCGCCAGCCTGCCTTGGGTGGGAGAAACAGGCGCATTATTTGGACGAGTAGACCGCTACGACAATGATGGTTTTTACGGCCCCACTCAACCAAATCGAGGTAGACCCCTTGGCGGTTATTTACCACCACCAGATTTGATTATCCAAGACGAATTACATTTAATTTCCGGCCCCTTAGGAACAATGGTAGGTCTATACGAAACCGCTATTGATGCTTTGTGTAGCCAAGAAATAGAGGGTAAAAAAAATTCGTCCAAAAATCGTGGCTTCCACTGCGACAGTCCGCCGCGCCAGCAAACAAATTCAAGCTTTATTTGGGCGCAGTGAAGTTGATATATTTCCGCCACCAGGGCCAGATAGACGCGATTCATTCTTTGCTAAAACCGTCCCTGCTACAGTAAAGAACGCCCGTACCTATGTAGGAATTGCTGCTCAAGGACGCAGCTTAAAAGTAGTACTATTGCGTAGCTATTTAGCATTATTAGGCGCAGCCCAAAAGCAATGGCTAGAACAAGGGGGTAAGAAAAACTCTGAGAACCCAGCCGACCCTTACATGACGCTGTTAGGTTACTTTAACTCCCTACGTGAACTAGGTGGTAGTCGGCGCATTGTTGAGGATGAAGTTAAATCTCGTCTATTGCGTTACAGCCAGCGTCAGCGAGTTGGTGAAACTTCAGGGTTATTTGCTGACCGGAAAATTGATGATGAACCAGAAGAATTAACCTCCCGTGTCAGCACTAGCGAAGTTGCAGATACTAAGCGGCGAATGGAATTAACCTTTGAGCAAGACGACAAGGTTGATGTAGTTTTAGCAACAAATATGATTTCCGTAGGTTTGGATATAACTCGCTTGGGTTTAATGGTAGTTCTCGGTCAACCCAAAACAGCCGCCGAATATATCCAAGCTACCAGCCGTGTAGGACGGAATGAGGAAAGACCGGGTTTAGTAGTGACGTTATTGAACATTCATCGTCCACGCGATCGCTCTCATTATGAACGCTTTTTTGCTTGGCATTCAACATTTTACCGAGCAGTAGAAGCTACCAGCGTTACACCCTTTTCTCCCCGCGCTATTGACCGAGGTATTGCCGCCATTACTGTTGCTTTGGCACGTCTAGGACATCCAGGGATGACAGCGCCAACTCGCGCTTTCGATATTACTCAACATCGCCAAGAATTAGAGTTTGTTGTTGAAACCATTGCACAACGCGCAGAGGTTTGTAAAAACGACGAGGATGATGCAGAAGAAACACGTCACAAAGTCAAAGGACGAGTAAAAAACTTACTAGATACATGGGAAAGCATTGCTAATAGCGATGGAAAAATTAGCCTCCAATATCAGCGTGAAGTAGGCGAAGCACCACCACTAATATTTGATCCCCTCGACCCCGAATTAGAGAATCAACCACTAGAAGCACGAAGCTTTAAAGCCCAGCGAAGTTTGCGCGATGTCGAACCAACAGTCAATCTGTGGGTGATTAACCCTTACGGAAATGAGGTAGAAGAGAAAGGAAAATGAACAAATCTCACAAAAAAATTCCCCCAGCCGGACAAGTGCGCCAAAGCCAAATTCTTTCTACCTTTGGGCCTGGGGCGATGGTAGACTTACCTGAACATTCCATATTAGTTGCTGGGTTGAATCATTGGCGTGGTGACAGAAGGTGCATCTTTGAAGACCGATTAGCAACTAGAGTTGCTGAAATTTTAGAAGTCTCCAATATTAAGCTGTATGCACCACCAGTTGACGAACAAGACCCTAAAGCCCCCCGCACCGGAATTAATGCTTTTATGTTTCCCATTTGGTTTTTAGCCCAAGTTAAAGAAACTTGGTACGATACCAAAACTAAAAAAACATTCCGCACTCGCCCTCTGTTACCGTGGGGTAATTTGGTTAGTGGTAAATATCTGAGTGCCGAGAAAAAACCTGTACCAGTAGTACCTGTACGCTTTGTACAAGCCTGCGTTAAAGGTCATATTAGCGATATTGACTGGTATCGTTTTGCCCATAATGACCCTGAAAATAAGTGTCGAGGTCAGCTATGGTTAGACGAAGGTGGTTCTGGTAACGACTTCGCTGAGATTTATGTGCGTTGCGAAGCCTGTAAAAAACGCCGTCCCCTTGCTGATGCAACAGTTCGCAACGGTAAAGTCTTAGGCCCATGTCAGGGACATCGCCCTTGGCTTGGTTCTTTTGCCCAAGAACCTTACTGTATTCGTGAATCCACAGGTCTACCAGAATACAATCGTTTATTAGTTAGGTCTGCCAGTAACGCCTATTTTTCGCAAACTCTCAGTGTTATTTCCCTCCCTGATTCAGACGCAGCTTTACAAAAAGCAGTAAATTCAGTCTACGAAGATTTCCTTAAAAACATAACAACACTTGAACAACTTACTCTTGTTAAGAGTCTAATGTCCAAGGTAGCCACAAATTTAGAAGGATATAGCAATGAAGTTGTTTGGCAAGAAATTCAAAGGCGACAAAGTGGACAAGGTAAACCAAATAAAGGTATTAAGCAAGTAGAAATAGAGACATTGCTTTCCAGCCCCGTCGAAGTTGGGGAAGATGTACCAGACGGTGATTTTTATGCTAGGTCACGTAGTTTGGGTAATTTACAGCCTGTTTTTTCTTCCTGTATTGAACGAATTGTTTTAGTCCATCGTTTACGTGAAGTAATTGCCCAGGTAGGTTTTACTCGCTTTGAAGCGGAAATGCCAGATATTGATGGAGACCTTGATATTAGCGTCAGGCGTGCTGCACTAGATATTGAAACTACTTGGGTTCCTGCAATTGAGAATAAAGGCGAGGGTGTATTTATTGCTTTCCGTAAGGAAGCTATTGAAAATTGGTTAAAGCGAGAAGCGGTTAAAAAGCGGGGGAGAGAATTATCAAGAGGATTCGATATTTGGTGTGCGCGTAAAGGTATCGACCAGGAAAAAGAAAAAGTTAAGTTTCCTGCCTTGCCGTATATTATGCTGCATTCTCTATCACACTTATTAATTATGGCTGTATCGTTAGAATGCGGTTATGCGGCTAGTTCCATCCGCGAACGCATATATGCTGGTGAATCTGGTTATGGCATTCTTTTATACACTGGTTCAACTGGTTCAGAAGGGACTTTAGGCGGACTGGTAGAAGTTGGCAAACGCATTGAACACCATTTGGAAGTAGCACTAGAGCAAGGGAGATTATGCTCCAATGACCCAGTATGCGCTCAACATCGCCCAGATAATGAGCAAGAGGAGCGTTTTCTGCACGGTTCTGCTTGTCACGGATGCTTGCTAATTGCAGAGACATCCTGTGAACGCCGCAATGAGTTTCTTGACCGTGCCTTGGTTGTTTCTACAGTTGAAGGTTTAGGAGCAGAGTTCTTCCCTGAATAAAAACCAATGGCTTTTTTGCAACTGAGCCGCCCAACTTTACTAAAACTAGCCGCAGCACTAGAAAACGGCAGACTATACCCTCCTTTTCTAGTATCGGCAATCATTAACTACGTACCTGCGACCTTAAGCCAAACAGTAGTTGATGAACTTAATCACCTTACTTGTGAAGGCGTAAAATGTAGTCACATTGCTTATACTCTACGCTTATTGGCAGCAGAAAGGAGTGCATCTCAACAAATACGCGATCGCATTGAGTTAGTATGGACAGGCCCAGAGGTGACTGGTTCTCAAAGCCGTGATACTAGCGTCGTTGTCCGCGAACTATTTAGTAAAGCGAAAAAAAGTGTTCTCATCTCCAGCTTTGCCATTGATAAAGGTGAGAAAGCAAAAAAATTATTCCAGGTACTTGCGGAACGCATGGATGCTAACCCAGAACTATATGTACAAATGTTTCTTAACATCCAACGTCCACATTACAGTGAAGTAGCAGAGTCAGTAGACTTGTCCGGAAACTCCAAAGCCAGACTGTTCAAAGCTTTGGGGCAAAACTTTGATATTTGCGTAAAAACGTAATAATCAGGATTTGAGATAGTTACTGTTAGTTTAGAGGCATAAAAGTTAACTTCTCCTTTTTTAAATTTTCTGATTATTAGTAGTAGCTAATTTGGCAGGATTAAGCTACCAATTCTCAGCCTGACTAACCTGCAAACTGTTAAAATAATCTGCTCATACGTCTCAAGCTTTAAGCGAAATCTTTGTGAGGCTATCCGGAATATTTTAAGCAATCGAATCAAATGTTCAATGAATATACGATTGCTAGACAAAGCCTTATTTTCATCTCTTTGCTGTTGAGTTAATTCTTGTTTTGGCTTTCTTTTGTGAGGAGTAGTAATGTTTTCGCCACCTTGAAAAGCCTTGTCACCTGAAAAAGGTTGAGACTTATCAAACTTTTTCTGAGATTTACGAAACAAATTTATATCTGCTGTTGGCCCAGGAACGCCGACTTCTAATTCCACAATATCCTTACCTTCTGGTATACCAATCATTAAACTTTTTAATGTATGTTGCCTTTTCTTACCAGAAAAATATTTTTGTTGTTCTTTTTGGTCGGAATCCCTATATATTTGCTGTTCTAAGCTATCCACTAATAGCCGAAAATTGGTTAATACTTCCTGAACCAAGAGTAATTCGCTTTCATTATTTGAGACTTGTTCTAATAAACTAGCTGGTAAAACATCTCGCAGTATTGGTATCCAATAATGAAAAGTATCGTTGGCTTCCGTTTTGGAAACCCCAAACAACATTCCTAATACTTGAAATGTCGGCATCTGCCTTAAATAAAATAAGCATAAACAAACTTGTTCTTGGATTGATAACAATTCTTTACGACCTCCACCAGCTGCATTAATTCTTATTTTTTGGCTTTGGAGTTTTGTTTTAATTTCTTGCTGACGCTTTATCGCGCAATTAAACAGTTTTTGCAACTGTTCATAACTAATCCCTAAAATTTGTTTTGTTCGGCGGGGATATTTCTGGATATAATCAAAAACCATAACTAATATCGAAAAATGGTAGACGCTCAATTTAACGTTTTACCATTTTTCTTTTCCTAAGTTAATATTTCGGACAAGTCTAGTGTTATTGAGAGAATTTGCACACACATTTCGCCGCGATATCTGGACAGGGGAGAGATTACCAGAAGTTTTTTATGATTCGCGATCGCTAGCAGTGGATGTTAAGCAAAAATCATCTCTGCACGCCAAGTGCATTGTTGTAGATGAGGAATCTGTGCTAATTACATCAGCTAATTTTACAGAAGCCGCCCAGGAACGCAATATTGAAGCAGGTGTTTTGCTCACTGACTCAGCTACAGCCCAAGCGTTGCGCTTGCAGTTTGACAGTTTGGTGTCTCACAAAATCCTGCGTCCTATTCCTGGGATTTGATTGTTTATGCGCTCGCCTACAATGAAGCGTAAGCCCATCCCACTTAAACTAGATCAGCCTGAGAAACAACATTCCCTTCACCTTCATCTGGCAGATATTCCAATAGTTCCCCTGGTTGACAATTCAACGCCTTGCAAATGCCATTCAATCGTTCCGGTGCTAATCTTGGCATTTCATCAACCTTACGCAATCTATAAATTGAGTTTTCAGTTATACCAAGTATCATAGCTAAATCCTTATTTTTAACCCGCTTTCGCGCCATCACTTCATTTAATTTCCAGCGAATCACTTGATTCTCAGACATAGACTACATCACCAGTTTAGTCGCTGCTAGATGTAGATTTATCTACTCGTCAGTATTCTATTTAACAAGTAGATATATAAAACTTACAGTGTTATATATCTACACTTGACGCAAATCTACGTGTCGCGTAGATTAAATTATAGACAAAAACAAATGCGATCGCCCTCCGGGAAGAGACTGCGATCGCATTTTGTACAACCCCATTCACGAGGTTATTCATCATGATTGTACAAGATGGATTTGATAACCACACCTTGACTCAACTAGAGTTTGAGGATTACATTGAGCAGCTAGGTGAGGTAATAGCAGCAGAAATCGAAATCGATTCAGTAGCAGATGTGTTTGGACTGTTGTATCGAGTTTGGAATGGTTCTAAGCTACTTGGTACTTTTTACCAAAATCTGCAAGAAAAATGGATAGCACAACCCTGTAATAGCGATATCAGAACCAGTTGTGACACTCCAGAAGCAGCACAGCAAATCATTGTTGCTGTGAATGGCTTACCTATAGCAGACGTAGCGTAAAACCTATTATTTTTTCTATCATCAACTAGAGACGTGATCAACTCTGTAAACACGTCTCTTTTGTACTATCATAACAAAAAATACGTATTTATATGTTAGTTAAATGTTTTAAATTATATTAGGATTATCACTTACTAAATGAAATATCAAGTAATTATAGGTATAGCTCCAACTTTTGTTGCAATAGGGGTATAAATATCTACTTCAGCTTTATTTATTACTCGGATAGAGACAATAAGAGTATATCTAGCAATGTTATTCCATCCTTCTATTCTTGAATTGTGTTTCCACCAGCCACCAACAGGATATATGGCTATAGCATCCCTTTCGGCTAAGGCTGCCGCAGTACCCCTCCAAATATCGGAATGGATTGAACCACTGCGATCCCAGCTTTTAGCCCCTAGAAACCATCCATCATCCTTATCATCCGTGCTGTTTTGAACTAAATTTTCTGCCTTCTCTTTTTCTATCTGATTAATGCGTTGCTTAAATTCAGCCAGAGTTTCTAATGAACGCTTTATCTTAAATCTTAAGCCATGTGAGGCGTAAGAGTGCCTCTGTCGCTGTCCTCGTTCCCCAGGATTAGGTTCTATAAAATACGATAGTGTTAATCGTAACTCTACTTCCGCTCCACCCAACTCTTTTAGCTTTTCCATTGGTAAAGGAAGTGCATGAAAGTTCATTTTGTTTGTTTTTGCTGGTTTATTGCCAACTTTCCAAAAAGGCTGTAACTGATCTTCAAAAATCATTGTTAAGTCGCTTTTGCTGCTGAAAAGAGCCTTTTCTAGATTTGGAACACCATAACCATATCGACGCAATAATATATGTATTTTTTTGCTTTGCGAAGCATTTTCTGGTAAGTTACTGAGCATCGTGGGAGTCCACTCCGCAGAATGAACTATTAAAGCACGAACCGTTTCAGCCCAATATTCGGGATGTTCAGCCCAAATACGCGCCGACATATAGCTACAGAAAGCGGCGGCGGCACTTGTATCCCCGAAAAGGGTAAATTGCCGTACATTCGACTTATAATAAGTCGTTAGAAGTCGTAATTCATCCGGATCAGCCGCAGGAGAATGAGCATTTTCAGTTGCTAGATTGCCTCCTTCAAATGTTACATCTGGTCGAGTAGGCCAAGTGTTGTCCCATAAAAGAGAAGTCCTACTATTAGGAGAAATATCACCAGATGGAGCAATAGCTTCCCACCCAGCATACTTTGTGTCAACTATGTTGACTTTATCGGTGTAAGCCCCAACAATAAGTGCATTCCAGGCTTGAGAAGGATCTTCTGCTGGGCTGACATCATTAGTATCAGGATAATCGCCACGCATAATAGGCTTACGGATATTGCCAACGGGAATAACCATAAGTCGCTTAAATTCAAAACATATTTGATCTACTGCTGCTGACCAAGTAGAAGGAATCCCTGTGTTGTCAAATCCTTCACTCGTAACTGGCATACAAAATACACGCTGACGTGTAGGATTTTTAATTTCTACCTGAGAAACAGCATCTATAGTTATTGCTCCATAAAGTCTAGGATCGTTTTGTCCTGTGTTTGGAAGTATTTTGACAGATTCTAATTTGTAAGTGAGATCAATTCTCTGTCGCGTTTTTAAAGTTTTGTAAAGGTCGCCATATAAAATGATACCTGCCATAGCAGTACCATGCCCACATTTCTCTCCCTGATTATCTTCAAATCCCCAGCTTGGATTGTATGTAAACAAATCTTCACGAGCAAGAACTAGCTCAATCAAACGATGAGAGCGAGTAACACCTTGATCTAACAAACAAACAGCAAGATTTATATCTGACGACAAATTAGTGCGTTCTGAGAGATCCTCCACCCAACTTACCTGTTCTTGCATATCCATATCGGGATCGAAGAACATACTTGGTGAATCTTTAGCAAGACGCAGTTCGGCAATTAGACCATTATTTCTGATGATTCGTGATAAGGTTTCTACGTTTGTTAATGCTAGAACTACTTCTCTTTCAAGAAACCTAAGAACTTCTCTCGTTGTACGAATCTGAAGCACTTTGGTGATCTCGGAGAAAAAATCTGCACAACCGTGCCGTAGCCAAACTTCCCACCAAACTTTTTGATGTTCGTTAGCTGGAAATAATATAGGGTTATCCGTAAACAGGTCACGTGCTGTACCTAAGCTAATACTATCAAGGCTTGCTATTAAAGATTCATTTTGTGGTTTACCTGATTTGGTATCCTTATCTCGGTAAGCTTTTATTTTTGAAGAAAAAAACTCTGATGCCTTGTCTGGTACAAATACTGCTGCTAAAGCGGTTTCTTTGGCCTGATCAGACGAGTGGACAGTAAGTAGCTCAATACCCTTGCTTTTATGTTCCAAGCTCTCAACAACTCTCAGTTCACTTTTTGGTAGCTGGAAATCCAAATAAAAGCCAGGTTCTCCTGCGGCAAGCTCTGGCTCTCGTAATTCTTTCTGTAGCCTGTATTCTTCCATAGCCTGCCCAAAAGCTTCTAGTAGCTGTTGTGCATGATCTTCTCGATTTCGTTGTGGTGCAGGTCTTTCTGTTATCTTCCGCTTAGGTCGTCTGTAATATTCACTAACTCCTTGTTTTGTAAAATAAAAATTCGGAAGATTTCTTTCGTTGTCAGGCATTTGGTTTAGAAGTTAATTTATACACATATTTACCCAAATATAGCCCAACTATTTAAAAACAATGTTTTTACGTTCTAAAATAGCTGAAATTAGATTTTCTTCAGATATTGATTTCTGATCAGAAATTACGGCTGCTTTAGCAGCGTCATCCGCTGCTTTCACCAATTCTGCTTGGCTCAGTCCATCTGCGACTTTAAGAATATGCTGCCAATCTTGCCATTTAATATTAAAAGAGCATAAGCGTGTCGTCAACAACTTGCGAACCATTTCTGGATTTGGTAGCTCATATTCAATAAGGTCATCAAACCGTCGAAAAAGAGCCTTATCTAATAATTTGGGATGATTAGTCGCAGCAACGATGAGACTTTGGCTATCATCGTTCTCCAAAAACTGCAAACATGAGTTTAAAACCCGACGAATCTCTCCAACGTCATTAGCTGTAGCTCGTTGTGAGCCAATTGCATCAAACTCGTCGAAAAAATAAACTCCCCGTGTTATTGCCATCGCATCAAATACAAGCTTAAGTTGATTAGCTGTGTCTCCCATGTATTTCGTAATTAGTCCAGTGTAAGCAACAGTAAACAGAGGAAGCTTGAGTTCTCCAGCAAGAGCAATAGCAGTCATCGACTTACCTGAACCTGGTGGGCCAACCAGAAGTATTTTGCGCCGAGGTTTAAGATTATACTCAGCCAAACGATGTCGCTGAGTTTGTTCTATAATGATGCGTTCAAGTCTTTTTTTTTAAAGCTATGGGAAGAACCATATCAATCAACCTTGTATCTGAATATTGAACTGATACAAGGTTGACTAATTCTCCCTTGGGTTGAACGAGCGGTATGGGCGAGGTTTTATGCTCAGTCAAGAATTTACGCTCTTTTGCTTTGTCAACGAGGTTTTGAATGTCCTGAGCGACTTTGGTGTGTCCTTGCCTTGCTTCATGTGCAGCCATTTGAAGAGCAACAGAAAAAAAAAATGCTGCTCCTCACCTTCTAGATAACTCTTCAAAAGCGCAATAACATGACGGGCTGTTGACATAAGGTTTTGAGTCTGGACAAGTCTCCCAGGTTTTAGTGAAGCTCGACATCTAAAGTTTATTATTTTACAGGCTAACTATGGTAGACAATAAATATTTATTATAGGATATTCTCTAATACTTATGTACTATCAATAAACACAAAAGATTTGTCTCCCTTCTTTCAAAGTGGGAAAGCACAATACCTATAAGAAAATTGCGATCGCAAAGCACTTTGTAGAAATCGCTTCACTCCCAGTATCTAATTACGCCTTTGCCTTTTAGCCATCTTTGCAAAGGACAGCGAACAATGAGGACATTCACCTTCTACCCAGTCTGCGGGAATAGGGAAAGGAGTTTCACAGTTAATACACTTTGTTAGCAAACGTAAATTGTGGCGAACACATTTTTGTTGCTCCTTATATTGCCACTCAATTCGATGATAAGGCTCTTCTGCATAGCAAGCAGCACATAATTTAATTGGTCGAGGCTTCAACGTCATCCCCGTGGGTGGTAACATCTCAGTTAATCTATCGGCATTAACTGCCACCACAGATGCCAAAGCTTCCAACTCCTGTTGAGTAGGACGTGGGTTAAAGTACAGTTTTTCCCATCGCCCTGTAACAGCACCAAGATCAGCAATTTTTCCTAAAGAATATGCTGAAGGTAGGCTATTAGCTTTAAATCTACGCAAACGCCCCAAATAATGGCTAATGCTCTCTCCTTCGTATGGCTCAACATAGCCTAATTTTGGGCGAATTTCATCTTCATTCATTCCTATTTCTGTTTTCGAGAGGAATATATTTTGTACCATAACGACTAGCAATTTTTTCTAGTATGCTTTCATCAACCTTGCTAAAACCATTTTTGAGAGAATGTAAAACTGCCTTAGTCAGTATCTTGACTAAAATTCCCATTCGCCCACCTGTACTACCCGCTAAAATTTCAAAAATATTCCCCTCAGATAAATTAGATGATTCTGGAAGAGATATAATATCCAATTCAATTGTACTTAATGTCTTTTTAAAATCATCATATTCCAAGCGTTCAAACTCATACAGTGTTGGAAAATTAGTTAGCAAATCACAATCTTGCAAAATATCATCTAACTCCTTGCCTCCAACTAAAACAATAGGAACATGACATTCTTCAAAAAGTTGCTTTAAGTCTAAAAGTGCTTCTTTTTGAAGATTATCAGCATTATCTATAATTACCAGTTCCAGTCCAAATAGTTCAAGACTACCAGCTAATCTTGGACGTAAATCCTGCCTTTTACCTGTCGGCGCAGCATGGTTAATATCCTTCAGAATTTGTGAAAATAGACGCTTAGAACTTGATGCTGACCAAGCTTTTACATAGGAAACTCGTTTTTTATCCTCATCACGATAATGCAGTGCTGCTCTGCTTTTTCCCACGTTTCTTGGCCCAATAATTCGACCACATTGCTTTAAAATCCGCAGTTCATCTAACCATCTGAAGCATTCAGATGCCCGATCAGTGGTGATAAAACAAGTCCTGAAAATCTCTTCAATATCAATAGTTTTAGCAATTTGAGCCTTGAGGCTTAAATGTGGGGCTAGAGCTTCAACAATAGGTTGGGTTGCAAGTTGCGATCGCGCCATAATTTACCAAATATTTTTCAAATTTTTTTTGCCGGTTAGAGACAACTAACTTATGTCTCTGCTCTTGTTGAGTGTCAGTAGTTTGTGATGAAATATTTTCCTGCGGTTGTAGCTCAATCTTCTCAAGCTTGATTTCTTCCCTAGAAACTCTTTCTGGTAAAACTTCCTGACGGTCATCTTTTTTTAGAAGAACTTGCAGCTCTACTTTTGCGTAGTTCAACAACATTCGAGTTTTTCTTAGATGTAGAACGGAGGCGCTTTTGTTCTGAGCGTCTTTTTTCCTTCTTGTCTTCTTTCCGTTTCCCTACAAGTTCATTGCGTTTACCTAATGCTAATAAAGCGTCATAGTTAAAGTGTTCTTTTCGCGCTTTACTTCGCTCTTTATTCAGGGCTTTTAATTCTTCTAAACTCAAATCATGGGTGTCCATGTTTATGGCATGAGCATAACCCAAAAATTCTTCTAAATTATCATCACTTTCGCAACTGTAGACATATACAGTCAGAATATGGTCGGGGTCATACCTCAGTGTTACATATTCACCTTTATATGCCTTGAGTGATTCTCCTCGATAAATTAAGTTTTCAAACTGTATAGATCCATGTGCTTGAACAACCCGTTGCGCTTCTTTCATCAAACAGATGTCTAATTCTCGCTCATCCAAAGGTTCAGGTAGTTTTCTTCCCATTCCCTTGACCCATCTTTCAAATCTTGTGTCGCGGGGATCTTTGGGATAAGGTTCATGGTTATAAATATCACAAAAGAAACCAGCCAAAACCTTGTCTATATCCTGTATAGTCAAACAAGCTTCTTTTTCTGCATTTTCAGGACGTTCCTGAACATTAGATCCTGTGTAACCGGGTAAATCTTTCAGGACTTGAGTATTAATTGTTTTAAAAATTCGTTCTACAATACCACCTTGGTTTGGGCGATCGCGCAATTCGCATTGAAATCCGAGTTTCTTGCCAATGGCTTTGAGATGTTTAGAGCGAAAATCTTTGCCGCCATCCGTGAAAAAGTATTGAAAAGGAGGGCCATAACCCCAAGGTTTACTCAGTTCATAGTCATTGGGATACTGCTTGGGTAATATAGAATGTCTTAAAGCAAGAGCCACCTCAGCAGAACCAGGTTGTTTTATCCATAAGTGGAAGCCTAAAACATAACTGGAGAAAGTATCAACAACAGTAGTTAACCAAGGTCGTTCCGGTAACAACACACCGTTATTATCAACTATCCGAATATCCAGTTCTGTATGGTCACATTGAATAATTTGGTTGCTAAACTCTGCTTTTAGTTGCTTGCCGTCTCGTGTTTCCACTGTCAGCCAAGATCCTGAACCTGGATTTCTAATTTTTTTCTTCCGTTGTTGTTGTTCAATTAACGGATTTAAAATTCGATAAACAGTAGCTGGATGAGGATAGTCTCCTTGTTCAAGCCCAAGGTCAACAATCGCGTGCCGCTTTACTTCACGAACTACAGATGCTGGCGATATTGGATGTTTTTCTTTCAGGCTATTTTCGTAAATTGTTTTTATATATTGTTGCCAGTATTCGCTAACTCGATGTTTTCCCTTGTCGGAGCGTTGTACTCCGGCTGTCTCATTTAATCTGTCTTCGTTGTATTCTTTGAGAAGACGCTCCACCTGGCGAGTAGAAATACTAAGAGTTTCTGCAACTGCCTGTTTTCTCTGAGACTTAATCTGTCGATTCGGTGATTCAGCAAGCCATTGGATGAGATTAAATTTGAGTTTCTGGCTATCTGAGGATTCCAGAATAATGTGTAATGGATCGACCACAAAATTACTTTCACCAAGCAAAATAGCTTCCGTAACTTGTGTCAATTCTCCAGTTAATCCAAATTCTTTGTCTGGCATTTAAGTGAGGAGAATGTAGTTATTGATAGTATCAATGTACCATTGAATTAAGAAAATGCGACATTGAATTTGCAAGGTAACAAAATTTAGACCAACGGCGTTAATTTGCGAACATTAGTGTTTGCGACATTCAATATGCGAATTTAGGAATGTTATATTTTTAGTGAAAAATGTTCTGAAAGCTTTATAAAATAAGCGTTTTAGATGATAAAAACGCTCATGTCGTTATTTGCAAATTGCGACATATAACGTGCGAATGTACAAATTATTTGTCCGTGGCGACACATTATTTGTCAATCTCTTTCTAGAGATGATTTTTTTAATTGGCGTTGCTGATTAAGGGAATGAATTTTGTTTCGCGCAAAGGCTCGAAAAGTCAATCTTTAATTTTGCTTCAACATCTCAATTCATCCCGCATTTATTCAACGCCTTTGAATTGAAGTCGCATTGATCTGACCATACAAAGTGTCGGAATTCTCCCGAACGAAGTGCGCCTTTTAACCCTCTTAATGGAAATCAAATAAGTAGGTTGTCGTGAATATTTATCGTCAGGATAAGGCAGGAGGCAGGAGGGAAGAGGTTGTTAGCTTAGTTAATCTTTTGTAACATAGTTAGGTTTTTTCTCACCGACTTACTTATTAAGTTGGGTGACAATCGCCGCAGAAGCCCGCAAATTTAACTAACCAGAAATATGCAAGCAAGCGATCGCCCCCAATACTAATGCAAGACTAACGCACGGTTTCTCGCAAAGCCTCAGCATCAATGGGTTTGATGAGATAAAGCAAGAGTAAATTCCAAATAATCGACGCTATTAAAGGTAGTTTACGCATCAGCTTGATAAGTTTGGGCTGAGAACTACGTTCAATTTCTGCAATTTGTAAGTTGTAACCTGCACAGTTTTGTAAGCGGGGGAAAAATTGGGGATGTTCAGTATTTAACATTACAGGAAAAGCCCGTCCAGCCGTTTCATTGGTGTTGTAAACCACTTGGCGGTCAAACTCTGTCGCATCTAGTCCTAAAGTTTTGTAAAAACCAGACCGTTCATGAACTGTCATTGTATGGGTAGCAAATACCGACAGCAAGAAAAAGCGACTCCAAAGTTGAGCTTTCCAGTTGTTCCACAGTTGGGGTTGAGAACGTAACAGCGCCTTAAATATATCTCCGTGGCGATTTTCGTCCTGACACCAACTTTCAAAATAGCGGAAGATTGGGTAAAACTGGTTTTCCGGGTGCTGTTGTAGATGTCTGTAAATGATGATGTAACGCCAATAGCCGATTTTTTCTGATAGGTAGACGGTGTAGAGTACCCACTCAATGGGGAAAAACGTATAGGTGCGGGTTTTCGTCACCATTGCTAAATCTAGGGAGAGTTTAAAATCCCCCATTGCTTTGTTGAGAAAACCAGCGTGGCGGGCTTCATCTCGCGCCATGAGTTGAAACATCTCTGCTAGTAAGGGACTGCGATTTTTCAGCTGGCGCGACAACTCCTTGAACAGCAAAAAGCCGGAAAATTCGGAAATACACGAGCGTTCTAAATAATCGATAAACGCCTGTCTCGCTTCACCTTCAATATGTTCCCAAGACTGTTCAAATGCTTCATCCCGAACAAAGTGGTGGCGGTTATAGTCGGCTCGCATCTCGGCTAACATCGCCTGCAATTCTGTATCTTGACCAGACAAATCTAAATTGGCAGCTTTTTCAAAATCTGTTGTATAAAAGCGGGGAGTGAGGACGGTTTCTTTGTTGGGGGTTTTAATTCCTGGCTTGGGCAGAGTATTAACCATAAGTAATGCGGTAATCAAGTAAATAATTTCATAACTATCAAGTTATGATAAGTGAGATTCTTTGGCTAGACCTCTTTACAATCCTTCAGTAAAGTCGGAAATCACCAGACTCTAGATACTGTAGATTACTAGACAAAAGCCTTATAGGGCAGGGGTTGGGATAGTTTATTAAGTTTTGAAACTTCTGGGTTGCAAATTTAATTTATAGCTATAGAGTTATTAAGTAATGATAATTTTACCGACCCGAAATTTGAGAGGTTTTACCATGCGCCGTCATTCCGATCATTCTCTGCAAGAATCTTCAAATCACACAACATTGCTCGCATCACCGAATAACACCATACCCAAGGATTCACGGCAGCGGGTGTTGCGATTCATGCAAAACATCCAGGATGAGATTTGCACAGGTTTAGAGCAAATTGACGGAGAAGCACGCTTTCAACAAGATTACTGGGAGCGAGAAGAAGGTGGGGAAGGACGTACCCGCGTGATTCGAGAAGGACAGGTGTTTGAGCAGGGTGGTGTGAATTTTTCCGCAGTTTGGGGAAAAAGCTTACCAGCTTCAATTCTGGCGCAACGTCCAGAAGCAGCAGGGCATGAATTTTTTGCCACAGGAACTTCAATGGTGTTGCATCCTCGTAATCCCTTTGTGCCAACAGTACATCTTAACTATCGCTACTTTGAAGCTGGCCCAATTTGGTGGTTTGGTGGTGGCGCAGATTTAACGCCATATTATGCTTTTGCTGAGGATGCTGTTCACTTTCATCAGACATTTAAAAATGCCTGTGATTCCCACCATCCAGAATATTACCCAACTTTTAAGCGTTGGTGCGATGAATACTTTTATTTACGCCATCGTCAAGAACAGCGCGGGATTGGGGGGATTTTCTTTGATTATCAAGATGCTAGTGGTAAGCTTTACGTCGGTTCTCAAACAGATACTCCAGCCGCTATTTACAGCCAAAAAGTCGGAAATGTCGAGCGGAATTGGGAAGATATCTTTGCGTTTGTGCAGTCTTGTGGTGAAGCTTTTTTACCTGCTTACTTGCCTATTGTCAAACGGCGACAAGGAATAGAGTATAGCGATCGCCAGCGTAATTTTCAACTGTACCGTCGGGGTCGTTATGTCGAGTTTAATTTAGTTTACGACCGAGGCACAGTGTTTGGACTACAAACCAAGGGCAGAACCGAATCTATCCTTATGTCATTACCACCGTTAGCACGCTGGGAATATTGCTATGAACCGGAAGCAGGAACCCCAGAAGCGGAACTGACGGAAATTTTTCTTCAGCCTAGAGATTGGGTGTAAGAAAGGCAAAAGTAAAAAGATTCTTTTCTTTTGCCTTTTAACTTTTACCTTTTTACTTCTCTTCCCAATACCAAAAAGATAATTAAAACTTTTTAATAATTGAATGAGGTATTCGCTATGAGTAGCCATTTAGATGCACGTTTACGGGAAGGAACAAAACATTCCCATACCTTGGCGGAAAATACTGCGTTTATGAAATGTTTCCTGAAAGGGATTGTCGAAAAGAGCTTTTTTAGGAAATTATTGGCGGATCTTTACTTTGTCTATTCTGTTTTAGAGGCAGAATTACAACGATATCAAAATCATCCAATTGTGGGGTTGATTTATTTTCCGGAATTAAATCGCCAAGCCAATTTAGAGAAAGATTTAGCATATTATTACGGTGAAAACTGGCAAAAGGAAATTAAACCTTCTCCGTCTGGACAAGTTTATGTAAATCGGCTGAGAGAAATTGCCAACACACAACCTGAGTTATTAATTGCTCATGCTTACACTCGCTATATGGGAGATTTGTCTGGTGGACAAGCACTGCGAAATATTGCTCGTTCTGCAATGAATTTACCACCAGATCAAGGAACTGCAATGCACGAATTTGAGCAAATTCCAACTGCAGAAGCCAAACGAGCATTTAAAGAACAATACCGTCAAGCATTGAATTCTTTGGCAATAGATGAAGTCATGATTCAGAAAATTGTAGACGAGGCTAACTATGCTTTTGCACTTAATCGGGATGTCGTTCATGAACTAGAAGCAGATGTGAAAGCTGTTGTTGGTGAGCATGTTTTTGATTTGATGACTCGCCAAGATAAACCAGGTAGCACAGAAAATCGCGCTGAACAAAATAAGGTACTTAATTACAGTATTTGAAGTGCTGCAAAATGTACAGATCCCCGACTTCTTGAAGAAGTTAGGGAACTAACAACCTGTAAACAGATGATTTGAAATTGCGAATTTTTATGAACGTCTTATCGCAAAATGTGAAATTCGATGCTGACTTGCTGAGAAAATATGATCAGCCTTTACCGCGCTACACTAGTTATCCTCCCGCTACAGAGTTAACAGAGGATTTTGAACAAGCTGATTTTAAAGCAGCGATCGCAGTTGGCAATTACAAGAAAACACCTCTATCTTTGTACTGTCATATTCCTTTTTGTGAAAGTGCTTGTTATTTCTGCGGTTGTAATACTGTTATTACTCCCAATAAAATACTTGCTGAACCTTATTTGAATTATTTGATTCGGGATATTCAGCGAGTAGCTTCTTTAATTCATCATGAACGGAATGTTCAACAATTGCATTGGGGTGGCGGTACTCCTAACTATTTATCGCTACGTCAAGTTGAGGCTTTATGGTATGCGCTCAATCATTGTTTTGATTTTGATGATGATGCAGAAATTTCTATTGAAGTTAATCCGCGATTTTTAGATAGAGATTACCTGTTTGCTTTAAAAGATTTAGGTTTTAATCGCATTAGTTTTGGCATTCAAGATTTTAATTTGCAAGTACAACAAGCTGTTAACCGCATTCAGCCGGAAGAAATGCTGTTTCAGGTAATGGATTGGGTGCGCGATGCTGGCTTTAAGAGTGTGAATGTTGATTTAATTTATGGCTTACCTTATCAAACTTTAGAGACTTTTAAAAGCACAGTTAACAAGACAATTCAACTCAACCCAGACCGAATTGCAGTGTTTAACTTTGCTTATGTACCTTGGTTAAAACCAATTCAACGCTTAATTCCGCAAGAAGCTTTGCCATTAGCTGAAGAAAAATTGCGAATTTTGCAGATGTCGATTGAAGAATTAAGCAACAATGGCTATGTTTTTATTGGGATGGATCATTTTGCTAAACCGAATGATGAATTAGCGATCGCTCAACAAAAAGGGCAACTACATCGAAACTTCCAAGGCTATACCACCAAACCGGAATCTGATTTATTAGCATTTGGGATGAGTTCAATTAGTATGCTGCATGATGTGTATGTGCAGAATCATAAACGACTCAAAAATTACTATCAAGCAATTAATAGTGATGAATTGCCCATTGAAAAAGGAGTGAAACTTAATCAAGATGATATTGTGCGGCGCACAATCATTATGGAATTAATGTGTCAATTCCAGCTTTCACCAGACAGAATAGAAGAAAAATATCATCTACACTTTGATAGTGATTTTGCTGAGTATTTCCAAAGAGAGCAATTACAACTGCGGTTATTAGAAGCAGATGGTTTGATTAAACTTTCTCCTAATCAAATTGAAGTGACACCAAGCGGCAGATTACTTATTCGCAATATTGCGGCTGTCTTTGATGTCTATCTGCGGGAACGAGCAAACCTTGTTTATTCTAAAGCGATTTGAAGAATGAGAAATTGGGTGTGAAAAAGTCAAAAGTCAAAAACATATTTAATTTCTAATTTTGACTTTTAAATTGTAAGCTAATCGTCATTTAAATTGCACCATGTTTATGGTAACAAAACCTTCAAATCCTCTCCCTTGCACCCCGCCTCCTGCCTCTTTGCGGCCTCAATGTGCAAATTAAATGTTTAACAGCTTATGAGGAGTGTTTGTGAAATTTAATTCCATGAGAACTTGGTCAGATAATCCCCAATCGTTGCGTCTTGATTGGCTAACTGTGGCATTTTTTGCGATAATTCATGCTCTGGCACTGTTAGCACCGTGGTTTTTTTCTTGGTCGGCGTTGGGTGTGATGTTGTTGCTGCATTGGCTATTTGGTAGTATTGGAGTTTGCCTTGGCTATCACCGAATGTTGAGCCATCGTAGCTTGCGTGTGCCTAAGTGGTTAGAATATGCGATCGCAATTTTGGGGGCGCTATCTTTGCAAGGCGGGCCAATATTCTGGGTAGCGGGACACCGGCTACATCATGCTCACACAGAAGACGAATACAAAGATCCCTACTCTGCCCGCAGAGGTTTTTGGTGGAGTCATATTTTATGGATTTTCTACCCCAACAAAGAGTTCTTTGATTATGACTGCTACCAAAGATATGCAACTGATTTAGCGCGAGATGCTTTTTACCGTTGGCTCAATCGCTACTTTTTACTATTACAAATTCCAGTCGCTTTGTTGTTGTATGCCCTTGGCGGATGGTCATTTGTCATTTATGGTGTGTTTTTGAGATGTGTAATTCTTTGGCATACAACTTGGTTTATCAACTCAGTAACCCATTTATGGGGATATCGCACATTTGAGTGTAATGATAATTCGCGTAATCTCTGGTGGGCGGCGATTCTCACCTATGGCGAGGGATGGCACAACAATCACCATGCCTATCCTCATGTAGCGAGATGTGGTTGGCGCTGGTGGGAAATTGATATGACTTGGTGGGCAATTAAATTATTGAAAAACCTGCGTTTGGCACAAGATGTTAACTTGCCACCAAAATAGAGCTTTATCGATACAAATACAACTGTAGGGGTGAACGGCCGTTCACCCCTACAATTTTGTTTTCTTGATTTTCAAGATAGTTACTAAGCCAAAATTGGTTTTGAGTCTTAACTGAACCTTATAAAGCCAAAATGGGTAACATTCTCAAAAACTGAGTATCCTTTTTCTTACTTAGCAACGCTACTTGCTTCAAGTCGGCAAAGCCGCCCAACGCAGTGGCTCCTCAGCACGCGATCAAGAAGATAGATATTGTCCCATTTCTGGTTGTTGACGACGCAGAACATTCATGGCTTGCTGCTGAATTTGACGAACACGTTCGCGGCTGACATTGAGCTTTTCGCCAATCTGTGCCAAACTCCGTTCTTGATTATCTAGCAGTCCAAAACGCAGAATTAATACTTCACGTTGTACAGGTTTCAGCGATGATAACCAGTTATCCAAGTCTTGACGCAGCATTTCTTGGGTAATTTGGTCGTTGGGGGAGACACCATCATCACTTAAAAGTTCACTGAGTTCTGTGTCTTGGTTATCGCCAACTTTTAAATCTAAAGAAATTGTCGAACTAGCAGCACTGAGATATTCTCGAATTTGGCTGGGTTCGATGTCCAATTTTTGAGCAATTTCTGCGACTGAAGGACGACGACCGAGAGTTTGAAACAGTTCACGCTGGACTTTTTTGATTTGATTGAGTTTTTCGTTAACGTGAATTGGTAGCCTAACAGTACGGGATTTTTCAGCGATCGCTCTGGTGATAGCTTGGCTAATCCACCAGTAAGCGTAGGTTGACAATTTATAACCACGATTGGGGTCGAATTTTTCTATCCCTCGCTGTAAACCAATTGCACCTTCTTGAATCAAATCCAATAACTCTAGGTTGCGACGCTGATATTTTTTGGCGATAGAAACCACTAGTCGGAGGTTTGCTGTCACCATTTTTTGCTTTGCTCGTTGACCAATCTGGAGGATTTGAGTGATTTCAGATTCGTTTTTATTGACAAAATTAGCTAATTCTGCTAATGTTGGTTCCCTATCTAATTGTTCACTCAGCTTTTGTTTCTGCTCCTCAATGGCAATCATTTGCTGTACTTGCCTGCCATAAGTGATTTCTTGGTCTGAGGTGAGTAGAGGAAACTGGCCAATCTCTCGTAAATAAACGCGTACCATGTCAGGACTTAGGCTGGACATACAACTTTCAAACTGTGCTTATTTGATAATTTCAGACGAATCTAAAAGTATAAATCAAATAGGCTCAGAAAAAATGCCAATTCGCACGAGCCATTTTGTGCTGCGATCGCTCCTGTGGTACTCCAAAAACCCAAAATTCTCGTCGTGTAAGGGTTTCAAATACATACAACCCAAGACTCCTACACCCTGACACTCTTCTCCAAACCCTTGATTTTGCGTATTACTGCGTAAGTCTTATCTACTTCTACTGCACTCAACCGAGACACGCTGTATAAAAAAAAGAGAGGCTGTTATTTCACCTCTCTTTTTTAAATTTCATCAACTCAGGTATCAGGACTTTTATCCTTTACCTGTAACTTTTTCAATATCTGTTGGGTTTGTGAACAATGAAGCTGAGGATTTGGCACTGCTTGATGTTGTCGAAACCTACAACACGAATGTAGTGGGTAGGATATTGAGAACGGCAAGCTTGAACTTCGCCTAATACTTCGCGGGTGGATTTAGCGCCGAACAAAGGCAACTTCCACATTGTCCAGTAAAATTCTGTGGGTTCAGAGGTTTCGTTGAACTCGATCGCGGGGATGTAACCTTGATTCAGAATGTACTGAATTTGCTTCTCAATTTGAGCATCGCTCAGAGGGGGAAGATAAGACAGGGTTTCGTAGCGGCGCTCTTTTGGTAGGGTTTGCATAGCTAAATAATAAAGGTTTGCTATTGAGTGACTACTTGCATATTTCCTAACTGGCTAAGTTATCCCAGTCAGGATCGGAAAATTGCTGTTGTTCTGATTCAGGACTGGGGTTAGTTAAACTCAGCTGCGTGATGCGTTCTAAGTGCTGGCGACGCTGTTCCATATTGGCTTGCTTAATACCAGTGCGAACCATTTCTGGTAAGAACTCTGCCACTTCTTCGGCTATATGTTCTCTCACTGTCATAATTCGCTGTGCTAAGTCAGGTTTGTGTTGGAAAAGTTGTTCAATATAAGCTTCTCCATCCTGAACTTTTCCGGCGGAAAAGTTATGCAGCCAAACAGCTAACGGTGGATTCGTTTCGCCTAGCTGTGCCAGTACAATCCTTAGCGCCTGATAAGTTAGGTAGCTTTGGAGAGTTTTGGCTGTATCTTTCGCAATTTGCTTGAGATTCATGCTTGACCCAGCCCAAATTTAAGTTAAAAGTAAAAAGTAATAAGTAAAAAGATTTTCTTTTACCTTTTAACTTTTTACCTTTTACTTGATGATCAGACGGTATCCATTGCCTCAAACTCGAACTTGATTTCTTTCCACAGTTCGCAAGCAGCAGCTAGTTCAGGAGACCACTTAGCAGCTTCACGAATAACATCGTTACCTTCACGCGCCAAGTTGCGGCCTTCGTTACGAGCTTGGATACACGCTTCCAAAGCTACACGGTTAGCGGTTGCACCAGGAGCATTACCCCAGGGGTGTCCGAGTGTACCACCACCGAATTGTAGTACGGAGTCATCACCAAAGATTTCTACCAATGCGGGCATGTGCCATACGTGGATACCACCGGAAGCAACTGCCATTACACCAGGCAGAGAAGCCCAATCTTGGGTAAAGTAGATACCGCGAGATTTGTCTTGTTCAACGTAGTTTTCCCGCAACAGGTCAACGAAGCCCATTGTGATACCACGTTCACCTTCTAATTTACCTACTACGGTACCGGTGTGGATGTGATCACCACCAGATAAACGTAGGGCTTTAGCCAATACACGGAAGTGAATACCGTGGTTCTTTTGACGGTCGATTACAGCGTGCATCGCGCGGTGGATGTGCAGCAATAGACCGTTGTCACGACACCAACGCGCCAAGGTGGTGTTAGCTGTGAAACCTGCTGTGAGGTAGTCGTGCATGATGATGGGCATATTGAGTTCTTTAGCGTACTCAGCCCGTTTCAACATTTCTTCGCAGGTAGGCGCGGTAACGTTGAGGTAGTGACCTTTAATTTCGCCTGTTTCGGCTTGAGACTTGTGGATAGCATCAGCTACGAACAAGAAGCGATCGCGCCATCTTTGGAATGGTGCAGAGTTGATGTTTTCGTCGTCTTTTGTAAAGTCCAAACCGCCGCGCAAACACTCGTATACTGCACGACCGTAGTTCTTAGCAGACAAACCTAATTTGGGTTTGATTGTACATCCCAACAGAGGACGACCGTATTTGTTTAACTTGTCGCGCTCAACTTGGATACCGTGGGGAGGGCCTTGGAAGGTCTTGATGTAAGCTACAGGGAAGCGAATGTCTTCTAAACGCAATGCCCGCAACGCTTTAAAACCAAATACGTTACCTACAATAGAGGTTAAAACGTTGGTGATGGAGCCTTCTTCAAAGAGATCCAGAGGATAGGCAATGTAGGCAATAAACTGGTTGTCTTCGCCAGGAACTGGTTCGATATCGTAGCAACGACCTTTGTAACGATCTAGATCGGTTAATAAGTCTGTCCATACGGTTGTCCAAGTACCAGTAGAAGACTCAGCCGCTACAGCCGCAGCTGCTTCTTCAAAGGGAACTCCAGGCTGGGGTGTAACACGGAACGCCGCCAGAAGATCCGTATCTTTAGGTGTGTAATCAGGTGTGTAATAAGTTAGTCTGTAATCTTGAACCCCGGCTTTATACCCAGCTTTTGACTGAGTCTTCGTTTGAGCGTAAGACATATCTATCCTTCCAAGATGTCACTCTTTTTACTTATCAAATCACGTTTTGTACAACTTCCTCTCACCATTTTTTTCACCCTCATCAGTAGAGGAGAAAGTTAGGCACAGTTGGTTGTTAGAGGTCGTCTTTGCCAAAGGGTAGCAGTTTTTCTTTAATTAACACTTGGTTTCTCACCAGTGCTGTTCACGCTCAGAAGTGCATATCCTGGCGCTTGCGCCCTTGTTGGATGAAAAAAATTTCTTTTATCTATTCTTCTTGACTCGCTAAACCTTTGTAGCCTCCGTAAAAACTCTCTACTTTGCAGAAAGCATGAGGTTATTCTCTTTTACATCCGTTGAATTATGGAAATGCGCGTTCTCGCTTACATTTCCGCATCCGCACTCCTGCTGTGTTTCCAACTTGTAGAAAGCAAACCAGAAGAGATTTTGCGGGATGCTGATTTAGTCGAGTAGTCAGCGAAAGACAAAATTGCACACAACGTAATTTGTAACTTGTCTCACAATATATCAATAAATTGCATAAGTTATTCTTTGAAAATTTTTAACTTATATATTTAAATTTGTTATTACATAAAGATTTAAACATTTTGTTAAAACTAATTTACAAACGTAGCTTCTAACTGTATGGAAATGTGAAAGCTATAGTCGGGAGTGGTGAGTTGCAAAAAGGTACAACTGACTATTGACCCTTGACGATTACTCAGTAATTTCTGGGAAAAATGTTGGAAGACGATTTAAACAATATCAACAACGGGAACACTGAGTTTAACCGCCTGCCAATTTAGGTAATGGCTAAACTTACTGTCTTTTGAGGAAATGTCACCGTGGTATTGTTTCGCAAGCGTATGAGTTTTTTGACGACTTCGATTTTGCTGGGGTTGATGACTTTGCCAAACATTGGCCTGGTACTGATGACAAATCCAGTCAAGGCGCAAACCAATAGTGAAAATCCATCAACTCTCACTCCAGATGTTCCGCGATCGCAAGTGACTCCTTCTTACCCAGCTTCAGCACCTCCGCCACAAGTCCAACCTTTACCAGACGAGAGAAATCTGGAAGAAAGGTCAATAGAAACAGATTACCGTGTCAGTAACTTACTGAAAGACTTTAAAGGAAATTTGTGGGTGGGTTATTGGCGGGGATTATCGCGGATTGACCCCAAGACAGGTAAGATATTAGCGCGGGTAAATTTACCGAATGTGGCGATCGGTGCTTTAGCTCAAGACAAAGTGGGGCGTTTATGGGTGGGAACTTATGAAGGACTGATGCGAGTTGACCCCCGGACGAATGAAATTACAGCACAGAATTTATTTTTACCTTCCAAGCGGGTTTTGTCGATGTTAGTTGACAAGCGCGGCTACTTGTGGGTGGGAACTGATAGCGGTTTAGCTTTAATTAGTCCCGACCAAGGCTTAATTATGACGACAGTGAAAAATTTACCTGGAGTCAGTGCCAACACCTTAACTTTAGATGCAGAAGGTCAACTGTGGGTGGGGACTTTGGATGGTTTGGTCAGGGTAAACACTACCAACGCTTATATTATGAAGCGAATTGATAGTTTACCCGGTACAACAGTGCAAACCTTAGCTATTAGTCCAGAAGGGTTAATTTGGGCGGGAATGGCTAACAATTTGTTAGTAATTGACCCAAAAACAGATAAAGTATTGCGGTCTGTAACGCCATTGCGGGGACGGAATGTGACAGCAATCAAATTTGCCCAAGATGGTAGTGTTTGGGTGGGGACGAACAATGGTTTGTTACGATTAAATCCACATACAGGCGCACTTTTAGATCAAGTTGCAGGTCTTCCTTCTAGTCGAGTGCTTGCGCTTGTACCAGATATTAGTAATAAATTATGGATCGGCACTAGTGAAGGTTTAGCTTGGTTAATGCCCAAAATGAATGGAGCAAAACCCCATCTTGCTTTCAGCCGTGCAGTTAAGTAATAGGTACTATGAGTTATGAGTTAAAAATTTCTTTACTCATAACTCAGCACTCAGCACTCAGCACTCAGCACTCAGCACTTAAAAAATGCCAGTTACTAGCCAGCAATTAATTCAATGGAAACAACAGGGACGTATTATCGCAGCGTTAACTGCTTGGGATTATGCGATCGCCCAACTGATCGACGCGGCTGGTGTAGACTTAATTTTGGTCGGAGACTCGATGGCGGTGGTGTTAGGTTATGAAACTACACTCCCCATTACCCTAGAGGAAATGCTATTTCATGCTAAGGCGGTGCGTCGGGGTGTCAAACGCGCTTTAGTGGTGGTTGATTTGCCATTCTTGACTTATCAAGAAAGTATTACTCAAGCTATGCACTCAGCCGGCAGAATTTTAAAAGAAACTGGGGCGCAAGCAGTCAAGCTAGAAGGTGGCTACCCAGCGATGGTAGAAACAATTGCGCGTTTAGTCCAAGCGGGAATCCCGGTGATGGGTCATGTTGGGTTGACACCGCAATCAGTTCATCAACTAGGTTTGCGCCAACAAGGCAAGACGGAAGAACAGGCAGAAAGAATTTTAAATGAAGCGATCGCTTTAGAACAAGCGGGTGTATTCTCGATTGTGTTAGAGCATATTCCCGCAGATTTGGCAAGGCAGATCACAGAAAAACTTAGCATTCCCACAATTGGGATTGGTGCTGGTTCCTACTGCGATGGTCAAGTGTTAGTTACTTCAGACGTTCTTGGTCTTTCAGCCAAGCAACCACCATTTGCCAAAACTTACACCAACCTGCGGGAAACAATTACTCAAGCTGTACAGAATTACGCTGTCGAGGTGCGGGAACGGAAATTTCCGTAATTTTTGTAAAGTGCTGAGTGCTGAGTATAAATTCAGTGTTTTTAAAGGCTTGAGGAATCAGCCAGCCCTAAATAAATCCAATGCGGTGTAAAGGCCAAAAGCGAAATACGGCGCGACCGATGATATTTTGTCTGGGGAGAAAGCCCCAATAACGGGAGTCATTACTGTCGTTGCGGTTGTCTCCCATAACAAACAATTCATCTGGTGGAACTTGAACAGGTGGGAATGGCTGATTTGCTGGTTCAGCGATGTAATCTTCTGGCAAAGCTTGACCATTAAGATAAACTTTACCACCAGCGACTTTAATAATTTCCCCTGGTGTGGCAATTACCCGTTTAATAAAAGCTTGGTCTTTGGGATAGCCGCGTTTTTGTAATTCTTCGGGGGCTTGAAAAACTACGATATCCCCAGTGGCGGGAGGTTGAAAATGGTAGGAAATTTTTTCTACCACCAAGCGATCGCCTTCATATAAAGTTGGCACCATAGAATCAGAAGGGATGTAGCGAGGTTCCGCCACAAAAGTTCTGATTAATACTGCCAATAATAAAGCGATCGCTACTAAAGTTAAATTTTCTCGCCAACCACGCCATGTTTTTGATGAGGTATTAGCTGCTTTTGTATCAGTTTCCTGGGGAATCATAGAATTTTTTAGCCAGTGCAAACAGTAGAATAAATGCCTTCTGCTATATTATTTACCAGATAAACAAGAATACCCATCACAACTACCTCATCTCCTCAAACAAATTCAATGATGGCTAATGATGGGCAGAAAAACTATTGCCACGGTGAAGAAGGTAGTTGGGCAATTGACTGCACAGCACAGCCTTCTAAAAATATAGGGATACGTCCACAATTAGGACATTTCATCACATCATCTTGTTGAGTATCAGGTTTATTTTTTGGTTTTGGTTTAGAATTTTGTGGTGTGAGAAAAATCACATCAATAGATAACGGGGTCGAACAATTACGACATTCACAAATTATTAATTGTCCTGCATCACTCGTTTGATAGACTTTTAGGTGTTGTGTGGGATAAAATTTTTCTGGTTTTTCTTCTCTTTCTGAGCTATCGTATCTTTCTGATCTTTCGTACCTTTCTGACCTGTCGGATCTTTCGTATCTTTCTGACCTTTCGGATCTTTCGTACCTTTCTGATCTTTCAGGTTTTTCTGGTTTTGATTGTTCTTCAAGCTTTTCAGACATCGGTTTGACCATGTTTCCTTACAGAGCATTCAGTTGAATTGTGAGGTACTGTTAGTGCAGCATTAACATTTAAGAGACACTGCTGTGACTTCCGATTCAGAATGCAACTACACACTTTTAGCACGCCATACTAAATACTACAACCCCAGATTCTACTCATCAGCAGAATAAAGATGTCAGAGAAAAAAGGTCAGAACTGATGTACAAAGCTTGTCTGTGGAAAATGGGTGTAAGGGTTTAGGGGTGTAGGGTTGAAAGGGTTGTGAACCCCTACACCCTCATATCCCTACACCCTTAATTACTTATGCACTAAAGTACTTCGCTACTGGGTGGTAGGTAATAATTGCCGTTGTGGACTGTTCGGGATAAAGCTGTTCACTTTCATCCATATACAGATTAATTCTGCCAGTCTCTAACAACTCCAATTGCTTGTACTGATCCTGAATGTTAGGACAAGCTGGATAGCCGAAACTATAGCGCGAACCGCGATAGCGTTGGGCTAAAACATCCCGAATATTATCAGGTTCCTCAGCAGCAAAACCTAACTCCTGGCGAATTCTGGCGTGTGTCCACTCCGCTAAAGCCTCAGCCATCTGCACTGCAAAACCGTGGAAGTAGAGATAATCGGTGTATTGATTATCTGCAAACAGCTTTTGGGCGTATTCTGTGGCAATGTCACCCACAGTCACCGCCTGCATCGGGAAAACATCAATAATTTCCGACTCCTTGGGTGCAAAGAAATCTGCAATACACAACCGTCTTAAAGACTTTTGCCGGGGAAACTCAAAACTCGTTCTTACCTCTGCGCCTCCGTGGTTTGTTTCATACACATACAACGTATTCCCCTCAGCCTGACAAGGAAAATACCCGTAAATTACTTGAGGATGTAACAAATTCTCCTCAATAATGCGCTGCTTCCAACTTTCTAAAATTGGGTAAACTTTTGCATCTAAGAAAGTCTGATACTCTTCTTTTGATTGTTCCTTTGGCTTACGGAATTGCCATTGTCCCGCAATTAAAGCTTGCAAATCCAAATACCAGAATAATTCTTCTAAAGGAATATCCGTAGGTTGTAGTAACTTGCTTCCCCAGAATGGCGGCGTGGGACGTTCAATATCTACCGCGACGGCTTCAGAACGGCGGGTGTCGACTTCAGTGCTGAGTGCTAAGTTTTGAGTTCTGAGTTTTGAGTTCTGAGTTTTGAGTTCTGAGTTTTGAGTAGTTTCTGGTTCATCAATGACTTCATCCAGAAATCCTTGCAAGTCATTCCAATTACCAGTAGCTTTGGCTGGCATTAATTTATCCATGAAATGCAAGTCAGAGAAAGCATCTTTGCCATAAACTACTTTACCTTTGTAAGCGTTTTGGCAATCATTATGCACAAACTTGGGAGTTAACGCCGCGCCACCTAAAATTACCGGGACAGTAATTCCCTTTTCATTGAATACTTCCAAGTTTTCTTTCATAAAGGCGGTGGACTTAACCAGCAAGCCACTCATAGCAATACAATCAGCTTTGTGTTGATTGTAAGCCTCGATGATGTTTTCTACTGGCTGCTTAATTCCCAGGTTAATTACCTTGTAGCCGTTGTTAGAAAGAATAATGTCTACTAGGTTTTTACCAATGTCGTGGACATCACCTTTAACTGTGGCAATAATTACCTTGCCTTTGGCATTATTCCCCGCCTCGGATTTTTCCATGAAGGGTTCTAAGTAAGCTACCGCCGCTTTCATGGTTTCGGCTGACTGTAAGACAAAGGGTAGCTGCATCTGCCCGGAACCAAACAATTCACCAACTACTTTCATGCCATCTAACAAGAAAGTATTGATAATATCCAGTGGTTTGTAAGTTTCTAAGGCTTTGCTTAGGTGCTTTTCTAAACCGATGCGTTCGCCGTCGATGATGTGGCGTTTGAGAATTTCTTCAATGGGGAGGGTTTCATCAACGCCTTTGTCGCGTTTGGCGCTGACTCCGGTAAATAATGTGGTAAGCTCTCCTAGAGGGTCATAAACGCAGACATCACCCTCAAATTTCCGTTCGTCGTAAATCAACTGACGACAAACTTCTTGATGCCGTGGGTCTATTTTAGACAGTGGTAAAATTTTGCTGGCACTAACAATTGCAGCATCCATACCCACCGCCATTGCTTCATGTAGAAACACGGAGTTAAGAACAATACGCGCGGCGGCGGAAAGTCCAAAGGAAATATTAGACACACCTAAAATTACATGACATCCCGGTAATTCTTGGCGAATACGGCGAATGGCTGCAATGGTGGCTTTACCGTTTTCTCTATCTTCTTCAATTCCAGTAGAAATTGGTAGGGCTAAGGTATCAAAGAAAATTTCTGTGGGTGGGATGCCATATTCTACAGCTTGGCGGTAGGCACGTTGAGCAATTTGGAATTTTTTCTCCGCAGTCCGCGCCATGCCTTCTTCATCAATGGTACCAATGACTACACCCGCACCGTACTTTTTCGCTAATTCCAGCACTTTGATAAAGCGCGGTTCTCCGTCTTCGTAGTTGGTGGAGTTCAGCAAACACTTACCACCAGCTACCTTTAATCCCGCCTCCATTTTTTCCCATTCGGTGGAGTCGAGCATTAAGGGTAAGGTAACATTATTCACGATACGCGACACGAGTTCGTGCATATCTCGCACGCCGTCACGCCCCACATAATCGACGTTGACATCTAAAATATGTGCGCCTTCTTTGACTTGCGCCCTCGCCATTGAAACTAGTCCATCCCAGTCTTCGGCGTTGAGTAAATCGCGGCATTTTTTAGAACCACTGGCGTTGAGACGTTCACCGACAATTAAGAACGAATTGTCTTGGGTATAAGGCTGAGTTGTATATATTGATGCTGCCGCTGGTTCGAGGCTGGGCTGTCGCACTTTTGGCTTTAATTCTTTGGCGATTTCTGCCAATTGTTGAATGTGTTCTGGACGTGTCCCACAGCAACCCCCAATCACTTGGACACCCAAATCTTCAACAAAGTGCATCAACGCCATACGTAATTCTGTCGGTGTCAAGCGGTAGTGTGCTTGACCGCCTATGTTCTCCGGTAAACCCGCGTTAGGAATACAAGAAACCACAAACGGCGAATGTTCTGCCAAATACTTAATGTGTGGTTTCATCAAGTCTGGGCCTGTGGCACAGTTTAAACCGAGAACATCGATATTATATGGTTCCAAAATGGTCAGGACAGCACTGATTTCTGTACCTACCAGCATTGTCCCCATGCTTTCCATTGTCACTGATACCATTAACGGGATGCGATCGCCTCTCTTCACAAAGGTTTCTTCTATCCCGTTCAGCGCAGCTTTGATTTGCAACACATCTTGGCAAGTCTCAACCAACAATAAATCTACTCCACCATCCATTAGGGCTTCCGCTTGTTCTGCAAAAGCCGCCTTCATAGTGTCAAAGTCAATATGTCCCAAGGTGGGGAGTTTGGTTGTGGGGCCGATGGAACCTGCAACGAAGCGGGGTTTTTCGGGCGTGGAAAACTCCGCCGCCACACGCTTGGCGAGTTCGGCGGCGGTTTTACTAAGGTAGTAAGCTTGATCTGCCAAGTCATACTCTGCCAGTACAATCGAGGTACTGCCAAAACTATCGGTTTCAATCACATCAGCACCCGCTACGAGAAAGTCACGATGCACTTTGGCGACAGCTTCGGGTTTGGTGTGGACTAGATATTCGTTACAACCTTCATATTGTGCGCCGCCGAAATCTTCAGCAGTCAGGTTTTGGGTTTGCAAGTTAGTCCCCATCGCTCCGTCAAAAACAATCACCGGGCTATCAGGACTACGCAAGCGTTCAAGGAAAGGATGAGTCATATTTTCCCAGAAGAAATGAGGAAATGTAGTGAGTATTGTAATACTCGACTTAATTTATTATTTTCCATAATTGGCTGTGTTGTGACATGATGTCATGGAAAAAGTTTGATATATACTAAAGCTGCAAATGTATCTGTATTGTGGCTGTATATAATTCACTAGTTTTTATAAAGCTTGTTATATGGAAAGAAGAAAAATTTTGATTGCCACCAAGACATACCCTTCAATCAGCACAAAATATCAAGAAACGGTCTGTACAGCAGGAGTGTTATTAGATGATGAAGAAAAGCCTCTTCAATGGATTCGCATTTATCCTATTCGTTTTCGTCAATTAGATTTTGATAAACGTTATCCAAGATGGTCTATATATCAGTGCTAAAATAGAAAGGAATGATAAAGATTATCGAGAAGAAAGTTTTCGTATAGATGATTCTTCCATAGAAATAATACGCAAAATTGATACTCGTAAAAATTGGGAAGAGCGAAAAGAGTTTGTTTTACCACTGCAATTTAAGTCTATTCGACATATTAAAGACCAAGAAAAATCTCTTGGTCTTATTAAACCACAAACTATAAAAAAATACTTTTGCAAGGAGACAGAAAGAGAATGGAACCCAAAACAGCAATCAATATTGTATCAACTAGATTTATTTGAACCTTCAGTACAATTAGAGAAGATTCCTTATAACTTTGGTTACGAATTTATTTCTCAAGATGGAGATAAGCACCGTTTGACTATCAGTGATTGGGAAATTATGGAGCTTTATAGAAAATGTAGAGATCAATCAAAAGCAACAAGTGTGGAAAATAAAGAAAAGGATGCTTTAGAAAAAGTCCGTCAAAAATTAGAATATGATTTCTTAAAGAAAAAAGATTTATACTTTATTGTCGGTAACTTAAAAAACCATAAAAATAGCTTTATGATTATTGGGATATTTTATCCACCATTAATAAATAATTTAAATATTCAAACTGAATTATTCTAATAAGTAAGTAAAAAATGATGATTAAAGACTTGGAAAGCATAAAGTGTATTTTTACCTTTGGATATGGTAATCGCAAAGATTATGCTGAATTCTTGGAATATTTAAAAAAAATTTAATGTTGAATATGTTGTTGATGTGAGAATGGTTCCTCGTGCTTGGAGTCGAAAATGGTACAGCGAACAAATTAAAATATTATGTGAATCAAATAATATTGAATATATTTCTAAAACTGCTTTAGGTAATACTTCTGGTAAGGAAAATTGGATTCCTGTTAATCAGGAAGAAGCTGACCAAGCTTTACATGAAATTGCACAACTGGCTCAAAAAGGTAATATTCTACTGTTGTGTGCTGAAATGAACCCCAATTGCTGTCACCGAAAAGAAGTCGCTCATTGTTTGGAAAACTTGGCATCATTACCTGTGAAGCATTTGGAGTAGGATTTAGGCACAAAAGAGACAAGGATGGCATGGGAAACACAGGAGAGAAATGTTTGCAAGTCATTTAGGATTGCGATATTGTTTGCGATCGCTCATAATCTCGACTTACACGCCAACGCTTATATCCCCGACTTCTCAAAAAAGTCGGGGATCTGATTAATCATGAAGGATGTATGACAAGACGTTATTCCCAGTTGTTAGGAAAACCCAATAAACGTTATGTTGGTGAGGTTGCGAGATTAAAATAGCTGTAGCAAGCAATCAACAACACTTGTATGAGTTCTCACGCCTTGTTTAAGGATTACAGATAATGCGACCGATCAAAAGACCCATCAAACCAGCGACTTACATATCCTTTCTCTACATCTACCAAACGACTTGGGGACCGCTGGTGATATCTGTTTAATCCGGGAATCTATAGCAAATGAAAGTACAACCAAGTTTATTGGTCATAAAGTCCGGCTGGTAGTACCGAAAAGATTAGAACGCGATCGCGTGGCGAATTTTCCGGTAATCAAGGTTGCTGGTAACGTTGGTGAAGGACACCCCAAAGAACACCCTTATGAATGGGAAGTTTATGAAGGTATTGATCCAGAAATTGCGATCGCCGCTTTAAAACCTTGGGGCTTCAAGTTAATTGATCAACCAGAGTAACTCTCATTGCTTCAAGGGATGTCTTAAGGACTACTGCTTTTCATCCTCAAGTGCTACTGCGTTACACTTGGGGTCTAATCGGCAAAGTTGGTAAATTTCTGACA
This sequence comes from Nostoc piscinale CENA21, assembly GCF_001298445.1. Taxonomy (NCBI): domain Bacteria; kingdom Bacillati; phylum Cyanobacteriota; class Cyanophyceae; order Nostocales; family Nostocaceae; genus Nostoc; species Nostoc piscinale. The sequence goes on along the minus strand of NZ_CP012036.1, from coordinate 5,080,990 downwards.
ATGAACCAGGTAGACTATCTCCGCATTAGTTTAATTGATCGCTGTAATTTTCGCTGTCAATACTGTATGCCGGAGGGTGCAGAACTAGAATATGCCCTCAAGCAACAACTACTCTCTGACGCGGAACTACTGACTTTGATTCAAGAGGTGTTTATCCCTGTTGGTTTTACACGATTTCGTTTAACTGGAGGGGAACCTCTACTGCGTCCTGGTGTAGTAGATTTAGTCAAGGCGATCGCATCATTCAGCGAAACCCAAGACTTATCAATGACAACCAACGGGTTTTTACTTTCACCCATCGCCAAAAATCTTTATGAAGCAGGTTTACGCCGAATAAATATTAGTTTAGATTCCCTTGATCCCGATATCTTTGATCAAATTATCGGCAATCATGGGCGTTCTCGCTGGCAACAAGTCTGGGATGGTATTCAAGCCGCCTACAAAGTGGGATTCAACCCTCTGAAGCTGAATGTAGTGGTGATCCCCGGTGTCAACGACCACGAAATTCTCGATTTAGCTGCCCTCACCATTGACAAACAGTGGCACGTCCGATTTATTGAATTTATGCCGATTGGTAATTGGCAATTATTTGGCGATCGCGGTTGGGTTTCTTCTACGGATTTACGCCAACGCATTCGTAAACAATGGGGATTGACAGAATCACAAATTCGTGGTAATGGGCCTGCTGATGTTTTTCAAATTCCGGGCGCAAAAGGCACACTGGGATTTATTAGCCAGATGTCAGAATGTTTTTGCGATCGTTGTAACCGGATGCGATTCAGCGCCGATGGTTGGTTAAGACCCTGCTTATTAAATGAAACTGGTCAATTAGATTTAAAAACTGCTCTGCGTTCTGGTGTCAGCATCCACCAGTTACGAGAACAGGTAAGACACTTATTAGCTATCAAGCCAGAAATTAACTTTAAAGGCCGCGACTCCGGTACTACTGGCACATACAGCCGTACTATGTCACAAATTGGAGGATAAAACTTTGTTGAGTAATGAGTTCTGAGATTTGAGGCTGTTTAATTACTCAGCACTCAGCACTCAGCACTCAGCACTTCCTTACGCTTGTCGTGAATAGTATTCCACAACCAGCAGTTCGTTAACTTGTAAAGCCACCCACTCGCGTTCAATGACACCGTTAACTTTACCAGTCAGCTTGTTTTTGTCAAATTCCAAATGGCTGGGAAGGTTAGCCAAACCGGGATATTGTAAGTTAGTTTCTACCAACTTCCGTGATTGTGCTTTATCCCGAACAGCAATTACCTCACCAGGGCGGCACTGATAGCTGGGAATATTAACTACACGACCATTGACTGTGACATGACCGTGATTTACCAGCTGACGCGCTGCTGGAATTGTGGGAGCCATACCCAAGCGGAAAACGGTATTATCTAAGCGCATTTCTAGCAATTGCAATAACACCTGTCCGGTAGAACCAGTAACACGTCTGGCTTTACGGACATAGCGGAGCAGTTGCTTTTCTGTCAGACCGTAGTTACAACGGAGTTTTTGCTTTTCTTCGAGACGGACAGCATATTCAGAACGCTTTTTGCGGTTCTGACCATGTTGACCGGGCGGATAGGCGCGTCTTGCGCTTTTACGAGTTAATCCTGGTAATTCGCCTAAGCGACGTACAATTCTGAGGCGTGGCCCTCTGTATCGGGACATGAGTTTCCTTAATTTAATCCTGTTTAAACTTTACCCAGACATACTATTATAAATATCTGTAAATGAAAAATGCCAAAAATCCAAAATTTAATCATCAAAAATTTATAAATATCAGAATTTAAGAGCCAAGCACCAGAATTGAGAATGTCAAGCAGAGTTGGCTTACATTTGAGTTAGCATAACTGAGGGTTTTGGAACAATGGCAATGGAAACACAAAAAGTGAGTAAAGCAAGAAAGCCTCAAGGTCAGTCTATTTCTGGGATACTCAACACCCAAAACATTCGCTGGGCGACACCCGTTTTGGCTATAGCAGGAATGTTGATATCTAGTCTTCCCAGCCCAGCACTGATATTATTTGCTGATGACCACGAGAGTTACCGTGCTTGTGCGGCGCAACTTCTAAAAGCAGGTGTTACACAAGCAGCCGCAGCCCAAGGTTGTGCTACAGCAATACGTCCCAGAGATTTATCTGCTTGTGTGGCGACTATTAAACAAAGAACAAAAATTAGCCCAACCGATGCTTTAGCTTACTGTTCGAGGGCGCGTCGTCCTAAAGAATTAGCTAGTTGTGTTGTTGGAGTCAGTCTCAATACCAAAGAAGAAATTAACTCTGCCGTTTTAAATTATTGTGGTCGTAGTTTATTACCTATCACTTTTGCGGACTGTGTGGTTGGTTTGCGTAGGGAAATTCCTTTGACACCAATGCAGGCGTTAGATACTTGTATTGACGCTAGTGAAACTGCTAATGGGCTAACTCTTTCACCCACAACGCCCTAAACTTAATATTACTTACTTAATTATTTGGTCAACTGTCTCTAGTGACTCACCTTTTAACTTTAACTACAGACCGTTGACTAAAAAATAACCCTGTCTATTTATAGAAGCTAATAAAATACTGAATCATCCAATTTATAAGTGTGGATGGCAACGGAAGCATCCTGCCATTCGAGACAAAAAGCTAACAATGTCTCTAAATTTTGCAGCAGGAGCCTACCCGTCGTAATGATTGTACATGTAATTTGAGATTTCCCGGTTGTTGAGTGTTAGGATGCTTACTTTTTATGAGCCGGAAGTGTTAATCTTCTTTTCTACCAAAAACCATCTGTAAAATCATGGGAATACCACCACTTTGGTGATATTTATCTGCCCAAGCGCGGATAACTTCATCAAGTTCCTCCATTGCTTGATCCCACTTTTCTGGAGGAATATCCAGTTCTTCTAAAGCACGCATGGAATTTGGTCGTTTTTCCGCCCAGTTTCTCATCATCCGAAAATACCGAGCTGTATCTTCTAGCATGATATAGGTACGTTCTTGATCATCTGCTGGTGCGTAAAAAGGACGAGTTAGTGCATAGAAGGGCATTCCCCAAGGTGAATCAATTCTTGTCACTGTACCTGAATAAAGTAGGCGGCGCTTGATGTGTTCTGCCAAGGCTTCACTCAAGGGCATTTGATGTTCAGGCGGGAGGACTTCTTGCGATCGCTTATGCAAAAATTCAATTAGTTCGAGAAATTCAAACGAACTAACTAATTGCGCGTCTGGCAAGTTACCAGGCAATTTTTGCTCAATTTGTTTTTTCTCTTCACTTGTCAGACTAGTTCCTGGCACGCGGGATCGCCCTGGTTGCCAAGGGTATTTTTCCATCCAGACGTAGGGCAGTTGAATTAAATAGCGCGGTTCTTGAGAACCCAGCATTTTTAGCAACTTGCCTTCTGTCAGAGCTTGTCTGACTTCTTCAACAATAATTTTGACCCTTTTTGGCTCCAGGTGGTGCAAATGACCTGTCATTCTCAGGTTTTGTCCCTGTTCAAGATAGGTCATATAAATTGCACACTTAGCTGCCGTAGCTGCTGCATCTAAGAATGCTCCATGCCTGTGCCCACTCGTCCGCATAGCACTAAAAGCCAGATAAAGCATGATCTGATCCATTGCACTAGGGCCAAGTTGTTTGATCAGATCTATGTCGTTACTCATATTTACAGACAGTTAAATAGCACGTTTACAGATTTATAGTCAGAGGGAAGTAAGTAGTATACACCCAAACTTTAGGCGATATTGTTACTTGAGACTTTCTAGGATGCTGTGACTTTCAGGTTACTAGCAGTCGAAATTGCCAATGGCTCCGAATTATATAGCAAATCACTACTAAAAAGAAGTTTAGTTGACTTGGCTATTGTCATCCTTTCCTGACAGACTCACAAATAACCATAAAATTCCTCTACTTGTCATACCAATTACAAAACCATCTATTTTTCCGATTTAATCTATAAAGATTGTCTTCGTTAGCCAGAATGTTGCATCCTAATATTAGTTCACAAACAGAGAAATGCTTCCTGATTGTGGCAACACCTAACTAGCCGATGGACTTGATGGTATGCACCTTTCCCAAGAATGAGTGCTTTCTTTGGGATTGTAGAGAATTCTGGTTACTCGTCGATTTCCTATTAGTGATGAGTAATCTGAGAGTCAATCATCTACTGAACTTGAATCAAATTACAGGTTTAGTAGATAGTAGTAGACTACCATAATGCTCACAGCTTTCGGCGAATTTCTGGCATCTTTAGGTAGTTAGTACTTAGAGAAATCTAATTCCTCAAATCAGGTAGATAATTCCCAGTCCGAAATACCGTTTATTGCCTTTAATCATGATATTCGATTCTGTCAGCTTTTGTATCAAGTTTATGTAAATTAATTCAATCTTAATATTATATTAAGACTCTCTAGTTTCTAGTTTACATACTAGTAATTATTAAGGATTCCTGATATTTCAATCAATATAAAAAAGCCGCTTTTACTGCCTGTAGTATCTGATAATTTTGTTGCTTATTTTGACGCTAAAACCTATGTTTTGAGGTAGGGAGCAGCAACGAATATGTTTCAATATTCTCAGTATTAGAATTGCAAATTACGTACAGGAATAGCAGCTTTATTATTTCTTTTGTACTAAATATTTGGGTGTTAACCAGGAGAAAAGTTAGTCAAAATGCTGTTGGACGTTGATATTCATAAAATATACAGGTATCTGATGTCGTAATGCAATTACCAGATTTTATATTGTTTGACTTTTAGACTGATACCAAGGGTAATGTTGCTGTTGGTGAAAGACTGACCATTAATATCATGTCCGATCAAAGACTTATCATGAAGGAACCGCAGGGGGCAGGGGACAGGGGGAGAAAGACTTTTCAGGTTTTTGCACAGATGAGGAAATTATTACTAATTAGGCGGACATGATATGAGATTACAATTTCCCAAATCATTATTGATTAACCGGACATGAGCTAAAAAAGTGTTGGTATGCAGAATTTTTGGGAATTGGATAAGACTATTGGTATTAGATTGATTACTAAGTTTGTTGTGGTGCATTGACAATTATTAAAACAAAATAAAAAATTGAAAAGTTAAAAATCAAAGTTGAGATAATCAAAAGTTTATTTAACATTCGACTTTTAACTTTCCTCACTGCCACACAGCTACTTTGCGGCATTTAAGTTTCAGCACTTGACGATTTAACTTGATGACGCATTTTCTCAAAGCTAAAAGCCGCTGCACCAAAAGTGACAAATAACACGCCAAAAATCTGAATTATTTCTAAATTTTCTTGAATCAACAACCCGGCAAACACTACGGTTAATATCGGTACGCCTGCGCCAATAATTGCCGATCGCAAGGCTCCGAGTTTACCAATACCAACATTGTTAAGAACGTAGCTTAACAGTGTCAGCACGCCCAAAATAAAAGCACTTAAAATAATCTCCAATAACTTAGAACCATCAATTGCTAGGCTCCAATCTGTTGGTAGAGGTAACATCAAACCAATAAAGCTCAAAACAAACATGGTGGTGAAACTTATTAAAGTAAAAGACACAGGATGCAGTTTAGCGGCGCAGACGCGGGTGAGAATGACATAGCAGGCAAAAGCGATGCCACCAAAAATTGCCGCACCACTACCCATAGAAAAATCGCTGATCCCAGCAATTGCTGCACCACCTAAAACTAATAATTCACCCAAGAAAATTGCACTAATCGCAGCCCCACGCACGCCACTGGGTTTATCGCGGAATAACAGCCAAGACAACAAACCGCTAATACCGGGATAGATAAAGAATAGTGCGATCGCCATACCCGTTGTTACTTGACCAATAGCCAGGTAAATCAGCACCTGAGATAAAAACAAAAAGCAACCACTAGCAATTGATAGTTGCAACACTCTCTGGGCTTTCACCTTAGTTGCTGAAGGTTTACCTTGAAATGATTCCATTAAGTTTTTGATATCTTGCCAAACTTGGGGGTGCATCATCGGGGCTAACAGCAACGTGAGCGGTACCACAATCGCCAAGCGCAGCAATAAAATTAAGAAAATATTCCCCAAAGTCGGTAATAACAACCGTTCTATAGCCAAGCTTCCCACCACCGCAGAACTTTGGTGGAACATCATTTTCACAGCGACGTTATACAGTGAAGACACCACTGTAGACAAGACAACTAGCAAAAACCCAATCTGCACTGGCGATAAACTTTGAGGTTTGCTAGGTCTTCGGGATCTACGTGCTGGTGCAGGCGGTGGAGAGATTGGCTCATTTTCCACTAAATCTGCACTGAGAACAGAAACTGGCTCACTAGCTTTGCTAGAAGGAGGTTGTATTTGCGTTTCTGGCAGATCAAAACGGAGTACAGCGTTTTGTTCACTGGCTTCAACATTGCTAGATGCAGATTCCGCAACATCTTTGTTCGGTAAAACAATTGGTTCCGGTGGTTTTTCTTTGGGGGGAAAGTCTTTGGGAGCGATGGAAATTGGCTGAGTGAAGCTTTCTTTAACTGGCGGAACAATTACGGCTGGAGATGTTTCTGATGAGGTAGCAGTCGTTTGGTTGTCATTCGATTTATTGGTGACTTCTGATAACAGAGGGTAATTTACCGACTGCGGCTCCTCTGGTTGTAAAACTGTGGCTGAAGATACCGTAAAAGAACTGGCAGGCGATCGCTCGTTTGATTGTAAAACTGTAGGTGGCGATGCTTTCACAGCACTCTCCAGCTTTGGCTCATCTGGTTGTAAAACCGTTGGTGGAGATGGCTTTGTGGGTTGGGTAGTTTCTTTAATAGCTTTAGTTAATTCCCCGCGCAGGTGATTAACTAATTCCTCCACAATCGTTTCGCCTTGCTGTTGTTGGCTTTGCATCCGCGCCAACTGCTGAGACAAATTACCTTGATAATTTTTCAGTTCTTGTTGCAGCGAATTAAAAGTAATAGTCAGAGTATCATCCAAACTGCCTAGCATTTGTTTAATCTGCTCATTACTTTCTGCCGATTTTAGTACTGCTTGTTCATCAGCACCACTCATTTTCAGTTCGTTAGCTAAATTCTTCAGCGATGATTGCAGTTGAGAAGAAATGTGTTTGGCTAAAACTTCTGCTAACTGCCGAATTAACACCTGCTGTTCGGTAATTTGTCGCACTTGCTGTAAGTGTTCTTTTTCCTCTAGCAGTTTTTGAATGTCATCGTACAGTCGTTCTTTGTCCGCTTGTAACCGTTTTATTTCATCTTGCAATGATCTCAGCACATTTTGTTGGAGATTTTCTAAATCCTCCACAACAGCCCAGAGTGCTGTTTCTGCTGATCTCGATAGTTCGCCTCTAACTCGCGGGCTGTCTGGCCGTTTTTCAATTCGCCCCATTAGCTTCTAACCTCTAACACCTTGAAGATAAAGCTGCTTCCCGTAAATTTGCTTGGCGCTCATACTAAATTTCAGTATTTTGTCAGATAGACCAAAAAATTTAACAAGATTTGCACGTATCAAAGTAATTTTGTCACGCTGAACACAGCTTGGCAAAGTATCTAGTCGTGGGCTGTACAGCTTCACATAGTTTGTGCCACGTATCAGCCAGAAAATTCAATCCTTTAAAAGTGAGATTTTAAAATATAAAATCTATCACTCAATATAAGTACTTGTTATTTTGATAGCAACAGTAAATTTTAAATACTTGCAAATAAATGCTTGGAAATGATTCAGGTGGTAACTTTGTAAAAGTTAGATGTAAATCATTCTAAAATGTAACTTTAGCAACAGTTTACATTTATCTGAGAGCTTAATTTGTTTTCCTTGGGAATTTTTAAGTATTATTCTTTCCTCAAATATATTTGAGCTACTTCTAGTATTTCAAATCAGTTGGTAATCGGCATCAGGATAATTTAAATATTTATTTTGCAATTTTTACTCCTAGTCTTTTTTGAATTAATCATTCATCAACAACTTGCCTCAGTAAATCCAAAACAGTTGGGCAGCTTTTCTTGAGCGTAGCCGTTAGCGCAGCATCTCCGATAAGAGAAGGGCGAAGCCAAACCACCACTCCTTACTGTGAGTTAGTGCCAAACTAACCGCGCAATACTAAAGATACTTGCACTGAGAACCGCACTCAAAGGCACTGTAATTAACCATGCAGCAGCGATCCCTTGCAGAGTTTGAAATTTAATCGAGTTTAGGCTTTGCACCATACCGATCCCCACTACACCCCCAACCAGTGCGTGAGATGTCGAAACAGGTAAACCCAAGCGAGATGCTAAAAGAATGGTAGTGGCGGTAGCCAGTTCGGCACAAAATCCACTACTAGGTTGCAAAGCAATAATGTTTTCTCCAATGGTAGCAATGACGTTTTTCCCCCAAATCGCTAAACCTGTAACGATCCCTGCACCACCGACAACCAAAATCCACAAGGGGATATCAATACCATTTATTGGTACTTTACCAGTTGCGTTGATATAAACGATCGCCGCTAAAGGTGCGATCGCATTTCCCACATCGTTAGAACCATGTGCAAAAGCAACAAAGCAAGCACTGAGTAGTTGGTAACGACCAAATAAGCGTTCGGTAGGAGTGCTGAGTGCTGAGTGCTGAGTGCTGAGTGCTGAGTGTTGAGTTATGGATTCTTCTGGGTTTTCCCTTACACCCTTACACCCTTTCACCCCTACACCCTTGCATTCCTCAGCTTCTAGTTGTCGCCAACTAATTACAGTCAACCCCACTGCTGCTAATGCACCTGTGAATAAGGGAATGTCGTATGCAGGGATGTTAATTCCTACTTGTGCAGTTAAGAAATTAGTTAAAGGTTGCGTTAGCGAAGGTAGGACAATTACGCCAAACACGCCCAACAAAGCCGAACTCAGCCAAGGAATCCATTCTCTTAGCTGTGCAACTTGATTTGGTTGATTTAAAATCCAGCGTTGAATTTGGCTGTAAAACAAAGCTGCAATACTACCGCTAATTATCGGTGTGACTAGCCAACCAATGGTAATCATCCCAATTGATGACCAATCAATTGCACCTATACCCATAGCCACAGCACTAAAGCCTGCGATCGCACCAACGACCGCGTGAGAAGATGATACAGGTAAACCTTTGGCAGTAGCAATTTGCAACCATACACCGCAAGATATTAATACAGTCATCATCCCTGTTACTAATAATTGGGGTGTGGCAGCAAATAAACTAGGATTGGCAACCTTTGTTGCCAAAGTTTCTGATACTTCATGCCCAAACAAAACAGCGCCAGTAAACTCTAAAACTCCAGCAATGATGATGGCTTGTTTGAGAGTCACAGCTTTGGAACCAACAGAAGTCCCCATTGCATTGGCAACATCGTTAGCACCCAGATTAAAGGCGACATAAAAAGCGAGGATGGCAACTATCACTAAGGTCATGGGCATAAGTTGGGGTAGATGGAGATTGGTGGAAAGTAAGAAGTAGGAAAGTAGAGAATAAATTTTCATACTTCACGCAATGTGCAACTTATTTTTGAAACCCCTCTCCAAACCTCTCCCCGAAGCGGAGAGAGGATTTGAGTCTTGCTTCCCTTTCCTCGTAGAGAAGGGGTTGGGGGTTAAAGTTGCACACGTCCTTACTTCATACTTCACACTTCAATTGACAATTAGCTATAAGTATTTTCTACGAGTTAGCTTCTTTGCCCGGATCAAGGATAGATTAATATTTTGTATGTATCAGGAGAAGGGGCGATCGCTTGTTCTACGGCTGCTGATAAATCTTTGAGAGGGTAGCGATCGCTAATTAAGGCTGGAATATCAATCCGCCGATTAAATACAATATCAGCCGAAAGCGACTGAAGACGGTAAGAAGAACTGTAACTTCCCATCAAATCAATTTCTCGGCGGTAAAGAATATTCGGATTGATAGGAATTTCTAATTCATCGGGAAATTCAGCGAAAAACAGTATTTTCCCCCCTTTACGGGTGCAGTCTAGTGCTTGAAAGAATGCTTTTTCACTAGGTACAGCCAGCAAGGTCACATCCACACCTAGTCCATTTGTGAGGGCGTGAATTTTCGTGGGTAAATCGGGATCACGGGCATCAAAAGCTGCTTCTGCACCCACATTTAAGGCTTTTTCGATTCTAGATGGTAGTAAATCAGTAGCGATCGCTTTTGCGCCAAAATACTTCACCAACATCACAAACATCAAACCAATTGGCCCGGCTCCGGTGACTAATACAGTTTGTCCAGGTGCAATTTGGGCTTTTTTCACAGCTTTGAGACAGCAATTCGTTGGTTCAACAAAACTTGCTTCTTCAAAACTAATATCATCGGGTATGGAAATTAACCCACCATTCTGCACAATGTGTCCTGGTACTTTTACATATTCTGCAAAACCACCACCACTAGCGTTAAACCCTGCTGTGGTAGAAATATTTTTGTAGACATTGCACATCGAGAAATTATCATTTAAACAATAAGCGCAACGCATACATGGGATGTGGTGCATCACCGCTACCCTTTGTCCCACTTGCCAACCTCTAACTTCCGAACCCACGGCGGCAATTTTTCCCGCAGTTTCATGTCCAAATATGCGTGGCGGTTCATAAAGAGGATAACGAATTTTTTTAATATCTGACTGACACAGCCCCACAACTTGCACCTGCACCAGCACCTCATCTGGTTCTAGGGTTGGAACTGGGATTTCTTCGTAAGAAAGTTGATTTACGCCTCTAAATACCTGTGCTTTCACCTTGATTTTTTCACCGCTCAACAATCTTAGATGTAACATTTGCGGTCAACGTTGAGCTATAAACTTTCGGAATTACCGAATTCATGTTTAATTACAAAATCCGGCGTTGCATAAATGCGGGATGAAATCATAAAATTCCACTTTTAAAACTCTTGCTCTTTGCGTCTTTGCGTGAGACAAAAATCATCCCCGTAATCAGTAACGCCCAAAATCTCTATTCGTAAAAGCCTAGTTCTTCGCTTTCTGCAATTAATTCGTCTAATAACTGCCACCGCTTGCGATCTCGCTGAAGAGTTAAAGGAGGCAGGAGGCAGAAGGCAAGAGGTTTTGCATCCTGCGAGAAAGCTAACACAACAGAAAGGTATTCCGACTGCTCCTGAACAATAGCCACTTTTCGTTGGGGGTCTTCAACCCTTCCTCCGAGTCACAGCAGAGTTAGGGGTCGGTTTTCCTTCTGCTTCAAAGATAAAAACAACTAAACCTAACAGGAATATCAATTATTTGTTTTAAACACCAGTAAATCGATAGACTAACCGTATATTATGAGAAGAGCAATAAAATTATCAAAACAAAAAGACAAATTTAGCGTTAATCAGCCGATTAATGGCATTTTTGTCAGATTTCGCTGTGCATTTTTGAATAGCTGCTCACAGCATCTTTGCGATTCAAGTTAGAAGGAGTGAATGTGAATAACGCCATATTAATCAACGACAGCTTAACAACAACAGGACAAATCTCAGTAAAACAGCTAGAGCAAGCTATCCCAGAAGGTTATAAGTCCGTGTTAAATTTGCGATCGCCTGATGAATTAGGATTTTTTCAGGATGAGCAAAAACTTGCTGAAAAATTGGGACTATATTATGTCAACTTACCCGTGAAGCTAGAAGCACTGAATGAAGAATTGATTACCCAAACCCTAAAAACGCTAGAACAGCTACCTAAACCAGTTCTCATCCACTGTGCTGCCGGGATGCGTTCAACAGGAATTGCGCTGTTAAGTATAGCCATTAAAGAGGGACTAAACGCAGAGCAAACCTTAGCTAAAGCCAAAAGTTTAGGCTTTGGCTTTTTAGAAGACTTTAATGGTTTTAGTGTGAGTCCGAGGCTGAAGCAATTATTTGTTAACTATGTAAATAAACACGCCAAGATAGCGGTACTTGCTCGCTAAATTTTATTACTCCGAAAACATTGAAACTTATAAGTCTCAATGTTGTTGAGATCCCCGACTTCTTGGAGAAGTCGGGGATCTTTTGGTTCACGCATAATTTAGGAATACTCTAGAATAACAATTTTTAAATAATTTTAGTCATCAGGAAACTGCCAACAAGATATATATTCAACATCTTGGCTCCCACATTTTTGGCATACAGCATTGTACAAAGAATCAATCCATTCATACTGACAACTGCGACAATGACAGAAGATGTTATTGCGGTTAGCCATTGTAATACCTTGATGCCATTCATTGAATTCAGCAGAATTGGAAAATGGGAAAGCTTCTGACATTGATTTATACCTTTAACTTAAATTGTTTCATTTTAGCTAAGTAAACTGAGCCGTAAGTCTAGATTTATTTCATACCTTTGATAGTTGCTGATACTCTTCTGTAGATAGAGTTGTTGTCAACATGACACACTTATGATATTTGATGTTATGTCTAATTGATTGAAATAATTACAAAAGATATAAATAAAAATATTTTTTTGTTAAGCCCCCATTTGGATATGAATTATAAAAAATTATTTAGTTTACGCCAAAATAAGCAAGGTAAAAATCTAGCTAATCAGAAAACTTCATCTCAACAAATTGCATATAGCATTGCTCACGCAATTTCTGGAAGAATCCGCTTTCGGGTGCCTCGACTTTCTAAAGATGCAGAATATGCCAATAAATTAAAGGTAGCTATAGAATCCCAAATTAAGAATGCAAAAGTGAGAATTAACCCTACAGCTTCATCTATTGTAATTAATTATCCATCAGGGTTAATGCCAGATGAACAAATGCAATCGCAGCTAGTTCATCTAATACAAACTGCCCCAAATATCGTATTACCAACCAAAGTCAGCACTAAAGTAATTGTTACAACTATTTTTGAGGCTTTAACTAACTTAATCGATAGTTTACGTAACGCCAACAAAGCACGTAACGCTATTCAGCATCAAGAAATTAGAAAAGACCGTTGGGAACGATTACTTTCGACTGGAGAAAGAATAATTAAAGGACTTAAATCTGCTATAATGTTTATTCTACCTGGCAATCAGTGGCGATCGCAGTCAGTATTAAATTCTGCTTAATTCTCTACGCTTGATAATTTAACATACATCAAAAACAATTCCCTGATATTTTTCCCAACACGTAATGTCTTGGTCGGTTTTTACTCTACCAGCCGGATTGTTTTTAGTCAGAATGTAAGTTAGTAGTGCAGTATATAGCACTTTTATCTAGCTAAATTAAGAGGCAAAATATGTTTCCTTTTTGGGGTTACGGCTGTTATAGTGGCGAACCAGTTTCGCACAAAGCTCATTTAGAACGTAAACTCAAGTTCCTAACTTGGATGCGAGATGATTTAGAATCTAAGCTATCTGGTATTAATGCTGCCATTGATACCATTCGCCAACAAATAGAACGCGAAGATAGAGCAGCTTAAAGTTCTATTTTTGAGTAGTCAAGAGTTATAGCTAAATCTTAAAACTCTTTGTTCTGTTTGTTTTTGCATAACGCACCACCTTTTGGGACGGTGCGTTAAGTATTTCAAACAATATTTGGAAAAAAAGCAAATAATCACTAAATATCGCAAAAATTTGCATAAAATAATTGCTGTAGAGTCTCTCTCAAAATGTATCTACAGAATTGAGGCTTCATCCTCATTTATCAGTCCCTTGTAGAATGTTGGCAGACATCAATAACCTGAGAGTCAAAATTCATTATGCGCTTACTACATACAATGCTGCGGGTAGGAAACCTAGAAGAATCATTAAAATTCTACTGTGATCTCCTAGGTATGAAATTACTACGACAAAAAGATTATCCAGGCGGAGAATTTACCTTGGCTTTTGTTGGCTATGGTGATGAAAGTGACAATGCAGTTATTGAATTAACCTATAACTGGGGAGTAGAAAAGTACGAATTAGGTAATGCTTACGGTCACATCGCTTTGGGAGTGGATGACATTTATGCTACTTGTGAAGCCATTAAAAATCGTGGTGGGAAGGTAGTGCGGGAACCAGGGCCAATGAAACATGGTTCGACAGTCATTGCTTTTGTGGAAGATCCCGACGGATACAAAATTGAACTAATTCAATTGGTTACTCAAGGATCAGCCGCCAAGCAAACATCACAAGAACAACTCGTATCGCAATAATTTTTGATTAGGATTAGGGTGTAAGGTGCAAAATCAAGTCAAAAGTCAGATAACTTTTGACTTCTCCGTAGGGATGCAGGTATTAAAAACCCTTACACCCCTTTTTCACAGAAAACCTGTGTGCGGAAGCCCTGACCTGTATACCCCCAAACCCTTCCCGAAAATAAATTACGCCAAACTTGCAACCACAGATACACGCGGATTTCAACTCAATAGTGCTTGGATAATGATTTGGGGAGAGAATACTGTAAAAGTATGAAGTGTGAATGTTTATTCTTGTTGGTAGCAAGTCTCTCTGGTTCTAAATCTTTTAATATTGATTATTCCTCTCCCCTAGCCTCTAGCTCTATTTCATCCTACGCTACTAACAGGGGATGCAGCGATCGCATCTCATAATAAGTCCTCTACCTTTTCCCAACTCCAATTTCTTAAATAAAATCCGCAATTCAACTTCGTAACGATGCAGCCTACAGATCCCAATAAATTTACAGATAAAGCCTGGGAAGCGATTGTTAAATCTCAGGATATAGTTCGTGCTTATAAACAACAACAATTAGACGTTGAACATTTAATTATTGCCCTTTTAGAAGAACCCACTAGTTTAGCGATTCGCATTTTAGCACGGGCGGAAATCGACCCCATCCGTTTGCAACAGCAACTCGAAGCTTATACTCAACGTCAGCCCAAAGTTGCCAATAATGACCAACTTTACCTCGGTCGCACTTTAGATGTGCTGCTTGACCGCGCCGAGGAAGCCAGAGTCAAAATGAAAGATACCTACATTTCTGTAGAACATATTCTCTTGGGTTTTGCAGAAGATGAACGTATTGGGCGGCGGATACTCAAAGGTTTTAATGCGGATAGTAGTACTTTAGAAACGGCAATTAAAGCGGTGCGTGGTAGCCAAAAAGTGACAGACCAAAATCCAGAGTCTCGCTACGAAGCACTGCAAAAATTTGGTCGGGACTTAACAGAACAAGCCAAAGCGGGAAAACTCGACCCCGTTATTGGGCGGGATGATGAAATTCGCCGTGTGATTCAAGTCTTATCTCGCCGGAGTAAAAATAACCCAGTTTTAATTGGTGAACCAGGTGTAGGGAAAACTGCGATCGCAGAAGCTTTGGCGCAGCGTATCATTAATGGTGATGTCCCAGAATCGCTGAAAAATCGGCAATTAATTTCTTTAGATATCGGTAGTTTAATCGCTGGGGCAAAATATCGGGGTGAATTTGAAGACCGCCTGAAAGCCGTCCTCAAGGAAGTTATCGAGTCTAACGGACAAATTGTCCTGTTTATTGATGAACTGCACACCGTTGTTGGTACTGGTTCCAACCAACAAGGGGCGATGGATGCAGGGAATTTACTCAAACCGATGCTGGCGCGGGGTGAACTGCGGTGTATTGGCGCAACAACTTTAGATGAATATCGCAAATACATTGAAAAAGACGCAGCCTTAGAACGCCGTTTTCAACAAGTATTTGTTGACCAACCCAGCGTAGAAAATACTATCTCGATTTTGCGGGGTTTGAAAGAACGTTACGAAGTTCACCACAACGTCAAAATTTCCGACTCAGCCCTAGTGGCGGCGGCTACTTTGTCAGCGCGTTATATTTCTGACCGCTTCTTACCTGACAAAGCCATTGACTTAGTAGATGAAGCCGCAGCACAGTTAAAAATGGAGATTACCTCCAAGCCTTCAGAATTGGAAGCCATTGACCGCCGCTTGATGCAGCTAGAAATGGAAAAACTCTCACTCGCTGGTGAAGAAAAGGTTCCTACCCAAACGCGGGAACGTTTGCAGCGCATTGAACAGGAAATTGACACCTTAAAGTTCAAACAGCAAGAATTTAACGAACAATGGCAAGGTGAAAAGCAACTGTTAGAAGCCATCAGTGCTTTAAAGAAAGAAGAAGAATCTTTGCGGTTACAAATTGATCAAGCTGAACGGGCTTACGATTTGAATAAAGCTGCCCAATTGAAGTATGGCAAATTGGAGGGTGTGCAGCGCGATCGCGAAGCTAAAGAAACCAAACTTTTAGAATTACAAAGCCAAGGTTCGACTTTGTTGCGCGAACAAGTCACTGAGGCCGATATCGCTGAAATCGTCGCCAAGTGGACAGGTATCCCCGTCAACCGTCTGCTAGAGTCAGAACGGCAAAAACTACTGCAACTCGAAAGCCATTTACACGAACGGGTCATTGGTCAACATGAAGCCGTCGAAGCCGTCGCCGCCGCCATTCGTCTCGCCCGCGCCGGGATGAAAGACCCCAGTCGTCCCATCGGTTCATTTTTATTTATGGGGCCGACTGGCGTAGGTAAAACAGAACTTGCCCGTGCTTTAGCGCAGTTTCTCTTTGATTCTGAAGATGCTTTGGTACGCCTTGATATGTCCGAGTATATGGAAAAACACTCGGTAGCGCGGTTAGTTGGTGCGCCTCCTGGGTATGTGGGTTACGAAGAAGGTGGTCAACTTTCCGAGGCTGTGCGCCGCCATCCTTACTCAGTTGTGCTGCTGGATGAAGTAGAAAAAGCCCATCCTGATGTATTTAATATTCTGTTGCAGGTACTTGATGATGGTAGAATTACTGATTCTCAAGGCAGAACAGTAGATTTTCGTAATACCGTGATTGTCATGACCAGTAACATTGGTAGCGAACACATTTTAGATGTGTCTGGCGATGATACTAAATATGACATGATGCGGGAACGAGTCACAGATGCACTGCGATCGCACTTCCGCCCCGAATTTCTCAACCGTGTAGATGATATCATTCTCTTCCATACCCTCAGCCGTTCCGAAATGCGCCACATCATCCGCATTCAACTCAAGCGCGTTGAGAACTTGTTGAAAGAACAGAAAATATCCTTTGAAATCACTCAAGAAGCTTGTGATTACTTAGTAGAAATGGGCTATGATCCAGTTTATGGTGCACGTCCCTTAAAACGAGCCATTCGTAGAGAAGTTGAAAACCCCATCGCTACAAAGATATTAGAAAATACCTTCATTGGCGGTGATACTATCCTCATTGATAAAGCCGAAGAAAAATTGATTTTTCGTAAAAAATCTACTGTGAAAGTATCAGTCCCACAGGCAATTACATAACACCTGCTATATATTCTTCTAATTAAAAGGAGCCAGAAAATTATTCTGACTCCTTCGTTTTTCGTATTTCGTGAGTATATTGAATATGTTTAGCATTTCCAGTTTTACCTGATGCCGATGTGAATTAATTTATTCTCTACTTGGCATTTCAGCTTCCTGAATTGCCTGCTCTAGAAAAATTTTGGCATCCTCAATTTGCCCAGCTTCGATGCAACCATGAATAATTTTGCACCATTCAATTAAAACTGCCAGCTTTTTTGTGTGAGTTTCAGGAATCAATGATTTTGAAATCGTGGAGTAAAGGCGCAAGTTCTGCATTTGAATACCTCCTTAAAAATTTACCCATATCTCCATATTTCCCAAATCCTTCTCTTTATTTACTTACACTTAAGATAGATATATTAAAATACTTAAGGCTTTTTTAAGTATTGCAATGATCCCATTCCGCAGTGCGATCGCTTGTCATTTTATTTTAATGAATGTATAAATATATACAGTATCACTTGTAAACCGACTGTAAAACACCAGCATTCCACCTCAGAACAAGAACATTCTCATTTCAAATCACATCCCTGCGTCTGTGCGTGAGATAAAATCATGAAATTTAATTGTCATTTTCTAATCTTCGAGTAATCGCTTCAATTCATTTAGATTCTGAGCAATGAGGATAGAATGTTAAATTGCCTGTTGACGTGAATGAGAGAATCTATCTGCGATCGCTCTGTGTTGAACAAGAAGTTTAATTAATATCAGCGTGTGGCTAATGTAAAATCTGCGGTGAGTCGTTGTAAAATTTGCTTCAACACAATCGCTGTCCAATCAATATCGGCTTCTGTGGTATCTCGTCCTAATGTCATCCGAATACCTCCCAGGGCAGCTTTTTGGGAATAACCCATTGCTAAAAGTATTGGGCTGGGGCTGAGTTTACCGCTATGACAAGCAGCACCAGCACTAATACCAATACCCGCTAAGTTTAATTGTCGTACCAAGGTTTTACCGCTAAGTTTTTCACCGTCGGCGTATTCCAGACAGAAACTAACATGATGGGGTAAACGATGGATGCGATCGCCTGTGGGAATTAAACCGGGGACATCTGCTAATAACGCAAACAAGCGATCGCGCAAATTAATTAACCTTGGTGTTTCGGTTGCTAGTTCTTTGGCGGCTAATTCGGCGGCGACACCAAACCCAGCAATTATCGGTACAGCTTGCGTCCCAGAACGCATTCCCATTTCTTGCCCACCACCAGTTAACAGAGGCATAATTTTTACCCCAGGACGAATATACAATGCCCCGACACCTTGCGGCCCGTAGATTTTATGGCTGGAAATGCTAAGTAAATCAACTGGTATTGTCTGCACATCCAGGGGTAAACGTCCCGCAACTTGCACTGCATCTGTATGGAAAATTGCACCATGCGATCGCGCTATTTTACCCAACTCGCTAATTGGCTGAACTGTCCCGACTTCACTTTGTCCGTAAATTATTGACACCAAAACAGTGTTATGTCGCAATGCAGCTTGTAAATCTAAGGGATTAACTCTTCCTAGCTTATCCACGCTCAAGCGTGTAACTTCCCAACCCCACATTTCTAGCATTCGCACCGTTTCGGAAATGGCGGAATGTTCCACACTAGAAATAATGAGATGTTGCGGTACAGCATACAACCTCGCTACACCCAAAATTGCCAAATTATCAGCTTCTGTACCGCCAGCCGTAAAAATAATTGATTCTGAATCAATAGCGTTAATTAAATCTGCAACTTGAACTCTAGCTTGTTCCAGAACTATCGCCGCCCTTTGTCCCCACTCATGCAAGCTAGAAGGATTACCCCACTGTTGAGTGAGGATTGCTTGCATCGCTGCGATCGCTTCTGGGCGAGTAGGAGTAGTAGCACTGTAATCTAAGTATATTTGCATATCACAACATTTGAGCAGAAAGACAAGGGCAATGGGCTACTCACTATTTTCACCATACAAAGCTGTCTGGTTAAATCTTGAGAAAATGTGAATTAATGTGCATCAATAGGAAGATTTTTTAACTGCCGATCAAGCTATTTACCTCTTTAAATTGGCGTACTGCATTTTGGGAACAATAACTATGTTCACTACCAATTTACTTTTAGCAGATTACCGTGCCAATTTTTCGTAGATCAAGGTATTTTTGGCTATTTACCTTAATATTTCTTACCACAGCTTGTCAACAGGCTAAAACATCTCATCAGGGTTTATCACCTTTACCACAAGATCCATTGATTCAAGTTTATTTAAATCAGTCTGAATCTTCAGAATATCGTGAATCTTACCGTCAGCAAACACGACTAGGTGATGACTTAGAAAAAATCATTGTTGATACTATTTCTCAAGCGAAATCTACAGTAGATGTAGCAGTCCAAGAATTACGTTTACCCAAAGTTTCCCAAGCATTAGTAGACAGGCAAAAAGCCGGGGTGAAAGTGAGAGTAATTTTAGAAAATACTTATAGCCGCCCTTGGAGTAGCTTTACAGCAGCAGAAGTTAAAAAACTAACCACTAGAGAACGAGAAAGATATAACGAATTTCATAAATTTATTGATTTAAATCAAGATAACAAACTTAGCCCAGAAGAAATTAATCAAAGAGACGCTATAGTAATTTTACAAAATGCCAAAGCTCCTGTAATCGATGATCAAGCTGATGGTTCCGCAGGTAGTAATTTAATGCACCACAAATTTTTGATTGTGGATAATCGCATTGTAATTGTAACTTCGGCTAACCTCACTCTCAGTGACACTTCAGGCGATTTCAGCAATCCTAGCAGTTTAGGTAATGCTAATAATTTACTCAAAATTGATAGTCCAGAATTAGCAAATGTGTTTACCCAAGAGTTTAATATTATGTGGGGTGATGGCCCTGGAGGTAAAACAGACAGCAGATTTGGCATTAAAAAACCACTGCGTCCTCCCCAACAAATAACTGTGGGTGATAGTAAAATTACAGTCCAATTTTCTCCGGCTTCTCCTACTCAACCTTGGAGTCAAACTAGTAATGGGTTAATTGGGGAAAATTTGAATGCTGCTAGTAAATCAATATATTTGGCATTATTTGTCTTTTCTGAACAGCAACTTGCGAATGTTTTAGAACAACGTCATCAGCAAAATGTAGATGTTCGCGCTTTAATTGATGCTCAATTTGCTTTTCGTTATTACAGCGAAGCCTTAGATATGCTGGGAGTGGCTTTGAGTAATAAATGTAAGTATGAAACTGACAATAAACCTTGGTCAAAACCAATTAATAGTGTGGGTGTACCTGTATTAGCCAAAGGTGATTTACTTCATCATAAATTCTCAATTATTGATAATCAAATAGTCATCACAGGTTCGCATAATTGGTCAGACGCAGCTAACAATGGCAACGATGAAACATTGATAGTGATTGATAATCCTACAGTTGCGGCTCATTATGTGCGAGAATTTGCCCGTCTTTATGCCAAAGCGCAAATTAGTTTACCATCAGAAATTCAAGCAAAAATTCAAGCAGAAACAAAAAAAATGTCCGACAATATCTGTGCCAACTTCCAGTCAAAATTACATCACCCAAAAAATCAATCTCAACACAGCTAGTCTAGAAGAATTAACTACTCTTCCTGGTGTGGGTAAAAAGTTAGCCCAAAAGATAATCATTGCGCGTCAACAACAAAAATTTACATCACTCCAAGATTTAGAGCGTATTCCAGGTATAAGTGCCAAGATGCTAGATAAATGGCGCGATTATGTGAGCCTGTAATGTATATAAATCTGGTTTGATATGTGAATAAAAGAGACAAGGTAGACAAGGGATAAATATTTGTAATTCATTTAAAACTGCTATGGGAATCTACTTGTGTAGATAGGGGGTGGAGAGTAGGAAAGAAGCCTTTACAACACAAAAAAGTCATAGTGTAGCGATCGCTTGTTGATGCAAAATAAATATTTCTGTTGACCTATTTATATTTGTTATCTATTTCTACTGAAAGTCAGAGGAAGTTTCATAACTAAATTTTCTAGGATTGACCTAGGTTAAAGTTACTGGAGTTAGTGTATGCCTTACAACAAAATAGAAGAATTACCCCAAGATATTCAAGATAAACTTCCTCAACACGCTCAACAAATTTTCTTTGCTGCTTTCAACGCTTCCCAACGTGATGGATTAAGTGAAGAAGGTGCTACTAACGTTGCTTGGAATAGTGTACGAAACGAATACGAACAAAGTCAAAATGGCGAATGGCACAGAAAAGCTGAAGATACCGCCGTACACAATAAAGCAGTGACTTCTGGTGGTAATTAACTCAGAAGAATGGGTGTGAGGGTATGAGGGTATAGGGGTGTATGTATCTAAAACCCTGACAACCCCTACACCCTTTCATCCAATCTCCAGAGGAAATCTTTGTGAGTAAGTCCTAAAATCATTACACTGAGAGGTAGATGGACGACTGGGATTAACCATCCCATACAAATGATGACTCAACCAACTCAGAGAATTTTAATCCTTGGTGGAGGCTTTGGTGGTCTCTACACAGCGTTGCGCTTAAGCCAGTTACCTTGGGAATCGCAGCAAAAACCCGAAATTGTACTGGTAGATCAAAGCGATCGCTTTCTATTTTCCCCCTTACTCTACGAATTGCTTACAGGTGAATTGCAAACTTGGGAAATTGCGCCTCCCTTTGCCGAACTTCTCCAAGGTACAGGTGTACGTTTTTACCAAGCAGTAGTCTCAGGCATTGACACCGACCAGCAACGAGTACAATTACAAGACGGGCCAGAAATTGCGTATGATCGCTTAGTGCTGGCTTTAGGCGGAGAAACACCACTTGATATGGTTCCCGGTGCTACATCCTACGCCTTACCTTTCCGTACCATTAATGATGCTTACCGCCTAGAACAACGGCTACAAATTTTAGAAGAATCCGAGGCTGATAAAATCCGCATTGCCATTGTGGGTGCTGGTTATAGTGGTGTTGAATTAGCTTGTAAATTAGCCGACAGACTGGGTGAAAAAGCACGTTTACGGTTAATTGAAATCACTGACCAAATTTTACGCACCTCCCCAGAGTTTAACCGCGAAGCCGCCAAGAAAGCATTAGAAGCAAGGGGTGTATTTACTGATTTAGAAACCAAAGTCGAATCAATTGGTGCAGATACCATTTCACTGGAATATAAAAATCAGATTGATACCATTCCTGTAGATTTAGTGATTTGGACTGTAGGTACACAAGTCGCACCTGTGGTGAAAAACTTACCTTTTAAACAAAACCAACGTCATCAAATTACTACCACACCCACCCTACAAGTGCTTGACCACCCAGAAATTTTCGCCTTGGGAGATTTAGCCGACTGTCGAGATGCGGAAGAACAACAAATTCCCGCCACAGCCCAAGCAGCTTTTCAACAAGCTGATTATACTGCGTGGAATATTTGGGCTTCTTTGAGCGATCGCCCATTGTTACCCTTCCGTTATCAAAAACTCGGCGAAATGCTGGCACTTGGTACAGATAACGCCACTCTCACGGGTTTAGGCGTGAAACTCGACGGTTCTTTAGGCTATGTGGCGCGTCGTCTTGCTTATTTATATCGAATGCCGACTTTAGAACATCAACTCAAAGTTGGCTTTAACTGGCTAGTCCGTCCTATTATAGAGACACTTTCTCAGTCAATCTAAATTTCAACTTCTAAATACATAATCACAAACAATTTGATGGAAAGACCGAAAGTTATTTTTCTAGATGCTGTCGGCACAATATTTGGTGTCAAAGGCAGTGTAGGCGAAGTATATAGTCAGATAGCCAAAGAATTTGGTGTGGAAGTTTCTGCACCCAGATTAAATCAAGCATTTATCCAAAGTTTTAAAGCTGCACCACCACCGATATTTTTAGATGCAGAACCAGCCGACATACCCCAACGCGAGTTTGACTGGTGGCGAGTAATTGCCCTCAACACCTTTGAGACGGCTGGTGTTCTCCAGCAATTTTCTGACTTTTCGGCTTTTTTTAGCGAACTTTACATTCATTTCGGCACGGCTGAACCTTGGTTTATCTATGCTGATGTAGTGCCATCTTTAATGAATTGGCGACGTTTGGGAATTGAACTGGGGATTATTTCTAACTTTGATTCTCGAATTTATTCTGTGTTGCAAAGTCTGGGAATTAGTGACTACTTTACTTCGGTGACAATTTCCACTCAAGCATGTGCGGCTAAACCCGATCCCCAAATTTTTACCGTTGCTTTAGAAAAACATGATTGTTCGCCGTCAGCAGCATGGCACATTGGCGACAGCATTGTGGAAGATTATCAAGGGGCGAAGGCTGTTGGGATGCGGGGGATTTGGATAAATCGGGATAAAAAATAGAATGTCTGCTAGAGAGAGATGGATTTTTTCTGATTTAATCAGGAAGAACTTCAAGTTTTTCTCAATTAATTATTATGTTCTGGATTCAGACAACAATCCTGACATATCTAATACTCGCGCTGACCAAGTGTGAGATTGTTCGCCAATTTTTCTAAGTTCGCTATCATCCGACCAAATACAATCAAAAGCTAATTGCCATCGCGCTAGTTGCACTTGAATGTTAACTATTTCTTCCGCATATTCTGGTTCAATTTCTGCTGCTGTCCATTCAATAAACCACATAGTTTCATCAACTACACTTTCAACAGCTTCTCGATAAAAAGTGTGACAAAATGTTCCAATCCTAGCTAAATTTGCAGCTATGTGTCCCAAGCGAGTAGAGGTATTTTCACTTTGAAATCTGGCTTTCTTTTCATCTAAATTCTGGTTCATATCCCCCAATCAATTCCTGAATAATTGTTTGCACACGTTCTCGAATTACTGGGTCTTGAATTAACATTGAGCGATTATTTTGACTGGGGCGAATGTTGATAATTGACTCAAAAGCTATTGTTTGGTTAAAGGGAATCCAATCAGCACCCCAAATATCTCGCTGTCTGCTACCATCTTCCAGCAATGCTGCTTCACAGTAAGCGTGTTGTTCTTCTCCTCCTGCCAAAATCCCTTTTTCAATATCTACTGCAACTTTAATGTAAACTTGTAAAGTTTGCAGCATTTGTTCAACTTGCTCTCTTGTTGCTCTTTCCCGAATGATCAATACCAACTGTCTACTCTCACCCTTATAACTTATAGTAATGAATCTCAAAGCAAAAGCGATCGCTCTGAGTCTGGTAGAATCAGCGAGCGATCGCTTTTGATTATCCAACAACAACTACAAAAAAGGACGTGCTAAGAAAAAGCTGGCGATTGATTTTGCATCGACTGGTTCGCCTTGTAAAATTGCGGCTTCCAGTTCTTCTGGTGTCATCAGGACTGTTTCAATGTCTTCATCTTCGTCTTGGGTTGGCGGCTTTTCTAGCTTTTCTAAATCTTGGGCGAGAAAAGCATAAATAATTTCATCGGAATATCCAGGTGCAAGGAAAAATTCACCAAGTTTGCGCCATTTTTGGGCGCTATAGCCTGTTTCTTCTTCGATTTCCCGCCTGATTGTTGCTTGGGGATCTTCGTTGTATTCTAAAGTGCCTGCGGGAAATTCTAAGATTCTGCCTTGAATGGCAAAGCGATACTGACGCACAAGTACCAGTTTTCCTTCATTGGTGACAGGTACAGCCAACGCCCCGCCGGGATGACGAATGCACTCCCATTCCCCTTCTGATTTGTTGGGTAAACGCAAACGATTCACTTCAAAATCAAATTTGCGTCCTTTGTGAAATAGGCGTTGCTTTAATAATTGTGGTAATTCTCTACCTAATGGCATAGTGATGTTTTTATCTTTTCAAAATCAACGAACAAACAATGTTTGTCGTTTGTGGGATCAGGATTTTGCTTAATTTATGGGTAGTGACTTTAATTGCTCTTCAGTAAATGTACATCAGAACAGTCTACATCTTTTACCAACTGTTTGATCTTGTATCCGGAAACTGGCTCAATCCAATCTGGCGCAATTTCGGCTAAGGGAACTAAAACAAATGCTCGTTCTCGCATTCGCGGATGGGGGATTTGCAAATTTGGCGTGTCTAGAATTACTTGAGCGTACAACAATAAGTCTAAATCGAGCGATCGCGGCCCCCAACGTTCTTGCCTGACTCGCCCAAATTGCTGTTCTGTGGCTAACAAAGTTTCTAGTAATACCTGCGGTGTCATGCCTACTTGCATGATCATACAGCCATTAATGTAATCTGGCTGCGGCGGCCCTACTGCTTTAGTTCTATACCAACTGGATGTTGCTATTAATTGCATTTTTGGTACTGTACTTAACTGGGCGATCGCTGCTGCTAATATTTGCTGAGAATCACCTAGATTACTTCCTAGTGCTACCGCTATCCTTACACCTTGCTTACTACTAGGAAATTCTTGCCCATGATCATCAGGATGATTTGCTATCTTTTGCTCCCCGTTGAGACCGGATACTTTTAACAATTTTTCTTTTAAGAATTAAATAAAATTACAGATTGAATCTTGACAAAATTCGACTATTAAACACCAGAATAATATTTTATGTAGCAATGAATTCAGTTAATTATTTATAGGATAATATACTAACACGAACACAGTTAATTAAACCCTAAAATCTCTTTTAGGCGGTTAACCTGTGTTTACTTGGAACAAGGAACTAACGTGGGGAATCTCACCTCCTGGTTCAAGCAACAACCAACAAAGTTTGAGTGACTCTGACAAGGAGGAACCGCGATTGTCGCCTGGGAATCAATATAAAAATGAGGAATCCACCGACGAGAGCTTAAGCCCAACCAAGGTGGGAAAAGCCAGCCAACTATTTGGCCGGGTGGCTCATATTTCCTCTGGGATAGTAACCATATTTACCAGTAAGGAAAAGCCATTTTATCGTCGTTTATGGTTTTGGGCAGTACTCACTGTCGGTAGTGGTGTGGTGGGTGCGAAATATATCGTTACCTCCATAGATAAAACTCTGCCAGATAAAGCCGAATTGCAAGCTGTGGTTCGGGAGCAAACCTTAACCATCAAAGCTGCTGATGGAGCTATTCTCCAACAACAAGGAGAAGCTACCAGAGAACAACTTAAAATCGAACAAATTCCCGATATTTTAAAAAAAGCTTTTATTGCCTCAGAAGATCGCAGATTTACAGAACACAATGGTGTTGATCCCCAAGGTATCGCCAGAGCAGGTTTAAATAACTTGCGATCGCAAAATGTGGTAGAAGGTGGTAGTACCATCACCCAACAATTAGCCCGGATTTTATTCTTAAAACAAGAAAAAACCATCTGGCGGAAACTCAAAGAAGTTCGCCTCGCCCAGAAAATTGAGGAAGAATTGACGAAAGACCAAATTTTAGAGCGTTACTTGAATTTGGTTTACTTAGGTTCCGGGGCTTATGGTGTAGCTGATGCTGCTTGGGTATACTTCAGCAAACCAGTAGACCAACTAACTTTAGCCGAAGCAGCCACCATTGCTGGTTTAGCCCCCGCACCGAGTTTATATTCTCCAGCCCAAAATCCAGAAGCAGCTAAACAAAGACGCAATCTGGTATTACAACGGATGCGGGAAGATGGCGTTATTACCACCGCCGAAAGTCAAGCAGCTACTCAAGAACCGTTAGTGGTCAAAACTAGCTTGCCCAAACGGCTAGAAGTAGAGTCACCATATTTTACCAGTTACGTCCAGCAAGAATTACCCAAATATGTTTCAGCAGATGTGCTGGCGGCTGGAGGTTTAACCGTAGAAACCAGCTTAGAACCAAAATGGCAACAAGCTGCTGAAGCCGCAGTTACAAAAGTATTAAAAAATCAAGGGCGCTGGGAAAACTTCAAGCAAGCCGCTTTAGTGGCCGTTGACCCCCGCAGTGGCGAAATTAAAGCAATGGTAGGCGGTAAAGACTTTGGTACAAACCAATTTAATCGCGTTACCCAAGCCAAACGTCAACCAGGCTCAACATTTAAGGGATTTGTCTACGCTGCGGCGATCGCTACCGGCAAAAGCCCTTACGATACTTATTTAGATGCGCCCTTTGTCGTCGATGGCTACGAACCCAAAAACTATAGCGAAAAATTCCGGGGCATGATGAACATGAGAGATGCTCTCACGCGCTCCGTGAATATAGTTGCATTGAAAGTGTTACTAGATGTGGGATTTGAGCCAACCATTAAATTAGCCCACAATATGGGCATCAAATCAAAACTGAATCCCCATTATTCTTTAGCCCTTGGTTCTAATGAAGTCAACCTTCTAGAATTGACCAGTGCCTACGGTAGCTTTGCCACCCAGGGCTTACACGTAGAACCCCACGGTATTCGGCGCATTCTGAACCGCCAAGGCCAAGTTATCTGGTCAGCCGACTTTAAATCACAGCGGGCTTTGGATGCTGACAGTGCTGCCATCATGACTTGGATGCTGCGTAACGTGGTTGTTGAAGGTACAGGTGCAGCAGCCCAACTCGATAATCGACCTGTCGCTGGCAAAACTGGTACTTCTGACGAAGCAAGAGATTTGTGGTTTATTGGCTACATTCCGCAAATTGTGACAGGAGTTTGGCTAGGTAACGATAATAACCGTCCTACCTATGGCGCAAGTAGTAGTGCTGCCTACACTTGGCATGAATTTATGGAAAAAGTGACAGAGGGAATGCCAGTCGAAAAATTCCCCGAAAGACCAAAATTAGAAGGTCGCAAAGGCACAATTAAAGCCGAACCAATTAAACCAAAGAAAGTCCGCAACAGTTCCAGTAAAAATAATGAAGAGGTAAATTCCAGCGACTCTGATGATAGCAGTTCATCTCGCAGAAGACGCAGACGTAGTTACCAGCAGCAAGAAGATAATACAGAAACACCCAGAAGACGGCGGCGATATCAAGCCCAAGAAGACAGCAGTGATACACCCAGAAGACGGCGACGCTCTGGTAGTGTCGAAAATGAGTCTAGGGCCACAGCCACAGAACCATCTGGTTCTGGCAGAAGATCCAGGCAAACAGAATCAGGTTCTGCTGCACCGCGTAGGTCTCAACCTGCTTCAACTAGTAATAGTTCTGGTTCTGGTGGAACATCAACACCAAATTGGCGCGATAGACTAAGACCAAAGTCTTCTTCACAATAGTTAACTGTTCATGACTGCTGAGTTACCATCAATTGCGGCATCAGAGTTTGTCGCCACGTTAGCACAAGCTGGTCAAAATAGCGATCGCCCATCAGCTAAAGTAGTAGTTGATGCTTTATTGCAAGCTGAAAAAACCGCTAAACAGCAACGCATTAGCTATAATTTTGATTCTCTTGTCGGCACATGGCGACTTTGTTTTGCCACTGGAACACGCAAAGTTAGACAGCGTGGCGGCATTATTTTAGGCAGAGGTTTTTATTGGCCTAAATTTACGCCAACTGATATTTCTTTTAGTAAAACAACACCAATCACAGGAGAAATTAGCAATCAGGTAAAACTAGGGTCTGCGTTGTTAAAGCTCACAGGCCCAGTTAAATATTTAGGCAAAAAAAACCTTTTGGCATTTGATTTTACTCATATCCAAATTAGTTTATTTGGTCGTATTGTCTATAACAAACCTCTAGGCAAAAACAAATCACAAAAAACAGATTTTGACAATCAACCCATAGCTAAATTGCCATTTTTTGCCTTTTTTTTAGTCACAGATAATTTTATCGCTGCCCGTGGTCGCGGAGGTGGATTAGCATTGTGGGTCAAAGAAAAATAAGTTTATAATTTTCAATTTCCCTCGTCTCCCTTGTCCCCCTATCAATAACAGCTACCTATTCCAGCGATTGTCATAGCGATATTTTTGTCATGTCCGTAATGATTACCACGGTCATGACGATCATTGTCGCGCCTGCGATAATTATCATTGTTGCGTCTGCGATAATTGTCATTGTCGCGTCTGCCATACTCTTGATTTCTGTTAAAATCACGTCGCTGATTAGGTAATTGACGACGATTTAATACTCGTCCTCGATTATTTTGTTGACGACTAGTTTGATTGATAATTTGAATAATTGTATTGTTATTTCCATTAATAGCAGCAGTTTGGCTGGCTCCTTGATCACTGTTAACCTCTGCTAGTGTAGGTGAGGAAACCAGCCCAAAAGTTGCTACTGCTGTTAAAAAACCAAAAACAAATTTTTGCTTCCTCATCGTTGCCACACCTTAAATACAATAATTAAAATCAAAACTTATATAAATTTCTCTCAAACCCCTTCTCCATAGGAGAAGGGGAGAATTAAAGATTTCAACGACGGTAATTGCGATTTCTCAGGAAAGATGGATCATAAGCTGGGTTGTAAACATCCACCTGTACACCAACGGGAACCTTAATAGTCGGCCCATTTATCCCAGTACCGTTACCTCTACCGCCATTGATGCGTTGTCTGCTAGTACGTTGTTGGTTTGCGCGTCCACTCCCGGTGTAGACTTGAGTACCAACTTGTGTAATTGCATTTCCTGAACATCGACCTTGATTTTGCAAATCAACATTATTACTTTGTCGGGAAGGCTGTCGAGAACCACGAACAGCAACTTGAACAGAAACATCTGTCATGACACATTGAGCAGCCGCAGGATGAGTCATAGCAGGTAATATCGGTAGTAAAGCACTGCTCGATAACCATCCAAGTAATACAAGTTTGGATTTCATAGTCAACATTTGGTAATTACTATCGACATACAGTTGTAGAAGTAGTGGTTTGAGAAACGCTTCTACCTGAGTAACTTGTTTGGCGCTTGGTATAGCTAGAAGTGTAGCGACGACAGGGTGCTTGGCGATAATACCGACGTAGACGACGACGAGCAGAAGACTCTGATTGAGTATAGTAACTATCTGTAATTTGATCCCTGTCTTCGTCAGAAGTGATTTTGACCCCTTCATCAGAATCAACGATTGTTGTACCGTCATCAGTACGAATCTCAATTCTGGATGCGCTGGCTGCACCTGGTAAAACGATTAGTGCTAAAAAAACCGCTAAGGGTAAAGATTGTTTGGCTATCATCATGAAATTTCTCCATAAATGATGGAGTCAAAAGCTTTTTGACATTGAGAATTGATTCAAAAAGCTAATATATTGCTGATTGCTAATTGCTTGCGATCGCAGATGCAAAAAAAATTGAATAATTAGTCTATAACTCCCAAGTCTATTTAGGAATTGGGAGTTTCAGAGATCATTGATAAAGTAAATATTGTGTATTAGCGTGTCAAGACTCATAGTTTTACATTATGAACTACTAGTAGTTCGCCACATCAACTTGACACACCCCACAAAGATTTGATTTTTACTTTATAAATAACCGCTTAGTAATCAGAATATCTCCGGTTGCGGTCACGACGAATGGAGTTTCTTTGTGTGTTAATTATTCTAGAGCGTTGCTCTATGCTGTTGCGGTAATTCACAGCGCCCGCAGATTGACCAGTAAATTGGGCATTGTCTTGATTTACACGTCCACCAGAACGTCTTCCTCTAATACGTTGACGGCTGTTTTGGATGTTTATTTGATCAGCTCTTTGATAAATATAGTTTTCATCACCTACAGCCGCGGCATTTTGATTAATTACCTGAGTGCTGGTTTGATTAGTATCAGCATAAGCTGGTAAAGAAGCTAATCCTAAAGCTGCAATCGAGAAGATGCTGACCAGATAACGTTTTTGTAACATCACGCTTACCTCAATTTGTTAATTTTGAGTGCTTTGCTAGAAACAATTCCTGCACAAAAACTGTGCAGAACTGCGCTTAAGTTTCTTAGCTTATGATTTTATATCTTACATGAAGAGTTCCTTGCAAATTTAGAATAATTTCGCTTTTTTTTATTCCTATATACTTATATAAGTCATGAAGAATTATCGGGGGAATCAATCTAGCAGTGTATAAAAATCTCTGTTACCCAGTCTTACACTTAAAAGCTTAAGTATATCAAAAGACTAAAAACTAAAGTAATTACAGATGCTATACACAAGGCTCTAGGTTTCTTTATCCCCCAAAATTATCAGCTAATAAATAAATATTTTTGCGTGTTACTACCATTAAATTTCATAGTACCAAATGTCTTCTTCTTTTATGACAATGCGATGGAGAGAGAGACGATCAATCAAACCTTCATCCTCAAATTGTCCTAAAATTCGAGTGATAGTTACACGGGTAGAACCAAGCATTTCTGCTAGGTCTTCGTGAGTTAAGCGCATATCTATTAAACGCCCTTGTTCAACCTGTGAACCAAATTTTTTAGATAACCATGCTAATAATTTAATCAGCATAGTATCAACTTTTTTTATAGCTACGAATGACCATCAATTCTTCAGCTTGCTGGATATGTGCTAATAGTGTTTCTTGGGCTTGATACCAATCTTCTATAGGCAAGATTTTAACTTCTACCTTGGTTAAGCACTCCATCTGATAAGGTTCCATTTTTGACAAGGCTCTCCCAACGGTATCTCCAGGCCCCCATAACCCTAAAGCAACTGTTGTACCATCTTCTAAATAAGTATGAGTACGTACAAAACCTTTTTCAATTTGCCAAACTACATTTTGATGATCTGGCAAAAATGAGCGCCTAGTAAAATGCTGCTTGGCGTTTTTAGCAGGTGTGGTAGATAAGCTTGAGTGTAAAGACACCATGACCTATAGTACTAATATTCGATATATTAACCGTAGTATACATAATAGATCAAGCTAAATGAATACAAAAATTTTCTTTCAAGATTGGGTGTGGGGGTGAAAAAGTATAGGGCTTTAAGGCAGGGAGCAGGAGCGGAGGGGAAAGATTCTTGCCCTTGCTCCCTGCCCCCTGCTCCCCTGCTAGTTCTACACGGCAATTTTGTACTATATAGACATTGCTACTCGCTTACCTGAGCGGGAATTTTTTGAGTTTGCAAATAACGATAAAGGCGGTTTAAAGCATTTAGATGGGCATAAGCTGCGGCTACGACAATATCTGTGTCGGATGCTTGTCCGGAAAAGATTCTATCTTGATATGCCAAGCGGATTGTGACTGTTCCCAAGGCATCAATTCCGCCAGTGACTGACTGTACAGAAAACTCAATTAATTGATTGGGAATTTGGACTAAGTGGTTTATTGCTTGGTAAACTGCATCTACTGGCCCTGTGCCGACACTAGCATCTGTAAGGATTTTGCCATCGGGGGTGACAACTGTAATGGTTGCGGTTGGACAAGTACAGTCACCGCAAATTACTTGGACGTGTTCGAGTTGAAAACCGCTTTCTACTTGATTTTGGGTTTCATCCCGCACAAGTGCTTCTATATCCCAATCAGAGATTTCTTTTTTCTTGTCTGCAACTTCTTTAAAACGGTTAAAGGCTTTGTTTAAGTCGGCTTCACTCAGTTCAAATCCCAATTCTTTCAGCCTTGTACGGAAAGCATTTCGTCCTGAGTGTTTGCCTAAAACTATGCGATTTTCTGGTAAGCCAATGGATGCTGCTTCCATAATTTCGTAGGTTTGGCGATGCTTGATAATGCCATCTTGATGAATGCCTGATTCATGGGCGAAAGCATTTGCACCCACGATCGCCTTATTCGGCTGAATCAGCATTCCAGTTAATTGGGAAACTAAGGTAGAAGTTTTGTAAATCTTCTGGGTTTTGATGTTGGTAAGGGGTGCATCAGAATTCACAGAACGGCCAAAGTAAGGATTGAAGTAGTGTTTCCGCACTTGCAAGGCCATGACAATTTCTTCTAATGCAGCATTTCCAGCACGTTCACCAATACCGTTAATTGTGCATTCTACTTGACGTACGCCATGTTCTATAGCCGCTAAGGCATTGGCAGTTGCCAAACCCAAATCATTTTGAGTGTGGATAGAGAGAATTACTCTGTCAATATGCGGCACATTTTCCCGAATTCCCTGAATCAAAATTCCGATTTCTTTGGGTGTGCAGTAACCAACGGTATCAGGAATATTGATTGTGGTTGCACCTGCGGCGATCGCAGTTTCTAAGACCTGATACAAAAATTCTGGATCTGTGCGACTAGCATCCATTGGCGAAAATTCAACATCATCAACAAAGGATTTGGCATAAGCCACCATTTCTTGAGCGATCGCCAACACTTCATTACGGGACTTTTTCAACTGATATTGCAGATGAATATCCGATGTTGAAATCATAGTGTGAATGCGTGGATGGGCGGCAGGTTTTAAAGCTTCGGCGGCGGCTTGAATATCTTTGCGGGTGGCTCTGGCTAAACTGCAAATGATTGGCCCTTCTGCTTTTCCGACTTGTTCAGCAATGGTTTTGACGGCTTGAAAATCTCCCGGACTAGAGACAGCAAAACCAGCTTCTATGACATCTACTCCCAGGAGAGCTAGTTGATGAGCGATCGCTAATTTCTCTTCTGCATTGAGGGTTGCACCAGGGGATTGTTCGCCATCCCGCAAGGTGGTGTCGAAGATAATAACTCGGTCTGTTGCTTGAGATGCAATGCTCATAACTAGTCTCCCGTTTGGTTAAGGGAATTATTTGTAACTTTGGATATTGTATACAATCTTTCTAAAATTGTATACAATATAAAATATGAATTTAAATGATTTAGCTGCCAATGTGCTGCAACAACAACGCAGCACCCCCGATTTAATTGCCGATGCTTTGCGGGAAGCAATTTTACGCGGCATTTTTCAAGAAGGACAATCTCTCCGACAAGATGAAATCGCCACACAATTTGGCGTGAGTCGCATTCCTGTGCGGGAAGCCTTGCGTCAATTAGAAGCAGAAGGTTTGGTAACACTGCATCTTAATCGTGGTGCGATGGTATCGGTACTCACAGCCAATGAAGCGCAAGAAATTTGTGAGATTCGCAGTGCGTTGGAAGTCCAAGCCATACAGTTAGCGATACCAAAATTCAGCACAGCAGATTTAGAAAAAGCAGCGTTAATTCTCGAAACCACTAATCAAACTACCGATGCAGGTTTGTTGGCGCAACTTAACTGGGAATTCCACGCCGCACTTTACACCAGCGCAGAACGTCCGCGACTATTAGCAATGATCAAAAATCTGCATATAAATTGCGATCGCTATGTGCGTATGCAAATGGCACAAATGGACTACCAAGAACGTTCTCAAAAAGAACACTATCAACTTTTAGATGCTTGCAAACAACGAGATACAAAAACTGCCGTGCGGCTACTAAAACGCCATATCGATACCGCTGGTGAACAGTTAGTTATGTATTTGTTGCAAAAATCGTGAAAGTGATAGTGTCTCTTAATAAAGTTATGCAATATTCCAGTAATAATGCAGATATTAATTTGTTGTAACTTTCTTCATAGCAACAAGTATCTGCACGAAGTATAGATTTTTTTAGGAAAACTGCACAACTAATGATTGTTTATTATTACTAGCAAACGAGAACAATTAATAAATTTATTGTGGAATCCAGACTGTTATTTATTTCAAGAGTCTGGTTACTCTAACATCATATTCAGTACCTTTTGGATGTTCAGTTCTGGCCTGAACTCTTGCCATACCATCCGCTTTTTCTATTGACTCAGCACTAATCTCGTATCTTGACGTTCCGCATTGATAGGCACTGTTGGCTTGATCGGCATATTCCTTAATATCAACCAACACCTCAAAAGTATGAACCATTGGAACCCCCTAGTGCAAATCGCACAGTGTGGAAATTAATATCCAGTATAGGAATATCAATAAGTATATGCTTGTTCAACAATACAATTCTTTATCAAAACTATTAGGCAAGTTATCCTGAGAGTTAATACTGATAACAAACTAATAGCTGTTCTGCTCAAAATTGGTTAGCAAAGTAATATTAATATGATTGGTTAACAAATGTTTCAAAAATAATATATAGTTAACAAATAATAAAAATGAATTACGAATTTACCTCATTCCCAAATCTAGAAACAGAACGTCTAGTTCTACGCCAGGAAACCTCTGAAGATGCCTTAGCAGTCTTGAGGGTGTTTTCTGACCCAGCAGTGACTAAATTTCATGATCTAGATACTTTCACAAAAATTGAGGAAGCGATAGCCCTCATTGAACGACGAATAGAACGCTTTCACAGTGGGCGTGTTATCCGTTGGGGAATTACTATAAAGCCAGATAATAACTTGATTGGTTCTTGTGGCTTTATGTAGAACCAACTATCAGATAGTGCTGAAGTTGGATATGAACTTGCCAGTACTTTTTGGAGGCAAGGGATTATGACTGAGGCATTAAAATCAATTTTAAAATTTGGTTTTCACGAGATAAAGGTAAAGTTTGTAGTTGCCTAAGTCATGCTAGAAAATGTCGCTTCTAAAAAACTGTTAGAGAAATTGGGTTTTCAAAGTCAAGGGGTGATGAAACAGCATGACTTTTGGAATGGTCAGTATCATGATTTAGAAAAATTCATCCTGACACATTCCGGCAAATCTGTTTAAAAATCGGTACAAAATTACTCGCCGTAGACTGTCACCATAATTTGACGTTGGCGGGGTTTGATATCACATTCCAAATGAAAAATTTGCTGCCAAGTACCCAAAACTAACCTACCATTCTGCACAGGAACGGTGAAGGAAGGGCCTAGCCAAGTCGCTTGTAGGTGCGAATGTCCATTACCATCGTGCCAGGTTTTTTCATGTCCATAATCACGGCTGGGGGGAATGAGTTTGTTGAGGATGGCTGGTAAATCTTGTTGTAGTCCTGGTTCAAATTCAATCGCACCAATAGCAGCCGTACTGCCAATATTAAATACATTCACCATCCCAGCCCGAATACCAGATTTTTTAACGATTTGATGGACTTTCTCAGTCAAATCGTGCATTTCGCCATGACCTTTGGTGGCGATCGCAATTTGTTCTTGATAAACCATAATTATGCCAATCTCAGATGGGGACACTTAGAGAGAAACGTTGCTGCTTTGTTATCAGCATCTGGGTTGTGAATATGGGCTGGTGTTGGTCGAATAATGCCAGAAAACAAGTCATCTAGTCCGTAAGGTGTCAAAAACTCCCATTCACCTTGGCTATTTAACCTCACACCAACAGCAGTGGCGGTGTGTAACCAATCTTGTATCCCATCCTCCGTACTAGTATAAGTACGCTTACCAGTCCGCCACCGCGCAAAACTAGCCTGATTTTTAACATCAAACTTATAGTTAGGGAATTTCTCTGTAAGACTGGTTTTGGCTGCTAATTCCTGAGAACGATCGCCGATTTCATCAAAAAAGGCAATATCAAAGTCATTGATGACTAAGGCACAGTTTTCGCCAAATACTACCCGCCAAACGCTGTTGCGGACTGCGCCTCCAGCTAACCACCAGTTAGGTAAGTTGACTTGGGCGATCGCTGGTAATACAGTCCCGATCGGTGTGTCAGTTAAAATTGCTTGTAAACGAGCATTCGTAGTCATCGGAAACTTATAGAATTCTTCGCTAGAATGTGAAGATATTATGAGTTATCTTCGACACCAAGAAAACTCTTATCTAGATTTTTTGATAATTTTCATAATTACTCAACTAAACCTACTGTTATTTGCGGAAAAGTAACGTTTACTTCAGTAGTTTACTGGGTGAAATTAAAACCCTATCTTGCCCATTCACCGTACATTTCCCGATTACAACTGTGCTAGGCATCAGTGTAGGCTTGAGTTGCCCAATGCAGCTAATTGGCTGTTTAGTTCCATTTATAGCAAATTGTTTATTCTTTTTATGTAAAAAAAATATTACTGATTGTGCTAGACTTGACAAAATTACTGATAAATTACAGTTCTTTCACAAAAACGTGCCAATGCTCCAGATCAACCTCAAGAAAATTGCGGGTAATCACGTAGAGCAAAGCTCATTTACTGCTAATTATCACCAGTATTATAAGCGATCGCTCGTTGATGAAAAAGCTCTAAAATCACGTTTCAGTCCTAAGCATAATCACAGATTAACGCTACAGTGGTTATCTGCCTGTAGGAATACAAGCTGAGGCGATCGCTGTGTAAAAAATATCCCTGATTTCAGCAAACAACATCTATTATCCTGATTGACAACTGTTGCACAATTACACTAGCTTTCTATTTCAGTACACATAGTGAGTTACAAACTGCAATCAATAGAGTATCAATCATAAATTGTTTAACTGTATAGCATTTATCCAGGCGAAAATATCACATTTAAGTAAATTTTTCAGGAGTAAAAAGTTTTGATGAAATCAACGAACTCTGCAATAAATAAAATTAAAGAAGAGAATTATCTGCCAAAACAAAAACTTAAAAAAATCTAAAGTATTTTAGCTTTTACTCAATGTTAAGAACTGGTTAACTGGTTCTTAATAATTAATAAGAGCCTGGATATATATCATAATTTTGGTACATAATTTTTCTTAGATGAATCATCATTTGTGATAAATTAACATGGTTTTCCATCAACAACAACTAACTTTTTTTAAATAACTAAGGAAATTCACAAATGTTTAGACAGGGTTATCGAGCAGACAACATTCGCAAAATTGGCAATCAGAATACTGGAAATAAATTGCCTAATATCAAAGAAAAATTGAAATTTTGGCGGATTACCTTTTTAGAGTCAATGCCATTTTTGCTGGCTTGCACTGTATTTTTGAGTGTGATCAGCTTACACAGCCCTGTACTGCTTTTTTGTTTATTAATTGGTAGTTTAATTGTTATATCGATACAACAAATTGGGCAATTGGTCAATTTACCCAGCCGTTGGCGGATTGCATTACAAATCTTGGTACCAATAGTAATTTTAAGCTTATTTTGGTTAGATTACTTGGCTGCCCCAGCCCAAGCCCAATTTTTTGGCAAAGCCGAAAGATTTTTCAAAACTAATCTTACACAAGGTGCTAATACTAATAGTGCTGGTACAGAAACAGCCGTTAGTTTAATATTCAACGTCCTGAGAGGAATTTACCTGCTTTATATTGCAGTTTCGTTAATTGGGGTAATTAATGCGGTGCGGAAAGATGAAGACTGGCAAAGTATTGCTAGAACCCCATTGTTAGTTGTTTTGGCTGTCACAATTGCCGATGTCATGACAGGCTTCGTGATTGGTAATTAATGGTATGTCTGAAGAACGAGAGCAAGATTTTCGACCAGTCAACCAGATTTTAGGCGCACAACCATCATTAGGGCCAATTCCTGCCGATCAAATTTTTCCTTGGTTAGTAATTGCCCTAACTTCCTACTTTATTATCAATGGCGTTTTTGGTGGCTTATTCACCGATGAATTTCAAAAATGGTTGTGGACATTTTTAATTGCTGGTTGGGGAATCGCAACTTGGTGGATCTTATCTGGTGGTAGGAGTTGGCGTTTTTTTAAGCAAATTTATCGGAGTTCCCACTTGGACTAGAGGCTTTGCTCGTTATCAAAGCTTGCTGGAAATTAATCATGAAGCAAAAAATCGGAAAAAAGAGCATCGGCACCCCAGGAAACGAAAGTAGATTAACGCCATTTGAAGACGCTTTACACCTAGCAACAATGCTCCGCATTGCAGTGGATGGACGTGATCTTGGCGCTTATATTTTAGCGAAAGGCACGCAAAGAGATAGATTTTGCTTTGTCTTTGGCTTTGAATGTAAAGGCATCCATACTACATTAAGAAGTGAACAAATAAATACTATATTTAATAATATTGAATCTGGTCTAAAAGATATCCCGGAAGGTGAAAGAATGACCTTACATATAGGGTCTTTTAGTTCCGATAAACAGCGTCAACAAGAACTAGCAGATTTAATTAAAAGTACGCCATCAAATGATATTAAATATTTAATTATGGCAGAAAGAGCCAGAATTAGAGAGTTGACTAACTCTGGCATTCGCAAACCGAAATTTTTACGTATTTACGTCACTTATACCGTAGAACCAAATTCTACTAATGCCGATGATTGGATTGAAAAACTCTTGGCTAGAGCAGAATCTTGGTGGCTGAAATTTAAAGGCGAACTGGAAGAAATCGAAAATCAACGCATTGAAACTGTGATTACCGAGGCTTATAAACAAGGTTTTTGCCGTTGGGAACAGTTGTTATCTAACAAAATGGGATTAGATATTAAGCCTTTAAGTGCAGAAGAACTTTGGGAAGAAGTTTGGTTGAGATTTAACGATACAACCCCCATAGAAATTCCGCAATTACTTACATTAGATGAAACAGGATTACACGAACAAGTTAACTCTGAGTTAGCAAGTAGCAAATTGTTGGTCGAGAATATCCACAGTACAACTTTACTGATGGAATCGACTGTACCTCGTGCCGATCGCCGTTGGGTATATATCAACAATCACTATGTCGGCGCAATGACCTTTTTAGAAAAGCCCGGTGGTTGGCCGAATAAATTTTCGCAACTACGGTACTTATGGGAATTATTAGCGAGAGAAAGCGTAGTTGATACAGAAATCTTTTGCCAATTAACCGCCGCCAATCCCGCTATAGTCAAGACCACATTACAACGAGTGTTGAAACAGTCAAATGTTTCAGCACTTTTGGCACAGGAAAAAAGTAAAACAATTGATGTCAATGCCCAATTAAAATTAAAAAAATCGGTCGCAGCCCAAGAACAATTGTATGAAGGAGCCGTACCGATTCATACAGGAATTGCCATTTTTGTGCATCGTCCCACCCAAGTAAAATTAGATGAAGCCGTCAGATATATTGAAAACTGTTTTCAACGGCCAGCGCAGGTAATTCGAGAAACAGAATATGCTTGGAAAGTTTGGTTACAATCTCTGCCGATAGTTTGGGAAGGTTTGTTAGTTAAACCCTTTAACCGTAGACAGTTGTATTTAACCAGTGAAGTACCGGGATTAATGCCGTTAGTCATGACCAAAGCCGGCGATAAATATGGCTTTGAGTTAATTGCTGAAGAAGGTGGCACACCCATACATTTAGATATGTTTCACCAACACAAAAACCTGGCGTTGTTTGCTACTACCCGCGCCGGAAAATCGGTGTTGGTATCGGGAATTTTAACTCAGGCTTTAGCTCATAATATTCCCGTCGTCGCCCTAGATTTCCCCAAACCAGATGGCTCATCGACCTTTACCGACTACACCGAGTTTATGGAAGGGAATGGGGCATACTTTGATATTTCCAAACAATCGAATAACTTATTTGAACAACCGGATTTGCGATCGCTTTCTCCCGAAGAACAACGCGATCGCCTCCTGGATTATGTCGCCTTTCTCGAATCAGCCTTAATGACAATGGTCTTAGGCTCATCAAGCGAAAATCAACTCCTCTCGCAAACTGTACGTTCTCTCCTTAACCTCGCATTAGGAGCCTTTTTTGCCGATGAAGGTATTCAAGAACGCTATCGCCTCGCCATCAATGGCGGATTTGGTAGCCCAGAATGGCAAAAAACTCCGACTTTACAAGATTTTCTTTATTTCTGTTCACCAGAACATCTGCGTCTCGATTCTGTGAGTGGTCGAGTCGAAGATGCACTTAGTCAAATTCAACTGCGCTTGCGGTTTTGGCTATCTAGCCGCGTCGGACAAGCCATTTCTGCGCCATCCAGCTTTCCCACCGATGCCCAATTATTGGTTTTTGCCTTGCGAAACCTAGCTGATAACGAAGATGCAGCCGTCCTTTCCCTAAGCGCCTATTCCGCCGCCTTGCGCCGTGCTTTAAGCAGTCCAGCTTCTATCTTCTTTATTGATGAAGCGCCAATTTTGTTTGAATTTGACCAAATCGCTGACTTAGTAGGCAGAATTTGCGCCAACGGTGCCAAAGCCGGGATTCGCGTTATCTTATCAGCCCAAGACCCCGATACAATTGCTAAATCTAAAGCCTCATCCAAAATTCTGCAAAACTTATCCACCAGACTCATCGGACGGATTCAACCAGTTGCTGTTGATAGTTTCATCAATATTTTGAAATATCCCCGCGATATTATTGCCCGTAATGCTTCTGAAAGCTTTTTCCCGCGCAAAGAAGGAGTTTACAGCCAATGGTTATTAGATGATAACGGCATTTATACATTTTGCCGCTACTATCCAGGTTACGAACAATTAGCGGTAGTTGCTAATAACCCCCATGAGCAAACTGCTCGTAGAAAAGCCATGCAGCAACACAGTGATAAATACGAAGCAGTTTCTATCTTTGCCCGTCAATTATTAGCGTCTTTACGAGGTGGATAAGCTGTTAAGCATATAAGAAAACATATTGAGATAGCAGGGGCAGAGAGCAGAAAGTAAGGGAGAAAATTTGCCAATTTTAATTATCTTAAATTCAATTCCTCACACAATTTCAGGTAAATTTATGCGGAAAACAACTTTATTTACATTAGTCTTTTCTAGCTTATTAATTTTGCCAGCGATGGCACAGCTCGGCAAAGTTTGGACTGATTTTCAATATTATTCTGTAGATTTACAAAACTATCTCAGAAGCAATGTCAATGAAACTTTTAGACCATTAGATATTAGAACTCAAGGTGCGCTGAGTAATTATAGTGGTGAATTGAATCTACCTGATCCAGTATCAGCCGGGAGACAAGTACGCAACGATATTATTATTAACTCCATTTCAGGAAGATATGAAAATAATTCCGCAGTTAATGGCGCAGGCGTGAGTAATGAAGTTAATCGCATAGTTACTCGCGGGGCTGTAGTTGGGGTTCTGGGTCGAGAGGGACAAATACGCGTAAAAACTAAATTAGAAGATACCGAAAGAAGTATTGAAACTATTGCCCAGACTATTGAAGATGCTGATAGTTTTCTTGACAAAATTAAAGACCAGGTATGTCAGATAGCAAATACAGGTGGTATGGCAAATGTTGCTAACCAAACTTTATGTCAATCGAGTATACAACAAGAGACAACTGTTAAAATCCTCCAAGAACAATCCAAAATCGTTGCCGAAAATCTTGCTCAAACCATTCAAACAAATCAGTCAATACAATACTCAAATTTAAATTTAGCAAATATTTCTCAGCAAATTGAAGAAGCAAACCGCGCTCGGCGAGTTGATTCAGCTACAGAAGCAGCAAGACTTTTACGGACTGCTTCGCAAACAGACTTATTTGGACGCGAACCGTAATTATTAATCATCAAACAATGTGATTTAAAATGCAGCTTTATCTTGCACAAGTTTTTCCCGGCATTACAGATACTCTAGAAAATGGAGCAACAACAGCTAAAAGTATCGCTGAAAGCTGGGATAATCAATGGGTGAATTTATTACAAAATGACACTAGTAATAACTTATATGGAGCTATCACCAATTTAGGTGTATTTTTTGCTGTTGGGACATTGTTATTTTTCATGGTGCAATGGCTGAAAGATGTCATTTACAGTGAATATTCCCGCCCGATATCTGGGTTAATTTGGCCGTTTGTGGTGGTAGTTTTATTAAGTAACCCTGGCAATGGTAGTGTACTTTCTAACCTAACTTTGGGTGTGAGGAATTTTATTAATACGGTAAATCAACAAGTAGTCACCACCGCCGATGCTGAACAAACTTATCAGCAAGCCATCAGCATGAGTGTGGCGGAAGAAGTTGCAGGTTCGTTACTGCGTCCTTGTCAAGCACTCACTGGTCAACAACAAACTGACTGTTTAAATAAAGCCACTGAACAAATTGATGACCTCTGGCAAGAATATAGAAATAGATATGGTAATAGAACTTGGATAGATAGATTAGAAAATCAAGTTAATCAAATTAAATTCGGTACAGGAATTATCACTGATGCAGCATTTAACGCGCTGTTAGGTAATACGGGACAAACAACTATTAAAAACTTTTTAATTTCATTACAATATGCTTTTCAAAATTTGCTAGAAGCTACGATGTTGCTGATAGCAGCTTTAGGCCCCATAGCAGTCGGGGCTTCATTATTACCTGTTGCTGGTAAGCCAATCTTTGCGTGGATTACAGGCTTTTTAGCAGCGGGAATTGCCAAAATTTCTTTTAATATTGTGGCTGCATTAACATCCGCAGTGATTATTAATGGCCCCGGACAAGATATTAACGCCAGTCCGGATTTAATGTGGTTTATTATCTTTTTGGGAATTTTAGCGCCGTTGTTATCTTTATTTTTAGCTGCGGCTGGAGGGTTTGCAGTTTTCAGCGCGATTAATAATACTGAAACTTTAGTGAGGAATAGAATTTAGCCTTGTGTTTAGAATTCAGAAGTCATAAGTCAGGAGTCAGAATAAATGAGACAACCAGCTAAAACATTTCAAGATTTATTAGTTTGGCAGAAAGCACATCAATTTGTTTTATCAATATATAAGTTAACGAGAGATTTTCCGAAATCAGAAATGTATGTACTTACTTCTCAGTTTAAACGAGCAGCCATTTCTATTGCTGCAAATATAGCTGAAGGTTTTAAGAAGAAGAGCAAAGTTGATAAAGTAAGATTTATGAATATTGCTCAAGGTTCTTTAGAAGAATGCCGCTACTATTTAATTCTGACAAATGATTTGGAATATGCTAGTACTTCAGCATTAACGCTACAACTTGAAGAAGTTAGTAGACTGCTAACAAGTTATGCTAACTCTATTCTGAATTCTGACTCCTGACTTCTGACTCCTTAGAAGGTGATCGTATGGTCAATCTACTTAAAAAAAGACAATCCAAACAAACAGGAAGTGTATTGACAACTTTTGCGATCGCCACTTTCAGTTTGCAAATTTTAGTGTTAATTTTATTTATTATTCAAGGTTTAAACATCCGGCAACTGAGTCTGAGAAAACCACCCAACTTTGTACAGATGATTGATGGTAAGACACCCACGGTCACTGATGAGTTAGCACGAGACACGGAAAGCATCAGCCTGTTTGTCAGTAAAACCATGACCGCGATGTTTAACTGGTCAGGAAACTTACCACCCCAAAATATTGAAGAAGTCGCCAAACCTAAACCAGACCCAGGAATTCAAGTGCGAACGCTCAAAGGTGGGAACAGAAACGTCACCACTAGTACTTGGATAGCGAGTTTTGCAATTTCCGAAGACTTTCGTAAAGGTTTGTTAAGTGCGATCGCTGAACTTACACCCCCAGAAGTTTTTGCTAACAACTCCAGCCAAAACATCACCGCCCAATTAGTCATCAAGCGCCTTTATCCGCCCCAAAAAATTGCGCCTGGTAAATGGCGAGTCGGAATGGTAGCGGACTTAGTACAAACCAAACGTTCCGATAATCGCCGCAAAGTTACAGCATTTAATAAAGATTTATTAGTCCGTGCAGTTGATTATTTTCCCTACCCCTTGAGTGAAAACAGCACAGATTTACAAAAAGCTATATACAGTACGCGCACAGATAAATTAGAAATTTATGAAATTCGGAACTTATGTTTAATAGATGAATATAATTCCCCAGATGACCAAACCAAGCAATGTCTCAATAATAAATCAAACAGTAATTTTCTCAGATAAATATTATTCATGCAAATACTCAAAACCGAAAATAAAAAAAGCAACATTCTCCCTTTATTTGCCGTCGCTACTTTTGGGTTAAATATATTTGCCTTACTACTATTAATGTTTCATGGGTCAATGTTAC
Source organism: Nostoc piscinale CENA21 (assembly GCF_001298445.1). NCBI lineage: Bacteria > Bacillati > Cyanobacteriota > Cyanophyceae > Nostocales > Nostocaceae > Nostoc > Nostoc piscinale. The sequence continues at coordinate 5,036,398 of NZ_CP012036.1, read as the reverse complement.
AAGCTCTGAAACAACAATTAACACCACAAAGTTTAGTACAACTGATAGATGGTCAAGCCATCACAGTAGATCCTAAACCCAGCTTTGAAAGATATCCCGAAACCATTCGGCGGTTTGTGGGTGAAACCATGAGTTTAATGCTCACTTGGTCAGATCAACAACCACCGCAAACAGCTTGGGATATTAGTTCTCAGATGGTATCCAATAACATTAAACAAAAATTACTCTTAGAAATAACAAGTTTAAAATCTGGCTCACAATTTCAAACTATTAATAAAGGTAGTGAATATGTATTAGTGATTGATAGTATTTCCCAACCTACCAAAATCACAGAAGGAACCTGGAAAGTAGAAATGTATGCTCACCAATTAAGCTTTACTAATTATGACAAATTAGGAGTATCCAGTTCTTTTAATAAACAAATTTTCGTCCAGGTTGTTGATGAATCCTTAACATCATTACCAGACAAACCGCTATCTTGGCATTTAGCTGCTTACCGTCTTGGCGAAGCACGGCTACAAATTTACAATATATGTGACATAAAAGACAAAAATTGTTCTTAAACATTATCACCAAAGCCATATACTATGACTTCTTATTCCATTTCTTCAGAAATTCACCCCCAAGGGCTAACAAATCGCACTCATTCCGATTCGCAAAAACACGCAGAATCTTCCGATTGGGAATCAAAAATTGCCAGATTGGTAGGTTTTGAAGAAGAATCAAAAACTGTGAATGTCGAAGCCACCGAAGAGCTAGACATTCCCGAAGCTTTAATCGAAGAACCACAAGAAGTTAAAACCACCCAACCCCTATCATCAAATCCTTTTGCTAAATTAACTTTAGTCGGCTCTGCCACCTTAGTAGTAGTTTTGTTAGCTGGTGGCTTTTTATCCCAAATTATGAGCGGTGGTGGTCAAAAATCAGCGACTCGGCCTGTTTCCGTTCCCACTCCAGCCGCAACCAATACAGCACCCCGCCAGCAAGACTTAGAACAACAAATCGAAGATTTAAAAACCAAATTAGCCCTAGCCGAACAAGCCGATGATGTCGCCGCATCCCAACAAAGCCTGAGAAATCCAGTTAGGTTGGTTTCATCAGTAGATAGTAGACCTAACCGTACAGCCATCAGAAATGTCCGGCCAGCAGTCCAAGCACCAGCCCAGGTAGTGTATGTTCCACGTCAAGTTAATCCACCACTAGCAAGACCTGCTGTTGTGCCACCCGTTATCCCGGAAACTCGCTCAGTACCAGACTTACCACCACCACAAGCAGTTGTGACAACTCCACCTGCGCCACCAGATCCGCTGCAAGAATGGTCAAAGTTGGCTAAATTAGGCAGTTATGGTCAAGTTTCCACAACTGGAACATCGGGAGTGAATATCAGTCAAGTTCCCCCAGTTGATAATAATAGAGTGACATCACCAGAAGTAACACCACCCGAAACCCAACCACAACCTCAAACAAATCCTGGACTTGGTACAACTCAAACTCAAGGGCCGAAGACAGTAGCAGTTGGTACTAGTACTAAAGCCGTAGTTGCTACAGCGATTTTTGGCGAAACTACCAGAACCAGAGGTAATGACAAAGATGATGATGAAGATAAAAATGTCTTTGTCATTCAATTAAAACAACCTTTAAAATCTATCGATGGTCAAGTTGCAATTCCGGCAAAAACTGAGTTATTAGCTGAAATTAAATCTCTGTCTGAGCAAGGTTTGTTGCAGTTGAACGTAACCAAAATTGTCTCCCAAAAGGACGGTGTTTTGACAGAAACAACCTTGCCTAAAAATGCGATTATTATTCGTGGTGTGAAAGGCAGACCTTTAATCGCAAATAAATTTCCTAATGCTAGTGGCTCGATTGCAAGTATGGATTTAGGGTTATTTGTATTGGGCGGTATTGGTAAAGCCGCAGAGTTATTTAACCGTACAGAGGCTCAAGTAGTCACAACAACTGCTACAGGTACGATTGTGAGTAACACTAATCCCAGACGTAACATTTTAGCTGGGGTATTAGAAGGTGGTTTTAACTCTGTAATTCCCCAAATTTCTCAACGTAATCAGCAAGCAATTGCCCAATTAACTCAACAAACTAACGTGTGGTTTATCGCGGCGGGTAAAGAAGTGGAAGTCTATGTCAATCAGCAGTTACAGTTTTAATTTTGACTTAGTTTAGCGATCGCAGTCATGAAAAATGCCAAATTTCCTCCTTTCTTCTCTCTGGCCTCCTTAATTGTTTCCATCGGGGTAATATTATTAGCTGGCCGAGCCATAGCCCAGAATAGCGTTTTGCGTTCTATGCTTTCTTGTCAAGCACAAGGTTTAAGTGGTGTAGAACCAACTATTACCGTATCCTATGTGCAAGGTACAAATTTAAGCTTTTTACCGGCTGGTGAAACAATTAAAAAAGTCTGGTTAAATGATCCATCACAAGTAACCATAGACTTTGATGGGCCAGTTTGTACCCAGTTCGGACAAAATCAAAATTTTAATTCTGGAGATTGTAAAAACTCCGCCGCCAACGTCATTCAACTGCGACGCATTCCCAAATTAAAAAATTCCCGGACTTCCCAACACAGATAAAACACTGTTAACCATCATTACTGAAGCACAAGGCAAAAGTAAGCTTTATACATTTCGAGTGCTGTACACAGATTCTGACCCTGGGTATCATACCTTGGCAATTTATGGTGATGAAGCCACCACCGATAATAAATCGCCTTGTCTCAGATATCCACGCTAAAACAGCAAGTTAATGATATGGAGGCCAGACACTGGTCAAAATCTAGCCTCTAGCCCCTAACCTCTTTCTTCCTACTATGGTTTAGGCTCCGCAGGCGCAGACTCAGATGATGGTCGAGAACGGCGCAGCGCATTTCTCAACCTACTAGCACTATCGGATGTAGTTGCAGAATCTGGACGACGGCGGCGACGCAATCTTGGGGCGTTATTTTCACCACTGGATGTTGTTGCTTGACTCGGACGTGATGCTGGTGCAGCAGTGTTGGTACGTGGGCGTAATCGACGGCGTAACGGAGTACTTTCAGATGTAGCTGCTGCTTCTGTGATTGTTCTTCTTTCTGGAGGAACATCAACAATAGTTCCAGAAGTTAAACGTCGCCTACGTCTGGGAGTTTCGCTAGTTGTACTTTGATTAGCAGTGGCTGTTGGTTGATTTCTTTGTTCGGCTTCTCTAGCTTGTCTTTGTCGCTTACGTTCTTGGGCTTCTCGATATCTCCGGGAGCCACGAATCGCATAGTCGGTAGAAATTGATACGCCTTGTCTACCACTTTCACTTGGCTTCAATTTCCAATCACGGGCTTGTCTTAGATGGGCTTCATCTAACTCCCTATTACCACTAGAACGAGTTAATCTAACGTTAGTTACATTCCCTTTGGCATCAGTATCAACGGCAACTTCTACCTTGCCTTCAATACCTCTGCGTCTGGCTTGTTCGGGATACTTATTATCGCACTGACGACAGGCGGCACGGCCATTACCGCTACTACGATTAGCTGGTGCTGCAATTTTAGCTGGCCTTGGTGCTACCGCTACAGGATCACTAGTACCAGTGCCAGTACCAGTACCGATGCCAGTGCCAGTACCTGTGCCTGTGCCACTACCATTACCGTTACCAATTCCAGTGCCTGTACCAGTGCCACTTCCAGTACCTGTGCCTGTGCCTGTGCCACTACCATTACCGTTACCGATGCCAGTACCTGTACCACTGCCACTACCAACACCTACACCTATACCACTACCACTCCCAGTTAAAATTCCCGTACCACCACTCGATCCTGAACTGCCACCGTTATTAGTACTGGTTGATTCAGACGTAGCACTAGAACCAGAACCACCACCAGTGCCTGGAGATGTCTGATTAGTTTTGACAGTGGTTGAAGGTTTACCTGATTGGATAGTTTGTCTGGGTTGCTGTTGAACAGGCTGAATTTGAGGCTTTTCAACAAATTTTTGGACTGGAGCAATTGCTACTGACTGTTGTTGAGGAATAACAGGCGACCTTTCAGGAATTCGAGTTTCAGGCTGAGATACAACTTGCTGAGGTGGTTCCTTTTTTTCTTCTATCAGAGCTTTTTCTATTTCTGGTTCTGGAGTAGCTGGAGCATCTACGATCGCTAATTCTATCGGTTCTTTATCATCAGCGGGTAATCTTGTCAAAAAGTTGCCTATCCCAGAACCCAGCAATGCAACATGCAACGCCAGAGAACCCACCAAACTGTAACCCAGAACAAACTTCAGAGCTTGAGCTTCTTTAGAACGTTGCTCAATAGCAATGCTGGAAAAGCTCATAGTTATTGCCACCTATTATCACTAAACTCTGTCATCTTATAACGACCCTTTACAAATATCAAGCTGGAAATTAGACTTTTCTAGAGAATAAGGGAATAAAACAGGAATCTGTTTCCTGCTCCCAATTCTCTGTTATCCGTTAATTAAGATTAAGATACTTTTGAGAAAAAGTTTCATTTGAATCAGAAAAATAAACCTGCCCTAAAGTGTTAAGAGCAGGCCAAGGAATTTGTATCAGGAATTCCGTGGGATAGTATTCTTCAACAATTATTCTCCGTTTTGCATGATCCGTTGATAATTCTTTACTTGCAAATCTATGCCGGTGATTGCAGTACCAACGACAACAGCATAAGCACCTAAATTTAAAGCGTGACGTGCCATTTGCGGTGAAGAAATTCCACCTTCACAAATTACCGGAATCTTTAACTCCTCTAGCATTTGCGTTAGCAGTTCCCAACTAGGCGGAGAATCATTATTAGTCTTGGGAGTATAGCCATAAAGAGTTGTCGCCACTATATCTGCACCAGCACCAGCAGCAGCTTTGGCGGCTTCAATTGTATCAACATCAGCAATCACTGGTTTGTCTAATTCCTGATGTATGTGGCTGATGATCTCTGCGACTGTCTCACCACCAGGACGATGCCTAGTTGTAGCATCGATCGCAATTATATCGGCTCCAGCCACAGCTACAGCCACAGCATGATGAAACTGGGGTGTAATGTATACATCATATTTAGGAATGACTTGTTTCCATAACCCAATAATCGGTACTTGCACTCGCTCTCTTACCGCACGGATATGAGTTGGAGTATCTATGCGTACCCCAACAGCACCATTATTAACCGCAGCCTGCGCCATTGCAGCAATAATAGTTGGTTCATATAGCGGTGAATCAACAGGCGCTTGGCAAGATACAATCAGTCCGTTTTTTAAGGTATGAATTAAGTGGTCATTGGTCATTAGAGATAGAACTACTGTATATACAATCTCAATTATTCAAGTTGCTGTCTGAGAGATGGAGACATAATCATTAGCCCTCTGACAACTTCTTCAGGCGTAGCTGTGCCATCAACTACTTTTGGCATAATTTTCATCAATTCTAAAGCTAAATGGGTAGGAATCCCCCTAGCTTCTAATCGCCTCAATTCTAAAATATCAATGCCTGCGGCCAATCCATCTAAATATTCTTCTACACTTACACCTAAGTCTTCAATTTCTGCCATAGTATGATTTTTATTTGTGTTTGACTTTTATATTCACATTGATTACATATAGCAACCCTAAATAATTCCAAATCTATCTCTCTCTTGTCTCCCTTATAACAGAAGGCAGGAGGCAGGAGGAAAAAAAGTCTTACTATTCCTGGCATTCAAGCTTTTAAATTGTCTCTGTGGTTGATCTCGAATAGGATTACTATAGTTATCTCACGATGCTATGACTCAGCACTGAGAACTTTCGTGGACTGTGGAGGTATCCAGACAGTAAAGATAGAGCCGATACCCACAGTCGATTCTACTTCAATTCGACCACGATGCAGTTCGACAAGTTGTTTAGTTAAAGCTAAACCAAGTCCGGTACCTTCATAACGGCGACGATAAGGTGTATCTAGCTGCTGAAATTTCTCAAACATTAATGGTAATTGCTCTTCTGAAATCCCAATTCCTGTATCTTCAACTTGAAAAACAGCAGTATTATCTTCTACCCAAATTCTGAGGGTGACACTACCACCTTCTGGTGTAAATTTAATGGCATTGGTTAACAAATTCCATAAAATCTGTTCGATACGCTCGGCATCAGCACTAAAGATATCGCGTCGGGGATCAATTTGTAAATCGAGTTTGAGCGTAACTTGTTGGTTATTAGCTTTATCAATTAAGGCGGAAATAGCACTTTCTGCTATCTTTGCTAAAGAGAACTCATTAATATTTAAAACTGTTTTCCCAGCCTCGATTTGTGATAAATCCAGGATGTCATTAATCATTTCTAATAAATGTTCGCCACTGTCGTGGATGGTTTGCAAATAATCGCGCTGTCGTTGACTCAATTCCCCTATCGGCCAACGTAACAAAGTAGAAGACATCCCAATTACATAAGTTAACGGTGTTAGTAATTCATGGCTAATGGTGGCAAGAAATTCGTTACGTAAACGGCTTGCAGCTTCAGCGGCTAATAAAGCATCTCGTAAAGCCATTGTGCGCTCTAATACCCGTTGTTCGAGAGTTTGTTTTTCTTGAGTGAGCGATCGCATTAACTCTGATTGATGAATAGCGATCGCTAATTGTTCAGCAATGGAAGAAAGTAAATTGCGCTCATTTTCATTCCACTGGCGCGGAATATCACACTGATGAGCAATTAACAGTCCCCAAAGTTTTTCCTCAAACATAATTGGGGCTGCTAACTTTGCCCTAACACGATTAGCGCGGAGAAAATTCAACAAACACTCTTCCAACGCATAAGTTTTTTCCACATCTTCTACTACTAAGGTAAAACCTTGGCGATACTTATCCCAACAAGGAGAATGGCGAGTAAAGCAATTTGTCTCTTGGGAATGTAACACTGAAGGAATCTCATCCGTCGCCTTGACTTCATAAACGATACAACCACCATACTTTTGCCAGTCTGGGATGAGGGTTGGAGCAGGACTTTGCCCATTGTCTGTGGAGTTTTGGGTATTGACCCTTGACCCTGCAAATTTATATATTACTAACCTGTCTAACTTCAAAAACTCGCGCACTTGGGCGATCGCAGTTGCCATAATCACTGGCAAATCTAAACTTTTGCGAATCTGAGTCGTAACTTGATTTAACAATCGCTCTTGGGAAATTTGTTTTTGTAAAGCAATTTCAATCGCTTGACAAAAATTTCCAGACGGACTTGTATTCAGAGATTCTGCTACCGCCTGATTCTTTTGAGGTAGCAGATATTCTAATAACAACAGCGTGAATTGACTTTGGAGGGTAGCATCATTAGGACGGAGAATTTGACTGTAGTAGTCAAGATTTTGATAAGTCTCGGAATCATTAGCAAACAAACCCTTCAAGTTGCTAACAAAGGAGGCGATCGCCTCTGAATTAAACGTCAGCCGAGTGCTGAGGAGCCACTGCGTTGCGGAGGTTCCCTCCGTTGTAGCAAGTGGCGTTGCTGAGTGCTGAGTGCTGAGTGAGGAGTGGGGATTTTCTTGTGCTTGCTGCTCCTCCTGCGTCAAAATGCCTAGTAATAGCGCACTAAACTGCTCTGAAACCACCAAAGTGAATCTTTGACTTTGCCATTCTTCAGATATGACAATTCTTGCCAGCACAGCTTCTGTTAGCACTAGCATAGAAGTCTCCACAGATTGAGCCATTTGCTGTAATAATTCCCCAAGTTGATTAAATACAACTAAAGGCAAATTTTGAGAAAAGCTCAAATCAGGTGAACTAAGCATTTTCAAAGTCTAGTGAGAAGGGTTGAAGAACCAGTTTATGGGAGAGCGTAAGCTCTGGTTTAGCAACTGGCTGTGCTAGGCTGAAATGTTCTTTAATCGTGTTCTAACCAACAGTTTAAGACGGTAAGGCGGGATCATGCACCGAATAAATGCTAAATCAGTCGGATGGAATCAGTCAGAAAGTTTAATGTTTTTAGAACAAACTCCCGCACCGTTTGTATTTATTACGGCTGCGGATACTGACATTCAAACTTTGGCAGCAGCAGTTACCAAATTACCGACAAATTTTCCTGCATTAAGAGTCGCTAACTTATTGCAGTTACAACAACAAATCACTATTGATACATACAGCGAGCAAGTTTTGGAACTCGCCAAGGTAATTATTTTACGTCTTTTAGGCGGACGTGCATATTGGGGTTACGGTTTAGAAGTGGTGCAGGAAATTGTACAACGTAACGGTACAACCTTAATTGTAATGCCAGGGGATGACGCGCTTGACCCAGAATTAGTTGCTCAATCTACTGTACCTGTAGAGATTGTTAACCAAGTATGGCAATACTTCAATGAAGGCGGTGTTAATAATTTTGCTAATGCTTTGCAATTTATTGCTGACACTTGTTTAGAAACATCCTTTCAACCCCTACCGCCGCAGATTGTTCCTCGTGTGGGTTTGTATGAGTGGGGAGATGAGGGGGATAAGGAAGATGAGGGAGACAGGGGGGACAAGGGGGACAAGGGGGAAGAAAATCAATTATTCTCGATTCCCGATTCCCCCAAAGTGGGTATTTTGTTCTACCGCGCTCATTATTTGGCGGGAAATACTCAGGTGATTGATGCTTTGTGTGCAGCTTTAGCGCACACAAACTTACAACCAGTGCCAGTGTTTGTTTCTTCGTTACGTGACCCCAGTGTACAAGATGAATTGAGTGAAATTTTTCAACCAAAAGATGCTGAACAAATTGCCATCTTGTTGAATACTACTAGTTTTTCTCTGGCGCGTTTAGACACAGAAGCACCCGAAACAGAGATTTGGCAAAAATTAGATGTGCCAGTTTTACAAGTAATTCTCAGTGGTGGTTCGGTGGAGCAGTGGGAGTCGCTGTCCCAAGGTTTGTCTCCCCGTGATATTGCGATGAATGTGGCACTACCAGAGGTAGACGGCAGAATTATTAGCCGTGCGGTATCTTTTAAAGCTTTGCAAACACGCAATTCCGACTTAGAAACAGATGTCATCGTTTATGAACCAGTGAGCGATCGCATTGATTTTGTCGCTCAACTCGCTGCTAACTGGGTACGCCTCAGAGCTAAACCACCCCAAGAACGGCGCATTGCCCTAATTTTGGCTAACTACCCGAATCGTGATGGTCGCCTTGCCAATGGTGTTGGCTTAGATACCCCAGCTAGTTGCGTAGAAATTCTCAATGCCCTACAAATTGATGGGTATGCAGTAGATAATTTACCCAAAGATGGTAACGAATTAATCCAACGCCTTACAGATGGCGTAACCAATGACCCCGAAGCCAGAGAATTGCGCCCAATTCAGCAAAGCCTCTCAATTGAAGCATATCAGGAATATTTCGCCTCATTACCAGAATCAGTTAAACAAGGTATTAATGAACGTTGGGGAGTCGGAAGTGGGGAAAATATACCGATTCCCGGAATTCAACTCGGCAACATTTTCGTAGGTATTCAACCAGCGCGGGGTTATGATATTGACCCTAGTTTGAATTATCACGCCCCAGATTTAGAACCAACCCACACTTATTTAGCTTTTTATTACTGGGTAAGGGAATGCTTTGGTGCGGATGCTGTGGTACATCTGGGCAAACATGGCAACCTCGAATGGCTACCAGGGAAAAGCTTGGCTTTATCCAGCGATTGTTATCCCGAAGTTGCTCTTGGTGCTATGCCTCACCTCTACCCGTTTATTGTCAACGATCCGGGTGAAGGTTCCCAAGCCAAACGCCGCGCCCAAGCTGTAATTATCGACCACCTCACACCACCAATGACTCGTGCAGAATTGTATGGAGCATTGCAACAGTTAGAAAACTTAATTGATGAATTTTACGAAGCCGAAAGTCTCGACCCCTCAAGATTACCAGCCATCCGCGATCGCATCCGCGAATTAGTAATCAAAGAAAACCTCCACCTCGACTTAGGACTAGAAAACAAAGAAGCCATCTTCAACTTTGAACTATCAATATTAAACTCATTAGATGGCTATCTATGCGAACTCAAAGAAGCCCAAATCCGTGACGGCTTGCATATATTTGGGCAATGTCCCCAAGATAAACAACTACGCGACTTAATAGTTGCGATCGCCCGTATTCCCAACCGCCATTCCATCGGCATCACCCGCGCCCTGTCCCAAGCCTGGGGATTAGATATAGACCCCCTCACCGACGAATTTAGCGCCTTATTCACCCTCCCTTTATCTCACTCCGCGCCTCCACACCTCTGCGCGAAACTTAACTCCTGTCGCACCATCGGCGATGTAGTCGAACTCCTAGAACAACAAGCAGCCGAACTAGTAGAACAACTTCCCAGCCTCCCCCCTTCCCCCCTCTCCACAACCCTAGATTGGATAAAAGCAAAACTCCTCCCCGCCCTTCAACAAACCCCCGCAGAAATCACCAACTTACTACATGGACTTGATGGCGGATACGTCCCCAGTGGTGCTTCCGGCGCACCCACACGCGGCAGACCGGAAGTTTTACCTACGGGGAAAAACTTTTACTCAGTAGATATCCGCGCCTTACCCACCGAAACAGCCTGGGATGTCGGCAGAAAAGCCGCAGAAAACTTAATCGAAACTTATACACAAGAGCATGGTGAGTATCCTAAAACACTGGGCTTATCTTTGTGGGGAACAGCAACCATGCGGACTGGTGGTGATGACATTGCCGAAGCTTTAGCCTTGTTGGGTGTGCGTCCTGTGTGGGACGGTGCAGCGCGGCGAGTCATCGATTTTGAAATTTTACCCTTGTCAATTTTGGGTCGTCCGCGTGTCGATGTTACCTTAAGAATTTCTGGATTTTTCCGTGATGCGTTCCCCAATCTGATTGACTTATTTGAACAAGCAGTCACAGCAGTTGCCGCTTTAGATGAATCTCCAGAAGAAAATCCCTTAGCAGTGCAAGTGCAGCAAGATACAGAGTATTGGATGACACAAGGATTACCAGAATCAGAGGCAAACTTGCGATCGCGCTATCGCATTTTCGGTTCTCAACCCGGTGCTTACGGTGCAGGACTCCAAGGTTTAATTGAATCGCAAAATTGGACTGATGACCAAGATTTAGCCCGCGCCTACATCAACTGGAGTTGTTACGCTTACAGCAGCATTACTACCAATCAAGAAAAGGGCAAACTCACCGGAATTGCAGCACCTGAAGTATTTCAGCAACGTTTACAACAAATGCAAATTGTCCTGCACAACCAAGACAACCGCGAACATGATTTGCTCGATTCTGATGATTACTATCAATTTCAAGGTGGTTTAACGGTTGCTGCCCGTTCTTTGCAAGGCAAGAGTCCGCAAATTTATTTCGGTGATCATTCTATTCCCGCTAATCCCCGCATCCGCAAACTTCAAGCAGAAATTGCGCGGGTATATCGTTCTCGTGTCATTAATCCTAAGTGGATTGCCGGAGTCATGCGCCACGGTTATAAAGGTGCTTTTGAAATGTCAGCAACTGTTGATTTTTTATTCGCCTATGATGCCACGACCAAATGCGTAGAAGACTATATGTATCAAGGGATAGCGGAGTCTTATTTATTTGATACTACCGTTTCCGAATTTATTCAGTACAATAATCCTCATGCGTTGCGTGATATTGCTGAAAGATTACTTGAAGCACACCAGCGTGGTTTATGGGAAAATATCGACATACTGACACTAGAAAATTTAAGAAATTTAGTACATCAAGCAGAAGCAGCAATCGAAGAAAAATATATTCCAGACAAATCAACGGTGTAGGAATCTACTATGGACAACCTTGCATATTTGCACCTCGCTTTCGCCTATGAAGACTGTGAATCCAGTGATTTGGTGTTGCTGAGTGATTTATTAAACAAAGCTTCAGCCCCAGACTGGAGTAAACTTTCTGGTAAGGCTTGGAAGTATATGTTACCTCTGGCACTTACCTTGTCTATTCTCGGTAGTATCAATGGTGTCTTGGCTCTAGAAAGAGGAGATCAAGGCCCTTCTGTGAGAAGTCTGCAACAAAAACTCCAACAAGCAGGCTTTTATCAAGCGCCCATAACGCAAGTTTACGATTTCCCTACAGAAGAAGCTGTTCGACGCTTCCAAAAAGCTGCGGGTTTACCTGTTGATGGCGTGATGGGAGCAAGTGCGATACAAAAACTAGACAACTGGCGTAAGTCATCTGCAACTAACCAAGCTAAAAAACCAACGGTTGTGCGTACAACTCAAACCACAAAAGTTGCGGCTGCTAGTACATCTAGTACATCAGTAAACAAAACCACCACCCAAGCTACCAAACGTAGCAATTCTCAATATCTCATGAGAGGTGATGAAGGGGAACAAGTGAGAGTTCTGCAAGAAAAATTGCGGGTAGCAGGTTACTACTACGGCAATGCTACAGGTATATTTGGCCCAATTACCGAAGAATCGGTGAAGAGGTTCCAAGAAGCCTATAAACTAAATGTTGATGGGATTGTTGGCCCAGCAACCCTCAGCAAACTGCCAGGGAGCGGTGTAGGTTATGGTGAAGATGCTCCCCCAAGAAGAGTCGCTGATAAAGATAATCTTCGCATGGGCGATCGCGGTGAAGCCGTGAGAATGCTGCAAGAACAATTAATTAAAGCAGGATATTTACAGGGAGAACCAAACGGTTACTTTGGTTCTTACACTTCCGAGGCTGTACGCCGCTTCCAAGCTGATAATTACTTAGCCGCAAGTGGAATTGCTGGCCCTACCACCAGAGCTAGGTTATACAGTAAGGTGAGTAATGCACCCAAGAGTGACTTTAGTGTTTTAGAAATTCAACGACGGCTACGAGATAAGGGCTTTTATAAAGGAAAGCTAAATGGTGTTATGGCAGAAGACACAAGAAAAGCCATTAAACAAGCCCAAGAATTTTACGGTGTCAGTCTCAGTGATATTAGAAGCGGACGTTTTTAACATCCGCTTTGGCTTGTCGATGTGAATCCCCAATAGGTTGCTTCCCTCCGATAACTCTGCCAATTTCAGATTTTTTTGGTCTATCACCCATTGAGTCTTAGATTGGCTAATTTATCAATCCAAAATCCAAAATTTAAAATCCAAAATTCTTTGGTTATCCTGCCCCAATGCTACAGCGGCATTAATGCTCTTTGGCACTTGGGGCATACTGCATGAATGGTCATTTGACAGTCGAGTAAATGAAACCCTTCTTTTTGAGCAGTTTTCGCACCAATTTTTAAAATCGAATCGTTTTTAAACTCAATTGTACTGTTGCACCGGACACAAATTAAATGATGGTGATGGTGAGGGTAAGGTTGGTTGATTTCGTAATGTTTATGACCTTCACCTAATTCTAATTCCCGCAAAATTCCCATCCGTGCCATCAGTTTCAACGTCCGGTAGATAGTTGAAAGGCTGATGCCTTCGCCATCGGTTTCTAATCGATGGTAAAGATCCTCGGCACTGAGGTGTTCACCTTGTGGTAACTCTTGAAAAATGTGTAAAATTGTTTCGCGTTGGGGAGTTAAACGCCAGCCTCTTTCATTTAACTCTGCTTTGAGTGAAGTAGTTGTGTAGACAGTCATACTAATTTTTCTCAACAAAGCCTATTAGTTGAGAATATAACAAATGTTCGGAGCAATTTGCAACAAACAATGCTTATTGACAATATTTGTTAAGTTCCCATAAATAATCCGTAAAGTTCTCAAATCCCCAATTGAGCAGCGAGCCCATTCTCTAGGACAATTCGGCAGCAATGTATGGCAGCATAGCCAAGACTAGCTGCAAAAGTTTTTCATAAACTAGCGAATTTTCAGCACTAAAACCCAAATCAACTGTGCTAAAACGGAAGAATCCAACGTCAACAATCTATGGAAGTGTAAAGGATGAAGGATAAAACTTCATCTTCATACCTTACACTTCACACACTTTACACTTCATACATCAATTAGCTCAGAGACTCTAAATAGTCGCGGATCAGGTTACGGCGTTTGGGTTGGCGCAGTTTTTGCAAGGCTTTCGATTCAATTTGGCGTACTCGTTCCCGTGATAAATCCAGGGCGCGGCCAATTTCGGCTAAAGAATAAGGATGACCATCAGCTAAACCAAACCGCATCAGAATTACATCTCGTTCGCGGCTAGTTAAATCAGCTAAGAGATTTTGCAAGTCTCTTTGTAAAGATTCTCGCATTAACATTTCTTCAGGAGTCACGCTATCTGTTTCTAGCAGTTCTCCTAACTCAGTATCTTTATCTTTACCAACTTTGGTTTCTAAAGAAACAGAACGCGGCACTCTTAACAATACTTCTCTAACTTGAGATGGTGTCATTTCTAATTCAATTGCCAAATCTTCTAAAGTCGGAGTCCGACCTTTTTCTTGAGCAATTTTACGTTGCGCTTTTTTAATTTTGTTTAATTTTTCTGTAATATGAACTGGGAGGCGAATTGTGCGACTAGAAGTTGCGATCGCTCTTGTAATCCCTTGCCGAATCCACCAGTAAGCATAAGTACTAAAGCGATAACCTTTAGTGGGGTCAAATTTTTCTACGGCTCTTTCTAAACCAAGAGTTCCTTCTTGGACTAAATCTAATAATTCCAAACCACGATTTTGGTATTTCTTGGCAACAGAAACCACAAGACGCAAGTTGGCCTTGATCATGTGTTCTTTAGATTGCAGTCCTTGAGATTGAATTTGCTCCAATTCTTCGACTGTGATTTTGGCAATTTCAGCCCAACGGCGTTTACCTTCTGACAAAATCGGCTTGAGATCCGACACTTGCACACCAGCAGTATTAGCCCATCTTTCTAAAGAAGGACGGTGGCCAAGTTCCGATGCTAAACGCTCTTGAACTTCAATTAATCGCAAATAAGGCTCAACTAAAGCATCACCTTGCTTGACAGCATTGGCAAGTACTGTCCGCATCCGTAGATAACGTTGAACTTTTTGAGCTTCTGAAACTTCTTCATCACGCCCCAACAACCGGACTCGTCCAATTTCCTGAAGATATAGACGTACCAGGTCTGTACTGCGGCGATTAGTATTTGCGCCAAAACTAGCAGGATCAACAGAAACTATCTCCAAATCGTGAAGCTCTTCGACCGATAAATCACCGTCGTCAACCGTGATATCTGGGTCTAAAACCTGGCGGGACTTTTGGGAATTGTAGGCGGCATCCGGGTAAAAAGATGTTGCTGGCATATCGTCTCAATGGCTCCAGGTAACAATAGATTACGGTGAGTCAGCGCGGCAGGAGGAAGTATCTCCGTAGGCGACTGCGTTCCCCGAAGGGTCAGCTAATCAAAATCAACTGTTGCTATTGTTCCCGTGATTCACGATGAAATAACACGGTAGAGGATTCCAATACAATTTTTTTTCAAAAACTGCACTAGTGTTTCCAACATTAATGCCGAAATCCTTCGGCCGTTGAACATTTGATTGAACCAATAGCTATTCAAATCTACAGATAAGCTTTAAATTCTGAGCTACCTAATCAGCATTTAACGTAATAAGTATTAAATGTTACTTTTTTAACTGGTATAAACATCTGTCAGTAAATTTATGTTTAACATTGGGTTAGTCATATCTACATGGTTATCAAAGTAATTTCCTGACGATTTAGTATTTTCTGTCTAAGGATTTTTCGGGAAATTGTGAAGTAAAACAAAGGCAGAGTTTAGACAGGCAAAGTAGGCAACCGAGGAAAAAGTAATGATGAATGGCCTTTTATACCATTCAAGTTGCTACACCAATTTTGGGCGATCGCACCCTGGACATTATTCTTATATTTAATGTAGCCGCCTCAACTCGCTACCAAACTCGGTTGAGTATTATCTGTAATTGATAGCTGAAACCATCGTCTAATTCAGCAGAGCTTCATACTCGTCATGATTACCAATCCAGAACCAATAATAATCGTCACCCTTCTTCAAAGCTAATGCGCGATAACCACCACTAATACGCGCAGACCACAGATTCTTGTCTACTTTTTTGAAGTGTAAAGAAGGATGCACAGGATTTTCTTGCCAAAGTTGATATGCTTTTCTTGCTTGTTCCTTCACTTCTGGAGCTAATTTTGCATACGCTTGCCAAAAGTCAGGGGTTGTGAAGGACTTCATCAAGATCCCTCACTCTGTTAGCCATAATATCCTCCTCTGCTTTAGCAATCAGCTTGTCCAACTTTCCTGACACTACATCTGTTTCAATTTGCTGATCCCACATCTCATCCAAATACTCTTGTAGCCACACAGAGAGTTGACGGATATCACTTTCAGGTAATTGTTTGATGGCTGCTTCAATGTCTCGCAAGGTAGCCATAAGAAAAACTCATACTTTAGGTTGAATTTATGGTATCATAGTTATACAGAATTTTTAGGTAGAGTTTTTACTGCCCATTGCGCTGTGGTTTATCAACGTGAACCTGGCTCCACGAACTTTGAAATTGATTTGAAGTTACTTTTAAAAAAATTTCTTTCAGCAATCTTTACTTCTTGTCCACGATCAGTAACTAATTCCTCGCAAGTAAGAAAGTTAACTATCCTAGCAGCAAGTATTTTGAAGGAAGAATAATCACCTTCAGGATAAGCAAACCAACTAATTCCTTGTCTTTCCCACATTGTTCGGCGAAGCACTTGAAACCCTTCACGAAACCTTTCAATGGTTTCGGTAATCGAATTATTAAGTGTATACTGACATGACAATTTTAGAAGCAAAGCTTCCAGATCCCCTTCAAGCTTGAGTAATTCACCAAGAAGTTCCTGTTCGTGCTGCAACCAAGCTTGATATGCTTCATTATTGCTTTCATCTGGCTTTCTTGATAGATGAAGATTCCAAGTTTTTGCAATTGCAAACCATTTTCCATAAATTAATTGGAAAGTATGCACCGCCTCAAGTACACTCTCGCGGCGCTTCTGGCGAAGATTCCATGCTACGCTGATACGTGTACCAAACTGCCATGCAAGCAAAAGACCTATAAGTGTAGGAATAAAACCAATAAGAGCCTTAATCAGCTCTTGATTTACAGTATCCATAAAGCGAAGACAAGAGAATACGTTCAAATATTTCCATCATCTGAGATTTTTAGATTAAAGTGAAACTCTGGCTTAATATCCCGTAGCATCAATTCATCAAGTGCTTGTTGGGGAGTCACTTCACCCTGTAGTAAGCGATAAACTTGCTCAGTAATTGGCATATAAATATTTTGCTGCTTGGCTAATTGCATTAGAACTTGGCAAGTGTTAACTCCCTCGGCGGTTCCTGGCAAATTAGCAAGGATATTTGTCAGGGTTTGACCAATAGCCATTTGATAGCCTACTTGGTAGTTACGGCTCAAAGGACTATTGCAGGTGGCTAACAAATCTCCCAGACCTGACAAACCATAAAAAGTTTCCGTTTTCGCACCTAAAAAATTGCCGATGCGAACCATTTCTGTGAGTCCACGGGTGACTAAAGCCGCTTTGGCATTGGTTCCTAATTGTAAGCCATCGCAGACACCAGCTGCGATCGCCATCACATTCTTGAGTGTTCCCCCTAATTCCACACCCAGGGGGTCGGGATTTGTATAAACTCGGAAACGCGGTGCAGAAAATATTAACTGCACTTTTTCCGCCGCAGTGGTGATGTTGCTGGCCACTACCGTTGCAGCTGGTAATGATTTTTGAATTTCTGCTGATAAATTTGGGCCAGATAATACAACTACTGGATGATTAGGAAATGCAGCTTGCCAAATTTGCGTCGGCGTAGCAGTCGTTTGTGGTTCTAAGCCTTTGGTTGCTGTGACAAAAATTGTTTCTGGTGAAAGGGGACAAGATTGTACTTGCAAAGCAACATCTCTTACCCCTTTCATCGAGATAGCAGATAGCACTATGTGAACATCTTGGAGAACAGCTTCTAGTGTTTCTGTGCCATGACGCGACCATAGTTTAACTTTGTGACCATTGGCCGCTGCTAGATTTGCTAAAGCTGTACCCCAAGCGCCTGCACCTAAAATTGCAATGGTAGTTTCTTGCACCACTTTTATCAGTTATCAGTTATCAGTTATCAAGTCTACTCCGTGTTTACTGATGACTGATAACTGAGTTATCAGCACTCAGCATTCGTCGAGGATAACGTTCCATTAATTCCCGGACTTGTTCTGCATGGTATGAGCTTCTGGTTAAGGGAGAAGAAACGACTTGTAAAAATCCGAGTTCTTCTCCAAAAGCTTGCCATGCGGCGAATTGTTCTGGAGTAATGAACGCATTGACTTGCAAATGTTTTTGACTAGGTTGGAGATATTGCCCAATTGTCAAAATATCACAATCCACTGCGCGTAAGTCTTGCATAACTTGGCGAATTTCGCTATCGGTTTCGCCAAGTCCTACCATGATTCCAGATTTAGTGTAGACCCAAGGTGCTATTTGCCGCGATCGCTGCAATAATTCCAGTGTGCGATCGTAATTTCCTTGGGGGCGCACCCGACGATACAGGCGAGGCACAGTTTCTGTATTATGGTTAACTACTTCTGGATTAGCTTGTAAAATTATTGCCAAAGCATTCCAGTTACCACATAAATCAGGAATTAATACCTCAATTGTGGTGTGAGGTGATACATTCCGCACCGCCGTAATACACTCCACAAACTGCGAAGCACCACCATCAGGTAAATCATCTCGGTTAACAGAAGTAATCACCACATGATTCAGCCTCATACGGCGGACGGCTTCGGCTAATCTGGCTGGTTCTGTAGGGTCTAAAGGTTTTGGTTTTTTCTCAAAATCAATGTCACAGTAAGGACAAGCACGGGTACAAGCTGGCCCCATAATTAAAAAAAGTTGCAGTACCGGCATTGAAGCACTCACCAATATTGGGACAGGATGCTTCCTCGCAAACTGTATTTAGTGCTAAATCCCGCAAAATTTCTTTAACGTTACCAACGCGCTCCCATTGAGGCGCTTTAACTCGCAACCAGTCTGGCTTTGTCATAAGTATGTTAAATCAACAGTTTCCGCCTAATATGTCTCTAAAATGCTCATTTAATGCTCAAAACAGCAATATTCGGCATTTAAGTTTTACTTTTGAGCATTATTCTGCACCCAAATCAAAAGTTTAATAAATACTCAAAACATCTCAACAGTGAACACCAAGCCTACTAGAAGCTAGAGCAAGTCAAGTCGTGAGGGTCTAACTATTTTAATCCCATCTCACAGTGAAAAAAAGACTTATTAATAAAAAAAGCGAGCATTTTTACTTTCTCAGGACTTACGCAAACTTATGAAGAAACTAACAGCAAAGGACATAAAGAAAACGAAGTTACTAGAGTTTTAGAAAGTTATTGCATAAGTTCTATTTATTTAAATTTTTTTAAATCACTGCTCAATTATCTTTTCAATTGGCACTGAAAACAAAGCTTAACAAAATCCCAGTCACCTTATCGATTGGAGGAATGTTGTACTCTGCTAGAGCAATCGTGATGGTTTGAGATTCTAATTTGAGAAACTTCCAGCGATCGCGTGACATAATTGCACCGTAAATTATAGGTATTAAGGGTTTATTGATAATTTCTGTTAAAAATTGACTAGCAGTTATAGATTGAGTATCCTGGAAAAATCAAAAGGTTTAATTACCGTAGTCCCAAAATCTTTTTTAAAATTTTTGGGTGTAAAGTCACTGTAAGGCATAAATTAATTCTTAATATGCTTTGTTGTATTTCTATGTTAAAACTTGAGGGCTTTGCCTCTTAACACAGACAAAGCCTCGGCATAATTAACAAATAACCACAACTTAGAACGTTACATTATATTTATCAGCAAGTTCAGATAGTTTTTCATACTGCTGAATAGCGGCTTCTGTGATTAACTGTTTCGCTTCTTCTGGCGTTGTGCCATTTGCAGGAATTAAATACTTCACATAAAGGGCGATAAAATCAGCCATAATTGCCGAACCAATCAAACCATGACTATCAGCTTCTTGACCAGCCATTGTTGCAACTAAACTTGCTTTGATTGGGTCTGGTTTCTCTTTAATAAACTGATCAATTAGTTGCCAAATATACTCGTTTGGTATGAGATTTGCTAACTTGGTTTGGTCAGGAGTAAATTCTATACCTGCGGCTTTTGACTGCTCTAAAACACACCATTCTGTAAATTCTTGTAGTGCTGTTTCGGGAAGTTTGGGAAGATATTTGTGTAGTTCTAAATCAGACACAAGCTTACCTTATAGATTTCAGGTTTGTTGAAGTGTAATAAGGCAAGACTAACCCACTACTTCTATTGGTTTTAGTATGTTATGCTACGACTGTAGAATAATATAGTAGACGAATAAACTTAGGTATGCTAGATACAGCCTATTTAAGCTGAGAAACATCTAAAATCCAAAATCAGCCCTAAACAAAGGTCTTTCATCGCCATTTGTCATTTGTATTCTAAAGAGCAATGCGGTTCAGTTAAGCATTTCTCTCTTGTCTCTGCATTGCGCCAGTGAGAAATTTTGCTAACCCACCTAACGCACTGGCTTCTCTTTGATTTGTTACAGCGTTTTACAGTAAAAGTAGATCAGGAATAAAGGCGGGGCTGTACCTCACGGACAAATGACAGCCTAAACCTTAGTCACTTCTGGTTTAATTTGCCTTAGCTTCTACGCAAGTCCGGTGAAGAAAGGCTTTCAAGGATCTGTTAGATTGAGATAGACAATTGATAAATATATGTATTACAATAAGACTACAATCCAAATTAAGTATTGAGCAAATCTTTTATGCGCTTAAAAAGATGGGAATCTCCCCGCCGAGAAGGGAGAAACGATAAAGGTAAAGGCGGTTCAGCAAGAAAGCGACAACTTAAAAAACAAAGGCAGATGCTGAGACAACGCTTAAAAGAAAATAACCAATCAGACAACAAAAATAATAATAAAAAAGGGGGAGATTTTTTCTCCCCTCTTTTTTTGGCTAATTCTTTTAATTGGAGCTAATAAGATATTATGAACCCCCCACAAATTAATAAGAATATAGGTGGTTCTTGATTGAATACTTGTTCCACTTAAATTGATTAGGGCGATCAGTCAGAGAAATTTGCTCACACCGATTTAATATTTTCGTGGATTAATATACTAACTTAGTGTTGACTTGACCTTTGAGAATTTAGGTTAAATTACATAGCAGAAGGCAGTGAGGAAAAGTCTTACTATGCCTGGAGTTAAAGTTTTCAAATTGTCCTAACATATCTGACTACTGCTATACCTTATGAGAATTATTTTTGATAAAAAAAAAAATTATAAATCTATACTGATATGTCTATTAATTCAAATATATATGCTTTTATTAACTCCTCTTTTAGGGAGATGACAAGTGAAAATTTTTCTGAAAATAGATACATCTACGTAAGAGTAATCAAGTAGTAATGTAATGTTTGGATGAACTAATCCCGGAAAAAACATAAAGTAAATATAAAGTTTGCAATCTTACTGTAATAAACTTTCGTTAAACAAGTAAGCTAATTTACGGTTATGATTGTTTTGAATAAGATTCAGCAAACAGTAAAATTGCTGAAAAACTGTGAAAAATAAATGTGTGTTCTTGTAAGAATGCTACAAGCTCAGAAAAAGTCAAGATTCATCTAATTGGCTTATTTAGACATAAAGGTTGCTCTAGGTAATCTGTTGCTATTTATCTTTGACACAAGGAGTGAGCTATGGTAGCAGAAGTTTTACTACCTACTCAAAAAGTGCTTGATTTCCCTATTACTGCCTTACGCTTTGAGGATCAAATACAAACAATTATAGAATGGGCGATCGCTCACCAAAGTAGAACTGTATATGTAGCGAATGTACACATGCTCATAGAAGCGCATTGGAATCCTGAGTTTGCCAAAATATTGAAAAATTCAGATATGGTAACACCTGATGGTATGCCATTAGTCTGGATGATGCGCCGAATGGGATCTCCTTACCAAGATCGTGTAGCAGGTATGGATATTTTTGTGGAAACATGTCAATACGCCCAAACCCATAATTTAAGTGTTTTCTTTGTTGGTTCGCAAACTGAAATTCTGGGGAGAATGCAGGCCAGGTTAGAACAAGAATTTCCCCAACTAAAAATAGCTGGAATGGAACCCCTACCCTTCCGCCCACTAACAGAAACTGAAGATGAAGTTTTAATCAATAAAATTAATTCCAGTGGGGCTGGTGTAGTTTGGGTATCTTTGGGTTGTCCAAAACAAGAAAAATGGATAGCGCAACATAAAGGTAAAATTCGCGCAGTCATGATCGGAGTAGGCGGCGTTTTCCCTGTGTATGCTGGCATTCACAAGCGTGCGCCACGTATGATGCGAGACTTAGGTCTAGAATGGCTATATCGCTGGCTTCAAGAACCGCGACGACTATGGCGGCGCTACACAACAACAATTCCTGTATTCATCTGGCTGGCGGCTAAACAGTTATTGTTATCTAGTCGTATTGCTGGGGTTTTCCTAAAAACTACAGTGGAATAAACAGCATTTGGTCAATTTGAGTTTAGATGGTTGTTCAAAACTCATACTATAGACTAACAATATTGAATTCAAAATAGCGTTCAATTGCACTGAGCAAATTTTGAATATGACTGCATACTTATCTTGATTCCTAGTGAAAATTTCTCATATTGAGAGACCACCTGTCCTCAGTGTGAGTATCAATATAAATCTGGGAGCAAGTTTTCACAGTCCTAAATCAAGGATTTATTAATTATCAATCAAGATAAGATGCTTGCCTGTTCAAATAGCCAGTTGCAGTGAAAAAATTATAATAGATATTTTTATACCATGCGTAGGTAAAGCCTGTAATGGAACCACCAAATCAAACATCAAATTTACGGCATAAAGCAGTTAAAGGTGTACTGTGGTCTGCAATTGAAAGTTGGGGAAAACAGGCTGTTTCCTTTGGGGTGTTTTTCTTACTAGCCCGATTACTAGGGCCACAAGCATTCGGGTTAGTGGCTTTATCTGGGATATTTTTAAACTTTTTACAAATTTTTGTAGATCAAGGATTTTCCACAGCAATTGTTCAGCGCCACGACTTAGAACCAGAGCATTTAGATACTGCTTTTTGGACTAACTTAGGAGTGAGCATATTACTTGCTACTTTGAGTGTTGCCTGTTCTGGTTTAGTTGCCTTCTTCTTTAAGGAGCCTAAAATTGTACCAATTATTTGCTGGCTATCTTTAAACTTTGTACTTAATGGTCTTAGCAGTGTACAACAAGCCCTTCTACAACGCTCCCTGGCTTTCAAAAGTTTAGCTATACGTTCCTTGATAGCTGTGGTAGTTGGTGGTATTGTCGGCATAATTTTAGCATTTTTAGGTTTTGGTGTTTGGAGTTTAGTTGGTCAGTATTTAGCTAATAGTGTGGCTCAGGTCATCGCTTTATGGTGGGTTAGCGATTGGCGACCTAGATTTAGATTTTCCCAAAAGCACTTCAAAGAATTATTTGCATTTGGGATTAATGTAACAGGTATTAATCTACTGAATTTTGTGAATCAAAACTCTGATAATTTGCTAATCGGTTATTTCCTCGATTCTGTTGCTCTTGGTTATTACTCGGTGGCTTATCGAATTTTTATGATAGTCACTCAGTTAATGATTTCCGTGATTCAAAAAATAGCAATGCCTGTCTTTTCTCGCTTGCAACAAGAACCAGAAAAGATGCGAAAAGCATTTTATAACGCAATTAGTTTTACTAGTCTTTTGGCGTTTCCAGTCTTTATAGGTATTTCAATTTTATCACCTGATTTAATAGTGACTGTTTTTGGAGAAAAGTGGAAAACGAGTGTACCAGTCTTGCAGCTACTAACTCTAGTTGGCCCCTTGTATGCTGGTTTTTATTACAATGGTACAGTCATTATGGCTATGGGCAAACCTAGTTGGAATTTAGCACTGTATTGTATTCAGGCAATTGGAAACTTTACTTGCTTTTTGATAGCAGTTCGTTGGGGAATAGTAGCAGTAGCAGCATCTTATGTTTTTCGTGCTTATATTATGTCTCCCATACCCATATTTGTATTGAAAAAATTAATTAACATTAAATTAACAACTTACTTGCAGCAATATTTCACTCCATTAGTGGCAACTCTAGCAATGGTCGCTGGTATTTTAGGGATTAAAAGTTTGTTTAATTTAAGTATCAGAAATTTATTCGGTTTCCCAGATATAGTTAATTCTTACGCTTTACTTGCCCTTTGTATAGTAGGTGGGTTTTTGATATATACAGGAACTATTACACTAATTGCACCGCAACATTTACAACAGATAAGAAATCTCCTGAGTTCATTATTTCCGAAGATGAGTTTAAAAAAATAAATGGTTGTTGATTAGCCAAGAGGAGAATTTAATTAATGTTAGGCAGTACATCAAAAAATCAAGAAATATCCAAACTATTAGAAACTGTAGTAGACGGTGGTTATTGTATAGGTTGTGGTGCTTGTGCTGCTGTAGTTGATTCTCCAATTAAGATGAAACTAGATGAGTATGGCAAGCTGTGTGCCACTCTTAGTGAGCCAGTAGTTCAAACCTCTCATCAGATTTCGTTGGGAAAAGTTTGTCCTTTTTCAAATGAAGGATTAAATGAAGATCAGATTGCGGAGGAAATATTCGGCAAAGATTGTCAATATCACAACCAAATTGGCTACTATCTGACAACCTATGCAGGTTTTGTCAGCGAAAGTGATTTCCGTAAACTTGGTAGTTCAGGTGGTATGGGTAATTGGATTGTTACTCAACTTCTGAGTGAGGGATTAGTTGATGGAGTTATTCATGTTAAGCCTTGTACTCCTTCGCCAACAGATCCCAGATTATTCAAATACCAAATATCTAAAACTATAGAAGAGGTACGTAACGGAGCAAAATCACGATATTACCCAATTGAAATCTCGGAAGTTATACAAATGCTGCGAGAGCAGCCTGGGCGTTATGTAATAGTTGGTATTCCATGTTTTATTAAAGCTATTCGGCTGCTGATGAAGCAAGATCCAATAATTGCTGAACGGATAAAATTTTGTGTAGGGTTAATTTGCGGACATTTAAAAAGTATTCATTTTGCACAAATGTTTGCTTGGCAAGGTGGAATCAAACCAGGTGATCTTTTAGAGTTTGACTTCCGATATAAGCTTGCTGATAGAGGCGCTAATCAATATGGGATGAAAGCTGTTGGGTTAAAAGATGGTGAAGTGATTGAATGTATTAGTCCGGTGCGTGATTTATACGGTTGGGACTGGGGACATGGTTTTTTTAAATATAAAGCCTGTGAGTATTGTGATGATGTAATTGCGGAAGCAGCAGATATAGTTGTTGGTGATGCTTGGCTACCTGAATATGTTAATGATAGTCAAGGCACAAATGTAGTTGTTGTTCGTAATATAGTAATCCAAAAATTAATTGAACAAGGAATAACAGCAGGTAATCTACATCTTAATGCCATCACAGCAGATAAAGTCGCAAAATCGCAAGCTTCGGGATTAAACCATCGCAGGGAAGGTTTAGCCTATCGTTTATATTTGGCGGACAAACGTGGTGAATGGCGACCAAATAAGCGGGTTAAAGCGCAAATCAGCCATTTAAGTAGACAACTGCAAAAACGACAAGAACTGAGGATGAAATTAGGCGAAGAGAGCCACATTGCTTTTCAAAAAGCCATAAAAGCTGGACAGTTTTCTGTGTTCCCAAAAAGTATGAATTTTTTAGTGTTGCAATATCAACTGACTTACCCATCTACTGTTTTATGGAAGCAATTTATCCAAAAGTGTAAAAAAATTTATTAAAAGCTTATTGTTTAAGTAAAAAACATTACTAAAGATGGAGTTAAAAATCAAGTGAAAGCAGTTATTACGGGAATTACTGGATTACGTAACCGAGGTGTTGAAGCAATGGTTATTACCACCATTGAGCAGCTACGCCAACGTCAGCCAAAGCTGGCTATGAGTATCCTCACGGAAACGCTTGATTATGATGAAGTCAGGTTGCAACAGTACAACGTGGATTTGATTAGCGATGGTTCCTTAAGACCACTTCATAAACTTCATCGCTGGCGGAACAATTTATCTCAGTTTTACAAGCCTATAGCACCTGCGTACAAAGATATGTTGCGGTTGCTGGATGGGGCCTCGGTGGCGATCGCATCTGGTGGCGATATATTTAGCTCTGATTACGGTGTCAACTTTCTCAAAAGACAACTCCAACCCTTAGAATATGCTTTAGACGCTGGTGTGCCTGTAGTATTCCTGGCGCAATCTATTGGGCCTTTTAAAACTCAAACAGAAGCAGAAATTTGGCTTAATGTTGCTCGTCGCTCCAAGTTAGTGACTGTCAGAGAAGGATTTTCTTATAAGTATGTAACTAAAGATTTAGGTCTGTCTTCAGATATCGTTAAACACACATCTGATCCAGCATTTTTGCTCCCGCCAGCATCACCAGAAATTGTTGCTAACTTGCGGAAATTGTACAATATCAATCCAGACCGTCCCGTAGTTGCCCTCGGAATTAGTCAAGGTATTTGTCGCTATACTCGCACTGACTACGAGCAACACATCAAAGTTTGGTCTCAAGTAATTAAGATGATTCTTGATGAATTTGGGGCGCAAGTAATACTAATTCCCCATGTACATGATTATCGTCCTCACAATGATGATCGCATTCTCGCCGGACAATTGCAGAGATTATTCAACTTCGATCCTCGTGTGCAGTTAGCTGGTGCTGAACATACAGCCTCAGAATTTAAAGGTTTGATCAGTACTTGCGATTTAGTTGTGTCTGAGAGAATGCACGCTGCGATCGCTGGATTATCCAGTGGTGTTTGTACCTTACCCATAGGTTACTCTGTCAAAGCCGAAGGTATCATGACTGATTTACTTGGTGCAGAAATGGTTCACCAAGGATTACTGATATCTGCTCAACAGTTTCTCGATATTGATACAGCTTGCAACACAATTCGTAGTGCTTGGCAACAACGCCAGCAAGTATCTGCTCACTTAAATTCAGTTTTACCGGAAATCAAACAAAGAACAGCAACTAATTTTGACTTAATTGCACAGATATTAGCTTAATTATGCAGTAAACCTTCATCATTGCAGGAACATCAAGATGAAAGAATTGGAGCCAAACCAAGTTCCGCTTGTGGGTGTGATCATACCTTTGTACAACAAAGGTAAGTATATCGCTAGAGCGATCGACTCTGTCCTAGGGCAAACATATCAAAACTTTGAAATCATCGTTGTGAATGATGGCTCTACAGATAATGGCCCAGATATTGTTAGCAATTATCACGATTCCCGCATTCACATCATTCACCAAATGAATAGCGGCCCTGGTGCAGCGCGTAACAGAGGTATCACCGAAAGCAAGGCTCCCTTTCTCTCATTTCTTGATGCTGATGATGAGTGGCTACCAGAATTCTTAGAGAAGTCCATAGAAAATCTTCAAAAACACCCTGAGTGTTTGCTGAGTGTCAGTGGACATTTTCGGGGTGAAGAACGTACAAGCTGGCAAGAACATCTTCCCCATTTTCTGGCAACAGAAGGTGTATGGCGACTGCCTACTAATATGAAACCGCAATCAGTGAAATCTGCGATCGACTTCTTCCACTCTGGAGCAGTATTATGCTCACGGCAGATCGTCGAACAATTTGGTGGATTCTATAGTAAAGACCGCTGCACTTATGGCGAAGATTCTTATTTATGGATACAAGCAGCATTAAATTACCAAATTTATTTAGACCCCACCCCACTCATGTGGCATCACACAGAAGCGTCTGAACTTGGGCAAGGACGCAAAGAAGTACGACCACCTTGGCCCAAACTTACAGATCCAGAACCCATCAGAAATCACTGTCCCCCAGAATATCGTTCTCTTCTGGAGCATTGTTTAGCATATTACGCATTACTAGCAGCTTATCGCCATGTTTATGTCGGCGATACTCAAACTGTCAAGGCTCTTTTAGAGAGTTTTCCCATGAGCAAAACTTTCTATCCAAGTTACATTAAATTAAAAATTCGTTTAACCATCGTAGAATTATTCAACAAATTTTGGAAACTCAGGAATTGGTTAAATCAGACAAAAATAGCATCTTAAAAATCGCTAACAAGTAGAAAATTTTTGGATCAGATTTATCTTGATAATCCACATAAAAATAAATTTAAAAAATATTTATCCTATTAATTAAACATGAAATCAATATTTTTACCTCGAACCAATGATGATAATCCATACCAAAAAGAGCTGATTAATCACCTCAATAAATTAGACATTCAAGCAGATTTCCCTCATCCTTCCTCTTCAACAACTTTCTTTTTACCAGCATTATTGTTTCCCCAGAAAGCAGATATAGTACACTTACATTGGCTCCATCCATTTTTTGCAGGTTCCAATGTTTTAGAAAAAATCCTAAAGTTATCATTTTTCATTTTAGAATTGATTATCTTAAAACTTCTAAGAATAAAAATTATTTGGACTGTACACAATTTGAAAAACCATGAAAATCAAAACTTACTTTTAGATAATTTATGTAGTTATTTAGTGGCTAAATTCGCTGATGCGATTATTGCTCATTGTGAATCAGCTAAAGAAGAAGTTATTAAAAGTCTTTCCCTTAAAGATAATCAAGCTAAAGTGTTCGTAGTCCCACATGGTAACTATATCAATTGTTACGATAACAATATTGAAAAAACTCTAGCCCGCAAAAGCTTGAATTTAGATGATTCTGCGTTGGTTTTCCTGTTTCTGGGGATGATTAGACCCTATAAAGGAGTCTTGGAACTAATAGATACATTTAAACAGCTGCATAACGATGCCAGTCAACTAGTGATTGCAGGTAAAGTATATCAAAATAGTCCAGAAATGACAGATATGCTTTTACAGAAGATTGATGACGATCCAAAAATCAAATTTATACCAGGATTCATCCCTTCTGAGAAACTTCAAATTTATCTGAATGCTTGTGATGTAGTTGTGTTTCCCTATCGAGATATTCTAACGTCAGGTGCGGTAATGTTAGCTATGTCTTTTGGTAGAGCCTGTATTGCGCCCCGTAAAGGATGTATTGCAGAAGTGTTAGATAATTCTGGAGCATTTTTATATGACATTGATGATGAATATGGTTTGATTCAAGCTATGCAGTTGGCCTTAGAAAAACAAAATAAATTATCAAATATGGGTCAATACAATCGCAAAATAGCAGAAAAATATGACTGGCTAAATATAGCAAAAATAACAGGGAATGTATATCAATCTTGTCTGTGAAAAATCTAATGAAAATGCAAAGCTAATTAAATAATTCTAGAAGCTGAAAATTATGAATTCATCTCTACAAGGAAAACCAATTGTTAGTGTAATAGTTCCAACATTTAATAGAGCTAATTTACTACCACGAGCAATTTCCAGTATTCTTCAACAGACTTTATCGAATTTTGAACTGATTATTGTTGATGACGGCTCCACAGATAATACGGCTGAAGTAGTTAAAGAATTTACAGATCCACGAATTAAATTTTTACCTTTAGGTAAGAACTATGGTGGTAGCTATGCACGTAATCAAGGCATTAAAGCAGCAAGTACAGAATTAATTGCATTTTTAGATAGTGATGATGAATGGTTAGCTGAGAAGTTAGAGTTACAAGTAAAACGTTTACAAGAGAGTGATGATCCTCTGGCAACTGTTGTTTATTGCCTAGGTTATGAGTGTGTAGAGGGACAACGGAAAATACCCAGTTTACATCTTCATGAAGGAGATGTTTTTGATAATTTATTGAGAGGTTGGCTACCTCCTACTACTTCACTATTTATGGTGAAACGCTCTGCCTTACTAGAAGTTAATGGCTTTGATGAAAGTTTACCAAGTTTTCAAGACTATGATTTATGGTTGAGTCTAGCCGCAGCTAATAACCATTTTTTAGCAGTTGATCAACCACTAATTATTAGATATTTTCATGACCAACAGATTAGGGGAAACTTGGCAGCTAAATCAACAGGCTTGGAAATATTTAAAAATAAGTGGAGTTTAGCCATAAAACAGCGTGTTGGCTACATAGAATATTGGAAACTTATTTCATTAAAAATGTCAATAATTCAGTTAATTAAAGTAGGAAAATCTGTTGAAGAAGGTAAAAGACTGATGGCATTTCGTTACACTGTAGGTTTATTACAACATTTACCTTGGTCAATTAATATGATTATTAGAGGGATAGTATTATCAACTTTAGGAAATAATGGATATCGTTCAGTTTTTATGATGAAATCTAAAGTTATGCAATTAATTAATGGTTTTGATAAATTTCAATATTAACTATTTTTACACAACTATGAAATATAAAATTAAATACACAAATTAAGGCGATCGCAAGTAACAATCAAGTTATATTATGCCGTTTCATCATATTCTTAACTAATCCAAAAGTTCATGCTAGAGAAAAATCAGGATATCTCCAATCCGACTGTTGTGATATTCAGTAGCCTATTACTTCCTGCTTCTCAAACATTTGTTCGAGATTTATTAGGAGAACAACTAGAAAATTTTACTGCTTATTACGTAGGCTCGCGTTTTGTCCGAGGATTAACTTTACCTTCAGAACGTACAACAGTAGTCAATCAAGGAAACTTCCCCGGTAAATTAGTAGAGGCTGCATTTAAATTTTCAGGCTTTGCTCCAAATCTCTATCAAAAACTAAAGCAAATCAATCCTGTTTTAATCAATGCTCAATTTGGTCTGAGCGGGGTATTAGCACTTCCATTAGCCCGCAAACTTAAAATTCCTTTATTAGTACACTTTCGAGGTGCTGATGCCACAGTTAAAGAAGAATATGCTCGTTATGCTTCCGTAAATCATTGGATTTATTATCATCGTCGAGAAGTTTTAAAGCGAGAAGCCAAGATGTTTCTTGCTGTATCTAACTTTATCAAAATAAAGCTCATAGAGCAGGGATTTCCAGAAGAAAAAATTATTACACATTATGATGGAATAAACATTAAAAAAATTTCAGCCGGATGTTTCCGTAACGAGAGAACCTATAGTTCTGTTTGTGGGGCGCTTAACAGAAAAGAAAGGTTGTGAATACTTAATTAAGTCAATGGCAAGAGTACAATCTATTTTACCTAACACGAAGTTAATAATTATTGGAGATGGTACCCTAAGATCAGAGCTAGAAGCACTAGCAGCAAAATTATTGACCAACTATCAGTTTTTGGGAGTACAACCTTCAGATATAGTTAAAAGTTGGATGAATCGCGCTCAAGTGCTAGCAGCTCCAAGCGTTACTGCTGCTCAAGGAGATTCTGAAGGATTACCTACAGTTGTGGTTGAGGCACAAGCTATGGCACTCCCTGTTGTGAGTACATTTCATGCTGGCATCCCAGAAGCTATCATTAACGGACAAACTGGTTTTTTGGCAGCAGAACGAGATGTTGATGGACTAACTGAGTATATTTTGACTCTATTAAAAGATAATGAAAAATGGCAATCCTTTAGTATCAAGGCAAGAGAGCATATAAAAAGAAATTTCGATAATTCCAAGCAAATTAAAGCTTTAGAAAGTATTTATGGTAGTTGCTTATAAACAAACATATAAACTTACTTGTCTATTTTTATATAAGGCAATAATCAATGATTTTTTTCGTAAAAATGCTATGTGCTTTTGGATACATATCAAACTTTTTTAAACAAGTATCTATCTAATTGACATTAATAACCTCTTGATAATATTAAGTATGACTAACAAATCACAATTAACAATTTTAGTAAATAGCACAGATAGTTTTGAAGATTGCTGGCAGCCTTTTTTCAAGCTTTTTTCTATTTATTGGCCAAATTGTCCATACCCTATTGTTCTCAACACAGAAACAAAAACCTTCTCTTACTCAGGTCTCAATATTCAATGCTCTCAAGTTGGACTAGATGAATTAAGTACTAAATTAAGTTGGAGTGACTGCTTGATTCGCTGTTTAGATAAAATTAACACAAAATATGTACTGTACTTACAGGAAGACTATTTTATCAATGATTATGTCAATACGGCTCTGATTGATGAATTCCTTCAAATTATGGAAAATGAAGAGTGCGCTCATATTAGGTTAATGGAAATTGTCGGTAATAAAAACGAACCATACAAAAAATTGTCTAAGTATCCTTTACTTTGGGAATTACGACAAAAATGTAACTACCGCATAAGTTTACAGGCGGGTATTTGGGACAAAGACAGACTGAAGTTTTATTTAAAGCCAAATGAATCAGGATGGGAATTTGAACGCTGGGGTTCAATCAGAGCAAGTAAGGAACCAGATAAATTTTATTGCCAAAGTCTGGACTACTTTAATCGCCAAAGTAAATATATCATTCCTTATAGTTTAACTGGAATTGTCAAAGGTAAGTGGTTAGAAGAGGCTGTAGTTGAGTTGTTTCAAAAACACGATATTGATGTTGATTACTCAGTCCGTGGTTTTTACCGTTTAAATCAAAAACAACAATTGATCCAAGCAATGAGAAAAGCTGGACGTAAATTATTTGTGGAAATATTTTCTTAATAAAAAAAAGTCTAAAAACAAGAAAGTATTTGTTTTTCTCTAAAAAAATTAAAAACCAATCAGCCGCAATTTTTAACCTGGAGTAACTGATTCATGAAAGTTCTTGTATCTGCCTACGCATGTAGACCAAACATGGGTTCCGATCCTGGTATAGGCTGGAATACAATTAACGAATTAGCAAAAAAACATCAAGTTTGGGTTTTAACCCGTAAAGATAATTATCCTTTTATTGAAGCAGAAATTAAGCCAAAATCAATACCTGGATTAGAGTTTATCTATTTTGACTTACCCGGTGCTGAATACTGGAAAAAGGGTGTTGGATTAATATACTTACATTATTATCTGTGGCAGATACAAGCATATTTTGTGGGACGGAAGTTACATAATAATATTGGTTTTAATATAGTTCATCATGTATCTTATGTTACTTATAACTATCCCAGCTTTTTATCTTTCTTACCTGTGCCTTTTATTTGGGGACCAGTTGGGGGTGGAGAATCTGCACCCAGGACTTTTTGGCAAGACTTTCATTTGCGGGGAAAAATTTACGAAGTAATCAGAAACTTGATACGTTGGACTAGAGAAAAAGACCCATTTGTAAGTTTTACAGCCAAGAAAAGTTTTTTAGCTTGGGGTATGACTCAAGATACAGCAGAAAAGTTAAAAAAGCTAGGTGCAGCAAATGTAAAAGTTTTTTCTCCTGTAGGTTTATCCCAGCAAGAAATAGATTGTCTTGCTCAGTCTTCATTAACCAAAACTGCCCCAGTAATTTTCCTTAGTATTGGTAGATTATTACACTGGAAAGGTTTTTATTTAGGTTTAAAAGCTTTTGCACAAGCAAATCTTACTGATGCTGAATATTGGATTATTGGAGATGGGCCAGACCTGAAATATCTGCAAGCTCTGACAGAAAAGTTAGGTATTACACAGCAAGTAAAATTCTGGGGTAAACTGCCAAGAGAGAAAATTTTTCAATTATTAGGAGAATCTCATGTACTAGTTCATCCAAGTTTGCATGAATCAGGCGGATTTGTCTGTATGGAAGCAATGGCAGCAGGTAGACCAGTAATTTGCCTTGATTTAGGTGGCCCTGCTTTGCAGGTTGTGGAAGAAACAGGCTTTAAGATTTCTGCTCATACTCCTGAACAAACTGTGCGTGACTTAGCAACAGCGATGACTTGTTTGGCTCAAAACAATGAATTACGTTTGCGTATGGGAAGCGTAGCTCGAAAGCTTGCTAGGGAAAACTTTTCTTGGGAGGTAAAAAGCCAGGTTTTAGCTCAAACTTACGCAGAGATTTTGACTTCTCCAGAAAGTTTGACATCTTCAAGTGCCATTCAGCTTTGAATTCTTAAACTATGCACATTCTAAGCATTCATAACAATTATCAAATTCGTGGCGGTGAAGATGAATCTCGTGAGGCTGAAGAAAAACTCTTACGGGAAATGGGTCATGAAGTTGATGTTTATCAAGAGCATAATGACCGAGTGGGATCTATTGGTGCGGTACCGATGGCGTTGCGCTCTATCTGGTCTCAAGAATCTTACAACATAGTCAAACAAAAACTTCAGAGTTCAAAATGTGATATTGTCCATATTCAGAATTTTTTCCCCTTAATTTCTCCTTCTGTTCACTATGCGGCTAAGTCAGAAGGAGTACCTGTTGTGCAAACTTTGCGTAATTATCGCCTACTGTGTCCCAACGGCTTATTTTTTCGGGATGGCATCGTCTGCGAAGATTGTATGGGGAAGTTTATTCCCTATCCTGGCGTTTGGTATGGTTGCTATCGGGACAACCGCCCAGCAACGATCGCTGTAGCAACTATGTTAACAGCTCATCGCGCTATGGGTACTTGGCTGGAAATGGTAGATGTTTATATTTCCTTAACTGAGTTTGCCCGACAAAAATTTATTGCTGGAGGTTTCCCAGCCGAAAAAATTGTCGTCAAGCCTAACTTTGTGCATCCTGATCCTGGTGTGGGAAATGGTTCTGGCGGCTATGCTCTTTTTGTTGGCAGATTATCTTCCGAGAAAGGATTAGATACCTTACTAGCGGCTTGGAACTATTTAGAAGGGAAAGTTCCTTTAAAGATTATAGGGGAAGGGCCTCTAGCAGAGAAAGTGGTGGAATTAGTTAAACGAATGCCCAACGTAGAATGGCTAGGACGTAGACCAATATCTGAAGTACATAAATTGATGGGAGAAGCTATGTTTTTAGTGTTTCCTTCCAAGTGGTATGAAACTTTTGGTCGAGTTGCGGTTGAGGCTTTTGCGAAAGGTACCCCCGTAATTGCTGCTAATATTGGGGCGATCGCAGAATTGGTAGACTCCGGTCGTACTGGATTGCTGTTTTCACCTGGAAACTCCGAAGATTTAGCAACGAAAGTGCAGTGGGCGGTTGCAAATCAAGCAAGACTAGCTCAAATGCGTCAAGAAGCTAGGTATGAATTTGAATCTAAGTACACAGCACAACAGAACTATAACCGAATGATGGCAATTTATGAATTAGCTACTCATCGCAGCTTACTAAAAATTTAATTAATTTAAATTATAAAATATCACTATTATTTCAATTCCATATAGAAAGTATTTAGATTGTTTTTAACAATCTATTTTCCCTAAAAATCACATTTTAATACTTTTAATTTTCTAAAGTAAATCAATAATAACTCAATTAGCTTATGCTCGATAAAACAAGTGTTTATCTTAAAAATGAGACTGAAAAATCTTCTATAGCCGATAAATTTCTTAAGTGGTATAGTTGGGTACTTCTGGGATACGCTCTGTGTGGTCGAGGTTTTTCTTACTTCGGTGTAGCTCCTGCTTATATCGGGGAAATTACTCTTATTTTTGGATTGTTTGCTTTAAGTATCAACAAATCAATTCCAAAACTTCTCAAACTGCCCCATGCTTGGTTTTTAATCATATTTATGGTGTGGTGTTGCCTCAATACCATACCTTATTTACCAATATATGGCTTAGATGCTATACGTGATGCAGCATTATGGTACTACATATTTTTTGCCATGATAGTTGCAACCTTACTAATTAGTAAGCCACAGCGGTTTGTATTTATGGTTGCTCAGTATGAGCGGTTTTGTAAAATTTTTATTCTTCTAATCCCATTTCTCTGGTTGATATCTAGAACAATACCATTACCTAGTTTACCTGGTGCTGGAGCTAGAATTATCTCTATCAAACCAGCAGATACAATGACTCATTTATCGGGAATTACTGCTTTTTTTGTTGGATCTAGTTTGCTAGATATTCACACATTATTATTTACTTTAATGTTTTTTGTCAACTTAGGCGTAGTAGCTTTAAATTCTAATCGTTCAGGAACACTAGCTTTTTTAAATGCTTTTTTATTGCTGGGAATTGCCAAGTATAAAAGTAGTAAAGTTTGGCGCATAATAACTATTATAATTTTGATTATTTTATTGGCTTTCATTGTCAATCCAGAGTTTTTTGCACCTATATTTAACAAAGTATTAAGCATTTTTGTTGACA
The DNA here is from genome assembly GCF_001298445.1 of Nostoc piscinale CENA21. Classification (NCBI taxonomy): domain Bacteria; kingdom Bacillati; phylum Cyanobacteriota; class Cyanophyceae; order Nostocales; family Nostocaceae; genus Nostoc; species Nostoc piscinale. The sequence goes on along the minus strand of NZ_CP012036.1, from coordinate 5,000,468 downwards.
ATAATGAAAGACAAGGTACAAAAGAATACCGATTAGAGTGGTGGACTTATCTCATCAAAAGCACTTTTTCAGATTATTTTTGGACTGGTCGAGGATTTGGTTTTAACTTGGGAGCTGGTACAGGTTTTGATCCTTTAGGTAATGGTGCTGTACGTAGTCCACATAATGGTCATATTACAGTACTTTCTCGTACTGGCATTCCTGGTTTTGTTCTTTGGCTAATAATTCAATTAGGTTGGGCTGGAAGCATACTATCAAAATATTTACAGTGCAGAAAAAAGGGACAGACAAAATGGTCTGGTATATTTTTAACTTTACTTACTTATTGGGTAGCCAGTATGACTGTTACATCATTTGAAGTAATTATTGAAGGTCCCACAGGTGGTATTTGGTTATGGACAATGTATGGTATCGGTTTAGCTGCGATGCAAATATATAAACGTTATCCCCAACTTTTTGATGCAGAAGCTGAATAAATATTCTATACAAACTAAATAATTATGAAAATTCTGATTTCTGCATACGCCTGTGAACCAGGCCAAGGTTCTGAACCAGGTGTAGGTTGGAATTTTGCTCAACAAATGAGCAAATATCATCAAGTTTGGGTTTTAACTTCTAACTGTCACCGCTTTGCTATTGAAGCAGAATTAGCACGCAAGTCTCCATCTAATCTCAATTTTATTTATTTAGACCCTTTTGGTTTGATAATAGATTGGAGCCAGAAAGGAAAATTAACCCAAAAGTGGGTCTATCTTCACTACTATTTATGGCAAATTACGGCTTACTTGGTTAGCAGAAAGCTCCATCAGAAAATTTCCTTTGATATTGTGCATCATGTCACTTACGTCAAATATAATAGTCCGTCTTTTCTTTGTTTGTTACCAATTCCTTTTATCTGGGGGCCTGTGGGTGGAGGAGAATTCACTCCCAAAGATTTTTGGTCAAGTTTAAATTTTCAAAGCAAAATATATGAGTTTTTGAGAAACACCGCTTGCTTCATTGGAGAGTGTGATCCTTTTGTCCGCTTAACAGCACGACGCAGTGTTTTAGCTTGGGCTACAACTGAAGATACAGCTAAAAAGTTACGATGTTTAGGTGCAAAAAAATGTTCAAGTATATTCTCAGCTTGGTATATCTCAAGAAGAATTAGTTAATTATCCAGAGATATCTCCATCCCATCAATCTATTGTCAGGTTTATCAGCGTGGGTAGATTATTGCATTGGAAAGGATTTCATCTAGGATTATTAGCATTTGCCAAAGCAAATATATCTAATTCTGAGTATTGGTTTGTGGGAGAAGGATCTGAGCGAAAAAACTTGGAAAAGCTCACCCAAGAACTAGGTATTGAAAAACGAATCAAATTTTGGGGTAGTTTGTCTCGTGAGCAAACTTTAAGTAAAATAAAAGACTCTCATGTACTAGTTCACCCAAGTTTGCATGACTCTGGGGGATTAGTCTGTTTAGAAGCAATGTCACTGGGTTTACCAGTAATTTGCTTAAATTTAGGAGGGCCAGCACTTCAGGTCACTGAAACAACTGGTTTTAAAATTCCAGCAAATACGCCAGAACAAGCTGTCAAAGACATTACTCAAGCAATGATGTGTTTGGTTGCAGATGCAAAATTGAGATCAAAGATGGGCAAGGCTGCCCAAAGGAGAGTTAGAGATGTGTTTAGTTGGGAATTTAAAGGATTATTTTTTGCTCAATCTTATAGAGAAATTTGCGTACAGGAAAAACTAGCAAATTTTTACTAACTTCTGTTTGTTTTATAGAATATTCATATATAAATGAAATTCAAATAAATATTTATCAGTGTATCCCTTCTCCTAAAAGCTATGACTCTTTAACTTAATAGTATTAGTTCATATCCGCCAGTTCATAAAAAAGCATGAAGCTGTTAATCTTACACAATCGCTATCGATTAACCGGTGGTGAAGATAAAGTAGTTCAGACAGAAAAAAAGTCTATTAGAGGCTAATGGGCATGATGTGATTTTACTGGAAGAAAATAACCTGAAGATAGTAAATGTTTGGGATACATTAGCAGCAGCAGGGGGAGCAATATATTCGCTTCCATCTAAACAACTAGTTCAAGCAGAGATTATACGTTTTTCTCCTGATATAGTTCATGTACATAATTTTTTTCCTTTACTATCACCTGCTGTATATGATGCTTGTTATGCTGCTGGAGTACCTGTTGTTCAAACGCTGCACAATTATCGTCTAGCTTGTCCTAAAGCAATGCCTTTTCGAGATGGCAGAATCTGTGAAGATTGTATTGGTAGATTAATACCTTGGTCTAGTGTGGTACATGGCTGTTATCGTAACTCTCATCTTCAAAGTTCTGTTGTTGCAGCAATGACTACATGGCATAGATTAACAGGTACTTGGCATAAAAAAGTAAATGCTTATATTGTTTTGACTCAATTTCAAAAAGAAAAAATGATTCAAGCTGGACTTCCAGCAGAAAAAAATTTATATTAAACCAAATTTCGTTTTTCAGTCAAATAGTTTAGAGTCAAATATTCAACGCGATAATTACTTACTATTTGTTGGCAGACTATCAGAAGAAAAAGGAGTTTCTGTTCTGATTGATGCTTATATCAAAAATCATATATCTACACCATTAAAAATTGTCGGTGATGGCCCACTGCGTCAAGTTTTGCAGAGAAAAGTTCAAACAGCAGGCTATGCAAATATAGTTGAATTTTTGGGACATCAAGATAAATTAGTAGTGATGGAATTAATGCAGAAAGCTAAACTTTTAGTTTTTCCTTCAATTTGGTATGAAGGTTTTCCACTAACTATAATTGAAGCATTTGCAGCTAGTTTACCTGTGATTGCTTCTCAGTTAGGGAGTATGGCTGAAATTGTTCAAGATCATATGAGTGGATTATACTTTGAACCTGGGAATTCAGAAGATTTAGCAGCTAAAATAAAATGGGCTATTGACCATTATGAATTAATGGTCAATTATGGCAATAATGCTAGGTTAATTTGTGAATACAAATACTCTTCAGAAGCGAACTATCAGCAATTAATGTCTATTTATCATAAGTTTATTAAAATATAATTGACTTTGAAAATTCACTATTTTTTATTTTAAAAAAAATCATCCTGAATGGCCGAATAAAATAATACAGAAATGACAAATGTTTAGGTAAAGACACAAAACTTTTGTCTGCGATAGTAGGAACAATGAGATGTTCATAGCAGTATAGTATTTTATGCCAAGGTTGTTCTATCAATTTTAGATGAAAAAGTGCAGATTTTAATTGACTTTGTGTGGCAACATCAGGAACAGGACGAGTTAATTGGAGAATAATTTCAGAGGTGAGATGCTTGACTGATGTGTTACTTTCTATTTTTTGTAAAATAATTTCTGGGAGTGAAGTATCTAAGATATGATGAGCAAGGGAAAGTCCTAACAGCAGCATTCTTTTCATTTTTAATTCAGTAGCCAACTGCCAAATTTTTTTCCCAATTTACATCAGTATAAGTACGTAATACTTCAGCTAAGTCACAAATTCTATTTAAGAATAACCAACAGTCTTTACTTCCTTGGGAACAGAGAATAATGATCAGGTTTTCCGCAGAAAAGCTGAGTATTTGTTTACCAGCAAAATTTATTGTTATTGTGTCATTCCATATCCATTCTGAACTGTACGGTAGGGAGAATTTTTTAGATAAAACCCCTTGGTGAACATCTAAAGTGACTTGCTCTTTTCGATTAATTAAATGTAACTCCCAATGAGAATGTAAATAAGCTTCTTCGTCTTGGCTATTGAGAGATTTAAGATAAGCAGCTTCTTTTTCATTACTATCTGCGTATGGCTCAAATCCTTCATTTATTAATATTTGTTTAGTTTTTAAAAAATCCTTTCGATGCACAAGCAGATCCAAATCTCCAAAAGATCGGCGCGATATATCGCCGTAAGCTATGGTAGCTAAGATTGGCCCTTTAAAGGGAATAACAGGAATGTTATGTTCAGTGAAAATATTTAATATATTGACAAGTTTACTAGCCATTAACAGGCTATGCTGTGTATTCAGGTAATAATATTTTTGTAGCGTGCTAAAGATTTTATGAGGAATAGCTTGAGAATTAAATTTACTTAGATTAATAAATAATAGTGGTAAAACTTTATGGTAAGCAGCTATTTCTAGAATATATTCCCAGTTAATTGGCTTTTGTAATAATCTTTCGATTCTAATTAAGTTTTTTTTCGTTTGATATGAGTAACAGAACAACAAATTAATAGTTCTAGTTCATGAGTCAGATTATTTTCTAATAAAGTCGCGTTCATACTATCTCAGCATTAATATGCTACCATGAATGTGAATATGTATATTGATTATATTTTATTTAGGATTTCTAGATAAAAAAATAGCTAGAATTTACTCTAGCTAAAAATTTTATAATTTAAATGGTATTTCACTACTGAAAAGTATGTGAGTGATTGACTGACTTATTTATTGAAGATAACAAATCCTATTTTGTCATTCACTGACTGCGGAGAGTAATGAGATCCAAACTGTTTACTGTGGGAATAATCACTGTTCCTTTCCGCATCAAAGCAGAGCCTATATAGACATTATTAACATTGCTGTTGGAACGATACATTTTCATCTTGATATCGCCAGCTTGGGCTAGTTCTTCGATAAATACTGTGACAGCAAATGTTTCTGCTGCACGACCAGATTGGGCATCGCTCACCAATGTACCTTCGGGATAACCCAAGCCAGCCGGAAGAGCATAGAAAAATTTGTCAGAAGTGTAATTACTGATTCCGATTCCCCAAGAACCATCAGGGTTTTTCGCACTAGCCACTGTAATTCGAGGCTTTTTGCCAGAACTCCAGGTCATATCTTTTTCTAGTGAACTATAGCTTTTTCGGAATACGGCTCCTGTATCAAAGGTGCGGGTTAGTTGTTTGAAGTAATGATATTTCTGGAAAAGTTGATATTTAAACGGGCTAATAGTGTAAGGAATTAACCTTGTAGAGTTATCTTCGGTGTGGGATGGTGCATGTCCAATAAACCAAATCCAGTGAGTTACCCGATTGTTCATATCATTGAGGAAGCGAGAAGCCGCAGACGCAGCTTTAAGTGCATCTCCGGGTTCTTCTGGGCCATTAGTACCAGCTTCTGTCATCCAATATTCTTTATCTGTTCCTTCAAGTAGAGAGCTTATCCAGGGTGCTGCGGCCATGTTGTAAGAATGGGTCGAAATTGCCGCTAGTGCTTTCCAAGCTTCGGGGTTATTTTTGATAGCTTTGATGATGCGAACAGCTATACTATCAGCATTTGCTAACTCTGGCGTAACTATTTTGACATCTTTCAAATTACGGTTATCTAATTCTTGGCGTAGTGCTGTAATCATCACAGGCCATTGAGAATCTTTGAATTTGACGGGATTATCATTAGGTTCGTTTAATATGCCTGTAGCGTGAATTTTTACTCCATATTCTTGCTTCATTCGATATATGAAGTTGGCTAAAAGCGCAGCATAGTTGAATATTTCAGCGTCTTTTATATATGTACTATCTTCAGACTTCATATAAGGTGGGAGAAAATCAGGTGCTAACAGTAATGTTGTGCATCCATTGGCTAAGGCATCAGCTATAAATCCTGATTTGACATAAGGATTTACGAACACAGGCATATTTTCAATACCAGGTTGGGGTGAGTATTTATTAGCTTGGAACCATAGCCTGACAATCTTGAATTTGGCATCATTACACACTAATTTTTGCAGTGTATTTTTTTTGTGATTGCGTGAGCTTTCTATATCCATTACTACCTGCAACCGTTGAGCTAAATCCTAATCCTTGAAATGTTTGTCTTGCTCCTGATTTAACTGTGATGTTAATGGGAGTAATTGCTAATGCACTAGAAAATGTTTGTCCCAAAAGTGCAGCAGAAGCTACTAAGGAACACAACAAAGAATTAAGTTTAGTCATGAAAAGAAATCCTGAACTCAATAGGGAACACTAAACTCGCTCTGTTTCTCGATATCCGAGAAATTGCGTAAATCAGACTCAGACCACAATGTGATTCAGGTTAACTTAATATTTGCGTAATTGGTACTAGAAAAAACGCGTAACTAGTATGAGCAAGATGAATTGTTTAGTATCATAAAAAACTCGTAATTTTACGCAACAGCTAATTTTTATAAGAAAATCCTGAATATTTATGAATTTATAAAGCCTTATATCAAAGGCTTTGCGTATCTTATGTGTGATTTTTATGTTAAATGTAACCTGTAGCACTAATCACCAATGTGATTATTTTTTTGGTATTTTTTTTAGAAAAACTCAATCGGATGATTTCGTAAGCGTTTAGACATTTGAATTGCATAAACAAGACAAGTAAAATGCCTTATACGCAAGAGTTGTTAATATTTTTTATGGGCAAACCAGAGTTGGTTAAACTAATGATTATTTTTATTTATCCGTAGAAAATAAATTGAATAATAATAAGCTTGGCGGATATATTATCAAGTTTTTTTACAATTCAACTAACATTGATCAACTCATAATCAAATTTTTGATTTTTTACTAAGATTTGCGAATAGTAGTTTCTTGATGTTTTGCTTTTGAAGTTTGCTTTATTGTTGTTAAGCGATCGCCTGACCATTGCAAGATTCTGGGTGCAAAACATAAAAAAGGCTGACTACCAAAAACTAGTAGCAGCCAGATATTTTGCAGAAAAACTGAGTTTGAAATTTGGCGATACTCAGGCTTTAGTGTTGTTGTAGCTGGCTACTGCGGCTCGGAGATTACCTTGGTGTTCTGATAGCAGTTGATCGCCTGCTTGTTTTTCTAAACCAGTCCAGTGCATTAATAAAGCCAGTTTCACCCATTTACCACTACGTTCTAGCAGTAGAGCCGCAGTTTCTCGACTTAAGCCCGTGAGGTCTTGGAGAATTCGCAAAGCGCGATCGCGGAGTTTTTGATTTGTGACGGCGACATCCACCATCCGATTACCATAAACCTTGCCCAGCTTCACCATCACCCCAGTAGACAAGATATTTAAAGTCAGCTTGGTGGCTGTACCGGCTTTTAAGCGAGTTGAACCAGCTAATACTTCTGGCCCTGTTAACAACCGAATATCAATATCAACGTCGATACTGACTTGTTCTTGCGGCACACAGGCAATAAATATAGTGACGGCTCCTCTTTGACGAGCAGCATTGAGCGCCCCATGTACAAAGGGGGTTGTTCCGCCAGCAGTAATCCCCACCACTACATCTAATTGGGTGATCTGTCTTTGAGCGATCGCAGCTTCGCCATCTTGAGCGCGGTCTTCTAAATCTTCAGAACTGCGGACTAGTGCGCCAGCACCACCAGCAATGATTCCCTGGACTAATTCTGGAGGTGTACAAAAAGTAGGAGGACATTCAGCTGCATCTAATACGCCTAATCTACCACTGGTGCCAGCACCGATATAAAATAAGCGTCCGCCTTGCTGTAACCGCTCTGCTGTCTTTTCAATGGCTTGAGCTAATTCAACTTTAGCTGCGGCTACTGCGGCTACTGCTTTTTGGTCTTCTATATTAAACAGTTCTACTAATTCTAAAGAACTCAGTTGATCTAAGTTTTGACTGAGAGGATTAATCTGCTCTGTGAGAAGATGCCCGCGTTCCTGCAAATCTGCCATTTTTTTGTTTCCTGCGTTATTTGTCATTTGTCATTAGTCATTTGTCAGTTAACAATGACCAATGACTCATCAGCAATAACTAACTACAATAATCCTTCTAGTTTGCGGCGGATACTTTCGAGTTCCGATTCAGAAAATTCTGTTTCTGCGGCGGGTGGAACTTGTTCAGATTCATAACTATCAGCGTTGGCGGCTTCTACTTGCCAGTCGGTTTCCTCGACGTTGAGTTCTGGGGGTATGATTAAATCACTATTTTCGGGAACTATTTCCCAGTCGTAACCAGCACTTTCGCAAAATTCCTTAATTTCTTCTGAATCGATCGCTTCGACTGTTGGTGTGGGGAAATCCTGAGCTTCTAACATCAGGGCAAAGCGCAGAGCATCGTCTTCTGACTCAAACATAAGAATTTTATTGCGATCGCCAACTCGCACTGTGTGAATTCCTTCGTTGTCTGTGTGAGCATTAAAAATTAAAACAAATATACGCATTGGTGTAATCATCTTTGAAAGCTGAAGTATGAAGTATGAAGTATGAAATAAATTGTTTTTAGTCTTTAACTTTCAATCCTCATCCTTTATACTTTTTTATTTAATCATCTCCTTGTTGCCATGCCCATCAAAACCAAAATCAGGGATTTTTGGCTCAATATTCGCAAAATAAGTCAAATTTTAAGTTTATTCTTGTATTTTGTCGTCAGTTTACTGTTGGTGCTGAGTTCGCCTGTATTGGCAACTTTACCTGCTCATATTTACACAGAATCTTCATTGACAAATGCAACCATTACTGACCTAGAACAAGGCAAAACTCTTTATGATGCTGGACGTTTTACGGAAGCGGTGGAAGTCTTAACAAAAGCTGCACAAGCATATAAACAGACAGGAGATAAACTTAAACTAGCTACTACCCTCAGTAATTTATCTCTGACTTACCAACAATTAGGCAAACTTACAGAAGCACAGCAAGCAATTACTGAGAGTTTGCAATTGCTGGCAGATAGGCAAAATTCGCCAGTATTCGCCCAATCACTAGAAATTCAAGCTCGTCTGCAACTGTTGATGGGAAAGCCAGAAGCAGCTTTAATCGGCTGGCAGCAAACTGAGCAAATTTATCAGCAAACCAATAATTATAGTGGTGTCGTGCGATCGCAAATCAATCAAGCACAAGCTTGGCGGACGCAAGGCTTTTACCGTCGTGCAATTAAAATGCTAGAGGCAGTTAATCAACAGTTGCAATCACAGCCAGATTCGCTGGAAAAAGCTGTGGGGTTGCGATCGCTGGGTAATGCCTTGTTAATATCCGGTAGTCTGGAAAAATCCCAAGAAGTTTTAGAGCAAAGTTTAGAGATCGCTCAAGGCTTAAAATCTGATTATGATATGGCAGCTATTGTGTTGAGTTTAGGCAACAACGCCCGCAAACGGGAAAAAAAACCAGATGCGATCGCCTACTATCAACAAGCTATCAAACTATCTGTTTCGCCTTTAACCAAAGTTTCTGCACAACTGAATTACCTGAGTTTTTTAATTGAAGATCAAAAATTAACTGAGGCAGTATCAATATTACCTGAGATTCAATCTCAACTTAATCAACTCCCCCCTAGCCGCAATGCTATTTACTCCCAAATTAATTACGCCCAAAGCTTAATTAAACTAGGAACTGCAAATCGCCAAAAACAATCTAATCTGGACTCTCAACTTCCAGATATGTCCAAAATTGCTCAAATTTTAGCTAATGCGGTCAAACAGTCTCAGATTTTAGGTGATCGCCGTGCCGAAGCCAATGCACTTTTGAGTTTAGGTAATTTGTACGAACAAACTCAACAATGGCCAGAGGCACAAAGTCTAACTCAGCAGGGGTTAATCATGGTGCAGGGTAGTATTATCCCAGATATTGCTTATCGCTTGCAGTGGCAATTAGGCAGAGTACTCTGGCAAAAAAAAGATTTTACAGGTGCGATCGCTGCTTATGATGCCGCAGTAGACACTATCAAATCTATACGCAGTGATTTAGCAACCATCAATCAAGACATACAATTTAATTTTCGAGATAGCGTTGAACCACTTTATCGCCAATCAGTCGAGTTACTCTTGCAATCTCAAGCAGGGCAACAAAATGATGAAATCTTAGACAAGGCACGTGAGCGCATAGAAGCTTTGCAATTAGCAGAAATAGATAACTTTTTCCAAGAAGCTTGTTTAGACGGTAAAAAGGTTCTTCTGGATCAAGTTGTAGATGTCGAAAATCCCACGACTGCGATTTTTTATCCGATTATTCTCCCTCACCAACTCCAAGTAATTGTCAAACTACCCAACCAAACCCTAAAACTTGAGAGCATTAATATTACTCAAGCAGAAGTAGAAACAATTGTTACTCATCTGCGAAAACTATTAGTGAATCCCACAGCCATTAATGCCGTTAAAAACCAATCCCATATTATTTACGACTGGCTGATTAAACCAGTCGAATCCGAATTATCAGCCAGGAAAGTTGATACTCTCGTATTTGTGCTGGATGGTATCTTGCGTAACATCCCAATGGCATCACTTTACGATGGGGAAAAATTCTTAATTGAGAAATATGCGATCGCTTTAAGTGTTGGTTTACAACTGCAAAATCCTCAGCCCATAGTACAACAACAACTAAAAGCTTTAGCCGCTGGGTTAACGCAACCTCCACCAGACTTTCCTAACTTTGCACCATTACCGGCAATTAAATCAGAGATTAATTATATTTCTCGTACTGGAATTACCACAACTAATCTGATAGATGAGCAATTTACCAGCAAAGCTCTCGAAAAAGAAGTCAATTCAGTTCCTTTTAATATCGTACATTTAGCCACTCACGGCCAGTTTAGTTCTAGTGCTGACAAGACCTTTATCTTAGCTGCCGATGGGCCAATTAATGTCAAAGAATTTGACAGCTTACTCCGCAATCGAGATGAAACTCAAACACAAGCAGTCGAACTATTAGTGTTAAGCGCCTGTCAAACCGCAACCGGAGACAAACGCGCCGCTTTGGGACTCGCAGGTACAGCCATCAGAGCGGGTGCGCGTAGCACTCTAGCCTCTCTGTGGCAAATTGATGATGAATCAACAGCTTTGTTTGTTGGTGAATTTTATCAAGAACTAAAAAAAGGAAACATCAGCAAAGCTCAAGCTCTCCGTAATGCTCAACTCAAAATCTTGCAACATCCTAATTACAAAGCCCCTAGTTTTTGGTCTGCTTACGTCTTGATTGGTAATTGGTTGTAAGCTAGAGGCTAGTCTAGTCTAGTTTAATTTATTGCAATTCAAACTAATCCCTATTAGGGATTGAAACACCTCGATAAATGCCGTAACAGCAATCAAGCTCATTATTGCAATTCAAAATGTTGAACCGTTCAACTTTTGATTCTACATTGCAATTTAAATTAATCCCTATTAGGAATTGAAAGCATCGCTGTTGGGGCTGCATAATCAATTCGCCGTTGTAGTAGGTGTTGCAATTTAAACCAATCCCTATTAGGGCTTAAAACAAGTTTTTGCCAGATTGAGGGTTTGAAGCGAGTATCCAAGTATTGCAATTGCCACTAATCCCTATGGCAATCCTAAATGTTTGATCAACATCTCTCCCTTGTCCACCTTGTCCCCCTTATCTCCCTTGTCCCGTCGAGGTGGTAAGTGCGTTAAGACATTTTCTTTAACCCTTGTCCCCCTTGCCTTGATTGTTCACATATCAACTCAGACTGCTATAAAAAAAGAGGCCTTTCTTGACCTCTTGGGAACTCCCTACAATAAAGTTCAATTTGTATATATGAATTATGACAGACCAGCGTTGGTGCCTTGCTTGCCAGTTGCCAGTTCCACTTTAACGATTTTGCCACCCATTTTTTGAATCCGTTGCTGTTCACGGAACCAGTTTTCGTAGGGAACCAATTTGGTGAAATAGGTATTTTGTAGTTCGCGTTGAGTACGAATCCGGGTTTGGCTAGGAACGCAAGCAGTAATTTTAAACAACCGCGCCATGTGATCAATCTCCTGTGGTGAGTGTGAAAACTTTTTTATCTCAAAGTGAAGCGGGAGTATATTTTTTAGACAAATCTTTAATTAATCTCTCCAAGGCTGGAAATCAAACATAAATACTAGACCTCTAACACTCATCATAATTTATGCAATTTGAATAAGCGACAAGACGTTCTAGCACTCACAGTTGATTTCCAGACCTTAATAAAGCTGCACCTAATGAATTAGATGCCAACTAGCTCTTAGCTCAAGCCAGAGGAGATGTAGTCTAAGTAAACGCCCATTTCTTTACCAGCGTCGGGGCCGACTAAGCTAGCGGTTACTTCTTTGATTGCTTGGATAGCTTGTACAGTAGCGCCTACGGGTACACCCAAGGAGTTGTAGGTTTCTTTCAAGCCGTTTAATACGCGCTCATCCAGGATGGAAGGATCGCCAGCTAACATAGCGTAGGTAGCATAGCGTAGGTAGTAATCCAAGTCACGGATACAAGCAGCGTAACGACGGGTGGTGTACATGTTACCACCGGGACGGGTGATATCAGAGTACAACAGAGATTTAGCAACAGCTTCTTTAACGATCGCAGCTGCATTGGCGCTGATGGTGGTAGCTGCACGAACGCGCAGTTCACCAGTTGCGAAGTAGCCTTTCAGTTTTTCTAAAGCAGCGGTGTCGAGGTATTTACCTTGAACGTCTGAAGAGTTAATAACAGAGGTAATTGCGTCTTGCATTGTTGTTATTTCCTTATTTCCAACCGTATTGCAACAGTTTGTGTCAGCAGGGAGAAAACCTCAGCCTACTGCATTGCACCAACTAGGTAGTCGAAGTAGGCGCTAGCTTCAGCAGCATCTTCAGCAGACAGCAAGGAAGCAGCAACGTTCTTCATAGCAGCAACACCACCAGCAACTGCATCGATAGGAGTGCCGAGGGATTTGTACATTTCACGAACGCCAACTACACCGATTTCTTCAATAGGTGTAACATCGCCAGAAACTACTCCGTAGGTGATGAGACGGAGGTAGTAGTCTAGGTCGCGTAAGCAGGTAGCTGTCATTTCTTGACCGTAAGCGTTACCACCAGGAGATACAACATCGGGACGCTTTTGGAACAATTGGTCGCCAGCTTGCTTAACAATGCGCTCACGGTTGTCGGTCAAAACTTGAGCGATGCGGAGGCGACGTTCGCCACCAGAAACAAAGCTCTTGATCCGATCTAATTCGCCAGGGCTGAGGTAGCGAGCTTCTGCATCAGCATTCACGATGGACTTCGTGACGATACTCATTAATGGATTCCTCCAGTACTAATGAAACCAGGGTATGAAACTGGTGCGATTTTAATTTCGGTCGAATGTAGCTACGTTCTCTCGTTGTTTTTTAGATACAACAGTTGAGTCGCTGCTGTAGCTAATACTTTACGAGTTTGCTGGTGTTAATTTCAACTACACAAGCTGTAAAACTCAGCTACCTTCCGCAAAATATTCTCCGGCATTATGTTGAGCATTTATGACTGCTCTTAATACTTTGTAATATTCCTTTTCAGATTTACACTTGAACTCGCAATCTGAGAACAATATTACGAAATGTAAAGTATCAATAGTCAGCAGGTAATAGCCAAGAGTATGAACCTCTTGACTATTGACCTTGGACTATTAACTACGTATTAGCGATCGCCTGGACGACCAGTTAATACAGCAGGAGACAGGCTAGACCAAGATTGTTTCACCAGGTCAGCCGCTGCTTGTACACTACCGAGGTAGTTACCAGCAGGTAGAGATGGGAAGCGTGGGTATGGAACCACATCTTCACCGAAGTAGCGAGCATATTCTGGGCTATCCACAATGGCTTCTACAGCCGCTCTCAAACCACTATCAGCCAATAGTTTGTTATATTGACGGATTTCGCCTTGAGTAGCTGGTGCGCGACCCAACAGGTGACGGAATAAGTATTCAATTACCTTGGTGTTGGGATAAGGGGTATAGAAGCGTTTGCGATAGATTTCTGAGCTTGCGAGTTCGCGGACAAACTCACGGACAGAGATTTCCCCATTCCGCAGTCTGCTGTCGAGTTCGCTACGACGGTAATAATCAGGAACCTGACCGCTAAATACATCCAATACCTGACAGTAAGCAGCGTTAATTACTAACTGTCTTTCGGTTTGGCTACTACCATCTGTTAAGCGGAAAATCCGTGCAGGTTTACGGCGGCTGGTACCCACACCAACTTCTACAGACTGACCACGACCATCGTTATAAGAACGACCCAACTCAATAAACAACGGCTTGGTCTTGTCGATTTGCCGTGCTTGATAAGCTAAATCTGCGATCGCTTTTGCCAAAATTGGTGTATTGGCAGACTCCATCCGCGCTTTGACTGGCTTAAAGCTAGGTACAACTACATCATCATTTTGCTTGGTGAGTTGGTTGTAAAGCTTCTCGGTATTCGGGAAGTTAGCCGCAGGTAAAGTCGGGAAGCGACGGTAAGGAACTGTATCTTCACCAAATACTTGGCGATACTCTGCACTATTCAACAAAGCAGCAATAAACGCCTTCAGACCTTGGGTAGCCAAAATCTGGTTATACTTGCGGATTTCTGCTTGATCAATAGGTGCGCGTCCTAAGAAGTGCTTGGTTCCCAACTCAATTACTTTGGTGTTGGGATAAGGTGTATAGAATTCCTTCAGGTAGAGGTTAGAGTAACCCAAACCTTCAATAAATTCTTTAACAGTGATTTCACCATTACCCAGCTTACTTTCTAGGACTGTGAATTCGTTTTTAGAGATGTAAGGTGCAATGTCGCGCTCAAAAATCTGGCGGTAAGCAGCACTAATTACAGTTTTCACTGCAACTTTGTCAACTGTATTTGCTACCAGCTTGAAGACTTTTGTTTGTTCACGCTGCTTGCTAACACCTTGATTAACGCGGAACTGAATATCAGGTTCTGTCCGATTTTGGGATACTGCACCCAGTTCCACAAAGCGGGGTGTTTCTTGCTTGTCAACTTTGGTAGCGACAACATCTTCTCTGAGAGTACCCACACGCAGTTGTCGCAGCGACACACCACCTGGAGTCAAATAGCGTTCGTAAGGAACAGTATCTTCACCAAATGCTTCGCTGTACTCTGGGGTATCAAGAATGGCATCAACAACGCCATAGAAGCCTTTCTTAGAGGCAATGTCGAAGTATTTGTTGTTTTCTTGACGACCGTAGGTAGGACGACCTAACAAGCGACGGTGAATATATTCGATCGCTTTACAAACATACAACGGTGTCCAGTACAAACCACGGAACAAGTCTGACTTAGCCAAAGCTCTGACAAATTCCCGTACAGAAATTTCGCCGTTTTCCAGCTTAATTTCTTGGACTTTTAGCCGTTGACCTTCGTAAACATCACGACCGATGACTTGCAAGTAAATTGCTCTAATTACTGCCTGTGTGGAACTTTCAGAGAATTTAACACTTGCACCCTTGGCGGCTTTCTTACCGATAGTGCCAGGAAGTTGATCCAACTTGAATACTTTTGGCCCCAGAGTTCCAGGCGCTACGCCCCGCGCTTTGGGATTACTCAGTTGGTTATTAATTCCAGGCCCTTGGTGAATCAAGATCCGTCTTGTATCTTTACCAAATGGAGCCGGACGGGTGCTGGGGTTGCGAGTTTCTTTCGGGAAAATCGCCCCAAACTGAATTTCTAATGGGTCGTTACCAGAACCGTAGGGGTGTTGATCTGGTAATGGTTGTTCGTATGCTGCGAATGTAGTGATGAACTGCGGTACTTTGCGGAAAGGCGCACTGTAGTTAAACAGGTCTTGTTGCGGCCCCCAGTTCCGACATTCTTGGGCTTCTTGACCCAAACCGCGAATGTAGGGTACTGTCTCTTCACCAAAGTAATCAGCGTATTCGTCAGAATCTACCAGCGCATCCACTAATTTAGCTAGACCACCACTAGAAATGATAGAGAAGTATTTTTGTACTTCTTCCCGGCTACTTGGCCCACGTCCCAAAATGTGACGGAAAGCAAGTTCAATGACGCGGCTGTTAATAAAAGGCTGATAAAACTGTTTTTGGTAAAGCGGAGATTTTGCCAAACGGCGAACAAACTCTTTCATGGAGATGTCGCCATTTTTCACCTTAGATTCTAAGTCAGAAATCGACAAGCTGTAAGCACGGGTAATATCGCGCTCAAAGATTTGCCGATACGCTGCTTTCACTACCTCAGTTTTTTCGCTGGCTGACAACCCAGGCTTCATCACAAATTTGGGACGACGCTCTGCGGCATTAAAGTAAATCTGCGGCAGTTGTAGACCTTGTTGGTCGCCAGAAGGACGTTGACGTAGTTTGGTCGAAGGTGTGGGTGCTTTGAACTCTGTCAGCAACACATCCATGTACTGAGTCACAATATCTGTGGCTTCAGGATCTCTCCGGAAATAAGACAAGGATGCTGCCTTGATTTCCTGTAAAGCCACGATTGTTGCTTCACCAGAGCAAGCATTTTCAATGATTTCGCGCAGACCCCGTGTGTTTACAGCAATGATGTTGGGGTCGCCAGCTACGATCGCATAAGTAGCATAGCGCAAGAACCAGGACAAGTCCCGCAAGCTCTTGGCCATGTTGCTTGGGCCGTAACGTGAAACGTTAATTGGTCTGAAACCCGGAGGTGTTGGGCCACTGGGTGAGGTATTAAAGATAGAACGCAAGTTTTCTAGGAAACCACCACGACTTTCAACGTAGGTGACGGTTCCTAGTCTCATGCCTTCTGTAACATCTCTACCAGTGCCTACAGCGGCAGCCAACGCCAATTCTTGTTCTTGTGGCTTTTCTAAGAAAGCCATTGGCGAACCACCGACAAATATCCGGTTAGCAGCACGAGATACGATAATCTCGGAATTTTCTGTGAGAATCTGGGCAATTTCTAAACGTTTTGCACCAGATGCAAAATAGCTTGCCAGTTCATTTAATTCACCAGTTCCTAAAAAGCGGTCTTGCTGTTCCGCTTGAGAAATGGTTGCTACAGCTAGGGTTTGATATAGTTGCGGACGCGCAACTGAGCTTCCACCACTCGCCTTAACACTCATCGGATTTGTAAAACTCCCATCATAATCGTTTATGTGTTAAGTCTGGGTCGCTTTGAGGCTTGACACATCGGTGTGTTTATGCCTTCAGAGTACCGCCTTCAAAACTGTCAGTAAAATTAACCCAGTCAGCTTTTAGATTAGAACGTTTTGCGTTTTTCCTGGTAATTTATTAAGAAGTATGTAGATTCTGTAGCCTTGTTTAAGCAAACCTAAGAATAAATACTCCTTTTGACATTAGACAAAATCTAAGTTTTGTATCAGAAAGTTAAAAACTTTACATAAAGCATTTTACTTGAGGCGCAACCCAAGTTTTATCTAGCTACGGCAAAAATACACAAATGTTTGCGTTTCGGTTGCTAGTCCACAATTCTGAGCATGACTAGTTTTTTATTTGAGAACAGCGATCGCTTCATTTTGGTTTTTGTACACAAAAATTAACACTCTCTCAGTTTCTTCCTGCAAGATGACCCCAAAATGATCATCGGCTATGCTGTATCAACCAGCATTACTACAGGGAAGTGATATGAAAAATAGTAATAAATTTAACTTCATCACCTTAGCAGCCTTGTCCTCTTTAGCAGTTGTGTTGGCGATGACACCTGCTAATGCACTCCCAGGACAAAACATTAACACGGTGATTAAATGGGCAAAAACTAAAACTCAATTACCAAGACTGACTTATAGCAGCGAAGCTCATGGTTATTCAGGTAATAAAGGTAATTTGTATTTCTATGTTGATGTTCCTGCGGAGAATGGCATAGTCACTAAAGAAGGAATTACCATTAGCGGCGACTCTAGTATCAAATTCACCAGCAAAAATGCCAAGGTGGTGAGATTAGTTCAAAGCATTTATAACGCGAATATTGCTAATGATTTCAGCCAGTCTCGCCGAGTTACTAAAGTTGGTCGAGACCATTATTATAGAGGTCAAAAATATGCTTATATTGTGGCGGAAGTGCAAGGTGGTTCAGCTTTTCAAATTATTCAATTAAATCAACTGCAAGCCGAGATTAATAGTGCAAAATATTGCCAAACTCATCAATGTGACTTGTAAATAGAAGGCAGGAGGCAGAAGGCAGGAGGAAAACTGTTAAGCAGTATTTTTTCTTAGTTTTTAAGTTTATTTCTGTCTAACACACTTATACTAAGTTGTTTTCAGAATATAGTATTCGTACTTCCTACTCCCACCCCAGGTTACTATCTTTGACTGCAACTTGGTATTAATTACCTAAATCAACTGTTTTCTATAGGCATTATCAGTAAATAAAGGCACGCCAATACCGACGTTAAAAGCTGCGGCTAATTAAAACTCCTGCTCTTCTTCATAAAACCAAATTTCTGCCAACAAAGAAAAGCCCATCAGCCAAATCAAGCAGAAAACAAAGAACCAGATAGCTCCCATCATAGTGACTACCTCCAAAAAGCTTCTTGATTCAAGTCTGAGTTAATAGATAAGTATGTTGCGCTTGTCAACTCTGAGTAAATTATTACTTGAAATTTATATTTTGAGTTGGGTTATTTATAAAACTAAATTTTATTAACTAAATTATTACAGCAGGTTTTATTTTTACGTTATAAATAACCTCTTATTGTCTAACTGAATATTTAGAACCCGCCTCAAATTATTTCAGTAAATCTTCACCCCAGTACATTCAACCTATAGCGCATAAATTTGTATCTCATTCAAGTGCATACCATTATAGATTTATACTTAAACAGTAGGGCGGCTCCAAGTGAAGTCACTTAAATCTAAGACGTAATCAACTGAGTTATCTATATAATCTTCTATTTGTTCATTCCTAATCACACATAATCTACCACCAGTAATATGTATTTTAGCTGGTTCTTGGTAGTGAGCTTTGTGTTCACTTATCCATCCTGGTTTATCCCCAGTTGTTTCTATTTGTTCTATTATAAATGTGTGAATATGTAATCTATAAACTGGAGTTTCATTATAAATTCTTGTACCGATGTAGCCTAAATTGCCAATGATATATATGTATTCTCCAACTAATGTGGCAGAATGAAAGTCAGTTGGCGCAAAAACATCTTGGGGATAACCAAAAATCTGAAAATTACCATCACCTTGATAAACTACAACATCGTTATATATGCAAAAATCAGGGTCATAGTAATCTTCATGTTCACCGGCAATTTCGACAATTCTGCCATCTGGTAATTGTGTAATGGTTCTGCCAAATCGGGCATAGCTCCATGCTTTATCTTGCCAATTTTCTCTATCATTAAAAAAAATTTTTGGCTGTATAAGCAGAACAACCCTCACAAATCATTGCCTCCCAAAAGGGTATTTCCATCAACTCTGGATTAGTTTTGCCAAAGCGCGGATGTTTGCCAGCAAAATACTGCTCTGGAGTTACTTGTGATAATGAAAATTTGTTGTTGTCAATTCCAGTGAGCGATCGCCGCATATCATCGTTAATATCGCTCACATCTTCACCCGATGCAACTAACATTCTGACGATTTCTTTCTTTGTGGCTATCTTAATGGCTTTGTCATTGCAATCATTTATTCTGCTGGGGTTTGCACCAGCTTCTAGTAAAATTCTGACGCACTCAGTAGCACCACGTTCTGCGGCGATGATTAACGCAGTGTTTCTAAATTCATCAGTGGCTTCAATATCAAATCCCTCTGCAATTAGCCACTCTAAGACTTCGTCCCTATTGTTTTCTATTGCATACATTAACGGCGTTTTTCCACAGTTTCCCACATCGTTGTGATTTGCTCCCGCCGCTCGGAGTAATTTAGCTTTAGGTAATTCACCCACCTGAAGACTTAATAACCAAGGGGTTCTATGCCAACAATCACGTACATTTTGATCTGCTCCTTGCTCTAGCAAGAATTTTACTTGCTCTAGGCTGCCAAAAACTATAGCGTGCATTAATTCTGTCCATTCCAGTTGCTCTGGGTTAGCACCTGCGTTCAATAATAATTTGACAGCATCAAATCTCCCAACATGAGCAGCTACTTTAATTGCAGATTCACCATAGCTACTCATCCCATTGACAGCAGCACCTCTAGAGATGAGTAAATTTAAAGTTGATATTAAGTTTTCATCTTGTAAAATATCTCGACCATACATAGCATGAATTAAGACATCATATCCATCTGGACTTTGATAGTTAATATCGGCTCCAGCATCTAAAATCAATTGGATTTTATCGAAATTTCCTGACTGCACAGCCAACCCAAGTACGGTATTTTGAGATTCTGGTTCAACAGCGTTGACATTCGCGCCATGTTCTAAGAGGAAGCGAATCATATCAACACCTGCATTGGGACTACTAACTGCACACATTAATGGTGTTTGTTGGGAATACTCATCTAGGCATTCAATATCAACACCATTGGCTATTTTACGTGCGACTCCTGCAATATTGCCCTGCTGTACATCAATATGAATTTTTTCCATACACTTTCTGAGTTAAGTTCTGATATAAATTACTACAAACAGAAGCGATCGCACTTCCCATCTTATCCCCATAAATATCGTCAAGTTGCTCTAACCTCCTGAATTATGCTGTAAGCGTTAGACTAGAAATATTGGAATCAAAATCTCTGGCAGTAAGTTCTACAAGTAGTCAATTTTGATCACTCTAGGGAAATGTCTCAAGAACATGAAGAGTTACTGCACATTCAGCAGATATCTAACCTTAAACCACGACACTTTGCTGATTTAGTCAGAGCTGCACAGTTAATTTTTGATCCGACTGCGGGAATTGTAGGAAGTCATGTAGTAGTAAACTGGCAAGAATTTGGTATTCCTGATGAGGTAGAGTCAAATCTCAAATTACTGGGTCAGCAATATCGATATGCTTGTCCTGATATTCCTAGTGCAATTATTTGGAGTCAATTAACGCCTGCTACACGTAATTGGTTTCTAGAAAATAAAGATGAATTGTGGAAGTTTGAGGAAGCGTTTCCACCATTGGATGAAGACTAGTACACAAAGGCTGAAGTCTGAAGTCTGAAATGAAGAAACCCTGATAGTGAGCTTGTCAGTAATTTATCATGGGTGTTTTATTTCCTCTGACCTGTACTAGTGAAAATTTGCTGTCCAACAATTTGATAGTGCGGATTTTAGATTGATTTCATAGATACATCTAGAGGTTGGATGGCTAAGGACTTCCAATTAAAAAATATTCCATTATCTAGAGACAAAGATGACAAGGGAGATAGAAGTCTTGTTGAGTAAACAAATTGGATAATTTATTTGTTGGCTGACTCTAAAATCTGAAATCATTCAACACTACAAGACATGGTAGGAAACATCTGTTTTCTACCATTTATTGTCCGAAATACCAAATATTGCTGTGGTGATGAGGCTGAAACCTATGTTTAAATTTTATTAAGATTGTTGTTATATTGTTGCCATTGTACATAGAACTTAAAAACAATCAGTCATTAGTGATCGCATTAATTCCAGAACCTAGTCAAATTTAATTTTAAAAAACTTGTATCAATGAATCAAAGCCTTAGTGTTACTCCCACTCAGGAGGAAATATTTCATCAAAATGTCCCTGGTACTCAACCACAGCTAATTGTGCCTCAAATCATGGTTCTGGCTATAGAAATGCTACTAGCGTTACCACTGAGTATAGGCTTGGTAAAGTTGCATGTTGGCGGTATTGCTTGGATATTTGGCGGTATCGCTGCTGGTACAATCGTCCTCCAAGGATGTCGAATTTTCTACCAATACACGCCTAAACCTAACAGAACTGCGAGAAAAGTCGGAATGGGACTTGTAGGGCTGACTGTTGGTTTATCTAATAGTAATAGTGACTTGATCAATTTAGCTGCTGGAATTCCGATATTTGTTGCTCTGACATTTTTTTTTATTGGTATGTGGTAGCTGTATTGGCTATATTTATTCCCGACTCAGCAAAACCAACTTATTAACAGCAATGTTGGCGACAGTCCCCGGTGGTGTGGGTGTGATGTCATCAATTGCGGCTGATTACAATAAAAACGTGACTTTGGTTGCTTTAGTGCAAGCAATTCGGGTTACTTGTGTAGTATTAGTAATTCCTTTTATTGCGAGAACCACAGTTGGTAGTTATTGGAATTCTGCAACACTTCCTATCAAACAAGCTTTAATCAGTCTGGAACCCTCACAACTCGGACTATTACTGGTAGCATTGCTGATTACCGGAGTGATAGTTTATTGCGCTATTGTTTGGAAAATTCCGGCTGGGGATTTTTTTGGGGCGTTACTACTAGGTATATTTTTTAATTATTTCTTGAATTGCTTGCCTTTTGTGAGTGGGGCTAATTTGAGTCCACAACCATTGGTGAATATAGTTGGTCAAATGCTGTTGGGGATTACCATCGGGGAATATTGGGGAGAAAAACCCACCTTTGGTAAACGAATCATCGGTTGTGCGTTGATTTCTGTAGCTTTGACTCTGATTGCAGGTGCGATCGCTGCTATGCTGGCTATGCACTTCACTTCCTGGGATTGGTTAACTTGTCTTTTGGTTACAGCCCCCGGCGGTGCTGCCGAAATGATCTTAGTTTCCTTAGCGTTAGATCATAATGTGGAAATTGTCACCACAGGCCATTTAGTCAGACTGATCGCTATCAACAGTTCCTTACCACTTTGGTTATTTTTATTTCGCCGTCTTGAAACTCGGTTGAAGTCTGAAGTCTGAAAGTTAATAAAAAGAAAAAACCTCGGCGTTGTTCAAACCGAGGTGATTAGGAGAAGTCCAAATGTCGATGGGAGATACCGATACCGAAGTCCGTTGTTCATAGCTAACTGCAAAAGACATCAAATTCTGACAATATCTTTATTTGTTAGCGGATTTGATTGTATTTGATTACCGATTTTTAAACTTATGTTAATAAGTGTAACTATATCGTTACGATAAGTCAACATAAATTGACAAAAAACAGAAAATATCGGTGATAAGAAAAAATTATGTAGTCAATAAGAAGAAGCGATCGCTAGTGAAAAAATTAGGAAGAGGGGAGTAAGGGAATTATTTATCTATATATTCCTCCACCACTTTGAGCGCATCAGGAGGAATTTCTGTTACCAAGAGAAAGGGGAATGCTGGGGTAGAAGCCGAAATCACATAATTCGGTGTTAAAAACACACTATATTGTTGAGCTTCTGGGGTGAGTTGTGCAGCCATAGCCAGGACTATTCCCTTAACAAATTTACGAACATCGGCGGCTTCTTCTCCGACCACTTCGCCACCAGTAAAAGGTGTGTTGGGTTGCCCGGCTTGATCTAAAGTAGTGCTGGGGTCTTTAACACTGAGGTGTGTACCTCCCAAGATCCCAACCAGCCATTTCGGTGCAGGAATTTTGTGAAAACCGACAATTTGTTCTGTCAAAGCTGGTGTTGTTTTGTCGGCGGAACTTGCCAAGATGAGAGTTGGGACTTCTACCTTAGTTAAACCAGAGTCGCCAAACATCAAAGAACTGGTAGGATTAAGAGCGATCGCTTGCTTAATGCGAGTATCCCGCAGTTGATAGCTGTTGTTTGGTAGTTCTTGAGCAACACACTGTGCAGTTTCACCCAAACTCAACACAGCCAAATTTTGTTTGCAACGTTGTTTGAGCTTATCTAGTTGTAACTCACCACCAGCCAATGCCAAAGCTGTACCGCCACCAAAAGAATAACCAATCACCATCACATTATTAGTTGCGAGTTTACCTACCAACGGGTCGTTAGGAGTTTGGTTAATTTTGGCGAGTTCATCCAAAACAAAACTAATATCTTTGGGACGGTCTAAAAATTCTTGCGGTTTGAGGAGTTTACCTTTACCTTGTAAACCAGCATCAACATTTGTCTGATTACTACCAGGATGTTCTACAGCCACAAATACATAACCGTGGGATGCTAAATGTTCTGCAAGATAACGTAAATCAGTCCGCACAGAACCCAAACCGTGAGAATAAACTATGACTGGTTTATTTGCAGTTGCAGCATTTGACCAATAGATATCTACAGGAATATTACGCTGACGTTGTTGGTCAAGCCAATTGAATTTCAAGACTTGGACTTCCGCCGTACCGGGTTGACTTGGGTCAAATGGTAAAGAAACTTGTAGCGATTTTTGGTTAAGTTGGGGTGCGATCGCTAACATAAATTGTTGCGTCCGCCAAAATGCGGTATTAAAATTCCCAGACAATTTGAAAATTGCGGGTAAATTAATTTCCAGATTTTGACTCGGATAAGCCGCAATAAAACTCAATAAAGACAAACCTTGAGGCGCAGTCGCACCGATAACTGCTCCCGCTCTCAGAGCTTGCACACCAGCTTTATCCTTACGCACAACCGCAGTCGAGAAATCATTAAGAATTGTTGCCCCAATCTGGGTATTGAGTAACCGATTAACAGTAACAACATTCAACGGTAGCGGCATTTTCAGCGTCTCTAACAAAAAGCGTCGTTCTTGGGAAGATAATTTACGACCATACAATTCAAAACCATTCGGGAAATCTCCCATTTCTGCTGCTTTTTGTAACTCAGCTAAAGAAACAGACTCCGCCAACAAACCATAACGAAACACAACTTTATCAGCCGCTTTTGCCGAAGTAGTTATACTTAGAAAAACTATGTAAATAAAATTACAAAAGCAACCTATTAATAAATTTAAAGCTTTCCGACTTGTTCCCATAAAAATATTCGTCAATGAATCCTGACGGGAATATAACGGATATTTTGACATTTGACGACTCTTAAGATTAGGGCAAGAAAATACGGAAATACACAGATAGGACTTATGCACAAAGATTGTCTGTTGAGACTAGGTGCGGGGGTATAAAGGTATAGGGTAGTCCTGTCAAGGTGGGCGCAAGTATCCCAAAAGCCTTGATTTTACGTTCAATTAGCAGCTACATTCACATCCAAGCTTTTTCGTCACACCAATTTCATTCTCAATAACCTTAGTTTATTGAGAATTGATGGGCTAAAAAAGCGATCACCTAAATGTCTTAATTAACCCTTACCTAAATTGATACGCCTTTTTTGAGGTTGTGAACGCTACTTTAATGCTACCTTGACAGGTCTAGGGTATAGAGCTTCGCCGTGAGCGTCATACCGTTTCACTTTGTAGCCTGCGGCAAGACGAAGTGCGCGTCTACATCTGCTTATATCTAGAGAGCTAGGAATTACTAGCTGGAAGTTTAAACTAAGTATAAGTTTGAAAGCTGTTGATAATTTTAACAAACAAGTAGCTATGACCGATTCAACTCAATACAACATCGGGTTGTTAATCTACCCAGACTTAACCCAATTAGATGTGACTGCCCCTTATCAAGTGTTCTCATCATTGCCTACTGCGCGTGTGCATTTAATCTGGAAAAATCTAGAACCTGTAAAAGATATAGGAGGATTAGTTCTTCATCCCACAACTACCTTTGCTGAATGTCCGCAACTAGATGTAATTTGTGTTCCGGGTGGTGGAATGGGTACGATTGAAGTCATGCGTGATGTAGAAGTGTTGACGTTTCTCAAACAACAGGCAAAAAACGCTCAATACGTCACCTCAGTTTGTACAGGTTCGCTGATTTTGGCGGCGGCGGGATTACTTAGTGGTTACAAAGCAAGCTGTCATTGGATGTTCCGAGAATGTCTTGCTGCTATGGGAATCACAGTCAGTAATGAACGTGTTGTTGTGGATAGAAACCGAATTACAGGCGGCGGTATTACCGCAGGTATTGATTTTGGACTTGTAGTGGTAGCGAAACTCTGTGGTGAAAGCACAGCAAAATTCATCCAATTGATTTTAGAGTATAATCCGGCTCCACCATTTAATGCAGGTTCTCCTGAAACAGCAGGTACAGTAACAGAGTTTGTTACAAAAGCGGGGGCAGAAATTTTAGCAGCAACATTGGCTGAGTCTGAACAGGTAGCAATTCGCTTAGGTGTCAAGCCAGAACAGTTACTCACGTAAGCATTATTTTTAAGGTGCGTTGAAGCAACGCGTAACGCACCCTACAATTTTCTGAATTGTTATTCAATACGGCATGAAAGTATCTAACCTGCCAAATACTGCCATATCTTCTGCATCTAATTCTACTGGTGTGCCACTGCGAATTAATTCAGCAAAGTCCTCATTGGGAACCATAATTGTTAAGGTATACAAGCGACTAGAACCTGTATTTTTAATTAAATGCGTCCCTGTGGGTGGTACTAACAAACTATCTCCGGCTTTAATGGCAACTTTTTTACCATCACAAATAGCAATACCTTCGCCTTTGAGAATAAAAAACATTTCCACTGCCCATTGATGGCGATTGGGTGGTGTTTGTCCACCGACATCAAAGATTTCTACGCAACAAGTTAAAGAGGTATTGGCGTTGTTTGAATCAAAGATAATTGCTAATCGATTGGTATCATGAGGGCTGATGCGATATGCTTGATAATCTTTGGGAGATTTAATAACAGGAATTACGCAACGAGTAGAGTGCATTTTAATCATCCTCTCCTGTTAATTTTGGGTGATTTAAAGCTGTGAAAATTGCTTGGGAATCGGTGACAAAACCAAAGCATTGTTTAACGTTGTATAACGTTGCTAACCAACAATAATCGGGTGAAGTTGTCGCGGTACAATCTTTAACTAAAATGCAGTCATATCCTAAAAAATTAGCATCACAAAGGGTAGTTAATACACATTGATCAGCATTCACACCAGCAAAAAATATTGTAGTAATTCCCAAATTCCGCAGGATACTATCTAAGGGTGTGTCCCAGAAGCCACTCATGCGGTACTTGTTGATGCGGATATCTTCGGGTAACTGTGGTAGTTCATCAACTACGGCTGCTGCCCAACTACCTGCCATTAATACCCTAGCACCGTTTTTAGGTAAGCAGTCGCCTAAGCCCACACCATCACCGGTAGGATTGTAGACGTGACGCGAAGCTGCACTGATATTGAGTAAGTCGGGACGATTACCCCAATTTACCCAAATTACCGGCACGTTAACATGACGCAGTTTGGGCAGTAAATTATTTAACGGTTCAATGGGTTGACGTGCGGGAGTCACATCCACACCAATATGCGCTAACCAGCCATCGGGATGACAAAAGTCGTTTTGCATGTCAATAACAAGAATGGCGGCTTTTGCCAAGTCAAGGCGCAGGGTTTTAGTTTCGGTTGTTAAGATAACGGGTTGTGGGGTTTTAGGAGAACGGGTAATATCTGCGATCGCATGATCTACCATCCAAGCATTTGGCGCAACTCCCAAAGTCCGCAGAGGCTGATTCATAAATTTGCAACACCCAACACCTATTTCTATTTTGTAACTTGAAAACAGGTAGAGCGTTCAATTACTTAATCAAGGTTTAAATGGTGAACTTTACTATTAAAAATGTCTTAATTTCTACTGATGATGGTTACACCACCACAGATGTGCAGGTTGTAGATGGTAAAATCGCAGCGATCGCACCTCATCTTGATATTGTGGGGACGGCAGTTAACGGCGAACATAAGCTACTACTACCCGGTTTTGTTAACGCCCACACCCATTCTTCGGAAAAGTGGCAACGCGGGATTATTCCGCCTTTGCCTTTAGAATTATGGCTGGCGCATTTGTATGATTTTGCCCCCCTCGACACGGAAAAAGTTTATCTCAGCGCCTTGGGAACGGCGGTAGAAACTTTACTTTCCGGCGGTACGAGTGTTGTAGATCATCTGGTATTAATTCCTGGCGAAGAGTTAGAAACCATCACAGCGGCGGTTCGCGCTTACCGAGAAATTGGGATTCGGGCTTTTATTGCACCGTTAATTCAAGATGAATCTTTAACCGCAGGTATTCCTTCTGGGGAGAATGAACGCAACCACGAACCTTATTTTCGCTCGACGGCGGAAACTTTAGCACTTATTGAAGAAGCAGTCAGACAATTTCATCGCCCAGATGCAGGCGTGAGTATTTTAGTTGCACCGACGGGGATTCAGTTGTGTAGTGATGCTTTATTTACTGGTTGCATTGAGTTAAGCGATCGCTATAATTTATGTCGTCATTCCCATTTGCTAGAAACCAAAGCCCAAGAAAAACTCGCCCAAGAAAAGTACGGTTGTAGTGCTGTTGAACATCTTAAACGCCTGGGGTATTTGGGCGATCGGACTTCTCTCGCTCATTGTGTGTGGTTAAATGAGTTGGATATTGAAATTCTCGCCGAAACTCAATCTACAGTTGTGCATAATCCCTTAAGTAATTTGCGTTTAGGCAGTGGGATTGCACCAATTTTAAAATATCGCCAAGCCCAAGTAAATGTCACATTTGGTTGTGACGGTGCTTCGAGTAATGATTCTCAAGATTTATTAGAAGCTATCAAGATTGGGTCAATTCTGCACAATACCACAGAACGAGATTATCAATATTGGATTACACCCCGACAAGCAACAGAAATGGCAGCTTTAGGCGGCGCTAAAGGCTTGAATATGGCAGATAAAATTGGTTCTTTAACTATTGGAAAGCAAGCTGATTTGGTACTTTATGATTTGACCAGTTTATCATTATTACCCCGCACAGATCCCATCGGTTTATTAGTCTTAGGCAGACCGACAAATGCTGTTGATAGTGTCTGGGTTAATGGCAAACAAATAGTAGCTAATGGTCAAGTTACTACGATTAATGTTGATGAATTGCGACAAGAATTATTCCAACGCAGTCAGTGGAATACTCAGCGCCAGTCGCCAACTGTCGCAGAAATTGAAGCTCATTATCGCGCTGTTATGGGTTTGTAAGACACTGTTCTATTAGTTATCCCCTGATTTTTATTAGGGGCTTTTAAATATTCATTTTTAATTACACAAAATCCAGAAAAACAACCCGCAAATAAGGCATTGATGCTATGACTAATTCTTGAATGTTATTACACAATAAATAATATTTTTAGATGATTGTATTGTATTGTATTTTATAATACTTTTTTAACAATCAATAAACATTTAAGAGGTTATTTATAAAGTAAAAATAAAATTCTCATAATGTGTGTTAGGCGCAAATTGTGAGCTAATTCATCATAAAAACTAGATACGAGCGCCTAACACACCGCCAGATTATAACAGTGTGTGCGTTAGACTGAAGCCATAACACACTCTACTTAAGATTTACATTATAAATCGTCTCTAACTAGGTGATATATCTAATGGCAAACCATCGAGAAGCAATTATTTTTATTCATGGATTCTATCTTGGTAGAGATAGAAATTTTTTATTGATAGTTTATCTACTGGTTTTACTGAAGTATTGGCAATCCCAAAAATTCAAGAAGTCGGCGAGGAGAAAATTGCAGGATATACAGGAAAAAAGTTTAAAGTCTACTTAGATGTAGACAACATTAAAGAAGTTGATATTTATGATGCCTATTGGAATGATCTAAATAGTAAACAACTAAGTAGTAGCGAACTTAAAAATCAGGTGTTTCGTGGTATATCTATATTATTTTATTGGATAGTCAGCAAAGACTTATTAGCCTTAAAAGACTCTCCTCCTTTACTTATAGGTTTAGGTATAGGTTTATTGTTATGGATTTATTGGTTCTATGGAATAGCTGCACTGGCGCTTGTAGCTCTAGGAGGACATGAAGTTAATCTTTATGGCTTGCCTATTTCTCAAAATTGGGCAGCACAAATCAAAGAAAGTTTAAAACAAATCAGCGAACTTGGAAAAAACATGAACAATTGGTTTGTTTGGCTAGGTTTAACCGCATTGTCCAGTACTTTACCAATTAACATGATAGCTGATATTGCAGATTTTTCTACACGGTATTTAGAAGATAACTCTGAGGGAAAGTCTTTAAAAGTAAAAATTCGTACAAGAGTTACAGAAACATTAAATGCAGTTTTAGAAACAGGTCTATATGACAAAATTACTGTGTTCGCTCATAGTTTTGGCGCAGTTATAGCTACTAATGTATTAGCAAATTATAAGCAAGAACATCAAGTCCGTTACATTATTGCAGGAGGTTCTTTAAAGATGTTTTCTTCAAAGTCTAAACAGATTGAACAAGATATCAAAAAAATGTTTTAACAATGACCAAATAGAAATGTGGCTTGATTTTTATTCAAATCAAGATTGGTTATGTACGAAAACGCCTGTTACTGAAGGTTGTGATCCTACAAAAATTAGTCATAGAAAACTTAAATTTACTCTTCCATTGTCAAAGCAAATTAATGGACAATCGCACGATAATTATTTTATAAATGAAGAAGTATTGAAAGCAGTTTTAAATCTTAAAGCTTCCGAATATATTTGATATCATATAATTTGTATAAAAAACACGGTATAAGCTCCTTATGCCGTGTTTCTCTCTTATTAAATTAAAAGTAATCACTTATGAACCAAGAAAATACTCAAAACCAAACAAATCAGAAGCCTGATAACGCTCAAAATAAAAATTGCAGAAATTGGTGGATTGAAATTGTCTCATTATTAGCATTAGGCTATCTGATATTTAGCTTAATTAGTCCCATCTTTTTGAAAGAAGGACAACAACCAAGAAAAATAGAACTTCCTGATATTTTAGTTATAGCTGTTATTTTATTTTTCAACTCTGATTTGCTCAATAGATTAGAGGATTTCGGTATTTCTAAAGAAGGTGGAATTACAGCCAAGTTTAGGGAACTCAAGCAAGAAGTCAATAAACAGAAAAAAGAAATCGATGAACTACAAGCACAACAACTAGAGCAATTAGAAAAGCAACAAAAAAACCTAGAAGAAATGCAAGCGTTTATGTATAACTTTTTATTAGGAGATAAAGATTATGAAAAGATTGCCCAACTTGATAAGCATTTACAAGCAAACACTAATTATAAATTTTATGTCTCAGAAAAAGTAGCTGATGAATTAAGACGTTTGCGAGATTTAAAATTAATTCAGACCAATTCTGGTTATATTAGCGATTTGGTGAAAGCAAGCGATTATGGTAGGCAACCAATCGATTTAACTAAATATCTTTGTGTTACAGATTTAGGTAAAAAGTTTTTAATAACCCGTGATACTTTACATTCTAGCAATCAGGAAGAAACAACTAATTCTCAGGAAACATCAGAATTTGAGTAGTAATGGTGTCTCTTGTTTATTTTTTGAATCTCATCTTGAAGCAAGATAGGATAATGATAGGAGGATAAAATGGATATATCCACAGGACGTACGCAAAAGTATGAAAAAAACGTAGACGCGGAAGCGGCTTCCCGCAGGGTACCGCAAAGGACACAAAGTTATAAGAGTTTGAGAGAGTTATTGCGTAAGTCCTACATCCATTATCAATATTCCAGATAAAAACGCGAAATTATTATTTATTGTGAGGCTTATTATGCTAACTTCAACTGATTTTAGAGGCTTATTTAATGAGCGATTTTTCCGTAACTTTTTGCCAATACCTGCAACTAGTTACTTCAATTTGGAAATAGGCACACCAGATTTTCAATTACCGGATATTACTAATGGTAATTTAGTAAAATTATCAGATTATCGCGGTAAGCAAGCAGTATTACTGGCTTTTACTCGCATCTTTACCGAAAAGCAATACTGTCCGTTTTGTTATCCCCATATTAAAGCTTTGAATGAAAATTATGAGGAATTTACAAACCGCGGTATTGAAGTTTTGATGATTACGAGTACTGATGAAAAGCAGAGTCAAATAGTTGTCCAAGATTTAGGCTTAAAAATGCCTTTGTTAAGTGATCCTAGTTGCCAAGTATTTCGGAGATATCGAGTCGGGCAAGCTTTGGGAGCGCCTTTACCAGCACAATTTGTGTTAGATAAAGATGGCAAATTATTGTATCGCCATTTATTTTCTTTTTTAGATCATAATGCGAGTGTGGAGACATTATTAGCACAGTTTAATGCCGCCAAACTTGATTGATAATATTGCCATCGGCGGCGATTAATTGAATTTGTAAAGGCATTTGTCCGGCGGCGTGAGTTGAACAACTTAAACAGGGGTCAAAGGCACGAATTCCGGCTTCGACACGGTTGAGCATTCCTTCAGGAATATCATTACCTTGAATGAAATGTCGAGCAATTTGAGCAACTGTGCGATTCATTGCTAGGTTATTTTGTCCTGTAGCAATGATTAAATTGACTTTTTGTAGTAACCCATTTTCATCAACGTGATAGTGATGAAACAATGTGCCGCGTGGTGCTTCGCTGACACCAACTCCTTCTAGTTGGTTAATGCCAGCTTCAGAGCGGAGTCGTTTTGATAGAATTTCTGGGTCATCAAGTAAAATTTCAATGTGTTCAATACAAGCGATGATTTCGATTAAGCGGGCATAGTGATAAAAGAAAGATGATTTGACTGTACCTTGACCGCGATCGCGGAATTCTTGTAATTCTTGATCAGCTAAAGGTGTGCCAATTCGATTACAAATATTCAACCTTGCCAACGGCCCTACCCGATACATCCCACTATCTATCCGACAATGATCATTTTGGTCAGGATAACCCAAGGGTCGATAGTAGGGAGATTTTAAGTAAGAGTCTGGTTGAACTGCTTCCCCAATAAATTCTTGATAGCGTGTGGGATCAAGTTTATCGGCAATGATGTTACCTGCACTATCTACAAAGCGGAGATGTCCATCGTAAGTTTCCCACAAACCATTGGAAGTGACTAACCCCATAAATAAGCTAGGGAAATTACCAAAGGTTTGGGCTTCTGCGGCATAATCATCAAGCAAGTTTTTAAATCTTGCCACAGCATCTAAAATCGTGGTGCGGGCTTCGGGAATACGGTTTTGGATGTGGCTGCGTTTTTCTGGTGTGAGTGGTTCGCGCACACCACCGGGAACCGCCCAAGCTGGGTGAATCTTTTGTCCTCCCAGTAACTCAATAATTTCTTGACCAAACTGACGTAAGCGAATTCCACCACGGGCAAATTCTGGTTCTGCTGCAATTAAACCAAAGACATTGCGGGTTTCGGGATTACTATCCATTCCCAATAAAAAATCGGGGGCGCTGAGATGAAAGAAACTCAGTGCATGGGATTGGAGAATTTGCCCTAAATTCATCAATCTTCGGAGTTTAGCAGCTGTGAGTGGGATAGTAACAGCTAAAATGCGATCGCCTGCTTTAGCTGAAGCTAACAAGTGACTCACCGGACAAATACCACAAACCCTAGCGGTAATTGCTGGCATTTCCCACAGCGGCCGACCTTCGCAGAACTTTTCAAACCCACGAAATTCTGTGACATGAAAATGAGCATCACTCACTTGACCCGCATCATCCAAAAAAATACTAATCTTGGCATGTCCTTCAATGCGGGTAACGGGATCGATAACGATTTTTTTAGTCATTGTCCCCTCACTTCACACTTCATACTTCACACTTTCCGAGTAATCCTCAAAAGCGGTGCTGTCAATTTTGACTGCTGTTTGATGCGCTATTTCTGATTGCATTTCATCCACTGCATCCCAAGCTGCGGCACATTCTTCGGAGTGGATACCTTTTTCTATGCAGATGGCGCGAGCTTTTTTAATTTCTTCTTGTAGTTGTTGTTCTAAAAGAATTGACCGGGGTTGTTCCAAAAAGTCGCTTAAAGCCAAAATATCAGTCAGCGAAATTATCCCGACTAGCTCACCTTGAATTACAGGCGCTCTGTGCAGATGATGTTGGGCAAACAACCGCGCGACGTATTCTAAACCCAAATCGGGATTAATAGCGATGCAAGGCTTGGTCATGACCTCGTATACCCGCGTCTTATGAGGGTCTTTACCGTAAGCAATAACTTTATAGACAATATCGCTCTCACTAATAATGCCGTAAGCATCTTGTTCGTGGCGACGGTCAACAATTAAAGCCCGCCAATCTCTAGCCCGCATTAAATGTACTGCTTCTGCAACTGTGGCAGAGCTACGAATGGTGGCTACATCTTTTGTCATAATGTCTGCGGCTTTTAACATAATTAATCTCCTGTAGTAAAGTGCTGAGTGCTGAGTTTTGAATACTCCCCCTGCCTTCTACCTTCTCTTCAACCAAATTTGATTAATTCGCGTCCTGTGAGTTGTGGTTTTTCACCTTTTAATAGGGGTTCTAGTGCTTCCCGAATGCGCGTTGCTGAGGGTGGACAACCGGGTAAGTAAATATCAACTGGGACTACGTAATGTACAGGGGTGACTTTATCTAATATTGGGGGTACTATGCCTGGTTCTTGGGGTATTTGGGGGTGAAGATCCACTAGTTCGACATAACATCGCTGGAGTACTGGTTCGGCGCTGCCTAATGGATTACGTAAGGCGGTAACATTGCCAGTCACAGCACAATCACCAAAGGAAATTAAGAGTTTAGAATGTTCTCGAACGGTGCGGATTGTGGTTAAGTGTTCTTCATTAGCGATCGCACCTTCAACTAACACCACATCTACATCGTGGGGATATTCTTTAATATCAGCGAAGGGACTGTAAACAACATCTACCTGTCCGGCTAAATCAATCAGCCATTCGTCTATATCAAGAAAGGACATGTGACAGCCAGAACAGCCGCCTAACCATACTGTTGCTAGTCGTAAGCGAGTCATAGTTGATTTTGGGTAGACAAGGTTGAGGGGGGAGACAAGGGTGAGTGGGGAGACAAGGGAGATGGGGTAGATAAGGAAGAAGTGGGAGGTTTGGAAGATGCTGAAGAAATCTTTCCCCCCTCTCTTCCCACACTTCCCACACCCCCCACACTCCCTACGCCCCATCCCGCATAACTTCCCGCCATTCTAAGACGACAGGATAAGGGACGGAAATATTGATAGACTTCTGTCCAGGTAAAGGGATGGCGAGTTGGAGGGGTTCGTTGGGTAATTGGGGCAAGATAGTTTGGAAGTCGTACTGGCCGATAGTTGGGGCTGGGGCTTCATCGAGGAATACGTCAACAGCTGTGAAAACTTGGCCGGATGCGGTGGTGATTTTAAGGGGTTGGGGATGAATTAATTCGGCTGAGTTGGGAAAACCCACAAGCCGCAAATTTACACTGGTATTTTGACCAGGATAAATTTGTTTAAACAGAACCACTTGCCATACGTGTCCTGATTGATCATCTAATTTTGTTTGTGAGCGATAAAGTATTTCGCCTGGCGCTGGTTCTAAATGTGTAACAGATGCGATCGCCGTTGGTGATGTGGGACTTCCTAAAGCCAGGAATATAGATATTGTCAAAAGACTGACTACTAGCAACCACCAAAATATGTTTCGGATGCGACGGAGTGGCATATTTACCTCCTGGCTTCGACTCAAAATCAACGGCTAAAAATTCCATTGCTGTTTTTCTCTTGCGGTAACTAAGAAATCAAGTTTTTCCCGATGATGTTTCATTTCCCCAACGCTGGAACCTTGGTAGAAAATCGCACCTGTGGGGCAAGCGTTGACACATTTACCACAAGAGGTACAAGTTTGAGATGTTCCCCAGGGCTGGCTCAAGTCAGTAATGACGTGGGAGTTTGTACCTCTGCCTGCCATATCCCAAGTGTGAGCGCCTTCGATTTCGTCACAAACACGGACGCAACGAGTACACAGCACACATCGGTTATGGTCAATACCGAAGCGATTGTGGGAAACATCTACTTTGCGATTGGGGAAGTGATAATCTAAACGTACATGATCCATACCCATTTCAATCGCTAAGTCTTGTAATTCGCAATTACCGTTTGCTACGCACACAGAGCAAATGTGATTACCTTCAGCAAACAGCATTTCAACAATTGTGCGACGGTATTTTTGCAAGCGATCGCTATTGGTGTAAACCTCCATTCCTTCGTTAACTTTTGTCACGCAAGCAGGTTGTAATTTAACACTTCCAGCAATCTCCACTAAACACAACCGACAAGCACCGACATCTCCCACACCTTCTAAATGGCACAGTGTGGGAATATGAATTCCTGCTGCTTGCGCCGCATCTAGCAAAGTTTCTTCTTCGCTGGCGCTGACCAGTTGACCATTAATTGTTAAGGTTTTTA
Source organism: Nostoc piscinale CENA21 (assembly GCF_001298445.1). Taxonomy (NCBI): domain Bacteria; kingdom Bacillati; phylum Cyanobacteriota; class Cyanophyceae; order Nostocales; family Nostocaceae; genus Nostoc; species Nostoc piscinale. The sequence goes on along the minus strand of NZ_CP012036.1, from coordinate 4,964,824 downwards.
CGGTCATAATTAGGTGAGAGGTTACAGGTTACAGGTGACGGGTTGGGGGTTCTGACAAGTGTAGGTTTTTAACAGAGTGATGAGTAATGACTCTAAAAATCACGATTTAATCAGATTTCCATAACCCCCACACCCTTACAGGTAAGTCAAAAGTAAGATAATTTTTGACTTTTGACTTTTAACTTTTGACTTGATTTTGCCCCTACACCCTAGTCCTTGATCAATTCCAAATACTCTTGAATCAACTCGACGTACTCTTGGCGGAAGTAGCGTAATGTACTCAACACGGGATTGGGTGCAGATTGTCCTAAACCGCACAGGCTAGTGTTTTTGACCATATCGCACAGTTCTTCCAGGAGTGCTAAATCAGCTTGTGTTGCTTTGCCTTGCATGAGTTTGGTTAATAAACCGTGCATCTGCACAGTTCCGACACGGCAAGGAATACATTTACCGCAGGATTCATCCATGCAAAATTCCATGAAGAAGCGGGCAACGTCTACCATGTTGGTACTATCGTCCATGACAATCATGCCGCCGGAACCCATCATTGAACCCAGATTTGTCAAGGATTCATAATCTACAGGTGTATCAAAGGCGGAAGCAGGGATACATCCCCCAGAAGGGCCACCTGTTTGTACTGCTTTAGCTGTACCACCATCGGGAACACCGCCCCCCATTTCTTCGACAATTTGCCGTAAGGAGGTTCCCATTGGGACTTCGATTAAACCTGTGTTGCGGATTTTGCCGGCGAGGGCGAAAACTTTTGTCCCTTTGCTTTTTTCCGTCCCAATACTCGCAAACCAGTCAGCACCGTTACGAATAATGGGTGCGATGTTGGCGAAGGTTTCGACGTTGTTAATTAAGGTTGGATGACCCCATAAACCCGATTCCGCCGGATATGGTGGGCGGGGATGGGGTAGGCCGCGTTTACCTTCGATAGAAGCCATTAAGGCAGTTTCTTCACCGCAGACATAAGCCCCAGCACCAATGCGGATATCGATTTTGAAGTCAAAGGGAGATTCAAAGATTTGGCTACCTAATAAACCGAGGCGTTGGGCTTGGTGGATGGCAGTTTGCAGCCGACGAATTGCAACAGGATATTCTGCCCGGACATAAATATAACCTTGATTGGCTCCCACTGCATAAGCGGCGATCGCCATTCCTTCTAATACCCGATGGGGATCGCTCTCTAGGACACTCCGATCCATAAATGCGCCAGGATCACCTTCATCGGCGTTACAGATGACAAATTTGCGATCGCTTTTAGCTTTGGCAACAGTCGCCCATTTAACTCCTGTGGGATAACCTGCGCCTCCTCGCCCGCGCAAACCACTGTGGCTAATGGACTCGACTACTTCACCCGGTGTCATTTCGCGCAACACATGGTAAAGAGCTTGATAACCCTTAGCTGCAATATAAGCTTGAATTTTTTCGGGATCAATTTTGCCGCTATTTTCTAAAACAATGGGCTTTTGATAACTAAAGAATGGCTGAGATAAATCTATTTCGGAAATATGGGTTTTTCCGCCATCCAAGGCTTCAATAATTGCAAATGCGTCTTGAGTGGTGACTTTTTCGTAAAGTTTACTACCGGCTGGTGTATCAACCTGAACTAATGGCCCTTGGCAACATAAGCGCATACAGCCAACACCAGAAACTTCTACATCTTTTTCTAAACCTTCGGCTTTGATCCCGGCTTCCAGTTCATGTTTAACGCCTTCGGCGTTACCCGATAAACAGCCAGCAGCCGTACAGCAACGAATTTGTACTGGTTTAGCTTGAGAGCGTTCTTGTTTGGCAATTGCTAATAATTCATTGAGTTCCATTTTCCAGCCATCCTTGGATGCGATCGCAAACTGATTCTGGGGTTTGATTGCCTAAGACTGTGCCATCAAACACCACAGCCGGCGCAATCCCGCAAGCCCCTAAACATCTTGCTGTCAGTAGTGATAATTGACCGTTGGTTGTAGTTTCACCAGCCCGAATATGAGCCATTTTTTCTACATTTGCCAAAATTGCTTGAGCGCCTTTGACGTAACAAGCTGTTCCTGTACACAGCACACAACTATGAACTCCTTGGGGCGCTAAAGAAAATAAATGGTAAAAAGTCGCTACGCCATAAACTCGACTGGGAGGCAGTTTGAGTTTATGAGCAATATACAGTAATAAATCATTTTCCAAGTAACCGTAAAGTTCTTGGGCTTTGTGGAGAATTTCGATTAAAGCATCTTGTTGATACTGGTGACGCTTCATAGTTGCGTCTAGCATCTTCAGGCGTTTATCACCACTGGGATGCGGTAAAACTACGGTTGATGCGGTTGTCATTGTTACTGCTAGAGAATCGTGAGTTATGGCAGGGGGCAGGGAGCAGGGGGAAGGGGGAGACAAGGTAGAGGGGGGAGATAAGGGGGAAGAAATATAGTTGACTCAATTTCTACCTTGTCCACCTTGCCTACCTTGTCTACCTTGTTCCCTCTACCCTTTCAATCAAGCCTGACTAGTCACCGTCACTGCTGGTGCGTCAGCGTCTTTCTTGACAGGGGGGTGATTGACGATAAAGACTGAACATTTGGCGTGATGCAGCACGTAGTTACTCACACTACCCAAGAAAAATTCTGTTATCCCAGAACGTCCCCGATGCCCCATCACAATTAAGTCTGCATTCCATTGAGCAGCCAGTTTACAAATAGTATTGCCAGGGTTGCCTAAAAGTTGGCTAAATTCTGCTGTTACGTTGACTGTGTTGGCTTGAGCGGAGAAAGACTGCAACATCCGTACGCCTTCATCTTTAAATTTATCCCACTGTTTTTGGTATAAATCTAAACTTTGGGCGCTCAAACCTGGATAGTAATCAACATTAGATAACATGGGAATATAAGGACTACCTTCTTCCTCTGGAGAGAGAACATGCAGCAGCAATAGTTGGGCGGGCATAGCCTTGGCTAAGGTCAATGCTTGCTCAAAAACCTCTGTTCCCATTTCCGAACGATCCAATGCGACTAAAATCTTTTTCAGCATATAGACCTCTGGCTGTGATTGCGAATAACTTGGAAGTTTTTGGTGTGTAAATGCAGAATCACCATAATTGAGAAATCTGCATCTGTTTTTGGCAAAAATAGCGAAAATAATTTATTTAATAGCTGTAATCATCGAATACCCTGTATATGACATCTATCTTTAATTTATAAAGAAAGAATTTGAGGAACTTGTGAAGATGAACCCACATGGAATGACTGAATTTAGATGTTACGAATGCAAAAAATCAGCACTCAAGATGATTGTGGGAGGGAATTTTCAGCTTTTAACGGCTATGCAAATTTGGTGAAGTTTCGACTACTATCTTAATAGTTATTTCAGAATTTCAATGTGCCAGGAAAAGCCTTGAGATATGTTGTGAATTTTAGAGCTTAATTCTCTCGGCAACTATTTCTGAAGATTGATAAATGTTGACAATTGTGAATTAAACTTAACATTAGAGCATGAATACTTTACCATGCTTTAAAGCACAAATTGCCAATTTAATTTGTTTTGAATTTTAATTTTTTATTCATCATCTATTAATACTAACATTTAGGAAATCTTAAGATATGAAAATATTAGTTGTCGAGGATGACGAGTTAAATGCCTATGCGCTAACTGCTGTTCTTACCAACCAGAACTATGCAGTAGAAGTGGCACATGATGGTGAAACTGCTTGGGATTTAATTCAAACTTATAATTATGATTTAATTTTATTAGATGTAATTTTGCCAAAGTTAGATGGAATTAGTTTGTGTCGGCAAATTCGCTCTAATAATTTGCAAATGCCTATCCTGTTGTTGACAGGATGTGATAGTAGCCACGAGAAAGCAATTGGCTTAGATGCAGGGGCAGATGATTATGTCGTGAAACCATTTGCGGAAGAAGAATTAGTCGCCCGTGTACGGGCTTTATTACGTCGTGGCAGTGCATCATCGCAACCTATTTTAGAGTGGGGAAATTTGCGGCTTGATCCTAGTAGTTGTGAAGTGAGTTATGGCAATGATTTATTATCATTAACTCCAAAAGAATATGCGCTTTTGGAGTTATTTTTACGCAACAGTCGCCGCGTATTTAGCTGCGGGATGGTTTTAGAACATTTGTGGTCTTACGAAGATACACCAGGGGAAGAAGCTGTGCGGACTCATATTAAAGGGTTACGCCAGAAATTAAAAGCTGTGGGTGCGCCTGGTGATTTAATTGAGACTGTGTATGGAATTGGCTATCGGCTCAAACCCCAGGAAGAAGAGAAAATTGCAGCAAAACCAGCCAATACCAAATCTAAAAACAATAAGCCGAAAGAAGTAGCATCATCTCAGCAACAAACATTTCAAGCCATCGCCGGAGTTTGGCAAAGATTTCAAGGGCGAGTCGATGAGCAAATCAAAGTCATCGAACAAGCGGCTTTTGCTGAGTCAGGTTTAAATAATGAATTGCTCAACCAAGCCACCAAAGAAGCCCATACTTTAGCCGGCTCGTTAGGGACATTTGGCTTTCCGACTGGTTCAAAATTAGCGCGTCAAATTGAACAATTACTTAAATCTGGTCAAAAGTTAACATCCGAAGAAACAGCCAAGCTGCAAACTTGGGTGAAATCGTTGCGCCAGGAAATTCAAACTCAAGGTGAGGAGGCAAACTCAACCGCAGTTGATAATAGATTACCTTTAGTTTTGGTGGTTGACCAAGACCAGACTATCGGGGAACAACTGAGACAAACTACGGCGGGTGCAGAATTTCAAGTCAGCATTGCTACAAATCTAGAGTCTGCCAGAACTATACTTTACCGCGACCATCCCAGTGCAGTGTTACTTGACCCTAGTTTCTCTAAGCATCCAGAAGATAGTTTGAGTTTTTTAGGAGAATTAGCCCAAAGAAAACCACCTGTGCCAGTGTTAGTTTTTACCGAGCAAACAGATTTAGCCAATCGCTTGCAGTTGGCGCGGCAAGGGGGACATACCTTTTTGCAAAAGCCAATGACGGCGGGACAGGTGGCAGAGGCGATCGCGCAATTACTCCAACAATTACCCCATGGCGAAGCCAAAATTCTTGCTGTCGATGATGACCCGAAAATTCTCGTGCTGTTACAAACATTACTCACACCCTGGGGTTTACAAGTAATTGGATTAGATGATCCGCGACGTTTTTGGGAAACTTTGGAAACAGTCAAGCCAGATATGTTGATTCTGGATGTAGAAATGCCTCACAGCAACGGTATTGAGTTGTGTCAAGTTGTGCGAAATGACTCCCATTGGAGTGAGTTACCGATTTTATTTCTCACAGTCCACAGTGAGGCGGACATTGTAAATCAGGTGTATAGCGTCGGAGCTGATGATTTTGTCAGCAAACCCATTGTCGGGCCAGAACTGGTAACGCGCATTGTCAACCGTCTGGAGCGGATACAATTACTCAAGCGGATGGGACAAACTCAGCAACAACCCTCTCAAGAAACAGCGTCTCTTTCTTCTTCAATATCTAACTTTGCGGCTGATTGGCGTACCATCTTTGAAGGTGAACCGGAATGTGTGAAAGTGGTAGCGGCTGATGGCACAATTTTAGAAATTAATGCTGCGGGACTGGCTGTTATTGAAGCTAAAAGTAAAGCCAAGGTAATTGGTAAATCAGTTTACTCTTTGATTACTCCAGAATATCAAGCTGCATTTCGCCAACTCCACGAAAGTGTTTGTCAAGGTAATAAAGGTACTTTGCAGTTTGAAATTATTACTTATCAAGGTCAGCGTCGCTGGATGGAAACTCATGCTGTACCACTGCAAAATAAAACTGATGGCAAATTTGTCCAGTTGGCAATTACCCGCGATATTACCCAGTATAAACAAGTCGAAACCGAAATTCGCCGCATTAATCGGACACTCCAAACATTGAGTAGTTGCAATCAAATTATTGTCCGCACGCCAAACGAACTAGAACTACTCCAGAAAATTTGCCAAATTATCGTGGAAGTTGGCGGTTATCGACTGGCTTGGGTAGGCTTTGCAGAAAATGATAGCGAAAAAAAATATTTTGCCAGTGGCGCAAGCTGGCTATGATGATGGCTATTTACAAACACTCCAGCTTACTTGGTCAAATACTGTGCGTGGTCAAGGGCCAACAGGTACAGCCATTCGCACAGGTAAAACCTGTATTATTCAGAATATATTAACTGACCCGAAATATGAAGTTTGGCGCTGTCAGGCGGAAGAACGGGGTTATGGGGCAGCAATTGCTTTACCTTTAAAAACAGATAATCAAACTTTTGGCGCGTTGAATATTTATGCGGCGGAAGCAAACGCTTTTGATGATGATGAAGTGCAGTTGTTGAAAAAACTGGCAGAAGATTTAACTTATGGTATTGTCGCATTACGCAACCAGCGCGATCGCACTTTAGCCGAAGCCGCATTAAAACAAACTCAAGCCGCCTTACAAAAAGCCAATAATGAATTAGAATTACGAGTTGCCGAACGCACTGCCGAATTAATTACTGTCAACCGCCAATTACAATCAGAACTAGATAAACGTCAACGCATCGAAGAAGAATTGCGGGTTTCTCAAGTAAAATTAGCTCGAATTTTAGATATTGCTGATGATGCAATTATTTCTATAGATAGCAATCAAAGTATTACTTTATTTAACCAAGGAGCTGAAAAAATATTTGGTTATACGGCTCAAGAAGTGATTGGACAGAAGTTAGATATACTTTTACCATTGCGATTTACTCAAGCTCATCGTCAGCATGTATCTGACTTTGGCAAATCAACAAATTTAGCGCGAAGAATGGGAGAACGGCGGGAGTTATTTGGTAAGCGCCGAGATGGCAGTGAATTTCCGGCTGAAGCTTCTATTTCTAAGTTAAATATGGGTGAGGAAAGTTATTATACAGTGATTTTGCGGGATGTCACAGAACGCAAACAAGTTGAACGGATGAAAGATGAATTTGTATCCGTGGTGAGTCACGAACTCCGCACACCTTTAACCTCAATTCATGGTTCTTTAGGAATGCTTACCAGTGGTTTATTAAAAGCAGATTCTGAGCCAGGAAAACGACTATTACAAATTGCCATAGATAGTAGCGATCGCTTAGTCAGATTAATTAATGATATTTTAGACATTGAACGCATTGAATCCGGCAAAGTCAAGATGGCGCGGGAAATCTGCAACCTTGATGAATTAATTCAATCAGCAGTCAATACTATTCAACCATTGGCAAATAAACAAGGAGTAAAATTAGGAATTTCTAGCTTATCAGTGATGTTATGGGCTGACCCTGATCGCATTGTCCAAACATTAACAAATTTGTTGAGTAATGCCATTAAATTCTCGATGAGTGGGGCAACAGTCTGGTTAGAAATTCAGCAACAACAAAATGAAGTTTTACTTTCAATTAAAGATACTGGTCGTGGTATCCCAGAAGATAAGTTAGAAAGTATTTTTGAGCGATTTCAACAAGTAGATTCATCTGATTCGCGTAACCATGATGGCACAGGTTTGGGTTTAGCAATTTGTAAAAGTATTGTGCAGCAACATGGCGGGCGCATCTGGGTGGAAAGTACTTTAGGCGAAGGTAGTACATTTTACTTTACTCTTCCTATTTACCAAGCTCCACAAATTCCCGAAACAACTCAATCTAACCACCACTGCCCACTGCCAATTGCTTATTCTCCCTTGGTTTTAGTTTGTGATGATGATCCAGATATTTCTAATGAACTGCAAACTTTATTACAAAAAGGTGGGTATCGAGTTGTAACAGTTGCTACTGGGAAAGAAGCGATCGCCACCGCATCATCGCAACAACCAGATGTAATTTTACTTGATTTACTCATGCCAGAAATGAACGGCTGGCAAACAATGGCAATTTTAAAAGAACGTACTGATACTCAACACATTCCCATCGTAATTTGCAGTGTTTATCAATCAGATACTAATAACAAACCCATCACAGATTTTGTAGATTGGGTAAGTAAACCAGTACAAAAAAGTTATTTGTTACAATCCCTGAAACAAGTTGTTGCTAAACCATCGAAACGCGCCCGGATTTTAATTGTAGAAGATGACAACGACTTAGCACAATTACTAATTACTTTATTTGAGCGCCATGACATTGAAACTTGCTTGGCACAAACCGGCAGAGAAGCCATTCACCTCAGCCAAGAATTGCATCCTGACTTATTAATTCTTGACTTAATTTTGCCAGAAAGTGATGGCTTTATGGTAATTGATTGGTTACGACAACACAATCATTTATGTACAATGCCCGTAGTAGTTTACTCTGCCAAAGATTTAGACGAGTCTGAACGCCAGCGACTGAAATTAGGCTACACCGAATTTTTAACCAAAGGACGTGTAACCACCCAAGAATTTGAACAAAGAGTCATGGACTTACTTCAGCGCATCACTCATCATACAGTTGAGAGTGATGAGTCTTAAGTGCTGAGTGCTGAGTGCTGAGTGCTGAGTAAAAGAGAGTTTGACTATGACTTAAGTAAGTTGGTGGGAAAAACAAAACTATAATTAGAAAAAATTAATCTAAAACCCTCTTCCCTTCTGCCTCCTGCCTCCTGCCTCCTGCCTTACCTTAACGATAAACTTTCCCACCCATCTACTTATATATTGGTATGAATTATGGCAGTAAAACGGATTCTTGTTGTAGATAACGAACAATATATTCAAGAAGTTGCCAAAATTTGTTTAGAAACCGTCGCTGGTTGGGATGTAGTGACAGCGAGTTCTGGAAAAGAAGGTATTACCCAAGCCGAGACTTATCAGCCAGATGCAATTTTACTCGATGTGATGATGCCGGATATGGATGGAATCACTACCTTTGAGCAACTCCAAGCCAATGCAGCTACAAAAGAAATTCCCGTAATCTTATTAACCGCTAAAATTCAAGCCAGCGATCGCCGTCGTTATGCTCAGATGGGTATAGTAACAGCGATCGCTAAACCCTTCAACCCCCTAGAATTAGCTAGTCAAGTCGCCACAGCCCTCGGTTGGAATTAAAAGCACTCAGAGAATGTTTTAAAAGTCTTATTGTTGGTAGCCAAACATTTTAGATCCCCCTAAATCCCCCAGGGCTTTTTCATTCTAAAAAGGAAAATAGTAATGGGATGTTGTGGCAACAAAATCGTATTGCTCTAGTCAGAGAATCAAAACCATTGTAGCGAAAGAGATTAATCACAAAACTACGAATAATCGAGAAGTTAGGAGCAGCATAGCCATCAACTATTTGGGCAGAGTCTTCATCAAAGACAACATCCTTCAACGGCAGTTGCCTCAAGTCGGGAAACCCGCCCACGGCACTGCCTCCCCAATGAAGACGATGTTACTGGGATTCAATCATTTAATTGCCACAATGAATCAATTTAAACCCTGTTATGCTTCTGGATAATTTCTTTTCTGAACTACTTGCTTATTCCGGAAAGTGACAGAAGAGGGATAAGTAAACTAAACTAAAATAAACCGAAAAAAGGTTGCAAGCTGTTGAACAGGAAGAAATTACACCTCTTCCTGGTGAACAGGTATTGCAAGAATTACTTTCTAGTCATTAATTGTACAGGCTAAATCGCTATCTTCTAAAAATGTATCATCGTCAGTTGAATGTTTAATTGGTAATGTGATCGCAAATGTAGTTCCTTCACCAACCTCTGATTCACAAGTTAATTGACCTTGGTGTTTTTCCACAATAATTTGATAGCTAATTGATAAACCTAAACCTGTACCAACTCCAATGGGTTTTGTCGTAAAAAATGTTTCAAATATTTTTTGTTGATACTCTGGAGAAATCCCCGAACCATTATCGGTAATTTTAATTTCTACCCAATCTGCATTTAGTTTTTGTGTGGAAATAACAATTTCCTGATATTCTTCTTCATTATGTGACTCTTCTAAAGCATCGATAGCATTTGATAGAATATTCATAAATACTTGATATAATGCACCGCCATAGCCTTGTATATTGGGAATTTCGCCATATTTTTTCACTACAGTAATTCTTTTTTTTCAGGCGATTATTTAAGATTAATAAGGTACTTTCTATACAAGCATGAATATCTACAGCATGAAATTCATTTTCATCTAACCGCGAAAAGTTCTTCAAACTTAAAACAATTTCTTTAGCGCGGTTAGCTCCTACTTGCATAGATTGTAATAACTTTGGTAAGTCTTGTTTGACAAACTCTAAGTCAATTTCTTCAGCTAAATCATCAAGTTCATCATCTTGAACTTTGGCTTGGTAGGCTTCTAGCAGCATTAACAAATTTTGAAAGTAAGCATTGGTATGCTGAAGATTTCCATAAATAAAGTTGACGGGGTTATTGATTTCGTGGGCGACTCCCGCTAACATCTGTCCGAGGCTCGACATTTTTTCATTCTGAATTAATTGTCGAGATGCTTCGGCTTTCTGCTCTGCTAAAAGTTGATTAACTCGTTGAATGAGTTGATTAAGTGAGTTAGCTAACATTCCCACTTCATCGGCTGTGGTGACTGGTGCTTGTAAATTAAAGTTAGATTCCTGAGTTACTTTCAGCGCGACATTGTGGACAGCTTTGAGTGGACGTGCGATCGCTCGACTGGTGTAGTGCGCTAGCATAATAGCGATCGCTACCGATGACAGCATACTAATAATGATAATTCTGTCTCGGACTTTTTCTGTAGCCAGTACCGCCACTTCTTTGCGTTGAAAAGTCCCCTCAGAAACTGCGAGTAATTCTTCCAAAGCATCTGTAGTATTGTGTAATTTAAAATATATTTCGCCTTGGGAAAGAGCTAACAGTTTTTCTTTTATACTGGCTATATTTTCCGCTTTTAAATTAGATATAGAATTTTGATTTAATATCGCCATTATTTGTTGGCTATATACTGTGGGGATACTTTGATAACTTTCTAAAAAATTCGATATTTTTTTTATTAGGATGTTGATTAACATAATCTGTTAGTTCTGCCCAAATTTGTTGAAGTTCAGCAGAGTTTTGAATAACATGAATGCGTTCTGCTTGCCAATGTTTTAAATCTGTAAAAACTAAGATTTTGCCTTGATGAGCTTGTAATTCTAATAAAACAGAATTAAGACTACGAATTAACTGAATTTCTTGCCATTTTTCTTGTTTTTGGATGATTGCTTGTTGTTGATAGTAATCCCCCAGCATAAATCCTGCTACTGTTCCAATAACAGCCGCCCCTAGAGCAACAGTATAACCCCAAGCAATTTTTTGACTGATACTCAGATTGTTAATTAAGCCAACAATCCAACTGGGATGATTTGACGATTGAGTTACAGACTCTGTTGTAGAGAAAGTTCTAGTCTGATTATCTTTCACAGAAGTATTTTGAACATTGGCAGAGCGCATATATATTTGTTATCCCCACACAAATGGCTTTAGCCTAACTTAAATCTTTAGTGTCAGCCATACTCAGCTAATTAACGTCAGCCGGAAAAATGCAGGAGATGTAACAAAAATATTGATTGCTACATTTTCTGTGATAAATCTCAATTTGTAATTCGTTAAAATACGTAATTTTTATCTCCAAATTCCCTCTGATGGGGAGAAATTATTTGTTACTTGAGGAAACAGAAAACAGTCAAAAATCTGGTAATTTGTACCTAAGAGCTTTAGGTAGGTTTGGTATTTATCTGGGGTAGGTGAAGAAGAATAGCGATCTTTAATCACTCTCACCAAAGGGAAAACATATAATCCTTGCTAAACAAGAGTTTCAGATCAATGACTGATACTTTATTTTATTGCAAGTCTCTAATAACATATTTCTACTTTATTCTCTCACTTTTTTGGCTGTGTTGCTTCTATACATGAAGTGTTGATAAGGACTAAATTATCTGCTGCAAAAACTGTACAAGAATTGATGAATGTTGCTAAGATAGGCTGAGTCTTATTTAACTTAGATATCGCCTGTTCTGCTGCTGGCTGATATTGTTGTAACCAAGAGTTTTTAGCTATATATTCTGGTACAAATGCTGAACGCTCTAATAGCCAAAAACTTATGTGGTATTTTTGAATAAAGCTGTTAATTTGGTTAATATCTTCACTATATTGGGCATCAATTAAATCAAGCATCCGTCTGTGAAATTGAGCGTAATATTTGGTATGTATCGGTAACGCATATTCTTTCCCTACTAAAACTTTTCTTTGAGCAAAGATAGGTATATTATCTGCTTCTTCAGCCGTAGATGCTATGACAATATTTTGTGGTTGCTTTTGCAAGAAACTATATAATTCTGGAACTTTACCTTCTACATAAGGGGTTTTAGGAAAAACTTTCAAGCTACTAGGGTAAGAAACGAGTCCTATAAACAAGATTGCTATGGTACTCAAAATTACCTTTTTTCCGCCTCTTTGTCTCAACCACTGCCACACAGCATCTAAAATTAAGGTGATAAAAATTGCGGCTGCTAGAGCAAGTACCATCTTAAAAGTATGATGGGTATAGCGGCTAGGCCAATGCAGTTTAAAAGCCAATAAATGAGCAGTTAAAAACATAATTAAACTAGCTATTACTACCCTTGGTAAGATTTTGATTCCTGTTTGGATTTGCTGAGTTAGGGGAAAGTAAGACTTAAATTTTAGGATGATTGGTAATAATAAGCCAAGTAATAATTGCGGAGGTGCAATTAAAGCAAAAAAACCGCTATCTCGACCATCAAACCAGTAACTAATAATATTATTACTAAAAAAGCTGACTCTGCCTCCATACCAGTAGTCTGACATAGTTCTGGCAACAGCAGCAGTAATTACTGGGGCAAATTTTGATGATTGAATAGTATAAGGTAAAATTGTGATGCCGACAACTATAGTAGCTGCTAAAAACAATATAAAAGATTGCTGGTTACGAGAAAATTTTATCTGATTATTTTGCCAGTCAAATAATGTCAAGAATACAATTAATAAATCGATAAAGCCTATTATGGGATATATTAAAGCCTGAAGGGCGATCGCAATTAATATACCCGACTTAGAAAACTTGATTAAATAATATAAAAAAGCTAAAAACAAAGGATAAATAAAATCTCTGGGAGTTCCAGAAAATAGGTCATCATGTAAGCAAAGACTTTGATTTAACAATAAAGATGCAATAAATCCCGTCATTGGTATGGGAAATATTTGCATACAAAGCAGAAAACAATAAGTAGTTGTAATTATTCCTAAGAATATGGGGAAAATTTTGCTAAAAAAAACTGGATCGATATTTAAAGCTACAACTATTTTATAAAGCAAACCATATCCAATTGGGGTGATTGATTGAAAATAATCAGCAATTAAATCCCCAGAAAATAAATCTGAGTTAAAGTAACGATATATCCAGGGAATATATTCTCTTGCATCGTCGCTGACTATATATTGACTGCTGAAAGCTTGTCGCACTCCCAGCAGAATATAAATAATAGCAAAAGCTAGGCTTAGGCAATACCAAAATGTGAAAATCAATCTAGATTGATTTTGATTATTGTTTTGGGCAATGGGTGTTGTGAAAATATTTTGTAATTGTGTAATTAGCACGGAGAAAAATTAGTTAACTATGGGTGTGACCATCGGGCATAATCGCTCCTGCTAAATTAGCACCAATCAATTTCACTAACAAGCGATCGCCAGAACGAATTTTTGCACCAGTCAAGTCAGCCCCCCGCAAATCAGCACCACTCAGGTCTGCACCAATTAAGTTAGCGTTACGTAAATTGGCTTCTCTGAGGTCTGCTAACAGAAGGTTAGCTCTAAATAAATTGGCTTCTGATAAATTTGCACCCCGCAAAATTACTTTGTGCATAAAAGTATCGCTGAGGTCTGCGCCAGTTAAATTGGCATAACTTAAGTTTCTTCCAGATAAATCTTTGTTACTTAAATTAGCTCGACTGAAATCTTTACCACTCAAATCTGTATTTTGCTTTGGTGCTTGATGGGAAGGTTGTGGCGATTTTTTTTGGTTGGGGTGACTGATAGTATGATGCAGTATCATGCTTACCATTCGGTTGAGGCGACTGATAGTATGATGCAGTATCATACTTACCATTCGGTTGAGGTGATTGATAGTGCGACCCAGTATCATGCTTACCATTCGGTTGAGGTGATGGGTGGCGTGCAGCATGATGATGCTTCCCATTGGCGGAATTACCGTTAAAAGAGCGCAATTTATCCCGCGCTTCATTAATTGCTTTGAGCTTTTCTTGAGCTTTTTGTTGCAAGCGGATATTATCTTTGGGAAGGCGGTCAGGATGCCAGACAAAGACTAAATCTTTATAAGCCTGGTTAACTTCGTCAAGTGTTGCACCAGGCTCTAATTCTAATATTCGATAATACCGCTCCAACTCGTTCATAGGATGTTGTTGATAGTCGATTGTCAGACAATTTTAGATTTGAGAATTTGGATTAGCGATTAACCCCACGGATACATTTAGAAAGGATGATGTTGGATTTGCGAATGATTCTATAGATAAATCTGGGGCTTGTACCATCCAGTAATTAAGTTATTGTCCCTTTTTATCTGTATCATCGTCATCTTCCTATTTCTCCATTTCGCCATCGATTTATAGCTCTGAAATATGCCGCAACAGGAATTTGATAAACCTCAACAATAATCCACAAAATGATTGATAAATGTGACAAAAAAGTTAATATAGTCCAGATGTATGGTATCCAAGTGAGAGGAGAATCCAGTGATGGGGGAAAATAAAAAGCAACAATACCAATTAAAGTGGTAGGGAAAAAGACAAAAGCGATCGCAGCTAATCCGTAACCCCAACCTAACTCCACACCTTCTAACTGCGCTTCTGTCCAACTCAAACCATTCCATCGCCAAACCAAAGGCGGTTGCCGCGAAGGCATTTTGATTTGTTGTTGCTCTACATTCACAGTAAAAATCTCTTGACAAAAATCACAAGCCATAGTCTCCATTAACGGCATTTGTGATATTTTACCGACTCGACAAACTGGGCAAGGGTAAACTTCATGGGTGTCAAAAGATTTGCTGAAGATTTTGGAACTGGGCATAATCAAACTGAGTTTTCCGCAAAAGTATATATGTTTGTGCAAGTTGAATAACCAAGCTGTTTAGGGTTGGCGAGAGCTGCTTCGCCTCATCTTAATTTCCTAACAGCCCATGTTTCAGTTACCAACTAGCCACAAGCCTCCATTCCCAGAGTTGTAATGAGTCTATCGCTTTTTGATGTCTTGTGGTGCTTGACGCGAGCGATCGCTTTTGTTATCTTGAAGCTCAAGGAAGCTTTATATTCAATTTTGTATCTCAGGCCAGCGTATATGTTCAGCAGCAATTACTACTTTTATTTTTGGCATAAGGCGGTTCACCGGGAGTGAGTCACGTTTCCGACTGGAAACCGCCCGATGAACCGCAGAACTGACTTCTGCGGTTTTTTTGTTTTTAGGAGTATTGAGCATGACGACTAATTTCAGCAACTGGTTTTACAGCTTTTACTTTTGGCCTAGAGCAAACTCCGGGTAAATAGCGTCATGCCAATTAGCCAGAACGCGCCCGGAACTCTCAGTTTCCGGGCTTTTTTAATTTCAGACTTCATACTTTCGGAGAAACAAACCATGATTAATGCTAAACTTGCCGCCCAATCTCATCCCAACCACCAAACAATTGTGAAACTTTCCGAGACAGTTGCCTTCGGTGGTGAGGAATTAGTGATTATTGGCGGCCCTTGTACAGTGGAAAGCTTAGAACAAATGGAAACCGTTGCTCAAAAGCTATCATCTGCACCAGTACAAGCCTTACGCGGTGGTGTTTACAAACCCCGCACCTCGCCTTATGCTTTCCAGGGAATGGCAGAAGCTGGGTTAGAAGTTTTAGCGAGAGTGCGATCGCTCTACAATATGCCAGTAGTTACAGAAGTGATGGCAATTTCGCAAATTGAAACTGTCGCCGCCTATGCTGATATGCTGCAAATTGGTAGCCGCAACATGCAAAACTTCGACTTACTCAAAGCCTTGGGACAAGTTGATAAACCAATCTTGCTCAAGCGTGGTTTAGCTGCCACCATAGAAGAATTCGTTATGGCTGCTGAATATATCCTCAGTCATGGAAACCCAAATGTCGTGCTGTGCGAACGTGGTATTCGCAGTTTCGACAATTACACCCGCAACGTCTTAGATTTGGGCGCAGTCGCCGCACTCAAGCAAATCACTCACTTACCTGTGATTGTAGATCCTTCCCACGCCGTCGGTAAACGCGAACTAGTGGCACCTGTCGCCAAAGCTGCTGTAGCTTGTGGTGCAGATGGCTTAATTATTGAGTGTCACCCAGAACCAGAAAAATCCGTTTCCGATGCCCGTCAAGCATTGTCTTTAGAAGATATGCTGAACTTAGTTGATGTTTTAAAGCCCGTAGCAGCAGCCGTTGGACGCAGAATATCAGAAAACAAAGGGGTGGGTTTAAAACCTGCCCCTATTTGTTACGCGGCTTAAGATTTTCAACGAACCACTCCAGACACAGAGAAAAGTTGCGTGCGCGGGTTCCCCGCGTTGAGCAAACTTCGGGAGGACATGGAGAAATAAGGTACTCATCCTCTCTGCGTCTCTGCGCCTCTGCGTGAGATAAATTATTCGTAATTATGCGAGGAAGTCTCAATGGTAAAAACTCCTACTCAACCCATAACGTTAGAGGAATTTCTCAAACTACCAGAAACTAAACCGAGCTTAGAATATATTGATGGTCAAATTATCCAAAAACCAATGCCACAGGGTAAACATAGCGCAATTCAAGGAGAATTTGTCCCTGCCATCAATAATATAGTCAAGCCAAAACGCATTGCTCGCGCCTTTCCTGAATTGCGTTGTACATTTGGCCGACGTTCAATTGTACCTGATATTGTAGTTTTTACTTGGGATAGAATTCCTCGTGATGAAAATGGAGAAATAGCTAATACTTTTGCTCTGGCTCCAAACTGGACAATTGAAATTTTATCTCCTGATCAGAATCAAACAAAAGTCACAAAAAATATTCTTCATTGCTTAAAATATGGAACTCAAATGGGTTGGTTGATTGATCCAGATGAGCAAACAGTATTTGTTTATCAACCCAAGCAAGAAACAACCGTATTTGATGAGCCAGATGCACCTATTTCTGTCCCATCTTTTATCAATGAACTTCAGCTTAATGTGAGAGACTTATTTGCTTGGTTATTGTAGGGGGAACGCAATCTTTTGTAGGTTGCATGAAACGAAGTGAAACCCAACAAATGTAGCAAGTTTTTCAACTACATTCCAATACAACACCGCGATAAATTTCCGCTATTGGTAAATCAACCCCGACTGACTCTAAAGAAATCGAACTCTCTAAACCTTGAAAATCACTCAACAACCAACCTTGAGTTTGCTTGGTATATTTTTCAACAAAAGGCTCATCTTGTTCAACTAATAAATATTCACTAAAACTAGGAATAGAGCGATACATCCGAAATTTATGTTGTCGGTCATAATCTGCGGTGCTAGGCGATAAGACTTCAACAATGACTGTAGGATTCAATACTTCATCTAAGCGTCCTTCATTTAGTTGTGGTTCGCCATCAAAAATCATCACATCTGGATACACACCCCACCGATATTCAGGAATCCACAGGCGTAAATCGCTGTTAATTGGCTCAAATTGAGTATCGCGCAGCAAAAAGCTAAGATAGGTCAAAATGTTTCGACCGATGCGGCTATGTTTGAGCGTTCCTCCTGGCATTGGGACAATTTCTCCATCTCGATATTCGCTGCGTCCTTCGGCTTTTTCTTCAATGGCGCGATATTCATCCAAAGTGTAGCGGTGCTTAATTGTGGAAACCATAGTGCATCGTCTCCAGGACAATAAAACTATTTTGTCACAGAAAAGTTTTGAATTTTTAAAAGAAATCAGCCATCCACGGCGCAGAACTAGTAAAAATTTCTGTCGCGGCTAATAGTGCTGTGTCTGGAGCGTCTAATTTTCCTGCTAATTTTAATGTATGAGGGGTAAATAAACCCGTATACAAAGAAGATAATCCTTGAATATCTATCTGTAATTCTCCTTTACCTCCTTGCCTAACTTCACCTTTTCCATTAGCAACAGAAAGAATAAATTTATTATTATTAGCCGTTAATAAATCATCTTTAACTGCTAAATGTAACTCGGTTTCTACTCCTAATTTATAACCCCGTAATTGTAATGCTTTGCATACATCTACAATCCGCAACATCCAACGTTTTTGATGTTTAATTTTAGCGTTTTGTTCTGGTAATAACAATGTCAGGGAGTCAATAATCGAACTTTGCCAAGTGACTTTTTTGATTGTAGAACGATGGTTAGCCAAAAAAGACCAGAAAGTTTGTGATGCACCATGACTCAAAACTACCCAATCTCGAATTTGAATCACTGTCTCATTTGCCTGAGAATGCTGACTCAAGATAATATAGCCTTCGGGTTGGTCTTGCTTGCCAATTAAATAACCATAAACAGTTTCTTTTTCTTCTGATTGAGTTAATCTTTGCCAAATACTGGAATGTCGGTCTAAATAACCATGAATGAGTTGTGCCTGTTGTTGATATAGTTGATGCAAGATTTCACAATTAAGGTCTGCGATTGGTTGTAAAGATAAAGGTGGCTTGTTTAAGCGGATATCTTGAGTGGAAATTTCCCAAGTGCAATAGTTACCAGCTTGTTCATATCCGGCTTTGCGGTAAAGTTGTTGCGTAGCGGGATAGAGAACGGAAATGGGGGTTTCTTTTGCATAGAGTTCTTGCAGCATATTTTGGATAAGTGCGATCGCAACTCCACCTCCACGATATTCTGGCGCAATTCCCACACCAGCAATCCCCACCATTGGTACAGATTGACCCTCTAACCACATTCCCATAGGTAAAGTCGCTAATCCGCCAGCCACTTTCCCATCTCGACAAATCACTCGTAAGTTCTCAAAACCAACCGATTTCAAGAAACTTTCACTCTCACTAGCAGACGCAATAAAGGCTTGTCCAACAATAACACCCAAATGTTTTACGTCTTCAACATCCACAAGCGTCTTGTATTCCAATAAAGGTGTCATCACTTCCACCACAATTAGCAACAAGTTCTTAATATACTACAAAATTAAGACAACATAATACAAAAGTGGAGATAGCGTAGCTGATACCAATTCACAATTCGCAATTCGCAATTGATAAATCCTGATTTGACAAGGGTTTCTGGGTTTGGATCTGTATCAGTAGTGAATTGATATGACACCAAAGCAGATTAAAAATTTTAGTTTGAGGAACGTGACATTTTCAAGCTGATGCTGGAATTTCAATCACAAACTCCGTACCTTGACCAACAACAGAATAACAACTTAGCTTACCACCATGAATTTCTTCGACAATTTGCTGCGCGATCGCTAAACCTAAACCTGTACCTTTACCCACAGCTTTCGTAGTAAATAAATGGTCAAAGATTTTTTGTTTAACTTCTTCATTCATGCCATTCGCGTTATCAGCGATTGAGATGTGGACATGATTATCTGCAATAAATGTTTTAATGGTAATCATGTTAGGATTGGCAGTAATTTCCTCAAAGCTGCGCCCGTTGTTAGATTCTTCTAAAGCATCAATAGCATTGGAGAGAATATTCATAAATACTTGATTTAATTGTCCAGGGAAACATTGAACTTGAGGTAAATTACCGTAATTAGTAACAACTTCAATTGCTGGATGTTGTTCATTCGCTTTGAGGCGATGTTTGAGAATTAAAATAGTGCTATCAATGCCTTCATGGATATTAAATGGCACTTTATAGTCTTTATCGGCGCGAGAAAAAGTCCGCAGGGAAGTGCTGATATTTTTTAATCTATCGCAGGCCATGATCATTGCATTCATCATCTTCGGCAAATCTTCCAAACTATAATCCAAGTCAATTTCTTCAGCGTGTGATTGAATTTCATCGCCGGGATATGGCAGGGCTGCTTGATACAGTGTAATGTGTTTGCTCAAATCAGAAATTGTTGGTTGAGCTTGTAAGAGAGTTGCTGAAATAAAACCCAAAGGATTATTCATTTCGTGCGCTACACCAGCAACTAAATTACCCAATGCAGACATTTTTTCACTTTGGACAATTTGTAATTGCGCTTGTTGCAAATCTCTTAACGCTTTTTCTAATTCTTGAGATTTTTGCTTAACAGCAGCTTCGGCTTGTTTACGTTCGGTAATATCTAATACCAAGCCATCCCAAATAATTGTCCCATCATCTTGTTTGATAGGACGAGAAACAGCTTGAATCCATTTTAATTTACCAGAAGGTGTAATAATTCTGCCTTGATATTGCCAAGGCTGTAAGGTTTGTGCGGAAATGGCTACAGACTCAGAAAAATAATTGATTTCCTCTGGATGTATCAAAGAAATTAAGTTATTAGCATCAGCCACTGCTGCTTCTGGTAAAATTTCATAAATTCCATAGCATCCAGAACTTACATAGTTAAATGAAGCGATACCATCTACAGAAAGTTGGAATTGATAAATCATCCCTGGTGCATTTTCCGCCAGTCGTAAAAACCGATCTTCACTTGCTTGTAAATTAGTGTAGAGTTGGGCATTTTCTAGAGATATTGCCGCTTGAGTACAAAGTAAATTAATAATTTGTAAACGTTTGGCAGTAAATACCCCGCTTGTCAATTTATTTTCTAGATAAATAATCCCCACTAAATGTCCTTGATGAATAATCGGACTACATAATACACTTTGGGGTTGGTATGACAACATATATTTTCCGATTAAACCAGGAATATCTGTTTGACAATTGTCAATCACAACTGTTTGTTGCGTATTTTTGACATAATGAATAATTTTGACGGGAATATCTGGACAATTTTCTAGTGATTTTGGTTCCAGAATAGTTTTTATTTCTTGATTTTCAATCAAAGTAGTGGCTCGAACTTGCCAATTATCTTCTTCAGTAAGCAGCAGTACAGCTTTTTTCGCGCCAGAGTTTTCGACAATAATCCGAGTGAGGCTAGTGATGAGTGTATTTAAATTCAGAGAGCTAGAAATAGATTGAGCAGCTTTGAGTGCAGAGGTTAAATCTAGGACATCTGAAACACTGGTGCTGTCACTGCTGGAAGTAGCAGTTGATCGAGAAGCAGAATTACGAGAGATTGTGGCGATAGTTTCTAAAGGATTGAGGTTAATTTTTCGCTGTTGCAAAATTAATTGGAGTAATTGGGGATAGCGTTTTTCTAAGTCATCAGTTTTGGCCTTTGCTCCCCAACGAGCGTAACAGTAGTATGCTTCTTGCATATATGTTTGGGCAATTTTCTCTTTACCCCATTCCAGGTAAAATTTAGCAGCGAGTTCGTTTGCTAAGGCTTCATCTTGGATATATTCGTTGGTTTTCGCTCCTGCAATGGCGCGATCATAATGTTCGATCGCATCAGCCTGTTGTCTCAAAATTCGATGGCGCTCGGCTGCGATCAAGTCCCAGCGGTGTTGATGGTTAAACGGAGCCAGAGTTGCCCATCGTTGCAGTTTATCCTGCTGCTGCTGCACACGGGTCAGAATTTGCGATTGTTCTGCTGTCGTAGCCTGCTGATATTGCGCCAGTTGCAACAACGCATCATAAAAGGAATAGAGGGCTAACGAGAAGGTTGCTAACCCACCTCCCATATACTCTTCTACTAAGACAGATGTTTGCGTCGCCTGCTCGTATTGCTCAAACAGATAGAAGAGAAAGGTTTGATTGAAATAAAAGTGGAAGCATTCAACTTGGTCAGGATTGGTTGTTTGGAAAGATAGAGATTGTTCACTATAAGCAGAACCAGATAACTGCCAGGGAACCTCTGTGTCTCCGAGGAGGTTGAGTACCACCTGTTGAGCCATTTCCAAATACTTGATAATCACCACCTGTTTGAGCGGATCAACAACTTGATGGTAGGCTGCCATCTCGTTTGCCAGACCCATTAATTCCTTCCCAGCAAAATAGGAGTAGTAACAGTAGGCATGGGCATTGAAGGCGATACATTCCAGATCACCCGTTTCCAAACCGCTCTGATATGCCTCTCGCAAGGGCTGGAGGAGGTTGTGCAGTGGTTCCTGCCAATGGCTAATGAAAAAGTTAACTATATAGACAGCTCGGCTTTTGCAGGCTTTTGCCTGAAAGCTTTCCATGACACCCAATGCCAGTTGACCAAAGGCATAACCCGACTCTAGATCACCCATGACACTACAGAGCATCAATCCATAGTCACCGTAGGAGCAAGGCGAAGTAGGACAATTGCCCGATTGAATCGACAATTCCACTTGCTTGCAAATTAATAGTGGCAACAGAGGAGGCATCGCCCGAAACGAAGATGGCACTAAAACGGGCATAATTTCCATTGCAGCTAAGTGATTGGGATTGCTCATGGCTGGCAAATCTAGTAAATTCAGGGGCGATCGCCCTTGCCATAATTGACCAGTAGTAGCAAATGCCTGTCCAATATCTGCGGGGGTCGGTTGCTCAGGAAATTCCACGCCGAGGGACTTTAAGACCTGCAAACCAATCTGGAGTGACTCAAGCAGCTGCCCCTGGGCTTTAGCCCCCAGCACACGGGTTTGCTGGACTGGAACAGTATCAAGTAAAGTACGGGCGTGCTGTAAGACGAGGTTTGCCCAATCCTCCATTTGCTCAAAATCAGTGTTGAGATAAGCGGCTTCTGCCAGTGCAGTATGGATCGCTAAGGCGAGATTGTAGCAATTCTCCCAGGCATCGTTGGGCAACAGGGAAATGCTAGTTGCGAGATAGTTTACTGCTGCACTATATGCTGTCGAGGTTTTGGCTTTCCGCCCCGCCAGCAAGTTTAATTCTGCTAATTCTTCCCGTTCTTGTGGTGTTGCCAGGAGAGAACGTCCAATATTTAAATGATTCACAATTTCAAACAGTTGTTCTTCCCGCTCACGGGCAGTTGTCTTGCTTAACAAAAGCTGACCGATGTGCAGATGGGTCGCCTGTCGACGTTCTTCGGCAATGAGCGAGTATGCCGCTTGCTGAATGCGATCATGCAGAAACCGATAGGTGGGATTGATATTATTCTGTGTGTGAATCTGCTCTGATTCCCCTAACTGAAAGAACTTATAAATTTGGCTGGTTGGTAAAATTAAGCCTTCCTGCAAAGCTTTCCACAGGACTGTGGCGATATCTGTAGACGACTGCTCAGAGACGATCGCCAACGTCCCCAAGTCAAACGAGTTACCAATACAAGCCGCCAACTTTAGCGTCTGTTGCGTTTCGATGGGTAATTTCTGCAATTGCAGTGCCATAAACTCCACCACATCATCTGCGATCGTCAGTGCCTCAACTTGGGCAATATCGCATTCCCAATAACGGCGATCGCAGTTAAACGTGATGTAGCCTTCTTCGTGTAACGCTTTGAGAAACTGGGTGGTGAAGAAGGGATTCCCCTTGGTCTTGCGATCGATGAATTTGGTCAGGGGTTGCGCCAGTTGGGGCGCACAATTTAGCGTATCGGCAATGAGGCGATTGGTGCTGTCAAATGTCAGGGGAGCCAGGGTCATTGTCTGGACAAGCGCCTGAGATTTCTTGAGGTCTTCTACCGTCAAAATAAACGGGTGAGCAGGCGATACTTCATTATCCCGGTAAGCTCCCAACACCAGCAGATGGCCATTGTCCTGCATTAATAGTTTCAGCAATTGCAGCGAAGCTAAATCCGCCCACTGTAAGTCATCTAAAAAGATTGTTAATGGGTGATCGACCTTTGTAAAGACGGCAACGAACTTTTGGAACAGCAGATTAAATCGATTTTGAGCTGCATTGCCTTCGAGTTCCAGCACCGGAGGTTGTTTTCCAATCACTTGCTCTAGTTCGGGAATCACCTCAATTAAGACTTGCCCATTCTCCCCCACAGCATTTAGAATCTTGGCTTGCCATTGGGCGAGTTGGTGAGCGGATTCACAGAGCAATTGTCCCATCAAATTACGGAACGCTTGCACAAATGCAGAGAAGGGAATATTGCGATTAAACTGGTCAAACTTACCTTTGATGAAATAGCCGCGCTGTTTAACTATTGGTTTATGTACTTCATTAACTACGGCTGTTTTACCAATTCCTGAAAAACCTGCCACCAGCATTATTTCTGATGCACCCTGACTGACGCGCTCAAACGCTTGCATTAGGGTTTCTACCTGGGCTTCTCTACCATAAAGCTTATCGGGAATAATGAAGCGATCGCACACATCCCTACTACGCAATTTTAAAGTTCTTAGAATTTCACCAACTTCTTTTAGTTGATGTAAACAATTTTCTAAATCAAATCTCAATCCTAATGCACTTTGATAGCGGTCTTCAGCATTTTTCGCCATCAATTTAGCAACTATTTGTGATAGCACATCTGGAATTTGTGGATGAATTTCATGTACTAATCTTGGTGTTTTCGCAATGTGAAAATGTACCAATTCCATTGGATCATTTGATGAAAATGGTAACTCGCCTGTGAGTAATTCATAAAAAGTTACACCCAAAGAATAAAAATCTGTGCGATAGTCAATTGGGCGATTCATTCTCCCGGTTTGTTCGGGAGATATATAAGCCAGTGTCCCTTCTAAAACATTGGGATTAACGAGAGTTGGGTTTCTCTAGGCAGTAAAGATGCTATGCTGAAGTCGATTAATTTAACTTGCTTGGTTTCAGGATTAATTAATATGTTGCTAGGTTTAATATCTTTATGAATAATCCGCTCGTGGTAGAGTATATCTAAGGTGTTACAGAGTGCGATCGCCACTTGTAAAAACTCACTTAGCGAAGCTACACAATTTTTAACAAAATAATCTTTGAGGGAAACTCCCCCAAAGTCTTCCATCACTAAAATATAGCCATTTTGGAATGATTTCAGGCTATAGGTTTGGATGATTCCGGGATTGTTGAGATTTTTAGCAATAGTATACTGATTGCGGAATTGTACAAGTTCTCCAAAGCTCGGATAAGGATTTTTCAGCAGTTTGATTACTACAGGTAAATTGTCAGTTTCTCGAACTGCTCGGTAAACTACAGTTCTCGAACCATCATAGAGTTGTTCGCCGACTACATACCCAGGAATACTGACTTGAGTGCTAATCATACTGCGTTCAAGTTGAAGAATTTCTTCTTAGTATTCCCAGATTTTCCAAGAAATTTGGGTGTTAATTTGTCCTTTTTGTCGGTTACGCTAATCTACCCCCAATACGGTTCGGATAAGAAATTTACTTGTGAATACAAGTAGGGGTGGAGGGGTATTGCAGCATATTTTGGATAAGTGCGATCGCAATTTATATGATATTAAAGCTTGCTAGGGCGGACAAAATGCCCACCCTACAAGAATCATCTCTTGATTAGCAATGCCAAAAAATTAACTGGTATTAAACCCAATCCAAAGTCTTAATCTAAGAAATTTGGACGGGGAGTAGTAATACCGTTACTACCAACAGCAGGTATTTCCACTAGTTGATCTGTAGCAGTAGGAGTTCCATTAGTATTACCACTGGGAGTCACTGAAAATTGATTACCTGGGTGTCCATTGGGGATGAACAATTGTGGATGGTCAAAGGGTGCTTTCTCCAGAAGGACTCGCTGATCAGTAAGTCCGGTTCTCATGAAAGCGACCAAATCAGCTTTTTGCTGGGTGTTTAAGTTCAATGGCGCTACACCAGCCCCACCGTCGTCACCTCGACCACGATTGTAAAAGTCAACAACTTGCTCTAGAGTTGCCATACCACCGTTGTGCATATATGGTGCTGACAAGGCAATGTTACGGAGGCCTGGGATTTTAAATCTTGATGTAGTAAAGTTTCCTGCGCCTGGGTCTTCGGAACCTGGTCTGACACCGTAGTTAGGAATGAAGCCATTAGCAAAATTATTAATCAACGGATTGCCGGAATCAGTTGAAGCTATTCCTGCGGTTCTTCTTACAGAACCCATAGTGAATTCGGGAATCGAATGGCAAACGTTACAATTTGCACCACCAGTAGCCGTACTATTAACAAACAAAGTTAGACCGTTTTTTTCTTGAGTGGTGAGAGCATTAACATCTCCCGCCTGAAATTTATCAAAAGGTGTCTGGTTAGATACAAGAGTAGACATATACTTTTGCATTGCTAATCCAGCAAATAAAGAGAAGTTCCAGTCCCTCAGCGTAAACTGATTTGCCGCTAAAACCACTTTTTCTTCACTATCAGAAGTAGTAGCCAAAGCATTAATACTCGCAGCTGCATCGGTCGTGATAGCCGCATCAGTTGTGATAGCTGCATCAGTAGCAAGAGATTCATCAGTGGTGAGAGACCCGCCAGTATTACTAGCTAACGCTCCGGGGAGGATCGTTATTGTACCATCACTCTCAACTTGAATGATAGACTTTGATCTCCACCATTGCGGCTTAAAGGCTTTCATAATCAGTCTGTCATAAGCTCCGATTGACAGACCTTTATTGGGGAATCGACTAAAAGCTCCTAAAACACTGTCTTGCAGATGTACAATTTGTTTACCCAATGGTCTGAGACGTTTGAGTTTCTGACCTCTTCTTCGCAAAAACTTAGCACCGATTTCCGGTAAAGTCCGGCCATCCGCAGACATCTCAAATGGACTCAATGGTGGCCCAGTTACTAAGGAAGCTATAGATGAATTATTGAGCGAAATGGAAACTTGAGTTAGTTGGGTTAGTCCTGAAGCTATGAAAACTTTAGCATTCAGGTCTGCTGCTCCATTTCCATTTACCCCATTGAAGGTTTCTTTAGCACGACCATCCCAAAACTGGAGTTTGTTGAAGATGGCATTAACTACTGTTGGGGCGTTGCGTGGCTCAACTCGGCGTACATTGATGCCATTGATTTGAAAACCATCTGGATCGGGCGTAGATATAACATTATCAACTGCTTGACCCGGAATAGTTGCTACAAGAACACTATTAAATACGCCTTGGGAAGAAGCAACATCGTTAACATCAGAAAGAACTGTACTAGTTCGATCATTAGGATCTGCAAGTTTGTGGAATGGAAAATCTGCTGCTGTGAGTTGATAGTTTGGGCTACCACCAACCTGGAAAGTTATATCTTTCAGTGATGCCAAAAGGCCAGGACTGATTTGATTCTTTGATCTATTATCTGCTCCGGCATGAAAGTGACAACTAGCACAGGACTGAATGCCATCACTACCAAGCTGCATATCCCAGAATAAGGCTTTTCCTAGCTGGAGTAGGGCTGTGTTGTCTCGAACAAAGTCTCCAAGATTACTTGGTTCAGCTACTGCTGTCAGGAGTGGTGGGTTTGCTGGGGTAGGATCTCCAACTGTAGCTGGTGGAAGACTAGTTATGGCATTTAAGGGAGCCGGGTTTTGGGTTAATTGTGCTGATACGACACCTCCACTAGCGATCGCTAGTGAAACTATGAGGAAAATTGTCAGAGGGCGTGAATATCTTGATAATTTTCTGGATTTAAACGCTAAAAAAATCCAAAAAAGCATCACAAACATCATCAGCAAGATTGCTAATGTGCCACTTGAATGCACCATAAGACCTCATTGTACCTGTAGATACTGTGGGATTGATGTTAACTAAGAGGGCGTTTGAAAAGTAGTTGGCTATAACTTTAGGTACTCACTGATCTTCCTAAGTCTCTTTTTTTAAGGTCGACTTAGGGAGACATGAAAGTGTTTGATACACACTAAGAACTTTTCAAACAACCTCTAAGGAAGACTGCGTAATAAAGTATTCAATTACTAGGTTTTTAATGCCGACATTCCCCGCGTAAAAAAGGATATGATATGAATGGTATTTTGAGTGAAAGATACCATCACTGTCAAAAATAAGGGTACAAGATATTGACCACTAAAGGATAGTGATAAATATTACATTATTTAGCAAATTATGTTTTGTGGGATTTAGATATTATCATTTGATAAATATTGTTGATAATACTTAACATTAATTTGAAAAATGATTGCGACAAATGGATTACTGAAAAGCTCACCAGTAAGCAATTCCCCAATCCAAAATCTAAAATCCAAAATGGTATAACCTATCTTTTTTATTTAAAAATCGTCACACTTATACCATTTCACGAAAAATTTGATACAGATGTAAACCCTAAAAGCTTTGCTGTATCTAAGTTTTTTAATTGCGTTAGCGTAGCGGTAGCGAGCCTGCGAGCGTCATTGCGAATTGCGAATTGTGAATTGGTATTACCTACTGACTTTGCTTCAGTAGCTTTGTCACCCCACCAGACAAATTATTTACCATCTGGATTCAACTCGCCAAACTTCGGACTCCACCAACCTTTGGCGGTACTAAAAAAAGCCACATCTTTATGCTTTTTATCTTGACGAGATGCCGCAGAACAACGCAGCATAGTTTTGTTCTGTCCGTCTTTGGTGTAGTTATACTCTTCTAGTGGTTTCTTGCAAACTGGACAAGGATATGAGCTTAATTTAGCAGGAGTTGGGGAGTGATTTTCTGACTTGGTTTCTTGGGTGCGTGGTGGTTGCCAAGACTTGCTGAAGTCACTCCAAAATAGGACTATGTTTGCACAACCGCTTGTGCATTTGAGGAAATATTTTTTCTTGACTTTGCTACTGGGAATTTTAGCGAGAAAATTATTACATTCAGGACAGCGAGTTTTAGAAGTATCATATTTGCGTTCAGCTACGGAAGATTTTGTAGTTGAAGGACTAATAAAAACAGTTTTGGCTTTGGCTAAAGCTGGAACAAAGTAATTTTTATTCCACGTTGTTAAGTATTGCTGCCAGCCTTGTTTACCTTCTGCGATCGCATCGAGGGCGCTTTCCATTTTGGCGGTGAACTCTGCTTCTAGTAAATCTGGCAAAGCTTTCTGTAAAAAATCATCCACTTCTAACCCCAGCGTTGTCGGTTGCAGATTACCCTTAGTTAACTGCACATAACCCCGCTTCTTTAAGGTCGCAACCGTGGGAGCATAAGTACTAGGACGACCAATGCCTTTACGCTCCATCAGTTGTACTAATTTCGGTTCGCTGTAACGTGGTGGCGGCTGAGTTTGTTTTTTCTCGAAATTGGCATTTTCTAGGGTTAATCCTTGTCCCTGCTGGACAACAGGTAACACAGAATCTTTGCTGAGGTTATTCCAATAGCGAGCGTAACCGTAAAATTCGACTACTTGCCCTCTAGCTTGCCATAACAGTGAATTAGACTGCGTGATAATCTGAGTTTTGCCCAGTTGAGCCGCCCGACATTGAGAGGCGATAGCTCTTTTCCAAATCATCACATACAAGTCAAATTCTTCAGGCGGTAATTCTTGACGTAGCTGGACTGATGGACGAAAAACGTCAGTTGGGCGAATCGCTTCATGGGCTTCCTGGGCTGTTTTGGCGCTACGATGCTTGGCAACTTGCTGTGGTACATTCTGCGGATCATGTTCTTCCAACCACTTACGAGCCGCAGCACAGAACTCAGGACTTAAGATGACTGAATCTGTCCGCATATATGTAATTAACCCAGCCTCATACAGCTTTTGGGCTAAAACCATCGTTTTGTCGGGAGCTAATTTCAGCTTAGAACCAGCTGCTTGTTGCAGAGTGGAAGTAGTAAAGGGTGGCGGTGGTTGACGATAAACAGTTTTACCTTCAACATGAACAACTTGATGCGGATGCTGACGAGCTTCTTCAACTAAGCGTATAGCTTCGGCTTCCGAAAGCACCCGCTTAGACTCTGGTGCTTGGGTGTTATTACTTGCTGCATCGTCGTGGGTTTCCGTTTCTGGTTCCGGTGCATCTGTGGGAGAATTAGCTGTACCTTTATAAAAAGCTCGGAACCCTTCAGCGTAGTCTACCCACACACTCCAATAGTCTTGGGGTACAAAGGTGACAATCTCCCGTTCTCGCTGACATATTAAGTGCAAAGTCGCACTTTGAACTCGGCCGACACTCTTCGCACCATTGTTTAACGCCCAAACCAAGGGGCTACCTTTATAACCAACCAGCTTATCGAGACAGTCACGGCAAAGTCCAGCACCGACCAAGTTAGAATCTAGTTTGCGAGGATTTGCGATCGCACTTCGCACCGCCGATGCAGTAATTTCACTATAAATAACTCGTTTCGGTTCTCGCAGTCCCAACACTTCTTTTAAATGCCAAGCAATTGTTTCACCTTCCCTATCTGGATCTGTGGCGAGAACAACTTCATCAACCTGCTTGCTAACTGCCTTTAGCTGCTGGATAGTTTCTTTAGACCGTTGGTCACGGGGTACATAGTTGCACTTAACGCTACCATCATCAATGACGAAACCTAAAGAATCTTCCCCCGTATTACTCAGTTCGCGGATGTGTCCACAACTAGCTCGCACAATCCAATCAGAACCCAGAATTTGACTGAGCTTTTTGACTTTCCCAGGAGATTCAACAACTAGAAGGCGTTTCGGCATAGATTCTCGTTAAAGTTTAGAGCTACATCAATGGAATAGGAGTTAAAAACTCTGTATGTTGATTTTTGATCCAGTATAACCTGTTGACATTCCATTTTACATCGTTTAGTGTAAACAGTATTCAATGTAAATTAAATATATGGAATTTGAAAGCGTGCGTCAATGGCAGGGAACTGCGGAGGCACTAACAAAAGAACTGAAACGCCAGATTGAATACCTGAAACTATCAGTAGAGCCACCAGCCTTGCGAACTGTTCGTGCGTGGAGAGCAAAGCAACTTTTATCACAACCTAAAGGGCAAGAATTTGGATTTCGTCAAATTTTGGAGGGATTGACAACAATTTTACTATTAAAGAAGGGTTGGACACTAGCGGCGATCGCTCAAGTATTGCCTTCTTTCTCTGAAGATACTTTAGAGCTGCAAATTCTGGCGGAAGCTCAAGGACAAGACCCTACATGGCTACCCACCATCACAACAACTTCTTTGCCGTTACCGACTGGACACAGACCAGCAATGGATCTGGCAGAAGATGCCGTAGTTCTGTTAGCACAAGGAATTATCCGCCAATATGACCGAGTGCTACCGGGACAACAAATTGTCCGGCAAGAAGATAGTACATTGCCGCCAGAACTCTATCAAGCAATGTGCAAATTAGGTCGTTTATATATTGAAGAAGGACAATGCGATCGCGCGGCTTGTGTACACACTGTTTTGGATAACGCACGCTACCCGCTTGGTTCTGAGCGTTGGGGGTTAGGAATTTTTTAACCAATCAGACTTTCGCTTTGCTAACGCAACCATCATCGATCCAGATTTGCGAGTTCCCACCTCAGATTGTGCAGAGATTGCCAACCTCAGTGGCGGTTTTGGCGAAAATAATGTCATTGAACATCGACTTTATACTGAGTTATGCGACGCAACCCAAAGGTTGGGTGGTCGCCGTCAGCATAAGGCTTACACTGCACTACGAGAGTTGTTTGGTAGGTATTCTCTGATTGGACAACGCCAACTATTTGATTACTTAGTTGACAATGACTTAACTCCTTTACAGGGCACGATCATTGATAGATTTTTCGACTTAGTACCGGATATTTGGCTAATTGATGGTTTAGCAAACCGTTGCGCCCACTGTGGCACACTTAT
Organism: Nostoc piscinale CENA21; assembly: GCF_001298445.1. Lineage (NCBI taxonomy): Bacteria > Bacillati > Cyanobacteriota > Cyanophyceae > Nostocales > Nostocaceae > Nostoc > Nostoc piscinale. Next base: position 4,933,315 of record NZ_CP012036.1, on the reverse strand, counting down.
GCGACCTCACCCTAACAATAGACTTTTGGCACAAGGGCGGTGTCCCATTCGCCAGTGTATTGGCCATGAATTGCCAAAAGTATCCGAAAAACTAGATCCCAACGAAGACATTTTACGAATTGCCAAGCCACAAATTCTTACTTACTGGACAGGCCCAGCAATTGACGAATTAAAGATATTTGATACAGCTAGACAAAACGGACTAGATGCGGAACTTTATCCAGAGTCGGATTTATGCGATATAGCGATTAATGAAAAAGCAATTGGAATTGATGCTAAGTCCTACACAAGTCCGGTGACTTTAGCTTTGCGTCTCAATCGTAGTATTGGCGGGTTGATTTATTATCGTCGTCGGATTTTAGCTGTGAGCGATCGCTTAATTGAGGATAACCCAAGCTACATTTCTGCACTCAAATCAACACTCGATAAAAAAGGTGATGCAGCCAGTTTAGAGATTATGTCAGTTTCCTCGGTAATTGAGTTTTTAAAGAAGATACCCTATGCGAACCAAACCTGATTTTTGGAAAGGTGCAGAGCGAATTTGTTGGCTTTGCGTCTTTATGGAAGAATTTATCGGCACTAATTCACTGGAGTATGCACCAGTAGTTATGTCAGGTATGGCCAGCATTTTAAATGCACCTGCCTTTGCACAAGCTCGTCAAGCTATTTTCAATATGCGTCAGATGTCACTGGCTTATGTAACACACCAGTCAGTGAAGCACGCGATCGCTCTTTACAACAATTATCATTACTCCAACAATACTCAAGGGACGTATGAAATTGATATTGAAACACTTCAGTTTAAAAGGACTGACGCTTTAGAAGATTCGTTAATTACAAAGGCGCGGCAAATTCTCAGTACCTCTTTACCCTACGATACCTATGGTTTTACAGTTGCCGATCCTCGTCAGCCAATGGCTGTGGCGTTAGGTGAAGACTCAACCTCCGTAAAGTTAGACATTCCTCGTATCTCTGCGCCGATTGCTGCACGTCGTACACATTCCCTCAACCGCCAACCACGAGGAAAGATTTGCATTCCCCTAAAAGAATTGCGTGATTTGGCTCGTGAAATGGACAAGCGTGAACAGCAAGACCCTGAGCGACGATTAGGTAATTGGGCTGATCGCTTTGAACGCTTTGACTTGATGGTGTCGGAGGCTGGAAAAGGACTGCGGAAAGAAGATGATGTGTTGGAATTGGAGGATATCAAACACTTAATTGGTTTGCCAGGGTCGGGTAAAACAACATTGCTGGTGTTGATAGCTGTCTGGTTGGGGCTACATGACTATAAAGCCATGTTTGTTTTTCCCTCGATTGAAGTTGCTAGACAGTACATGGCCGATTTGGCATTTCATCAAGTTAAGGTGGGAATGCTTGTCGGTCAAGGTGATGAAACTCGTCGTCGCCACGCAGATAATATTGCAGAAGCGATCGCCACTACAGGAAACAATGGTGGTTTTGCTTACAGCTTAGAACAGGCAGAAGTTTTTGGACTTAACTGCGTTCTACCAGCATTTTCTACTGCGGATATGTCTTTGTGGGGCTTTGGTTACGCACCTTGTAATGAGATATTGCAAGGAGGAGGGAAACAGGGAAAGATGAAAAAATGCCTGTGTCCCCTCTGGACAATGTGCGGTCGTAATAAAGCACAGCGAGATTTATTAGATGCAAATATTTGGGTTGGTCATGTGCGATCGCTCGATACTCAAATATCACCCCATGCGACTTATGAACAATTACGATATTTTGAATTAATTGCCCGAACCTTTGACCTAGTTGTTTTCGATGAAGGCGACATGGTGCAGAAAGTCTTAGATGATTATGGCGCGGCAACTTTAAGTATTTCTGGCTCAGAACACTCAATTCATAGAGTCATTCTCGAACAAATTCATAATCGCTTTGCTCGTGGTGAAAACTATCGACTATTTGATCGGGATATAGAACTTTACAGTCGTGACTTAGCGGAATTTGGTAATCATAATACCTCTTTGATTACCACCATCCATAATATGTCAGCGTCGCGGGTAAAAGAACGCTACGAAAATCAATTGTTGACTGTATTACGAATTGTTAGCGAACTCTTGAATATTTTTAAAAAATCTACTAAGCCAGATGAAATTGATGAACAAGAGGTAAAAACAGAAGTTACCAGAAGTAGAGCGTTAGCTGAATTTTGGGAAAAAGCAGCGTATAACGCCTTTTATGACCGCACAGGAGTTAATAATCCGCAAGATTTTAAAGCAGATTTTTGGCCTCATTATATAGGGATAAATAGAGAAACCTTAGAGCAGGAATGGAATACTCTTATTCAGCATTTTCGCCGCTACTTAGCTGAAAATCTGATTAAACATCGTGATGCGATCGTCCAAGAAATTATCGCATTATTTTTCAAACTCTGTTTTCCCAAGCATCAATTAACTATCGAAGCTGAGGATTTAATTAAATTATTGATAACTGTTACATTCGTAATTTTAGGTTATCAGCGAATTGTACCAGGGACAAGAACAATGGTTGCAGAAGGCTTCATTCGTGAACCCATTGTAGAATCCACTGCATCACCAGAACTAAGAAAATTTATTCCAGAAAGCATTTTAGGTTCATTTTCTGGTGTGCAATACAGTTTTTTCAAAGCACAAACAACGCGCACTGCTGCGAGAAATATGGAATTATCATACATTACATTTGTAGGTGCGCCTCGGATGTTAATGCACCGCTTTCATCGATTGTTAGAAGCGGATAATGGACAAGCAAGCCCAGCTATTTTAATTACCTCAGCTACATCATTTTTACAAGCCAGTCCAGCCTATCATATTAACGCCGGGCCACATTATTTACTCAAAGCACGTCAGCCAAAAAATCATACATCAGCAAAAAGCATTTATCGTTTCAAATGGTTTCCAGATAGCCAACAGGGCGATCAACCTCTACTATACAGTGGCGCAGGCGATCCCAACCTGCAAAAACGTAATCTTCAGCTAATGGTAGATGCTCTTGTTAAAGGAGGAACTACTAAATCTGAAATTTATAAAGCTATGAATAAATTTGATGTCAAGTCTGATATTCGTCGCAAAGCCGCTTTAGTTGTTAACAGTTATGACCAAGCTCGTGATATTAAGAAATACATCAATAACTATTATCCTGATATTGGTAGGTATACAAAAGCAGTTGTTAACTCTTTGAAAGAAGGAGAACAACCAAAGGATTTTGTCACTTCTGCGCAATGTGAAGCATTAGGAGATGATGAGAACTGTGATATTTTAATCTTTCCCCTGCTGGCAATTGGTAGAGGTGTCAATATTGTATTTACCAAAGGGGAAAGAAAACTAGATGCAGCAATTGGCTCAATTTATTTCCTCACTCGTCCTCACCCTACTAAAGATGATATGCAGCTTTTGTATAGCTTGACAGGACGAGCAACACAAGAATTTGATAGTCGAGTTTTTAGTGAAACAGAAGATTTGAATGCCATAGCAACAGCTTGGCGACAATCAAGAAAAGACCTGTGGTTAACTGCCAATAGATTGTTGCGTGAACCCTTAATGGCAAGCCGTTTGGGGACTGAACTATTCAAATCATTTACGGCTAATCAAATGGTAGCTATTCTGCAAACAATTGGTCGAGGAATGCGGAATGGATGCCCAGTTTCAGTTTATTTTGTTGATGCAGCTTGGGCTAAAAAATCAACAGAAGGTAAACCCGATTCTGGACGAGATAGTATGCTGGTTCAGATGCGAATCATTTTAGAAGAATGTGTAAACCATAAAGACCCCGTAATTCGAGAAATTTATCAAGAACTGTATGGCGCATTCCTAAAACCTTTACAGCACATTCAAGGAGTAACTTATCCTGATGAATTACATTCCTTAGAAGAATCTGCGGATGAAGAAGCAGGTTTTGACGATTTTTCAACAATACTGGAGATGTAAAAATGATGAATAACTTTGATAATGAAATTGAATTTGAAGAAGATTTCTTGGCAGAAGAGGAAGATGAAGAAATTGAAGGTGATTTTGTCTCAGATACATTGTATATCCAGCCAGGGGCAAGCAAATCAATTGCAAAATTTCCTTTAGCTTTCACAGTACCAGATAAACTAACCCCAATTATAGTAGAGGGTTGTACTATTACTTGGACAAAACCAGCGTTGCAATGTTTTGGCGAGATTCAACAAGGAGCTAAGGTCAAAAATATTCCTTATGGCTCATTGCGAAATTTTCTACAAGTAGTCTTAAAAGATGCAGCAAGAATTGAGCCAGAAATAGGTCTTAGCAAATATGCTTTTAATTCTGCTAAAGGCGATAAGTTACCAGAACCTTTTGTTTACTTTAATGGTGGCAATGAAGAAGAAATCAATAGAATGCTTCGCCCAATTATTAATGATTGGTTGACAACCTATCTTAAATCATTTGCTGAGAAGGAGAATATATCAATAAAGATTATTGAACGCTTGGAAGATTTGCAAGAAAAAGGAGAGTTGATCAAAGTTTCTCCATTCAAATCTCAAGTATTACCTTGGGATTGGAATAAAGAGACGAATACAACTAAACCTAAAGATAAATATGCGTATCGAATGCTTGCAGATTATGTAGCTCGTGAAATTTCTGGGAAATTTATTTTTCCTGGTTTAAGGCCGATGAAACGTGTTATTTTTAGCAATGGTACATTTACTTCTGGTATTGCAGAACTGATTACAGATCCGATTTCGTTAGATGGCACAAAAGGAAAATTCAGTTTTGTAGTGAGATTGGAAGTCATTACTTATCCATCTTTACATCAACCTTTATTAAAAGTTGATGTTTCTAAACGTCGCTGGTTAACACAGTTAAAAGCTCCTGAATATGACCGTAGAAATATTAGCGGCTTTATATTTTCTCAAGAGCATAGTGATCGCGCCTTTAGCTATCAAGTCAAAGCCGAACGAGACAAAAACAGTAAGAATGCTAAAACTAACAAAGAAGAGAAGGTAAAATGGGTTTGGAGAACAGATAAGGATTTTGAAATCCTGCGGAGAAAATTAAATCTAGGGTCATCTAGTGATGGACAAGAAATCGCTTTTGGTTTAGCTTCTACTGATAATTGTGAGGTACTTCTAACTTACCGTAATGGACTTCAAGATAATTCAGAAGACGACGAAGAAACTTCAGTAAGATACGGTATTGAAACAGGTGTACCGGAGATTGATAAATTAGATGCGTTTGAAGCGATAGCTAAAATTCTTCAACCATTAGGAATCGAAATATTGAAGGATTACAAAAAAGTACCATCTACCCACAAACTAGATGATACAGCATCACGCATGATTAATCTTCCTACACTGCTGGGCGGTGTTTTGGAAGCTCTGGAAACAAATACAAACTTGGAATTTACTCCGAAATATCTCGATCAACTCAATGATAAACAAATTGATGATTTGCTAAGTAAACACTTTGGCATTCGTTTAGAAGGTATTCATTGGGGAATAAAAGCTCTTCAATTCAAAGGACGCACAAAGAATCAGACGGATGAACTTCAAGGAATTATTCAGGCAAACCAAGCAGCAATGCAGCGATTGTATCCCAATGAACGACCTTTATTATTTATCTTTTATGAAGCTCATTTACAACCAGAAGCGAAACTGTTGCAAAAAATTACTAAACTTTTATGGGGAGATACACTTGACATAAAAAATTAGTCGCTTGCCAGAAAATACCCACGGGTCACGAGAATCTTTACCAGGAAAAGATTTGAAAGCTAAAGAGCGATCGCGTGAGCGAATTAAAGCATGGGAATCCACTGCACAGCAAATTAAAAAGTTCAATCAGCCAACTTTCTGCTTAATCATGGCGCGGCAGTTTTATCCAAATCCTAATGGACAAAACAATGTCAAACCTGACGATAAAGTTAATAAACCCTCAACCCGCAAAGCATTAGCAATGGCTGGTGCTGCTGTGCAGTTTCTATTACCCATTGAAAAGATACGGAAAACAAATAGTCTTAAACTTGCAGACTTTTTTCATCGGATGCAGTCAGCATTAAAAGACTTAATTTTTGCTCATTCTGGTCGCATTGATGGTATCAAAGAAAAAGTTGATAAGTATTTGCAAAATATTTCACCGGAAGCTAAACCAAAAGAAATTATTGTAATTACAATCGTCCGTAAACAAAAAGGTCGCGTTCGTGGCAAAATAGAAAGTACATTTTTACCAATAGCAATCCGCATCAATGTGGATACAGGTAAATGTGAATTTTGCTGTGCTTATGATAAAGGAAATTTAGTAATCAGTTCGTGGATTAGTTTTTCTGATGCACGAGCTTTTGTTGCTGAACTTACTCCTATTAAACTGGCTGATAAAGAGGAGGTACGCCAGACTAGATTCATGGACTTTGTAGAAAAAGTTATTTCTGATTCTGTGGAAGCAGGGAAGCAACCATTGGTGATAATTGATTCTTCCAACTGCGTTCAACTATGGCCTTGGTTAGCTGATATTAGAATAAATGCTAATGAAATTAACCTTGGTTCGTATCAAGATATGCAAGTTAACTGGCAAGGCGCACGTATAATTCGCATACGCCAAGAACTTGCCCCTGGCATTATTGAGAAAAAATCTAGACATATAATAGAAACTTCTGTAGAAGATCCAAGAACTAAAGAAGAACTAAAAAAAACTGCCGCCTGACATGGAAATTCCTTCAGCATCTAGTGCAACTGGCTTATTTCGACTAAGTGCTACTAACAAAACTGGATGCGTAGCTTATCTATCTGTGGCGCGTGAACTACCACATCAACATACTCGTGGTCAAAGTTGCTATCGCTCAACCTACAGTCTAGATAAAAAAACTGGGTTACTCACTAAACAAGCTCCGTTTGCAGGTCGCTGGCCTACTCCAAATCCCCTTGAGATTGTCGTTACCTTGCGCCAACCAGAAGATAACCCTGATGACTTAGCGGCTCTTGTTGAGTCACTACGCTACGGCTTTGGTCACTACAGCGATTGGACTGCTTTACCTGCTCCCTTATTTTTTGAGCGTGTTGTGCGTGACTACATCAGCGATTTTACTATTGAGGATGATGAAACCGAGAATGACACAGATTCAGATTAAATTGGTGCTAATTATCAAAGTCGCACATCACTTTTATTGAATTAAAATAATCGCCTCTTGAACTTTCGTTGCCAGTGCTTTTTGTAGACCTTGTTCAACTTTTTGGGTGAGTTGTTCAAAAGCAGTTTGATTATTTGTTAATTGTTCTCGAAAGACATTTTCTAATTCTGGTTTGATTTGAATGCACATATCTGCAATTTTCTGATCGTTCATTAAATTAGAACGAATCCAACTGGGAATATCGAAATTTTTCTTGATTGTTTCTTGGACAGTTTTCCGGTTTAGTTCCATACCTGCTGCCATGACAGAAGCACCATAAACTAATGCGATCGGCCAGGTTAAGTGTCCTGTGAGAATGAGGGTAATGAGACTAGCAACAGTACCGCCACCAATGACGACATTGACGATAAACGCCACGGTGTCAGCTAGAATCGCATCGCCAATTCGTAGTTCTGGATTAACAAAAGCTGGTTCGATGCTATCTTCAAACCTTAAACTACTTCTGGGTATGTGAAATCTCCGACAGATGGGATCTGTAACTGCGGCTAAATCTGGTTGAATTTTGTTGTTAAACCAACGAATACATTGATTGTTAATTATTTGCTGGGCGGCGTTGCTTTTTAACCACTGTTCTGCACGATTTTTCATGGATATTTCTAAATCTGCCAGAGTGCGGATTTTGTTTGTTTGCCATTCTTTTACCCCTGGTTTGACGGCTTGTTCAATCAAGTTGTCGGCTAATGGTTGAGTTAACAATTCAATTAACTCTGGGATATGTCTAGCAATCAATTCTTTGAGTTTTTGGGAATATAATAGTTGATTCACTTCTTGTTGAAAAGCTGTCGCCCGTAAATCCCATCTTCCGACTCGCGCTAAACCCAGTGCAATGCAGCGTTCCGGTTCAGGATCAGGGCGGAGTTGGGTTGCTGGTTCGGGGAATATTTGCTGACAAATTTGGTGGGTAAATTTCATTCGGGATGCACCACCAGTCATCAGCACTAGTTTTGGGACTGTATCAAGTTGTTCTAGTTTGGCTTTGGCTTCGCTGACAGCATCATGAAAAGCCTGAACCCAACTTTTATTTCCCAGTTCGGCTAAAGGTTGATGCAGAATTTCTTCCATCATCACTTTGTTGACTTGGGGAATAAAATAAATCTGTTCGTTGATGGACTCAAAACCACGGGCAAAAGATTGCGGGTCGTTATATAACTGTTCATTAGAAAAATAATCTTCTTTAGCTTTGCGACAAGCTAATTCACAACGGGCTTGATGATGGGGATATTCTTGAAATACTTTTTCTAGTAATGTTTTTTGTTCGTGTTTGGCAAGAGTTCTGGCAAAAATCGCTTTATCAATTAAGGATGCACCTAAAGCGTTACTTCCGAAATCTAACGGAATTTCATGTAAGCTTTTTACCAAGGTAAAATCTGTGGTGGAAGAGCCAATATCGACAATTAGCACCGATGCAAGGAGTTTTTCATATTCCAACTTTCCGCCTTCTTTGGCTTGCATGAAAGCTGCGCGAGATTCTGGTATAACGTTGAGGTGGGGAATACCAGCTTCTTGAAGTAGTTTTTGGTATGCTTGGCGATCGCTTATTGACCATCCCGAAGGGCAACCAATGTAAAAATAACTACTCTCATCGCCTTCTATTTGTTTACTTTCTTGCAGTTTGTGATAGTAAGTAGCGAGAAAAGTTGATATTGTTTTTCTGTAATTAGGATCGTGGTTGGGTTTTTGCTTGAATGAGATTGTCAGTTGAGTAACACCAGCTTGAATTAAGGCTTGTTCTCCTACCAAATAACCAAGTTTGGGATGCCAACCTAAAGCGGTAATTTGATTTTTCTTATTATTAATTTCCAACATTTGGGGCGGTTCGATGCTTTCAACTATCGCTTTAGCTACGGCTGTCTCACCATGTCCTAAATCAAAACCAATTGTTTCTGAAATTTTCATACTTTTATTGTCTGCTATTCTCTCGCCTCGGAGTACGCTGGTTCAATCACTCTACCGCGCCGGAGTAAGCGATCGCCTTTTAACAAGGCAGGTGTGATGGTAACGTAATCTTTGGTATTTGGGTCGATACTGGGTTCAAAATCAAAATATTCTCGCTCATTTTGTGGTGCTTGCTGTTGGTAAATTTGAGCGCGGATTCCTTGAGACATGAGAATTTGCGGGAGGAGTTTTGTTAAAGCGATCGCCATTTGCGGTTGTTCAAGAAATGACGCACCCATCAGCCTTTGGAGAAAATTCAATAACTCTGGTAATTCTTCTAAGGTGCGATCGTCTTCTAATTTGTTTCCTTCAGCAAACCTAGCCACTGCGATATCAATAGTATTCAGCGCATCGGCTAAGTTATCTAAAAGCAGTTTACTATCCACTCGCAGCACAGGTTGGGGTATCTCTAACAATTCCGTGGAGGTAACATTACTTTTATCCAGTTGCAACACAACTTCTAAACCGAGAAGCAATGAAGTTAGTAAGATACCCATCCAAGCACTGAGGCTAATTTTAGTTAAGGAAAATAAAGCACCTAAAATGCCTACATAAATCAGCGCCTTGAGCAGTTTTAGGATTAATCTTTTGGGGGGAAATTTTGTAGTTAAATTACTAATTTGTTTTTGTTCTTGTGACTCAACTGGAGATTGATTAACTACAGTCAAATTACCGATTGACTGTTGCAGCATCTCCAAAAAAAAAATGATGCTAAACGGACTTGAGTTAAATTTAACTCACTAATATAAATTCTTTCTAAATTATCGAGTCGATTTTGAACTAGTTTAACTACTTGTTCAATACTAGTTATCTTATCAATCTCTATCTGTAGTTGGTTACGTTCTGCGTTAAAAAAGTGTGCTGATAGTTTTCATTGGTTAACTTGATTAGTTGCACCTCAACCTTTATAAATCTAGCTTATAGTGCTTTCTATATAGGTGAGTATAGCAGTCCTATTTGAGATATGAACAAACGATAACAGCTAGACAAGGTAGAGACGGGAGACAAGGGAGAAATGTTTGTAAATCATTTAGGATTGCTATATAGCAAGAAAAAGCTAACCGCAGATGAACGCAAATGGACGCAGATAAATCTGAAATTTAGATAATTTTGATAAAGTAAATCTTAAGTATGATGCGTGAGGCTAAAATCGTCAACCCACCGTACTTAAGACTTACTAAAAGTGGGGAGTTGTTGTCACTGCTCACTTCTAGTTTTCACCAGTTGTAGATAATAGGTAGTTGCTGTAAAGACAAGATGTAAAACTTTTATTTAATTAACCGAACCATTGAGAAGGTTCACAACCAGGCTCAACTGTACTACATAGATGATTGTTAATCCAAGCGGATTTATCTTGCATGATGGCAAAAATGCCTTGATGAATCAAGTTTTGTAAATGTAATTTCTGCTCTAATGGACTACGAGGAAATTTCTGCTCTATTGGAACATCTTTGATGATGTTTTGTAGGGGAAATTCTCTGTCAAACTCTTCGTTATAAAAACAGGGAATGCGGCTAATGACAAAATCAATTAATTCTTGACGTAATTCAGGAATCGCAAAGGTTTCTTGATAAGGATAGTAGGCATAAGTATCTAAAACACTTTTGATTTCGCTGACTAACGATTCTCTGGTTAAATTGACTACTGTTCTCATAAGGTTTTATCTCCATTGAAATACGGTTGAGTTTTGTTTTAAAGACTCACTGAGTTCTACTAATTCGCCGAAACCGCTTCACGGAACTGGTTTTTATACTCTGAATTTAACTTTGACTTACGTACAAAATCAGACTTTTGCAACGGTATTTTAAGTTAAATTTTATACTAGCAAACTCTAAATTTTGTCTATAAACTTCAACCAAATCTGACAGTAATGAAGCTGTAGATACACAATGCTAATTATTTCAAATTTCTATCTTTTTGGGGAAAATCTACACAAAACGCAGCATAAGCCTAGGGGATCAATTTTAATTTTTTATTAACAACATTCTGGAGCATGAAATATTGAGGTAAGTAAAACTTCTTAAGTAATGTAAATTACTCATTGATTTATTACCTATTATTTCTAAATTATTCTTTAGATTGCTCTATGTATTCTAGATAACAAATTTTTGATGTAAAAATGTAGCAAATCTTGAGAAAAAAGATGTGGTTACACAAAGGAACCAGTCTAACGATAGATGTTATAAAAAGGTAAAATTTTTGAAAAAGTTCACATTGGCGAGAGTGACTTGGTTTAGATGATGATTAATTGCAAAGGCAGCAGCTAATCCAGAAAGCATTGCACCTTCAACGAGATTACCGCCGCACCAATCACCACAGCACACTAAAGGTAAGGAAGCACTGGCAGATAAAATACTTTCTGTCCAAGAATGGCTAGGAAAGGCATAACGCCAACGGTGTACTTGTAGCCATTCGGGTGTCTCTAGCCAAGGTAGTGCGAGAGTTTGGGCGGCGTGGTGCAACATTTTCTGCCCGACAGGTTGTAAATCGGAGGACTCTAGATGCAGTTGGGCGAAATTAGCACTGCTTTGCACGACAAATACAGGTTGTTTTGGTTGGGGGCGCTTGCTACTATCTAAACCAATCCAGCCCAACACAGGATCATCTGTAAAACTTTGGGCTTGCCAATCTGGTAGGGGTGTGGAATTGGGATAGCCTGCGATCGCACTAAGACAAGGTGCAAATTCCACCGCCTTTAAGTTAGTTAAAAAGTCCGTTCCTAATAAATTTTCCCCCAAGGGTTCTAATAACATCACAGCTTGGGGTGCAGGAATCGCCACTACAACTGCCTTGGCTATAATTTCTTCATTGCTAGATTCTAGAGTCAATTGCCAAGTATTTTCGGGTGTTGAGTGAATCGCAATCACCCGTTGATTGAGTAGTATATCCAAACCTTGCGCCAGAAATTTAGCGATCGCACTCATCCCCGCAGGCGCAATATAACGTGGTGGGAGTTGGTCATGATTCCAAACTGTGATAATTTGGCGATCGCACAATAAATCAATAAACTCTTGGAAAAACTCACCTTTTGGTTTGAGATAACAAGTGCCATGATCTGCCCAAGTATCATGCAAGCGACGTGTTGCCATTCTTCCCCCCAAGCCACGGGATTTCTCCACAACTAATACTGAATATCCCGCTTGCTTTAATTGCTGGGCGCAAACTAACCCCGCCATACCAGCACCAATTACAGCAACGTCTATCATTAGTTAATAGTCCTTTGTTTTAAGTCTTTGGTTATTATCAAACAGAATTCAGGAGTCAGGAGTCAGAATTTAGAGGGGTTCTAGGAACCTTACCGTAGAGTATTCTGACTTATTCTCATTTTTGTGCTGAATTCTGAATTCTGGCTTCTAAATTCTTGATCCAATGACAAAATACAGATGGCGAAGGATAAAAACACTACTAAAGACCGCCAAAAGCTAATAGTAGAATAAAGTACAGACAAGCTGCACGGAAGGGAGGAAAGGAACATTGGATGAACTCAGGGCGGCCTTAGAACTAGCAACAGATGATGAATTGCAAGATTTAACAGCAATTTTGTTTAGTCGAAAGTTCAATCCCCTAGATTATGTTCAGACACCTGAACCTATCGAAGTTCAAAGTCAGAGCCGCCAAGCTTGGTTAGACTCATTAGAAGAGCGTTTCCGGTTTTTGGCAGCTGATGGGGTAACAGTGTTGCGGGGACGCACAAACCAAGTAACTTACCGCCAAGCACTAATTCAAGTTTGTAAATATTTAAAAATTCCTTATTCCAATCATTTAACAACTGTTGATTTAGAAGCAGAAGTATTTTTACATTTGCTGGGGCAAGTGTGGAAAAAACTGCCAGAAAAAGAAAAACAAAAGTTGACTGTCAAAGTCCAGCGTCATTTGGTGAAAACAGAACTTAAAGAACCATTACCATTAATGTTGCAGCATGACCCCTTGGGATTGCTGTTTAAGGGTGGTAGTGCGTTAGCTGTTACCTCTGTCATTCAACCATTTGTCCTCAAACAAATTGCGCGACAATTTGCTTTGCACTTTGCTACCTATCAAGTAGCTAAACAAGCGGCTGTTACAGGTTCAACAGTAGCCAAAACCCAGTTTGAAACTTATGTGGCGATGCAAATGGCGCGGCGAGGTATGACACTGAGTGCAGCACGTTATGGGGCAGTTCGTACTGTATTTGCTTTTGTCGGCCCGGCTATGTGGACTTGGTTTTTAGCTGATTTAGGTTGGCGAGCGATCGCTACTAATTATGGTCGCATTATCCCGACTATTTTTGCTTTAGCCCAAATTCGTCTTACTCGCACAGAATGTTGGGAGCCAGCTTGAAACTAGCTTTTGATCATCCCAACCCAAAAAGCCAATTTGCTTGGAATATTTTCCAAATCGGGCTATTGATTTTTCCCCTCAGTCCATTTGTTGGGGTGGTGGCGATAATTTTGGCATCTTTGCTGACTTGGCTGCAACAATACCGCAAAATTATTCGCCGCCCAATCAATCGGGGATTTGCGATTTGGACATTATTATTGGTAATTACGTCAGGATTTGCCACTTATAAAGCCGATGCTTTTTTAGGTTTGTTTAATTTAGTACCTTACGTTTTAGTGTCTGTTGGTTGGGGTAACTTGATTCAGACAATTGCCCAATTGCGCCAGATAGCCTGGATTTTGGTAATTGGTGCTGTACCAGTGATTGTAATTGGCTTTGGACAGTTGTTTTTAGCTTGGGCGTTAAAATTACAGTTTTTGTGGATTGTTTTAGATTGGGCGGTTGAGCCGGGAGGTGAACCACCAGGGCGAATGGCGGCTTTATTCATGCACGCTAATTTGTTGGCTGCTTATCTGGCGATTATTTTTACTGTCGGGATAGCTTTATTACTCGAACAATGGCAATCCAGAACGAGAAAAAAATCCATTATTGGTCTTTTGACGCTAATACTGATTGCCAGTTTTGCCGCCTTGATTTTAACTAATTCGCGCAACGGATGGGCGATCGCCATGATTGCCTGTTTAGCTTACGCACTGTATCAAGGTTGGCACATCTTGGTTGGTAGCGTGGTTGGAGTCATCACTACGATTCTGTTGGCTGCTTTTGCACCTTCTCCCATCGCCCAAATTTTCCGTCGCGTAGTTCCGGCTTTCTTTTGGGCGAGGTTAAATGATGAAATGTATCCCGATAGACCAGTAGCTTTAATGAGAAAAACTCAATGGGAATTTGCTTGGTCTTTGGCACAACAGCATCCTTGGAATGGTTGGGGTTTACGTAGTTTCTCTGCACTTTACAAAGCCAAAATGAATATTGATTTAGGTCATCCCCATAACTTGTTTTTAATGTTATCTGCGGAAACCGGATTTCCTGCTACTCTGTTATTTTGTGGTTTACTAGCTGGAATATTAATTGCAGGTATGCAATTTTTGCGACAATCTAATTCTTTGGTTAAAACAGATAGGTTAGTGTTCTTCAGTTATCTTTTGGTATTTGGCGAGTTGATATTATTCAATACTGTGGATGTAACCTTATTTGATTTTCGCGTCAATACCCTGTTTTGGTTATTTTTAGCAGCAATTTGCGGAATTGTATTTTACCCTCAGCAAAATCACAAGCCCTTGGCAAATGAGAATTAGATATTTCAAAAAATGCGATCGCCTACTCTCTAGCCACAATTTGTACAGATAATTTCGGTTCATATATCTGTATCAGCATTTCTGCTCATAAATAGCATTTTGTTTCTTGCTGCTTTTTCCGTGGTTACACTGTCGGCATTCGTATTTATTAGTTCTTAAAATTACACTATTCACATTTGTGATTTAGATAATTTCTAGTTATCTAATTAGAAATTATCTAATGTTGCTGATAGTTGGGAAGGTGTAAGGACAACCCTTTTGGGGGTTTCCTACATGACGGGCATCTAATCTTTAGATGCCCTTTTATATGTGTAATTTTTCAGAAGTTAAGCACTATTTTTTATTTCATTCATCAGGGAAATCTACTATATGAAATCACCTAATCAAACAGGTGTATTATTTGCATTGGCATCAAGTTTGTTAACTATTAATTTTTCTATTTCATCACCTGCTAAGGCGGCAATTTCATGTGAAACAGGTACTGTTGTTTATCATCCAAATAATTCGTTGGCAACTTGTTCACTTGCTCAGAATGTTAATGTGCAAGTTTCTAGCCCCACCACTGGAACATCTAATTTTCCCTGTAAAGCCAAAAGTTATATTGTGTTTGATGAAAAAGTGCAATTTAATAGCTGTGAACTTTCAGAAGAAATTAAAATTAGAACTGGTAATGTAGTTGAGACTTGTCCGGCAGAATATAAGGTAAGAGTCGCATTTTCAGATAAGGGTGTTCTTTCTATTAATTGTTCTGTCTACTAGTACAAAAAGTCTGAATTAAAACCCAAAACCATGTAGAGATGTTACATATATAGCGTTTCTCATTCTAGTGAGATACAAGCAAGAATAATTAACCGCCGATGTAGACGCGCAAGCGGCTTCCCGAAGGGTACGCGGATGAACGCAGATGGGAATAGATAAGTTCGTACCTCAGCAGACTAGGAAACGCTATAACGTCTCTACAGTATTTCACTATCTCTCTTGTCCCCCTTGTCTCCCTTGTCCTCCTTTTCCCCCTTGTCTACTCATCAAATAAAACTGCCACACTCAAGTTAAATTCTTCAACCCGATCGCAATCTTACTGTGTTTCTCAATTTGTCCCATAACTTGTTTTGCCCGTTGAATAACCACCGCAGGTAAACCAGCTAACCTTCCGGCTTCGATACCGTAAGATTTATCAGCCCCACCGGGTTGGACTTGATGCAAAAAGATAATTTGATCTGGTAATTCTTTGACGGTGACTTGATAGTTAGCCACATTGGGTAACATCCCCGCCAACTCATTTAATTCATGATAGTGAGTGGCAAAAATTGTCCGGGAACGAATCTCGGTAGCGATATATTCTGCAACCGCCCAAGCAATAGAAAGACCGTCAAAAGTGGCTGTCCCGCGTCCAATTTCATCTAATAATACTAAAGATTTCGATGTGGCATGGTTGAGAATATTGGCGGTTTCATTCATTTCTACCATAAAGGTAGATTGACCAGTTGCCAAATCATCTACAGCACCAACACGGGTAAAAATGCGATCGCATACTCCCAGTTTGGCAGATTTAGCCGGGACAAAACTCCCAATTTGCGCCATCAATTGAATTAACCCTACCTGACGCAAGTAACAACTTTTACCACTGGCATTTGGGCCTGTCAGAATGATTAAGTCAGGGAGTGGGGAGTGGGGAGTGGGGAGTGGGGCTTTTTCACTACTCTCTACTCCCGATTCCCTACTACCTAAATACGTGGAATTGGGGACGAAGAAACCCGCAGGTAAGGACTGTTCTACCACTGGGTGACGACCATCTACAATTTCTAGTCCTCGCCCTGATATCATTTCAGGACGACAGTAACCTTGCTGCACAGCCAACTCGGCTAAACCACACAACACATCCGCCGCCGCTACGGCGCGAGAAAGTTGGCGGATAGCCTCGGCTTGTTCACCGACTTCTTCCCTTAAGGCGACAAAAATCTCATATTCCAATTTATATAAATCATCCCTCGCACTGAGAATCCGCGCTTCTCTTTCTTTGAGTTCTGGGGTGATGTAGCGTTCTTCATTCTTGAGGGTTTGCTTGCGGATATAGTTGGCGGGTACTTGGTCGGCTTTGGTGCGAGAAATACTAATGTAGTAACCAAAGGTTTCGTTAAATCCTACCTTCAGCGTCGGGATACCTGTTCTCGCCCTTTCATCAACTTCTAAATTGGCAATCCATTGATGATCTGCTTCTACAGTCGCCTTTCTTTCATCTAATAATACATTGATGCCTGGACGAATTAAGCCTCCTTCTTTTAAATGAATGGGTGGTGCTTCGACAAGGTGGGCTTGAATTTTTTGTGCTAATTCTTCCAAGACTGGCGGGACTTTTTGCAAAGCCTTCAAGAAGGGAGAACCAGCATCAGCAACTAAACGGGCTAATTCTGGCAAACGCGAAAGAGAATCAGCTAAAGCGATTAAATCTCGCGCATTCGCAGTTCCCGAACTCGCCCTACCTGTCAGCCGTTCTAAATCGTAGATTTGCCGTAATAAATAACGCAAATCTTGACGCAGAGGTGTATTTTCTTTTAATTCTTGAATTGTTTCTTGCCGCGCCCAAATACCTTTAATATCCAGTAGGGGTTGCAATAACCAACGCCGTAAAGCCCGACTTCCCATTGCGGTGCTAGTTCTATCTAACGCCCAGAGTAGAGAACCGTGAAAAGTACCATCGCGGACTGTTTGGGTAATTTCTAAGTTCCGGCGGGTTTGATGGTCAATAATTAAGTAGTCTGTGAGTGTATAGGTGCGGAGTCTTTGCAGAGAAATTGTATTTTCTTTTTGGGTATCTTCCACATATTCTAAAAGACCGCCAGCTGCCCGCACAGCCAGGGGAAGATGATCACAACCTAAACCTTCGAGCGATCGCACCTTGAATTTCTGCAATAATTTACTTCTGGCTTCACCTTGAGAAAAAGGTACTTGCGATCGCAAACTATAACAAAATGATGGCGGTAAACATTGGGGAAGATGAGGCGAAGTTTCCCCAGGACGCAACAAAGCCCCCAAATCAGGTGCATTGATGGGAACCAACACCTCGGAAGGTTGCAAGCGCATTAATTCTTGGGTAAGGTGTTCTAAATCGCTACCTTGGGTTGTCAGAAATTCCCCTGTGGAGATATCTGCGTAAGCTAAACCCCAATGATTCCCCGCAATTACCGCCGCCGCTAAATAATTATTGCGGCTAGATTTTAACATCCCCTCTTCTAACAACGTGCCAGGGGTGAGGATGCGTGTCACTTCCCGTCGTACCAAACCCACGGCTTCGGAAGCATCTTCTACTTGGTCACAAATGACAACTGCATAGCCTTTCTCTACCAATTGGGTGCTGTAGCGTTCCCAAGCGTGGTGGGGTACACCAGTCATCGCCACCCGTCCCACTTCACCGCCATGTTTGCTGGTGAGAACTAATTCCAGTTCCCGCGACACAGTCACAGCATCTTGGAAAAAAGTTTCAAAGAAATCACCTACCCGATACAACAACAACGCATGGGGATGTTTATCTTTGATTTCCACATAATGCTGATACATTTTACTCAGCTTACTGCGGTCTACAAGTCGCGTGTCCGCGTGAGGCGCAGGGGGTTGAAGAGATTCCGTTGGCTGGTTATCAGAGTCAGAAGCGGTCATAGATAGATGCCAGGATTCACACACGCAAAAGCCACAATACTCGATGATAGCGTGATCTGGTGTTGAGTTGCGATCACTCAAGATTTTTTTATGCTTCTTGATGGCGTTGACAAAATTTTCAATCTACGGTATTTACTTAAATAGTAGAAAAACTGTATCTCAAAAGCAAAACTCTATCGCAGCTATTTTCGCCAACTGCGACAGAGCAAAAGAAATTGAAACACCAAGGTAAAGCACAGGCGAAAATGTCATGCTTCAACGCTGAAAATGAAGCAAAATATAAGGAAATAACCTACTGTTTTTGCCTATTCTCTCCCTTGGTGCTTCCTACTGTGCTAGACATGTTCAATATATAGTTTTTAATTTTTGGGAACAGTATTCTATCGATCAATTTTTCGGTATTGCAATCAACGACCATTTCCCAAGCTCAAATCATCGGAGATTGCTGATTAATTTCACTACAACAGGCGTAGAAAAAAAATTCTGATTACCGACAAAATTTGTGGGTGGGAATTGGCTTTAAACAAGGGACTGCGCCGCAGTTGATTGTGATAGCCATTGAACAAGTATTTCAAAAATATTTACTCGATGAAAGTGCGATCGCTGGGATTGCTACCATTGATACAAAAGCATTAGATACAGCATTAATAAAAATTTGCCATCAACGCCATTGGCTTTTGCAAACATTTTCCGCCGCAAAGTTATCTACCGTCCTAGTCCCCAATCCATCTGCAATCATTACCAAAGCCACGGGAACACCTAGTGTTGCAGAAGCGGCGGCGATTTTGGCGGCTGACAATGGTGAACTTGGTGCTAAATTATTAGTTCCAAAAAATATTTTCCGCTTATCAGGACTACCTGGGGTGGTAACTGTAGCGGTGGCGCAAGAAATTCAAGCGTGATTAAGGGAGTTGTCATTCCATCATCTATGGACTGCGAATTGCGTTAGCGTAGCGGTAGCGAGCCTGCGAGCGTCATTGCGAATTGCAAATTGGTATTATTTATTCAACCGCTCTAAGGAAATAATTAATCACACTCGAAACAATTGATAATACAATTGACCCCAGCAACGCGGGTAAAAAGCCTTTAATCTCAAAACCAGTACCAGGAGTAATAGCACTGGCTAACCACAGAGATAACGCATTAATGACAAATGTAAATAAACCAAAAGTTAGTAAAGTAATGGGAAAAGCTAACAGGCGCAAAACTGGTCTAATAAAAGCATTGACCAACCCTATAACAAATACTGCTACCAAAGCAGCAACAAAATTATTGACAATAAAACCATCGACAATTCTAGAGGTAATCAATAGCGCCACCGCAGTAGCCAGCCAAGTTAACAAAAAGTGTTTCATATCAAACAGGTACTACTTCCATCACATAAATTGAGTAGAGATGCCATACACCATCCCTACTGAGAACTGACCTAACTACGTATTATTAGCCTATCGTTGCCCAGGCGATCGCCGCAAGAGAATGTCCCAGGTAGCACCACCAGCCACACCATCCTCTTCTAAACCATAGCGCCTTTGCAACGCTTTCACTGCGGTTTCGGTAGTGCGACCAAAATCACCATCGACATTACCACTATTCAAAAAACCAAACCTTTGTAATTGTTTTTGCAAAGTGATGACATCTTGACCACTCATCCCTACACGTAAAATGGGATATCCTTCCGCAGTGTATTGAATTCCCGGAACTTGGCGAAAAGTAATAGTTGATGCTGCTGGCTTTGTCGGAGTTCTGCGTTGAGTTGTGGGAGGTCTGCGGTTAACTGGTTTAGGTTCTGGTGCGAGTGTTGGTACTTGGGTGGTTCTATTTCTGGGAGTTGCAGGTTTAGGTTCTGGTTTCGCTACAGCAGTGTTGGTAGTGCTTGGTCGAGTCGTCGATAAAGATGCAGCCGTATTAGTAGATGCTGGTTCTTTAGGAAACAGTTTTTGCCAAGTAGCCGCATCAACAACCCCATCAGGATTTAAACCAACGGCTTGCTTAAAGCGAGAAACTGCATTTGCCGTATTTTCGTTATAAACTCCATCAACATTCCCTGGGTAAAAGCCTAAAAGCTTGAGTGCTGCTTGCAACTCCGAAACACGTTCCCCTTGGGAGCCAATTTTGAGTGTCGGACGAGAAATAGCAGCATTTGGCACAGCTTGAGCGATTTCCAAAGGTGCAGCCAATGAAACTATAGACGAAGAAGCAACAAGTAAAGGCGGAGAAAATAACAGCAGTAACCAATAAAACTGATTAGCACTCAAGCAGCGCAACTCTGACCGTAACTCTAAGTACTTCAAGAAACATGCTGTTAGGCTGCCTTTCATGGAATTTACCCCCAGAATCTTCTGTTGCTAATATTACCAGCCACTGGAGTCCAGAAAAAAGCGAGTACAGCACAATATGGTGGGTTGTAAGTGCGATCGCTCCAACTCAAGCGATAATTACAATGCCCTCAAAGTAAACAAATTAGCAATGATGAGTGCGATCGCCCCAAGTCAAGCGATAATGACAATGCACTAAACGTAAGCAAATTCCATCCTGAATTTCTTACTAATACTGGTCACACCCAAATAAATCAATGGTTTTGAGAGCCATTGTTGTGCATCTCTATTATGCGATATCTGCTTTAGATTTTTGAACAAAAGCTATTGGAGAACTATTCAAGAAATCTCTGGTCATAGCAAAGAGAGGATGTTTCAGCGTGAGGAGGTCACTATCAAGCGCAGAAGCGACTGTTATTGGGTTTTAAATAGTAGGGCTTAAACTGGTACATAAAAATGCACCAAATGCTCAAAAAGTTATGGCTATTAGTAGAAGTATCAATGTTGAGGAGTTGTTGCAGCGTTACGCGGTTGGGGATAGAGATTTCTCCTTCATTAACATTGAGGGGTCTGATGAATTGTATCGAGCTAATTTGAGCGGAATTAATTTGAGTAACTCGTCCGTTGGTGAGATTTTTATGGAGGGGAGCAATTTGAGTGGAGCTAATTTCAAAGGCACTCAATTAGGGCAAACCTGTCTATGAGCCTGTTTATAAAATGAAAAAAGACAACACAACTGAAATTTCATGGGTACAGATTTATAGAGAATACGTCGGTTGTGTTGATTGGTTTATTCAAGAATTACTAAAGTTAGGTCATCCCGCAGAAATTAGAATTCTTTTCTGGCTGCATTAGTTATTTGTAACCTGACAAATTGCTATAATATGTGATGAATATTTGTTAGTAGTGTAATGAACAAGTTCTAGCCCTGCATTTTCTAGTTCTTGGGTAAGTTTAGGCATTTCATACTTATGATGTCTCCAAATTGTAATTTCTTTACCCTTGGGGATTTCAATAGATTTATTTATTCCTTGAAAGCTGAAATCGATAGTGTAATTATGCTGGAATTTGATATTAGCTACAACACTATCTGTTGCTAAATCGTACTTTCTAATCAGTTGACAATCTTGAGATTTCAGCCCAATTGTATTTTTGATTGTGCGATATATTTCTTCGGCGTGATACTTACAGCCACCTCTAGCTACTCCATCCCATTGAGAGTTAGAACCAATTTCATTAGTAAAGATGAGCAAATCATTTTCATCCATACTATTTCTAAAGTTCTTCAGCACCTGATTTCTATTATGATGGTT
The DNA here is from genome assembly GCF_001298445.1 of Nostoc piscinale CENA21. Taxonomy (NCBI): domain Bacteria; kingdom Bacillati; phylum Cyanobacteriota; class Cyanophyceae; order Nostocales; family Nostocaceae; genus Nostoc; species Nostoc piscinale. The sequence continues at coordinate 4,911,346 of NZ_CP012036.1, read as the reverse complement.
GCCCATTGTCACACCCAAGTGCAGAATGATTTTGGGGTTTCCTGAGAAATTTGCAGGTATACAGCTATTTTCAATGTCAATTTGTTGGTTGATATAATCCAGTTTGGGAAACCAAGTTGTAAAATTTCTTTTGGATACAGTCAGCAGTCCTTCACTAATATCTAAGGCAACATATTTATTGATTTTATTCAGTTGATTGAGTCGGGAAACAAATTCTTTTGCTGGGTATGAAGTTCCTGCACCAACATCGATAACATTGACTTGGCTAAATTTTGAGATACTTTCATAAATATATGCAAAATTGTTCCTCAAAAGGTCAATTTCTACACTTGATTTGCGATACCATTTAGGGCTAACAAATTTTTGATAAAAATCATGCCAAATTTTCGCCCCTTGACCTTTATAGGAATATTTTAGAGGGATTTCACATCTGGTTTCTAATGTGTGAATAATTTCTAAAACTTCTGCTGGGGAAAAAACAGTGTAGAACTCAGAACTTGGTTTTGCTATACGAGGGTGAGAAATGAAATTATCTGCATAAAATTGCGAGTTATGATGAAAGTTTTTTGCCATTATTCCTAGTTCTGAGATGAATTTAGTAGAGAAAGTACATAATTGACTACTTGGCCAGTCTTGTATTTTCTCATACCTTGCTCTCAAATAAGGTCAGGACTTACACACAGACTAATTGATTCTGACTCCTAAATTCTTCTTCAAGCTTGATGGCGCGATCGCTAGGCATAGTTAGCATATCCTTGTAAATTGATAGTGGTGCGTTTCTAAACAGCAAACAGCATGGCAGATATTCCCAATTCCATCGCATCATACCGAGCCTTAGCATTGCAAGTTACTTGTCATGCTGTCAATCAAGCAAGCGATCGCCACGCAGCCCAAGAAATCATTCATAATACTATCAACCGCTTGGCACAACAAATTGCCGCCAGCATCGCTTTTATTGGGTTTGACTGTCGCTTAGTTGTTCTCCCAGAATATTTCCTCACAGGTTTCCCGATGGGGGAGTCTCTGGCTGTGTGGCGAGAAAAAGCTTGTATAGAAATGCACGGTGCAGAGTATGAAGCTCTCGGTAAAATTGCCCAAAAACATCAAATATTTTTAGCTGGAAACGCCTACGAACTCGACCCCAACTTTCCCCATTTATACTTTCAAACTTGCTTTGTCATTGACCCTTCTGGCACGATTGTTTTGCGGTATCGGCGGCTAAATTCTTTGTTTGCACCAACCCCCCATGATGTTTGGGATCAATATCTTGATTGCTATGGTTTAGAAGGGGTGTTTCCCGTGGCGAAAACTGCAATTGGTAATTTAGCCGCTTTAGCTTCCGAAGAAATTTTGTATCCAGAAGTGGCGCGTTGTTTCGCCATGCGTGGTGCCGAAATTTTTCTGCATTCCACCTCAGAAATTTACAACAAAAACCTCACACCCAAAGACGCAGCGAAAATTTCTCGCGCTGTGGAAAATATGGCTTACATTGTTTCTGCTAATACCGCAGGTCTAGCTAATAGTACTATCCCCATTGCTTCCGTTGATGGCGGCTCAAAAATAGTAGATTATCGCGGGATTGTATTAGCAGAGACAGGTGCAGGAGAAAGTATGGCTGCCTTTGCCGAGATAGATTTAGGCGCTTTAAGACGCGATCGCCATCGTCCAGGGTTAAATAATTTACTTTCTCGCCAGCGATTTGAAATCTACGCTCAAAGCTACAGCGAGGCACAATTTTACCCAGCAAACACTATGCTAAATCAAGAAGTAGACCGCAAACACTTCATCCAAACACAGCAACAAACAATAGAACGACTGTCTCAGCTAGGAGTGATTTGAAGAAGGCAGGAGTTGAAAGGCAGGAGGCAGGAGAGTTAGGCCGATTAGAAGGAGATTCAAACCCGCCTTTAATCGAAAACTACCAAATTTTAGATTGTGGCTGGGGACTTAAACCCAAATGGGTGAATAAAAGGCTTTACCTTTGATGAATCCTTCGGCTACGCTCAGGATTAACATCGAGCATAGCCTAGATTTTAAATTAAAAATCTTCCCTCCTGCCTCCTGCCATCTGCCTCCTGCCTCACCCGAAGGACAGTTATAAGTGTGAAATTTGAAAAATGACCAATGACAAATGAAAAAACCAATCGAAGTCCGTAACCCGCGCACCGGCAAATATGATTATGTAATTATCCCACCGCCGCCAAAACTGCTGGCACAGCAATGCAACCGGGCGCGGAGGGCGCAAGTGCGCTGGCAACAACTGGGGGTAGAAGGGAGAGTTGCAGCTTTAACAGAATGGAAGCAAGCTATATTAACTAGACGCGACAAACTCACAGATGCTTTGGTCAATGATACGGGGAGATTGTCTATCTCGGTGATGGAAATCGACTCTTTTCTGTCTAGCATTGATCGTTGGTGCGGGTTAGCGCCAGACTTATTACAAGATTCAGCGAAAAATACATCTATCCCGTTTATCGCCCTACAACAAACATCAACCCCTTACCCTGTAGTTGGGGTGATTAGTCCGTGGAATTTCCCGCTTTTACTCTCCACCATCGATACTATTCCGGCACTGCTAGCGGGTTGTGCAGTAGTTGTTAAACCCAGTGAAATTGCCCCGCGTTTCATCGCCCCACTCACAGCTGCAATTAATGAAGTACCGACGCTGCGTGATGTTTTAAGCTTTGTCGAAGGTGCAGGAGAAACCGGCGCGGCTTTAATTGAAAATGTAGATTTAATCTGCTTTACAGGTAGTGTCGCCACTGGACGCAAAGTTGCAGCCGCCGCAGCTGAAAAATTTATCCCCGCTTTTTTAGAATTGGGTGGGAAAGATCCGGCAATCGTTTTAGAATCTGCCAATTTAGAATTAGCTACATCAGCGATTTTATGGGGTTCTGTCGTCAATACTGGACAGTCATGTTTATCGATTGAGCGAATTTATGTTGCCGAATCTATCTTTGACAAGTTTTATCATCATTTAGTAGCGAAAGCCCATCGCCTACAACTAGCTTATCCCACCATTGAAAGTGGTGAAATTGGGCCGATTATTGCAGAAAGACAAGCTGGCATAATTAACGAACATATCTCCGATGCAGTAGAAAAAGGTGCAGTTATTCATTGCGGCGGCAAAGTTGAGGAGTTAGGCGGCGGTTGGTGGTGTCGTCCCACGGTGTTAACCCAAGTTAACCATACAATGAAAATCATGACGGAAGAGACTTTTGGCCCGATCATGCCCGTCATGGCTTTTGCCACAGTAGAAGAAGCAGTTAATTTAGCTAATGATTCAATTTATGGACTAAGTGCGGCGGTGTTTGCAGAAACGGAAACTGAAGCTTTAGCCGTTGCTCAACAAATAGATGCAGGTGCTATCAGTATTAATGATGCCGCCCTCACCGCTATTATGCACGAAGGTGAGAAAAACGCCTGCAAATTCTCCGGTTTAGGAGGTTCACGCATGGGTGCAGCCGCCCTTAAACGGTTTTTGCGGAAAAAAGCTTTTTTGATTAAAACTAATTCTAATCAAGATCCTTGGTGGTTTGATATGGCAGGAGGCAGAAGACAGGAAGCAGAAGGCAGCAGGTAAGTCTTACTATAGCTGGCATTCGTGCTTTTTAAATGTCCTCAACTATACTTCGCTGCTATGACCAGTAATCTGAATTAATACGACGGTTTGTAATAGTGACAGTTATACAACTGTCACTTGTAGCATATTTAATTTTGCCATATCAGATGTATCCTTACCTCTTGCAAGGAGTGATACCACTTCACGAAACATTAGTTACAATTAGTTGGCACAATACCTCTTTAGATAAATGTGTTGTGTTTAATAATATTGTGGTAATCAAGTGAATTGGTGTAGAGTTATACGAAAAAGCACTTAGGTGAGCCAAATCCTAAAGTGCTTTTTTGTGATATTAATTATCTCAAAAAATTAAATCTGATTGGCGGTGTGGACTAATTGCCCTTGTTTATATGCTTGTCGGAGTGCGATCGCTTCTGCCACAATATGTTGGGCGCTCAATCCTTCTTCATCCATCATTTTTTGCAAAGTCACCCCAGTCTGTTCTGACGGTTCATGAATTGGCGGAATTTGGCAGTATCTCCCACCGTTTTTTGTTCGTCGCCAAATACTAGGTTTTTCATTTTTATACTCAGCAGTTTTGGGTGTACGCTGCTTTTTAATTAAAGAACGCACACTTTCTTGATTAATAATGCTTAAATCTAGTAGCTGATTGATAACTTGCTGGTATTTTTTATTATTTTCTGCCAACTGATAAATAGTTCGAGGCTCAACTTGCGCGACATCTTGCGGCGAAAACTTCGCAAACGCTGCGGCTATTTTAAGATACCGCTTTTCTTCGCCTTGCCAACCATGTTCTAAAAGTAGCTGTTTGTAATCTCGCAAAGAAAGCTGTTTTTTTTTGTTCCGCCAACCAAAAAGCATGATGCAAAATTACCTGAGTGACATCAGTGAGCCTTTGAAAAGCAATATTTTCGCGGTTAAAGCTCTTTGGACGATTAGCTTTTTGTTCATGATATTGCTCAAACTTCGATTGGGTTTGGCCTGCAACTATACCCTGTAATGGTGTCATCATAGTATTGATATCGTTTAAACTTCGCGTCGGCAAAGTATTGCTCAGAGGTCTTCACTAGAACAATTGTACTACTAAAATCTCAATAAAAAACCCCAAACATACTTAAATTTGGAGTCAAATTGTGAAACCTTGATTGGGTAAGGTTTTTGAGCCAAAAGTTTTTTATCACCTTTGATGGAATGTTAACTTTTTTAACCATTCATCTGCTTCTGTGTAGAACTTAAACTTCCGTTCATCAGAGCGAAATTGGCTGGTGTGAACCATTCGTTTACCATTTACCCACTTTGTGCCGTGGTATTTATGCAGTAATTCGTGGTATAAAACAAACTCAGCCACAAACTTAGGGATATGAAGGTTATCCAGAGTTGTGCTAATAACTACTCTATCTCTCGCTGGCTCATAATGCCCAAATTTACGATAAGTTTTGATTTGGCTCCATACAAGCCTGGGTTTCACAATATTTGCCGCAAAGTATTCAAAATTAAGCTGATCAAACAATTCATTTAAATTATAAAAATTACCTTGAGGATTTTCGGCAATTACTTCTGCAACTAAATCTAACTCTAAAATCACAGAGCTATATTCTTCAGAACTAGCAAATCCTCTAATTAATCGGGTACTTTCTGGATTTTTACCAAAGAGAGTGCATTTTACTAATGCTTTTAAAACTTCTTCCTCAGCATTAATAAAACCTTCATTAATCTTAAGTTCAACAACTTTACTAGACCTTTTACCTTGATATAGTCCCGCTAAATTAGTAAACTCAACCATAACCTCAACAGCACTTTGGTTTTCTGTAGAGAGGGTTTTTTCAATTATTTGTCGTACACGATAAGTACTATTAAGGTGAAGCTGTAGGTTTTGTTCGTCAGAAAGAAACTTAAACCAAGAATAGATTTTGCGAGATGAATTAGTCAGGTTGGCGGGTGTGATTTGTTGAGTAGCGCAGATATTTTCAATTGTGGAGACTGCATGATTGAGAGTGTGGTTTAATTGTTGAATTTGATTTGTATAGGTATAAAGCTGAGATGCTAAATTAAAAATATTTTTGAGAATATAATCTTGTTGTATTTTGATATTTTTGATGCTAATATTATCACGTTTTAGCGTCTGCTGAAATCCGAATTTATCTGCGTTCATCTGCGTTTATCCTCTTCAATCGGCGGTTAATTATTTTTCTGTATACCTCACCAACTTGATAAAAATATTTAACTTTTAACCGAAGATTGTTTATCACTAGCGATAATATGAATATCAATATTTTTCAACAAGCGAACTAACTTTTGAGTTAATGAACCTTTAAACAGAATTTGCCAGCGCGATCGCTGACTTTCTCCAATGACAATTTGAGTAATACGGTACTTCTCTGCAACTTCGGCGATCGCTTGGGCTATATTACTATTGGTGACGCGAATAAAAGTACCTGTAAATTCTTCACACAGCTTTTCGCAGTTGTGAATGTGTAAACTTTCTTCCTTGTTTAAAAAAACGTTCAGGATCAGCGACAAACACAACATACAGTGGAGCATTCATATAATTAGCCAGTCTTGCACCACGACGCAATAGTTGTAATGAATTTGGATAAGTAGATACACAGACTAAAACTCTCTCGTGGATGTTGCAAAATTGTCCATTAGGAGTAGAAGCGATCGCATCTTCTTCGATGTTGTCGGCTACCTCACGCAAAGCCAATTCTCGTAAAGCAATCAAATTCCGGCGTTGAAAAAAGTTATCTAAAGCTTGTTGGATTTTTGACTGCTCGTAAATTTTCCCTTCCAATAATCGCTCTTGCAGAGTTTCTGGTGTCACATCTACTACCACCACCTCGTCTGCTTCTTCTAAAATTCTATCTGGGACTCGTTCTCGTACTACCACACCAGTAATTCTTGCTACCAAGTCATTGAGACTTTCTAAATGCTGCACATTCATCGTAGAGTAAACATCAATACCCGCAGCTAAAATCACTTCAACATCTTGGTAGCGTTTTTCCCTTGAAGAACCAGGGACATTTGTATGAGCCAGTTCATCAACTAAAACCAATTGGGACTTAGACGCATAAGAGCTAGTTCCTAAACATCGCTGTAAAATCGCCTCGGTATCCATTTCTGTCAGCGTCAAACCACCTCTAGCAATTTCCTGACGCGGAATAATTTCTAACCCTGCGGCTTTTTCTGCTGTCTCTTTGCGTCCGTGGGTTTCTAACAATCCAATAACTACATCAATTCCTTCTTGTTTGAGTGCATTTCCTTCTTCTAACATTCGATAGGTTTTACCCACACCGGGAGCCATCCCAATAAAGATTTTATGTTTACCTCGACGCGCTGGGTAAAAAGAATTGATAGCCGCACCTGAATTATTTTGATCTAACATAAGAATGCTATGTGAGGATGCGATCGCTCTGCTCACGCCCTTTATAAAGAAATACCATTTTTCATTGATTTAGCTTACGATTAATATCTTGCAAATCAAGTGCATAATTCAAGCGGAGAATATTAATTCCTGGTTCGCCGAAAATCCATAAAAATCTGCCATCAGTAAACTTATTTAGTAAAGGTATAATGTCATCTTCTTTAATCCCACGGGCATTAGCTACTCTTGGTAATTGTTCTCTAGCGGCTTTGAGCGAAATATGTGGATCTATACCTGAACCAGAGGTATAGATTAAATCTTCACTTGGTTGAATACTTTGCTCTTGATATTGAGTAGCTTGTTCTGTTACACGGTTGAGTAACTCTGGGTTACTGGGAGCGAGGTTACTACCACCAGATATACCATTTGGTTTCGCCTTTCTGCCTTGACTATATCTTATGGCGCTGGGACGACCTTGAAAATAGCGATCATCTGTAAATATTTGACCAATTAAAGTTGAGCCAATGGGCTGGTCATCTATATTTAACACAATGCTGCCATTCGCTTGAAATGGAAATAAACCTTGACCAATAATTAAGATTGCTAAAGGATAAATCAGTGCTGTTAGCAACCATAATATCAGTGTCATACGAATTGCTCTGAAAGCTTCTCGAATAATTACCATAATAATTGTTGAGTGTTGAAGATTAAATTTTTAAAAGCGTTCTGGCTGAAACACCACGACAAATAAGTAAATAATTAGCCCTAAAATAATGGCAGATAAAACGCCATACGCCCAAGTAAATTGAATTTGTAATGTGTTATGACTAGCTGCATAAACTACATGAGAAAGTCCTAAATTGATTCCAATGACAATCAGAATTCCAATTACAAATTTTTGTTTACGCCATTGTTGCATGAAATCCATAAACTCTTTATTCATACTTATCTGCTAATTTCCTTCCCTAACAGGGTAAAAATTTAAAATTGGTCAATAGCTAAGTGCTAAGTGCTGAGTCACCGAAGTTTGATCCACGGGGGAATCCTCCGAACTTTGCTCAACGCGGGGAACCCGCGCACGCAAGTTCTCTCCGCACACAACTTCTCGCTGAGTGCTGAGTAGTAAATATAAATTAAGCTTTTTGGTAATTTTTGTGTAAGTTATTAGCAATTTCATACTTCACATTTCATACTTTCTTCTATGCCAAGCCGACTGCGGTAATCAATAAGTCTATGATTTTAATGGCAATAAATGGTGCAATTAACCCTCCTAAGCCATAAATTAAAATATTACGTTTTAATAGTTGATTTGCTGTCAACGGGCGGAATTTTACACCTTTTAAAGCTAAGGGAATTAACGCCGGAATAATCAGCGCATTGTAAATTAGCGCCGATAGCACCGCCGAATTTGTGCTAGTTAAATTCATAATATTGAGACTTTGCAGATTAGCGGCTGCAAAAATTACTGGGATAATTGCAAAATACTTAGCAATATCATTAGCAATTGAGAATGTGGTTAATGCCCCACGAGTAATCAGCAATTGTTTACCAATACTGACAATATCGATGAGTTTGGTAGGGTCAGAGTCTAAATCTACCATGTTGGCGGCTTCTTTAGCTGCTTGTGTACCAGTATTCATAGCGACACCAACATTTGCCTGTGCTAATGCGGGAGCGTCGTTAGTTCCGTCGCCTGTCATGGCTACTAGTTTGCCTTCGGCTTGTTCTTTTTGAATGACGCTGATTTTATCTTCTGGTGTGGCTTCAGCAATAAAATCATCGACACCAGCTTCTTGGGCAATTACAGATGCAGTAATGTGGTTGTCTCCAGTGAGCATTACAGTACGTACACCCATCCGGCGTAACTGGGCAAAACGTTCACGAATACCGGGTTTAACAATATCTTTGAGATAGATGACACCGTAAATTTCTTGATCTAAGCAAACCGCTAGGGGTGTACCTCCTTGTTGAGAGACTCGCTGGTATGCAGTATCTAGTTCTGGAGTTTCTCGGCCGTTGCGCGATCGCACAAATCCTTGAATTGCTCCGACTGCACCTTTGCGGACTTCTCGTCCATTAGCTAGATTTGTGCCACTCATCCGGGTTTTGGCAGAAAACTCCACGGCGCTGGCGCGACTGGGATCAAAATCTAGCCTCGCGCCTAATCTCTCTGCCAGCCTGACAATCGATTTACCTTCGGGTGTATCATCAAAGATGCTGGCAATCAAGGCAATATAAGCCACTTCCTGCATAGAATGGCCGTTAATCGGAATAAATTCTTCCGCTAAACGATTACCGAGGGTAATTGTGCCGGTTTTATCTAAAACTAACGTATTAACATCACCACAAGCTTCCACCGCTCGTCCAGAGGTAGCAATCACGTTATATTGGGCGACTCGATCCATCCCTGCAATCCCAATGGCGCTGAGTAAGCCACCAATCGTTGTGGGGATCAAGGCGACTAATAAAGCAATTAAAACGGGGATGCTAATCGGACTTTGAACATAGTAGGCAAAGGCTGGCAAGGTAGCCACAACAAACAGGAATATTAAGCTTAATACGGCTAGTAATACTGTTAAGGCAACTTCGTTGGGTGTTTTGCTGCGTTCTGCACCTTCGACTAAGGTAATCATCCGATCAATAAAACCTTTACCGGGATCAGCTGTGACGCGGATGATTAATTCGTCAGAGATGATGCGTGTTCCACCTGTCACAGAACTCGCTACGTCTGAACCTGATTCTTTGAGGACTGGTGCAGACTCGCCGGTAATGGCTGATTCATCCACCGAGGCGACACCCATAATTACTTCCCCATCGGCGGGGATGATATCGCCAGCCACAATATATACGTTGTCACCTTGTCTGAGGCTAGTGGAAGGAACTTCGGAGATTGAACCTTCAGAGGCGAGTTTTTTGGCGATGGTTTCTGCTTGCGTCGATCGCAAGGCATCAGCTTGGGCTTTACCACGTCCTTCGGCGACGGCTTCGGCAAAGTTAGCAAACCAAACTGTAAAAAACAAAATCCCGGTGAGGATACCGTTAAACAGTTGGGGATTTCGCTGTTGGGTGGGGCCGAATAAGTCGGGATCAATTGTCACAGCCAAGGTAATCAAAGTACCAATCCACACCACAAACATCACCGGATTTTTGATGGCGGCGATGGGATTGAGCTTGATAAAAGCATCCTTGATGGCTCTCAAATAAATTCCTTTGTTATTGATTTTGGCCTTTTTCCGCGCCTGACGGCGATCGCTCGGACGCAGTTTTGTGTTTTTTGATTTTTGGGTAGGTGCCACTTGGTTCATATCTTTTAGTGGTGCAAGGGGGAAGGGGGCAGGGGTGCAGGGGTGCAGGGTGCGGGGGGACAAGGGAGTATTTCTATTTCTACCTTGTCTCCCCCCACTCCCCACCCTCTACTCCCTACCCTTAACTGCCAGATGCTAGTTTAAATCCTTCGGCGATTGGGCCTAGGGCTAAAACAGGGAAAAATGTCAAGACTCCTAAAATCAGTACTATACCAGCAGTAACTGTTGTGAAGAGTAGGGAATCGGTTTTGAGTGTTCCTGGTGTTTCTGGTGTGGTTGGTTTGCGCGACATATTATCAGCTAACAGCAAGATGGCAATCATCGGGATGTAGCGTCCTGCCAACATACTCAAACCTGTGCTGAAATTCCACCACAGAGTATTATCGGCGAGTTTTTCTAAACCTGAACCGTTATTAGCGGCGGCTGAAGCATATTCATAAACAACTTGAGAAATTCCATGAAAGCCTGGGTTAGTAATGCCAGAGAGGGAAAAGGGATAGGCCAAGGCGATCGCACTGGGAATTAAAATCACGATGGGGTGAATCAACAGCACGACGCTGGCGAGAACGATTTCACGCTTTTCGATTTTGCGTCCTAAAAATTCTGGTGTGCGTCCCACCATTAACCCCGTTAAGAACACTGTGAGAATTAAGTAAATCAGCAAGTAAGCGATACCTGTACCTTGTCCTCCCCAAATAATCTGCACAAATAAATTAAATAATGTCGCAAATAATCCTTGGGGCATTAAAGAATCCAGCATTCCATTGACTGCGCCTGTCATAGTGGCGGTGGTAGTGACAGCCCACAATGCTGTCTGTACAACTCCAAATCTGACTTCTTTACCTTCTAAATTCGGCAAATCTGCTACTAAGTTGGCATTCACGAGGGGATTTCCTTGCAGTTCCCCACTGGCTGTCACCCACACTAAAATTACGAAGGCGGTAAATACCATCCAAAACAACAGCCAAGCTTGTTTGAAGTTTTTCGCAAAGATCCCGTAGGTAAATATCAACGCTGCGGGAATGGAAATCATGGCGATGAGTTCAATTAAGTTAGATGCGCCATTGGGGTTTTCAAAGGGATGGGCAGAGTTCGCCGCAAAGAAACCACCGCCATTCTCACCCAGCATCTTAATCATCTCAAAGGAAGCAACAGGGCCTCTAGATATATATTGTGTGCTGCCCTCTAGAGTTTCCACAATTAATGGTTTATCTAGGGTTTGTGGTACACCCAAGAAAACAAGCGCGATCGCTCCAACTAGGGAAATCGGTAGTAATAACCTGGTAATGCTACGGGTCAAATCAACATAAAAGTTACCCAATTTTTTGCTAGTCAACCCGCGAATCAAGGCTATCCCCACTGCCAACCCTGTACCAGCCGAAGTGAACATCAAAAAGCCTAACGCCGCTACTTGGCTGAAGTAACTAAGAGTGGTTTCGGGGATGTAGTGCTGCTGATCGGTGTTGGTAACAAAAGAAATCACCGTGTGTAGTAATGTATGCCAACGGGGCGCGTAAAATCCATTGGGATTCCAAGGCAAAAATCTTTGAGAATGTATCAACCCAAAAACTAAAATCCCCATCACTAGATTGCTAGACAGAATCGCCCGGATATACTGCCAGCCCGTCATATCATCTTTTCTATTAACACCTGCAACCAGATAAATGCTGTGTTCTATCGGGTTCATCAGGGGATCAAGAATTGTTCTTTGTCCCAGGAACACACGCGCTATGTATCTTCCCAAAATAGGTGCGATCGCTATGACAAGACACAGCGTCAAGCCGATTTGTAAAAAACCTTGTCCCATTTATTTTGCGCTCAGTTTAACTTAAATACTCGAAAGCTAATTATTTTAGATATATGGTGGATTTTCACTTGAAGTATATAATCTATGTCTCCAGGTAGAGAAATAGACTGCATTACTTCTAGATTCTGAATTCTGCTATAAGAGTGAACTATTTGACGATGAGATTGTGAGCAAGTTGGCAATATTTTATTGAGTCTCAATATATCTATCTAGATTTACTTTGTTCATTCACTACAATTTTTTTAGTTACTTTTTAAAGTTTCTGTCAAGAGTATTTAAAATCTAATCTGAGTGACTGATTGAGGTGGTACATCAGCCCAATTTATGTAATTGCACTAATTTAACAGTAGTTTAGGATACTATTTCCAATTCAAGAGAGAATGTATGGTTGTTTGGTAATGACGTGTTTGTGGTGAAGAAGAATTACGAAAATTGAAGATTGAGAAGCAGTCTTTCTGCCTCCTAGCTTGAAAGTGTTGAGTGCTGAGTGTTGAGTACTGAATGCTGAGTCATCAGTGATGCTTCTGCTTCCTCATTGTTGCAGGGAAGGGTGACGGTTACAGTCGTATACTCTTGGGGCTTACTGTCAATTTTCAGAGTACCACCGTGCAGTTCTGCTAATTTTTTGGCAATGATTAAGCCTAACCCAGAGCCTTGTTGTTCATGAAGTTTACGCTCAAATTGCCGATAAGCACCTAATTCAGCAATTTGTTCTCGGCTCATTCCCCGGCCGCGATCGCTAAAAGATACACTAAAAGTATGATTAACAGTCTTGGCTGTAATTTTAATCGGCGTACCGCTGACAGAAAACTTTAAAGCATTATCCAGTAACTCTTCAATAATTCTGGTAATCTTGCTCAAAGAAATCTTGACAACAGACCGCGATAAGTCAATTTGGATATCATCTTCTCTACCGGCATTCTTGACTCTTTCACTTATCAAATTAGTCAGTCCTGGTGTGGGAAATTCCGTTGACTGCTTTTGAATTTCGCTGACACGCTGCGGGTCTGTCGCAATAATTTCTAGTTCTGCGTACAGTAAAAATTTTTGAATTAAATGAAATAAACGTTGACTTGACTGATGAATGAATTCTGCCATTTCTTTGATCGATGGTGCATCCAGCAGTTCGCTTTCTTCCATCAGAATTTGCGAGAAACCTAAAATCCCATTAAGTGGAGTGCGTAATTCGTGAGGCAGTGACAAAGTAATACTAGTACGTAATTTATCGAGCTTATCTTGAGTTTGTTGATAAATTGCTGTTTGTTTTTCTAACCGACAAGTAATAGCCGCTAATAATTCTGTTCGAGAAAATGGTTTAACAATGTAGTCATCAGCGCCTAAATCCATACCTTTGCGAAAGTCTGGTTTTTCTGATTTGGCCGTTAAAAAAATGAAGGGAATAATAGCTGTTTTCGGATTTTGGCGTAATTCTTTCAGGACTTCATAACCATCGATTTCTGGCATCATTACATCACAGATCACCAAATCAGGAACTTCGGTTTGTACTAACTGTAAACCAAAGTAACCATTCTCGGCAGTGATTACGTTAAAATTCTCTGCATAAAGTAAATCTACCAGATTTTGACGCACATTTATGTCATCTTCAATCACTAATATTTTATTCATATATTTAATTAAATGTGAAAAAATATAAAATTTTAAAAATATATTTTAAATAGTTTCTATAAATAAGATATGACATAAATTTTTTCGCTGTATGCACCCATTTTGCTTCTAAATTACCAATTGAATTATATATTTATCTCTATTTCAGAAATACAAAAATTTCATGTATTCAAAACAAGGATTATAAATTTTACATAAACTTAGATGTATAAATGTCTATTACTCCATAAAAAATTCTCAAACTCTGGTGCTGGTAATGGACGACTAAATAAAAAACCCTGCATATAATCACAGTGAGCATCGCGTAAAAATTGCAATTCTTCTTCTGTTTCTACACCTTCAGCCACTACTTGCATATTCAGGTTATGTGCCATTTCAATTAAAGCTTTAGTAATGGCTGATTTTTGCCGATCAACAGCTACATTATGAATAAAATAACGGTCAATTTTTAAGGTATTAATCGGTAAATTTTTGAGATATATAAGTGAAGAATAGCCAGTACCAAAATCATCAATAGCTATTTTCAAACCTAAAGTTTGTAGTTTATTCATAGTAGCGATCGCACTATTGATATCTTGCATAATCATGCTTTCAGTCAGTTCGATTTCTAAATATTGGGGTTCCAGATGATTTATTTGTAAAAAATCAGTAATTTTTTTGAGTAAATCTGGATGATTAAATTCCATCACCGATAAGTTAACACTAATTTTCAAATAAGCAATCCCGACATCATGCCAAACCTTAATTTGTTTACAAACATTTTGTAACACCCATTGATCAATCGGAACAATTAAACCTGTAGATTCAGCAATTGGGATAAATTCCGTGGGGGTGACTAAACCTAACTCTGGACTTTGCCAACGTAATAAACTTTCAGCCGCGATGATTTGCCCAGAAGCGATATCAACGATTGGTTGATAATAAACTTCAAATTCTTGAAATTTTTGTTTCTGCACCACCTGTTGCAAGTTCATTTCCAACAACTGAATTTTGGGTGAGACAGTCTTAGTGATATTCTTGGGATGAGATAGATATTTTTTTAAAGTAGCCTGTCTTTCGAGGCGGTTCATAATTGCACTTAATAATTCTGCCCGTGTAAACGGCTTAGTTAGATAATCATCTGCACCCATATCCATACCCTGGCGAAAATCAGATTTTGCCGATTTGGCTGTCAGAAAAATAAAGGGAATTGTGGCTGTTAACGGGTCTTGTCGTAGTGCTGTTAATACTCCATAGCCGTCAACCTCTGGCATCATCATGTCACATAAAATTAAATCTGGAGCCTCAGCTAATGCCAAATCTACACCTGTTTTTCCATTAGCAGCAGCAATTGTTTGAAAATCCTCTGCTTCTAATAAATCTAAAAGATTTTCCCGGACAGATTCTTCATCTTCAATCACCAAAATTTTAATCATCTTTTTCCTCAATTTGTATTGTGTGATTTAATGGCAGAGTGACAGTAAAGGTAGTACCTACTCCCAAGGAACTAGTTACAGCAATTTGACCTTGATGTATATCAACACACTTCTTGACAATTGCCAGTCCTAACCCAGTTCCGAGAATATTGCCGACATTTTTAGCACGATGAAAAGACTCAAACAAATGTGGTAAGTCTTCGGGAGGAATCCCAATCCCTCGGTCTTGAATTTCTAAGATTACTTGTGCATCTGTACAAGTTAGGTTTAATTTAACAGTACTCTTCTCTGGAGAATATTTAATTGCATTTGAGAGTAAATTATGAAGAATATGTCCGAGTAATTTTTCATCCATACAGCATGATATGACAGGATATTGACTCGTAAACGCAATCAAACAGCGATTGTTTTGATTGAGTTGTGCTTCTTCAATGACGTGATCACAGTAGGCTACTAAATCAAAAGTCGTAGGCGTGTATTCTATTTTTCCAGCTTCTGCCTTACCAATCACTAAAACATCGTTCAACATTTCATTGATGCGGTTCACTGCGGCTTGAATGCGATGCAGATGAGTAATTTGTTTTTCTTCTGTCCATTTATGACGATAATGTTCCAGTAATTCAGCAGACGACAAAATTGTACTCAAAGGTGTGCGAAATTCGTGAGAAGTCATAGAAACAAACCGAGATTTCAGTTCATTCAGTTCTTTTTCTTTCTCTAGGGCGACTCTGAGTTCCTGTTCTAATTGCTTGCGTTTTGTGATGTCTGCCAAATAACCCACCATTTCCACTGGGTTACCCGCATCATCCCGGACGAGTTTACCTTGGTCAGATACCCAACGGTAAGTGCCATTTTTGTGGCGAAAACGATATTCTAAGCTGTAATGTTCTTGCTGCAAAATTTTATTGAGTTCGGCAAGAACATTCTTCACATCTTCGGAGTGGATATGGTTCGACCAAAAGTTAGGGTCTTCTGTGAAATCCTGTGGTTGATAACCAGTAATGGAACTAATATTGTTGCTGACAAAGGTAGGGCCAAAATTCGCGGCGGCTTTGCTGGTGTAAATTACCGCCGGGCTGGATGAGAGTAAGTATTGCAGTCGCTGTTGACTGACTAGTAAAGCTGTTTCTGTTTGTTTGCGTTCAGTAATATCTGTTTGAATGCCGATGTAATGGGTGAGTACCCCATCAGCGTCGTAGACAGGAGATATATTCAGTTCATTCCACCACAGACTGCCATCTTTGCGATAGTTCCGTAGCACGACAGTACAAGCTCGACCAGCTTGCATGGCAGCTTTGAGTTCTTTTAAACCAGATTGTTCCATATCTGCGCGTTGGAATAAGCCAAAACTTGTCCCAATGACTTCAGATGCAGTGTAGCCGGTCATCCGTTCAAACGCGGGATTAACGTAAATAATTGGGCCGTTGGGAATGCTGGCATCGGCAATGATAATACCATTACTACTGGCAGCGATCGCCCGATCACGGAGTCTTAATCCTTCTTCGGCTTGTTTGCGCGGTGTAATATCCGTATGGATAGCAACCAATCCGGCAATTTTCCCCGTGGCATCTTTAATGGCGTTAGCTCGGAGATAAACTTGTAATAGCCGCCCACGGTGAGTTTGCATTGTCACTTCACCACGCCATGACTCTCCATTGGCGATCGCAGTTAATACTTGAGTTAACTCTTGTGGATACTTGAAAATACTAGTTGCTCCGCCAGATGCTTGATATTCTTCTAAGGTGTAACCGTATATTTCCGTAAATCCCGAATTAATGTAAGTGATGTGACCTGTAATATCCGACATACACACAGCATCACTAGTACTTTCGATGGCTTTTTGAAAGCGAGTTAAAGATTCCTCCGCCAATTTGCGTTGTGTAATATCTGTAGATAAACCACAAACAGCGTAAGGAACCCCATCAGCATCTTTTAAGGGAAACTTCACGGAAAAGTAGGTGCGTAACCCATCTTCTAAGGGGACAGATTCTTCTACTTGGATGGGCAAACCATGAGTCATTACCTGGAGGTTATTCTTCGCAAACCCATCGGCAATTTCTGGTGGCCACAAATCATAAACACTTTTACCAACAATTTGCTCTGGGGTGATATTAAGTAGTTGTTCTATATAACGATTCACCAACATAAATCGATGGTTGGTATCAAAGATATAAATTGCCGCAGCTGAGTGATCTAAAATTGCCTGGAGTTGCTGTTGAGTTGCTTTTAATACGGTTTCAGCTTGTTTACGTTCGGTAATATCTCGATTTGTGCCACGATAGCCAACTAATTTACCATCTGCATCAAAGACCGGCACGCCACTGGTTTCTAACCAAACTAAATGTCCATCTTGATGAACTTGAATGTTTTCTAAACATTTAAACGGTTGTGGTGAGGCAAAAATTGCTGCAAAACCGGGGGCTAGGGTTTCATGCAATTCTGCTGGCATGAAATCTAGGGGTGTTTTACCTAAAACTGCTTCTGGTTCGTAACCCAAAATGTGTTGAATTTTGGGACTGACATAAGTATAAACACAGTTGAGATCCACTTCCCAGATGACATCGTAGCTAGATTCAACCAAGTTCCGAAAGCGTTCTTCACTGATTTTTAAATCTGCCTGTGCTTGTTGACGTTCAGTGATATCTTCCACTGTCCCCAAAAGACCAACTACATTACCTGTAGGGTCATGGATAGGGATTTTACTAATTTTTAACCAACTTTGTTTGCCATTTAAGAGTCGGAGGGGTGAAATCAGATGATGTTCTGGTTGATTTGTCGCCATCACTCTGACATCGCATTCATAGTGAAAGTCTGCTTCTGATTTACTTGCCAGAAAATCATGTCCAGTTTTGCCAATAATATCTTCTGGTTTTTCCACACCTACAAGTTTGGCAAAATTCCGATTACAACCCAAAACCACAGAATTGCAATCTTTCCACAGAATACCTTGGGGAATGGCATCCATGACTAATTGCAACATGGTTTGAGACTGCCGTAATTGCGCTTCGATAATTTGACGTTCGGCAATTTCGGTTAATAATTGCTGATTTGCTTGCTGTAGGGCTGTGGTGCGTTCGGTAACGCGCTGTTCTAATTCTTGGTTGGCTTGTTTGAGGGCGGCTTGTGTTTGTTTGAGTTCGGTGATGTCTCGTCCTTCGCTAATTAGCAATAAGATTTTGCCTGTTTCATCTTTGAGGGGTTTCAGGGAGAAATCTATGGTGCGGACTGTTTGGTTAGCACCTAAAATATCTACTTCGTAACGGATAAATTCGCCTCTAGCGGCGATCGCAATTGCTTGTTTTAATTGCTGTGGAATAGTAGGCGAACTCTGCCACCAGGGAGTTTCCCAAAACAATTGACCGACTACATCTGATGCTTGCAGTCCACCAAAATCCAATAATGTCTGGTTGGCTTCGAGTAAGTTGCCTTCTGGGGTGAGTAAGCCAGAAAATTGAAATGTGCCATTGAAAATTGCCCGGAATCTTCTTTCGCTTTCGTGCATGGCGGCTTCTGCTTTAATGCGTTCAGTCACATCTACATCTATAGCGATGAAGCGATAAATTTGTCCATAATCATTTTTGAGGGGAAAAATTTTGCTAGAAATCCAGCATTGTTCACCATCAGGGCGCAGAATTTGATATCGTTCCGAGAAATCTTGACCAGTGAATAAGTTTTGAAACGCTGCGATCACGCGATCGCGGTCTGGAGCATCAATGGCGGCAAAATATGATTGGGGATCTTCAATGAGGCGATCGCAACTTCTGCCCCAAATTTTTTCGTAAGCTGGGCTAACATAAAGCAATTTTTGTTGATTTGCATCCCAGACATAAAAAGCTTGGGGGAGATTTTCGGTTAATTGGCGAAATAATTCTTCGTTCCACTGTAATGCGGCTTCTGTCAATTTGCGCTCTGTAATGTTGCGGTGGATAGCCACAAAGTGCGTCACTCGTTCTTGATCATCTTTGATCGGCACTAGGTTCATGTCCACCCAATAAGTTGAGCCATCCTTGCGATAGCTAAGTAACTCGGTTCTAATGGGCAAACCCGCTTGCACAGATGCAAACAGTCGATTCATTTCGGTACGACTAGTTTGTTCGCCATGTGAAAATCGCGGTGTTTTGCCGATGACTTCTTCTAGGGTATAGCCCGTCATCTGTGTAAATGCTCTGTTGGCATAAACTATCCTTGGTTCTACTTGGCCGTTAGTGATGTGAGCAGCTGTAATTAAAATTGAATCGTTGGCATTGACTACTGCTGACTCTAGTAAACGCAGTCTTTCTGCTTCGGCGGTGCTTTGAGTTGATTTTTCTAGTACTTGACAAATACTTTTAGGGGTAACTGTCCCAATTAGTTGACCTGCTGTATCAAGAATGGGCAAAATATTTAACTGATGCTGACGTAACAGTGATAATACTACGGTAATATCCTGAAATTCAGAGATTTTCAGTGTAATTACTGGAGATTGCATCACCTCAGTAATTTTAGTAGTTTGACAGTCAATATTTGCGGCTAAAATTTTCACCACATCTTGCGCGGTCAGCCATCCTATAACTTGCGAAACTGAAACTACCAAAACATCCACTCCACACTTTGCCATCAGCGAGATTACCTCTGATACTGTTGCTTCCGGCTGAACCGTTAGTGGCGAAAAGTCAATTGCAGCCTCTAAGCTTTGTAGCCAGAGATGTTGTTCTTGAGTATACATAGATAATCACGATAGCTATCATCAACGAATAGTTATCTCAACTTATATATCCCCGTATGTTCTGGGATTAGGCGGGTAAATTAATAATATTATCCTAATGAAAAATACTGTAAGTATAATGTAAATTTTAGATGAAGAACTCAAAATATAAAGAATGGTTAATATAGCAATTCGATTTGGTTTATAAATTTATTCGTCAAGAAAAGGAACAGGGAACAGGGAACAGATTTGTTTGGCTCTCATTTCGGACGGCTATAGTCATTAGTCCTGCTTAATTCTTCTCCCTTGTCTCCCTTATCTCCTCTACCGTAGTTGCGATCGCCTCTCGCCATAACGCAATAATCTTTCAATCGTGGCTAGGCGATTTTCCCAAACTTTGACTTGATAAGGGTTATTAGTTGCTGCTTCTCTCATCCAAATCCGAAATTGCGTCTGGAAGCGAGTTAAAGAAGCTTTGGCTGTGAGTAGTTTAGCGGGAGAAGGTGCAGCCGCTAATTGAGTTAAAGCTTTTTCGACTACTTCCATTTGATTATTAAAATCAGCAATATTGATGGCTGGGAAAGAGATTTGCTCGTTTTGAATGACCAACTGCCATTCGCGTTTTAACAATCCATAACGCACGACGGCAGTTTCAAAAGGTTGGCGTAGGGGAATTGGTTCATCAGCCACAGATAGCACTTGACCTTGAGTACTATTCAAGATTTTTTGTAAATCATGATTAAAATTCTCAGCCGCAAATAAGGCATAACCACTGGCGGGTAAATCTCGAATCAGTTGTAATTGGTCAAAGGCAGCTAAATTCGGTAACGACAGTAAACGAATTCCTGGTACTAATAAAGTTGAACCCAACTGACTAGAGGCTATCCAAGGTTGGGCAAGACGTTGGAACCTGGCCGTATCTTGAGCATAAGTCATAGGGACAATCACATCTATATCGCCCCGCCTTGCCCACACTTCCCAATGTTGTTGGAGTTTCTGAATCCGTTCTCGTTCTGGTAAGGGAAACACAGCCACAGACAAAATTAAATCCTTGCGCTTTTGCCGCAGCATTTTGGAGACATCAGCTACAAAGCTATCAACTTGTTGGGTACGAAATTCTGTCCACTTTTGCCATAACTCGGTTTGGCTGGGGGAAATCGTCAAGGGATCAACACCAGTCAACTGTTGAAATTGCGCTCTGGCAGCTTTGCCATAACCATAACTTCTACCAGCAAAGGGATCTTGGAAGGGATAGCGAATGTAATCTAGCTGTAAACCATCTACTTGATATTCGCTGACAATTTCCTCAAACAATTTCAGGAGATATTGCCGCAGTTCTGGGTTAGCTGGATCAAAAAATGGTTTGGTTTGGCCAGGAGGAATAGTGTTGCCTTTGTTGTCGTAGTTTGCCCAATCGGGATGGGCTGCCAGGACTGGCCCTGGATAATCGGGATGAACATTAATGACTTGGTTGTGGCGTTGATTTCCAGCCGCAAAAGTCCACACCCAGGCGTGTAATTCCATCTTACGTTCATGGGCTAATTTCACCGCCACGGCTAAGGGGTTCCAGCCACGAGTCAGGGGGTTTTGCTGGGGTGCAACTTTACTAGGGTAAATGGGATAACTGGCGTTGACAGTTTCAAAAAAAACGGTGTTAATGCCTGACTGTGCCAAGCGGTCAAAAATTTCGGCTAATTTCTTTTCACCACCAGCCCGGACAATTGTCCCCCTATCTAACCAGACAGCGCGGATTTCGGCGGGGGCTAATCGTCGGTTCAGGGGAAAATGTTTCCATAAATTGGTTCTGGTGGCTAACCACTGTTGCCGGACTAGGGCATAGTTTTTATTGGCTAGGAGTTGGGGAATATTTTTGGCGACTAGTCGCGCTTGGGTAATGGCTTGTTCTTTACTCTGACTAGATAATCCTGGTCTGGTGGAAGCGACACGGGTTTCATCTTCTTTCAAGGACTGGGGATTGCTGGTGATAGCTTCATCCCGATTCGCTGTCTGAACTGAGGCGGCTAAATGGGCGCTTTCTACCCGACTAATTAAATTTTCTAATTCTTGCTGGAGAGCGATCGCTTCTTTTTCATCAATGGGTGCATTGGAATTTGGTTCGACATTCCAATGTACTGTTTGTTCTAGTTGGTCAATGGCTTCGGCTGGGGATGATGGACGTGGGGCGCGGGGAACGAATGGTGCTTGAGGAACTACAGGCGTAACAGGCGGAATATTGGCGGTGGCAGTCTCAATGGTCGTCGCACAGCGAGAGTCAGCCCCAGGAATTTTTTGCTGTCCTGAAGATGAGGCAGTAATATGATGATCAATGGCAGCTTTTAACCAAGCATTATCTAATTCAAAACTCGAAGCCGCATCTGTTCCCCAACGCCAGCCAAGTAAGGTAGACCATTCTGTACTGACAACGGCGGCAGGATTATCTTGGGCGTTCCAAACGGCGGTGGCTTGACTAGCCCCACCTTCAGGAATAATTACACCGCCACGCACTTGCCCAAATAGTTCTTTTTGGTTAGCCCATCGTTGTGGTTTAGTGGTGGCTGGTTTGATTTGTTGTGTTTCATCTAAACCAAACCCCCAATAACTCCCCAGGAGCGATCGCAACAACTGTCGGACTCCCGGTGCTGATAAACTACCAACTGGGCCACTAGCGATAACTTTACCGCCTTTACTCACCCAGGATTCTAAAGCGATCGCTTGGGCAGGGTTTAAAGTTTCGACGTTGGGTAGAAATAATACTTTGCGATCGCCCCAATCAGCACTGCTTCTCACTTGTGCTAAGGGAATAACGCAATACCTCACCCCAAGTGATTGTAAGCGTTTAGTAATTCCTGTCCATTGCTGTTGATTTTCTGCACTCTGGACTACACTTAATACAGGTTCTGCATCTGCCGCCCTAACTGATAAAATATTAAAACTAGTTAAACAATTAATCATTAAAAAGTTAAAACTAAAAATGAAGAATCTGGCTCGTTTGGTGACTTTGGTTGCAGTTTCCTGATTCTCCACTTTTAATCCTCACTTTAATTTAGTATTAGATAGTACTTATTATTTATCATTCAGCATAACAATAAAATGCCTCCGAAAAACAACTGATGTTTTTATATTTGTCAAAGAGAGTTTAGCAGCAGGATTCAAGATTCTGTTTTTAACGAACTACAAAGGGCGCAAAGGACACAAAGAAGAAGAGAGAAGAGAGAGAAGAAAAAAATTACGCATGATTCATAAACAACTCTCATCCTTGTCCCCCTTGTCTCTTTTACTCAAATAATCATTCTATACAAGTATTAATTAATTCTTCCACTCCCGCGACTGGCAAGATTTTTGTATTTAATTTTGTCGCTAAGTCTGCAACTTTGACATCATCTAAAAATACTAATTCGCCATGTTTAAGCATGACATTTGGCAGCAAAATCCCATCACCTAAATCTTTGTTTTGTAAATTCAAAAGTAAATCATGACCTGTAAGTAAGCCAGTCACACTAATAGCTTGCCCCCAATAATCACTGGCTAAAGCCATCATATTTACTTCTAAACCATCAACAGAATTTAGGTGTTGCAATATCGGTTGAAATGCTTTTTCGACGGCGTTACCTACTACCCAAGTAAATTTTCTGGGTGGAGAAATTTGGCTTGGGAGTAATTGCGTCGCGGCAGATGCAAATTGTTTGATAAATAACTGAATTGAACCGACACCGTTATCAATTTGCGGATAGTCTTCGTATTCTGCTTCTGTTGGTAGTTCTTCCCCAGCAATTAAAAACCATTCATCGGCTAACCAGACAACATTTGAGCCACATTTTTGGCGAAATTGTTTGGCGATCGCTCTCACCTGTAAAATAACTTCTTGGGCTTTCTCTCTAGTTACAGGTATCAGTTCGTCTTCTTGGGGGCGAAACCGCGTCAAACCTACCGGCACGACTGCCACCGATGCCACGGTAGGTACATCACCAGTATAAAAGGACGCTAAATCTTTGAGGGTTTGTTCCAGATGTTGTCCATCATTAATCCCTGGGCAAACCACAACTTGAGCATGAATTTGCAAGCGTCTTTCTTGGAACCACCGCAATTGTTCCATAATTTGTCCCGCACGCTGATTTTTCAGTAGGCGGATTCTAATATCTGGTTCGGTGGCGTGAACTGACACAAATAAGGGTGACAGGCGCATTTGTTCAATTCGCTGCCATTCCCGTTCGGGTAAATTGGTTAACGTCAGGTAAGAACCATACAAAAAGCTCAAGCGATAATCATCATCTTTGAAATACAAGCTTGAGCGTTTACCTGGGGGTTGCTGATCAATAAAGCAAAACGGACAGCGATTATTACACTGAATTAAAGCATCAAATAAAGCGGTTTCAAATTCCAACCCTAAATCATCGTCGTAGTCTTTTTCAATTTCAACATGATGGGTTTTGCCAGTAATATCTAAAACTTCTAATTCTAAAAATTCATCTGCACAGAGAAATTGATAGTCAATTAAATCGCGGGGACGTGTACCATTAATAGCAACGATCGCATCCCCCACCTCAAAGCCAATCTCGGCGGCGATGGAGTCGGTTAGCACCTTGGTAATTTTGGCTGGATGAAGGTTAGTCATTCGTCATTAGTTATTGGTCAATTGTCAATAGCCAAAGTCATCACTCAACTCTGGACTATTGACTATGTTACTCATGAGTCAACACTCATCATTACTATGGACTATTAACTATTTTTCAAAATTCCGGCACTGATCGCACCTAAAATAGCTATACCAAAGGCGAGGCGATACCAAATGAATACCCAAGTGCTTTTGGTTTTGAGAAAGCGAAGTAAGCCAGCAATGGATATATAAGAAAATATTGCGGCAGAAATTACACCCGCAATCAACGGTACGATGCCAGTACTGTTAATATCTCCTAAAACATCTTTTAATTCGACTAACCCGGCTAGGGTAATGGCGGGAATGCCGAGTAAAAAGGAAAATCTGGCGGCTGTTTCCCGTTGTAAGGTCATAAATAAGCCGGCTGTTAGAGTAGAACCAGAACGAGAAACTCCAGGAATTAACGCCAAAGATTGGGCTAAACCCATCAATAGCCCATCATTCATGGTTAGTTGTTCAAAATCCCGTTCTCGTTTGCCGAGTTTTTCTGCTATTCCCAATAATATAGACATGACTATCGAGGCGATCGCGATCGCGCCGATACTTCTAATCGGTGAATTATCATAATCTGGGATAAATCTTTTAATTAACAAGCCAAAAAAGATAATTGGCAAGGTTCCCAAGGCGATGCCGATAGATAAACGCAAGTCATAATCAGCATAATCTTTTTGGGCGATCGCTCTGAATGCGCCAGTGGCAATTCTTGTCAAATCTCCCCAGAAATACCACAGTACAGCTGCAATACTTCCCAACTGAATCACCGCCGTAAAAGCAACTCCCGGATCACCCCAACCAAGAACTACAGGCACAACTTTTAAATGGGCGGTACTACTAATTGGCAGGAATTCTGTCATTCCCTGCACAAAACCTAAAACAATTGCTTGCAAAATATTCATTTGTTGCACTCCCCCAGCCTCTGGGGTGGGTGGAGTACTTAGAACTTTGAGTGGAAAGGCCGCAACTGAAACCATTGCCGATGCGACACTCATAAACACGAACCATTGACGTTTTGATAAAGCCATCAGTCTACCTGCGATCGCTGCGATTACAACCAATTACACAAACATCTTTTTGAGAAGCTTACAGGATACTTATAGCAGTCCTATTTGAGAAATGAACAAAAGAGACAAGGGAGATAAGGTAGTCTCGATGAAATAAGTTTCATCGCCAAGTATGAAAGTGAGACTAGTATTTTTACTCAGCACTCAGCACTTTCAAGTCAGAGAGATGTTGGTACATCATTTATGATTGCTACAGGTGACAGAGTTAAAAGCTTTATAGTGTCTAAGTTTTAAACCTGAATTGTTATTTTGCTGGCAAAAATTCTATCCATTCAGACTGCTTGTAAACCTATATTTTCCCCCTCTTCTCCCTTGTCTCCCTCATCTCCTCACACCCCTTCAAACAGACATTCCAAATTACGCAAAATCTATGTACAATAAAAATGCCCCAGGGGGGGATTTTTGAGTATGTTATCTTAAATAAGATAAAGATTAGTTACAATTATTAAAACTTTGATTAATAACACCTTGTTGAGTTATAACGCCTCTACCACCACTATTGATAAGAAATTACCTGTAAAGAATGCTGGTTCGCTGGGTATAGAAGAATTAGAATCTACACTTTCCGCGTCGCCATCTTTACCATTGTTAACATTGTCCCGACAAACTTGGTTAGTGTTGGCGGCGGCGGTGTTTTTAGTATCAGTGCCAGTATTTATTGAAGCACCACTGGTGCGATCGCTACCCAGCCTTAGTTTAGCCATGACCGGATTTTGGGTATGGTTGAGTTTTCGCTTAATGTCCCGTCCTGCAACATACCTCTGGGGGGATTTACTTTTAGGCTTTAGCTGGAGTTGGTTAGCAGGGGCCATTTATTGGGGTTGGTTGCGTTGGGAACCTTTGTGGCATTTACCAGTAGAGTCTATTGGCTTACCCTTTGCTTGTTGGTGTGTAGCAAGAAACTGGTGCAAGGTTGGTAGTTGGTTTTATTTAGGTTCCTTGTTCGGTACAGTTTTAACCGATGTATATTTCTACATAGTTGATTTAATGCCCTATTGGCGACAAATCATGCAAGTCGAACCTGATAAGGTGTCGCCTATTTTACAAGCTGCTGTTACTCAAGTCCGCACACCTTGGGGTCAAGCTTGGGCTGTAGCATTGGCATTAGTGTTACTCACAGCCGGAATTGTACCTTTACGTAACCAGCAAAAACACTGCTTTGCATTTGGGGGAGCAGTTTTAAGTACTATTTTGGTAGACAGTTTATTTTTACTAGCTGCTTTAGTCGCTTAAATTCAACAAATTTCTGAGTTAGCTTCAGTAGTTAATTATTCATAAAATCTGCTCAAAAAGCTGTAAACTTGTGGCGATCGCACTTCGGGGATATCTCTGCAACTCGCTAAATATCAGGATTTACAAGTTCTTGTTGGTAATTTTTGAGCAGAGGTATTTATGACTGAAATTAACATTGAAAATCTGCCACTTTGGGTACAAGAGCGAGACATCGTACTTAAATACAATACTCAGGCAACATGGCGTTATGGTGAACAACCAGATTACACTCGCTCTAATGAAAATTTAGCTAAGGAAAGTCTGTGCAATCATCCAGCAAATTCCCTGGAAAAACTTGTCCAGAATTTAGTAAGAACTTTCGACATTGAAGCTAATTTCAAAACAAATCCTCAAGAGTGGTTGTCTGTAGTTCAAGATAAATTTCGCATGAGTACCAATGGCGGTAATAGCTATAAATTAGAGGATTTAGTTCAGGCAGGTACTTACAAACTTTTGATTGGTAATACCCAACACTATCAAGCTACTCAAGAAGATTTTGAATCTTCTACTCAGCTATTTCATAATGCCTTCCCTGATGGATTTTTGTGGGAAGTATTAGAAGTTTATTCTGCACCCCCTACCATTGCTTTTAAATGGCGACACTGGGGACATTTCCGCGGTAATTTTAAAGATTATGTCCCAACTGAGCAGATGATTGAAGTAGTAGGAATGAGTGTTGTTAAAGTGACGGAAAACTGCAAAATTCTGTCTTTGGAACACTATTACGATAATGGAAAATTTCTCAATCAATTAACTTCTGGCGGCAAAATGGGAACTACTATTCAACAGCAGCCAACCCCAGAAGGAAAACCAGCTGCTAATGCGGGGAAACAAACTTTATTAGGTTTTTTCCGCCGCTTTTTGCCAAGCAAGCCTAAACCAAAATCGGCTAATTTAAGCAGCAGTGGTTGTCCGTTTGCGTCTTTATTACGTTGACATACGCGCTGGGTGTAAGGGTGTAAAGGTTTTTCCTTACCTACACCCCAAATCCTTGATGTTGCGTCTTGAAGTTTCTAGGTATAACTTTACAAAAAGTTACAAGGTGAGCAATTAAAAAATTTACGCTTAAACGCTGGCATTAGTTTGTCAGGAAGTGAGATCAGCGAACAAGCTAGAGTATCTTAGCCAGTGCTTTGGGAAGCACAGCACAGCTGTGGCGATGTCAGCAAGTCAGAGAAGTAAAATAATTTTTGACAAAAATAGAGTCAAACCCAGTAACAGTAAATATTGTGGATATTAATACGCTGTATATTAGTTTCTGATGACTGCTGTGTGTTGATTGAGCTATCAGTTCCCAGTTAACAGGAGCTAGTGCTGTTGTCGGCTGTGCCGAGTTGTAGCAACTGGCGTTCAAAAATCAAGAGTCATAACTGTGCCTCAAAGATTATAAACTGTTGACAGCTGTCAGCTTAAAGCCATTATTCAGTTTGATGGAAAGAGGTAAAAAAGTCGTGAAAAGATTGGTGCGTTTATTAACAGTATTTAGTTTGTTGCTTGGTTGCTGGGGATGGTTAGGTACAACTGGTGTAGCCCAAGCTGCTGGTATCAACAGTCTGGCTTTACCACAAGTGCCTGTTTTAGCAGTGGAGTTCCGAAACAAGGCAGATGCTAAATTAGCAACGGAATTTGGTAAAAAAAATTGATTTGAATAACACCAACGTCCGCGCTTTCCAAAGTTACCCCGGTTTGTATCCTACCCTGGCTAAGAAGATCATCAAAAATGCTCCTTACAAAAGTGTAGAGGATGTATTGGAACTACCAGGATTGAGCGATCGCCAAAAACAAATCCTACAAGCTAATTTAGACAACTTCACTGTTACCGAACAAGAAGCTGTCTTTAACGAAGGAGATGATCGCTTTAACAACGGTATCTACAGATAAGCCAAATTATCGTTAATGTAGACATATAGTAGTCCACTCCCAATTTTTGGGAGTGGTTCTCTTATAGCAAAGTGCTGAGTACTGAGTACTGAGTGCTGTACACTGAGCGCAGTCGAAGTGTACATGCTGAGTTTACAAGCTGGTTTTCAAAACATTCGTAAAAACCTCCCCCTGTCTAACTTTGCCTGAAATAGAAATTCCTCGCCAATTTGATGTGATAGTAGTCGGCGCTGGCGCTGCTGGACTGTACACAGCGTTGTGTTTGCCAGAGTCTTTGCAAGTCGGCTTAATTACCAAAGAAACTGTTACTTTGTCTGCTAGTGATTGGGCGCAAGGTGGTATTGCGGCAGCGATCGCTCCTGAAGATTCCCCACAGTTGCATATTGAAGATACAATTCAAGCTGGTGCTGGTTTGTGCGATCGGCAAGCAGTAGAATTTCTCGCCCAAGAAGCCCCTAGTTGTATTCAATCTTTGGTAAATTTGGGCGTAGCTTTTGACCGTCATGGTAACGCCTTAGCTTTAACTTTAGAAGCTGCCCATTCTCGTCATCGGGTGCTTCATGCTGCTGACACCACCGGTAGAGAAGTCACAACTACTTTAACAGCGCAAGTATTACATCGCCAAAATATTCAAGTTATTCAGCAAGCTTTAGCCTTGAGTTTGTGGCTAGAACCCGAAACAAATCGCTGTCAAGGAATCTGTTTGTTTTATCAAGGTCAAATTACTTGGGTGAAAGCCAAAGCTGTGGTTCTCGCCACTGGTGGTGGTGGTCAAGTTTTTGCCCAAACAACTAACCCAGCCGTCAGTACAGGCGATGGGGTGGCGATCGCTTGGCGGGCTGGGGCTATCCTGCGAGATTTGGAATTTGTGCAGTTTCACCCCACAGCCTTAACGAAACCAGGTGCGGATCGCTTTTTAATTAGTGAGGCTGTCAGAGGTGAAGGCGCACATTTAGTTGATGATACCGGGCGACGCTTTGCCTTTGACTATCACCCCGCCGGAGAACTCGCACCGAGAGATGTGGTGAGTCGAGCGATTTTTAGCCATCTGCAAAAAACTGCGGTTGATCCAGCTACCGCCCATGTCTGGCTAGATATGCGCCCCATCCCGGCTGACAAAATTCAGCATCGCTTTCCCAACATCATCAAAGTTTGTCAGCGTTGGGGAATTGATGTGTTTCATGAACCAATTCCGGTTGCGCCTGCGGCGCATTACTGGATGGGTGGAATTGTCGCTGATTTACAAAATCGTACCAATATTCCGGGTTTATACGCAGTCGGAGAAACTGCGAGTACGGGAGTACATGGAGCCAATCGTTTAGCAAGTAACTCCTTACTAGAATGTATTGTGTTTGGCGCACAGATGGTCAATATTAAATTGACAGATGTGGAATGGCAACCAGAGTTGTCAGAGTTATCTGTGCGGGAGTTTAATTTAGATGAGAATGCTTGGCAAACCCAGCAAGCACAAATAGAAGCTTTGCGGGAGAAATTACCCCGTTTAGTGTGGCAAAGTGCCGGGATTTGTCGAGAACAGTCACGATTAGACGAGGCGATCGCAACTATCGAATCTTGGCAGCAAGATTTTGCTATTTTACCTTTGAGTCAATTCTTACTGTCTTTGCGTGCCAACGAAACTGTTAAGTTCCAAACTCTGGATATAGAACGCCAATTAAGACTTTGGGCAGAAACTCGTAATTTACTGGATGTGGCTAATTTAATTCTCAGAAGTGCTGCTTTCAGGACAGAAAGCCGGGGCGGACACTACCGCAGCGATTACCCAGAACCCAATCCACATTGGCAAATGCACACAATCGTACAAGCACTTCATTGGAGTAAATCTATACCTGTAAGTTAGTCACTGATCAACTACAGCTTATCTTGATGTGTTACGACTGCAAATTAATGATTAATTAAGTTGGGTTTGTTACGCCTTAGCGTGTACCGCTACCATGCTGGCTATCAGGAAGGCCATAATTTGGCGGTACATATACATCTGCTAACTCCTGAGAATCACCACTGGAGCTTTTAACACTGTTGTTTTCTGTGTTAGTTAAAGCACTAGCCACTAAATCGTGAAAATTTGCTCTAGCATCAGCAATTGTCGGAATCGCTAAACAGGCACTCGCACACAGTATCAAAATACTTGTGATTTTTAAGTTGGTCGCCATCAAGTTTTTATCTATTTTTTGCATTCTGATTTCACCCAGTACTTTTTTTACCTACATCCGATGTGGAATTAGTTTCGTGGAAAAATTAAACTTTAGTAAAAATTTTTATTGCTCAGGAAAATTCTTGAGTAAAAAACTTGGGGCAGAAAATCTGCTCAACACTTAAGAAATATACCTAAAGGTTGCTGGCAGACATCAGCCAAAAGTTAGAACTCATAAGGATGATGCTGTTCGATGTTCGTTAATTACCTCTAAAGTCAGACACAGAAATATAAAATCTTAATAAATTATTTACATTTCTACGGCGAATTCCTGTCTTGACTTGTAGCAAATAATACTAAAAACCTCAGTATTTCCGAGGTAAATTGAGTACATCTCCGTAAAAACCAGGGATTAACACTACAAAAATGGCTCATTTCGTGATTTCTTTATCAAAATTTAATTTATGAAACTAAGTATAATTCAAAATTAGTTTAAGTAGTGTTACTCATATATAAATTTTTAGACTAAATAAATCACAATACAATAAATCGTTACATGGTCAGTATAGTTCAATTGTACTATAAAAATCCAGACGTAAAACATTCAGCCATTTGTCACAACGGCTGAGACTATTGTCTATTGTAAAAATTACTGATTTTTTTAATATTTGCTGACCAATCAAGTCAACTCATATCGGTTTTTACCTAAGTGTTTAGCACGGTACATAGCTGAATCGGCTTGTTTAATCAGGGTTTCTGCATCTTGACTATTTATCGGATAAACACTGATGCCAATACTGGCAGAAATTTTAGTAGTGTATCCTGATAGCACAATTGGCTCGGTTAGGCTGGCGAGAATTTTTTCTGCAACTCTAGCCGCCACTTGAACTTCAGGAATTGCGCGGAGAATGACTGTAAATTCATCACCACCTAGACGGGAAACAGTATCACTGCCGCGCAAACAATTACTGAGTCTTTGGGAAACAATCACTAACAAGCGATCGCCCATATCATGCCCCAAAGTATCGTTAATATGTTTAAAGCCATCCAAATCAATAAACAACAGTCCCAGCAACAAATTGTTGTTTTGCGACCACTGTAAAGATTCATGAAATTGTTCTATAAAGAATTTGCGATTCGATAAGCCTGTCAGGGGATCATGATAAGCCAGATACCGTAAATGGTCTTCTTTGAGTTTTAATTCCGTATTCGAGCGAAATAACTCAGCCGCAGTGCGTCGTAGTTCTTCTTCCATCAACTTGCGCTGGGTAATATCTCGAATCACTCCTACTAAGAAAAAATTACCAGCCGCATCTTTGTGGAGCGATCGCTTCGTGGCAATTAAATGGGTTTGACCCGCAGCATCAGTAAATTCTTCTTCATTTTCGCGCGGTTTTTGGGTGAGAAATACTAAATTATCTTGTTCTCTAAAAACATCAGCTTCATGGCGAGGGAAAAATTCATAATATGACTTTTCCAGCAACAAGCTATCAGGATAACCAATGAATTGACAGTAAGCATCATTTAAAACAATCCATTGATGTTTTTCATTTTTGACAAAAATGGGATCAGGAATGGAATTGATGACTTGATGCAAAAATTCCTTAGAGCGTTTCAATTCTTCCTGCATATATGCAATATGAATAATCATCCAAATTGAGGCGCTACTAAAGCCAAGAGTTGCTGGGATTAATGGTAGCCACCACCCCAGTAAAAAAGCTACATAACTACACAAAAAAAGTATGAATAAAGATAATAAAAGGCTGGGAATACTTTTACTAAAAGTTTTAACCTGCCAAATAATTAACGAACCCAAATAAGACCAGGAAAAAATCCATAAACACTCCCATACTTTTGCCCAAACTCTTAATGATGGTCGTCCTGCCAAAGCAGAAGAAATTAACTCACTCACAAAATAAGCTTGCAGTTCAATCCCCGCTACCGGCTTGGCTGTACCCAGCATTTGGCTAGAGTAGGGAATAAATGCAAAATCTTGCAAACTGGGAGCAGTTGAACCAATCAATACAATGCGATCGCGTATCCAACTAATGGGAACTTTGCCATCCAAGACATCACTCATTGAGATTTGACGGAAATTACATAACTCACTAGCCATTTTTCTACATGATGGTTTAGGGAAGTTTGCTAAAATTTGATAGCCTCGATCATCAGCCCTCACATAACCACCATCATTCGCTTGAAAACGGGTAAATATAGCCTTACCTAATCGGACATAATCACTATTTTTAGCAGCTTTTTGTGGTGTAATTTTTTGATCTTGCAAATAGAGTAATGCTAACTTTAAGGCAAAACTTTCATAGTGTTGATTATTCATGTGGAGATACAACAAATTTCGCCGGACTTTGCCATCATGGTCGTACAGTAAATTATTAAAACCAACTTGCTTCGGATTCAGTTCTAGAGGTGGCAAAACACGCATATCTCGGTTTGGTGTTAATAGTTGAATACCAATTAAATTTGGCATTGAACTATAAAGATTAACTAGTTCTTGGTGTCCTGGATTGACTGCTAAATCCCGATAAATATCTAAGCCAATAGCGCGAGGTTGATGTACTTGTAATTTCTTCAATAAATCAGCAATCACACCATCAGGAATCGGCCAAGAACCCACTCGCCGCAAAGAATCTTCATCAATCGCTACAATCGTGATGCGTTCTTCTGGTTCTTCGGTTGCACGTAAGCGAAAAAATTGATCCAATCCTGCTAACTCTAAGGATTGAAACACTCCTATGAAGCGCAAAATTATAATGCCGATTGCCACAATACCAGCAACGACTAATTCTTTATATTTTCGCTCAGGTGACTGTTGCAGGTTCCAATTTAAAAATAACCTGACAAAATGCTTGTCTAGCTGCTTATTCATTCCCAATTACCTAGTAGGGAGAAGTATTTTTAATTGGCACAGATATCAAAAACTAGCCAACACTCAGTAAATATCCTGAAGATAATCCAGTGCTGATTGTCAAAAATTTTATCAGTATTGTTATGTTCCACCAAATAATTTGAAATAGTGTTAACAAAAAAGAACTCATAATGACTGATGATTAAACAAAGATTAACCAGTATTTCTGTATCAAAAAGAAACAGGTGCAGTATAAATATTGATTGCTAATAACAAAAGTATATTTTCGTTGCCTAAAAAGTGACAAATACTTGATTTGGATTATGAGAACCAGCAGATGAAGGATTTTTATAATTTGTTGTCACTTATACTAACGCTGAAAAACAAAATTTGCAAAAAAATAAGTCAACTGGGAATATGATTGCGATATTCAGCCAGTTGACTAGCAAAGGTGAGAACTAATTTAGAAAAACAATTGCGCTGACATTGATTACTTAAAATACTTAAAATTTGTTGGGCCGGTATATTGGTAATCTTGGCTAGTTCTGTGAGGTTTTGGACTCCACTATAAGTTTGACCATTAATAATCCAGGTCGGGAAAGCTTGGACATTTGCAGCTCGGCACAATTCTGGTTTACCTTTAGGACTGTCACCTGCACACTCTACCTTAATATTATCGTTAATGATTTGGTAAGCTTCTTTCCCAAAAATTAGCTTTTGTTCGTGGCAATGAGGGCACCAGTAGGCAACATATTCTTTTGCACCTGCCTGGACAAGATGTTTGGCTAGGGCGATTTCTGCTTCTCCAGATTTTGTGGTGATTTCCCAACCATATTCAGGGTTAGGCGTTTGTGATGGTGAAGGGATGAAGGAAATTCTTTCTTGTCCTGTGGTTGAACCAGGTGTTTGTGATGTATTCACACCAGCATATACACCTAAAGTCCCAATCAGCGTCACCATTGCCACAATCAGAGCGGTAAATAAAATTTGTCCAATATCTTCCCAGGTACGTCCCAAAATTGTCAAAACTAACAAACTTAGGGAGAAGAAGGCAGAGGCTAGACAGTAAGGACACAAGGCTTTGATTTGAAAAGCCAGCACATACATTAAATAGCCACTGAAAACAGACATAGCAATTGCTCCCACCAACAACAGCAGCCAAGTCCAATTTTCGATTTGTTTACGCTGGTTGCTGTTTTCCGAGTTCACAACTAAGGGCGCTAAAGCAAATATCATCATACTGATATATGCTAAACATCCAAATAATGCCAATGGCTGACCGAAAACAGTACCCCAAGGGCTGGAAAGTACGTCATTACAACCTCTCGTGCCAGCTTGTGCTATGCAGGCGGCGCTGCCTCCTGTTAACTTTTCAATGGTGAGATAGCCAGTGACTAAAGTACCACATCCGGCGATCGCGGCAATTATTGGGCGCGACCATTTATGAATCCAAGGAGTAGAACGGCGGCGAATCATAACTGCGAAGTATGAAGTATGAAGTATTAAGTCTGAAGTGTGAAGTCTGAAGTATACAAGTTCTTCCTACTCCCCACTCCCTACTTACTAAGAATGTAACTTTATTTGTTGGGTTGATTTGCTTGGGCTTTTGGAGTTCCAAGTACGATGGGCTGCTTCAACAAATTGACTGACGCGAATCGGATCAATTGGTTGCTCAATCCGACCATGACGTTTTAAGGAACTGGAAACTATCACCCCATCTGCTGCCTGCAACAGTGTAGCAACATTTTCCCAGTCGTCGGCTCCACTACCGATAAATACTGGTGTGCCTTTAGCTGCTCCGCTCGCTAGTTCTAAATCTTCCTGAGTGGGCGGACTACCTGTTGCCCAACCAGATAAAATTACTGCGTCTGCTAAACCTCGTTCAATTGTGTCTTGAACCGCAACTGTCAAATTGGGCGAACTTAATGGCCTGGCGTGCTTGACCAGCACATCTGCCAAAATTTTGACATCAGAGCCTAATTCTCGGCGATAGCGCAATAATTGGTGGGCTTCACCTTCAATTAATCCTTGGTCGGTGGCCATGACTCCAGTTAGCACATTCACACGGATAAATTGCGCCCGCACACAACTGGCGATCGCGATCGCACTTTTGGCATCATTCCGCAATACATTTAAACCTATCGGCAAGGTTACTAAATTTTGTATCCTTTGCACTACCACAGTCATTGCACTCACAACTGCTGGGTCAACTTGGTTTTTTGTAAATGGCGCGTCGAAAAAGTTCTCTACAATAATGCCATCTACACCGCCACTAGCAAGAGCAGTTGCTTCTTGTTCAGCACGGTCAATTACGGCTTTTAGGCTCCCTCCCCAACGGGGTGAGGTGGGTAATGGCAGTAGGTGAACTACGCCAATAATTGGTGTACGAGTTTTAAAGGTCTGATATAAGTCCACGTCTTCAAAATATTATTCAGAGATCAGGGATTAGGGATTGGATTTTAGGATTAAAATTCACCTAGCTCCTATTTTCTCGTCTCACGTCCCTAGTTCCTTGATTAGCATTCATGTTTTCCCTGGCACTTGTTTTACTACCTCCATCTGGGGATGGAATTTGGCATAAAACGTTCCATAAGATATGTTAAGATAAAACCTGGCTACAAGAGGAGTTTGCCACTCACAAGACGCAAGGCAGCTTCCCGTGCTTTGGGCATCTTGCCTGAGCATTAGGGTAGCATTACTGCTTGATTAGGCGTAGTCGCAAGCGCGATTTCCCTGAGGGTAGCGACTTCTCATAACCAGCCTTTTGGGCGGCTTCCCGACGGGTAAATTAGCAACGCATACGCTACGGTAGTGTAAAATACTAACAGGCGATTTGTTAAAAAATATTACAAGTGTCCAAAATAATCAAAGACACTCCGATTTACCCTGGGAAACAAACTAATAGTAGACGTATCATAACATGGCCTCAATTTATCTAGGTCATAGCAAAGACAGTTACTGGTAGTGGAAAAATCCACCTAGGTGTTGTCAGCATCAAGGCGTGCATCACAAAGAGCGAAGTCACTGCACTTTGTGTGACTAAAAGAAAAAACCTTAGATATTAAAGTATGGGTGAAAAGCCAACAATAGCAATATCTCATTTGGGCTGCGAAAAAAATCGAATAGATACAGAACATATGCTAGGGCTGCTGGTAGAAGCAGGTTATGGCGTAGATACAAATGAAGAGTTAGCAGATTACGTTATCGTTAATACTTGTAGTTTTATTGAAGCAGCGAGAGAAGAATCTGTCAGAACTTTAGTAGAATTGGCAGAGGCTAATAAAAAAATCGTGATCACAGGCTGCATGGCGCAGCATTTCCAAGAGCAATTATTGGAAGAGTTGCCCGAAGCCGTAGCCGTGGTTGGTACAGGTGATTATCACAAGATCGTCAATGTGATCGAGCGAGCTGAACAAGGAGAGCGCGTTAAACAAATTAGCGCCGAACCCACTTACATCGCCGATGAAACCACACCGCGTTACCGCACGACAACAGAGGGTGTTGCCTACCTGAGAGTGGCTGAAGGATGCGATTATCGGTGTGCGTTTTGTATTATTCCTTATCTGCGAGGTAATCAGCGATCGCGTACCATTGAATCGATTGTGGCTGAAGCCGAGCAACTAGCCAGCCAAGGCGTAAAAGAAATCATTTTGATTTCCCAAATCACAACTAACTATGGATTGGATATTTACGGTAAGCCCAAACTCGCCGAATTACTCCGAGCCTTGGGGAAAGTGGACATACCTTGGATTAGGATGCACTATGCCTATCCCACAGGATTGACCCCAGATGTAATTGCAGCAATCCAAGAAACACCCAACGTCTTACCTTATTTGGATTTGCCATTGCAGCACTCTCATCCAGAGATTCTGCGCTCCATGAACCGTCCCTGGCAAGGACGAGTCAATAATGAAATTATTGAGCGCATCAAAACTGCACTACCAACAGCAGTATTACGGACAACCTTGATTGTTGGTTTTCCCGGCGAAACAGAAGAACATTTTGAGCATCTACTCAACTTCGTGCAGCAGCATGAATTTGACCATGTTGGTGTCTTTACCTTTTCACCAGAAGCAGGAACCCCCGCCTACAGTCTGCCCAATCAGTTACCCCAGGAAATTATGGACGAGCGGCGGCAGAAAATCATGGAAATTCAGCAGCCCATTTCTTGGCGGAAAAATCAACAGGAAGTCGGCAAAATCGTTGATGTCCTGATTGAGCAAGAAAATCCTGAAAGTGGGGAATTAATTGGTCGTTCTAGCAGAAGTTCGCCCGAAGTTGATGGTTTGGTGTATGTCACAGGCGCAGCAAAATTAGGAACCATTGTGCCTGTTGCAATTCGCAGTGCTGATACTTATGACCTCTACGGTCAAGTGGTTGAAAGTCACAGATAGATTTCGATTTCTCAATCAAAACAAAAAGTCAAAAAGCAAAATCTAGGAGAGTTGATGAATCTTTCGTTTATTGAACTAGGAATTTCCCAAGAACGCGCTGAACAATTAGAAAAAATTGGTTTTACCGCACCTACTAACATTCAAATCCAAGCTATTCCCCAACTGTTGGCAGGACGAGATGTAGTAGGACAGTCTCAAACTGGTACAGGCAAAACAGCCGCCTTTTCTCTACCAATTTTAGAGCGGCTGGATGTCAGCCAAAGAGCAGTGCAAGCTGTAGTTTTAACACCAACTCGTGAATTAGCGATTCAAGTCCATGATGCTGTCAGCCAATTTATTGGAAACAGTGGCTTACGGGCTTTAGCAATTTACGGTGGTCAATCAATTGACCGTCAAATTATGCAACTTAAGCGGGGCGTTCACATCGTTGTCGGTACTCCCGGACGGGTGATTGATTTGTTAGAGCGCGGTAGCTTGAAATTAGATCAAGTGAAGTGGTTTGTATTGGATGAAGCCGATGAAATGTTAAGCATGGGCTTTATTGATGATGTCGAAAGAATCTTGTCCCAAGCACCCCAAGAACGGCAAACGGCATTGTTCTCCGCGACAATGCCTCCGTCAATTCGGATGTTGGTGAACAAGTTTTTGCGATCGCCTGTTACTGTAACAGTTGAACAGCCTAAAGCTGCACCCAACAAAATCAACCAAGTAGCTTACTTGATTCCCCGCCACTGGACAAAGGCCAAAGCGTTACAGCCAATTCTGGAAATGGAAGATCCAGAAACAGCGTTAATCTTTGTGCGTACCAGAAGAACTGCGGCAGAACTCACCAACCAACTGCAAGCAGCTGGTCACAGTGTCGATGAATATCACGGTGATTTGTCCCAACAAGCCAGAGAAAGGTTACTAACCCGCTTCCGAAATCGTCAAGTGCGCTGGGTAGTAGCAACTGATATTGCTGCACGCGGTTTAGATGTTGACCAACTATCTCACGTGATTAATTACGACTTACCTGATAGCGTGGAAACCTACGTGCATCGGATTGGTCGGACTGGTCGTGCTGGTAAAGAAGGTACAGCAATTACCTTAGTTCAGCCCTTCGAGCGTCGCAAACAGCAAATATTTGAGCGTCATAACCGTCAAAGCTGGCAATTACTGTCGATTCCCACACGGGCGCAGATTGAAGCACGGCACATCAACAAATTGCAAGAGCAAGTCAGAGAAGCCCTAAGCGGTGAAAGACTGGCTTCCTTCTTACCCATTGTCAGCGAATTAATTGAACAGTATGATGCTCATGCGATCGCTGCTGCTGCACTGCAACTTGCTTATGATGAAACCCGTCCTGCTTGGTTAAGCTCTGAGGTGGAAATTCCTGAAGAAGTTCCCGTAGCTAAACCCAAAATCGTCAAGCGTCGTGAATTTTCTGGTGACAGAAATCGTTCTTGGAACAAATCAGACGCTAACAACGGTGATGAAGGACGCTCCACACCCAAGCCTAAACTGCGCTCAGGTCGCCGCGAAGCCCCCGTTTCTGCCAATCAAAAGCTAGGTTCATCTACAGCAAGAGAATCTGCTTCTTAGTCAAGAGTCATTAGTAAATGGTCAATAGTTATTAGGTACTGACTGTTGATCATTAGCTTTGATTGCTAACGGTTTATCAGCTTGTAGGAACATAGATAAATACATATTGCCATAGTCTTATGTTCGCTATTGCAGACTTAGAGCAGCTACAAGCTGAATATTTACAATTCGATAGTTAATTCAACCAAGGACGAGTAATTGTCTCTATTTCTTCAATTTCATCGTTATTTAATTTCCAGCCTAAAGCGCCAGCATTTTGTTTTGCTTGTTCGGCTGTTTTTACGCCAGCTATGGGAATAACATTACCTTGGGCAATTAACCAGTTGAGCGCGACTTGGGCAGGAGTGCGATCGCGTTTTTTCTCCAATCTCACGTAATAAAGATATCACTGGTGCAATTTTTTTGCAAGCCTTCTTTACCAAATTTTGGATCTATCTTTCTAGCACCGCTTAATTTGTCGAGATTTTCCGGCGTGTATTTACCTGTAAGCAATCCTTGGGCTAAAGGACTGTAAGCTAAAATTGTCACACCAAGCTCACGAGCAGTTGCAATAATGCCGCTACTTTCAACTTGGCGCGTAAGTAGAGAATAACGTACTTGGTTGACAGCTAAAGGAACGCCCCTCGCTGCTAATATTTGATGGGCTTCTCGCATTTGGGCGGCTGAGTAATTACTGACACCGACTGCGGCAATTCTGCCCCGCTTCACTTCATCGCCTAAGGTGTTCATCAGTGTTTCTTGGCTCAAAAAGAAAGCAAACGGCCAATGCACTTGATACAGTTCAATTCTCTCTAGTTGTAGACGCTTGAGGCTTTCTGTTAAGGCATCACTCACAGATTGTCCGGTAAATCGCCAAGGCAGAGGGCCGAATTTTGTGGCAACTTGCACAGGTTGGGTTGTCTGTTTAATAAATTGCCCTAAAAATTTTTCTGACAGTCCCATTCCGTAAACTTCGGCGGTGTCAAAAAAAGTAACACCCGCTTCTAACGCTGCTGTAAAGGCTGCTTGTAATTGTTCGGGGCCGTAATCGCTGCCATAATTCCAAAACAGTTTATCACCCCAAGCCCAAGTTCCTATACATAGAGGTGGAACAGCCGGGCCGTTTTTGCCTAATGTGATAGTTTCCACGATCGCAATATTTATAAATTTACATTTCTTTACTTTCTTAGTGTAGCGTTACAAAAAAAACTGCAAACGGGAAAACATACACTGACCTGTGTGCAGTTTTTTTGCTTAAAATTTAAGCATACTCAATGACAACTCTATGAAACACATTGCCAGCAACGAGTTACCAGCAACACTCCAACAAATATTTGCAGAAATACAGCGTACCAAAACACCTTTAACTGTTACTCATGATGGAGAACCTTTGGTCATTATCTATCCTGCCAAACCTCAGTCCGAACGCACAGTATTTGGAGCAATGAAAGGTAGTGGTGAAATCTTGGGAGATTTGATTTCTCCCGTTATTCCTGATAACACATGGGAAGCACTTCAGTGAAGCTCTTACTGGATACCCACATCTGGATTTGGTATTTACTTGGTAATGAAAGCTTATCTTCTCAGCTTCAAACCACCATTGCAGCGACAACAACCGAACTGTGGCTAAGTCCAATTAGTATCTGGGAAACGCTACTCTTAGCAGAAAAAGGACGAATTTCTTTACAGCCGCATCCAGTTGCATGGATTGATTTAGCTTTAAATACTCTAGAAATCCGAGAAGCGCCACTTAACCGCCAAATTGCTATTCTCAGCCGTCAGCTTCAGCTACCACATCAAGATCCTGGCGATCGCTTTATTGCAGCTACCGCAGTTTACCACCAGTTGACTTTAGCTACAGCCGATGCAAATCTCACGAGTGCTTCTTGGTTAAAAACTTTAACCTAGCCAAAAAATTTACAGATGAGTGTAATAGCTGGGGAGCGATCGCTCTTTACTATACCAGTCTTTTTTACTCACCTTACAACCGTTCTACTCCTCAAAATCCAGCGCATCGGCTAAATCCAGAGGTTCTTCTAAATCTGAATCTCTTCCTTCTAATTCCAATGTCAACTGTTGAGATATGGGTTCTAATTTGACCTCTCCTTTTTTAGAGACATAATCAACCAGCTTAATCCAATCAATACGACCGTTCCTAGTAAAATACTGCATAAATTCAAAAGTCATCTCATTAACTTTTGCATCCAGAGTAGACTTAAAAATTT
Source organism: Nostoc piscinale CENA21 (assembly GCF_001298445.1). NCBI lineage: Bacteria > Bacillati > Cyanobacteriota > Cyanophyceae > Nostocales > Nostocaceae > Nostoc > Nostoc piscinale. The sequence goes on along the minus strand of NZ_CP012036.1, from coordinate 4,869,503 downwards.
CATCCTTTTTATTTGCCTCTTCTCCGATAGGCACAATCATTTCTTGATAAAGATTGGGATTTTCTGAGATAAATTCCCAAAACTCTTGCCCTGCATATTTAAAATATGTTTTATCAGCATCTACATCTTTTTTCAAAGGATTACTATCTTTGCCATACATACAGCCATTAATAGCAATGATATTACTTGTGACACCTTGTTTAATTAAAAACTGCCTAGCTTGTTTAAAATTTTCTTTCATCTTACTAATTTGGTCAGAGTTGCCCCAATTAGTACCAGATTTAATCCCTACAATATAATAATTATTATCCCTGTTAAACTCTAAATCAATACTGTTGAGCTTTGATTTAAAACCACCGTACAAAGTTTCAGATATATGTATTGCAAAGCCTTCTAATAAATTACCAAAGATAGTTTCTTCTTGTGAAGAAAGGAAGGCAGTAATTATACTATCAACGAAATCTTGGGCGCGTTCAATATTTTTCGCCTTGAACAAATAAGGGTTTTTTCGTTTCAGAACATCTTTGAGCTTTAATTTACTCAACTTTTCAAATCTTTTGTCATAGAAAGGTGTAAGAACATATTTAATCAAATAATCATGATAAATTTCAGAGTTTGCGCCAGCCACATTTAATTCCTCATAATTTTGATTACTGTTATTTAAAGTTTGAGTATGAGAAACTGCGGTTTTAATATTCAGTTCTGCTAATTCACAATATTCTCTTTTAATTTCAATTCCTACATAATTTCTGCCTAATTCTTTAGCAGCTACGCAAGATGTTCCTGAACCAGCAAAGGGGTCGAGGACTACATCATCTACAGCAGTGAATAGCTTGATAAACCATGAAGGGAGAGTTTTCGGGAACGCTGCACTATGATTTTTATTGCCACATTCAGTTGCTAAATGTAAAACATTTGTTGGATAGGCCATTTTACGTTCTACCCAATTAGAGATATTTTTACCAAATCCACTCTCAACTTTAGAATTATCACGTCTTTTATCTGTCTCGCTCAAATTCTTAAGACGGGATTTTGCCCAATCTCCCATAGGAACCATAACAGATTCCTGATACATCTTGAATTTCTTTTGCTTGTTAAAGTGTAAACAACGTTCCCAGGAATCTCGAAAACGATTAGACCATTTGCCAGGATAACTATTTTTTTTATGCCATATATATTCTTCAGTCCATAACCATCCTTGCTGCTGCATTCCTAAAATTAAATTCAACACGTATGAATGTCTTTGCCCATCAACAACTTTCTCTTTAATATTAAGAATGAAGGAACCTTCTGGTTTGAGGACTCTTTTTAGTTCTAAAGCTCTTGCTAGAAACCAATCTGTATATTCATCGGGAGATATTCCTCCATAGGTTTTTTTGCGACTATCAGCATACGGAGGCGAGGTGATAATTAAATCAACGCTTGCAGAAGGAAGCTTTTGGAGTACTTCTAAACAATCACCAAGAATCAGCTTATTCTTCCAAGTTGGTGGGTTATTCTGGTCAACGAAATCCAACTCTTGAATAAGAATTTTCTCAGTTTCCAAGGTAATATTTAGTGCTGCTTCTGCCATTGTCGAACCTATTAGAATTAAATCTTGCTTGACCACAATATACTTAAGTATGCAGCACTCTATACTACCTCAAAAAATGTATAAAAAGATGTTAGTCTTTTGATTAACTCAGCTATTCTTGACGATTAATCGCGTGTTTTACGGAGTTAGCTGTATATGAAGCTCTAAGGCACTGCTAAATCGCTATTTTAAGCTGTCAGATTCAGCTACCACATCAAGCCCAAGCGATCGCTTGATTGCAACTACCGCAGTTTACCACCAGTTGACTTTAGCCACTGCCGATACTAAACAATTTACGTTTGATTGTCATAGCTAGAGAGCGATCGCACTTTTGAATTCTCAACTAAACTCAAAAATATTTATTTAAGCCAGCTTGCTTCAAAACTCCGTTTGCAGTGTGGCGTGATTTAATTTTGCTATCAACTACAATCTACTTGATTTAACTCACAAAGTTCTGGAATCATCAATTTGAGTTTTTCTGTTAATAATTCAATAGTAGAAGCTTCTGTAATCAATCCAGGTAAATCATCACTATTAGCTACCCACACCTCAGCTTCCGAATCCCAAAAAGCACTTACTCTAATCACAGTGTTCATGCTTTACTTTTTTAGTTATTGTGTATTCTGTAAATAATTTTAGTTAAGTTCTTCAGCTTTTCGCAAGTTACTTACAAAGAGAACCTTCGATTCTTGAGAAACATTCATATAATCCGGCATTACCCTCTACCTCTGTAGCTTTTGCTCTACAATAAAGTGAAGAATCTAACCGCTTAAATAAGGGATTTATTTATGTCCCACCCAACACTTAGTAACCAAGAAGTCGCTCGACGTGGAAAGGAACTCTACGAAGAAAGTATCCGTGCCAAAGTTGAGACACAAGAAAATATTGGCAAAATTATCTCGATTAATGTTGAAACGGGAGATTACGAAATCGGTGATGATTTAGTCGAAACGAGTCTGCGATTAAAATCCAAGCAACCCAATGCAGCACTTTGGGGAGAAAGAATTGGTTATGATGCCGTTTATGCCGTTGGTGGTACATTGCTCAGGACGGCACAGTGATACACGGAAATGTAGTTGGACTTCAGGCAAGAATGAGTTTGATGATTATTGCCCCAGAAGGTTCAGGTGTAGAAATCGAATGTGTTATTGATACAGGGTTTGAAGGGTTCTTAACTTTGCCGCCTTCTGTAATTGCTACTCTTGAGTTGCCTTACCTCATAAATATCAACGCAAACCTAGCTAACAATTCCAGTGTGGAAACTGATGTTTATTTGGCAACAATTATATGGAATGGAATAGAGCGTAATATTGCAGCACTAGCAATGGGTCGTCGTCCGCTCATTGGAACTGCTTTGCTGGAAGATTATCATCTTGGCATAGATTTTTGTGAAGGCGGTACGGTGCTGGTGGATGAAATTCTATAACTTGAAAGCATCTCTATCGCCAAAACTCAAAATTCATCACCCGAAATAGCTGGGTTTTTGGAATATCGAACAGTTTATCTTTAATTAAAGAGAGACTATTTTGATAAACCATCAGAAAAAACAGCTATGGCAAGCGGTGAAGTGTTTGAGAGTGAAACAAAATACCCAGTTGCGCCAAGGGTCAATTTACCGACTATGTTTCGGCTTGGCTTGTTTCAAATGGGCTTGAGTATGATGTCGATTTTGACTCTGGGTGTACTCAACAGGGTCATGATTCAAGAAATAGCGATTCCGGCGACGTTGGTATCGCTGGTGCTGGCTTTACCTGCTTTTGTGTCACCTTCGCGGATTTGGTTTGGTCAGATTTCGGATGCGAAACCGTTGTGGGGTTATCACCGGACAGCTTATGTATGGGTGGGGGCGGCGATATTTGCGATCGCAGCTTTTTTAGCGGTACAAGTAATGTGGCAGTTAAATAATGCTGCTAATATTTCTGGTGGCTGGACTTGGACAACTGACACTATCGGCTGGACTGCGCTGTTATCTTTAATTTTTGCAATTTACGGTTTGGCAATTTGCGCTAGTGGTACAGCTTTCGCAGCTTTGTTAGTAGATGTGTCGGAAGAAGATAACCGTTCTAAAGTGGTGGGTGTGGTTTGGTCAATGCTGATGGTAGGAATCATTGTCGGCGCAATTATTAGTTCTAGCTTGCTCAAGCAATTAACCCCAGAAGCAACCCCAGAAACATTACAGGCATCAATCAACCGATTATTTATGATTGTGCCAGCAATTGTATTTGTATTAGCGATCGCCGCAACTTTTGGCGTGGAAAAAAAATACTCCCAATACGCCAAGCGTTCCACATTGGTAAACCGTGAAGACAGCATTACTCTAAATGCAGCGTGGAAAATCTTAACCGCCAGTCCCCAAACAGGTTTGTTTTTCACCTTTTTGGTGGTGATGACGCTGTGCTTGTTTATGCAAGACCCAATTTTAGAACCTTATGCCGGTCAGGTGTTTAAAATGCCGTTGGCGGAAAGTACCAAATTAAACATTTATTACGGTACTGGGTTGCTCATTGCTTACGCTGTGGCTGGCTTTTTGATTGTGCCACGTTTAGGTAAGCGTCGCAGCGCCCGTTTAGGTTGTATGTTGGTGGCTTTGTGTGCCGCATTGTTGGGAATTTCGGGATTTACAGCCAATGCAGCTTTCTTAAAATTTGGTTTGGTATTGTTTGGTTTAGCGACTGGTTTCTTAACTACAGCAGCAATTAGCTTGATGTTGGATTTGACCGCAGCCGAAGCCGCCGGAACGTTTATCGGCGCGTGGGGACTAGCGCAGTCGATTTCTAGGGGTCTTGCTGTGGTGATTGGCGGTACACTTTTGGATATTGGTCGCAGAACTTTGCCCAGTTTGGAATTAGCTTATGGGTTGGTATTTGCCTTAGAAGCAGTGGGAATGGTACTTTCAATTGGGTTCCTCAACCGCGTCAACATTACAGAATTTCAAACCAGTACCAAGCAAGCGATCGCATCTGTTTTAGAAAGCGATCTAGACTAATTAAAATTTGGTGTATGGGTATTAAGGTAAGGCAAAAGGAAAAAGGCAAAAGTAAAAAAAATCTTTTACCTTTTTACTTTTAATTTCTTCCTTAATTAATTCACTCCCTAGCATTGCAATGAATGATTTTTGGTTAACGGTGCTTGATTTTGCCCAGACTACAACTACCAGGGTGGGCAAACAACTAATGCAGGATTTTGGACAGGTGCAGGCTTTACAAAAAGCTGATGGTAGTTTGGTAACACGCGCCGATAGATGGGCAGATCAAGAAATTCGAGATGCGATCGCCGCTAATTTTTCCGGTTATGGTATTCTCAGCGAAGAAGCTGACAAGACATTTCCGGGGACAGAATGGTGTTGGGTAATTGACCCCTTAGATGGGACAACGAATTTTACCCGTGGTATTCCGATTTGGTCGATTTCTTTGGCTTTGCTGTATCAAGGTACGCCTGTTTTTGGATATATCCACGTACCGCCATTAGGGCAAACTTTTCACGGGTTTTGGCAAGGTACATCTGGTTTAGCAACACCCACTGGCGCATTTCTCAACAATCATCCCATACATACCAGTGCGGATGCTCCCAGCAATCATCACTTTTTTAACCTTTGTTCTCGCAGTACAGCAGTTATCCAACCAAAATTTCCCTGCAAAATTCGGATGTTGGGTGTGGCGAGTTATAACTTTCTCACCGTTGCGACTGGCGCAGTGTTGGGTGGAATTGAAGCGACACCAAAAGTTTGGGACTTTGCTGGCGCTTGGGTAATTGTGCAAGCGGCTGGTGGGAGTTGGAATTCTCTCAAAACTGAGCCATTTCCTTTGATTAAGGGAGAAGATTATAGCGATCGCTCTTATCCTACCCTAGTTCTCAGCCGTTCAGAACTAGCTCCAATTTTTGAACCATTTCTCAAAGAGTTGAAAATTTAATATTCATCACAACGCTGATGGAACAAGCCTAGACCAGTCTTTTGGGTTTAGGCTTTTTTACTTTAAGTTCACGAAATTATGAATCTAACTCTAATAATCCTGATTGGGTTGAAGTCCTGGTGAAACTTATAAGTTACATAATCTAACCCTGACTCAGTAATCAACCATATAGGAATCATATTTGATTTTTGAAAAAAAACAAGAGATAATACGGAGACAGGTAATAAGTATAAGGAAGAACAATGCTGAATCAGCACTTGCAGCAGGCGATCGCTGAACTAGAGGAATTTATAGTTCAAAATATAAATGCCCGTGAAGCGAGAAAAGGATTAGCAGTAAAGCTGGTTTATCAAGGTTACTTATATGAGGAAATCAAGAAAATTCTTGGTGTTTCACTTGGTTCAATAACAGGTTGGAAACAAGTATATGAGGAGAATGGTGTTGATGGTCTAAGACTAAATTATAAAGGAAGAAAAAGCTATTTGAGTAATGAGCAGCGAGAGGAAGTATTGAGTTGGCTTCAAACAAAGGATTATTGGGAAATAGGAGAATTAGAGTATAAACTAGCTTTTGAATACGATGTAGTTTACGAAACGAAAAAAAGTTACTACGATTTGTTTAAAGCAGCAGGAATAAGTTGGAAAAAAAACACGAAAGTTAACCCAAAAGCCGACCCAGATGCTGTTGATGCAACAAAAAAAGAGATTGAAACATTGTTGGAAAACAACCGGAGCGAAATTGAAACAGGTAAATTAAGAGTGCTACTGATTGATGAATGTCATTTAATGTGGGGAGACTTAAGTGGTTATATATGGGGTAAAACAGACCAAGAAATTATGGTTCCGGTGGTCAATGAACGAGAGAAACAAACATATTATGGAGCCATTGACTATCTTCAAGGAGAATTAATACTTAAAACTTATGATGCTGGAAATTCCCAAAATACGATTGATTATCTACGTTATTTGCTAGATGAGTCTCCTAATCAGCAATTATTTAATTTTTTGGGATGGTGCTAGTTACCATCGTTCTCAAGAAATTAAGAATTTTTTGGATGAACTGAATAAAGGACTTTCAACTGACCAGTGGAAAATACACTGCGTTCGTTTTGCTCCTAATTGTCCAACACAAAACCCTATTGAGGATGTTTGGTTGCAAGCCAAAACCTGGGTTCGACGTTTTTGTGCTTTGCTCCCTTCATTTTCTCATTTAAAATGGATGTTTGAATGGTTTATCCGTCACACTACCTTTGATTTTCCCACTCTTCAGATGTACGGAGCTTTTTCAAAAATCAAATATTAGTCCTATAGGTGTATGTTATCCAATCTAGAGCTAATTCGTGAGTTCGTAGACAAAAGCATCCAAAAAAAAAGACATTTTATTATCTAACTCGGCTTTAACAGCACAAACCGTCTATAAAACTAATCAACTCACAGCAAAATCTCAAGGTGTAATTGCTACAGCCAATTTAAATCATCCAGTTTTGGAGTTTTTAGTTCAGCCAAATTCATCTCATTGGGAATCGATAAATCAGACATTATTAGATTATAGTTATCTGATCAAAGGAGAAATAGATAATCGCGGTTTTTATCATTATAAATATTGTGAAGTGCCGCAGGGTTATCAGATGCACTGTACTCAATCTGTATTGTTATGGCGTGCTTGGTGGAAATATCGCAAGCAGGTTTTAAGGAGTTCTATTCCTTTAGATTTGCTCATTCAAAATCGTGATTCTTGGTATCCCATCCGAGATTTAATTATTAGTGATGGGTTGCTTTATATTAAAACTTTAGGCAGCGAAATCGCCATTCATTCGGAAGATTTGGTAGTTTGGTTAAGTAAATTTGAGATTAATTTCTCTCAGGAAAAGACTGAATTTGCCCAAGTTGAGAAAAATTTGGCAATGCAGAGTTAAACACAAAGTAGACATAAATCGTTTCCAAACATCTCTTCTCCTTGCCTTTCTTGTCTACCTTGTCTCCCTTGTCCTCCTTGTCCCCCTTCTCTCGTCTCCCTTGTCTAATATGACTGCTATACTAATCACCGGTGAGTACAGTATCTACCAGTGAAGTAGTATGAAAGGACTCTGGCTTGAAAACCAACAACTGCAACTACGCACAGATATTCCAGTTCCAGAACCGCAATTAGGCGAAGCTTTGGTACGTGTTTTGCGGGCGGGAATTTGTAATACTGACCTGGAGTTGAAGCGTGGTTACTATCCATATACTGGGATTTTGGGGCATGAATTTGTCGGTGTTGTGGAACAAGGCCCAGAGAACTTAATCAATCAACGGGTAGTAGGCGAAATTAACGCAGCCTGTGGTCATTGTCGCTTTTGTCTTCGGGGACAGCCGACTCACTGCGAAAATCGCACAGTATTGGGTATTGTGAATCGTCACGGGGCTTTTGCAGATTATCTGTGTTTACCCGTAAAAAACTTACATCCTGTACCGGATAATGTGTCTACAGATGTTGCAACTTTTACCGAACCTCTAGCCGCAGCTTTGGAAATTCAACGGCAAGTGGTTGTGTGTCCTGATGACTGTGTGTTAGTGGTGGGAGATGGGAAGTTGGGTCAACTGGTAGCACAAACATTGGCTTTAACTAATTGTCAGTTGTTGGTTGTGGGTCGTCATCCTGAAAAACTGGCGAACTTAGCCGGGAGAGGAATTAAAACTGGTTTAGTTGATGCAGTTACAGATAAAGCTTTTGATATTTCTGTAGATTGTACGGGTAATGCCGAAGGGTTTGCGATCGCTCGTCGCGCTTTACGTCCCCGTGGTACCCTAGTTATGAAAAGTACCTACGCAGGCAACCTGAGTTTAGATGCTTCGTCTCTGGTTGTAGACGAAATCACCCTTATTGGTTCCCGTTGTGGCCCGTTTTCCGCAGCGTTGGAATTATTAGCAGCAGAAAAAGTGGACGTAAAACCTTTAATTCACGCCCATTATCCTCTCATCGAAGGTCTTACAGCTTTTGCAGAAGCACAACGTCGGGGGGTGTTAAAAGTGTTGTTAGACATGAGTAAAGTATGAAGTGTGAAATTGAGAACACTCTCATATCCCTACACCCTTACATTCTTAATACAAATAAGGATTCGTCTTTGGCTGATAGTCCATACAGTTGATCGCTTCTTCTGTGTTAGCGACAGAAGGGTGTACAGTACATTTGAGGCGATAGTCATCGGTAAAAAACTGGCACCCAGGACAGGGAATTTGGTGCATTTGTTTGGCTGTAGCGACACTATCTCGTGCTGTACTCCACAAACTCCATGCCACGAGAATCATTAAACCCCATGCTACAACAAAACAAATAGGTACTAAAAATTTTTGCATCCCGTGAATAAGAAATATTATTGCTTCCAACACGGCTAGTCCTGAATAAAAATCAACGCTTAGAAGTTATGTTATCGCAGTGCTGAGGGCTAAGTGCTAAGTCATAAGTAGGATTTAACCTCATTTCAATCACTGTGAGTTAGCCCATTTTAAAATAAAATTCGACTTAAAAACCAAATGCCATAAATCCGCCATCAACAGCAATACATTGTCCTGTAATGTAAGATGCGGCGGACATACAGAGAAAAGCCGTAATACTTGCTACTTCTTCTGGTTGACCTACACGCTTCATTGGGGTACGAGAAAGGACTGCATCTAAAGTCTCAGGATTTTTCAGTAGAGGTTCAGTGAGGGGAGTTTGAATAAACCAAGGTGCGATCACATTAACACGAATGTGATCACTTGCCCATTCTACAGCCAGCGATCGCGTTAACTGCACAAGTGCGGCTTTGGTCATACCATAAGGTGCGCCAGTGCGAACTGAAATTAATCCAGCCACAGAACTGATGTTGACAATACTGCTGTTTTCACTGGTTTTTAGTAAGGGATAAAACAGTCGAGAAAGTTCAAATATAGAAGTGAGATTAGTTTGAAATATCGCCGCAACTTCTGCTTCTGTATAATCATTTGCTGACTTACGAATATTTGTGCCGACGTTATTCACCAAAATGTCGAGTGTTCCAAAGGTTTTACTGACGTACTCCTCCATTATTTGACGACCTTCAGAAGTTGCCACATCGGCTGCAACTCCATAAACTTTTCCAAGAGAATGCCAATTATTAATCTGTTGCTCAATTGTTTCAGAATTGCGAGCCACAATGATGACTTCTGCACCTAAAGCCAAAAACTCTTGAGCAATTGCTAAACCAATTCCTTTTGTAGCTCCGGTAATTAAAGCTTTACGTCCAGCTAATGTCCAGCGTTCGCGGACTGATGGGTGAATAAAGTTTTCCACTCTAGTATTCCTTATTGCCTTTATACCAATCTAATATGAAGACGCACATAAAGACTCCACCCGCGCTATCAAGCCTGACAGATGTAGGTTTTTTACAAGGGTGTAAGTATTCATTCACTCTCGGCAGAAAATAAAAACAGACTGACAGAGTGAAACAAAGGCTCAAATGCTAAAAAAATGAGTACCTCAAACAGTGAACAAATATAGCGTCACAGAAAATGCCACATAGTCACGCTACGAAAAGTGGTAGGACTAGCAACATAGAGTTTTGTCAGAATTCATTACCAAAGTCAACTCAGAAAAGGCAAATACATTGAACCTATCCCACTAATACCAGCAATATGATAATCTGCTGTTGATGACGGTAAGTTTGATGAGGGTATGGCTGGGCGATTTGAAGGATTAAGTGACCTGGAGTGGAAGCTGTTTGAAGATATATTCCCCAAAGAACCAGAAAAAAGAGAACGGAGAATGCCTCATGCGCCATTTCGCCATGTACTTAATACATTGCTGTATATATTGATAACTGGATGTCGTTGGTGTGATGTGCCAAAGGGAGAGATTTGGGCATCAAAAAGTGCAGCACATAGATGGTTACAACGTTGGGAAACAGATGGAACGTTAGAAAGTTTACAAGCAAGTACATTAGGAATTGCTCAAGAGAAGGGTTTAATCAACTGGAATTACGGCGCTGTAGACGGGTCTTTTTCCCCCTGGAAAAGGTGGCGGTGAGGGGGTTAAGTATGGGTATAAAGGTAAAGGGATTTTGATCCATACCCTAACAGATGGTAATGGAATGCCTTTAGCTAATTGCACAACACCTGCTAATGGTAGTGAACGAGATCAAGTTATTCCACTAATCGATAGTGTCAAAGTCAAGACTAATAAACCTGGTAGACCTCGTAAACGAGTTAAAGTTCTTGCTGCTGACAAAGGTTATGATTCCAAGGACAAACGTGCTGCTTTACGTAAACTTGGTATTAGACCTCAATTGCCCAAGCGTACTTGGAAGACTCAGAAAAATCGAGGTAGACCAATTAAAATTTCAGTTCCACGCTTTCAGCAAGAACGTTGTTTCGCATGGTTTCAACGAAAATACCGCCGACTTGTAGTTCGTTGGGAGAGAATTGCTGCCTGCTTCAACGGTTTTCTTTCTCTTGCCACAATTCACATCTGGATTAATAGAATTTTATTAGTGGGATAGATTCATAAAATACTTCATTCTTGTGTTTCCAGTTAGCACTTAAGGTAATATCGAGTAGTGAGTATAAAAATAAACTATATAATTAATTTTTTACACAGTATTAAAGTCAAAATATCAATCAACGATGATGAGTGAAAATTTGTGGGATAGATTTCTAACTTATGATAATTTTTTACTTGCTTGGCAAAGAACAGTTAATGTTACTAGCCGTATGATTATTGATGAGTTAGGGTTTAAAATATTTGCATTTAATCTTGAAGCAAATCTCAAAGATTTAATAAGACAAATAAAAGCAGAAGATTTTCCCTATACACCTCTAGCGGATCATAAAGTTTATGTTCCAAAACCATCAACGACATTGAGAACAATGTCACTCATGGCTGTACCTGATGTTATTGTTTACCAGGCTTTAGTTAACGTTATTGCTGACGAAAGCCATCAATATTTAGTATCTCACGAGAATCAGCATATATTTGGAAATATTTACGCTGGTTCCGGTAAACGATGGATGCTCAAACCGTGGAAACAACAGTATAACAACTTTGTTAATTCGGTTGAGAAATTATATCGTAATGGGAATTCTTGGATCGCATCAACAGATATTGTGTCATTCTATGACACTATTGATCATGAGAGACTGATTCAGATTGTAGATAAATATTGTGGACATCAAATGTGCAACAAGTTTGGAAATCTTTTGAAAGAATGTCTTTCAAAATGGTCAGCACATACAGTAGATGTAAAAATGAGTCGAGGAATTCCTCAAGGTAGTAATGCTTCAGACTTTTTAGCCAATTTGTTCTTACATGAACTTGACAAGATAATGATTTGCAGAGGGTATAACTATGTACGTTATGTAGACGATATACGTATTTTATGACAGGATAAGCCAACTGTTCAACAAGGGCTAATTCTTTTTGATTTAGAACTTAAACGTGCTGGATTAGTGGCTCAGGTCACTAAAACTAGCATTCATGAAATTGCAGATATAAATGAGGAAATTATACATTTACGCTTTATAATTACAGACCCTACAGGAAATGGAGATTATACTTTAATTAAAGAGCCTGCTAATCCTCTAATTGAACAAGCTGATTTAGCAGCAAATTATATCAAAAAAAACAGCCCCAGATAATATAGAAGAAGTAGAAATATTGCATGGTTTACCGGATTTAGAGAAAATTAATAAAGATTTATTAGAAACAGCTACAGATGATACAGAAGAGTCCGATATACTACATAGCTTACCTTCGTTAGAGGAAATTAATGAAGATGAAGAATATGTTTCAAATACACACTTGAATATAGATATAAATGGAAATAATAAGCTACAAGAACAATTACGAGATACATTTATAGAAGCATATTTGCTATTGAATCATTCAGAAAAATGCAAAGAAGCTGAATCAAATATTGTATTTTGCTTATATCGCTTAGAATCTCATGAATCAATACGTGAGATGCTTCTAGATTTGCTATATAAACTGCCTTGGCGCTCTGAAGTAGTATGTTATTGTCTAGGAAAGTTTAAAAATGATTTAGATATAATAGAAGGCTTGAAAAAATTTATAGATGAACATGAAGTATACTCCTGGCATCGTGCTAATGCACTATGGGCTTTATATCGGGTTGGTAAAGCTAAAAATGCTGCTTATATATGTCGAACATGGTTAGCCGATGCCAGAATGGACTGGTATGCCAGAATGATAGCTGCTCGAATATTGGCTAAACTTCCTGGTCAACATTCCTATTTTATGGAATGCCTGCAACAAGAACAGAATAATAGTAAAGTTTATCCAGAAAATTCATCACTTCTTCGGCAAGAATTAGCTTATGGAGCTTTTCAAAGAATTAAATCGCACAGTAAGCTTTTAGCATTATTTCGATTAATTTGTAGTGATAAAAGCCCTGTAATGCACAGATTAGCCATTTATCTATTGCAAAAAAATAAATGTAATGTTACTTGGCAAGATTTAACCCAGTATCATACAGAAATGAGTGGGTTGTCAGATTTAATTAGAGATGTTGGCTTATCACCAAATGCACCAAAAATATGCTTTATTTATCAAACAATCTCTAATACTTACAATGTTTCGTTACCACCAACTAATCTTTATTTGTTTTATAGAATTCATTATGAAAGGGCTGTTGAGCAATTACGAGAATCTGTGAGTAATTATCATACATCCCCAAGTGCTTATATCAGAACCTTTCATCAATTTGCACCTCTCACTTTCATTGCTTTTTATGAATATGCTTTTCCCAATGAATCAGGATTACATGATGGGTATGCGTCACTGACGGACAGAAAAGTTTTCACCAATTCTCTTCCCAATGGATACGAAACCTGGAAAGAACTTGGCTCAATGCGAAACCGTGTTGATCATCCAGTAGATAAAAAGACAAAATCGCACTCAAAAAAAATTACTGTTGAAGAAACAGAATTTTTTATTAAAAAACTCAATGTGGCTCTTCAAGAACTTTTTAACTTTTGGCTGAAATCAACACCTGTTCCTACTACTTCACTTCCGGTTTCAACAACATGATAATAAATCTAGTAATGGTTAATCTTAATCTAAAAATTTCAAAGCCATTACTGTATGTGTAAGATAGTAAACCTCACATACTCTCCCAATCATTCTATTAATCCACTCGGACACGGAAGCGTACAAAACCGAAATTGCTACCTGCTGTATAGTTGAGAGTGCCGAAATTCACAACTACTGCTCCTGTGGGATTAGTTTGATTAGGACACACATTATTGGCACTTAAAGGAGCTAAAGGTGAAAAAAAGCTACCATTATCGCCATCCGCAGTATTAGTTCTGGGTGTATTTATATTAGCTAAATTCACTAAAATTCCACTAGCGGAAGCAAAGCTGTTACTAATAAATGTTGTACCTGTAGGGATAGGGTCACAAAATCTGGCGTTCTGTATTGCCTGGTTGCCATCGGCAAGAAAGTAAATTGTATATTCAACTTCATCGCCACTTTGTAAAGTGAATTGCGAACTCAGGTTAATAATTCCTACTGGGGAAAGTTGAGACCAACCTGGAGCGTTATCGTTTTGGTCATTAGGATCATCAATAAAACTACCAAAGTTAACACCACTCAAAGGCAAACCATTTCTGACAACATTGGTAATTCGTTTCACACCCCGCAACCTTAAAAGTGGAGTGGGTGTAGCAGAACCAACTGCTACTTCTTCTCCTACTGTTGCGGGGTCGTAAGTCACACTGGTTGTCCCATTTGCTATTGTTCGGGTGGGGTCAAGATAGGTTGCAGTGGCACCATTGTTGTACACTCCATCAGGTACAGTTGCAGCCACATCGGTAGTAAAGGTAATCTGCACACTTGCGCCACCGGGAATATTGAAGCTACCAAAATTCAGCGTTGTTGCACCAGCAGTTGGGTTACTCACACTGGTACGTGTTGCGCCGCCGTTCAAGGTCACGGTAGGAGTAACAGAACCATCAAAACTAAAACCACTAGGCAACGGATCGGTAATATCAATATTGGTAGCAGTAGCTCGGTTAGCAGCATTGCCAACAGTGATGGTATAAGTTGCCTTACCTGGCTTAATAATTGGCCCTGGTGTGCTGGTGGTTTTAGTAATAGTCAGTTGAGGAATACATTGTGCGCCAGAACTTGCACCAGGGATAGTACCAACGGCTTGGCTGATACCACCTGTACCTGCGGTAGCACCAAAATAAGGGTCAGCAGGATCAACGGGGTCTTTTGCTGTGCCACTCTGCCCGCCTGTAACGTTAACACTAGCACCAGAGCTAGTAAAAACAACTCCACCACCGCCACCACCACCAGGGCCATGAGCGCCATCAAACGGTTGAGTTGCACTGCTGAATCTGACATTACCACCGTTACCACCTCTGGCATTTACGGTTAAACCAGTAAGGTTATTATTGGCAGCCATCACCACCACGCTACCACCAGCACCACCCCCACCAGTACCATCTTGACGGACATCAAAAGCACTGGCTCCGTTAGCATTGATAGTGCCAGTACCACTGACACTGCCAGTACGAATCAACACCATACCGCCACCATTAGCGCCACTACTAGCAATACCGTTAGTGGGAATACCTACAGATGCGCTAGTTGCCTGATTTGTTGTGCCAGCACCACCACCACCACCTAAGACAACACGATTGCTGGTAGCAGGAAAGTTAGCGCCACCAAAACCACCAACAAATAACCCAGATGTCCAAGAACGACCGCCTAGACCGCCCGAACCTCCATTACTACCGCCACCACCACCGGAGTTTTCATTGTTGCTAGATGGTCTACCATCGGTACTACCACCACCAGCATTACCAGGTGCGCCACGGCCGTAACTCCCACTAGGATAGCCTTCAACACCAGTATCAATGGCTGAAATAGTTGCGGAATTCAGTACATAGCGGGGTGTGCCAGCAGTACCTTCCCCTTTAGAACCGTTGGCATTAGTAGTGGATAAAGTCACATAATCTGTAAGACTACCAGTGGTATCACCACGTAGTTGGCGACCTGCACCGCCACGGAACCCAATACCACTTACATCTACAGTGGCACTGGCTAAATTTAAGTTGCCTGCAACATCATAAATTAAAATTCCGCCTGAAGCACCGTTCCAAGGTGCGGCGGTGAGGCTAGAACTCATGGTGGCACTGGAATATTGCGGTACACGGATGACTTGATAGGTTCTTTGTCCTTGAGTTCCGAATGGGGTATTACTGTAGGAATTAATTAGTCCTCCGCCATTGATGCCTTGAATGGGGATGGAACTGCCAGATATTGGCCCAGTAGCGACAACATATTCATAATTACCTGCTGTGAAGTTGGCATTGTTGAGGTTGCCACTAGCACCTGTGGTTGCGGGAGCAAGGTTAACATTGGCATTATTGCCACCACCAGAAACTCCATTACCGTAACTATCAGTGTTGCTGGAGTTAATATCTGCGCCTTGCATTTGGATGATGAGCAATAAGTCTCCCGCAGTAATGGGAGTGGTAGAACCGTTGGGGTTAATTGCACCGACAGGGATGGTGGTTGAGCCTGCGGCAACGGTTGTATTTGTTGCACCAGGGTAGTAAGTGTTGATGATGCCGCCTAAGTTGCTGGGGCCGTCTTTACCGGGGGTGGCACATAAGCGGGGTGCGACTTGGGCTGTGGCTGGTGCTTGGGTGAGTAATATTAGGCTTTGATAGCTGAGGGTAGTGAGGATGAGGGTAACACTACGGATAAGTTTTAGGAGATGGTTGTGAGAATGGTGGGGTTTTAGCATTTTGAATAAACCGCAAAGGGCGCAAAGGACACAAAGGTATAAGAGTTAAAGAGGGTTTTTGCGTAAGTTTTGAGTTAGTTAAGAAGTGGGTTCTATTTGCAAGTCTTTCTCTTGTTCTTCAAGGATGATTTCTAGTCCTCTGGTATCTTTGAAAATTATTTCTACTCGTCTATCTCTGGCTGTATCGATGACGGTGTTACCGGAGGTGCGTCGTTGTTTTTCGCCAAGGGAACGAATGGTCATTCTTTCGGCGGCAATTCCTTGTTTGAGGAGGTAGTTTCTGGCAGACATGGCGCGGCGTTTGCCTAAGTCTAAGTTGTAGGCATCACTGGCGCGGATATCTGTATGACCTTCAATTTCAATGACAATGAAGGGATATTGTTGTAAGACTTGAGCAACTTGGTTGAGGACTGTGCTGCTTTCTTGGCTGATGAAGTCTTTGTCTAAGGCAAAGTGAATGATGCGTGGAGCTTTCAGCCGGATAGGTTCTGGTTCGGGTTGTGGGGTTGGTTGTGGTGGTAGGGGTACGCTGACACATTTGGGTGGTGTGGAATTATTTATGGAAGAGGGTGAGTTATTTTTCCCAGATGGGTCTGTGATGATGGCGTTGTAGGCTGGTTCGGATGTACCGTATTTTGGATGGGTGGCGATCGCACTTATTCTCTCCCCAGACCGCAAACCTGCTAAACTACCGCTAAAGTTACCTTTTTCATCGGCAGTTAATGTTGTGAGTGGTTCACTTAAAGGGCCATATTTCTCGTTTCCCTGGACGCGATATATCTGCACTTTAGTACCAGGATCAGCCGCACCGCTAATTAAGGCTTGACCGTTAACTAGTAATAACTGAGAACTTGCAAATTCTGGTGCGTTCACCGCACCATTGGCTGTTTCAAGTCTGCGGTTGGGACTGTTGCGTTTGGGGTTGGGGCCGTCTCCTCGTTGAAAGTCGCTGATGTTTAGTTGCTGCTGGGTGTTGAGGTCAATACTTAAACCTTCTAAATCGCTAAATCTATTATTTTGAATGATGTTAGCGATCGCACTCCCAAAACTACCATGAGTACCAAAGGCTGTCACTGATACTCCCGGCCCGGTTTGGTTGCGAATTTCGTTATCAGTAACTTGATTTGCGTTCCCCATTAAGTAAACTGCGGCGCGGCGCAAACGTCTACCGTTAAAGGTGATGCGGTTATCGTGAATTTTGACGTTACCTGTGGGTTTGAATAAATAAACACCAGCCCCATCGTTACCGCAAATCAAATTTCCTTGCAGTTGAGAATTAGCAATTACCCCTTCTAATCTGACTGCATCAGGCATTCCGGCTATACCGTTACCAACAATGATGTTTTCTGTCATTAAGGTATTTTCAGCACGCACTGAGGTAATAATTGCACTGCCTTCATGGTAAGAAATACGGTTACGTCTGATTGTTGTCCCGGTGCTGTTGAAAACGTAGACACCAAAGGCTGAGGTGTTCTCTGGCATTTTCTCATCTGGGGTAATGCCTAACCAGTTGTTTTCAATTACCACGCCTTTGGGTGGAATGTCTTTGTCTCCAAAGGGAAAATTACTGTTGGGTGGTTGTTGCTGTTTGGTATTAGGAGGCGGTAAACGATGGGAAATGAAAATATCGGCTGGTGGTGTGGTTAAGGTTGCGCCTTGATTGAGGGAACGGAAACCGTAGATACTTAAACCGCGAATCTGCACATTATCAGCGACGACTGTAAAACCACGCAATATCTCTTGGTTGGCGGCGGGTGTGATAGTGACTATTGGTTGAGGAATGGCAATTTCCGCCGTTGCAGAACGTGACGCATCGTAACTTGGTTGGCTAGTACCGTCTACTATTAATCCTGGTGTGTTTAGGGGTGGTAATTCTTGCTGTAGTTGGATAGTGGTTTGATTTGGCGGTAAGTTAAATTCAATTCGCGCGTTGTTATTACTGGGTTGTACCTGCGCTTTTTCTTGGTTACTCAATTTTTCTACGGAGAGATTACCGTTTACTAGGGCAATGGCTTCGCGTAAGGTGAGTTTGTCGTCTGGTTGTATTTGTCCATCTTGGTTAGTGTTGACTGTTACTTGTAGGGATGTGGGGGATGTTTGGGCGATCGCAATTTGGGGGAGGATTAGAAGTAAGAAAGGAACGAACCGCCAAGTACGCCAAGTACGCCAAGGAAGAGGAGTTTGAGAGGGTTTTAGGGAATTAGGGTGGTTTTTTGGTATCATTGCTCTCCTCACTTCGACTCTAAGGCTACTGGTTGAACTACTGACTCTTGCTGTTGTGGTGGTACTACTTTTTGCCTACCGAAACCACCGAAAAGTTCATTGAGTTTAAAGCTGATGTTTAAATAGGGGCCGCCGGCGGAGCGATAACCGCTAAAATCTCGGTCATCTGCACTCCCGAAGGCGTAACCGACACCAATTCGTAAATCTGGTGTTAAATGATACCCACCTTCGACAGCTAACCCAAATTCGTTGAAGCCTTGTTCTGGTTGACCTAGCCAACGTCCTTCGACAGCTAAGTCTGTACGGTAGCCTAATTGGTAAGTTGTGCGTAATTGTGCTAGGTGGACGCTGCTATGGTTGGTAAAATCTTCAGATAGGGAAGTAGAACTGCTGCGGAAGGCGTATTTACCATACAGTTCCCATTGCCAATTGGGTGAATAAATCGCTTCGGCTGAGAAAATATGATCTATGGAACCGTTACCACTACCAGCTAATAAGGTATCTGGTGTGGTGGCGGGGTTTTGGCGATATTCGTACCCTAATAAGGCGTTGAATTTATCGTCGTTGGGGTCACGGTAGGCTAACCCGACGCGCAGATTTGCGGTGTCTCCTAGTCCTTGCAAGAGTTGGTTTGCGCCGCCTGCTTGTTGATAGCGTACCGCCGCAGTTAAAGCGGGGGAGAGTTTACCAGAGGCGGCGGCGGAAATTACTGTATGATTGCCGTCACTACCGCTACGATGTTCTAATCTGGCGTTGGCTTGAAAGTTGGGGTTATCGGTGTAATCTAAGCCGATGCTGTAAACATCACCCGCAAACAACCCTAATGAGGAAGCAGTTTGTCCGACGGCGTAAGGTTGAGCAAATCGGATACCTGTGGCTGAGTCGCCAAAAATATCTTTAAAGATGTGTTCGTAACCAAGGCTTAATTTTAATCCTGGTGCGAGGCGGATACCGTGATTTAGAGATACGGAACCTTGGTCAGTCATGCCATCCGCACCGCCTAAAATTGAGTAACGACCTCGAACGGTGGTATCTGGGGAAAATTTATGTTCGACAATTGTATCTAGGCTGGTGATGCTATTGCCTTGTAATAAGCCACCTTCATAAAATTGGTGTGCTAGTCGCATACTTACGCCAGGATACAATGCCCAATCTAAGCCGAATGTGGTGCGGTTGGGATAGAGTTGGTCGCTTTTACCTAAGTTGAGTTCGTTTTGCGCGTGAAATGTGAGTGATTCGGATAAGGGAACGTCAAGACGAGAGACTAACTGGCTGGCGTTTCCGTTGAATTTGTTGGTAATGCGGTCTTCGCGGGAACGGTTGACGTATTCCAGACTTAAATCTGATTGACCGATTTTTTGTTGAATACCTGCGCGGATGGTGGTGAGAGAATTATTAATTTTGCTTCCTGGTGCGGCTTGGGGTTGGGGGTTGAATAAGTCAATTAACTGAGTGCGTTCGGCTGGAGCAATACCAAAGTTGTCTTCGCGATCGTACCCTAGATTAAAGCTGGTGGTTTGTCCCAATTTCCCAGTTAAGGATGCACCGTAGCGAGTTTGTCCATGTGTGAAACTCCAAGTGGCGTTATTGGCAAAGTTTTCGGTGACGGAACGATAGTAAGCTTGTCCTTGGAAGTTTTTACCGAGATTCGCACTGGCTTCTAAACGGTATGCAGAACCACTGACGTTACCAAAGGCGAGGGTATTATGGCGAGAGTGTGCATATTCACCGATAATTTGCCCAGAATTACCTAAAGGTGCAAAGAAATCAAATCCGTAGAGTTCAAAATCTTGCTGTCCTTGGTCTTCTTTGAGGTAACTTGCACCAATAAAGGGATTTCCGTTTTGAGTATTTTCGGAAGTTCTCAGGTTGTATTGCAGTCGTCCGGCGTAAAGTTTGCTGTCTTCTCCAGCGTCGTTTTGATAGGTAACGACGATGCGGCGTACCAAAGTTTTACCAAAGGGGTTTAATTCTGTAGCGACAATGGGACGACGGAATAATAATGTACCGCGATCGTAATCTATTTCATAGTCGGAACCACGGGATAAAGCTTGACGTTCCAACACCGTACCGGGACGGTTAATTTCTTCGGCTTCGATAAAGACGTTTTCACTACCAGGAATAACTAAACGACGGGAGAGGAAGTAGTAACCACTGGTTCCGTTGGGGGTAATTGCATCGCGTTGGAAGCCTTGAATATTATTGGCGTATAAGGCTGTTAGTTGCAGGTTGCCGAAGTTGTAATTACCTTTGAAGCCGTGCAGTTGTCTGGTGGTAGCTGTATATAACTGGGATGATCTGGCAAACTCTTCGGTGCTGTAGTCACCCCACATAAAATAGTCTGATTCTGCACCTGGGATATCTGGCGTGCGTTCAATGCGAGCATACACACTATCTGTAGAAGGTGCAGTGTTAATAAAGCTAGAACTATCACCATAAACTGGATAGTCTTTTTCACAAGATTGGACACCACCAAACAGGCGGTTATCTCCGTTGCAATCTTGATTTAGGGGACGTTTGCTATTGAATGCGCCTGTAAATAACCAATCTCCAACTTTACCTGTAGCGAAGACGGCTGCATCTACATCTACGTCAGTACGACCGATTTTATCAGGGTTGAGATAGTCGCGGAAACTACCTCGGTAATCCGTACCACCTGCACCAATCCTGACGTTGATGCTACCTGTAGCTAAGGAAGGACGTAGATTGGTAATAAATTCTACATTGGTATAAGCTTCGAGTTCTGCATTTTGGTCTATGGCTGCACGGATTTTGACGTTTTGAGCGATTAAGCCTGCTTGTAGTGTGGCTGTAAACTCACCTTTACGTGCAAGTACCTGAAACCCTGGTGCATCTTTATCTTGATCTGCACCGACAAATTGACCTGCACTAGCTGTTAAGGTGACAGGAATATCTTCGGTGATGATTTCACCTTTTTCGTCAGTAATTTTACCTTCTAATGTGATGAGAGAACGTCCATCGGCTGGTATTCTGGGTTCTTGGGTAGGTGCGATCGCAATTTTTTTTCTGCACCTCTTCAACCGTAACTTTCACACTGGTTGATTTACCATCAGCACCTTGAGCAGTAATAGTATTTTCACCTTTATTTAACGGCACGTTATACCAAATTAAGGTGTTTAACTTTTGTGCTTCGTCTTTATGCAAGTATTGGGAGATAGCTGCATCAATGGGTTTACCATTCAATGTCACCGTGACTTGGTTATTAGGATGATATTGAACTCCCAAGTTAGTAGTTTTGGCAGTTGTCACACCTGCAACTGGTGTGATAATGCGAATGTCTGAGTCAATAGAAGTTGCGGCTGTTTCTGGTGTTTGCTTGGTTTCGGCTTTCTCTCCAGCAGTGAACGTATTTATCTGATCTGAAGAAATATTCGCCTGATTATCTTCTGTATTTTCTATAGAAGAGAAAGACTCTATCTGATCTGAAGTGACTAATTTGTCTGGTTGGCTTGGTCTTGGTGGCGAGAAAACAGCTTCAAGATCATCTTCTACAGGTGCAATTAACTCTGGTACATTGGGTGATTCGACTTTTTGTTGCGTTTGTGGTGGTGTTTGGGCGGCAGCAGTCGCTACTGGCAGAATTGGAAAGGCGCTACAAATGCTTAATAAAGTTAAGTCACGCTTTCTAGCACTAATCTGCGTCATCTTACTTACGCGCCTCCCCTGATGCTGGTGTGACTGCAAAATTCATCCGTCCCATACTTCTGGGTGCGAGTCGGACGAGGCGCGATTGGCTATTTTTCTCGATGTTGTAGAGGTTGGGTGCGAGGCTATATCCAGGTAGGCTGGTTAAATCTAAAGTTCCAGTCCGATTACCTGCAATCACATTGGCGAGAGAAAACATCCCATTGGCATCGGTAAGGATGCGGTTCCCGTCATCCATATAAATTACGGCGTTGGGTATCCCTGGTTCTCCTGGTTGTTGTTCACCATCAAAGTTCTTATCAATAAAGACTCGTCCAATTAAAGTTGCACAATCGGAGATAATACCGGGACGAATCTTGAGTAAATGGCTGGCTGTGTTACTGCGGATGCTACCTGCGGCGGCGACTGCGAGATTTTTACCTGTTCCGCGAACAGCATCGGGTGTGACTGTGACTGCATAGACTACATTCATCGTTCCCTGTGCAGGGATAGTACCAGCGTAGTTGATAGTTACTGTGCGCTTATCTTGACTACTCGATACAGTTACGGGTGTGGTGGTGTTATTGCTGGTTAAAGATACTTGCAGCGATCGCATCTCGAAATTCAAGCCGAGAGGCAGGGTATCAGTCAGGGTAATATTGCTGGCGGGAGAGTTACCAGTGTTACGGATAGCCAGCCGATAAATAACGGTATCACCTGGTTCAACGGCGATGCGATCGGCGGTTTTAATAATCTCTAACGCAGTTGCACCTCTAGTAAAAAACACAGTATTAGAAGTAACAGACTGAATATTGTCGCCTCCCAACACGGCTGTATTAGTAGTTTCTTCAGCAATTACGGCTGTAATTCCAAGTGAAAAAAATCCAGGTAGAAGCAGAAGCAGAATCATCTTCTTCTGCTTCCAGTTTTTTATAAACTTCATAGCTAAACTAAAAAAATGTATTTTTTCTTCAAAAGCATCAAAATGAGGAGGATTTATGATTGAAAATCACTAATCATGATTATTTAAAACACTCTTATTAAAACTAAATATGTAGTTTGAGTACTATGCTCTTCTTACCAGTATTTTTTCTATCCAGATGTTTTTGATAATCAATACATAAAATTTATATTCTTCGGTTTCGATGATACGTTTGCAAATTGCCATTGAGGTAAATATTTAATCCCAAATAGTCCGTCATGCTAAAAGTTGGAAACTATCCAAATCAATTCTGCTGTAACTCGCGCAAATAAATTTAGCTGGTATAGCCGCAATTTTAATCCTGCGATATTAATTCCACAAGTTTGTTCATTTATCACTGAGAGTAAATTCAATACTTAAAATTACTCTCAGAAGATATTTGGTTATACGTCTGCTTCTTTTCCAGCAAAATACGACGCTTAAGACTGTTATTGATTTTTAGGTAAATGCTTTCAGAATACAGTTAGGTAGATGCAGCGGCTTACTTAAAACAAATATAACTACCATGATACTAAATGGCAATTAATTTACAAGAAAATCATTATTAGATAATCAATACAACAAAAGTTTTAACTGTCAATGTAGAAATTACGATATTTATCAACTAAGTTATGATAGATTTTCAATATTTTTCCTAGTATTTACTGTCTAAATGAATAACACAATAATACTTTTATTTTCAAAATAGTAATTATACGGCCATAAAAAAATACAAGCTTGTAGATAAATTTACTATTTACTCAATATTGATGGCTGATAAATATGCTGAGACAAACAAAAGTCTAATAATTTTTACCTTGCTATTAAATCATTATTCGTCAAAAATTAATTTGAAGATTTGAGAAAAATGAACAAGAAAAAGTAAAATTTTTAGCATCTGATCATACCTAAAAATCAAATATCATTTACGGATTCTTAAATATATCTAAGTAGCACTACCCTAGTTGTTTTGGGAAGAAACAGCGAAAGTAAGTATTAACAAGTAAAGAAATATTCATTCGACTTATTTTCTAAGTAATTAAACATTATTAATAGTTATCAGGAAACACTGCCATGTTAGAGTTAACCCTTGCAAATAAAACATCATCTCATTCTCAAGCCATACTTGAGAAAATGCGCCAAAATCCTGAATATACTCGAATAAACTCACAAAATCAAACTTTTTCTTCCTTACAAATTGCTGATGTTATTGGCAGAGCTTTTATTATTGCGTATAAAGAACAAACCAATTTACTGCAAACAGTTTTGATTAAAGAAGGTTTACAGTGTGAAGTCCTGCGACAAAAGCACCAACCACAGTATAAAAACTTTTCTCCTAGTTATCTCTGTTTACTCAATCATTTAAGAGCTTGGCAAATAGCAGCTAGGGAAACTCAACCCACTTTAATTGTTGAGGCAGATTTTGTTCCCGTTCTGGGGTTTGGCAAACTTCCTCTACCTTTTGACCCTAATCAAACTAATGTGGGTATGTGTTGGCTATACACTTGTGCATCTCAAATATATAGTGTTTCAGCCAATGGCTATGCAGAAGGGTTTTCTGTATCAACTGTTGCTTACATTGTTACTCCCCAAGGTGCAGCAAAATTAATTAAGTTTGCTGAAGAACTCATGAAAAACTTGGAGCCTAATGCTTATTCTACTTGGGATACTTATCTTGATAATTTTCTTCGTCGTCACAAGTTGAAAAACTACATTCCTTTCCGCAACTATGGAGAGCATGGCGGCTTACCTAATTTAGAACATTCTCGTCATGGATTAAGTAAAACTCATAGAGCAGATGTGTTATGTAATCAGCTTGCTTTTATGCCGATGTATGCTACCAATCAAGGCGTAAATTATTTCACTTTCTTCTCAGTGAGGCTACAAGCAAGAATAAAGGGAATAGGGCGTTTACTAACAGGGAAATTTCTGCGCTTACCAATTCTCAAACGTTCTAAAGTGCCTGCTAGGTTAGCTAATTTTGCTATTCGCCGACAACTTTTTCTTTATATCTAGAGTTTGGGGCATCCTTTTTAGTTCAGGGAAAAAATGTAGCGGCATTATGATATGAAAAAAGTATGTAAATAGTTTATTAGTATTACTATACTAGTTTTAAATAATATTCTTATAGCCCCAACTTTCCAAAAAAAGTCGGGGCTATTTTTGTTCACAAATGATAGAGGACTGCTATATTAATGCAATGTATAATATTTCCACTCGCCACCCCAATAAATATATTGTATAAAATATATCTAGAATTTTGACAGCAACTTGGTATCAAAAATTAAGCCAAGGTAATCTTACCTTGGCTTAATTAATTATTCGGCGGGGGATTCTTCTGAGACTGGTTCCGTCTCTGTTTCTGGTTCTGGTTTAATCACTGGGGGTTTAACTGGTTTCGGCCCACGCGCTAATGCAGGATTAACTGGCGGTTTAATTTCTTCCTTGGCTGTACCTTTTTTTCTTTTACCAGAGGAGCGATTGTCTCTAGAATTTGAGCGTTTAGGATAAGATTCAATAGAAGGCGCAGAATCAGAATTTTCTGAATTGTTTTCGGTATTAGCTTGGGCTTGACGTTCCGATTTCTTAATTGGGCGTTCTACCATTGTTAATTGTTAAAAATTTACTTGTATGGTGCATCGGTTTGATAATTATCAAACTGATGATCAGGACTGTTTCTGGGTGTTGTTGTGACTTAAAATTAAACTAAGTATAAATACTTAAATATTCTTAATTTTGAAAGACACCTTACAATATTAGCGCATCGGTGCAAGCTGTGTTAACGCAGTAATCTACTATCCAGCGCAAAACTATAGCAGGAGGAAGAGGTTCGACTGCGCTAACCAACCAGGGGTTATGGATATCCGACGCACTCCTGTTAACATATCTATTTTCTGAGTGCGATCGCATTATCTAGAGCTACTGGACGTAATCGATAAAAAATGCTCCTGTCAAACTGCACGCGTTCAAAAGATTCATGTAGATTAATCGTCGTTTCGCCACTACCGAGAAATAAATAGCCATCTGGGTTTAATTGCTGTTTAACTTTGGTGAGTAAATTTTTTTTTAGTGTTTATATCAAAATAAATTAAAACATTGCGAAGCAAGATAATATCAATATTAGGTAAGTCTGACCAAGAATGAACCAGATTTAGCTGGCGAAAATCGATATTTTTGCGAATTTCATCTTGGATTTGCCATTCATTATCTAATAATTTAAAATATCGCTCGCGCAAATTTTTTTGGGAGACCACGTTTAATTTCTAATTGGTTATAACGCCCAGCTTTTGCCCGTTCTAATACTTTACCAGAAAAGTCACTAGCAATAATTTGAACAGACCAATTAGCTAATAAAGGAAAATATTCTCGCAGGAGAATAGCAATACTATAAGGTTCTTGTCCATGAGAGCAAGCCGCACACCAAATATTAAGCGATCGCTCAACTCGCCGTTTTTTTATTAACTCTGGCAATACCAATTGTTTCAAAGCTTCAAAAGGATAGATATCACGAAAAAATGAAGTTTCGTTAGTAACTAATGCCTCAATTGCTTGAATATGTAAATCACTCACAGGCTGATGCCGCATGTAAGCAATTAATTCGGTAATAGTATCAAATCCTGCTGCTTCCGCAATTGGTTGCAAATGTAATTCGGCTAAATAAGTTTTATCGCCATCTAACACCACGGCTGAATGCTGATGAACTAATTGCCGTAAATAGTCAAAATCCGCAGTATTTATACTCTTTGTCTGTTTCATTACAGACCTGACCTTTGAACAAGATGGACACGCTGCATAATTTCATCTGCCATTTGCTCAAGGGGAACAACTCGATTTGCTAGTCCAGCATTCACCACAAAACCAGGCATTCCCCAAACCACACTACTAGCTTCGTCTTGTGCCAATACTTGTCCGCCAGCTTCTCGGATACATTTACAGCCATGCAATCCATCTTGACCCATACCTGTGAGAATAACCGCGATCGCACCTGCACCGTAAACTTGAGCAACTGAACGCAACAATACATCTACCGAAGGACGACAGGAATTTTCTGGAGGTGCTTGATGAACTCCTAGATGCACCTTTGTTCCCTCTCTTTGCACAATCACATGAAAATCCCCAGGTGCCAACCACACATCACCAGCAGTTAATTCCACGCCATCAACTGCTTCCCTCACCTGAAGTTGACACTTAGAAGATAATCTTTCGGCTAGTAACTTTGTAAACATTGGCGGCATGTGTTGCACAATTAAAATGGGAACTGAAACATCTGCGGGTATCCTACTGAGTAATTCAGCCAGCGCATTCGGCCCTCCGGTTGAAACTCCAATCGCTACCACATCCACTGGTATTATTTTGTTTGGGATGGGCATAACAACAGCAGGAAATTGATTAATTAGAGAAAATGCCATAATTCCTGCGCCAAATAGCTTAATTTTGGGAATTAATTCTTGGCGGATATGTTCATTGGCAGCCTCTACACTTCCCAGATTACTGGGTTTGGTGGCGTAATCTGAAGCACCTAAAGAAAGAGCTTCTAAAGTAGCAACCGCACCAGCGTATGTGGAGGTGCTAAACATAATCACTGGTAGATTTGGATAAATTGGTCGGAGGGCAGCCAGAGTTTCTAAACCGTTCATGTCTGGCATTTCCACATCTAAGAGAACAACATCAGGATTAACTTGCGGAATCTTTGCCAAGGCAATGCGACCATTAGCCGCAACTCCCACTACCTCTAGTTGCGGGTCACTGGATAAAATTTTACTGACGCGACTGCGAACCAATACCGCATCATCCACAACTAATACCCGAATTTTTGGCATGGTGTAATTTTAAGAACAAGAATTTAAAGTTTCACGCAGAGTCGCAGAGGCGCAAAGAGTAAACCAAGTTTTTTAAGTCCCTACTCTTTATTCCCCACTCCCTTCAATACTTAAACTGCGTCACCACCTTTTGCAAATCTACAGCCATCCGGGCTAATTCGGTGGCGGCGGCGGAAGTGTTACTGGCTCCAATGGTGGTAGTTTGAGCATTGAGGGCGACAATGCCGATACTTTTGGCAATATCTGTTGTGCCTTGGGCGGCTTCGGCTATGTTGCGAGCAATTTCATTGGTGGTTGCTGTTTGTTCTTCTACAGCACTGGCAATGGTGCTTTGCAGGTCGTTAATTTGGCTGATAATATCCGTAATTTGACTGATGGCGGTCATCGCACTTTTGGTATCAGTTTGAATGGCTTCGATGCGTTGACTAATATCTTCAGTGGCGCTGGCTGTTTGTTTGGCGAGTTCTTTGACTTCGTTGGCAACGACAGCAAATCCTCTCCCTGCATCCCCGGCTCTAGCGGCTTCGATGGTGGCGTTGAGTGCGAGTAAGTTGGTTTGTTGGGCAATGGATGTAATAACTTTGATGACTTTGCCAATTTCAATGCTACTTTGACCGAGTTTATCTATTGTCTCATTAGTGCGATCGGCGGTTTTGACAGCTTGATAGGCGACTTTTGCTCCTTCGGCAACAGTTTTGGCAATTTCTCGAATGCTGGCATCCATTTCCTCTACTGCTGTGACTACTGTGATGCTATTTTGATTCACTTGTTCTGCTGAGACGGAGGCGGAAGTCGCCTGTTCGGCGGTTTGTTTGGCATTTTCTGTCATTTCTTTGCTCACTGCGGTGAGTTCTTCCGCCGAGGATGCAACGGCTGTGGCTACATCTGCCATTTGCTTGATAGAAGAACGCAGACGACTAATCATTTGATTGGCATTATCAGTTAGCTGCTGAAATTCTCCGGCATTTTCGGCGGTGATGTGCTGGGATAAATTACCTTGAGCAACAACAAGGGTAACTTCTTGAATACTTTTAATCTGCTCGGAAATATTGGCAGACATTTGATTAATGTTGTGGAGTAATTCTTGCCAAGCACCTTTCGCACCTTTCACTACAGCTTGAGAACCTAATTTGCCTTCTGTACCGATTTCTGTGGCGATGCGTCCTACTTCGTTGCTGACATTTTGGTTTAAACTCACCCATTCATTAAATACTGTGGCAATTTCACCTAAACCATCATCCGTAACTGCTAAACGGACTGTAAAATCTCCATTTTTGGCGGCTTTGAGTGCGGCTAGTAAAGGTTGTAGTTTTACATCTGTGGTATTTTGATTGTTTTCTGTGGGAGATGTCGAGTTGGCTGTTTTCCCAGTCCGGTTTGTAGCCATTGCCAATAGCTCCTAAATTACTTTAACGTTGAGTATTTTTTCAGTATCAATAACAAATAAAAACCCTTCTGCCAGTGGGTAAGCTCCCGCCAGTATGTCACGCATTCTACCTTTTAAGGTGGCGGGTGGGGGTTGAAAGGTGTTTTCGGGAAACTCTAAGACATCGCCAACATCATCAACTAGTAAACTCACTACTTCATGATCAGAACATACAACGATATTAAACCCCTGCGGTTCTTCTGGTTGGATGTTCCGCCTAGCAGGTTCACCCATATCTAATCGTTGCTGCAAGTCGATGACAGTGATTATTTGCCCACGCAAGTTAATTAACCCACAAATATCTGGTGGTGTTAAAGGTACAGGAGTTATGGCTTGGGGACGAATCACTTCTTGAACATGGCGCACATCAATGCCAAAGTAAGTTTTATTTAACCAAAAAGTGCAGAGTTGTTGTTCAGCCACGATCGCTCACTTGCAACAAGTAGGGGTTAACCATGTTAATCACAGCCTCAATATCTAATATTTCTGTGATTTGCCCTTGAATCACAGCACAAAATAAAACCCCTGGTCTACTAGGCATACCTTTAATTGTCAGTGGTTCTTCTACAATATCAAGAATACGCTCCACAACTAAGCCCACACTTAATCCGACTTTGGGCGAAACAATCACTAATTGCAGTGTTTCGGTTTCCTTATTAGGGTTTGGCTGCTGACTGGGGAAGATTCTTTGCAGGTCAATTACAGGTAAAATTCTGCCAGCAGTCTGCACTACATCTTGATTACCCACTTTTTCAATCGCAGTAGCGGGAATTTCTTCTAACCGAAAAGCGATCGCCACGGGAATTCCCATGTGTGCGCCTTGCGGCCCTTGAAATAGTAAAATTAACTGGCGTTCCTCTGGTTCTGTGGGGATGTGTGCATCAGAATGACTGGACAATAGCTGGTGTTTTTCATAAAGTCCAGCCTGTTTTGCCAAATTTACTGCATCGATAATTAATGCTACTCTGCCATCGCCCATAATTGTCGCACCCATAAACACAGATAAAGCTTGCAATTGCTTCCCTAAAGGTTTGACTACAATATCTTGTATGTCTTCCACTGCGTCTACAATTAGTCCAAATTGGTAGTTGTCGGCTTGGATAACTACTAGGACTAGTGCTGAGTGCTGAGTGCTGAGTGCTGAGTGGGGAGGGTTTGATGGGTGTAGGACTTGATTGAGGTTAACTAAGGGGATGAGATTTCCCCGCAGGGGATATACTGGTACGTCGTAAAATGTTTCAATTTGTTGGTGTGCTTGCTCTGGTTCTAAGCGTACTAATTCTTGCAGGCTGGCTTGGGGGATGGCGTAGCGATCGCCATGACTTTTAACAATTAATGCTGGAATAATTGTTAATGTCAGGGGAATTTTGAGTTGAAATTTGGTTCCTTGTCCCGGCTGACTCTCTATTTCAATAGTGCCATTAATTTTCTCAATATTACTTTTGACAATATCCATCCCCATACCGCGCCCAGAAAGGTTGGTTACCTGTGCGGCGGTGGAAAAGCCTGGTAAGAAAATTAAATTGATGGCTGCTGCATCACTCATTATCTCCACCTGTGTAGGGGTAACTAGCCCTAGTTGCTGCGCCCGCATTTTCAGTTCTGCTGGCGATAAACCGCGTCCATCATCGCTAATTTCAATGTTGACTTTGCTGTTTTCATAACAAGCTTTCAAATATATATTACCTGTGGTTGACTTACCCGCAGTATGGCGATGAGTTGGTGATTCTATGCCATGATCAATACAGTTGCGGACTAAATGCGTTAAGGGGTCTTTAATCGCTTCAATAATACTTTTATCAACTTCTGTATCGGCTCCTTGAATTTCGACAGTTACTTGTTTACCGTATGCGATCGCTAAATCTCTAATTACCCTAGGGAATTTTTGCCAAATTGTACTGATAGGTTGCAGGCGAGTTTTCATCACTTCTTCCTGCAATTGGCTAGTAATTAAATTCAGGCGCTGGCAAGTTGCCCTCAAGTTACTATCTTTATATCTCTGGGATAAATC
Organism: Nostoc piscinale CENA21; assembly: GCF_001298445.1. Lineage (NCBI taxonomy): Bacteria > Bacillati > Cyanobacteriota > Cyanophyceae > Nostocales > Nostocaceae > Nostoc > Nostoc piscinale. The sequence goes on along the minus strand of NZ_CP012036.1, from coordinate 4,838,159 downwards.
TATGACTTGGTTACGGGTTAAAACCAGTTCCCCGACTAAGTTCATTAGTTGATCTAGCAAACTCACATTCACGCGAATATAAGCTGATTCTGATCCGGTGATGGCACTTTCTTCCACTTCACTGGGCTGGGTTGGCGATGATGATAATACCGCAATTACCTGCTGGTTTTCTTGTAGTTTCGTTAAAGCACAAATAAGTGTAGAATAATCTGCATCGCCTTCTTGCTTGGTTGTTTGAATTTGCGATAGCAGCTGACGGATGCTGTCTACGGTTTGGAGTAAGGCAGTAATAATTTGTGGTGTAACTGCAACGTTGCGATCGCTATTGTTCTCCAATGATGGCTTGGCACTATCACGCAAACAAGAAATTAAACTTTCTCCTGCATGAGCTAGTGATTCTAGCTTGGGAAAAGGCAAAAAACCACAGTTTCCTTTCAGTGTATGGAGTGAGCGATAAATTCTATCTAACGCTGCTCGATTGACAGATGCTTTCTCTAACTCAATGATGTCCCTTTCAATTTGCGACAAACTTTCATTGCTTTCCACAAGAAATGCTTCTATGTCATCATTGTCAATTTCTGTTAACTCCATTGGATTTGTCAGCCATAAATTTCTATCTTTTGTTTTAATTTTAATATTTTTAAAATCAACAGAGATATTTCTCAAGAGAGATGCCCTTAGTAGATAATGCTGAAAGTATAATGATGACCCATAATCATTAAAGTGTGAGCAATGCAATGTCCTCGTTGTCATTCAACTCAAACAGCTAAAAATGGTCGTCGTAAAAACAGACAATGCTACAAGTGTAAACATTGTGGTCGTCAGTTTCTCGAATCTTACCATTCTTGGAGCTATTCAAATGATATCAAGCAACTTTGCTTAAAAATGTATTTCAAGGGGATGAGCCTCCGGGAAATTGAACGCGTCACAGAGATTCACCACACAACGGTTTTAAACTGGTTACGGCAAGCTCAGTCAAGCATAGATCATGTTTCTAAAACCTAACAAATTTGACAAAACTATCCTCTAAGTAGCATTATAGTTTCAGCACTATATGTCTTTTATGGATATGTTGATTTTGTTGAAAAAATATAAAATTAACTTATATAAAAATTAAAAATAATTGCAAAAGTCTGCATTTTATTTAACCAGATTGCTAGGCAAAATCACAAATCTAAAATGAAGAAATATAAGCAAATAAATTTTTCAGGAACAGGCTGATGAGCTTAGTGTTAATTATTGATGATGCGGCTTTTTCTCGCAGGATGATTCGGAAGTTTTTGCAAGTTGATGGGTATGAAATATTAGAAGCCAGCAATGGACGTGAAGGATTAGAAATAGTTCATCAATATCAGCCTAGTTGTGTGTTAGCTGATTTACTAATGCCAGATATGAATGGGTTTGAATTTCTCCAGGCTTTACAAAATGAAGGCTTAAACATTCCCACAATTATTATTTCCGCAGATATTCAAGAAAGCGCCCGGAATCAAAGCTATAGTTTAGGTGCAATTAACTTTATCAATAAACCACCCAAAGAACAAGAATTACGCGCAGCAGTACAGCAAGCTATTAACACCAAGGAATAGATATGCCATGAATGTGACAGCAGATCAACTAGATGCTTTACAAGAATTAATCAATATTGGAGTTGGTCGAGCCGCCAGTTTACTAAATGAAATGGTGGATTCCCACATTCAATTAGAAATTCCTTTTGTAAAAATTTTAACAGCAACGGCAGCTTATGAAGAATTAAATAGCCGATTTCATGAGGCGAGTTTAGCATCAGTCAAACTAAGCTTTACAGGCTCATTTGATGGCACTGCGGGATTAATTTTTCCTACGGAAAGTGCTTCAGCATTAGTGTCAGTTTTGACTGGGGAAGAGCCAGGCTCTGATGATTTAGATGCAGTAAAAATTGGTACCCTCACCGAAATTGGTAATATTGTCATTAATGGTGTTATGGGTTCTATTAGTAATGTGTTAAAGCAACACATGAATTATACTTTGCCTGTATATTTAGAGGATAAAATTGATAATTTATTATTACCAGCTAATACGAGTGAGGCGACTAAAATTTTACTAGCGCAAGCACGGTTTGTAATTGCACAATTAGAACTGATTGGTGATATTATTTTAATTTTTGAAGTGGGAACATTTGATGCGTTAATCCATGTGATTGATGAAGAAATAACCCTCTTGGCGGATAATTCTTATTAGGTTGAACAGCACCAAATAAAAACAGTGTGAACAGATGAACAGAATTGAGCAAGCCCAAGAAAAATATAGCTTGTTAGACCAAATTCCGTTGGGAACTTTTGTATTAGATTCGGAACACACCGTTTTATTTTGGAACTGTGCTTTAGAAGAATGGACAAAAATCCCCAGATATCAGATTTTAGGCAACTCAATTGATGATTATTTTCCCCATTTGCATCAACCTCGTTATGCTATCCGCCTAAAGCAAATTTTTGAAGGTGGGCCGCCGACAATTTTTTCTTCACAATTGCACAAATATGTGATTCCTGTACGCTTACCGCAAGATAAATACCGCATTCAACACACAACCGTAACGGCTGTACCTGCATTAGAGGGTAATGGGTTTTATGCACTGTTTTCAATTCAAGATGTGACTGATTTAACTTTTAGAGTCCAAGAATACAAGCACTTACGAGATCAAGCTTTAGCCTTAGCCGCAGAACGTCAGCAAGCCAAAGAAGCCGCCGAATCAGCTAACCGCATTAAAGATGAATTTCTGGCTATAGTTTCTCATGAACTGCGATCGCCCCTAAATCCGATTTTGGGTTGGGCAAAGCTACTACGCAAACGCACCCTCAACGAAGCCGCCAGTCTTCGCGCCTTAGAAACAATAGAACGCAACGCCGAGTTACAGGTGCAATTAATTGATGATTTATTAGATATCTCTCGGATTCTGCGTGGTAAATTATCACTGAATCTAGAAAATGTTAACCTCGCTTCGACCATTAAAGCAGCCTTAGAAACAGTGCATTTGGCCGCAGAAGCCAAATCAATCCAAATTCAACTGCATCTTGATGCCAATATTGGACAGGTAAAAGGTGATAGTGGCCGTCTGCAACAAATTGTTTGGAATTTGTTATCTAACGCCGTTAAATTTACCCCAGATGGCGGCCAAGTTAATGTTTACTTAACCCAAGTTGGTTCCCAAGCCCAAATCCAAGTTCAGGATACAGGTAAAGGTATTAGTGGAGAATTTTTACCTTACGTATTTGAATATTTTCGTCAAGCAGATAGCAGCATTACTCGCAGATCAGGTGGACTAGGGCTAGGCTTGGCAATTGTTCGCCAATTAGTTGAATTACATGGTGGCAGAGTTTGGGCTGAAAGTCCAGGTGAAGGACAAGGCGCAACATTTACAGTTTGTTTACCAGCCCAGCCATTAAATCAAGAATTAGTCATAGCCGAAAAAAAAATTAGTGGGCAATTCCTATCCCTTTTCTCTGATTTCTCAGCCCCTCGAAGGCATCAAGCTGTTAATCGTGGATGATGATCTGGATACAAGGGAATTTATGGCATTTTTTTTTGGAACAGCAAGGAGCCATTGTCACCACAGCTGCATCTGCCCATACGGCCTGGGAAGCCATCGCACAGTCGCCCCCAGATTTAATCTTAAGTGATTTGGGGATGCCAGATGTTGATGGCTATGCTTTGATTCGCAAAGTGCGATCGCTTCCGGCTGATCAAGGTGGTACAATTCCTGCGATCGCCCTCACTGCTTACGCTGCCGAGACAACACAACGACTAGTCTTCGCAGCCGGATTTCAACTGCACATAGCTAAACCCGCCGATCCTGCCAAATTAATCACAGCCATTGCTGGACTCGTTCATAAGTAAAATTTATCAACCAAGGTTGTCTGTTCAGACTGGGTATAAGGGTGTGAGGGTGTAAGGGTGTAAGGGTTTTGAATACCTACACCCTGGTTACTGAGCGCAGTCGAAGTATACCCTCATACCCCTACACCCTGCTATAAAACCGTAATTTTTTGTTTTCTGAGTAAGTCCTCATCGCATTACCTCTGCCAAAATCTTAAATTAATCCCTCTAGCCCGACGGAAGCGGCGAGTTGGTCTTCTTTTTTGCTGTTTAGTGGATCTTTCACCTGGTATTTCATCTCCCTCGATTAAAGTTTCCACTGGTAGTTGAGTTCTCGTTTCTTCTTTGCTGCCCCACCAAGCAATAATCCAACCGCCACCAATAGCACCTATTCCCCCCAGCAAAATACTCATTGGTGCTGAATAGCCCAACCAAACAAAGCCCAGCAGAAACAATAACCAATATTTCAACCCAGCATCAATACCATCAGAAGAGGCTATGGTTGGCGCTTGGGGACTAGTTTTACTGGCATTGGTCAGCCAGCCCAAGCTAAATCCACCCAGAATGCCCAAGAAAATACTCAGAGAAGTAGGAGAACCCGTCAATATCAAGATGAACGTTAAAAATGACCCAAAGATTAATTGAGAAATAAAGTCAGGGGTGAAATTAAATAAGTTGTTATTTTTCGCCATGAGTTTACTAAGGGTGTCAAGGTATAGGGGTAGAAGGGGTGTAGGGGTAGGGAGAAAATTTTTACAAATACCTTTTACCCCCTTGCCCTTTAAACCCTTTTCTCGCGCAGAATTTTTAATTGTGCCTCGTTTGCTTGAGTTGTATCCCAAGTATGAACGTAAGGTGTTTCTGCTGCACTAAAAGTTTCCACTTGTTGAAGTTGTGATGCTAATAAATCTACCGTAGCATCAGCAATATCACCAGTACGATGAATGAGACGTTCTCTAATGACTTCTACAGGCGCTGTACAGTGAACAATTTGCAATGGCAATTGGTACTGTTGCGCTTGGGAAATCGCTGCTTGTCGCTGTTGTTGTCGGTCATACTTAGCATCTAAAATCACTGTGAAACCTTGATTAGCTAGTATAGTTCCCAAGTTTAACAACCGTGCATAAGTTTTTTGGGTCATTTCCGGCGTATACAAATCATCACCACCCCGTTCCGACAAAGCAATGCCGCCCAAATGCTTCCGTACCGCATCAGAGCGAATGTGAATTGCATTCAATTGTCGCGCCAAATATTTTGCAGTTGTACTCTTCCCTGAACCCGACAAGCCCGACATTAAAATTAGCCTTCCTTGTTTGGGTTGAGTATATTCCCAAGCCAGCTTGTAATATTTGGCTGCGGTTTGTGCTGCTTCTTGTTTAACTTCTGCTGGAACACCAGGATCATCTAATAAAAATGACGTGACTTTCGCCCGGACATAAGACTGTCGGTTTAAATATATTGGTAATACCTCTAAGCCTTCCCAATCGCCAGTCTGCTCTAAATAGGTATTTAAATAAGCATTACTCAAGTCTGGACGTGCTTGCGCTTCTAAATCCATCACTGCATAAGCAATATCGAACATAACATCGACAAAGCGAAACGGTTCGTTAAACTCTATGCAATCAAATAAGAGAATTTGATCTTGCCACAGACAAATATTCCGCAGGTGTAAGTCGCCATGACATTCTCGAATGCGGTGATTTTGCATTCTTTTGTGAAATAATTCTTGTCTTTCGGCAAAAAATTTATCGGTATAAGCTTTGCTGTCATCAAACTGCTGTTGTTTCTGGGGGCCGCCGATATATTTTTCAGTTTGCTCGTAATTTTCATCAAACGCCGCCCGTATTTGCGGAACTTCGCCAAAACTGCGAATATAATCATTTGTCTCGGTTTTAGCATGATACTGCGCCACAACCCGACCCAATTCTTCTAAATGCGCCTCATTTAACTTGCCTTGGGCAAACAAGTTACTTAATAGTGTCTCTTGGGGAAACTCGCGCATTTTGAGTGCATACTCGACAGGCTCACCTGTGCCGCCTAAATGATATTTTTCGCCTTCTTGGGTGATGGGTAAAACTTCCAAATATAATTGAGCTGCTCCCCGTTGATTGAGTCGCAATTCTTCCTGACAAAAATGCTGCCGTTTCTCCAAAGTCGAAAAATCCAAAAACCCAAAATTCACTGGTTTTTTCAGCTTATAGGCATAATCTCCTGTTAACAGCACATAAGAAACGTGGGTTTGGCTGAGTCGAATTGGTTCTGTTACAGGGTGCGGATAAAATTCAGGCTGTAACATCTGCTGAATTAAAGGTGGAAGAGTTACGTCTGTCATATTTTTGTTGTTAGAGGTTAGAGGCTAGGAAAATAAGATTTTTATGTTTATGAGTTTTTCCATGCTGAATAAAAATACTAGTATGCTACTGGTGAAATCAAGCAACAATTACAAATCGCCAACAGAGTCAGGACTTACGCAAAATTATGAAAAAACTAACCGCAAAGGACGCTAAGGACACGAAGTTATAAGAGTTTGAGAGAATTCTTGCGTAAGTCCTAAGCGCAATATGGCTTTCTTAATTTCATACTTCAGACTTTTTCTGCTGGCTTAACAAAAAACCAGGGTTTTACCCCTGGCATCATCAGCAATTATTTCACAGTTAAACTATCTAGAAAAACAAATAATGCAATTGTTCTAGCGTTTCGCACCAGCATAAAAACTCAAGTGGTAGGGTGTACCCTTTGCTGGATGGACTTGAACTTCTTTTAAAACTGTTTTACCAGTCCATTGCAGATCAGGAATGTTGAGTTCAATTTCTGTTTTGTTCACAGCCGCTTTTTTTAAGCAGGCGCTCAACCTCTTTGGCATCAACTACTAAAGAAATAGATTCGGAACCGTTGTGTCCGTATAAATTTGCGGGGATTAAACCAGAACGACGCAAAGCATTTGGTTTACTGCCTTCTGGGCGCTTTTGAGATTCAACTGTCACAGTCATGTTGTTTGTCCTTTGTCATTTGTCATTTGTCGTTTGTCCTTTGTCATTTGTCGTTTGTCATTTAGAAGAATGAAGAATGACCAATGACGAATGACTAAATACTATGCACTCAGCAAGGAGGCAGGTGTGCCGTCAGCGTGTAGTAATGCACGTTTGGGGCCGTGAATGGGGTCTTCTACAATTATGGTTTGATCGCGACTTGCGCCTAAAGAGACGATCGCAATTGGGACTTCCATTAATTCTGCTAAGAATTTTAGGTAGTCTAGGGCTTGCTGTGGCAAGTCTTCTAAGGTACGGCAGTCACTTGTAGACTGCTGCCATCCTGGTAAGGTTTTGTAGATGGGGCGACAACGGGCAAACTGGCGGGCGCTGGTGGGGAAATGTTCGCAGCGTTCGCCATCAATTTCATAGGCGACGCAAACTTGAATTTCCGCTAGTTCGTCAAGCACATCAAGTTTGGTAATGGCCATACAATCCATCCCGTTAATCCGCACGGCATAGCGACCAATTACGGCATCAAACCAGCCACAGCGCCGCTTACGTCCGGTGGTTGTGCCGAATTCCGCACCGCGATCGCACAAATGTTCGCCTAACTCTCCTTGTAGTTCTGTGGGGAACGGCCCTTCTCCCACGCGGGTGGTATAGGCTTTGGATACACCAATTACCCGGTCTATCATTGTCGGCCCTAATCCTGTACCTACGCAAGCTCCACCCGCTACAGGGTTAGAGGAGGTAACATAAGGATAAGTGCCATGATCTAAGTCTAGGAGTGTGCCTTGCGCTCCTTCAAACAAGATGTTGCGTCTTCGCAGAATGGCATCGTATATTTTCAACGATGTGTCAATCACGTAAGGACGCAGGCGATCTGCATAACCTAAATACTCGTCAATGACTTTTTTCGGGTCTAGTGGTGGCAGGTTGTAAAGTTTTTCTAAAATGACATTTTTATAATTGATTGTCCACTCTAACTGGTCGCGCAGACCTTCGGAGTCCATCAAATCTAAAACTCTGATGCCTGTACGCTCTGATTTATCAGCATAAGTTGGGCCAATTCCTCGACCTGTTGTGCCGATTTTATGGCTTCCCCGCCGTTCTTCTGATGCCTTGTCAATCAACCGATGGTATGGCATCGTGACATGAGCTGTCTCAGATATCAACAGTTTGGCAGTGGAGATATTGAGTTTTTCTAGTTGGTCGAGTTCTGCAATCAAAACCTGTGGATCAATGACTGTCCCACAGCCAATGATGCACTCGGTATCTGGATACAAAATACCAGAGGGAATCAGGTGGAGTTTAAAAGTTTGGTTCTGAGCTACGATTGTATGCCCAGCATTGACACCCCCTTGGTAACGTACCACTACATCTGCGGAACGGCTGAGTAAGTCGGTGATTTTACCCTTCCCTTCGTCGCCCCACTGAGCACCTATGACAATGACGTTAGCCAAGCGTTTATATTATGAGGTAAAGTTTCCACAAATCGCTATTCTATACATATATAACCGAATATGTCAAGTTATCTAAGGAACAAACTTTGGGGGTTGTGGCTGGTTGCTAATAAAATCTCGTCAAAAAATAATAATTTGTATGAGTTTATACTTGTTTTTTGTGTCAAAGAAAGTAGATAGCGATCGCAATCCTATTTGAGATACCAATTGAGAGATATCAGTGAGGCAAGGGAGATATATGATTGTAAATCATTCAAGATTTTGCTCTCCGAGTTCTCTAGTTGCAATTAACAGCCAAAGTGGTGAACGCAATCACACTTAATTATTTCTTAATTCTAATTTTTAGTAACTGAAGTCTTAATTGATATGTACGGAGCTTCTGCAAAAATCAAATCAGATTCTGAGCGTTGTTCTCCTGATTATTAACTATTAAAATTCGCAATTTCCGCCGAAATTCTGGTAGTTAACCGTACCTTTACAAAATCTTACTCTCAGTATATGTTTTTCTTCTTAATGTTTTTGTTACCATTAATGAAATTTTCTAAATAAATTACTATGGCTTTACATGCTGAATTACACAGACATTTGGGTGGTTCTGTTGTACCGCGCGTTTTATGGCGATATTTTGAGCGACATTCTACAGAATTAATTTCTCGCTTTCCTAACTACGGAGAGTTTGAGGATTTTTATACCAGACCTCGTAACACCTTAGATGAATATTTGGAATTGCATACTTTAGTAGAAAGTGTGCAAACAGTAGAGACTTTGCCTTACTTTATTTATCGCTTGGTGCGGGGTGCTTATATATTTGAAAATTTGGCTTATCTGGAACTGCGCTATACCCCATATCTACGAACACCAGAACATCTGAGTCAATCAAAAAGAATTGACAAAATGGCAGAAATTGTGGATGTGGTGGGTAAGGCTAGTCATATTCAAGAATGTCCGATTGTGACGAGTCAAATTCTGTGTATGCACTCGCGCCTGCCGTTTGAGGTAAATAAGGCGATTATTGATTTGGCTGTGGAGAACAGACAATATGTTTGTGGGATAGATGTGGCTGGGGGTGATAGCTATTACGCCGATCGCCTGCAAGAATGGATTAGTTTGTATGATTATGCGCGATCGCAAGGTGTTAACACTACCGGACACCTTTACGAAACCACTGCTGGTTGTTACCCAGAACTTTTACCTTATCTCAAACGCATTGGTCACGGTATCCAAATTCCGTTATTGTATCCAGAGTTACTGCCGGAAATTGCCAGACGCGGACAGTGTTTGGAAGTTTGCCCAACCACATACATTAAAACAGGCACTTTACAGGATATCCGCCAACTCAAATTAGTTTTTGACCGTTGTTTTGAGGCTGGGGTAGATATTGCAATTTGTACAGATAATGCTGGGTTACACAATGTCCGTTTGCCATTTGAATATGAAAATCTCTTGACTTACGACATTATTGGCTTTGCACAGCTACAAGCTTGCCAAGAAGCGGCTTTTCGCCACGCCTTTGCTTGGCCTTATACCCATCGTCCAGCATCGCTGTTAAACGGCTTACTACAGCCAGAAACTCCCAAGGTAATGGCGATGAAGGATTAGTCAACAGAGGCAGGGGTGCAGGGGGCAAGGGAGACTGTAAGGGGTAGGCTTTCACAGTGAGTTCGAGAAGCTGACTGCGAAGCCCTTACACCCATATACCCTAAATCAATGTTTTTGGGGCAGAACGTCAAAAACCTGATTCTTCCCCCTTGCACCCCGCACCCTGCCCCTTGTCCTCTACCTCTTTAGTGACTTGTGGTGAACATTTCCGAAATGGTACCGTCTACAAGTTGGCAAAGGAGTAGAAAAAGTTTTCTCATCATGAAGCGCAGACACAAAGTAGCTGGTTTTCAAGCATTACTCTTCAGTGTTAGCTTAGTTTCCACATATTTGTTACCTGAGTCTACTATTGTTGCTGCATCACCAAGAACCCCAGATAAAACAGTCAACTGCGAGATGTTAGTAGTAGGTGGCGGACTGTCTGGGGTAGCCACGGCTTACGAGGGGTTACTAGCAGGACGAACAGTATGTTTAACAGAAATTACCGACTGGTTAGGGGGACAAATTTCTTCTCAGGGGACATCTGCGTTAGATGAACGACCAACCCAACGCGATCGCCAATTCTATTCTCGCGGGTATACTGAATTACGCAACCGGATTCAACGCTATTACGGCAAACTTAACCCTGGTGAGTGCTGGGTAAGTGATTCTTGCTTTCTGCCTCGTGATGCACACATCATTATGACGCAAATGCTCAAGGATGCAGAAAAAAAGGGTAAGGGTAAGTTGGAATGGTTTCCCAACACGGTGATTAAGGAATTAAATATTAGTCAGAATCGGAAAATCATTGAAGGTGCGATCGCTATTCAACATCAACCAGCCAAAGGCGCACCACCTCTCAACACTTTTACCTTATCTCAAACTATTGAAGATGCCTATCGCTACCAAAATTCATCGCGATTGAGCAAAAAAATTATCCGCTTTGTTCCCAAGGTTCCCAAAAAGTCAACCACCAGCAATTCTCCTAAGTGGTATGTTGTCGATACCAGCGAAACTGGCGAAATCATCGCCTTAGCTGATGTTCCCTATCGTTTGGGTATTGATGCGCGTTCTTTCCTCGAACCATCTTCTTCTAGCACCAGCAATGATCCTTACTGTACCCAAGGTTTTACTTATACCTTTGCAATGGAGGCTACTAAAGAACCGCAACCCCAAATCATGCCCCCATTTTATTTACAGTATTCACCATATTTTAGCTATGAATTAAAAAGATTAGCAGACTTTGGCTTAGTTTTCACCTACCGCCGGATACGGCATCCAAATCCCGGACAACCTACACAATTTAACGGCGTGAAATTCACTGCACCCACACCAGGGGATATTTCGATGCAAAACTGGACTTGGGGTAACGATTACCGTCCAGGAACAGCCAAAGATAACTTGATTTACACTCGCCAGCAACTGCAAGCTACAGGCCAGTTAAAACCAGGCGGCTGGATGGGGGGACTGCGGACAGAAACTCTCCGCAGAGGCGAAGAAAACGCTCTTTCTTATTATTACTGGCTAGTAGCTGGCACTACAGATTCCCAGTTAGGTAAGGGTGTGAAACAACAGCAAACTAATAATAGATTTCTGTCTGGCTTAAATTCCCCAATGGGTACGGTGCATGGTTTATCAAAATATCCCTATATGCGAGAAGGTAGGCGAATAATTGGTCGTCCTAGTTGGGGACAACCGGAAGGCTTCACGATTTGGGAAGTTGATATTTCTCGGCGCAACTACAACGATGAGTACTATCGCAAAACCTTATCTGCGGATACCTATCGTCAGTTAAAAGCAACACTCGCAGGTTTAGAGGCTGCATCTGTGATTACTGGTCAAGTCTCACCAGATAAAGCTTTACGCCGTAGCCGTTCCACAATTTATCCTGATGCGGTGGGTATTGGTCACTACGCTATCGACTTTCATCCTTGCATGGTTCAAAGTCCGCCAGAAGCCCCAGGAAATAAAGAACGTCCGGGAGAAAGGCGCGGCGCGGGACAGGCTTATCCGTTTCAAATTGCACTGCGGGCGATGATTCCCCAAAAAATTGATAATTTAATCGTTGGTGGTAAAAGTATTGCTACCAGCCATATTGCTGCGGCTGCATATCGCGTACATTCCTTTGAATGGTCTTCTGGTGCGGCGGCGGGAACTGTGGCTGCTTTTGCTTTAAAAAATAATGTTGCACCTTATCAACTAGTAGATGATTTGCCCAAAGCAGAACCGCAACTGCAAGCCTTAAAAAGTTTATTAGAGAAAAACGGCAATCCTACCGCTTTCCCTGATACTTCCATTTTTAATCAAAACTGGGAAGATTGGCGATAGTTAATAGCGTAAGGGATTGGGAATGAGAAATGTGTTGTGTTCATTCTCAGTCCTGATTTATAGCGGTTATCGACTCAGTGAAGTACAGGAAAAAATAATTAAAATTAACCGCAGATGGACGCGGATGAACGCAGATGAAAATAGATAAGTCTGTACCTCAGTAGATTAGTAAATGCTATATCATCATTTCTGCTTTTAAATTGTTAAACCATCTGCTATTGTTACATCCCAAGCACTATCAACTTCAGCAGATGCTTGGCGGTAAGCTTCTTCTAGTTCTTGATTTCGCAGCAATTCTAATGCTTGTTCAATTACCTGAGAACGAGATTTACATCCTTTATTCAGCTTGTAATTCTCGATAAACTCCACTAAATTCAGTGGTAAAGAAATAGATAGTTTTTCGACTTTCATCTTCCTACCAAATAGTAGTAAAAATAATTCCTACTAATATAGTATAGGAATTTGATTTGATTTCTGAAACCAGAAGAACATGAGCAAGTGCGATCGCATTATAAAATGGCAGCTAAAGAATTAACCAAAACGCCCTGAAACATAGTCATGGGTACGTGCATCGATGGGGTTATAAAATATTTGATTTGTGACACCAAATTCCACCATTTGACCAATTCGGCTTTCGTCGGTGCTGAAGAAAGCTGTAAAATCAGAGACACGGGCTGCTTGCTGCATGTTATGGGTAACAATGGCAATTGTTAATTCTGAACGCAGACTGTGAATTAATTCTTCAACTTTCATCGTTGCTATTGGGTCAAGGGCTGAACAAGGTTCATCCATTAACAGTACTTTGGGTTTAATGGCTAAAGCACGGGCTATACAAAGTCGTTGTTGTTGACCCCCAGAAAGTCCTAACGCAGATTTATGTAGTTTATCTTTTACCTCGTCCCACAAAGCTGCACCTTTTAAGGCTGTCTCGACAATTTCATCTACTTCTGTTTGCGATCGCCTACCTGCTATTCTGACTCCATAAGCAACATTTTCATAAATACTAATCGGAAAGGGATTGGGTTTTTGAAATACCATCCCAATTTGACGACGCAGGCGGTTGACGTTAATTTTTGGGTCGTAAATATTTTGACCAAATAATTCTACTCTTCCTTCTACTTTGACTAGCCCTTCTAATTCACTAATCCGATTTAGAGTTTTGATAAAAGTGGACTTACCACAACCACTAGGGCCAATAATTGCCGTTACTTGATTTTGATAAATATCTATTGATATGCCTTCAATTGCTTTAGAAGTATTGTAATAAAAGCTGAGGTTTTTAACTTTGATGGCGGGATTGAGATTATTCATGTTTATTAGAATCACGAAAGAGTTTTTAACTAAATTTTTTTTCTTACTTGTGATTAAGCGCGAAATCAAACTTACACAAATAACTAAGCCAAGTAAGACGATAGCAGTAGTCCAAACCAATTGATTTTTTTCTGGATCTGGGTCGTTATACAGGTTAAAAATTAATACGGGTAATGAAGCTGTTGGACTTAGCAATCCTGGAGACCAATCTAAACTAAATAATGCTGTGAAAATTAGGGGTGCTGTTTCACCTGCGGCGCGGGCGATCGCTAGTAAAATACCTGTAGTAATTGCAGGTAAAGCGGCAGTTATTACAATGCGAAATGTTGTCTGAAACCGCGTACCACCCAAAGCAGCAGAAGCAAGGCGTTGGTCTTTAGGAACTAATTTTAAAGCTTCTTCTGTTGTGAGAATAATTATAGGTAACATCAACACAGCTAAAGCAAAGCCACCTGCAACTGCGCTAAATCCTTTCGTGACTAACACAATTACACCATAGGCAAAAATACCAACAATAATTGAAGGTACACCAGTCAAAATTGTGGTGATGAAGCGAACAAATTGTGACGCTGGGTTAACTTGACTAAATTCCGCTAAAAATATCCCTGTTAATATCCCAATTGGCAAGCTTAATATTGAGCCAATTATTACTACTGTAATCGTGCCTGTAATAGCATTACCCAATCCATAATCAATCACTGATTTGACAAACATTTCTGGTCTTAAACTAGAAAGACCACGTTTGAGAATTTCCCATAAAATTGATATTAAAGGAATCAATGCTAAACCTGTGAATGCAAAGGCGATCGCATTCATGCTATAGGTAAATAATTGTCTACTTGTTGGCAATGGAGCATATAATTCTTTTGCTAATAAAGATTCATCTATTTGCGAGTTTTGATAATTATTCATATTATTCAATTATTTACTTTTTTGACCAAAAAACCGCACCAATAACCTAGCACCAATATTTACAATTAAAGTCAACCCAAACAAAACTAACCCTAAATAACTCAAAGATCCAATATGTAATCCTGGTTCCGCTTCTGCAAATTCATTGGCTAGTATTGAGGGAATTGTGTAGGCTGGATCAAGTAAGGAAGCACTGATTTGAGATGAGTTACCAATTACAAGAGTTACAGCCATTGTTTCACCCAAGGCTCTACCTAAAGCCAGCATTGCTGCACTGACAATACCAGAAAATCCTGCGGGTAATAACACCCGAAAAATTGTTTCCCAACGTGTGCTACCCAAAGCCATTGAGGCGCTGCGTAATTCTTTGGGAATGGCGAGTAAAACATCACGGCTAATAGCAGCCATTGTCGGTAAAATCATAATAGCTAACACAATACCTGCGGTTAACATATTTGTGCCGATAGGATCTACCGAGTTAAATATTGGTATCCAATTAAAATAACTGGCTAACCATTTTTGTAACGGTTCTAAAATGGGAATAAACACAAAAATTCCCCATAAGCCAACAATTACACTGGGAATTGCGGCAATTAATTCTACAATGAATGCCAATGTACTTCTAATAGATATAGGTAAGAAATTTTCGCTAGTGACTATTGCAATTGCAATGCCGATTGGGATAGCAAATAAAATTGCGATCGCACTACTCACTAAAGTTCCATAAATATAAGGTAATGCCCCAAAAACATGATTACCTGTATCCCAATCTTGACTCCATAAAAATCCAATGCCAAACTGCTCAATTGCTGGTTTAGCCTCTTTATAAATTACCCAACTCATCAAAAACAATATGGCAACTGTAATCGTGGCAAAAAAATATGTTAACCACGTAAAGCCTTTATCTAACCAGAAATTTGCACCACTTGTAGCTGTTAATCCTAAATCTTCATTACTTAAATTTAAAAATGACTGGTTACTATTTGATTCTGATGAGTTATTCATAAATTAAATAGCTAAATATTTTTTTAATTAACTTGATATTTTTAAATGATGCCGAATCCATATAATTCACCTACGAAGGTGGTCACTGAGCTTGTCGAAGTGCAGGCTTTGTTTGTATATTCCAGGTATCCAATTTGAGGGGTTTATATGCTTTTATTATTAATTATGAATAGAGTGAAATACTATCCACCCTATTCATATTCAAAAAATTAGTTAGGTAACACAACAGATTATGTGTCTACTTCACTGAACTATTCACTGTTTGTAATACTCGATTGGTAACATCAGATGGAATTCTGGTGTAGTTGAGGTCATCATTATATTGTTGACCATCTTTTAGTACCCAATTAATCCACTTCTTAATAGCGTCAGCTTTTGCAGCTGTAGGATACTGTTTATAAACCATCATCCAAGTAAGACCAACAATTGGATAACCTTGTGTTGGATCACCAACAAACACACGATAGTTATCAGGGAATCTCACAGACGATAAAGCTGCGTTAGCAGTTTGTAAAGAAGGAGAAACAAATTCGCCTGCTTTGTTTTGTATTTGTGCTGATTTGAGGTTGTTTTTGGTAGCGAAGGCATATTCTACATAACCAATAGAACCAGGAGTACGCGCTACTAAGCCAGCTACACCTGGGTTGCCTTTACCTTTGAGGACATTTGGTAAAGTCCACTTAGGCGCGGTGCTTGTACCAACTCTACCTTTGAAATAACCATTAATATTACTCAAGTGGTTAGTGAAAATAAAAGTTGTACCACTACCATCAGCACGCACTACAAATTTAATCGGTTGATTGGGTAAATTTACACCAGGATTATCAGCTTTGATTTTAGCGTCACTCCAGTTGGTGATTTGACCAGAAAAAATAGCTGGTAATGTAGCACGAGATAATTTAAGGTTGCTGACACCAGGCAAATTGTAAACAACAGAAACTGCGCCGCCTGCTGTGGGTACTAATATCACACCTCTGTTGACTTGGGCGATTTGTGCATCTGTCATAGCTGCATCACTACCACCAAAGTCAACAGTACCCGCAGTGATTTGACGAATCCCGGCACTACTACCAATTCCTTGGTAGTTAATTTTTAATTCTGGATGCTTCTTTCTCACTTCACGAGCATATCTTTCGTAAAGTGGAGCCGGAAAAGTTGCGCCTGCACCATTGAGAGTTTCAGCCTGAGCAACTGCTGACAAAATAGGACTCAAGGCCACAGCAGATGCTACGACTGAAGTAGTAAACGCTCGGTACAAAGTGGTGGTCGAAAAGGTCATATTTCTCCGTATTTTGGCAAGATTTTGACTTAACTTGCAGGTGTATATAAATGTGTATTATTTAACTATTTAAATTAGTTTAATAAATGGTAAACAATAGATTAAATATGATTAAAAACACGATTAAATACTACTTTTGAAAGTCGCAATTAATCATGTTTTACAAGATGTAAAGATGAACAAATTAAACATAAAGCTTTACTTACTAGATAGGCAAAAATTACGTTATTAAACGATTAGAATGTAAAATAATCTTCAAGACAAATTAAATAAAACTGGTTATTAATTTTACCAATTAAAGTAAATGAGCTAATACATAATTTTTCAAGAAAAATTTATGATTGCTACATTATTTTGTAATCTTTCAACATGAGTAACCTAATTTCAAATGAGGAAGTTACAAATTTCTTTATAGGTACACCAGTTTATTTATCTCTCATAAATAAACACTGACCGACTATTGACTTTGGTTTTTTGGTTAGTTCAGCACATTTTAAGCAGTTGAAATCATGCTGATATGAAATAAGTGATAAATTTAGTATTTTTAGTAAAAATAACCGTTCAAGAAAATTGAGAGGTTAATGATTGGTTTTAATCAGATTAAATTTTGGTTATATCCAGTTCAGTTAAGGTAAGGCTGAAATGCTGATTAGTGAGATGAAATTTATGATTTTCATGTACATTAACTAATTATTTGTTACTGTTAACAGATTCATGTCTGCGCCTTTACGCCTATTTTTCTCCTGACAGAGACGCTGCGCGAATGAGAGGCCGCTACTGCGTCTAGGCGCAAAACATAAAATGCTTATTTTCTCACTTTCATCATCTACAACCCATTCCCAATTAAAATAAAAGCTGACCAATAATAAGGATGATTAAACTCACTATTCTTATCTGTCAATAAAGCAATTTGCGCCTTTTGCAACGCCTCCGCTTTAGTAAATTTCCCAGCTTTCAACGCTGCATAAAACTCATTCATTAAAGCTTGTGTTCCGCCATCAGATACTGCCCATAATGAAGCCATTGTGGCTTTCGCACCAGCTAATTGGATCTGATATCCTAAACCGAGAATTTCTTGTCCATTCGCTGATTTTTCGCCTAAACCAGTTTGACAAGCACTCAATACTACTAAATCAACATTCGACAAAGACCAATTTTCAATATCCCGTAAAGTCGCGTGTTCGCCATCACCAAACACAATAAATGAATCTTCTGGTGAACCATTTACCAACTTACCATGCGTCGCTAAATGTACAATTTTGTAATCATTCATTTGGGGAACTGTTGCATTAGGATTAAAATCTTTATCTAAGATAACTTTGCTACCAGGCAGAATTTTAGCTACGTTTTCAACTTCGGCTTTAGCAAATTCTAACCCACTAAACATTTCTTGGCGTTGACCAACTGCTACTGTATACTCGCCTTTAGTAAAAGCCGCAGCTAAAGCATTACTTGGTGTTGGCGGTTGATTCACTAATTTAGTCAAACTAGCAGAAGTAATATTATTAATTACAAACTTCTGCACTAACCAATTCTGCCCATCATATAATGCGGCTAACGGTACATATCTCAGCTTACCATCAGGAGCATAAATTATAGTTTTAGCTTCGGCTTGTTTTAAGTCATTTTCTATAGGTTTAATCAGCCAATTATATAATTTGTTGGCTGGTGTTTTACTATTTTTGTAAGGAACAAGAATTGCTTCTCGGAATTCATTAATTGTCTGGTTTAATTCTGCGGCTTTGACTGGTACAGTACGGTGAATGGGTGGCGCATCAGCCGAGACAATAACTAACTCTAATCTGTCATCTAAAACTAAAGGATATAACAAAACAGCTTTTTGATTTAACTGGCGTAAGTTATCTCTTAAAGAATTGAGTTGACGTAAGTTTAAATTTTCCTGTCCTGATGTGGCTGATAATTGTTGTACTAACGCCACAACCGAGGGACTTTTAATAACTTGTTAAATTCGGCGTTGGTGGTTTGTTCTAGTTTCACTAATTCAGCGAGGCGTTTTTCTTGAGTTGCGGTTCTGGTTTGGGGGGGAATTTTTCGCAGGGCGGTGAGTTCTTTACCCAGAGCGATCGCTTGATCTTGAATGGCGCTATACTTCTGAGAGATTTGCTCTTCTTGTGGTTTCAACGGTAATTTTTCTGGTGTCACTGCTACCGTTGCAGAACTTCCCCGTTGAGTATTGCGATTTGTGACTTTTGGCTTACTAGCACCGCGATTGCCAATATAATCACTAACCTCTTGAATCTTCAGCAAATCTAAAACTTGTTGCGCTTCGGCTGGACGATTTTGCTGCAATAATAAGTCAGCTAGACGGCGATATCTTTCTGAGACAGTTTCGGTGTAAGATTTCTGTACATCAGTAGGCACAACTCGCAAATTTTGGCGAATCGTTTCTGTTAAGTTAACCGATTGCTTGTAAAATGCGATCGCTAGTGGTGGTTGATTTTGGGCTGCTAGAACATCCCCTAAAAACTTCAATGTCGCAGCTTCACTAATTTTATCTTCCACTTCTCGATGAATAGCGACAGCTTGCTGATATAACCCCAAAGCTTTATCGTATTGATTTTGTTTTTGATAAACTTGCCCTAAGTTACTAATTGTTACGCCTTCGCCAGTGCGATCGCCAACTTCCCGATAATTAGCTAAGGCTTGCTGATTAAATTCTATAGCTTGGTTATAGTTGCCTAAGTTTTGGTAAACACGCCCAATATTATTTAGTGCAACTGCAACACCTAATTTATAGTTATTTTGCTTGTATATATCTAAAGCTTGCTGATATAACTTGAGTGCTTCGTCATACTTACCCAAGCTAAAAATAAATCTGCCCAATATTATTTAGATTTAACGCTGCACCTTGAAATTGAAATGAATCTTTGCCAAACGCATCGCCTACATTAGCGCGGTTGGTAACTTGTTGCAGAGCTTGAGCGTTTTGACCAAGGGCATTATACAATAACTTGATTGCTTGCTCATCTGTACTTTTATATTCCCCAGTGCCAAGTTTTTTATAAATATTTGTAGACTTTTCTGCAAACTCCAAGGATTTTTGATACTGACCTAAGCTAAAATATGCACCGGAAATATTATTGAAAATCGCTGCTTGTGTACCATAAAAATTAGAACAGCATTCTTGTAAATCTTTTAATCCTTGCTGATAAGAATCTAAGGCTTGAGCATAGTTACCCAAGTTAAGATAAACAACACCAATGTTGTTTAAAGTTTGAGCAGTACCACTTTTATCACCCTTAGCTTTTTGAATTGTCAAACTTTGTTGATAAAAGTCTAAAGCTTGAGAATATTTGCCAGTCCGGAAGTAAACTGAGCCAATATCTGCTAATAAAATAGTTTCGCTAGTTGTGTAATTATAACCTTGAGAATTTGCCGCTTTTAGTTCTTGGAGAACTTTTAAAGCTGGTTGATAAAAATCGAGGGCTTTTTGATAATCTCCGAGATTCAGATAGACTTCGGCAATATAAGATAATGGTATCCATTCATTCTCTTTGTCGCGGAGTTTACGACGGATATCTAAAGCTGACTGCAAAAAATCTAGTGCTTTAGCATACTCTCCTTTACGCAAATAAACGTAGCCAATATTTACCAAGCTATTGGCTTCCCCAGCCTTTGCGCCATACTGTTTAAATATTGCTAAGGACTGTTGAAAGAGTTCTAACCCGGCTTGTAAATCAGCTAAACCCACTAAATCCTTATAAACTAGTCCTTCACCTTGATTATTTAACATAATGGCTTCGGTGATACGTTCTTCCGCAGTGGGGGTTGGCGCTTGAGCAAGACTTGGTGAGAAATAATACAAGGCTAAAGTTGGTGATGAGACAGTCAGCAGGATAGTAGCAAGTATTGGAGAAAATTGCATAAGCACAGTTTTTTAGGCAGTTAAATAGTTATAGTTTATTGTTCCCATAAACGAAACTAAAGTTATAATTGAAAACTTAAATATTTGCTAAAGCTAACTTTTTTTTAAAGCAGGCGATTGCTCCCACAAACAATGGTATAATTGCCATAATTTTCTCAGACTTCTTTGCAATACTTAACTTGCTTCTAATGAATAAAAGTTAATATAGATTAAAAATAATAAATAACATCATATTTTATAAACTTGACTAAGCTAAATTAAGAGTAAGCTTAATTATTGAAGCCTAGTAAAGAGACTAGGTAATAGGTAGCAATCAAGCTCAATCTTTCTAGTTAATTTCATGTATTTCATCTGCAATATGCTAGTGATTTCAACTTGATTTGCTCTAAAATACTCAGTCAGATAGTTAGGCAGAAATAATTAACATTTCCTACAACAGGTAATCCTGCGTAAACAAGCTAGGTTATTGAGCCAATAGTTGGTAAATCAACTGAGCCAATTCCTGAATAGCAAACACTAAAGCACTATTTACAAGTCAGAATTAAGCAATGATAGAAAAAATTTTGTTAGCGGTTTCGGGCTTAGGTCATGCAGAAGAAATGCTCAAAACCTTGAAAGAAGTACCATCAATTCAACGTGCCAAAGTAACAGTTCTGCACGTTGTACCTCCCCAAAGTACTGCTTCTGCAATGACAAATAAATGGGAAGAAGGGGGTAAAATTCTTGCCAACGCTATTCAGTCTTTGAACTTAGATCCTAGCCAAGTTTCTTCGATTTTACGGCAAGGTGAACCCAAAGACGTAGTTTGTCAGGTAGCCGATGAAATTGATGCTGACTTAATCATCATGGGTTCACGCGGACTCAAGCGTTTGCAGTCAATTTTGGCAAACTCTGTCAGTCAGTACGTTTTTCAATTGTCTTCTCGTCCCATGTTGTTGGTGAAAGATGACATTTATGTCAAAAGAATTAAGCGCATCATGGTAGCATTAGACAATTCTGATGCAGCCAAACATTGTTTAAGTTTAGCTTTATTCTTGCTGCAAGGTATTCCTGGTAGCCAATTAATTTTGACTCATATTAATACTGATTTGCGCGGCAAAACCTCAGAAGTTACTGAAGTTATCCCCGAAAAAAATCCCGTTTTTGGCGCAGCTTACGCCGAAGCTCAAAAATATGGTGTCCAAACTCGCTGCTACACCAGTAGCGGTAAACCCGGTGAAGAAATTTGTCGTCTCGCCGAAGAATTGAGTGTAGACTTACTTCTACTCGGTTCTCCAGATCGTCGTCCATCAGTAGCTAAGAGCTTTGTCGATATAGACAGACTCATTGGTGCTTCTTTGTCTGATTATGTTCGAGTCAACGCTACTTGTCCAGTATTGTTGGCAAGAACCAGTGCATAAAATTACAAGAGGCTAGATGCTGGAGATGAGAAAAAGTATTTTTAACTCAGTACTCAGCTCGCTCTAATCAAAATTTAGCGGTTGATAAATAAAAACCCCCGCACCAATGGTGTAGGGGTTTTTTATATTATGCACAAACTATTAACTATCTTTTTTACCTTCGCGGCTGGCTGTTTGGATGTACAGAATTAATAAAAACACAGAGGGAACTAGTACGAACAGAATGCTCGCTACGAACCCTAAGTCATTAACTTGCATGGCAAAGAAGCCTCTCTATATTTTCCAGTCAACAACTTTAGAATAGCATCATCGATGCCAGTGTTAGCCTTATTTTTTTTACTTCTTATGCCACCAATGCTGCTGGCAAGTAAGCTTTAAGGGTTAAGGTTTTGTTACTACACTCACAGGGCCATGTACTAAAGCTTGACAGGCGAGGCGGTAATTATCTGGTTTTTTCTTAAATTTGCGCTTTTCTACCTCGGTACGCGGCGAAAGATTTTCTAAACCTTCTACTATCTCTACAACACAAGTACCACACTGACCGTAACCGCCGCAGTTGGTCATTTTGCCGAAAAGTGTGTACAAATCAATGCCGTTTTCTACAGCTTTTAGCCGCAAGTTAGCGCCATTTGCAGCTATGACTTCTTTGTTTTCTTTAACAAATTTAATGTTACCCATAAATATTTAATTCCTTGTTGACTGTAAAATGCTTGGCTAAAAAGGCTAATACCATTTTGGATTAAGAATTGCAGTCTATGTCTAGGTTCTATCAATCCATGCGATCGCAATCTTTTTTCCAATTGGCATAAGTTTAAATTAGTCTGTATCAACTATATTACTTAACTTCTAGTTACTTGTAACAAATAATTAAGAAATATCAATTTTTAGCAAAAACATATTGTCAAAAAAAAATAGGACAGGTATTTTGCCTGTCCCATTAATGAAAAATTTACTTAACTTACCTAAATCCGACAGCTGCTTGCCACACGAAAGCCAGTAACAAGAAGAAAACAGGAATTACTGGAAGAACGTCTACCAGAGGATCGAAAATTTGGTAAGCTTCGGGCAGTTTAGCTAATAATAGTGCTGCTTCCATGTTTGTTTTTATCCACTCTATCCAACACAGCTTTCATAATTGAGATGTATCTTAACATGGTTTAGCCACTGAGAATTAGTTATTCGCCGCTTTGAAAAAAAAGTGATGAGGGACTAGCAAAGAAGGGGCTAAGGACTAGGAAGAAGAGACTAGAGACTAGTTAAAAAAATATTTATCTTCACCTGTTACCTGTCACCTGTCACCTGTCACCCCTAACCTCGGAGATATCAGACACCGAGTAATTTGTAGATCAAGCTGTTGATGAAGGTGAGGGCTAACGCGCCTAACACAGCACTCCAGATACCGAAACGTAACCGGAAGCCCTCTACTAACCAAGCAGCAATACTAAAACAAACAACGGCAATCATAAAAGTGAAGATGCCGGATAATAAATCAAATGTGAGAAAATTTGGTACTGCAAAGATTAGGCGTAAAATCGGTCTGATGATCGCCGTAACAATACCGAGAACTGCTGCTGAAATAAAGGCTTTTTTGGGTGAGTCAACTTCAACCCCCAGGGGGAGTTTACTAATAATCAGCAGGCTGATAGATGTTACTACCCAAACAATAAAAAGCGTTACAATTGCATTCATTGCCACAACCCTTGAAACGCGAATGGCGATTGGCGATCGCTTATTTAAGCAACCGATTTCAGACTTTTTGAAGCTTTGCCAATTACTTGTAAATTACCAGATATTTTTCTATATCGATAATTTATTTTTTATATCTTTAGGTTTGGGCAAGAAGAGAAGTCACGAGTCAGAATTTACGATTCAAAATGGAAGATAAAGAAGGATTTTTGCTTTATCTTCCATCACTGCATTTTGAGTGGGAACATTCTGCTCAAATTTATCAGTTTGGAGCAGAATTATTAGTATTTCCTGGTGCTACTGGTACTTGGGTTGCTGGTGCATTTGGTACAGCCGGAACTACGCCTTCTCCAGAGGAAGGCTGTCCATAATTAGGAGGTATTTGGTTAGGGTTAGTTAGGATATTGGGATTAAAATTTCCCTGGGGATTGGTTTCTGGAATTGGTGCAGGCGGCACGCCAGGATTATTGGGGAAATAGGATTCTGGTAGTTGATTAGGTTGAGTGGTGGAAGGTTGGCTAGGCCCTGGAATAATGCCTAAAGAAACGCGATCGCCTCCTATTTGTCGTAATAAATCTAGCGTTTCCACCACATCATTATAAGTCGTAGTACGAGAAGCATTTAATACCAAAATTCCATCAGGATTTTGTTCGAGATATTGCCTGAGTCTCTGTGCTAATTCCTCGCGTTTTACAGGTTGTTTTTCAATGTAAGTATTGCCTACAGCATCAATAGTCACAATTTGACTACCTGTTTGTCCAGCGATCGCAGCCGTACCTGTAGAAGCTTTGGGCAAATCAACATTAATAGCTTGTTGGCGAGTAAATTGTAATGCTGCTAACAAAAAAAAACGTCAAAATACAAAAAACAACATCAATTAAAGGAATGATTTGAATTTGTACTTCTTCAACTGGAGTATGCAGATTAACTTTCATCGTCTGATAAATTTTAGTTATAGCAAAGTGTTAGTACTGAGTTGAAAGTGCTGAGTGCTGAGTGCTGAGTAATAAATTGCCTCTTGCCCCCTGCCTTCTACTCCCTGCCCCCTGCCTACTGTTCAGGATCTAATGAATCAGTCACATTCGGTTCTTCTGGAGGTTGCGGAAATAGATTTTTAGCTTTTTTGCGGGGTGGAGTGACAGTTTCACGAGAAGCTTCATGCACAATTGCTGTATTGTTACTAAATTCCGGTGGAGATTGACGATAAAGCAATTCCAATTCATTCCCCGCCTTGCGAAAAATTTTGACTTGGTTCACTAAAAAACTTTGGAATAGGCGATAAAATACCAAGCTAATAATTGCAACGATTAACCCTGCGGCAGTACTAATCAAAGATTCCCCAATCCCAGTAGTTACCCCAGCAGTTGATTCAGTGCCTAAATCGCCAATGCGAATTGAGCGCAAAGAGTGAATCAAACCCAACACTGTACCCAATAGTCCCAACAGTGGGGAAAGTGCAATCACCGCTTCTAAGAGTTTTTCACCACGACGCATCCCAGCTAATTCGTCTTCTGCTGTGGCTTCTAGTGCTAAACGAAAAGTTTCCAAATCTACTTTTAACAAGCGTAAAGGTGCATAGAGAAATCGCCCAATTGGCTGGTCTGTGGCTCGTTTGGCGATATCTGCGGCTATATCCCAATCTTCTTGGGCTGCATCTAGTACACGGTTAACTATTTCCTTTTCTTGATTTAAAATCCGCAACCAAAACCACAAACGCTCTAAAATTACGCTCAGAGCCAGAATTGACAAAACTGCCAAAGGCCACATCGCTGGCCCACCCTTTTGAAACAGTTCTAAAATATCCACTGCTTAACTTTCCTCCCTCCGTACCTAGAGCAATTATCCCAAAGCATTTTAATTCTAAAGGTTAATCTTTTTTCATCACCTCTAGCACCAGAACAACATCGTTGATTCTTTCACAGTTAGCGACGCTTGAACAGAAACGTTATGCCTACTAAATTTTTGGGAATCATTGGTTTTAAGTAAAGTGTTCCCAGAGTAGGATTTGTAGGTCATGAAAGTTGCTCAGATTATTGGCAAATTGGGTATCTGGTGGCAGCAAAAGCTGAGGTTAGGTATCAAGCCTACCTTGTTGTGTTTGTTTGTAATCACTGTTTGCCTTACCTTTGTGAGCAGTGGCTGTAGTCTTGGACAAAACCAATCCCTCAAACCGCTTCGAGTTGGAATTACAAGCTGGGCGGGTTTTGACATTGTACGCTATGCCCAACCCTCTGGAATCTTCAAACAGCGAGGGCTAGAAGTTGAGTTAGTACGATTTGATAACCAGCAAGATTCTAGTCGGGCTGTACTCCGAGGCGGATTAGATGCAGCATTTGTGTCTTTCTGGGATGTGATGCAAGTTGACCCCGGCAACGATAAGCCTATGGTATTAATGACAACCAATATCTCTGCGGGAGCCGACGGAATTGTTGCCCTTCCAGAAATTAAATCCGTTGAAGATTTGCGCGGTAAAAAGGTCGGGGCAAAGCTAGGAACTGTCAACCATTTAATTTTGCTGGAAGCCTTGAAAGCGCATAAAATCAAACCTTCTGAAGTTCAGATTCGAGATTTCTCCAATGATGTAGCAGCCGAGAAAATCAGAACAAGTGAAATTGATGCTGCTGTGCTGTGGGAACCGATGCTAGGAGAAACTGCCAAGAGTATCAAGGGAAATGTGATTCACACGACAAAGCAAGTTGACAGTCTGGTGATTGATATTTTGATGTCCAGTGAAAGTACAGTCAAAATGAAAAAAGCAGAACTCAAGCAATTTATACTTGCATGGTTTGACGTGATGCACGCTGTTGAAACGCAGCCAACAAAAGTGTTTAACACTGTAGGAGAAAAACTAGGGCAAAGTGGTAAGTCTTTTGCCAGTGATTATGCTGGGTTAAAAAAAGGGGATATTACTTTAAACAGACGGATGTTTGCCGCCGATGGTCGTCTCAATTCGGCAAAGGAAGAAATTGTGCAACTGCTGCAAGCAGATCCGCGTCATGGTCGAGTGATTCGGCAAGATGTAGACATTAATACCGGACTTGTCAATGAAGCCATGACAGGATGGAAGTTATGAGCCAGCCATCTAAAAATCATCTATCCCAGCAACTACTGATGGGTTTTGGGATTTCTTTAGCAACGGTTGGCTTAACTACATTGGGATTAAACTACTTCTTGATTCAATCAAAACTGGAGCAGGAACTAGAACAACGCGGCCAATCAATTACCCAAGGGGTCGGGTTTTCCACAGAAGGATTAATCGAACTGGGAAATACGAGCATTATCAAGCGAGTGGTACAAAACTACGCCACACTACCAACGGTTATAGAAGTTGCTATTGTCAGTCCAAATGGACAAACCATAGCAAGGAGTGGAACAGAGCTACAAAACCCACCTTATGCTTCAATTCATCCAGAATTGGCTGATGTCCTAAAACAGTCTTCTGAAACAGGTTTGGAAGGGAGTTTTAGAATCACGATAGACGGTAAGCCAGCATTAGTTGAAATTTTGCCCTTTAGTAGTACACTGTTTGGTCAGGCAAACCGACGCGGGTTAGCGATCGCTATTCTGGATGTCCAAGAACTACAACAGCAAGCTTGGCAAACCCTCTCTACCTCTACCATTATCCTACTCATTGGGATGTCAGCAATTCTAGTACTGATGACAATCATGATTCAGCGATTTGTCTTACATCCACTCCAACGTTTGAATAAAGCCGTTACCGATAGTCACAGTATTGACCATTTTGTGATGCCCAGTGGATTGCCAAATAACGAAATTCAATTTCTTGCCCAGACAATTCAACAGGCAGCTACACGAGTAGAGGCTTATCAGCAACTTGAACAAGAAGTAGCGCAGCGAAAGCAAGCCCAAGCCGCTTTACTGGAGTCAGAAGCACAGCTACGGCAGCAAGCCCAAGATTTGGAGAAAGCCATCCAAGACTTGCAGCAAGCTCAAATGCGAATCATTCAAAGTGAGAAAATGTCTGCTTTAGGCAATTTGGTTGCGGGTGTTGCTCATGAAATTAACAATCCAGTCTGCTTTATTCACGGCAATCTGACTCATGTTAACAGGTACATTCAGGATTTACTACAATTAATCGACCTTTACCAACAACAATATCCTCATTCCGCAGAAATCATCCAGACAACAGTGGAAGCCATCGACCTCGAATTTCTTAAACAAGACTTTCCCAAACTGCTCAGTTCTATGAAAGTAGGAACAGAACGCATTCAGGGAATCGTGCAATCTTTACGCAATTTCTCCCGTCTGGATGAAGCTGAGTTGAAAGCAGTAAATGTGCATGAGGGCATTGAAAGTACGTTGCTGATCCTGCAAAACCGTCTCAAATCACAAACAGGCTCTTCCACAATTGAAGTAATTAAAGATTACGGTCAGTTACCCTTGATTGAGTGTTACCCTGGTCAACTCAATCAGGTGTTCATGAATCTTTTATCAAATGCGATCGATGCGTTAGAAGAGTTAACTTTTAACCAACAAGCTTCCACTCATAACCAATTATTCCAAAAAACCAATCTTACAATTTGGATTGTGACGCAAGTCTTGGCAGACAAAACTGTCTCAATTCACATTAGTGATAACGGTTCAGGGATGGATGAAACAGTACAAGGGAAGTTATTTGATCCCTTCTTTACTACTAAACCTGTCGGGAAAGGCACAGGCTTAGGCTTATCTATTAGTTATCAAATTGTAGTAGGCAATCATAAGGGCAAGCTGTACTGTCATTCTGCATTAGGACAGGGAACTGAATTTGTTATAGAAATTCCCATCCATCAGTCTGGTCGTAATTATCCTGCATCGAATTGATGAGGAATATCATTCCTTGACTTAGCACTCAGTTACGTAACTTAACTATTGCTAGACTGGCTTGCAGGAATTATGTCATAAGTAAAAAAGGCTGTTCAATGCAAATCAACTTATGACTGCTGCTGCACAAAACTTTCCCAACTTGGCTGTTAACTTGGTAAACGGCATTTTGGCAATCAAGCCTTTAGCGAACCTAGCCAAGCACCAAGCCCGGCAAATGATGATTAAACGCGCTGAAAAAAATTGGTGTGCCTTGGACAAAAGAAGTAGAGAAACTACAAGCGCGTGATTGGTCAACAGATTTAGCGCAAATCCAAAATCCGCAGCTTTCCTACCCAGATTATTATGTCACTTCATTTCATGCCTACGAACATGGCAATCTGAGTTGGCAAGCGGCCTTTGAAGTAGAACCTGCTGCCCATGCTGTTCACGCGAAAATTTGGCCTGGTGCTGAGGCTGAAGGCGATCGCCAACTCCGGCAAAGTTATCATAATATTCTCAAACCTTTTCTTCCTCAAGAACCACGCGACATTCTTGATATGGGATGTAGTGTAGGATTAAGTACTTTTGCTTTACAGCAGGTTTATCCCGAAGCGAAAGTGACAGGCTTAGATTTGTCTCCCTACTTCCTGGCTGTTGCTAACTACCGCGCCCAGCAACGTCAAGCTAATATCAACTGGCTTCATGCCGCAGCCGAATCGACAGGGCTACCAGATGCGTCTTTTGATTTGGTTTCGCTGTTTCTGATCTGTCATGAATTACCCCAAGCACCAACGCGCCAAATCTTTGCAGAAGCGCGGCGGTTGTTGCGTCCCAGTGGTCATTTGGCAATTATGGACATGAATCCCAAATCTGAGATTTACAAAAAAAATGCCTCCCTACATTTTGACGTTGCTCAAGAGTACTGAACCATATTTAGATGAGTACTTTTCTTTGGATATCGAGCAAGCTTTGATGGGTGCAGGTTTCCAACGTCCCACAATTACCAGCAATAGCCCCCGCCACCGGACTGTAATTGCTAAGGTGAGTGACTAATTTAGCTGTAATCCTGTGGGCGGCAATTCCCCCACTGTTACTTTTAGGTTATTACTATTACCGTGTCGCCTTTGCTCCGGCTTTACTGCGTTTGCTGTGGTTTTTTCTGGCCGGAGCAATTTCTGGTGGTGCAGCCCTGGGTTTACAATGGTTAGCGGAACTGGGATTTAACTCGATTGTAAATTGGCAACAAATTCAGCGATCGCTTTTTGGTGCAGCCTTACGTCAACTCATAGAAATCGGCCCAATTGAAGAAGGTTGCAAGTTCATCGCCGTTCTTCTCCCCATCATCTATCTGCAACGCAGGTATCGATTCCGCAGCAGTAGCATTTTGCTATTTACGATTGCTGTAGCTTTAGGTTTTACCGCCGAAGAAAACTGGATTTACCTTTACCACGGTACCGCATCAATTCTTGACCGGAGTATTGGTACACCAGTTCATGCAATGTTTTCTGCACCTTGGGGTTATGCTTTAGGAATTTATTTTGCCTCGAATCTTAAATTACATCGCCAACAAAAGTTAATTTTGTCAGCTTTGATCAATTCTGTGATTTGTCATGCACTGGTAAATGTTTTATCTATTGCTTGGCGTTACGCTGCACCAATTAACTTTCTCAGTTATAGTTTATTTCCCTTTTTATTGTGGATGTTTTGGCGATTAGAACAATTATTAAGAAGAGTACAAAGACAATCACCCATCATCTTAATTTCTCGCTCATGGCACAGATGTTTAGTGTTATTTGCACTGATGCTGGGAGGAAATGCTATTTTTGGATTGTTTTTGTTAGCAAGAATTCTTGAGCCTTTACGTTGGAAACAGTTTTTTTATCCAGAAATTTTGCGTTTTATTCTGAGTCGGGTTTCTTGGAATTTATTTTTGGCAATTTTGGCATTGTTGATTTATCTGTATTTACGTCATTCGTGACAGTTGATAGGTGATAGGTTACAGAGTTAGAAATATTTTGTGGTTGTTTACATTTGCAACCAGATACTAAAAAATAATTAACCGCAGATGCACACGGATGCACGCGGATGATGTTGGGTTTTATCGGTGAGAAATTGATTTGATATCACCATCTGTATTATCTATTAATTTACTTACGAAATGAATCAAATCTTCATATCGCCTTGATTTGAATATCAATAATTTTGCCATTGTAATTACAGCTAAATTTATAGATATTAGAAAGACAGAATTTGAAATTGAAGACCATGAAAAAATTATTACCACTATCTATTGCTTTAGCTAGTTTGACTGTTGCTTTATTACCTACTCGTGCTGAAGTTACAGCATCAGCAATCAACAATTAGATAAACATTTTAATTATAATTATACAACTGTGGGTGGTTCAAAACTACCAGTGATTGCTTTCTATGCTATTTATCAGATTCTGATTAAGGAAATATCTAGATATGGTTTTTGTAAGCTTGGTAAATTAGGTAGTCACACAGCTTCTGATAGAACTTCAAGGACTGCGGGAGACATTGAAATATTTGATCAAAATAATCATCTTGTTGAAGCGATAGAAGTAAAACATGGTCAAGAAATAACTTTACAAATTCTTTATCGTGCTAGAGAGAAGATAATTAAATACAATCCCAGCAGATATTATATTTTTGCTGCAAAAGATATTAAGCAATCAGAAGCAGAAGAAATTAGCAAGCTGATTACACAAATTTCATCTGAACATGGTTGTCAGGTAATTTTGAATGGAATTATCCCGACAATCACATACTATTTAAGATTAATCGAGTCTATTAGTGATTTTATTGAGGGATACTCTCAGTTGATAGCGTCGGATAATGAACTACAAAAAATACACAAGGAGAAATGGAATGAAATTTTAGGCGGATTAATGAATGAAGAATAACAGAAATTTAGCTTGTTTACGCGGGATGAAAGTAATCGTAGATTTCCTGCGCTAGTCGTGGGCCGATTCCGGGAACTTCGGCGAGTTGGGCGGGTGTAGCTTGGCGGATATAATCGACTGAGCGAAAATGCCCTAATAGTTGTTTTTGGCGATGATGTCCTAAGCCGGGGATTTCATCTAAACGCGATCGCCTCAGTTTATCACTGCGTTGTTGCCGATGGAAACTCACTGCAAACCGATGGGCTTCATCTCGTAACCTTCTTAGTAATTGGACTCCTGGTTGTTCTGCGTCGGTGGGTAAGGGTTGTGACTCTCCCGGTAAGAAAATCTCTTCGCGCTGTTTTGCCAAACTCACAACCCGCAAGTCTTCTAGTAAGTTCATTTCTTGCAACACAGCAACAACAGATGATAGCTGACCTTTACCGCCATCAATCATAATTAAATCAGGCCAGTCAGGATTGCCTGTGCGTTGTAGTTGAGAATCTTCACTATATTTACGAAACCGTCGTTGAATGACTTCCGCTAAACTGGCAAAGTCATCGGAATGTCCAATTGTGACGGTGGGATTT
This sequence comes from Nostoc piscinale CENA21, assembly GCF_001298445.1. Lineage (NCBI taxonomy): Bacteria > Bacillati > Cyanobacteriota > Cyanophyceae > Nostocales > Nostocaceae > Nostoc > Nostoc piscinale. The sequence goes on along the minus strand of NZ_CP012036.1, from coordinate 4,806,191 downwards.
TTGATTTTGTAATGGCGATAATTTTGCTTGGCGGGTAAACCATCAATAAATACGACTTGAGAAGCAACAGCATTGGAACCTTGGATATGGGAAATGTCGTAACCTTCAATGCGGTGGGGTAACTCTGGTAAGTCGAGAATATCAGCTAAATCTTGCATGGCTTGATTATTGCGATCGCCCAATTTTTGCATTCTTTGTAATTCGTATTGGGCATTACGCTCAACCATCTCAATTAATTCTGCTTTAGTTTGGCGTTGGGGCGCAACAATTGTGACTTTTCTACCCTTTCGCTGAGTTAAGACATCCGCTAATATTTCTGTGTCGGGTAACTCATGTTGTACCAGAATCTCGGCGGGAATTTCCACCGCATCAGCAGTTTGGTAATGTTCTTCTAAAACTCGTTGTAAAATTGCACCTGGTTCAGCTTGAGCATCTGCAACAAACGCCAAGCGTCCAACTAATTGTCCAGCGCGAATTTGAAATAATTGAATGCAGGCGTGTTGTGTATCTGTCGCTAAAGCGATCGCATCCCGCGAAACTGTATCATCTGGTAAGGATACTTTTTGATCTGCCGTCAGAGATTTTAACCCAGAAATTTGATCACGTATCCGCGCCGCCGATTCAAAGTTTAAAGCTGCGGCGGCTGTTTGCATTTGTTCTGTCAAAATATCAATTAATTCCTGAGTTCTACCTTGGAATACCATTGCTACTTTCTGCACAGTTTTGCGATATTCGGACGGGGAAATTAACTGTTGACAGACACCAGGACAACGCCCCATATCATAATTTAAACAGGGACGGTCTTTAAATAAAGGTTGGGGTCGCTGTCTAAGTGCAAAGATGCGCTTACTAATGCGGAGGATTTCTCTTAATAAACCTGTATCTGTGTAAGGGCCGTAGAATTTATCTTTTTCTTTACCTAGCTGGCGTTTGCGTGTGATGAAGATGCGGGGATAATCTTCTGACCAAGTGATGCAAACGTAAGGATATTTTTTATCATCTTTGAGCAGCACATTAAAGTATGGTTGGTGCTGCTTGATTAAATTGGCTTCCAACGCCAAAGCTTCGGCTTCGGTGTCGGTGACAATAAATTCAATTTCTGTTACTTGTCTCGCCATTGTGGCGATGCGTTCGCTTTTGCTGTAGCCTTCACGAAAATAAGAACGCACACGCGATCGCAATTTCCGCGACTTACCTATATATATAATGCGATCGCTGCTATCCCGCATAAAATAAACACCAGGTTCCGGCGGGATTTCAGCTAGCCGATTTTCTAGACGCTCTGGATCTTTAACCAGTGGTAGTATTTGAGCAGATGTTGTCACAATTAAATTTTTGGTAATCTGACGCTTTTACCTACCTCTATTTTAAAAAATAAATTGGGCGTTGCGGAATTTGAAGATAAAAGAGAACAGGGGACGTGTCAGGGTATAAGAGTGTATTTATCCAAACACCCTGACACCCTATACCCTTACACCCTTTTACCCAGTTTTCAAAGACAAACTGTGTACGTAAGTTTTATATATTAATTAACTAGCGATCGCTACTGACTTTTTGCGAGAGGGACGTTTACGGTCTGATTTTTTCTTAAATCCTACGGCTTGCGCTTGATCGCTATCTGAACCATATTGTCCCCGCACAACTTCTTTCATAGCTAACACAGCATTGTGAAATTCCCACTCGGCTAATCTCGCCGCATCAGTAGCCGCACGGTATAAAGTGAGTTTTTCATTTTCTACTTGTTGCAGCATTAACATTTTTTTGATAAGCTGTTTGCAAAGCATCTTCTGTGGCATCACCACGGGTTGTTGTATAGTTGCTAATCGTTTGCAAACCGTGTAAAGAAGTGGTGTCTTGAATAATTGTCTGGCGAGATAAACGACGTGTAGTATCTTGGGTAGGCATGAATGTTTCCGTATAAGGATACATATTTAACGTACCCATTGCAACTAAAAAATCTATCAGTAATATAAAGAAGAATTCAGAAGCCAGAATTCAGGAGTCAGAATCAATGAGTCGAGGAAAAATACCTACTACTCCTTGAAAACCACCAAATTAAAAATTTAGTGGAGGTTTTAAACTCACCTATTTATCCAGCATTCGCACTCAGGTAAATTCTGAATTCTGTTTTAATAATATTTAATGTAAGCGTGCAGTTTGATTGCAGACTGATACATTGTGAATGTGAGTCGTGACATTCACAATGTGAACCATCGCATTCATAATGTAAGTCATCACATTCATGATGTGAGCGATCGCATTCATTATGTGAAGCATCACATTGTAAATGTAAGTCATTCTATTTACATAACAATGATATTTATTTAACTTAAAAGCCAAGATTCTAAATTCAGCATTTCTATTTGCTGAATCCGGCGAAAATCATTGTCTGTCGAAACTAAAGTAAGATTATAGTAAATTGCAGTAGCTGCAATCCAGAGGTCATTATCTCCAAAACCAAGGGATTGTAAGTTAAAATTTCTTCGTTGGGCTTTTTCTTTAGGCCCAAAAGTATTTACCAACTTGCCTTTAAGATTGCCATAAACCTCAAAAATTGATAAGTTAATCGGATAAATATCAATTGTGTCTAAAAACCTTCTGACTTGCTGAAGATTAGCAATACTTTGATCAGATTTAGCCGCCATGTAAAGAAGTTCTCCACATACTACAACACTAGTAGCAATACCCGCTTCGCTATGAGCTTGTAGTTGTTGAATTAAGTTAGAATCACCAAAGATAATGCGACTACAATGGTTAGTATCAAGTAAATACATTAAAATTCTGTCTGGGAACGAGTATCATAAACAAGTTGCAAGCATTCTTCAAAGTCGTCTCCTTGCCATGTTTTAGCAAACTTTAGCAAATCTTTAGCTTTAGAACCACGCAAAATTGGCTCTCCCTCTTTTTTTAAAGCTTCTAAAGACGGGTTTTGAGATTTCTGTTCTTTGGCTTTAAGATACTCAAGATAATTAAGGGTTTGCTCTAGAATTGATTCAGGGGCTGTTTCAATTGCCGCTAAGAGTTGTGCTTTGATAGAAGTCATAGTTTGCTAAATTATCAGATAGTATAAACTATTATTTTAACTTTACCACACTATATAAAAACAAATTTTTATAACTTAATTTCTTCCGTAAAAATAGTTGATAACTGCAATTCTGATTGGCAAAGATTGAGATAAATTCGCGCGACTTGATCTAAGGGATTTTGTTGTAAGCAATCTTGAAAATGTTGGGCGGCTAAGTTAAATTGTTGGGCTTGGTAAAATTTGAGGGCGGTGTTAAATAATTCTGTGGTTGCTAATTTACCTTGGCGAATTTCAGGAACATCGGCGGTAAATACTTCATGAACGGTGACGGCTGTAATTTTACCTTTGACTTTTACTTGTCCAACTATGCGAATATAAGAGCGATCGCAATTTTTTAGCCGTTGAAATGTTTGGTCTGTAATTAATAATGGTGTGTTAAATGTTTTAGTTAAGCCTTCTATTCTGGAGGCTAAATTTACCGCATCACTAATTACTGTGCCATCCATGCGATTAAAGCCGCCGACTGTGCCTAAAATCAGCGAACCAGTGTTAATGCCAATCCCAATTTGAATGGGGGTTTTACCTTGGCTTTGCCGTTCTTGATTGTAAGTTACTAAAGCTTGTAACATTGCAATGCCGGCTTGCACTGCATCATCAGCATTGCCAGCAAATAAAGCCATAATCGCATCGCCAATATATTTATCAATAAAACCGTTATGTTGAATAATGATTGGTTCCATACAACTCAAATATGAGTTGATAAATTGAAAGTTTTCGGCGGGGGTTAAAGTTTCTGATAAAGTGGTGAACGAGCGAATATCAGTAAATAAAACTGACATTTCCTGTTGGACTTGATCACCCAACTGCACATCAACAATACTTTGTTTGTTGAGAAACTGAAGAAACTGGCGGGGAACAAAGCGTTCGTAGGCTTGGTTTAAAGCTGCTAAATCGGTGTATAATCGGGCGTTTTCCAGAGAAATTGCCGCTTGAGTCGAAAGTAAGTTAAGTAACTCTAAACGATCAGGAGTGAATGCGCCTGTGGTTAAGTTATTTTCTAAATAGATGATACCAGTGAGTTTGCCTTGGTTAATTAAGGGCGCACATAAAAGCGATCGCGGTTGAAATTGGCGAATGTAAGGATCACGGATAAATTCACCTTTGCGCGTGGCATCATTCAACACTACACTTGTTTTAGTGCGGATGACATAATTGACAATTGCCACGGAAAGTATTGAACTATGTTCTATCGGTAATGATTCTAAGACTTGAATGTTATTTTGTTCAACTGTACCTTGGGCTTCAATTAAAAACTTACCTTTGGTTTCTAATAACAAAAATCCCCGTTGCGCCCCCGCATTTTCCATTAAAATTTGCATTAAATTAGCCAGCAGTTTATCTAGCTGAATTTCGCCTGATAAAGCTTGAGAAGCTTTCATCACTGTTACCAAATCCAGGGAAGCAGAACCACTGGTACTTGTAACGCTGCTGGCGTTAGTATTTTTGGTGGAAAGATGCGGGGTAGTAATTCTTTCTAACTTGCGGTTTAACAGTTGGGGATATTGATTTTCCAGATATTTGACTTTAGCTGTTGCGCCCCATTGCAAATAAAGATAGGCAGCATCCTGCATATATCCTTGGGCAACTTTCTGTTTATTTTGGGCGAGATAAAACTTGGCTGCGAGTTCATTGGCTAACGCAGCTTCGTTAGGATAGTTGTTTTCTTGGGCTAAATTAATGGCACGATCATAACAAGCGATCGCTTCTGCTGTTTCATTATGAACTCGATGCCATTCTGCTTCGACTAAAGCTAATTTATGGCTGTAGTTACTCGGTGCAGATTGCGCCCAAGTTTTAAGTTTTTTGATATTAGCTGTAACTTGTTTGAGTAATGCTTGTCGTTCTGTTAAATTGCTAGTTGCTGCTAAAGCTAACCGCATCAAAGCATCATAAAAACAAAACCAACCAATGATAAATAACGCTACTACAGCATCTAAATAAGGAATTGCTGATTCGGCATTTTGCCAAGCCGTTTGGTAATCTTCAAACCAATAATTTAATGTCAGTAAATGAGTGTAGACAGTAAAAGTGGCTGTGCGATAATTTGTCTCAATATGTAAGTGTAAGCTGGCTGTGATATCGTAAAATTCCCCTACCAACTCACAGGGATTGGTATTTTTACCCTGCAAATTAGCGATCGCCTGTCGATAAATTTTAATTAAATCTAAAACTGGCTTTTTCTTAAACTTCTGAATTACTTCTAAATAATTAGCTAAACTTTGATCTACTTCTTTTAAATCTTGTCCACAAAAATAACTATGACTGGTACTAACATTTGCTGCAAAAGCCGCATACTCAGTATCACCTGTGTCTCGACCTACTTGAAAAGCAATTTGCAATGCAGGTAAGGTATTAGCAAGTGGTTCTCGCCAGTGACGCACAAAACTATTCACCACAAACAATACTCTAGTTTGCATATTTTTGGCGTTCAAGCGTTCTATTAATTTTAATGCCAACTCACCAAACTCATATCCTCCCGTTAAATCTCCGACAACACCACACAAAATCAAGCCGTAAGTGGCATAAGCAAAAGCTGATTCTGGCGCATTTCCATGTATGGCGGAAAGTTCCACCTGTTTAAACACTGTTAAAGGAAATAAGTTTGGCGCTGCCAAATAAGTTGAAGAAGCAATACTAGATAAAATATGAATTGCAGCTAACTTAGTGGGATTAGTGAGTTGGGGTAAATCAGCTAAATTTTGTACTTGTCTGCCAGCTAAAGCAAGTTTCGTTTTTAATAGTCCCAACAAAATTTGCAATTGTCCAGGGTTAGCCGCTAAAGGAATCCCTAAAAGTTTGAGAACTTGCAAGCCTAATTTTACGGCTGTTAATAATTCATCTCTGGCGACGAGAGATTGAATTTTGATGGCATAAACTTGGACTTGATCAATTGTGGTTTGGGTGTGACGTAATACCACTTCAATTAATTCGTCCATATATTCAAACGCCCCAGCCAAATAAGCAGCTTCAACAGTAGCTTCGTGCAGAGATAAAGTCAAAGAATATTGCTGTTGCCAACTTGTTGCTGTTAAACAATTAATTCCTGTTTTGAGGTACTGTAAAGCAGGTTCGTAGGCGGCGGAAGCTTTTGCTTTGTTTCCGGCTGTTAAATTTAATTGGGCTAATTGCTGTCGCTGTTGTGCATCTGTAATTAATTCCCAACCGAAATTTAATTGGTTAACAATATCAAAAATCTTTTCTTCTTGTTCTGTGATGGTGATATTTTGCAATAACAATTGCCCAATTTGCAGATGAACTGCTTGTTTTTCTTTGGGAGGAATGAGTGAATAGGCTGCTTGTTGGACGCGATCGTGTAAGAATTTGTAGACAATATCTAAATTTGTTAAGTTAGCGGCAACTTCGCGATCGCCTACTTGTAATAATTGATAGTCGTTACCTTGGGGAAAAATCAGCCCCATTTCTACAGCTTCCCATAACTCGGCGGCTGTTGCTGGCAGAGATTTTTCTTGGACAATGGCTAAAGTTTTTAAATCAAATTGATTACCAATACAAGATGCTAACTGTAAAACTTGTTGAGAACCAATTGGCAGTTTTTGAATTTTACCTGCCATTAATTCCACAACGTTATCGGTAATTTGCGCCGCTTGAATTTGGCTAAGTTGCCAATTCCATTCCCGGCACTGCACATCAAATTGCAGCAATCCTTCTGTATACAGCGACTTGAGAAACTCATTCATAAAGAAAGGATTGCCGTTGGTTTTTTGCTGTAATAATTGTGCTAAGGGAGTTAATTTATCCCAATCATGACTATTAAAGGTATCACTCAGCAGTGCATGAATTTGCGGCAATTCTAACGGTGTTAAGGCAATTTCATGAATTGTGACTCCGGCCGCTGTTAAAGTAGCGATCGCACTCCGCAAAGGATGAGTTGCATCTACTTCATGATCTCGATACGCCCCAATCAGCAATAAGTAGCGGCTATCTAACTGACTCGTCAATAATTCAATCAACTGTAAAGATGCAACATCCGCCCACTGCAAATCATCCAAAAAAATTACTAAAGGATGTTCTTTTTGCGTAAAAACAGTAATAAAGTTTTGAAATACTAAATTAAAACGGTTTTCTGCTTCTTGGGGCAGCAATTCCACCACAGGCGGCTGCTTACCAATAATCAGTTCAACTTCCGAAATCACATCAATAATGACTTGACCATTGTCACCCAAAGCATTTAATAATTTTTCTCGCCAAATATTGATTTCTGCTTCTGTTGCTGTTAATAATTGGCGAATTAAAGCTGTGAAGGCTTGAATTAATGAACTATAAGGAATATTGCGTTGAAATTGGTCAAACTTTCCTGAAATGAAATATCCCCGTTTTTGCGTAATTGGTTTGTAAATTTCCTGCACTAAAGCTGATTTACCTATTCCAGAGTAACCGGCAATCAACATAACTTCGCTTTGTCCATGACTAGCCCGATCAAAAGCCATCAATAAGTCTGTAACTTCTTGTTCCCGACCGTAAAGTTTTTGGGAAATTTGAAATCTATCAGAAATATCTTTTTGTCCTAGTTCAAAGGGCGGAATTTCCCCTGTTGTTGTCAACAAATCTAGGCATTGTTGTAAATCTGCCTGCAAACCAAAGGCGCTTTGATATCGTTCTTCCGCAGTCTTTTCGAGTAATTTCATCACTAATTGAGAAATGACTACAGGAATTGTCGAATTGATTTTATGCGGCGGAATTGGTTGTTTGGCAATATGACTGTGGACGAGTTCTACAGGGTCTTCGCTAATAAATGGTAATTGTTGCGTCAGGAGTTCGTAAAACGTCACCCCTAAAGAATAAAAGTCACTGCGATAATCAATCGCCCGATTCATTCTTCCTGTTTGTTCTGGCGAAATATAAGCCAGGGTTCCTTCTAAAATATTCAGGTTGAGTACAGTCGGATTTTCTTTTGACAACAGCGTTGCAATCCCAAAATCAATAATTTTGGTTTGATGCGTTTCGGGATTGAGGAGAATATTGCCAGGATTAATATCTTTATGAATAATTTGTTGCTGGTGAATAGCACCTAAAGCTGCTGCTACTTGAATTGCAATGTGCAGAAAATTTTCTAGCGCCAGGGGATTTTGAGTTAGCCAACTCCGCAGAGGTTGTCCCCCAAAATCTTCTAAAACTAAGACTAAGGTATTTTGATATTTTTCAACGCTGTAAGCTTGGATAATTCCCGGAACTTGAAAGCGGCGTGTCAGTTCGTATTCGAGTTTAAACCGAGCGATCGCTTCTGGGGTAGGATATTCCTCCCGCAATAATTTCAACACGACTGGTTGGCGATCGGACTCTCGGTATCCCTGATATACCTGAGAACGAGGGCTGTCATACAGTTCTCTTAAAATTTTGTACCCTTCCAGTGCGATCATATATTGCTCAAGCATTAGAGCTATGTTTCTCAGCCTCACCAGTATAGTTTGCACCCTTTTAAAAGTGGTAAGATTACGTAATAGTTTTTTGTTAACAATTTAAAAAGCTCAGTGTAGCGATCGCACTGAGCTAAGATAACAATTTTTGAGTTTTGGGTAATTACCCGAAGTTAAGCTTAACTTTCAGTATTCATTGATTATTGTTCCCGCCGCTTTCATTGCCGTAAACTGGACGACAGATGTAGGTAGGATAGTTATACCCGCCTGATTGATCTGTTGATTGACCGCCGTATGAAGGTTGTCCACCGTATGTTGGTTGACCATCTGACGTTGTTCCAGTACTTTGTCCACCAGATAAAAGCTGCTGTTCTCCTGTTGATAAGTCAACAACTAAATTAGATGTGATGAATTTATTTGACATATTTTTTTACCTCGCTTAAGTTTATAGGTATATAAAACCTATGTCTTTAATATTAGTTGTTTAGTTTTTTGATAAATTATTCTTTAGTCGTAGTTTTTTGTCTGCAAACTCATTCTTTAGGATTAAAAATATTTGGAAAACCAATCAATACCAATACTATGAATAACAATATCCCCGAATTATTTAATAATTTGGGAATATGAGTTTGTTGAGAATTTTTAAGGGCGGTTTGATGACAAAATCAATAATTAACGCGATTTTTATTTGTCGGAGTTAAGTGTAAGATAAGTGAATTACAAATTACAAATTAGTCAATTACCTTAAAAAGATAAAAACTTTAAATGTTCTCCTTTTTGAGAAAGAAATGTTTCAAGTGTGCCTTGTAACTGCACTTGACCTTTATCTAACATCACAATCCAGTCAGCACGATGTACAACACTAGGACGATGAGTAATCAAGATTGTGGTTTTACCTTTGCGGGATGCTAACAACTGATCTAACACTTGTGCTTCACTTACAGGGTCAAGTCCGGCTGTAGCTTCGTCTAAGATTAATATAGGTGGATTGGTGAGAATCCCTCTAGCGATCGCTAATCTTTGTCGTTGTCCCCCGGAAAGATTAGCACCAAATTCTCCTAAAACAGTTTGATAATTATTCGGTAATTGACTAATAAAACTATCTGCATCCGCAATCTGGCAAGCTTTGACAATTTCCTCAAAAGTAATATGGGGAGTCCCTAAGCGAAAATTATCCACAATTGAACGACTCCAAAAATGTGGTTCTTGCGGTACATAAACCACTTGTTGGCGTAAGCAATCCAGCGCGATATCTTGAATGTTATAAAAACCAATGCGGATATTTCCCGAATTTAACTCATACAACCCAGCAATGAGTTTTGCTAAAGAACTTTTTCCACAACCAGATTTGCCAATCAAAGCAATCACATTACCACCAGGAAGCTTCAAAGAAAATTCTTCTAATAAATCAACCCTCCCCGCATGATGAAAAGTGACTTGAGAAAAGCGAATATCCGCATCAGCCGGGATTTGCACCGTTGGTTTTTGACTCCCGCCAATTACTTCTGGTGTCGCTTCAATTACTTCTAAAAGCCGCGAGACGGCAGTTTGCGATCGAAAATACTCATCACCAAACCCAACTAAAGAGTTAATTAAATTCAAAACATTGACTTGTAAAACATTAAAAGCCAGTATTTGACCAATACTTAACTGTCCTTGAATAACTAAAATACTACCCAATCCTAATAAAACTACACCACCAATAGTAGAAATTAGTCTCGCAACAGTCCCGTTAATAATCCCAATTTGAATAGTGCTAAAAGTTAAATGTGCCAACCGACCAAAACGGCTTTGAAATTCATCCCAAAACTGAGGAGCCGCATTCGTCGTTTTAATTACCTGTGCGCCTTTAAATGTTTCTACCAACACCCCTTGATTTTCTGCACCCAAAACCAACAAACTGCGGGTTTTTTGTTGGAGGATTGGCAAAAAAGGTAAAGTAGATGCAGTCATTAATAAGGCAACTAAGACAACTGCCAGTGTGAGAGTCCAACTATAAAACAGCATAATGCTGAAAGAAATTACCGCAATGAAAAACTGACTGGGTAATAAAATTACTATTTGCGATACTAACTGATTGATTTCATCAATATCGCGCAATCTACTAGAAATTTCCCCACTGCGGCGCGATTCATAATAACTCAACGGTAACTGAAGAATTTTGCGGGCAAACTCCATTACCAGCCCTAATTGCAATCGTTGACCAAAATGGGCAATCATCATTGACTGTACAGCTTGCAAACTACTACTAAATAAGCTAGTAATCACAACGGCTGAGACAACAACAACTAGTAATTGAGTATCTCCTCGTACCAAAACATCATCTGTTAACAGTTGCAGCAAAACTGGACTACCAAGCGCCAATACACCTAAAACAATATTGATGAGTAATACCTGACTTAATAAATTTCGATAAGGCAATACACGCTGAAAAAAGCTTCCTAGACCCTGCTTTGGTTCTTCTTGAAACTGCACAAAAAACCGAGTCAAATCTGGCTCTAGTAAGAGCATGACTCCATTCCATGCAATAGCTAACTCTTCGCGGCTAATATAACGTAAGCCTGTAGCCGGATCACCAACAATATACTTTTTCCCTCGCTTACCGTACAGCACAACCCAGTGATAACCATGCCAATGGATAATGGCGGGTAAATGGATTTCTGTAATTCTATCCATGATTGCTGGTGCGGCTTTGACGGCTCTAGTATTAAATCCCAACGTCTCAGAACCGCGTTTTAATCCGAGTAAAGTTGTGCCTAACTGTCCAGTTCCTACGGCTTCTCGGCTTTTGCTCATACTCAAGAAGCGTCCGTAATGTTTGCAAATTGAAACTAGACAAGCTGCTCCACAATCTTCTTCACTAGATTGTAAAACACACTGGTATTTTTTTTGGTGTTTAAATTTAAATAAACCAAACATGATAAGTAGGTGGATGAGACAATTTATCGTTAAGGTAAGGCAGGAGGCAGAAGGCAGGAGGCAGGAGGGAAGAGGTTTGTAAGCTCATTAACTTTTCTTGACATAGTTGGATTTATTTGTGCCTATCTATTTAATTCGTAATTTGTAATTGGTAATTCTTAATGCAGAAAAATGTATTTTTTGATTCTGAATTCTGAATTCAGACTCCTGAATTCTTTTAAATATCTGCAATTAATCTGGCTTTTCGCAGAATAAACTGCATAACTGTTTCTTGGCGAGAAATAATATCGGCGCGTCCTTCCATTCCTGGTTTAAGATGACATTGGCGATCGCCCCTACCAACAGATAAAGTTTGCGGTACAATCGTCACTTCATAAGCAGGCGGTGGTTGCACAGTTGGTAATGCAGCGTTTTTCTCAACAGTTAAAGCGTCGGGTGCAACTGTGGTTACAGTACCCTTGAGTGTGCCGTAATCTGGATAAGGACAAGCAGAAACCTGCATCTGCACTTGTTGATTTGCTTTTACCTTATCGATATCTTGTGCGGGTACTCTGGCTTTGATTTGTAATGTTGCATCTAAAGGTGCAATCTGGGCGATCGCTTCGCTGGGTTGGACAACTTGTCCAGGGTTGCGTAAATTAAATTGCAACAAAATTCCATCACTCGGTGCGCGAATCACCGTTTTACTTAAATCATTTTCGGTTTGTTGCAGTTCTTTTTGCGTGGTGTCTAGTTGCTTTTGAAATTCTAGGCGCTGCTGAAGTAAAGTTTCTCTTTCTTTTTTCAACGCCGCTAAATCTGCTTGTTTCTTCGCCTGTTCTTGTTGAATGCGTGCAAGTGCGACAGCTACAGGTGAATTACTGGGATTGATAGCAGTTTGCGCCTTGATTAAGTTTGTTTGGGCAATTGTGAGGGCTTGGGCTTTTTCTTCTAAACTATTTTTAGCATTGGCTTTCGCTTGTTCTAACTTCGTTTCGGCTGCTTTGACTGCCAATTGTTTTTCTTCTAGGCTATTTTTCGCGTTTTCTTGAGCTTGTGCGAGTTTCGCTTTTGCCGAAATCACTGCTTGTTCTTTTTCTTCCAAAAGATTTTTCGTGTTGGCTTTAGCTTCTGCTAACCTAGCTTCCGCAGATTTAACTGCTTGAACTTTTTCCTCAAATAAATTGAGTGAAACGGCTCCTAATGCGACTATTGGCTGTAGGCGATCGCGTTGTAACTTCGCCATTTGCAAGGCGGCTTCGGCTTCTTGGACAGTAACTGTTAAAAGTCGATCACGCTGCAATCTATCTTTTTGTTTTTGGGCAATTTGCAAGGCGGTTGCTGCTTCCTGCACAGTTGATTGGAATAATTTTTCGCGCTGCAAGCGATCGCGTTGTACTCTTGCTAATGTCAAGGCGGCTTCGGTTTCCTGCAAAGTCGTAGTTAGCAGTTTTTCGCGCCGTAATCTGTCTTTTTGTAACTTTGCGATCATTAACGTTGATTCTGCTTGCGTCATTTCCGCGAAAGCTTTAATTCGCTGGTCTTGATAGTTGCGTTCAGTCCCACTTAAATCTGCTTGCGCCGCTAAAATTGTCTGGTTCATTAATTCAGTTTGCGCCGCCAGCTGCATATTAATTTCACTCAGTTGTGCATCAATTTGACCCAGTTGCAATTTACTTTTTTGAATTGTATTTTGTAACTGACTTTTTTGATTCTGAAGCCGTCCATCATCCAGGTAAGCGATCGCTTGGCCTTGTTTGATGATTTGATTATCTTTCGCTTCAATTTTCTGCACAGTTCCAGTAATCGCCGACTCCACAACTTTGAGTTCCCCTAAAGGTCGAATTGTTGCCGGAACTTTAACTGTGACATTGTACTTAAGAATCGAAGATAAAGTTACTGCCATCAGAAAAATACTAATCATTACACTCCCAGCAACACCAATCCATTTGCCAATGCTGGGAAGAAACTCATTGACATCAAATACAGGGAGTTGTTCTGGATTCAGGTCATTAAAACTACTATCAGCATAGTTTTCCTGAGCGCGTAAGAAATTCACTGTACTGCACCTTATTTGAGAAATTTATATGTAGAATTATCAAAATTTAGACAAAATAACTGGGATTTTGCCTAACAAATATAGCGAAATTCCAAGCAAATTTTAGGTTTTGCCTCTGGGGCGATCGCTTTGAGCTATTATTTCATAAATTACCTTTCTCAAAGGCAGAGAACATCATCCCCAATAATCTTTTATAATTAGTTATGGGGGACGAGAAAAGTGTGTGACAAGCAAGCACAAGCTTAACTTTTCTCATATCTCTAACGTTGGCAACGCAGAGAGAAAACAGAGGAGAATGCTCAGACTCCCTCAAAGACCTCACTTACGTTGAGCGAGTAATAACTATCTCCTCTCCCCTCTTCTTAACTTGGTCGAAATAATTGAATAAACTGCATTTAAAGGTAAGATAGTTGATTGTTCTTGCTGTTAGCCAAGAATAGGGAGCAATAGCAAGCTCTACATAATATAATGACTTGATGTGACATACTTTTTAGCCTCACTTCCACAATCCAGCAGCCAAGAATTTCCACAATTCATGTATATGTGCAATCTTTTCTTTGACCAGCCGAAAAAATTACATAAATGCTTCTACCATGATTAATGTTGACTTCCAAAGAAACAACCAAGCACACAGCTATTAAATTGCCCATAACTACAGCGTCGCTTCAAACGGCTGTGCCATACTCAACGTTTAAGCAAGTTAGATTCTGCAATACTGTGTGAATTATTCAAAAAATTGCAAATCAATAGAAGTCGATGATTTTATCATTTCTACATCCTACTTCCAGCCAATGTTGCTGTTGGCAAAACGACTCCCAGCCAACTTAAATTCTATAACACTAGCAACTAATTTCTGTTGTTGATCTGATAACTCAATCAACAACTTTGATACAAATATTGAATGTGACATGATTGTTAGCCTCACTTAAGTTCGGTGGTTTGACCACCTAAGTACCCAACTATAAGCACTGTTTGTCAGGAAATCATAAATCTATAGATAGAAATCACAACTTTAGTTTTACTACTAGCAGCAGATATAAAAAAATCTTTTATGTGTTCCAGATATCCTAGTATTCTACGAGTAAAAATAGTAAATATTGCTGAAAAATTATAGTTTCTTCCCTAAAAAGACAAGATACTATAAGATATCCTATTGAAATTCAGCCAATAATAATAAACAAAAAGCAATCAAAGTACCTGTGGATAGAAAGTAGGTAGACGGGAAAATTTATAACTAGGTCAAGACTATTTTTTCTGTGTACGCAGTTTATGACTGCTACTTAGTTACCTGATAATAGTTGTATTAATACAAAGGCTAGACCGGCACTACCTAAAGGAACAGTTAGATTATCAACACCCAAAAAGGAAATAGCTTCTAAACCAGTAGCTGCGATCGCCACCGCTAATGATACCACCCAAATCTGCCAAGTATTTCCTTGCACACCCAGCAAAATCAAACTACTCACTATGTAGCTGGCTAAGATCATTGTTAAAGAGCCTTCCCAGCTTTTACTAGCCCCAAAAACTTTATACTTATGTATACCAAAGCGTTGACCAAACAATGCTGCTAGACCATCTCCCCAAGTCATCACCATAATTCCAATTGCAGCGTATTGGGGTTGTTGCAAATACCAAAACCACGCAACTAAAATGCCAAAACTCACAGCATAAAAAAAACGTTCCTAAACTTTGACGACCCACACTATTAATCCCTGGCAGAATTGGCAATCTATAAGATAACAAGGTCACAATACTCGCTAGAATCGAAGCTGTAATGCCTACACTGGCCGGGATATCTAGCCACCAAGCCAGCAAAATCACATTGCCAGTGCCAATATGCACGATTTTTCTGATTATTTCTGAATCATCAGTTGCAAAGCGACTTACCAACCATGAAACTAGGAGGATAAGCAACACCCAAACTGCAACTATGGTAATTTGCAGCCACAAAGGTGGAATTGACGTTAAACCAGGAATCAGAGTTAACAAGGATTTTACACGCTAGACAGTTTTTACCCTTGTTTCTAATTTATAAGATTTGGGCAACAGGAATGAAACTATTATTTATTTGGTTGATTCGGGTTTACAGAATGTTTATCTCGCCGTTGTTTCCCCCTACTTGCCGCTTTCAGCCAACTTGTTCTATGTACGCTATTCAAGCAATTGAGAGGTTTGGAGTAGTGCGCGGTGGCTGGATGGCAATTCGCCGCATCTTGCGTTGTCATCCATTTCACCCCGGTGGCTATGACCCAGTACCAGAAATCGCGTCATCAGACACAAAACAGCAAGATTGTTGTGGTCACACTCAATTGAATTCTGAAAATGAAACTCAACCAGAATTGCGAAATCACTAAAAACCTTTTGCAGTCATCCGCAATCTCTACAGCATTCCCATGTGAGTAGTGAATTGCTTGATGACGTAAAAGGTGGATAATAGCTTGATTTTTTAATACCTGAAGAGGAGTAAAGGTTGCTCTTTGCGTAATTTTACTTTCGTATTGATTCAGTAATTCTTCCTTCAAAAACCACTTGAAATAATTAATATTGATAATTGGCTCTACCGTGTATATACATAAGTTTTGTAATTAGTTTTTATTAAATGCTTTCAATATAAAAAAAGTGAACAAGTTCATAAAATAAACTAGACGCATTCATAGCTAATCTCTTACAAATGGATTCATGATTTCAAAAAGGCAAGCTATGAAAAGCTCATTGTTCACTAAATTATTCGCTGCAACAACTTTAGTAACTGGTTTGTGGGTATCTGCTACACCAGCAAATGCAGCACCACCACCAGCACCAGCGAATACTGTTAACATCAAAAGCAGAAATGAAGCTCCAATTGAATTTAAAGATAATATACAAGACTTTAAGGATTTTGTGGGCAAAGAATCTCGCTATTTAGCACCGGAGACAATTGGAGCGCATAAAGTTGATTTATCTCAACTGACACTGAAATATGCTCACGATACTAAAGTTTTCTTTATTGGTGAAACTGCTGGTGGTTATCGCAACCGTTTAGATTTTCAAGCAACTTATGGTGATACAGTCACCACAGGAAAAATCTTTGGCGATACATCTTGTAGTACCAAAGATAGTGCTTTTCAAAATTTTAAAGAGTTTTGTGCAAATCCTAACGATGCTTTAGCTAATAAAACCCAACAAGACAGCCCCTTAAATGTTGGTGACTGGGTTAGCTTAGGCAAATTCCAAGCTGGTACTACCCTCGATTTCCTATTGCATTCTAATGACATCAACGGCGGTATCTCTGGCAAAAACCAACAAGGGCAAACTGTTAAAGGTGTGTTTGGCTTAAATGAAGCTACTAACCCAGATGGCTTGCAACACGTAATGACTTATGTGTACAAAAACTTCTTAGTTCTGGGTTATGAAGATTTATGGGGCGGCGGCGATAAAGATTATAATGATGTCGTTTTTGCCGTAGATATTGGTTCTAGAAATGCTTCTGCATTAACAGGTGTGAGTGTTCCAGAACCTTCTGCAACCTTAGCCTTAGTTGGTATCGGTGCAATTGGTGTACTCAAAACTCGTCGTCGTTCTCTGAAAAAGGCTAACAGCTAGTAGCGTTTTGGATTGTTAACAGCTTGATTAGTCAGCTTTTGAAGCTTCAATTTGTCACAACCATTTTTCCAATCAGTATAAGTCAACAACTTGATGCCTATATCAAGGGCGCATCTACCAATATTGATTTACAAGTTTACAATTTCAATACTCACTACTGTTTCAGGGTCAGTCAACAATCTTTCTGTTGTGAGTGATCAAAAGATACTGAGTTTTTTGTCTACTTTTTCAAATATTTTCGTATCTGCCAGTATACAATCCAAGCGATCGCTTCACCAAATTAGAAAAAGCGATCGCTTATTTTCATCAGGCTTGTCCGCACCATCAAACCTCAGTTTCATTTTTTAGATCAACTGACATTTCAGCCGTTATTGACCAGCCAGTACTTCATATAAATCAACTTTTTTCAAGTTAACTTGTGACAAATCAACATCACTGAGATCAGCTTTGTACAAGATGGTTTTATGGAGATCGGCATAACTCAAGTCAGCTTGGCTCAAGTTAGCTCCTGTGAGGTTTGCACCGTTAAGATTGGCTCCTGCTAAGTTAGCACAACAGAGGTTGGCATAACTCAAATCTGCGCCACTTAAATCTGCACCACTGAGGTCAGCATTGTGTAAATTAGCTAAACGTAGGTCTGATTTCTGTAGAGATGCTTTGTGTAAGTCTACGTTGCTCAGGTTGGCGCGAATTAAGTTAGCCGCTTTGAGGTTTGCCCAAATTAGTTTGGCACCACTGAAGTTAGTTCGCCAAAGGCAAGACAGTGCCAAGTTTGCTTCTATGAGGTTAGCTCCACTCAGATTGGAATGAGATAAAGTGACGTTTACTAAGCTGGCGCTATCTAAGCTAATCCCAGCTAAACATACTTCACTCAGATTCACTGAATGCAGGCAAACCTGTGTGAATTTTCTCTCTCCTGCCTGATAGCGTCTGAGAAGTTCATCAGCGTCCATACAGCCTGCCTTCCAAATGATCATTTACTTAACTCGATTTAGTTGAATTAATTGGTTAACAAATGTACGCATAAACTGACTTTGTAATGAAAGTCCTAGGGCAAATGCTTGACTGGATGTGAATTGCTTTGTACAACCCTCTGTAAAGAAATATAACAAAATCGTTACAAAAGTACAACAAATTCTCAGTTAAGTGTTTATAGTTCCTATTTATATGAGGGATATGGCAGTCCGATTTGATTTTTGAACAGATATATGTAGGGACGAACTTACGTTCGTCCCTAGTTGGAATTTTTTGGATTTCTGGCAAATTTCTTTAACGCAAACAGCGAATCGCCACTAATAGCCCTCTGGCTTTATTTAGCGTCTCTTCATATTCTTTTTCTGGTTCAGAGTCGGCTACCAAACCTGCACCAGCTTGCACACTGACGATGTTATCTTTGACTACCATTGTGCGAATTGCGATCGCACTATTTAATTGTCCTTCAAAATCGTAATAGCCATACACACCCGAATAAACGCCCCGGCGACTCGGTTCTAGTTCGTTAATAATTTCCATCGCCCGAATTTTGGGTGCGCCGCTAACTGTCCCCGCAGGGAAGCAAGCTTTCATTAAATCCCAAGCGTTTTTATGGCTGGCTAATTTACCTACCACATTACTCACAATGTGCATCACATGAGAGTAACGCTCAACAACCATCAATTCATCGACTTTCACGCTACCGCTTTGGCAAACTCGCCCCAAATCGTTCCGCCCCAAGTCAACCAGCATAACGTGTTCAGCGATTTCCTTGGGGTCTTGTAGTAAGTCTTCTGCCAAGGCGATATCTTCTTTGGTAGTTTTACCCCGTGGCCTTGTACCCGCAATGGGGCGGACTGTGGCGATAATTCCCTCATCTGGGTCACGTTCGGCTTTCACCATGACTTCTGGGCTGGAACCAATAATTTGCCAGTCCTGAAAGTGAAAATAAGCCATGTAGGGCGAAGGATTAATTTGTCGCAGCGAACGGTAAAGGGCGAAGGGGTCGCCTGTGTATTCTGTGGCGAGTCGCTGAGAAATGACTACTTGGAAGATATCACCAGCTTTGATGTAGTCTTTTGCCTTTTGGACGCTGGCGCAGAATTCGGTTTTGGTGAAGTTGCTGGTGTATGCTAATTCTTTCTTCTCTGGGGATTGATTGCCTGGGGGTGTCCATTCCAGAATAGTTTTTTGCGGCGACAGTGGTAGAGATAACTTACTGACCAAATTAGTCACGCGATCGCAAGCTTTTTGATAAGCTGCTTGTAAATCTACATTTGGGTCGCGTAAATCAGAATAGGCGATCGCCCAAATTTTCCGCTTTACTTGGTCAAAAATTAACAGTTGGTCTACCTGCATCCATAACCCATCGGGAATGTTACGTTCATCTGGGGGATGGACGGGAACACGCGGTTCAATCCAACGAATTAATTCATAACCCCAAAATCCAAATAATCCCCCAATTCCTGGTGGTAATTGGGGTAATTTGACTGGCTGATAAGGCTCAAGACATTGGGCTAAAGCTGTAAAAGGATCACCAGTAAACACAACTTGCGAACCATCACGGTGTGTTTGGGTGGTTGTCTCTCCTCTAGCTTCTAGTACCCACAGTGGATCGCAACCTACAAAACTATAGCGTCCGATTTTTTCACCGCCTTCCACTGATTCCAACAAAAAGCTGTAAGGTTGTCCAGCACAAACTTTGTACCATGCAGAGACAGGTGTATCCAAATCTGCAACCCACTCTTGATACACCGGGACAAAGTTACCTTGTGAAGCTAATTGAGAAAAATCAGAGAAATTGGGAAAAATCATAAACAGTTATCAGTCAAATTGACTTATGCTGAGTGCCAAGTAATCAGCACTGAGTTTGTGACTTTTTCGTTACTCATCACTCAGCACTCAGCACTTTTAATTAAGCATCGTAGGTTTGCTTACCACTGAACTTGAGTTCTGAGGGGTTGGGATTTTGACCAATGCGACGAGGTACGTGACGTACTTTTTCGCGGCCTTGGTTAACTTTTTCAGGGAAGACACCATCTGCTGGGTGAATGAAGGTGGTTTCGCCACTGGGCAAAATCCGATAGATTTTGTAGTCGGTGATTTTGAACTTACGGAGTTGACCGCCCAAAGCAATGCCCTGTTCTTTACGAGCTAAGTAAAGCAAGTTTTCGCCTTGGTGCATGGTAGCAGCGCCACCTGTAGGTAATTCAAACACCTGAGCCTTGGGGCTTGTCCAAGTGATAGCGTACTTTTCTTCCTCTTTTGCTTTGGTGAGCAAACCGCCAGTACTACCGGCGAACAGTGGGGTTTTTCCAGAAAGTGTTTCTGCCATAAAGCATTCTCTCAAGGTTTTTAGGGCATCGTAACACCGCCATCACGATCATATTGCGATCGCGTCATAGTCTGTAACAGTTTTTAGTTTAAAGTCAAAAGTCCATAATCTATAGTCCCGCAATTTGTCAAATTCACTTTTTACCAAAAAACCGTGAATGATCATCAACAAAAAATGAACTTCACCCAAAAACTGAAATGGGGACTATACAAAACTTTACATTTTTGGTCGCCTATTAACGCTGAGTAACTTCGTTGAGTGCCTCTTGAAGCACTTCATCACTTACACCGTGGCGCTTTAAACTGGCAATCAACGCGAATACTGTATCGCCTTCTAATCGTTCCAAGTCTGTTCGTAGTCCTTGCCCAATATAAGCACGCACCAGAGGTTGATATCCAGAAAAACCAAGCAACGGTGCAACGCGCTTTAAATCCTCAATCACATCTTCGGGAATACGAATCGTAATTGTCGTCATCGGACGGTTCTTATCCAGTCGCTTTTTTAAAGTTTCAACCTTCATAATATTCTCGCTCCTTGCGTGTGGCTTTACGAGCCGAAATAATCCGAATGATGTCGTTTTCACGCTCAATGTAAACAACGTACAAAAGATTCCATCGCTTGTCTAAACCAATGACAGCATCTCGCGCCTCATCATTGCGACTCGCATCAACAACTACAAGCAAAGGATCAAAGAAAGCTTCTGTTGCTTGTTGAAATGTCACACCATCATGGTTGATTGGGTTGATCCTAGCTTTTTCATCATTCCAGACGAAGGTAATGCCGTTGAGTACGAAATACACATCCATACCTTGGAGTGTAATCAAAATGTATTTACATTGTCAATACGTTTTTATGTTGTGGGTGGATTGATTCGACATTTTTTATACCAATTCGTAACTATGACTATTTACTCCTAACCCTTACCCGCTTTTCTTCCTGGCTACCCAAAACAATGGGAATGGTGAAATGAAACTGGCTACCTTGGTCTTTGCCTTGAGACTCTGCCCAAATTTCTCCACCCCAACCATTGACAATTTGCCGACAAATTGCTAGTCCCAAACCTGTGCCGCCTGCGGTACGCCGTAGCGCCCCTTCTTCTTGATAAAAGCGGTCAAATACCACTTCCAAGCGATTTGGCTCAATACCCCGTCCTGTGTCAGCCACTGTGACTTCTACCATCTGATTGCCGTTTTGAATGGCATGAATGGAAATTTCCCCGTCAGAGGGCGTAAATTTGCAGGCGTTGTCGATCAGTTTTGCCAATACTTCCACTAGCCAATCACCATCGGCTTTAACTAAAGGTAAATTTTCTGTGATTTGCGTGATGATTTGGGGCGGATTTTCCATTGAGGGGCGGGTGCGAATGCGGCTCAGGGCTAAATCCACACATTCTTGCAAGGTGAGTGATTCGGGATGCCATTCTACGCGGCCGCTTTCTAAGTTAGACAGGGTGAGAAAATCCTGGACGAGTTTCCGCATCCGTTCAGAATCGGCCAGGGCTGTATTTAACATTACCTGCTGTAATTCCACAGGCATGTCTGGTTCGCTGGCGAGACTTTCTAAGCACACTTGAATGGTAGATAAGGGAGTACGCAGTTCGTGACCGGTAATGGCTATCAAGTTGCTGCGGGTGCGGTCGAGGGCTTCTAGTTGTTGGTTGAGTTCTTCAAGGTTGGCGTAGGCTTCGGCTTGAATTAAAGCGGCTCCAATTTGGGTAGCGATCGCTTTTACCAAGTCAAGTTCTCCTGCTTGCCACTGGTGCGGTGGTACACTGCAATAGTGCAGTTCCACAATACCGAGCAGTCGTCCCTGAGATAATACTGGTTCCATTAACCAGGAACGAATACTGTATTTTTTGGCAATTAAGGACAAAGTTTTGGAACTGCTAATTCGCAAGTCGTTATGTGTATCAACTACACAAACGCCTTCTCCTAGCTGTACAACTTCCTGAAACAAAGCATTATTATCTAAATCCCAGGTTTGCCCACACACCGATAAAACGCCAGCCGTCAAAAATTCATGTTCAATTGTGGCTTGGGCTTGTGTAGCTTGAGCGCGGTAAATTAAACAACGACTTGTCCCTAAGTGTTGCCCTAATTCTTGGGCGGCGATTTGCAAGACTTCATGGGGATCAAGCGATCGCCTAATTGCCGTACTAATAGAATTAATTAAACGTTCTTTACGGGCTTGGGCAATAATTGAGCGATAAGCTTTGTGTAATTTATACTGACTAGCTTGCAAATAAGTTACCAATCGCTGCACAAAAGGGTCTGTGTCGATATCACAAGCAAATTCGGGTTGTCCGATTTGAGAGTAAATTCTTGGTTCTCCAATGCCAAACCTTTGGCGGGCTTCCTTGATTTTATTAGCCAAGTCTGGGCGATAAATTAAAATCCTATCTAATAGCAATTGTGCCGCTTTCAGGCTAACTCCCCGCTCTGATGTCCATATACCCTCAAACCTACGGGCTGTGTCTATATCCAAACCAGTACTAAACTCTGGCACTTGCTGATTTTTGGTAATAGAACCCAAGCTTTCTCGACACACTAAGCAAGTAGCATAATTATCAGCAACTACTACCAAGTGCCACTCTTGTGTTAAAGCATCATCTGGTTCAAAGGCGACTTTCTCATAGTATTCTGAGCTATTGGTAAAGTCCGTTTCGGGAGCAGCTAAAACGTATATTTGATTACTGCGCTGCGCCAGCCTTTGATAGCGATGGGCTTCTTGGCGATAAAATCGCTCGCGTTGAAAGCTGGCAATTACCAAAGGTCTGTCTAAAGTCGCCGCCAAAACCTGATCTTCCATTGCGTGGGAGAGGGCGGTTAGTGAAGCTTTGAAATATAGCTGGGGCCGCAGGTAAGGAATGGACTGTAGCAGATCACTCAGCACGGAAGTCGAAATGCTCATGAATATTGTTTAAGGAGCCACTTTCACAGAAAAAATCCACGTCACAGCTGCATTGTACAAATTACAATCAACTCTCAAACTAGATAGACCGTTGCATTATGTAAAGAATCCTAAACAGCACTTTCAAAAGGCAGTAGCAGAAATTAACTTCCAATTTATGTGGCTAAAAGTCAAAACACGGTTTTCGTGTATTTTTCAGCTTTTAGGCATCAGATGGCGAGTTACTTTGCTTGACTGCACAAGGAGGAGTGCCTAGAGGTTTCTTGACAAATATCCCAGTCTCAAGTCAAGTTCACATTTATCATCTTTGCTGAGTCAGGCATAGACGTGGAATAGCCATTCTCTCAAGATGCTATGGTCTGGATGGAAATTGTGTTTGTTGATCTAGATTTTGCCCATTGGAATGATTTAAGTCCTAAGCTACTACGCTCAATATACATTTTCGGTCAGAACTGCCCTTTCGTTAACCAAAAGTTGATCAAAACAGAAATCAGGAGGCAGAATTGACTTGTGTGTTAATATGCCCCATAAATCTCCAATTTACTGGTTTTTTAGCAGTGTTGCATCTTTTTGCCTACTGATTAATGCTGAATTCTGGATTCTGCTACCATTGCGGAGCTTTAGTCCCAAAATAAAAGAGCAAGCGAGTCAGGTGGGAGTATATACCAGGATTGATTTAATATCCGTGAAAATCCTGTAATATCAGCCTTGACTTTCATTCTAGAAGATATAAATTTATAAAGATTTGTTATGTAAATTTTGTCCAATAAGTTTTTCAGAATTTCTTTTTTACAGTTCTGAGCAGTATTTTTTTGCTTAGATTTTACTGCTGTTGAACTTATCAAAATTACTGCGACTACAAAAACATAGACCTGTACACGGAACTTTGGCTGATGACACCGGATTTGCTAATCACCCAAGATAAAATTTCATTGGACGGCAAGACTTTTATCCCCGCAGAACAATTACCTATACCAGAGTGGCCTTGTGTTGTGAGTGAACGACCACAACCCACGCTGACGGTCAAAGATGATGATTTATTCCTAGTGACAGATACGATAGGGAATATTTCAGGCTGTTCCCTGAATGATGGCAATCCTAGTATGGGATTGTTTTGTTGTGATACGCGATTTCTCAACCGTCTGGAATTGCAAATTGAAGGGCGATCGCCTATACTCCTGAGCAGCACAGCAGAAAAGGGGTTTTCGCTTTCGGTTTTGTGTACTAACCCCAGAATTGATGATCGCCTCAACGCTGATAACATTGGCATTCGCCGCGAAATCGTCCTCAATGGCGCATTATTTGAAGAAATCGAAATATCGAACTACAGCACCACTACTGTTAGCTTTGAACTCAGCATTAGCTTTGATGCCGATTTTGTTGATTTGTTTGAAGTGCGGGGTTATGACCGACCCCAACGCGGTAAACTTCTACGTCTAGTAGAACCGACACAAGAAGATGCAGCGACTGTTAATGGTGATGGTGCTGCACCTGTATCGCATCACACTGACACCCAAAAAGCCGAATTTTTAACATTGGCTTATCACGGTTTGGATGGCTTAATCATGGAATCGCGTATCCAATTCCAGCATCGCCTACCAGATTACTTGAAAGGTTATACAGCCGTGTGGCGCTTAGAGTTAGCATCTCATCAAACTCAAAAAATCGGCTATCGCATCAATTTGTTAACTAACAATACCTCTAGTTCTACCGTCAGTGCTGCTTTCACTCTCGGACAAGCCAAAGCCGCAGAAATGATGGAAGAACAAAATTGGGTGCAACAAATTACCCGTATTAGTTCCGATAAAAGTACACTCAATCGCATCATTGACCGCGCTGAACAAGATATGTACTTGTTACGTCAGTCCTTTGGCAATTACAAGACTGTTTCTGCTGGTGTACCTTGGTTTTCGGCGTTGTTTGGGCGAGATTCGATTATTACGGCTTCTCAGACTTTAATTTTAAACTCGCAAATCGCCAAAGAAACCTTGCAACTATTGGCAGCCTACCAAGGTAAAACAGAGGATGAATGGCGCGAAGAAGAACCAGGTAAGATCCTGCACGAATTACGTTTGGGTGAAATGGCGCGTTGTCAAGAAATTCCCCATACACCTTATTACGGTACAGTTGATGCTACGCCTTTATGGTTAATGCTGTATGGCGAGTACTACAGTTGGACAAATGACCACGAAACCTTAGAACAGCTTTGGCCAAATGCTTTAGCCGCAATGGAATGGATTGACCGCAACTTGCAAGCAACTGGCTATTTGAGTTACTATCGCAAATCTAAACGCGGTTTAGCTAACCAAGGTTGGAAGGACTCTGGCGACTGTATTGTTGACCGTAAGGGAGATTTGGCTAACGGGGCGATCGCTTTGTGCGAAGTCCAAGCTTATGTTTATTCTGCTAAAATCCGTTTGGCTGAAATCGCCAGAATGAAGAAGCGGTTAGATTTAGCAGACCGTTGGCAAGAAGAAGCCAAAAATCTGAAGTTGCGGTTTAATCGTGACTTTTGGATGGAAGACCAAGATTTTTGTGCCTTGGCTTTAGATGGTGATGGCAAACAAGTAGATAGTATTACATCTAACCCTGGGCATTGTTTGCATTTGGGCATCTTTACCCCAGAAAAAGCCTACAGTGTGGCGGAAAGGTTACGCGCACCGGATATGTATAATGGTTGGGGCATTCGGACTTTAAGCAGTTTATCGCCTGCATACAATCCAATGGGTTATCACATTGGTTCGGTGTGGCCTCATGATAACTCTTTAACTGCGACGGGTCTGCGATCGCTCGGTTTAATCGATCAAGCCTTGGAACTTTTTCAAGGTATACTCGACATGACTAATCAGCAACCTTATCAACGTCCTCCAGAACTGTTTTGCGGCTACGAACGCAATGGCGACAATGCCCCTGTACAATATCCCGTGGCTTGTACACCCCAAGCTTGGGCTACGGGTAGCGTGTTTCAACTGCTACAAATGATTGTCAATTTAGTTCCAGACGCGCAAAATAACTGCCTACGAATTATCGACCCTGCTTTACCAGAGTCGATTAATCATCTGTCTTTCCACAATTTACGAGTCGGTACAACTATTCTGGATTTGGAGTTTGAGCGTTCTGGTAATACTACTGCCTGCCGCGTAGCAAAAAAAACGCGGCAATCTCCGCGTAGTTATTGAAGCTTAATCAAACAATATGAAGTATCAATGAGGCTAGGGGTTAGAGGTTCAAGGTTGGAGGCTAGAGGTTAGAAGCCCAAATTTCATACTTTTGTGTGGCTTTAGCTATAACTGTCTAGCCCATAGTCCCTAGCCCCTAGCCCCTACTTTTCATGATTTTCACTCTTTTGTCCTGGAGAAGCTTCATAAATTGCATCTAGTTGTTGTCTAGCGTCTTCAACATTAATAGAACGCATAACTAATAATGGTTCTTTAATGATATTGCCATCGCTATCTAATAATTCTGGATGGGGTACTGATTTTCTGCCTGAACGATAATTTCGATTTGCTGAAGGTGTGGCTGGATAATTTCGCTCTCTGTCAATAAAACTAAACATAACTAAGTTGCGAATTAAGTTTGCCACTGCAATGCAAGCCAAAATCGTAAAAGCAAGAATATAAAGTAGGTGCAACATAATACGGGTTTCCTCCAGGGCAGCAAGTTTAAAAACCTTATACTGAAAAGCTTCGCTGAGGTTGGGAATCGCAGCGGGTGTAAATGTTTAACGCACTTATGATGCGCTTATATGATTAATATGAAAAATTTGTCAAGGCTATTCAATTAACGGTAGCATAGGATACATTATTTGTTAATAAAAATTTTATTAAGTATTTTATAGTATCTATGCAAACTATGTGATGTGTCATCCACACCAACTAGTCGCTACGACTTTTCTTTTTCTTGATGAAAGCGCATCCCTACATTCCAACATTCCGTAACCAATTGATGCCAAGGCGCTAAGGTTGTCATATCCAATCCGACTTGTTTATCAGTGGCTGCAAATAGCATTTTTGCTGTGTTTAGTTCTGTTTGTGCTTGCTTGACTCGTAACAGCAGGTCAGATTGTTCTTGATGACTCATAAATGAGAGTTGCTCAGTTTCTAAAAGGTGGCGCGATCGCCCAAACCAATAGTCAAAGTCTTCTAACAAAGGCTCTAAGACCGTTTTCAGCAACTCAGTCCCTGGTAAATTTGAGTCTTGCATAGATATGAAGGATACTTCTATTTTTCTTATTAATATTAACGTTTTTTTACAAAACTTAACGTTATTATATGCTATGTCCTCAGAAAGATTGTTAAATAAATCTGTCATAATAGTTACGAAAAGCAAATCTTCATAAAAAAACACAGTAATTTAACCTAAAAAAAATTCAGGCTAAAGACTGTAGACATAAGAAAACACAGTCGGCAAGCTAAGATCAAGTTTCATACTTCAGACTTCACACTTCATACAATGCTAGAGTGCATCCAGGACAGCTAAAAATCTGTCAAGCTGAAATATAACCAGATGTTATATTTGGGTAAGTTTTTCAGCATTTTAACTAATAAATTACTTTTTGCAATTACTTCGCCAATGGTTCAGCAGCCAATGTCGCCTAATCAAAATCTGCATCAAGCAGAACAACCAGAAAAAATCTATTTACCCCGTACCAGCGAATCAGAGACTTTAAAAAAGATTCGCCACACAACTTCTCATGTGATGGCAATGGCAGTGCAGAAGCTGTTTCCCAAGGCGCAAGTTACAATAGGCCCCTGGATAGAAAATGGATTTTATTACGATTTCGACAGTCCAGAGCCATTTACTGACAAAGACCTCAAAGCCATCCAAAAAGAGATGGCGAAGATTATTAATCGCAAATTGCCAGTAGTTAGAGAAGAAGTCAGCCGGGAAGAAGCCGAACGCCGCATTAAAGAAATCAACGAACCTTATAAATTAGAAATCCTGGCAGATTTAAAAGAACCCATTACTATTTATCACTTGGGTGATCAATGGTGGGATTTGTGCGCCGGGCCTCATGTGGAAAATACTCAAGAATTAAACCCGAAAGCCATTGATTTAGAAAGCGTTGCGGGTGCATATTGGCGCGGGGATGAAACCAAAGCGCAACTACAGCGCATTTACGGTACTGCGTGGGAAACTCCAGAACAACTAGCTGAGTACAAGCGCCGCAAAGAAGAAGCACAGCGCCGCGACCATCGCAAACTCGGCAAAGAATTGGGTTTATTTATCTTCTCTGACTTAGTAGGGCCGGGTTTACCTTTGTGGACTCCCAAAGGCACTTTATTGCGGAGTATCTTAGAAGACTTCCTCAAGCAAGAACAGCTGAAGCGTGGCTATTTACCTGTGGTTACTCCCCACATTGCGAGGGTAGATTTATTTAAAACTTCCGGCCACTGGCAAAAGTATAAGGAAGATATGTTTCCTTTGATGGCTGAGGATGAAGCCGCAGCAGCACTTGAGCAAGGCTTTGTCATGAAGCCAATGAACTGCCCCTTCCACATCCAAATATATAAGAGCGAGTTACGTTCTTATCGAGAACTACCGATGCGTTTGGCAGAATTCGGTACTGTCTACCGCTACGAACAATCAGGGGAATTAGGCGGTTTAACCAGAGTGCGCGGCTTTACTGTGGATGACTCGCACTTGTTTGTCACCCCAGAACAGCTAGACGCAGAATTCCTCAACGTAGTGGATTTGATTTTATCAGTGTTCAATAAACTGCAATTGAAGAACTTCAAAGCCAGACTGAGTTTCCGTGATCCTGCGAGTGATAAATATATTGGTTCCGATGAAGCTTGGGAAAAAGCTCAAGGTGCGATTCGCCGCGCTGTGGAACAATTAGGAATGGATCATTTTGAAGGTATTGGCGAAGCTGCATTTTACGGGCCAAAACTCGACTTTATCTTCCAAGATGCGTTGGAGAGAGAATGGCAACTAGGAACTGTGCAAGTTGACTACAACTTACCAGAACGCTTTGATTTGGAATACGTCGCTGAAGATGGTTCGCGCAAACGTCCTGTGATGATTCACCGCGCACCTTTCGGTTCCTTAGAACGGCTGATTGGCATATTAATTGAAGAGTATGCAGGCGATTTCCCCTTGTGGTTAGCACCTGTACAAGTGCGATTGCTATCTGTGAGTGATGCACAGCTAGACTTTGCGAAATCTGTAGTAGCCAAAATGCAGGCTTTGGGTATCCGTGCGGAAGTTGACACCAGTGGCGATCGCTTGGGTAAATTAATCCGCAACGCCGAGAAAGATAAAATACCTGTAATGGCAGTGGTAGGTGCAAAGGAAGTAGAAACCAACTCCTTAAGCATCCGCACCCGCGCTTCTGGGGAATTAGGCGCAATTTCTGTACATGAAGTGGTACAGAAATTGCAAGATGCGATCGCTAATTTCGATAACTTCTAATAAAAACTAGGCTGGGTCACACCCAGCCAAAAAACTAATATTAAATATTCAGTCTATGAGTACCACAAAAGATAAAGTTAAATCTCTTTTGCAGCAACTACCAGATGATTGCTCAATTGAAGATATTCAATACCATTTGTATGTCATAGAGAAAGTTATGCGAGGATTAGAAGTAGCCAAAACAGAAGGCACTATTACTCAAGTAGAAGCGGAAGAACGGTTGAGTAAATGGCTTATCAAGTAGTTTGGTCTTCCACAGCTTTTGTGCTGATGGGATTTGCTTGAAAACCTATTTTTACCAAAATAAAATATATCTTATGGTACAGTTCTATGATATGTCCAATTCTGTTCAGCATTTTACTGCTCAAAAAAATCTAATTCACGAGCTATTCAAGCAGGATGACTGGCTAAAACTCTGCAAAAAAGAGCCAAATTATCCAGCAGTAAAAAGGTATAAAATTTGTGAACAGATAATTGCACAAGAGGGAATTATTAAATTCCCTGAAAATAGAAATATTATTCCAGAACTTACTTCTATCTTGCTTGATAACTATATATTTTCAAAAGTTAGTGATGGTAATCCAGCAAGTTTCTCTCTAGGAAATTTTGCTAATTATGGCGATGCCAAGGTAAGACAGCAAATTGCATCTCAGTTAAAGAAGACAAATGGTTTTCAGAGCTTAATGACAGAACTTTCTTTTGGAGCTTGGTTTTTAAGTAAGAAAGGGTTTCAAATAACTGCTACAGAAGATGAAGGTCTGGCCGACTTTAAAATAGATATATATAACCACCCTATTTCTATAGCTGTGGAATGCAAGCATATTGATACAAATACCAATGATACGAGATATCAAGAGGTAATTAAAAAAGCAAATAAACAAATTAAAAACTGGAAAACTCATTTATCAACAGAAGCAATATATGGAATTGTTTTTATTGATGTGTCTAATAAATTTAGATATATAAATAGTGACTTTGGTAAGCTTTTATATTCCTTAAAAGAACTTACTAATAAAATACAAAGTATAATTAGAAGAGATTGTTCATCTGTAAATGGAGTCTTACTCATTTGCGACTCATTTCAAATGAGTAATGAACCTGGAGATACTTCATCTACTAGCTTTTGCTTTGCCAGAAGTGGAATATTTATCAGACATTTGAATCCTGTTCAACCTTTACCTGATTATCTTGCTGAACCTTTTGAAAAGCAATGGGGATATCAGACTGGGTACAAGGTAAATTGGAAGCATAGAGAATTCATGGCTACCAACTAATAACTGTGATAGGCGATACTTTCGCAAATTCCTGATCCGCAGTTACCAGTTTTGCATTTGTTTGAATTGCCATTGCTGCGACGATCGCATCTGGTAGTTTTAGACGATATTGCTGTCGAAGTTGAATAATTCGCTGAATTAACACTGTATCACCAGCCATTAAACTAACAACTTCAACTCTTTGAAGAAATTGCTGAAAAACTTGGATATCGCTAGGACTCAACCCAGAAAATGCCAGAAATTCAAGTTGACTAATAATCGAAATGCCTATCCAATCAGCATTTTGTAAAAGTTGCAGTAGTTGTGAATTACCTTGTAGGAGTGCGATGATCGCATTGGTATCCAACAAATAGCGATTACCATTCATCTCTCAACACTTTTTGCATTGCTAGTGCATCTCCCTGCCAAACTAATTTACCAGCAAGATCGGAAAAATCATAATTAGATTTCTGTGTGCTGTCTGATGTAACTGGACTTAGCACAACCACAATATTTACCTGTCCAGGCGATAGCTGTGTTGGGATGTCAAGATGCAAATGCCCAGATGCATCAATAATTGTCGTCAGTTGCAGAACTTCCATATATATCCCATATATACCCCATATATACCCCATATATATCCCAAATGAGGTTAGCCAATGAACAAATCAACCAGTTACATGGGATGCTGGTTGATTGGTTAGGTGAGTATTTTCAGATGTCTGTTATTTCTTCTGTTACGGTTAAGGTTCCCGCTACAACTGCTAATCTGGGGCCTGGTTTTGATTGCATCGGTGCAGCTTTGAGGCTTTGTAACCAGTTTAAGTTTACACGCATAGATAAAGGCGGTTTAACTATTCGTGTCACTGGTGCAGAAGCAGAACGAGTGCAAACTGATGAAAGTAATTTACTTTATCAGGCGTTTTTGAAGTTATATCAACATATAGATCAGACACCGCCGCCTGTGAAAATCGAGATTGATTTAGGTGTACCACTGGCGCGGGGTTTGGGTAGTTCAGCGACAGCAATTGTCGGTGGTTTGGTTGCAGCAAATCAACTAGCGGGTGAACCTCTATCTCAGGTGCAGGTGATGGAGATTGCGATCGCAATGGAAGGACATCCTGATAATGTAGTTCCGGCATTAATTGGGGGATGTCGTCTAGCTGCTACTAGTGAAACTGGTTGGGAAATTTGTGATGTGCCTTGGCATGAAAATATCATCCCAGTAGTAGCAATTCCAGATTTTGAGTTGTCTACCTCAGAAGCGCGGCGTGTTTTACCCACCGAATTTAGCCGTGCAGATGCAATTTTCAATACTGCCCATTTAGGGTTATTGTTACGCGGCTTGGAAACTGGAAACCCAAAATGGCTAAAAGCAGCTTTACAAGATAAGTTGCATCAGCCTTATCGTAAAGCTTTGATTCCTGGTTACGATGCTGTGAATGCGGCGGCGGTGGCGGCTGGCGCTTATGGCATGGTGATTAGTGGTGCAGGGCCGACACTGTTGGCTTTATCTGATGTGGCACATTCCCAAGCTGTAGAGTTGGCAATGGTTTCAGCCTGGAAAGCGGCAGGAATTGATGCCGAGGTGCGATCGCTTGCTTTAGACACCAAAGGCGCAACATATAAAACAGAGGCTAGAGACTAGGGACTAGAATTTTTACTCAAAACTCAACACTTTAACTATGGAGCAGATTCAAGCCGAGATAGCAGCCATCAAATCTCAAATTCAAGTTCTTCAGCAAGAACGGGCTGCTCTCAATATTAATAATGAGATATCTGGCGATAATACACCTTCAGCGATTGTTGAAGCTTACCGCCGCCAAGCAAGAGAAAATCCGCAATTATCTGCTGAACTTAAAGGTATAGATGATGCGATCGCTGCTTTGACAAACCAGCTACAACAAAAACAAGCCCAATTGGCACGCTGGCAAGTTGAATCTAAACAACTTACAATCCAGCAGCAACTAGAAGAAGCGAAAAAAGTAGCACAGGTTCACGCCGATCGCGTTAACGAACTAGCGGCGGAATTAGCCGATGAAATCCGCCAGTTAAAAGCCACTGCTGATTATCTCAGTCCTTTATATTGGCAGGTTTATTACAAACCTTTCATCACCGGATTCAAAACTATCTCCGTTCCCTATGTCCGTTCTGATGGGGAAGTTTGGACGATTGTCAACCGTATTGTTTAGCGCGTGACTCAATATCTTTAGGGTAAACTTTCCCTTGAGGCAGATAATTTATTAAGAAGTGTAACGGTGGTATAAGCCACCGTTTTTGTTGACGTTACAAAACTTTATATCTAGAATGGACTAGCCATCTAATTCTATGAGTATTTATTCCTGATTCTGGGCAGAATAGGAGAAGTGATGAGTATATATTCTCAGCGAAACCCAAAATTTAATATTTCCAGAGATAAATAACGTTTACAAAAGTAACGATTCCTTAATATAATGTAATTAAAAGCGAAAACAAAAAACGATTGTCAGAAGTGATGAATGCTATGGAATTTCCTTGGCTAACTGCCATAATTGCCTTGCCCTTGGTGGCTGCCCTAGCCATCCCCATAATTCCAGACAAAGAAGGAAAAACAGTCCGTTGGTATGGTTTAGGTGTAGCGATCGCGGACTTTTCCTTAATGATTTACGCCTTTTGGAGCAGCTACGACTTCCAAAGTTCAACTTACCAATTCGTCGAAAAATACTCCTGGGTTCCCCAAATCGGTTTAAATTGGTCTGTAGCAGTTGACGGCTTATCGATGCCCCTCATCTTGTTAACAGGCTTAATCAACACCCTCGCAATCTTCGCGGCTTGGAAAGTAACCAACAAGCCGCGATTGTTTTATGGGTTGATGTTGGTGATGTACAGCGCCCAGTTGGGTGTGTTTCTTGCCCAAGACTTGCTCTTGTTCTTCCTGATGTGGGAAATCGAGCTAGTTCCTGTATACCTGCTAATTTCCATTTGGGGTGGTGCTAAACGCCGTTACGCTGCTACCAAATTTATTCTCTATACTGCTGCTGCTTCCATATTTATTCTTGTAGCCGGTTTTGCGATGGCGTTCTCTGGTGACACCTTCACCTTTGACATCGCATCTCTGGGAATGAAACAATATCCTAAAGCTTTTGAATTATTAGTTTACGCTGCTTTATTAATTGCCTTTGGTGTGAAGTTGCCAATCTTTCCCTTACACACCTGGCTACCCGATGCTCATGGTGAAGCATCTGCACCTGGTTCTATGATTTTGGCTGGCGTGTTGTTGAAGATGGGTGGTTATGCCTTAATTCGCTTCAACATCGAAATGTTACCTAACGCTCATGTTTACTTTGCTCCAGTTTTAGCAATCTTAGGTGTCGTTAATATTGTCTACGGTGCTTGTTGCGCCTTTGCTCAAACCAACCTCAAACGCCGCTTGGCTTACTCTTCTATCGCCCACATGGGGTTTGTGCTGATTGGTTTAGCTTCTTACACAGAAGTGGGTATCAGTGGAGCCGTGTTACAAATGGTTTCCCACGGTTTGATTGCTGCTAGTTTATTCTTCTTATCTGGTGTAACTTACGAACGCACCCACACCTTAATGATGGATAAAATGGGTGGCATTGGTAAGGTAATGCCAAGAACCTTCGCTTTGTATACTGCTGGTGCAATGGCTTCTCTGGCTTTACCTGGGATGAGTGGTTTCGTAGGCGAATTGATGGTTTTCCTCGGTATCGCTACCAGTGATGTTTACAGTTCCAGCTTCAAGATTGTAGTTGTACTACTTTCCGCAGTCGGTGTGATTTTGACACCAATCTACTTGCTGTCTATGCTGCGCCAAGTATTCTACGGCAAACAAAGCGAAGAGTTACATCTAGATGCTGTAGTTCCTGATGTTAAACCTCGTGAGTTGTTTATCACTGCTTCTCTGCTACTTCCCATCATCGGTATCGGTTTGTATCCCAAACTAGCAACGCAGACTTATGACGTGAAAACCGTAGAAATTGCTACTCACGCTCGCCAAGTTCTACCAGTTGTAGCTCGTCAACAACCAGCAAGCCTTTACTCTCAAATTTTTACTGCCCCAACTTTAGCTAATGCTCAAGTGGACAGTTTAGTTAATATTTCAAAGTAAAAATAGATTCTCAACAAGGGTGCTGAAAGTAAATTCTAATATGAGGGGAATATGGGGGTGATTACCAAATCACCCCTTAAATTTTTTTGAATTTATATTAGGACTCATATAGCAGTCCTAGTTGATATGTGAACAAGAAAGATAAGGGAGACAAGGAAGACAAGGGAGAGGTGTTTATAAATCAATACAGTTCAGTTAAGGCGATTTTTATTTCTTCTGTTCCCTGTTCCCTTCCTTCACAGAAGAACTTTTTTTGACTTTTGACTTTTGCCTTGTTGTACTAGTTCTATAGGCGATTTTTGCTGGGGATAACAATCATGGCGAAATAAGGTACTTCCGCCGGATTAACTTCATCTAAGGGGACAATTTTCTGCTGTGTCATAGTTGCACGCTCAATATATAATGCTCGTGATGCTAGTCCTAATTGATGCAAGATGTTTCGTACTTTGGTAAAGTGACGGCCTAGTTTCATGATTGCGGCGGCATCGGTGGTTAGCAGTTGGGTAATGAGTTCTTCGGCTGGGAGTGGGGCTGGTAAAACGGTGAGAATATCGTTGTAGTAGGTGAAGGGTACACCTAAAGCTACAGGACAAGCCATGAGAGAGGAAACACCAGGAACAACTTCTGTGTGGTAGTGCTGAGATAGGCGTGTGTATACATACATGAATGAGCCGTAGAAAAACGGATCGCCTTCACACAGTACAACGACATCACGTCCAGCCGCGAGGTGTTGGGCAATTGGCTCAACTTCTTGGTCGTAAATGGCTTTGGCTTTTTCTGGTTCTAAGGCGCGGGGGAGGTGAAAGGCGACTTCGATTTGGTTGCCTGTTAAATATTGGGAAACGATCGCCCGCGCTATACTCTCTTTATCGGTGGCTGATTGATAGGCAATTACAGGTGCAGCCTGCAACAGCCGCAGTGCTTTAATAGTTAACAGTTCGGGGTCGCCAGGGCCTACACCAACTCCATACAGACGGCCTTTGGTTGTCATGATTATTCTTCCTCCGTTGCCAAGGCGTTAACTGCGGCGGCGGCGATCGCACTACCACCCCGCCGACCATATAATGTCATAAATGGTACATTCCGGCTATCTGCTGCTAAGGCGGCTTTTGATTCTGCTGCACCCACAAATCCCACAGGGAAACCCAAAATCACCGCCGGTTTCGGCGCTCCTTCGTCTAGCATTTCGAGTAACCTAAATAGGGCGGTGGGTGCATTACCAATGGCTACGACTGAGTTTTCTAGATGCGATTGCCATAATTCTAAAGCTGCGGCTGACCTTGTATTACCAAGTTTTTGGGCGAGTTTTGGGACTTCGGGATAATTCAAGGTGCAGATAACTTCGTTATTGGCTGGTAGTCGCCGCCTAGTAACTCCCTCCGCCACCATCCGACAATCACATAAAATTGGTGCGCCGGCTTTGAGTGCGGCGCGTGCTGATTGTACTGCTGTGGGTGAATATCCCAATTCAGTCACAATATCCGTCATTCCACAGGCATGAATTAGACGTACAGCAACTTTTGCTACATCTAGCGGCAGTGCATCTAAGTTAGCTTCTGAGCGAATGATGGAAAAAGAATTACGGTAGATTTCGTTAGCGTTGCGGATATAGTCGGACATTTTCAATTAACAACCACAGATGAACGCAGATGAACACAGATGTTGGGAATCTTAAATAACTGTTTTAGTTGGGTAGTCTCGTATCGATTGACAAATTCGGTAAAAGATTCGTCATGGTGCAGGCGATGATTTTTATACACTGTGAGCATTTGTTCTATCCGTGCAGGTAATTCTGTAAAACTTACGTTTTGATAGATTTGGCGACCGAATTTTTCGTGACTATCATGATCGCCGACGTAAATGTGATAGGTTTCTATGTTGCGATCGCTCACACCCAGTAAAGTGATGTCACCTTGATGATGTTGGGCGCAAGATTTTGCACAGCCGCTCAGGTGAATGTTAATCGGGCGATTTAGCTGAACACGATTTTTGAAATAATCGGCTAATGCTAAAGCATGACCTTTAGTATCGGTAGCTGAAGCCGCACAACCGCGTTTACCAGAACAAGCAACTAATGAACTTTTAATATTAGTGACGGTGAAATCTAAGCCTAAGTCTGCTATTTCATTTTCAACATCAATAACGCACCCTTGGGGAATATCAGTGATGAGTAAATTTTGCCAAGGTGTGAGTCTGGTGGTTCCATTACCATATTTGGCGGCTAAATCACCCAAACGCCGCAACTGCTGACTTTCTAACCGACCAAGCGGTAAGACTACACCAATATAAAATAAATTTTCCTGGCGTTGGGGATGAGTACCAATATGCCAGAAACCTACTTCTTTTGTTGCTGGGGAAGGTTGAGAACGCTGCAAAGTAAAAGTTAAACGCTGTTCAACTTGCTGAAGATAATTTTCATATCCCAAACTGTTGATAACTTCTTGTAAGCGTGGCTTGCGCTTAAGTTGAACATCAGTATGTTGTAAATAAATATCTGCTAAAGCTGCCAAAACAGACAAACATTGTTCTGGTAACAAGATAATTCCTGTATCAATGGGTGGTTTGCTTTTGATGAAACTTAGATATAAGCGGAAGTAAACTTGAGTGTCGCTTAACTCAGCCCTCAACAGGATATCATTGAGGCGATCGCTTACCGAAACTTTACCGCCGCCATCAAAGCAAACACTAAACTTAGCCGAGAGTGCTGATAGTTCCGAATGTTCTGCTAAATAAGCATCCCAGCTTTGAACGAAAGGACGAGTGTCGATTAATTCTTCAGGATCGATACCTGCTGTCGGACTGGTCATAATATTACGGATGTGGTCTATAGCGGAATTGTGAGAGCCTATACCCAAATCCTGTAGCTGTTGTAAAACTTCGCTGCTGATACCTTTGCTAATTTCTCTGATTTGCAGGTTAGCGCGATTCGTGACATCCACATAACCACCACCGTACATATCTGCGATCGCTGCGATCGCCTGACATTGTTTACTATTAAGTATCCCACCAGGTATTCTCAGGCGAGATAAAATTCCATCTTGGGCAGATGTAGCGTAGAATAACCCCGGACAGGCTGTAAATCCCGAAACCAACTTCTCAACTCCTTCTCTGTGCAACGCAGAGAGTAGATCATCATGATGTCTTATAGACACACCCGGAGTTGGCATTCTGACTTGGGATTTCCCTTCACAGCTGCGGCACAGTCCCGGAATTTCACCGGAGTTTCCCAACTCCAAGTCTTAGTAATTTACCATGAGACCGTCTTCGCTATGCTCTAGGCTTCACATTTTTTTTCATCAATGATTGGTGAATTAACAGATACTTGGCTTTTTGAGGACTTGGGGTATCTGAGTCATACAATTTGCGTACATCAAATATGATTGCATAAACTGTACTGCTATCAAATATTGCTCTTCAAGTTGGGAAAACTAACTTTAGTGAAAGTGTAATCTACTACGCCGCTAAAGGAGATACGAATGAGTACATTTACCATTCAAGCTAATCAACTTCCTATTCACAAAGTATTTAGTGATGATTTTATTTTTACGATTCCTCTATATCAGCGTCCCTATGCTTGGACAACGGAACAAGCAGGAGAACTTTTTGAAGATTTAATCAGTGCTTTGGGAGATGGTGACGAGAAGATTGATGATATTAATCCATACTTTTTAGGTAGTATTGTACTTATTAAAGGAGATACAACAGATGCTAAAGTCATTGATGGTCAACAGCGTTTGACTACAATTACTTTACTATTAGCTGCTTTAAGAGCATCGGTTAGTAAAGAATATAAACATATATTAACTAAATATCTATACCAAGAAGATCCTTTTGAACCAGAAAATAATATTTATAGGTTGACTTTACGTGAAAAAGATACACCATTCTTTAAAGAATATATTCAATCTGAAAGTGGTCTTGAAAAATTGAATGTTTTGATTGATAGCAAACTATCGGATAGTTGTAAAAATCTAAAGCAAAATGTCTTGCTTTTTCTAGATAAGCTGAAAATTATCCCAGAATTTCAACTTCTTCGCTTTATTCAGTTTCTTATTAAACGTTGCTTTATAGTATTAGTGTCAACCCCAGATATTGAATCTGGTTATCGAATATTTTCAGTGTTGAATAATCGAGGTCTTGATTTATCACATGCTGATATTTTAAAAGCAGAGATTATTGGAAAAATCCCCTCAGAATATCAGGATAAATATAGTGAGAAATGGGAAAATGTAGAGGAAAGATTGGGGCGTGATACATTCAAAAGTCTCTTTTCTCACATTAGAATGATTCATAGTAAATTAAAACTACGTGAAAGCATACTCAAAGAGTTTAAGAGAGATGTTCATCCATCACCTACAGAATACCCTCAGCAGTTTATTGATAAGATTTTACTGCCTTTAGCTGATGCTTTTTATGATATCCAGCATCAAGTTTACGAAGGAAGTTTATGGACAGATGAAATTAATATATTATTCCAATGGTTGCAATTAATTGACAATTCCGATTGGATACCACCAGCTATTTTTTATTTATCGCAAAATTATCATAATCCTGAATTGTTATTCCGATTCTTTTCAGATTTAGATAGGCTGGCTTCTTGTTTAATGATTCAGCGTGCTAATATCAATGAACGTATTGAACGTTATAGCAAGTTACTACATGCTATTGATAATCGAGAAGATTTGGATACACCAGACTCACCATTACAATTGACTTATAAAGAAAAAGAAAATATCCTCAAAATTCTAAATGGCGACCTTTATTTAATCAAGAAA
Source organism: Nostoc piscinale CENA21 (assembly GCF_001298445.1). Classification (NCBI taxonomy): domain Bacteria; kingdom Bacillati; phylum Cyanobacteriota; class Cyanophyceae; order Nostocales; family Nostocaceae; genus Nostoc; species Nostoc piscinale. The sequence continues at coordinate 4,766,425 of NZ_CP012036.1, read as the reverse complement.
ATCAGAAGTTATGTTTTGCTGCGCTTAGATTCTGCCCTTGCCGAAGGAAAGCCTGCTTATACTTTTTCTAATATTACAGTTGAACACGTACTACCACAAAATCCATCTGCTGATAGTGAGTGGTTAACCTTGTTTCCTACTCAGGAAGATAAGGAAAAATATGTACATCGGTTAGGTAATTTAGTTTTATTATCTTCTGGTAAAAATAGCATGGCTCAAAACTTTGATTTCGAGACTAAAAAGCAGAAATATTTTACGACTAAGAAAGGTATTTGTAATTTTGCACTCACTACACAAGTGTTGATGGAAAAAGAATGGACATCTGAAATTATTGAAAAAAGGCAAAAAGTTTTAATTGACAAGTTGAAAGAACTTTGGCGTTTATAAGATTAGGACTTACGCAAAGCACCTCTCAAACTCTTATTTCTCTGTGAACTCTGCGCTTCTGTGGTTAGTTTTTCCTTAGCCTGTGCGTAAGTCCTGAATATTAGGTTTTAGTAATGCGATCGCTTCAGTATTGGTGCGTTAGGAACTCGGATATATTTGTGATGAATTACTCACAACCTGCACCTAACACACCCTGAGAGAATTTGGCTATTCTCCTAAATAAATACCTAAACCGCGAGCAGTTTGAACCAAAGTATCTTCGGGATTGACGGCTTTGTACTGTGCGATCGCTTCTTCGATGGGTACGGTGATCACTTGGCGATTTTGCCAAGCAACCATGTGATCATATTTACCTTCCTCAATCAAATTGACTGCGGCTACCCCAAAAGCAGAGGCGACTAATCGATCTAAAGGTGAAGCTGTACCACCGCGTTGGATGTGTCCTAAGACGGTGACTCGTGTTTCTGCGCCGATGCGATCGCTAATTTGGTCGGCTAGATATTCCCCAATTCCCCCATATCGTGATTGACCCAAGCGATTAGTTAAGGTGCGAGTTTCCCCTTCTTGAGTCCGCACCGCTTCAGAAACAATCACTAAACAATAGTTTTTGCCATCTTCTTGACGGTTTTTAATGTGATAGCAGATATCATCCATACTGTAGAGGATTTCAGGAATTAAAATCACATCTGCACCCCCAGCAATTCCCGCAGCTAAGGCGATGTGTCCCGCATCACGACCCATGACTTCTAAAATCATGACTCGACTATGGGAAGCGGCGGTGAAATGTAATTTATCTAATGCTTCAGTCGCAATATTAACGGCTGTATCAAAGCCAATGGCGTGTTCAGTAATACCGATATCATTATCAATGGTTTTTGGGATACCGACTAAGTTGATCCCGCCTTGTTGTGCGAGGCGACGCAGAATCGCTAAACTACCATCCCCACCAATGCCAATCAACGCATCTAAACCTAATTGATGATAGCCTGCAATGATTTCTGATGAGCGATCGCAAAAACTACCATCAGGCATAGGAAAAGCAAAAGGATCACCTTTATTAGTAGTGCCTAACATTGTGCCACCAGAAGTTAATAACGGATCAACTTGCTCAATTTCTAATTTAGTAACTTGTGGTGGCTGTGCCATTAATCCTAGAGTTGCTTGTCGAATGCCTAAGACTTCCCAACCTTTACCACTAGCACAATGAACAACCGCTCTGATGACTGCATTCAAACCAGAGCAATCTCCGCCACTGGTAAGAATGCCTATACGCTTACTTTTACCCATATTTTTGAACACTGCAAACGTGAAATAATTTCACTCACTACCAGAGTTAGCTAACACTTGAAAAATCTGATTAAATGCTATGATTTGGTTGATTTCAGCCCAAAATCACACCATAAAATTGATAACAGCAAAGTTTTACTGTCATCTGACTAGAAGCTCAATCTCAAAGTATAGTTTTGATTATTTCATTACTTTCAAAGTCTAGAATGATTTGTGTATGCACTATTTTCTCTAAACAAAAATTCATTCTTTGTTGTATTTTATAATTTAATGTTGCGAATTTTAACTATTGCCAACTTATGTCTTAATACTTGATTTTGTGTAACAATCCAGGAGTCTGAATATGGGAAAAAGAGCGCGTCTACGATTTTACCTTGCCTCTCGGTAATTCCTGTCTACTATGAAACTCCCTAGTGCTTCACCTTCTTATTTTGCCAACGGTATTGTGATTGTCTTGTATTATCTTGCAGTTTTATTCATAAATAAAATCAAATTTCTATAGTTTTTATTTGTAGAGTCTGATACTATATCTCTAAGTGCTGTTCGATGAACTATAGACGTTCTTGCATATATAAAAAACGACAAAAAACAGTATTTAAATACTATTTTTGCAGGTAACTAAATAACTTAAGAGGTATGAATTAGCGATTTAAATTCATGCCTAATCTGATGTGCAGTGACTTGTTATTTGTCGCCATACCAAATTACTTTCATCAATAGGTGTAAAGCCTGAACTTTCTAGCCTTCAGTCGAGAAGCAGCACAAGAAAATTCTAGGCTTGAAGAACACAAATTGTTGCAAATGCGGGTAAGGCGAATGTGGATGACACTAATATATTTCCACTAAATTTAATTTTTCACTGTACAACAAGATTTTGGTGAAAAGAATCCGAAATTATACAATTTGTATGTGAATTTAGTGACATTGCAACAGAGATGGGATGCACACCTTATGCCAAAATATAGCGTTAATGAAGTTTTAGAAATTATCAAAAATCTGACAGTTGAAGAAAAATTGGAATTGCAACAGTCTCTACCTAGCGTGTTAGGAAATATGTTGACTGCTGCTAAACCAGCAGAGTCTCATTCTCAGAATCTTGAGGGGATTAATATTGGGAATGGTAACTCTGGTATTGCCTTTAATCAACTACAAGCAGACCGGGGAAGTAATATCAATCAAAGTCAGAATGAGTTGAAAATTCATAATGCTGAGGTACAAGAAGCACTGAAATTACTAGAAAAATTAAAACAGGATATTAATACAAATAATGCTTTAAACTCGATTGAAAAGAAAACTTTAGAAGTGCCACTACAAACAATTGAAGGAGAATTGAAGAAACCAAAGCCAGATAAAAACTTAGTAGAACAAGGTATGGAAGCCTTGAAAAAAGGTTTAGTAGGGGTTGCTGAACTAGCTGATCCTGTGATGAAACTAGCTCCTTTAGTTGCTAAGGTGTGGGTAGGTCTATGAACCGTGAACCTACTAATAATCAGTATGAAACGAAGCAAAATATTAGTAATATTTCAATCGGTGACAGTAATGTTGTCACTTTTAATCAAACTCAGATTTTGCAAGTTTCTGTTGCTGAAATTAAAACCCGTGAATTTAGAGCGACTTCACCCTACAAAGGCTTAAAGAAATTTGAGCCTGAAGATAAAGACATTTTTTTTTGGTCGTGACCAGTTTCTCACAGGTATAGTCAATAAACTAGAACAAACCAATTTAATTTTGCTTTTAGGCGCGTCTGGGAGTGGCAAATCATCAGTAGTGCGTGCTGGTTTAATTCCCTGGCTATCACAAAAATGGGGAACAAAATTGGTCAATCTGACTTTTACGCCAGATATTGATCCTTTTGAAGCTTTCTATGCAAGTTTGCTGAGTAAATATAAACAATCAGTAGCCCAAATTGCGCGAGAGGCTCAAACTGACACCTTAACGGAAGTAGTCAATAGGCTCAAGCAGCCTGATGATTACTGGTTTATTTTAATTGACCAGTTTGAAGAATTATTTACGACAACTCAGCCAGAAAAGCGGAATAAGTTTATCTCTAGCTTATTGCAGTTAAGTAAAATTAACGTTTCTAACGTCAAAATTATGGCAACTATGCGGGCTGATTTTCTAGACAGATTCAGCCCTTATCCTGCCTTAGTCAAAGCTACAGATAACCATCGTCCTATAATTGCAGAGATGCAACAAGATGAGTTGCGTTTGGCAATTGAACAACCTGCGGCTCATCATGGGGTAGTGTTGGAAACGGGCTTGGTAGAGGAAATCATTAAAGATGTTCAAGGACAAGCTGGATATCTACCTTTATTACAGTACACACTCAATCTCTTGTGGGAGACGGAAGTTAAAACCGGCAGTATTAATGACCGGACTTTAAATTTGAATACTTACCGGATGTTAGGCGGTGTGAGAGGGGCGCTGCAAGAACATATAGATAAAATCTATGGTGCGTTTTCTCAACCAGAACAATTAGCAACTCAGAAAATTTTCCTCAAATTGGTAGATATTGGTGGAGATTCGGAATCAAGTAGCGATTGGAAGCCAGTTCGCAGACGGGCTAATCGTTTTGAGTTTAGCGAGGAACTAGAGCAAAGTGTATTGAGAAAGTTGATCGATGAAAATCTATTGGTAAGCAATGCACCTCAAGAGACGTTACACGATCGCCTACCACCAGCGCCAGTATCTACAGTAGAAATTGCCCATGAAATCTTGTTAACATCCTGGACAACACTCAACACCTGGATTGAAGAAAATCGTCAGGCGATCGCACTTTTTAACCGACTTAATGATGATGTTGCACGCTGGCAGACTTTGAAAAATGACGATGAACTGTGGAGTGGATCAAAGTTAGCAAAGGTTGTAGAACTGCGACAAAACCCAGCTTTGAACCCAGCATTGGGTAAATTTAGTAAGAAAACTGCCGAGTTTATTGATGCTAGTGTCAAAAGACGCGATCGTCAACGTCGCCGCAGCATGATTGCACTCTCAGCTTTTTCTACGGTAGTGTCATTATTCGCAATTTTTGCCGGGATTCAGTACTATAGAGCCGAAACAGGACAAATTTCTGCTATCAATCAAACTGCCGAAGCCCGTTTGACTGCTAATAAAGCTAAGTTTGATGCTCTATTAAGCGGTTTAGATGCTGCCAAACGCTATCAATCGCTGATTTTAAGCAACACTAATCCACAATTGCAAACAGAAATCAAAGCCCAGTTAGGGGAAGCAATCTACTGGACAAGAGAACGCAACCGTCTGCAAGGACATCAAAGTAATGTTCAAAGTGTGAGTTATAGCCCAGATGGCCAAATAATTGCCACCGCCAGCTACGATAACACAATCAAGCTCTGGCAAGCAGACGGTAAACTGATCAAAACTCTAGAAGGGCATACCCAACCCGTCAGGAGTGTCAGTTTTAGCCCCAAGGGAGATATGCTGGCTTCAGCCAAGCGTGATGGCACAGTCGAACTTTGGGATCGCAATGGTAATCTACTCAATACGATTAATGCTCATAAAAGCTTGGTTTTGAGTGTAAACTTCAGCCCGGATGGCAAAACAATTGCGACTGGAAGCAAGGATAAAACAGCCAAACTATGGCGTATTGACGGTACAGAGATTAATACCTTCAAGGGACATCGCTCATGGGTGATGCAGGTAATTTTTAATCCTAAAACTTATCAGATTGTTACTACTAGCGGTGACAAGACTATTAAATTGTGGCAACAAGACGGCAAACCACCGCAAACCCTGACTAAACATACTGACACTGTGATGAGTGCAGCTTTCAGCCCAGATGGGAAAATGTTAGCAACTGCCAGCCTAGACAAAACGGTTAAACTTTGGAGTTCAGATGGGAAACTGCTCAAAACCTTTCCCCATCCAGAACAACTATATAGTGTCAGCTTCAGTAAAGATGGACAGATCGCCTCTGGTAGTGTTGATGGAAATGTCAGGCTGTGGACGCAAGATGGCAAACTATTAGATACCTGGGCAGCTCATGATGGCAGAATTCATAGCTTGACCTTTAGCCCTGATGGACAAACTCTCGCAACAACTGGTAGCGATAACATTACCAAGCTCTGGCAAGTCCATCGCCAGTGGCTGACTGTTCTGAATGGACATCAAAATGCGGCGACTATTGTCAATTTCCGCCCTGATGGGAAGCAAGTAGTAAGTGCTGGTATTGGTGATTTGCTTTACTTCTGGAGTCCAAAGGGTAATTTACTCTTTACCCGCAAAACAAATCAACGCAGTGTGTATGGTGTCAGTTTCAGCCCAGATGGCCAAACCATAGCCTCTGCTGGTGATGACAATACTATCCGAATCTGGGATGCCAAAGGGAAAGAATTAAGAATATTACGAGGTCATAAAGATAGCGTTAATAATGTCAGCTTCAGCCCAGATGGGCAGAAAATCGCCTCTGCTAGCTATGATAAAACAGCTAAACTTTGGAGCCGAGAAGGTCAACAACTAAAAACTTTCACAGGCCACAAGGGCAGAGTTTTAGGTGTCAGCTTTAGCCCAGATGGGCAGAAAATCGCTACTAGCAGTGATGATCAGACAGTGAAACTGTGGGGAATTGATGGTAAAGAACTGAGAACTTTAAAGGGACACACAGACCGAGTTTGGAATGTCAAATTTAGCCCAGATGGAAAAACCATCGCCTCTGCTAGTGCGGACGGGACAATCAAACTGTGGAGTTTAGAGGGAGAACTGATCAAAACCCTACATGGACACACGGCGGCGGTTCTTGATGTTAGCTTCAGTCCAGATGGAAAAGCGATGATCGCTTCTGCTAGTAGTGACAAAACTATCAAACTTTGGCGGGCAGATGGAACTTTAATCACAACTTTGATGGGACATCAGTCGGAAGTCAACGCTGTGAATTTCAGCCCCAATGGAAAATTTTTAGCCTCTGCTGGAAAAGACAAATTGGTATTGCTTTGGAATGTATCTGATTTAAGTTTGCAGGGGTTGTTAAAACAAGGATGTCAACAGATACATGATTACCTCAAAACTCACCCAGAAGTTTCACACAACTTCTGTAATTAAACTCAATTTTGTTTTTTATAAGGAGAAAGAAAATGACAAAGAAAGGAACAGGCTGGATTCCTGATTACCCCGATGTTAGAGACTTCACATTAGATAATGATGAAATTCAAAGTTTATCGGAAAAAATTCAAACTCAAGGCTCTAATGCTGATGTTGAGAGCCTAGCTAACACTCTGCGTGAAGCGTTAAAAAATTATTGCACAGCAACAAGAAAAGATTACTGCACAGCAACAAAAGAAGAATGAAGATGATAATAACAAGATAAATACACTAATAGATCAGCTTTCAGGCAAACTTCATTTTGTAAACGTAGAACTGAATAATGTTCTAAAAGTGGGAATGTCCGACTCAGAAGTTTTACTGATAAAAAATTATTTACAACGCATTATTTCCACATGGAAATTATTTCAACCAACTACTGAAGAATCAAATAAACCAACAACAACAGATACAAAAAATGATGAACAGACAAATACTAAATCCAAATATGAAGTCAACTATAAACCAACAATAAACGACACAAGATTTGATGAAAATACTCGTCAAGCTGTTATCAAAATATTTCAATTTCTACAACTAAAACATGATTGTTCTCAAGATCAACAACATGATGGTTTTATAGATAAATATGATATGGAACTTTTAAAGTTATTGGCATCAGGTGCAGACCTTGCTCGTGATATAGAACCATTTAAGAAATTAATTAAAGAAAATGTTGAATTTTATGAAGGCGAAATTAAAGGAAAATTTTGTCAGCAATGTGACTGTTGTTTTAAAAAAAATGGAAATATTTCTAGCAATTGCCTAGTACTTTTTCTTGAAAAAATAAATGAATTTGATATACCAGATTATCCTGTAATAAAGGTTCAAACATACCAAGGAATTTTATGTGTATTCTTATACAGAATGCTGGAGAATATAGAAATCTTAATTTTATTTTTGAATGATATAATTACATCTGAAAATGATATAAAAAAACTAAAATATGAAGATTTTAATAGAAGCATCCAAGAAATTGGGATTTTAATTTCAGGGATTCTTGCAAACAAAAGTCACTTGGTAAAATTTATAAGCTCATTCACTGAAAGCTTAGAAATTCCAGATTTCTCTTTTAAAGATTATGAATTGACAGAATTAACTGAGATAACCAAAAGTAATATTTTAACCTTAGAATCTTTTGGATTTAGTAAGGAGTTATCGGATAAATATTCTACTATTTTAGACATAGAAATCAGAGAAATACTGACAAAAGAAGATTCAGAGATCAAACCAATACTGAAAAAAGAATTACCACAAATCCTCAGCAGGCTTAAATATTTAATGGGATTGCTGTATACAGTTTGTCCACCAAGAATCCCAGAATCTCTATTCCGAAAAACAGAAATATCTATATCGACACCAATTCCGAATATAGTGAATAAATTATTGATCAATAAATTATATGAGCTACAGCCAAAAAATACAGTAGATAATTCATCAGCTAATAAAGAAGAGATAAATCTTTTCTTGCAGGAGAATAATGATAACCAAGCTTTACCATTATTAAATGGGTTAGATGAAATTTTACTGCAAGTATTAATGCCATTAGGTCAATATAATAATTTAAGTAAAGCCGTGGAAGATGGAATAGTTAAAATTCAGTCTTTCTTAAGCAAGAACACAGAAAATTCAGAAAAAAGCAAGAACAAGAAAAATTCAGAAGACAATATCAGAGAAATAATTCGAGAAACGATGCGGAAATATAATGTCACAATAGCCCAAGATTATAGCTTGATAAATGAAATATATTGGCAAGGATGGAAGTCTGAAAATTTTAATGAAAAAAATTGCTTATATCTTGATAGAAATTAAATCTATCTTGAAAAGTAGCAAGAGAGATAGCACGATTCAAGACTCTCCAGAAACCCAAAATTTACTGACGAATAATACTACAACTCCTAGTAATCCCCTAAAAAATAAACCCCTGAAAAAACCTTTATTTAAAATTAGTACTTCGTCACTCGAAGAGGAAAATATTCCACAAAACAATCCTGTTAATACCAGTGAAGAGCTTTCAGGAAAATTAAATAATAGTTTGTTGTTTCCGATTGGTAGCAGTCTCCTTCAGAAAATTAAAACAGAGATAGACCAGCCAAAAAAAGCAAAAACAAATGAAACAAAAAATAAACCAAGTAATGAGCAAAGCGTATTTTTATTCTTACCAGAATTTGTAGATTTAAGCTATTGGTGTTCTCCTGTGGAGGATCAAGGTTCCTTAAATTCTTGTACAGCCCATGCGGGAATTGCCTTAATAGAGTATGCACAAAAAAAGAGTAGTGGTAACTATACAGATGCTTCTCCTTTGTTTCTCTACCAAGTTACCCGTAACTTGATGCAACGAGAAGGCGATTCAGGAGCTTCTGTAAGAGATACAATGAAGGCGATGGTTGCATTTGGAGTTTGCCCAGAAGAGTACTGGCCTTACAATGAAGATAAGTTTAATGAAGAACCAACATCTTTTTGTTATTCCTTTGCTGAAAACTACAAAACAATCAAATATTTCCGCCTAGACTATGGTCAAATCTCTAAATATGCACTCCTCTCGCAAGTCAAATTGCTGCTAGTTTCTGAAATTCCTTGTATATTTGGATTCACCCTTTATAATTCTGTCTACGATGAGGTGAATTTCAGTAGAGGACATATCCCTTTGCCCAGCAAACGAGATAAAGTCATTGGTGGTCATACTGTAGTTGCAGTTGGCTATCATGACCGCAAGATTATCGAAAATGAGGATGGTGAGCGATTTGAAGGAGCTTTGCTAATTCGTAACTCTTGGGGAAATCGTTGGGGTCAAGGTGGTTACGGTTGGATGCCTTATGATTACATCACTAGAGGACTTACAGCTGATTGGTGGTCACTCCTCAAAGCAGAATGGTTAGCAACTGGCCGTTTCGGCGCAAGCGCAAGTGCTTGGAACGCAAATAAAGGAAATGGAGATGGGAATAATACGGGAGATGATCAGCCAAAAGATGAGGAATCTAACTAAGCATACTTCCACCAACTTTTGAATAACTCCAATACTTACCCACAAAGGTTGTCTGTTGGAAATGGGTGTAACACTAATTCTATAAGAGGTTGTATATACACTCCTCAGACTGGAACTGAGGGGTTTATTGCCATTTTATTTTTATACTAACTACAGCAGAGAAAATTCAGATTTTAATAAACATTTATCAAGTTTCTCAAAAGTGTTTGACTTGCAACTTTCAAATGGCAGATTGTTGGTTAAACTTTAAACGCTATTATTGAAATTTATTAAATCTATTATGCACTGGTTATTATCTGGGCCGTTGAGTGTAGAAAAATTAACGGTGAAGATTGCGGGTTTACCTGCATCGTTACAAGGTAAGAAGTTGGTGCAGATGTCAGATTTTCATTATGATGGTGCGGGTTTATCGGATGAGATGTTGGAGGAAGCGATCGCTCTTAGCAACCAAATCAAACCAGATTTAGTCATCTTAACAGGTGATTATGTTACCACAAGTCCCCAGCCAATTCATGACTTAGTTTTAAAACTCAAACAATTGCAAACTCAAGCAGGTATTTATGCTGTCCTGGGTAATCATGATATCTATTACCGCTACTCAAAAACAGAAATTACCAAGGCTTTAACTAAAATTGGCGTGCATGTTTTATGGAATGAAGTCGTTTATCCCTTTGGGAATGAATTAGCATTAGTCGGACTCGCGGATAGGTATTCACCAGAGTTCAACCCTGCACCTGTAATGGAGCAGTTAAACCCAAATATACCCCGCATTGTGCTATCCCATAACCCCGACACGGCGGAAATATTACAAGCTTGGCGGGTAGATTTGCAATTATCTGGTCATACTCATGGTGGTCAAATAGTCATTCCGGGACTAGGGGCGGTGGTTGCTTATCGTAAAAACATACTGCAACTCATACCCTCCAAAATCCGGCGTTGCTTTCCCTTATTACGCCGAGATAACTTTGTCCTCCGTCATTGGGAATGGGCGCAGGGTTTACATCGTGTAGGAAGGAATCTGCTATATGTCAACCGTGGTTTAGGAACTTATTCTCCCGGAAGGCTATTTTGTCCGCCAGAAGTAACAGTTATTACCTTACAAAGAGAATAAGTTATGGTGTCAAGAATTCAGAAGTCAGGAGTCAGAATACAGTATAAATTATTTGCAAGTAACAGAACAGAATCTTTCATTTATTGATTCTGGATTCTGGCTTCTGTATTCTGTATTATTCTATATTTTTTACAATTTCTTAAGATGGATTTTGATATTTGATAAGCTGTAAACGCTACTATGAGGAGTGTTTTTGGCGCTATGCACTGGTTGTTTACGGGACGTTTAAGTGTAGATAAAATCACGGTTAAGATTGCCGAACTTCCACAATCTTTAGAAGGGATAAAATTAGTACAATTATCAGATTTTCACTATGATGGGATGCGACTTTCAGAAGAAATGTTGCAAGAAGCGATCGCAGTTACCAATGAAGTAGAACCTGATTTAATAGTGTTAACTGGTGATTATGTCACTGATGATCCTTCCCCAATTCATCAACTTGTGATGCGACTGAAACATTTACAAAGTCGCTGTGGTGTCTATGCTGTACTCGGCAATCATGACATACACTACAATCATTCCCAAGCAGAAGTTACAAATGCTTTTACTAGTATCGGCGTTCATGTTCTATGGAATGAAATCGCCTATCCTTTTGGCGAAGAATTACCAGTTGTCGGTTTAGCTGATTATTGGTCGCGGGAGTTTAATCCTATACCAGTTATGAAGCAACTCGACCCATTAACACCGCGCATAGTTTTATCTCATAATCCAGATACTGCCAAAATCTTAGAACAGTGGCGAGTTGATTTACAGTTATCTGGTCATACGCATGGTGGTCACATTGTTATTCCTGGTTTTGGCCCTGCGGTGTTTTATTATAAAAAGTTACTCAAACAATTACCAAAAAAAACTCCGGCGTTGGGTTCCATTTTTATTTGGTGATTGCTCGAAAGTCGTGAGATATTGGGAATGGGCGCAAGGATTTCACAAAGTCGCCAATAATCAGTTATACGTTAATCGTGGCTTAGGAACTTACAGACCAGGACGCTTATTTTGTCCACCTGAAGTTACGGTGATTACTTTAATGAAGTCTGAAGTGTGAAGTATGAAGTATGAAATATTAGTTTGTGAGTTTTTAGTCTGGGAATATTTGTGCTGAAAACTATTAACCGCCTAAGTTACGACCGATGAATGTCTGTAACTTGAGGCGGTTGATCAAATATAAGGGTCGTCCGAAAAGACTGAAAAAATTGAAAAAACAGAAGAATTAACTCAAATAAGGTGGACAAATGCAATCGTTACTCTCAAACTTCTTTCAGCATCCTTGATTCTAATAGGCAGGCATTTCTGGCTGTATGTTTAAAAACCTCCAACAAAATCAATCAATAGACTTAAGGCGAAAACACTTCCATAGGATGCCATGTTTGATTTGCGATCGCTCATTTAGATTTTAGAGCGGGAGGTACAAGCTCTAATCTCAAGTTGTTAACTTCACTTAAACTTAACCTTTCTGTACCTTGACCTTAATCTAGCACGCTGTAATTTTCCGTGGTATACCTATTTACTAAATTTGAATACCGTTAATGTGTCGCAATAGTATAGGAAATTTTCTTAAGCATCGTGAGGCTTTTTAATCACATTTATATTAAGTTTATTTAAGTATTGGCGACTGGAAGTCACCGCTACACAAACAAAACCCACCTGCGTGGGTTCAATCGAAAATTATTTGATAGCAATCCATTGAGTCACAGGAGCCATTGCTCGCCATCCCAGAAATTTACCAATGGGTTCTGCTCGTTGAATGGCGATGCGGGTAAAACTGCCGCCGACTTTTTCATACCATTGAAATAAGGTTTGCTCGCCTTCGATGGTGACAACGTTTGCAACTAAACGACCGCCAGGGGGTAGTGCTGACCAGCAAATATCAAACAATCCGGCTGCTGTCACGCCACCACCAATAAAAATCGCGTCTGGTGTAGGTAAGTTTTGCAAAGCTGGTGGTGATTTCCCTGAAATAATTTCTAGGTTTGGCGTACCCAAAGCGGCGGCGTTATCGGCAATATATTGCAGTCTAGATGAATTTTGTTCAATGGCGATCGCTCGACATCGGGGATGAGTCCGCATCCATTCAATGGAAATAGAACCGCAACCCGCACCAATATCCCATAAAAGTTCCCCTGGGAGGGGTGCTAAAGTTGATAAAGTAACTGCCCTTACTTCTCGTTTGGTTAATTGTCCGTCATGGTGAAAAGCATGATCCGGCAATCCTGGTAATCTGGGTAAGGCTGTAACTCCAATCTCAGCAATACATTCAACGGCGATGGTATTTAAGTCAGCAATTTCTGTTTCATCCCAAGCGGCGGCTGTATTCGCAATCATCCGTTCGTGAATGCCACCTAGACGTTCTAGAACAATCATTTTACTCTGACCATAGCCCCGATTTTTGAGGATTTCTGCGACAATTTGCGGTGTTTCCTTCCCGGCGCTCAAAATTAATAACTTGGCTTGGGGATAAATATAAGCCTGAAGTAAATTTGCAGGACGACCACATAAACTTAAAGTTTCTACCTCAGTTAATGACCATCCCAGTCTGGCGCAGGCGAGGCTAAAGGCTGAAGGTGCGGGAATGATTGTGATTTCCGAGATCGGAATATGTCGAGTTAAGGTCACACCCACGCCGTAACACATAGGATCGCCACTGGCTAGAATGCAGATTTGCTGACCACGACGGCTGATAATTTCGGCGACTGATGCACTAAAAGGAGAAGTCCAAGGAATTTTTTGGCGCTGATCATCACTGGGAAGCATCGCCAAATGCCGATCGCCTCCCATAATAACTTCAGCTTGGGCAATTATAGAACGGGCGATCGCACTTAAACCCTGTAATCCATCTTCGCCAATACCTATAATAGAAAGCCATTTCAATGTTTTATTCACCTGAATCTTCACCGTAACGAGAAAACCTAAAAAAATCTTCTTCTCTAGTACAACGCGGCGTAAATAAAGATACCATTTCAAGTTAATTAAAAGCTTGTGATATGAGCTTTTTGACTTTTGACTTTTGACTTCCGCGTAGCGGTACTAGCCTCTATTTTCCAACTTCTTACACAAAAGAATACACAAAGTCACTGCCACACAGGCGACTTCTGCTAACAAAAATGCAGCGACGGATGTTATACCAATTTGCTTCATTAATAATGAAACGATCGCAGTTCCGCCAGCACTTCCACCCAAATATAAACCTATACCCAAGCCAGCCTGAGTTGCGGGTAGTTTTCCCAGTACTAAGGGAATTATGCTCATTAAGATGAAACTTAAACTAACACCGAAAGCGAGAATTAAAGCGATCGCCAGAATCGAACTATCATTTAATACTGTTAACCCCATCAAGCCTGTCATTGTTCCGACACCCAGCAACATCGACTTGTTTGCACCTAAATCTGCTGTCCAGTCGCCTAAAGGTACAGATGCGATCGCGGAAACTAACAGTATTTCCGAAGCAATCAATTCTACTGAAAGTCCTGTTAGCTGAGTTTGCAACTTTTGGGGAAAAATCCCAAATAACAAGTTCATTTCAAATCCTGTCGCTAAACCGATGATAAAAATTAGGACTAATAATATAGAGGGTGCAGTAGCCGATTTATCTGGATGAATTGCGGGAATCAAAGTATGTTTGGGAGTGAATAATTGCAGAATATATGCGCCCAAAACTAAAGCGATCGCACCTAACATGAAGGTAATCGACGCACCCATACTATCAAGTAAGGTGTGTAATAACGGTGCGATCGCTCCCACTGTACCAAATATCAGTACTAAGATGGCATTAACTTGCGGTAATTCTGTTGTCGGGACAAACTGAGTTAAAAGTGCGATCGTCGGGCCGCGAAAAATAATCATCGCCATCACCCAAGCTGTCATCAGTACGGGAATTATCCACCGCATACCTGTGGGTAAATTGTGGTTAGCCAACAACGAAACACTGACAAAAATCACACCAGCTAACAGCACTCCCGTACTAATCATCGGTAAGCGACTACCCAAACGTTGCTGGAGGCGATCGGAAATTCCCCCATTCAAAGGTTCAATCACTGCAACAATTAACCCTTGCACAATTCCCAGCCAACCCGCTAATTCAACCAATTCTAAATTTTGCAATATCCTTGGTTGATAAAAAGTGTATGCCATCCAACAGAGGATGATAGCTACTAATAAAGCAGCTAATCCCCAAACTTGTCGCCATAATATTTCCCGGTTAGTGTTGCAAGAGTTAACCATGATTCTGCCTTATACCCGTGGAGTGATTTTAAGACAAATTCTTCAATATAAATCGCATTTAAAGTTGCACAATTTAGAAAATATAAAATCATTATTTTGTACAATTTATCACATTTAACTTAATTGATTTTAGGTGTGTATGAGAGAAAATACTAATAACAATCCTGCTAAAAATAAACCTTAAATCACCTACTCAATCTAGCAGTTATGGCAGTCTAGAGAATAATTGTGTTATTTACTGCACAAAGCCGCCATCCAAATTTTCATTAAAATCTTGAAAAATAGTAACTTTCAGCATAATTTCAACACTTTTGTATTTTCCACCAATTTACCACATTAAATAATTTATCTTATCTAGCTGAGTATATAATCAATTACGTAAACAGTTAGTTAGTTTGCATCAATCAAAGAAATCTCATGTTAATTTAAATGCAGGTAGAGAATTATTGATAAGTTATATTAATGACATAATGACGATTGATTTAGTTATTTATTATTTAACCCAGCACCCAACTTCTCTATATGGGTAAGGATACAATGTGACAAAGTTAAATTTTTTTATTTTTTCACTCAGTATGTTTAGAATGTGTTAGGCGTAAGCCATAACGCGCCAAAAGCTTTGCAGTAGATGTGTTACGCTGTTGCCAACACATCCTACGTGTATTTCAAACATTAAATATATATAAATAATAGAGATGCAATTAATTGCATCTCTACATAATGATGGAATACCAAATCGATATGAACAAGCATATAATTAGCCTGCAAAGGTGGTCACTGACCTTGTCGGAGAGCAGGCTTTGTTTGTATAGTCCCAGACTGGAAGTCTGAGGGGTTTATATGCTTTACTATCTCCCAACAAGAACTGATTTTTCAGGCTGTTCCTGTGAATTAATTCCTGATTTTAGCTGCTGACAAAGTTCGTCTAATTCCGAATCTCTTTGCTCAATAATCTGTTGTGCTAATGTTATCAATCGAGCAATATTTTCTGGACTAGTATCATCCATATTGTCATTAGCTTTAGTTAACTGTCGTTGAAAACGATAGTATTGTTTAGGATAACCGTCAGCTTGTGGTAACATCTGCTCTAATTGACAAGCTACCGACTCACTACTACCATCCAAGGTAATATTCAGCAACGGCTGTACCCACTGAACCAAACCCCAATCTACAGCTTGATCGTAATTATATCGGCGATTCAGAGAGCCTGTACCTAATGAAACTACGAGAATATCATTGATAGTCAGAGGTTGTTTGTCTGGTTTTTGTGGGTCAGGTCTAGCAGAAGAAATTAAAGCTTCCATAATTGCCAAAGATGTAGGATTATTGGCAAATACGCCACCATCCACCAAGGCATAGTAACCGCCATTTGTCGGGTCGGCTGTGTCAATTTTATAAGGTTTGAAATAAGTTGGTGCAGCAGAAGTAGCCATTCCTGCTTGCTTCATGGTGTAACCATCACAAACTTTGCGGAAGTTTTCACCTAATTTTTGATCTTTGACATTATTGACAAAGAAAACTGGCATCCGCAATTCAATATCATAACTAGTAATAAACAAGTCAGTTAGTGCTTTCTTGAGGAAAGTATCTTGCAAATATTCTGTTAAAACTTCGTCTCTGCCTTTAGAAGAATATTTTGCCTTTAAAATATCATCAATTTTGAGACTTTTTGCTAGTGGAGATTCGGCAAAAATCCGCTTTCCTTCTTTGCGATAGATATCAATTAAATCGACCGCCTTAAAATGTGGTTGGTTGGGATTGCTAGGATGTGGCTTAGTTAAAGCAGCAGATAAAATCCCTCCTGTGGAGGTTCCAGCAATTAAATTAAATAGCTGACAAATCGGTTTACCTGTACGTTTTTCAATTTCCGCCAGAATAATTCCGGGGATGATACCGCGAATACCACCACCATCAATCGACAATATTTTGTAGCGATAAGCCATGTAATCTCCTTTTTTGGCTGTTGTTTGCGAAATCAACTAGCCAACTAGCTGTAGATGTCTCCCATAATATAGTTGTTATAAATACTATGCGTTCAGTATTATTACTAAGTATTCACATAAAAACAGAGACCTGAATTATTCAATAATCCAAGTCTCTATTTTTGATTTTGTTAATTCAGTTTTATCGGCCAGAGCATCATAAATTCAGGCAAAAATCTCAAATTATTCTGCCCGCTGTTATAAGTTACAGTGTTAAAGATTGGGCGTTAGTTTCAATCAACTTAGCCAAGTCTTGCAGGAAGGCGGCGGCGTGAGCGCCGTAAATAATACGGTGGTCACATGTGATATTCACCTGCATTTGTTGGCGTACTCCAAATAAACCATCAGAAGTAGCAACTAGTTGGGGACGAGCCGCACCGATCGCCAGAATTGAACCTTGTCCTGGTGGTAAAATGGCATCAAAAGTATCGACACCAAACATCCCCAAATTAGACAGGGTAAAAGTCCCACTGTTGTATTCATCTGGTTGTAATTGTTTGGCGCGAGCGCGGTCTACTAAAGATTTCCAATTGCGTGAGAGAGAATAAATATCTACCATGTCTGCATTCCGCAATACAGGTGTTATCAATCCTCCGTCATCCATTGCCACAGCCACAGAAATATTAATATCAGAATGGTAGACGATTCCTTGATCGGAGTAGCTGGCGTTGATTAATGGATGTTTTTGCAATGTGACTGCAACAGCTTTCGCTAGTAGTGCAGTCATGGTCACGCCTTTTGATTTAATTTGTTTGTAAAGCTTATCTAAACCATCGGTGGTAATTGTATAGCCGACACGGAAAACAGGTACAGCTAAACTCGCAACCATACCCCGCACTACAGCATTTTGCAGAGTAGTGAAAGGTACGACTTGACCAGAAACTGCGCTGCTGACGGCGGCGGGAACTGGTGCGGGTGCTGCTGGTACTGGTGCTGGTGGTTGAATTGGCGCAACAGTTGGTGCAGGGGTGACGGGGGCTGCTGGTTTAGCCTTACCCACTACAGCTTCCACATCTTCAGCCACAATGCGACCGTAAGGGCCACTACCTTTAAGGCTAGTTAAATCAACTTTTAATTCTTTCGCTAACTTGCGGGCGCGGGGGGAAGCGACGAGTCTACCTTCTTTGTGGTTCGAGCCGTTACCGTTTTGAGCGGCTGTGGTGGGTGCGCCGACAGATGCTGTCGCTGGTACTTTTTCAGGTGCAGGAGTTGTCGCCGCAGTGCTACCAGAGTTACCTAAAGATTTTGCGGCTTCAATTTCCGCTTCAGTTTCAGCTACATAAGCGATCGCACTACCTACAGCCGCAGTGCCACCAGCATCTACAATGATGTGAGCTAGATAACCTTCATAAAAGGTTTCTACATCCATGTCTGCCTTATCTGACTCGACAACCACCACTGTCTCGCCCTTTTCCACTTTATCCCCTGGCGATTTTACCCAAGAAACAATTTTACCTTCGGTCATGGTGGAACTAAGCGCCGGCATGAATATTTCGTGAATGCTCATATATGGTGGTTTCAGAATCGATAAATAATTTATGGACTTTAACAGCTTTTGCCAGATCGAATTGTATCTTGGCTAGAGAGTTTTAGACTTTCTATTTTATGTCACCGCGCAGTCAACAATATCTGGGCGACACTGAAAATTATTAATTCTCGCCTATTGTTGCAGCTTACAGCCGAGGTTTAGGACACAGAGCCGGGTTGCACCAAGGGGCTGGATTTGCACACCAATGAGGGAGTCGAGGCTTACCAATTCCCCCTGCACCCTACCCCCTACCCCTTTTCCTCTTATTCGTTTAAACTTAGGCTTAACGTATAAATACTATATTTTTTTTAAGAGCTGGGCATCTGATAACTGTTGACTGTCCACTGTTAAAATTCATCGGCTTGGATAATCATCGTAAAGACCTTCTTCTTCTGGTGCGTAGCCGTTCAAAAAAGCATCATGGCTAAGGATAGATTCGGGTGGTTCTGCTTTTTGTTGAATAGTGATTACCCAGCGTCCCGCAGCGACATTTTCAAGTACTGATTCTGGGAGATTCAGTTTTTCCCCTGGTTGAAGTTCAATTTCATAAATCAGCTTAATCAATTGACCATTTATCATTTTTGTTAGCTATAGCCTCTTTAGAAATTATTTTAATTTATTTTTCTGATTTCCACTTTGTTATTGATTAGGTGTCACAAATATTTTAATTGCTCAGTAGTTATCCTTGAATCAATGCTTGAAAGCGTTTATCATGTCGAATATTATCAAAAACAGAGTTAGTTTTTGCGCTTTCTCGATATTTGTCATGACTGAGATATTGTCCTAATTTCTAAAACCAATCAACTTCAATAAACCTTTCCAGACCTGAGTTAATTTATTCCATCCCAATTTTTGCCGTATATTCGCAAGAAGTTTCTTCTTCTGAGCCTCAGCAAAATCAGGATTAATTTTAATAGCTTTATTGACACTAGCAATTCCTTCTTTCCAACGACCTAATCTTATTAATGCAACACCACGGTATACCCAAGCTAGATAGTTATCAGGTTTAATTTCTAAGGCTTTGTCATAAGATGCGATCGCTTCTTCATAGCGTCCTAGATTCTCTAGTGCATTCCCCCGGAAGTTCCAAGCTAGGTGGTAATCAGGTTTAATTTCTAAAGCTGTTTCATAAGATGCGATCGCTTCTTTATAGCGCCCTAAATTTGTGAGCGCATACCCCTGGAAATTCCAAATATCGTGGTCATCAGGTTTAATTTCCAAAGCTTTGTCGTAGGATGCAATTGCTTCTTCATAGCGTCCTAAATCATCTAGCGCATACCCCCGGAAGTTCCAAGCTAGGTGGTAATCAGGTTTAATTTCTAAAGCTTTGTTGTAGGATGTGATTGCTTCTTCATAACGTCCTAAATTTCTGAGCGCATTCCCTCGTAAGTTCCAAGCTAAGTGATAATCAGGTTTAATTTCTAAAGCTTTGTTGTAGGATGTGATTGCTTCTTCATAGCGTCCTAAATTTCTGAGCGCATTCCCCCGGAAGTTCCAAATATCGTGATCATCAGGTTTAATTTCTAAAGCTTTGTCGTAGGATGTGATTGCTTCTTCATAACGTCCTAAATTATCTAGCGCATTCCCCCGATTGTACCAAGCTAGGTGGTCATCAGGTTTAATTTCTAAGGCTTTATCGTAGGATGCGATCGCTTCTTCATAGCGTCCTAAATCATCTAGCGCCTTCCCTCCGGAAGTTCCAAACATCGTGGTAATCAGGTTTAATTTCTAAAGCTTTATCGTAGGATGCGATCGCTTCTTCATTACGTCCTAGATTATCTAGCGCATTCCCCCGGAAGTTCCAAGCGTAATGGTCATCAGGTTTAATTTCTAAGGCTGTGTTGTATGAGGCGATTGCTTCTTCATAGCGTCCTAAATTTCTGAGCACAATCCCCCGAAAGTTCCAAACATTGTGGTCATCAGGTTTAATTTCTAAAGCTTTGTTGTATGAGGTGATTGCTTCTTCATAGCATTCTAAATCATATAGTACAATCCCCCGATTGTGCCAAGCTGCGTGGGAATCAGGTTGAATTTCTAAAGCTTTGTCGTAGGATGTGATTGCTTCTTTCATAGCGTCCTAAATTCCTGAGCGCAATCCCCCGATTGTGCCAAGCTGCGTGGGAATCAGGTTGAATTTCTAAAGCTTTGTCGTAGGATGCGATCGCTTCTTTGTAACCTTTTCCAGCAAAATGCAAATTTCCCAGGTTAAACAGTAAATCACATTGTCGTTCAGATGTTTGATTGTCTTCTGCAATTAATTCTTGAATTCTGAGTATTTCTTTAGTTCTTTCTTCTGGGGACAGAATGAGATATCTATTATAATCTCCCTCCTGAATAACCCGTAATGACTCTTGTTCTAAAGTTTCTGAATCTATAGGAAATTCAAACAAACCAGAACGCCAATCAAAGAAGTCTGGCGCACGTTGAAGAAAATATTTAATTGCAAATATTGGTAGCAAGAATACAAAACAGATATTAAAGTTATCCTTTAACCGTTCTCGTTGTTGGTTCAGGTTAATTAAAACAGGCGGTACACCTTTCCAACTGTATGTATAAATATCTTTACTCTGCCAACCATGTAAGCTTTTACATTCTTCATACTCATAAAATGAATGCTCTAAACCTGTAATAAATAAAATATTGATTTCTGCTTTATTATCTAAATTATCAATAATTTCATATAAATTATTTACCGCTTGCTGGAGTCGTAAAACTTGAATATTTTTATTACTAATATCTGCTTTTACCTTGGTAATTAACTGCTCACCCCCAGCCGGAGAGCAACGCACAAATAATAAACCAAATCCTTCTGTAAAATTAAGTGTACGCACTAAGGCTTGATATTCTTCTTCTGCTTGTGATGGTAAATCCTGATCCCAATCAGTTAGTTCTAGCGACATAATCTTAACCGTAACAGAACGTTTTAGATCCCCCCAACCCCCCTTAAAAAGGGGGGCTATTTTTCTGTTTACCCCCTTTTTAAGGGGGTCGCCGTAGGCGGGGGGATCTTGCAGCAATTACTATGGTGTTGTATTTATCTATGCGGGATACAATCGATTAAAGGTATCTTGAAATTCTTTAATTCCCTTAATCAGAGGATGAATATCATACCAAACTTGACTTTCTCCATCTCCATTTAAATAACGATATTCTAAAATACAGCGATTAAATAATAAATCTCGATACAGTGAATCATTTACTATCTCTTTAGAATAATGCACAGTTGCCAGTGCTTCCCATTGATTAGAAAAAAACTGTATTGCGATAAGTATTCCTCAACTCGCTCACAGAACGCAGTAAGGCTCTAGTCGGAATGGGTAAAGTGTTAGTGTATTTAATCGCCTCCTTCATTAATAATAATGAATTTCTCACATGACCTCCACTCATTAAGCATAGTCTTTCTAACGCTCCTCGCTCTTCAAACATATCGACGATAGATAAACTAGGGTCTATCAAATTCAGGCGTTTTTGTAAAATTTCTGTAACTTTATTAATACCCCGTTGATATGGTTGATTATCAGGTGTTTGCACCATAATCATGGGCAGAATATGGGTATTACCATAGGTGTTAGAGAGGTCGGCGGCGCGATTAGAATATAGTAAAGAAATTGGTACTGTATACAGCAAATGACAATCTAAAGCTTGGAGTTGTTCACTACGATCTAGAAAAATTTGGTCGTGATTAGTGCGTCCATCTTCTTGCGGTATGGGTACAATTCGGTCTAAGTTATCAGCAATTAATACTAGTTGAGAATATCCTTCAGGTAAGTGTTTTTTAGCATCTTGAATAAACTCATTTAACGCCGCAATTAAAGTAACTGTATGGGGGTTAATCTGTTCTCGAATTTTTTGGCGTTGAGTTGGTTCTGTTCGTAAATTTGCTGTTAATTTGGCAAATTGGGAAATTTGAGCTTCGATACTTAAACTTTCTAAAGATACTTTAGTGAGTGCTAAATCTTTTAAATCTTGCCAACGTTCTTGTAACCAATTCAATAAAACAGTTGGGGAAGTGCTATCTTTTAATGCTTCTACTAAGTGGCGGGTACAAGCTAATAAAATATCAGTATATTGAGCATCTTCTGGATCAATATCTTCTTCATCGGCGGGAAAATAAACTACAAAGCAACCTTCGTCATCTAAAAATTTCTGTAAACGCAGCAATTCTGTAGATTTCCCCGCACCGCGATGACCTGCATACAGTTGCGAGGTCATTCTATCTGAGTATAAAATCTCTCTGCCGATTTCTACTAATATATCGCCGTCGCCCCGCACTTCTGAACAATCAACATAAGCCGGATCACCTGCTGGTAGAGGGCGGAATGGGTCAAAAACATTGTATATCCGCTTTAAAAGCGCAAAATTCGAGGTCATAAAGATGAGTCGCTGAATTTAGCGTCATATTATCGCAAATTTACGGAGATAGGTAGGTTTAGGAACTTTCAGTAGCAATAAAAGTCTATATTAATTGCTTTTTGACAGCACATAGCCCCGACGAATGGAATTCGCACGCCAGTTGCTTCAGTCGTTTGGCGCAAAATGTGTATATATGTTTATATTCTGCATCTACCCTACACTTGTATCAGAATTTTGTTCTTAGCGAAGTGTAAAGGATCAATGGTTTAACTTGAATTTAAAATTCAGAATTAACAATTAGTTCTGTAGGAAATTTTTGTAAGCTTATGCTTTCAGGAAAATGGAAGTTTCTGCGGATTTTATTACTCAGTATTTTTATTACTGCTGCTACTAGTGTTTATATCAGTCAACATCAACCTCCGGCAACAGTTGTCAATACTGAAACTCCCGAAAAATCCCAATTTTCAGTGATACAACATGCTGAAAATCATCTGGTTTATCCAGAACGAGTTAACTATCAATCTATACCATTAACAAGTTTAAATTCGTCTCTGCAAGGGAGTGACCCCAAAACTCTGGCGTTAAATGCAATTGAAGATGTCGGGGAAGAAAAAGGAACTCGTAAGGTAGAAGTGATTTATCCGCAAAATAATCAAGCGTTAGTGACGATTACACATATTCCCCAAAACAGTGCTTCTGTGACGGCGATTAAATATCGGGTGGAAATGAATACTTTTGGCCGATCGCTTTTAGTTAGTTCCCCGCCTGTCTGGGAAATTATCTGGGCTGGCTCCCAGATACAATGTAAACCTGGGAGCCACCAAAGTAAAAGTCTGAAGTGTGAAATATGAAGTATAAAATTTTCAGATTTCATACTTCATACTTCACACTTTATTAGATGTCTCCGCGAATATCTTCAATAATGCCGTCACGGATGACAATTTCAACTTGCATTTTGCTGATTAAGTTATCACCTTTTTCGACACGGAAAAATCCTTCCATTTGAAATTGGTTAACTTCTTGATCTAACTCCAGCAGTTGTACTTGCTGAAGGTTTTGCAGCATTTGATTTTTTTGCTCTAGGAATTCGCTTTTCTTTTGATTAACTTGCAGTTGGATGTTGTCGATTTGTTGCAGAGTTTGGGGGCTAGGTGGTTGGATACTTTGCTTTTGAATCGCTGCGATCGCTCTTTGTCCTTCGAGGTCTAGTTGCTGCAATTGCTGATCAAGTTGATTGATCTGGGCTTGCAATTGTTGTTGTACTTCTTCTTTCCACAAAGGAGTTACAATCACTTTGACATTGACGATGCGCTTCAAAAGTAGTTGGGGGTTGGAAAGATCCATATTTCGCGTTCACTCTATAAAGTTTGTATTGGAAATTATCAACAAAGAATTCAGGAAGGTCAGTAGCCAGAAATCAGAATGTAACTGTTTTTCATCAATTCTGAATTCTGAATTCTTGATTCTGAATTCTGCTTTATCAGGCAAACATTTCGTTAATCAGGTCGCGGTAGCGTTCTGCAACAATGTGTCGCCGGATTTTTAGTGTTTGGGTCATCAAGCCATTTTCAATAGAAAACGGTTCTAGAATCAGCCTGAATGGCCCAATGCGATCGTCTAAACGATAACCTGGACGATTCTGAACTTCCCGATTCAATTCTTGGCGAAACAAATCCTGGATTATTTTACTCTCTAGGTCAACAGATGTGCTGGGTTCAGAGTTTTGTTCTGGTAGACGTAGTTGCACGTTCTGATTCTCAGCCCATTTTGCTAAGGCTTCAAGGTTGGGGACAATTAAAGCACCAATACTGCGCTGATCTTGCCCTACTAGCATGATTTGGTCAACATAAGGCGATCGCAAACACGCATCTTCAATTGGCTGTGGTTCGATGTTTTCCCCGTTGGTCAAGACAATTGTATCTTTGGCTCTGCCAGTCAGTACCAAGTCATTTTCTGGTGTGACCCAACCCAAATCACCGCTATCAAACCAACCTTCAGTATCGATCACTTTGGCAGTTGCTTCCGGGTTTTGGTAATAGCCTTGCATGATTTGCGGCCCTTTCAACAGCACTAAACCTCGTTTTCCTTTTGGGAGAGGCTGGCGATTTTCAGGATCTACAATTTTTACTTCTGTTCCTGGAATTGGTTGACCGGATGAACCACGGAAATTTCGCCAAGGACGACGGGCATTAGTCACGGGAGAAGTTTCGGTTAAACCGTAACCTTGTAAAATGTCTACACCAATAATTTCAAAAAAGTTATCAATGTGCCTTGGTAATGCACCACCACCACTAATTACATGCTTGATCTGTCCGCCTGTGGCTTCTCTTACCTTGGCATAAACTATCTTTTCTCCTAAAATATGCAACGGCAACAAGGCCAATGCTTGAATTTTAGCCAAAGTTCTTTCCAATCCTGAAGCCTGAATATGATCTAAACACAATCCTTGGGCAATGCGTTGCGCTTTGATATACTTTTCGCTCATCTCTACTAAGAAGTTAATCAGGCGTTGCTTGTTGGCTGGTTGTTCTCGAAACTGCTTCTGCACACCTTCATAAATCGATTCCCACAACCGGGGGACAGCAATCATATAATTTGGTTTAAATTCTCTCAAGTCGCGTTTAACAGAACGCAAGTTTGTGTAAACTTGGGTGCAACCTTGTGATAATAAAAAGTATTCACCACTACGTTCGTAGCTGTGCCAGGTTGGCAAAATACTCAAAACAACATCGCCTGGGTGTGGTTGGACTATTGCTCGCAAATATTTCACCTGGTGCATTAAATTGCTGTGGGACAGCATCACACCTTTGGGTTTACCTGTGGTTCCAGATGTATAAATTAAAGTTGCCAAGTCATCGGCAGACTGTTGCGGCCGCACTAAGGTATGATTTGCCCCAATTTCTTGTAGCTGGTTGAAATTCAGGATTTTCAGTGCGTCGTCTGTTGGTGGTGTTTCGTCGGAAAGTAAAATTACCAAGCGAATCGGCAAGTCATTTAGGCGTTCTCTTAATTTACCGAGAGTTTTTAAATCTTCAACTACCAAAACTGTACTGCCACTGTTGGCAATAATAAACAGCAGTTCTTCTTTTTCGGCTTGAGAACTACGCACTGCATCCACACCGCCAGCCGTAATAATACCTTGGTCAGCAATGAACCAGCGAGGACTGTTATCAGCAATTAAGGAAATGCGATCGCCTGCTTTGACTTCTAAGGCTTGCAAACCTGCTGCAAATTGTTGAATTTGTTCTGCTAATTGAGTATATGTAACGACTGTTTCTGGTTTGGAATGGGGATTTCGCAACGCCACAATATTACCAAATTCTTTTGCAGCTAAAGGCCAAATCTCCGAGAGTAAATTTACTTTTGAGTAATCTACAGAACCTTGTAATGCCAGCCTTTCTCTCTCACTGATGTTAGATAATATGGAAGATGCAGGTTGGGTCTTGGACATAACACATTACCTAAAGTGTAGTAATTTTTGAGTTCTAGTTTATTCTGCTATTCACACTACAATACTCTCCTAAATTCCTACATCGCCGATTGTGTCAGTTATTTCGTAAGGTCAACGATTGTATTGATAAAAATTTATGTTAGAGTGAAGTTATATAAACTTTAAGCAATACATTCACCAACAATTGCTTAATTTTTGATGGCAAACATCAAAAACAGTGACCACCTAACTTTTCAATGGGGGTGATTACCTATAGATTTCACAGATGCAATATGCCTCACGCTGATCAATTGCATTGCTTGTTTGGCATTTCCTAAGTTTCTGTCTGGGATTCTAGCTAAAATCAGGTCTAATCAAGCATCTACAACAGCGCCCACATCAACAAAAGCTACAGTTACAATTACTAGTTTCCCTTATTGTACGGTTTATGCAATAACAGGCAGCCAATATTGTAAATTCAGTCCTCATTTTTGTTCCAGATGTTCTAGTTATTAATTAATCTCTGCACCATAAGACTTAGAACCCCAATTTCTGTTAGAAATTGGGGTTCTAAAACGTAAGAATTCAGCACACAGAAGTCAGAAGTCAGAATTTAAGAGTAATTCAATATATTTTGAGTACTATTTATTTTTATTTACATAGTTT
This sequence comes from Nostoc piscinale CENA21, assembly GCF_001298445.1. Lineage (NCBI taxonomy): Bacteria > Bacillati > Cyanobacteriota > Cyanophyceae > Nostocales > Nostocaceae > Nostoc > Nostoc piscinale. The sequence continues at coordinate 4,739,386 of NZ_CP012036.1, read as the reverse complement.
GGTTTTATTGCATACTCTAATTTTCTAGCGTCCAATCTTCAAATCTCAACCCAGGTACACGGCAAAAATCACGTTGATTCCTGGTTACTAAAATAGCATTGTTAGCAATTACAATTGCCACAATTCGTAAGTCTTGTGTACCAATCCGAACTTTCTGCTGCAAAAATTGGGTGTAGTAATTAGCGGCTGCTTGAGTAAATGAAATTAACTGAATACTATGAAAATAATTGTAGGTAGCTTGTAGCCTGGCATAAGCAATAACTAGTTTATCTACAGAATCAGTTTGTCTAATTACATTAAATCTACCGCGAACTTGTTCTTCAAATGTAATAATTGTCACAGCTACATCAGCAGAAGAAACTTGACTAATTCGCTTGCTGATCTGAGGATGTCCATTTTGAAAAAGAGAGACAGAATCCGTATCTAATATCCACAAACTCACACTTATTTATCCTGTTCTGCATTGATTATGCTGTAATGTTCTGCCATCTCATCATCCAGTTCTTTACGATATTCATCAATATAGGTCAACACTTCATCAAACATAGGATCATCCTTAAACATTCCAGCAAATTTCATCCAAGGATGTTCTGATGTAGAGGTTTCTATTTCTTGAGTAACTATTTCGATATTTTTTTAAGCGTTTATTTACAAGTTCCTGTAAATTATATAGTGCATCTTCCTTGGTAGCTGCAAATACTTGACAGTCTGGTAAACCCCAAACAGTTGCTTGATATCCATCATTTTTTGCTTCAACTAATACCGAATAATTCAGTTTTGACAAGTTATTTGCTTCATTTTTGATTAAATTAGTACTCATAAAAGTTTCCTGAATTATTTAGACTGGCGTGAGTTTTTTTATTTTTTATTTTACAGTATTAGAACAGCGTAGGCACAAAGCTATTCACCGTGGGATATTCAGTATAGAAAAAAAATTTACAAAACTAAATATTGAACTAGCTTATGGAAATGAGAAGAAAATCAAAAGGACTAATGTAGTTCATTTGACAAAATATGTTTCACACTAGATAAATAGCAAACAAAATTTTGCAAAAAGGGGCATATACATGAGCTTTACAGATGGTTTATTGCTGACACTGGTAAATACTGTGGCTTGTTTGATGTTGCCAAAGCTGTTGTCTGTGATTTTGACTGACAAAACTGAAGCTAAAGTAGCGACTCAACCTGTGTCTAGTTCGGAAATTTCCTAAAATCCTGATTGCTGCTGTCGGGCGATCGCTCTGGAGAGAAACATGGAATAATATCTGTTGAGTTGGTGCGATCGCTAAAAATTTATTTACGCTTTTCTTGTCGCCATTTTTCTTTGACTAAGCGAATTTCATCAAAAGTATAAGCTGTACCCAGTTGTTCTTTCAGGGGTGTGAGAGGAATATCACCGAGAACTTCTAGCACTTGCCATATTTTTTGGTGATGTTCTAAAGGTACTATTTGATATAAGTCTACAGGCTGATTTTTCTCGATTAATCTTGCTAAATGACCAACAATTGTAGCTGGGCTAAGTTTGCGATGTTTGGCAATTTCAGCGACACTTAAACCTTGTTGATGTAAATGCAGTGTTTGTAATTCAGTCCCCGAAATTAAGCTGACTGAAGGTAGCACCTCAACATCAGAACTAACTGAATTTTTCGCATCACGGTAAGACCGAATTTCAGCTAAGAATTTTTCGCCATATTGGGCAAGTTTATGACTCCCTACACCAGACAACTTGCCAAATTCAACTAAGGTTTTAGGCTGTACCTGTGCCATCAATTTTAATGTCGAGTCATGAAAGATGACATAAGGTGGAACAGATTGTTCATCAGCCAATTGCTTACGCAGCGATCGCAACTTATATAATAGTTCTTCAGTCTCAGCAGCTTTGGGACTATCTTCGATTAAACTTAATTTTTGGGTTGCAGACACAGCAATTTCGACTTTGCGCTGTCGTCGCATCACTTCCCAACTGTGGGCGTTTAATTTTAAAACAGAGTAACCATCACTAGTTTGTTCAAGTAAACCTTGATGTAATAGCGATCGCCCTAACATTCGCCATTCTTCCACACTTCTATCTTTACCAATACCATAAGTAGATAATTTGTCGTGTTCGTATTGGGTAATCTTCTGATTTTTTGCCCCCCGCAACACATCAATAATATGTAGCATTCCAAATCTTTCTTTGCAACGCGCCACACAAGATAAAAACTTCATCGCTTCAATTGTCCAATCTTCCACAGGTTTGGGATGACGACAATTGTCACAGTTAGCGCAATTTCCCAGAAACCTTTCGCCAAAATAACTGAGTTGAATTGTCCGCCGACAATCTGTCCCCTCAGCATAATCAATCATTTGTCGCAGTTGTTGTTTAGCAATCAACTGTTCTTGAGCATCGGTTTTTTGATTAATACTCCATTCAATAGTTTTAATATCACCAAAACTAAAAAAGATTGTACAGCGTGATGGTTCACCATCTCTCCCCGCCCGCCCAGATTCTTGATAGTAGCTTTCTAAATTGCGGGGAATATCAAAATGAATTACTAGCCGGACATCGGGTTTATTAATTCCCATCCCAAAAGCAATAGTCGCCACCATCACCCGCGCATCATCTCGAATAAATCGCGTTTGATTATTGCTGCGTTCTTCGTCAGTTAATCCCGCATGATAAGGCAAAACTGAAACTTTATCATTTTGCAGTTTAAACGTTAATTCATCAACTTTTTTTGCGAGTTAAACAATAAACAATGCTGCGCCTTCAGTTTCTCGAATTAATTCTAATAATTCTGCGTAAGCATATTTAGTTTTAGGGCGGACTTCGTAATAAAGATTTTGGCGATTAAAACTCGCAATGTGAATACTAGGTTGCCTTAAACCAATTTGTTGAATGATATCAGAACGCACACGTTCGGTAGCTGTGGCGGTTAGCGCAATTGTCGGGACATTGGGATAACGCGATCGCAATGAGCGCAACTGACGGTATTCTGGACGAAAATCATGTCCCCACTCCGAAACACAGTGCGCTTCATCAATGGCAAAGGTAGAAATCCCGACTTGGTGATGTACTAAATCGAGAAAAGGCAAAAACCTTTCACTCATCAGCCGTTCCGGGGCGACATAGAGTAATCTTACCTTACCGTTAAGAATGGCTTCTTCCCGCGATCGCACCTGATAAGGATTCAAACTACTATTGAGAAACGTGGCGCTAATATTATTATTTCGCAGTGCTTCCACTTGGTCTTGCATCAACGCAATTAACGGCGATACCACCACCGTCAATCCCTTTTTGATCAACGCTGGTAACTGAAAACACAAAGACTTACCGCCACCAGTGGGCATAACTACCAGCAAATCTCGATTTTGTAGCGCATCTTCGATAATTTTTCGCTGTCCAGGACGGAAATTATCATAACCGAAGTGATATTTTAGCGCCTGTTCGAGATTGGGATACTGAAGCATAGCGATCGCTTTTTTTGGCTGCATTCTGCGTAGGTAGTAGATAACAAGATTATAAAAGCATAAAATCCTGTCTGTGGTGTGAATTAAAATATGTACAGGCATGACCCCAGCAAAACCTTACTAGGAGAAATCAAATTATGGTCAGTAGCCTGACAGAACTTTTAAACGAGCCAGAGTTATCTCAAATTGATGACCCAGAGGAAAAATTTACCACTACTGGCGTAAGCTGGCAAATGTATGAAGCATTACTAGCCAAACTAGAAGATAACTCTCATTACCGTATCACTTATATAGATGGAATATTAGAAATTGTGTCACCGTCTATCAGGCATGAAAATATAAAAAAAAACGTTTAGCTATTTTAATAGAACGCTATCTCTACTTAAAGCGAATCCGCTTCAGCCCAATGGGAAGTTCCACTGTTAAAAAACAACTCAAACAAGCTGGAGTTGAACCTGATGAATGCTACGCCATTGGTGAGAAAAAAAATATTCCAGACTTAGCTATAGAGGTAAATATTACGAGTGGTAGCCTGGATAAGTTAAAAATTTACCAACGTTTAGGAGTAGCCGAGGTTTGGACTTGGCAATTTAATCAACTCAAACTTTATCATTTACGCGAAGAAACACCATCGCAGTTTTTAGATACCCACGGTTACGAACAAATTACTGCAAGTGAAATATTACCTGAACTCAATATTGCTTTATTAGAACAATGCGTTCAGATTTCTGATGATATCGAAGCCATTGACCAATTTGAACAAGATGCGTAAGTTCTAATTAAAGATTGATTATTCGCGGTTTTTCACTTTTACGTGAGACAAAAATATTTCAGTGCGATCGCTTCGCATCAATCCTGATTCTTTCATGAATAAAATAAAGATGTACTCATAACTGAGGAACGGGATATCAATCATGCTAAATTACAATCCATTAGCTTGTTTGCCTTCATCTGAGGAATTACCAGACTCTGACGATACCCCCGTGGATAATGAATTACAAGATTTAATTCCCGGTTTACTCAAAGTCCTTTTGGCGATGGCTTGGCCAGAACGCATGGATTGGTTTTTTGGCGTAGATATGGGTATTTATTATGATCCAGATTTACCAGCGATCGTCCCAGATGGATTCCTGAGTCTGGGCGTAGAGAGATTTTATGATCAAAACCTCCGCCCCAGTTATGTGCTTTGGGAAGAGAAGAAACTACCATTATTAGTTCTGGAAGTAGTATCTCAGACATATCGTGGTGAATACTCAACTAAAAAAGCAGAGTACGCCAAGTTAGGGATTTTGTATTACGTGGTTTACAACCCATTTCGCCGCCGCAAGCCACGGTTAGAAGTTTATAAATTAGTTAATCATGCTTATGAATTACATGATGGTAATCCAGTTTGGCTACCAGAAATTGGTTTAGGAATTGGTATAGAACAGGGGACTTATCTTGGTATTCCCCGCGAGTGGATGTATTGGTATAACCAAGAAGGACAAAGGCTTTTAACACCAGAAGAACAAGCACAGCAAGCTCAACAACAAGCACAGCAAGCTCAACAACAAGCGCAACAAGCACAGCAACAAGCGCAATTATTACGAGAAAGATTAAGATCGCTCGGCGTAGATCCTGATTCTCTCACCTAAATTGCCGTCAAGATTCATCAACGAAGCTCAAAGATTCATTAATGGAGTTCAAAGACTCATTCACGAGTATTAAACACTCTCCTGCGAATATCAAACACTCGCCCACGAGTATTAAACACTCTCCCGCGAATATCAAAGACTCGTCCACGAGTATCAAAGACTCATTCACGAATATCAAACACTCTCCCGCGAATATCAAACACTCTCCCGCGAGTATCAAACACTCTCGCATGAGTATTAAACACTCGTCCACGAAGATAAAACACTCATTCACGAGTATCAAAAACTCATTACAGCAACTTCCATTTACTCAAACCACACACTCACCTTCCTCTCTGCGCCTCCGCGCCTTTGCGTGAGACAAAAATCTTCAAGAATTCCCCATCACCCTCTCAAGAATCGCCCGCACACTTTCAGCATCCGGTGACTGTAGTCGCTGCAAAATCTCTAAAGCTGGTTGCAAATAGGATATCGCTTTAGTGTATTCACCCTGCTGTTCTGCCAAACCTCCTAACCACCCCAGAGTAATTGCTTTGCCTTGGACATTACCAATGCGTTCAGTAATTTCCAAAGACCGATTGAAAAGTGCGATCGCTTCATCCACTTCCCCTTTGTTGGCGTAGATATATCCCAGTTCGTGCAAAGCTGCCGCTTTGCCTTGGACATTACCAATGCGTTCATTTATTTCCAAAGACTGATTGAAAAATGCGATCGCTTAATCCACTTCCCCTTTGTTGGCGTAGAGATTTCCCCGATTGTTCAACGTCGCCGCTTTGCCTTGGGCATCACCAACGCCTTCAAATATTTGCAAAGACTGATTAAAAAGTGCGATCGCTTCCTCCACTTCCCCTTTATTGGCGTAGATATATCCCAGTTGGTACAACGTCGTCGCTTTGCCTTGGACATCACCAATGCGTTCAATCTATTTCCAACGACTGATTGTAGAAGGCTATCGCTTGTTCTACTTCCCCTTTATTAGCGTAGATATATCCCAGTTGGTACAACGTCGTCGCTTTGCCTTGGACATTCACCAATGCGTTCAATTATTTCCAAAGACTGATTGTAGAGTGCGATCGCTTCATCCACTTCCCCTTTGTTGGCGTAGATATTCCAGACAGTGCAACGTCGCCGCTTTGCCTTGAACATTACCAATGCGTTCAGTTATTTCCAAAGACTGATTGAAAACTGTGATCGCTTAATCCACTTCCCCTTTGTTAGCGTAGATCATTCCCAGTTGGTGCAACGTCGCTGCTTTGCCTCGGACATCACCAATACGTTCAAATATTTCCAAAGACTGATTGAAAAGTGCGATCGCTTCATCCACTTCCCCTTTGTCGGCGTAAATATCTGCCAGATTGTACAACGTCACCGCTTTGCCGGTACAGCAGGCAGGAGGGAAGAGGAAGGCAGGGGGCAGGGGGCAGGGGGTAGGGGAGAAGGAATTTCTCAGTCCCTATCACCGCCGAAGCCCAAGAAGCAGCGTCAAGCTTATTTTCCTAACCCGAAGGTGCGGGCAACTCATGTGTGGGGAAAATTGACGAAGCGGTATCCTTTTTTTGAACAACAAAGTGCCGCAGATTGTGGTGCAGCTTGCTTGGTGATGGTGAGTCGCTATTGGGGTAAGCGTTTAAGTATTAATCGACTGCGAGAGTTAGCGAATGTGAGTCGTGGTGGTGCTTCCCTGAGAGGTTTGACAGCTGCTGCTGAGAGTGTGGGTTTTGCGACTCGTCCGGTGAAAGCGAGTTTAGATAAACTGGCACAACAAACTCTACCTGCGATCGCCCATTGGGAAGGTAAGCATTACGTAGTTGTTTATGAGATTACCAAAAAAAGGGTAATTATTGGTGATCCGGCGATCGGGCAACGCACTCTGACAGTCGGCGAATTTAAAGCTGGATGGACTGGTTACGCTTTATTACTCCAACCCACAACTTTACTCAAAGAAACTGAAGAAGAAAATCTGCAATTTTGGCAGTTTTTTGATTTAGTTAAACCCCATTGGCGAGTGCTGTTAGAAGTGTTCACTGCTTCGGTATTTATTCAGGTATTTGGATTAGTGACACCTTTATTTACGCAGTTACTTTTAGATAGAGTCATTGTTCAAGGAAGCAACCTGACATTAAATGCTGTGGGTTTAGGGTTACTGATTTTTGGATTATTCCGCGTTGCTATCAATGGACTGCGACAATATCTTTTAGACCACACAGCCAATCGGATTAGCTTATCTTTATTGGTAGGATTTATCAAACATACCTTTCGTTTACCTCTGGCATTTTTTGAATCACGTTATGTTGGTGATATTGTTTCTCGCGTCCAAGAAAATCAAAAAATTCAGCGTTTTTTGACTGGAGAAGCTTTATCAATCACTTTAGACTTACTGACAGTATTTATTTATGTCGGGTTGATGTTTTGGTACAGCCCATCAATGGCTTTACTCAGCTTATGTATTGTCCCACCGTTTATGCTGTTGGCGCTGGTGGCTACACCTTTTCTCCGCCGCATTAGTCGTGAAGTATTTACCGCCACTGCCAACGAAAACAGTTATTTAATTCAATCTCTCACGGGGATTCGTTCAATTCGCTCGATGTCCATTGAGCAAACAGTTCGTTGGCATTGGGAAGAACTCTTGAATAATTTGATTAAAAAGACATTTAGCGGGCAAATTGTCGGCAATCAACTGCAAATTTTTAGTGCCACAATTGAAACCGTGGTTAGTACAGGTTTATTGTGGTTTGGGGCATCATTGGTAATTCAACATCAACTGACAATCGGGCAATTAGTAGCTTTTAATATGCTTTTGGGTAATATTATTCGCCCTTTTCAAAGATTGGTGGTGTTGTGGAATCAAGTACAAGAAGTAATGATTGCGACTGAGCGCATTAATGATGTTTTAGAAGCCGAACCAGAAGAAGATTTACAACACCATCCCCGGCAGACTTTATCCAGATTGCAAGGACATATTAAGTTTGAAAATGTCACCTTTCGCTATCATCCAGATAGTGATATTAATGTCTTAGAAAATCTCAGTTTTGAAATTAAACCCCAACAAACCGTGGCTGTAGTAGGGCGGAGTGGTTCGGGCAAAACTACCTTATCTAAATTGATTTTGGGGTTATATCCGCCGACAGATGGTAAAGTTTTAGTTGACGCTCACGATGTGACTAGTATATCTTTGCGATCGCTGCGTTCTCAAATTGGAGTTGTTGATCAAGACACCTTTTTATTCGGCGGGACAATCCGCGAAAATATCAGCATTGCTCACCCCGAAGCTAACTTAGAAGAAATTATCCAAGCGGCGCGTTTAGCAGGTGCAGATGACTTCATTAAACAGTTACCAATGGGTTACGAAACTCAAATTGGTGAAGGTGGCGGCATGTTATCTGGTGGACAGCGACAAAGAATTGCGATCGCTCGTGCTTTATTAGGTAATCCGCGTTTATTATTATTAGATGAAGCCACCAGTCACCTCGACGCTGAATCTGAACGCATCATTCAAAATAACCTGACAACCATCCTCAAAGGACGCACAAGTTTAATCATTGCTCATCGCCTTTCCACCGTGCGTCACGCAGACTTAATTCTGGTATTAGATCGCGGCTTATTAGTTGAAAGTGGCACTCACGACGAATTAATTGCCAGAAAAGGTCATTATTTTTATCTCAACCAGCAACAACTGGCGCAAACATAGGACTTATCTCTTGTTCAGTGAAAGACTGATCATGAAGTCTGTAGGGGTATAGCGGTGTAAGGGGTTAGGGGTATAAGGGAAAGAATAAAAACGACCATGAAATAGTTATAAATTAGTACTCTTCTCCTACACCCCACACCCCTATACCCCTACACCCAATCTAAACAAATCCTGACCTTTATAAGTCCTAAATCAAATTGAGCATCTGGGAAATTTGCACATGAACAGTTAACAGTCAACAGTAAACTGTTGAATTACCTATGCCAAATTCTTATTCCGATTTCTCATCCATACTTACTCAACCACAGCAAAATGAACTTCGCCAGTTTGATGATTCTGATGTAGTTGTCGATGAATCAATCAAGACAACTGAAATTAATGATTGGTATTACGGTACAGAAGAACTTTTAGATGCTTTACCCAAGCTCTGGACACGTTCAATGTTGTACTTGCTAGTCGCCTTTGCAGCCATTGTGATCCCTTGGACAATGCTCGCTAAAGTAGACGAAACAGGCTCTGCTAGAGGACGTTTAGAACCCAAAGGTGCAACGCAAAAATTGGGCGTTCCGGTTACAGGTGCAGTCAAAGCCGTCAATGTCCAAGAAGGCGCGACGGTGAAAGCTGGACAGGTTTTGATGCAGTTAGACTCGGATGTGTTGCAAACAGATTTGCAACAAACACAAACGAAACTAGAAGGGTTAAACACTCGGCTATCACAGTTGGAATTACTCAAAAATCAACTGATGCTGGCGATTAACATTCAAGAACAACAAAACCAAGCCCAAGCCTTAGAAAAAGTTGCCCAAGTTAACCAAGCACAACAAAATCTCGATGCTAAAATCAGCAGCTATAACCTGCAAAGACTAGAAAAACTCGCCACTGTAGAACAGGCTAGACAGAAAATTAATTCCACACGGATTGACCAAAAATTAGCTCACAGTCGTTTTAATCGAGATGTATCAGAAGTTGACCGCTATCGTCAACTTTTAAACGAAGGTGCGATCGCGCAAGTTAAAGTAGTGGAATTAGAAAAAATTGCCGAAGAAAGTCAACGCTTGCGAGAACAAGCAAGCGCCGAACTCACACAATCAGAATTAAGTTTAAAGGAGGAAGTTACCCGCTATCAATCCATTATGAGTCAAGCTTGGGCAGATATTCAGCAAGCCAAACTGCGCCTAGAAGAACAGCAAAGTAGCTATCAAGGCGTAGTGCAAGCCGGGAGACTGGCGCTGCTGAAAAGCCAAGAACAACTCAAAGATATGCAGAACCAAATTACTACCCTGCAATCAGAAATTGCCCAAACCAAGAGTCAGATTACCTCACTCAAACTGCAATTACAGCAGCGTGTAGTGCGATCGCCAATTGATGGCACAATCTTTGAATTACCAGTCACCAAACCAGGCCCCGTAGTCGAAGCCGGACAAATCGTCGCCCAAATAGCACCTAAGAATAGTGAGTTGATTATCAAAGCCCAAATGCCCAGTCAACAAAGTGGCTTCTTGAAAGTCGGTATGCCTGTCAAAGTCAAATTTGATGCTTATCCCTTCCAAGATTATGGAGTTGTCCAAGGGCGCGTTCATTGGATTTCACCTAGCTCGAAAATCCAAACTGATAGCGAAGGCAAAGCCACTATCGAAACCTATGAATTGGATATTGTCTTAGATAAAAACTATATCCAAGCTGGTGATAAACGCATTATCTTAACACCTGGTCAAACAGCAAATGCTGAAGTAATTATTCGTCAGCGTCGTGTCATCGACTTTATCTTAGATCCATTTAAGAAATTGCAAAAAGGCGGATTAGAACTGTAATGATTATGGCTCCTTTGTTTTGAAATGTGAATAAAAGGGATAAGGGAGATAAGGAAAACAAGGGAGACAAGGCAGAGAGGATTTAGTATTGCTATAAAATCATGTATCTTGATTTTTAATAGGGTAGGCTTTGATAGTCTGCCCTAATTTTACTTTTCATTTTATGTGTGACATTTAGATACCCGACTTCTTCAAGAAGTCGGGTATCTGAATTTTTATGTCTAACAGAAAATATTAATTAGCAGGCGAAACTTCCACTAGATAGAGATAAGAAATACTCTTGCTAGCCAACATATATAGATATGCGATTAACTTCGATACGCCCCATAAAACACTAATCAGAATTAGTGGAGGAATTAATTATGGCAAAGCTATTAAATATTGCTGTGGAAGACATTATTGAATACATCAAATTGTCTTGTCAAGTTCCTAGTATATTAGATGCGATCGCCACTCAGAAAATTATTGCTGAAACAGTCGAAAAACTTGGAATTACCGTCGAAGTTGAAGAACTACAACAAGCCGCAGATAGTATGCGTTTGGCCAATAAACTCCTCAGAGCGGAAGACACTTGGGCTTGGCTAGAAAGATATCATCTTTCTTTAGATGATTTTGAAGAAATCGCTAAAGCCAATATTTTATCTACAAAATTAGCGAATCATTTATTTGCTGAAAAAGTCGAGCCTTATTTTTATGCTCGTCAATTTGAATATTATGCCGCAGCAATTTATGAAGTCATTTTTGATGATGAAGACTTAGCATTAGAGATATTTTATGCACTGCAAGAAGATGAAATCAGTTTTCAAGAAATTGCCCGTCAATATATCGAAAATCCTGAAATTCGTCGGGCTGGAGGTTATCAAGGAATCCGCACCCGCGCCGACTTAAGACCAGAAATCGCTGCTGCTGTGTTTGCTGCGACTCCGCCACAAATTATTAAGCCAATTGTCACACCCAAAGGAGTGCATATAATTGCTGTTGAGGAGATTATTCAACCGCAATTAAATGAGCAACTACGTCTGCAAATTATCGGAGAGTTTTTTAGCAACTGGTTACAACAACAAATTGCTAATTTAGAAATAGTGACAAAGCTCCCAAATAATTCTCCAACATCCCAAAATTTACCAAGACCTGCTTAATTATGAAATTTTTAAATCCCCGAGTTTTCAAAGAATTCGGGGATTTCTTGAAGAGTGTTATTAGAGGATGTATGAAAACTTTCTGGTGTTGTATTTAAGAATAATAGATCCTCCTAAAAAGGGGGGCTTGAAGAAAATTACCCCCTTTTTAAGGCTAGGGGGGATCTAGAGAAATATTTAATTTTTCTCAGACATCATCTTAGAATTACGCTAAAGAGAAAGGTGTATATATATCCGCAGAATTAGCATTTAAATAAGGGCGTTGTAATTCCACTTGGAATAGGGAAAATTGTTCGAGAATTGCTGTGAGGCGATGGGCTGGTGTTTCATCACCTTGCTCCCAAGCATCCAGCAAACCATTAGCGATAATTTGACAACGATGTGTCCCAAAACTTTCTTGTTCAGCAAATCTGCGGTTTGGTTCTTCTGCGATCGCTAACCCCGGTGCCATAAACTTAGTAAATAAAGGTACTTCCGGTTGAAAATAAGACTGACATTCGACATACACCCTCTCTAACACTGGATGAACTGCCTCATAATCTTTTTTATCAAAGTAAAATACTGCGGAATCGTAACGTTCGTAATCGGAAGGATTGTATAAGGCTTTCAATGAGAAAGGAATCTCTAGAAAATTGAGTTGCGTAGTCAAAGTCTGCATAACTGCAACCGCACCTTCGGGAGTGACATTAAAGTAAACACGCACCAATCTTTCTCGATTTGTGGCAGTTCCAGCGTTCGCCACCGCCATATAAAATCCATTCTGTACCAAATTTTTAGGCATTTTGATTGCAACATACTTACCCACAGTAGCAGATTGATGCTGGGGTAATAAATGACGACTGCGTTCAATATGCAGAGTTAAACCATCTTTTTGAACTGCCAAAGTATGATCAAGGTTTTCTTTGACTACCTGCCAATTGTAATACCAATAGCCATCGCCTTGATTGCTTTCGTGTAGGCGATCGTAAAAAGCCACATCCACACCAAGCAAAGTATTATTTTCCAAATTCTGATTTAAAGCTACAGTGTTAGTCTCTGTATTAGCAGCCAGAGAACTTTTTAAAGAGCCATTGTAATAAATGCCATAAAGAAAACCTCGCAATTGCATACTCAAGAATTTCTTTTTTAACGTCGCAGGTAATTGCTGAAAGCGGGAAATTGCTGATTCTGGCAGTTGCAATGGTTTGTAATTTGGATGCTTAATACAATAATCAGACTCAATTTCAATCTGAGAAATAATATCTTGTAGCGATGTCTGCAATGACTCAGGCATTTCTGCAAGTTGAGTGGCGACGGAATCTAGCATTTGCATAAAAGCTTACCTGTAATTGAAGAATTCAGAAGTCAGAATTCGGGAGTTAGGAAGCAGTTTTGATGAAGAAGTTTACAACCATGAATCAAAAAAGTATTTAACCTACTCCCCACTCCCTACTCCCAACTTCCCTTATTTCTCTAGAGATGGCTAATTCTGATATATGCTTGACGGTAAAAGTTCTAAAGCTTCTACACCAAAAATTGTTTTCATTGATGCTTGGGGACTACATAGCAAACTCTTAGCGACTTGTAGCATACAAATTCCAACATTTCCAAAAGTTTTTTCATGCTGGAGTCCGGCTTGAATGGCGATAATTAAAGCTAAACCGCAAAATTGCACAACTCTTTCTAAGAAATCTGGACGACGCTGCAAAATTTCTGGGAAATAAGCTAAATAAGTTGACATCAGCGCCGCAATCGAAGGCTGAAGTAATTCTAAGGGTGTTGTAGCAAGGCGTAATGACTCTTCAATAGCCATTGACTTACTAGTTGTCATACTATACAACCAAAATTGCAAATAGCTGGAAATCAGCATTCCTAAATCATGAGCTGGATCTCCCCAAGCTCCGCGTTCCCAGTCAATCAAACGAATTATACTTTCACCAGCGAAAGAGTTATTTGCAACAGCTTCTTCCCAATTTAAAGATAAAAGTAGATTGTTCAGTTTTAGGTCATGATGAGTCAGACAATAGCGGGTGTAAGAACGGCTCAATTCTGCGATCGCCTGCCCCAAACTATCGTAACGTTGATATAAGGCAAAAAATTTCAATCCCTCACTTGGAACTATGCCAAAAATTTCTGGGGTAATTCTATCTAGTCCTAAATTTAGATTGGGATTTTTGAGTGGCGATACTTGCTCGGTTTTTTGAAAGAATGCTTCATATTCTGGATGGTCAATTGTAGCACGATGAAGTGATGCCAAAGTTGCACCAATCACTTTCGCAATCTCAGTAGGAAAGACATTTTCTTTGAGATAGAAATCAGCCAAATCTCGATAGTTAGTCAAATAATTAAAAGCAATGATGGAATTTTCTCCATCAAAATGCACCGCTTCTGAACAATAAGCGTGAAGATGATTAATTTCTGGAAAAGTTTGTAAGAACTGATGCACTCTCCATTCGTCAACAAATTCTCCAGCCGTTTTTCCTTCTCGATTCAGGCGCTCTTGTTTCACTAAAAGTTGCCGATTATCGGGTAAAGTCACTAACAAGTTAAAGTTTTTCGCTGGTTTTAACTCAATCTTTGTTAATGACTGTTCTGCTTGAGAACAAAGTCCAACTGTAAGCAAGTATTCCAATACATTTTGAGAGCTTAATAAAAATGCCATAGTCTTAGATGTGGAGAGTTTTTGCAAAGATTAACTATGATTTCTATGATCACCGTCTCAATTGTGATGCAACAATTAAAATAACTTAAACACCGAATAGGTAGATTTAGGATGAGGAATTTTGAAGGATTTTGCTATTGATGAAATACTGTAGATTGCATAAGTAGATAGGACAAAATTCAAGAATATATAAGCAAAATTCAGAAGTTGCTGCAATTCCGATTCCCCACCATATATAAATAGAGAATCTAGTTCATTTACTTCAGTCAGGTAGCTGTCTAAGTCAAGAGGACTTAAATCAGTAATGATAATCTTGGCCATTTCATCATTCCCAGAACAGATATAGCTGACTCTCTTGGATTTGATTTTTACGTTCCAATCCATGAGAGCCATCTAGCAGAGTAGTAAAATAAACTTATTAGTAATCAGACTTACTAAATGATTTAGCTAGGCTAAAAATATGCTGAATAGCATAGACATCCACAAATCCCTCAATCAGTTTATTAAATACACTGATATAGGAATCAGAGCCATAACCGTAGTCATAAGAATTAGGGTTATTTCCACCGTATGCAGCACTCATGTCAACATCACTCAAATCATTAAGAAAGCTTTCAGAATCGTGGAATAGTTGAGAACCAGCAACATTTAGTTCCGAAAGAGTGATATTAGCCATAATTTTGTCCTCAAAGACTTGGTTGGAATCAGGTTTATTTTTAGGTAATGAAGCTGAACTGCACTTCATTGTTAGAGTGCTGACTCATATTAATTCTCTGTGATGTGGTATTTTATTTCAGCCTTCAGTTGGAGAAATACAGCCTGCATACCTACATGAATACCTGATAGTATCAAATGCAGGCTGATACATTACATTTTTACAGAGAATTAGTATTTAACTACAAAGCTATTAGTAGTAGCCGCCGTGGCTGAAGGATTTAGCTATGCCATAGACATGTTGAATAGCATAGACATCAACAAATCCTTCAATCAATTTATTGAATCCGTAAAAGTCGCTAATATAACTATTGGAGTTACTATCAGCACCATGTGCAGCGATCGCATCAACTTCGCTTAGTTCATTGAGAAAGCTTTCAGAATCTTGGAACAATTGAGAACCAACAGCATTTAATTCTGAAAGAGTGATATTCGCCATGATTTTATCCTCAAAAGCGATAATTTGTGCTGGGATTTAAGCTATCTTTCACATAAGAGAGAAAGATAGCTTAGTAGTAAATTACAAAGCTATTACTAGGCAGCAGAGATATAGTTGCCACCGTGGCTGAAGGATTTAGCTATGCCATAGATATGTTGGATAGCATAGACACCAACAAATCCTTCAATCAATTTATTGAATCCGTAAAAGTCGCTAACATAACTATTGGAGTTACTATCAGCACCATGTGTAGCGATCGCATCAACTTCGCTTAGTTCATTGAGAAAGCTTTCAGAATCTTGGAACAATTGAGAACCAGCAGCATTTAATTCTGAAAGAGTGATATTTGCCATGATTTTATCCTCAAAAGCTTGCTGACATTTGATAATTTGTGCCGGGATTTAAGCTATCTTTCGCTTAACTATAATGCGAAAGATAGCTTAGTAGTAAATTACAACGCTATTAGTAGGCAGAGTTACTGTAGCCGCCGTGGCTGAAGGATTTAGCTATGCCATAGACATGTTGAATAGCATAAACATCAACAAATCCTTCAATCAATTTATTGAATCCGTAAAAGTCGCTAATATAACTATTAGAGTTACTATCAGCACCATGTGTAGCGATCGCATCAACTTCGCTTAGTTCATTGAGAAAGCTTTCAGAATCTTGGAACAATTGAGAACCAGCAGCATTTAATTCCGAAAGAGTGATATTTGCCATGATTTTATCCTCAAAAGCTTACTGACATTTGATAATTTGTGCCGGGATTTAAGCTATCTTTCGCTTAACTATAATGCGAAAGATAGCTTAGTAGTAAATTACAGAAAGATAGCTTAGTAGTAAATTACAAAGCTATTAATAGGCGGAGACACCGTAGCCGCCGTGGCTGAAGGATTTAGCTATGCCATAGACATGTTGAATAGCATAAACATCAACAAATCCTTCAATCAACTTATTTAATCCAAAGCCGTCGTAACCATAGCCATAGCCATAGCCAGAACCACCAGCGATCGCATCAACATCGCTGAGGTCATTCAAAAAGCTTTCGGAATCTTGGAACAATTGAGAACCAGCAGCATTTAATTCCGAAAGAGTGATATTAGCCATTATTTACTCCTAATACAGTTGCTTGTCGTCAAGTAGTTTTTGCAGGCAATTAAGCTTTGTTTGGCTTAACTGTTACTGCCATTTTTATTTAGGCAAACTGTAAAAGTCAACGCTGAAAATGCCATTCAAAAGACATAAATAAATGTCTTACGTCTATTAAGAATATTAGTGAGATATATTGGCTTGTCTGAAATAGGAATAATTTGCATAGCAAGTCATAATTCAAAAATTATAAATGCTAAAGCCTGCTGTATTGCTCTTGAATTATATTTCGATAAATAATTAAAACCTGCTTAGAATGGTAGTAAATGATTTATCAACAAAAAATCCCCAACTTATCAAATAAGTTGGGGATATACAGCAGTTTGTATATTTATAGAGACTTTATATGTAACATCTCTACATGATTTTGGGTTTTAAGCTTGTGCTTCATTTACCCACAATACGCTGTAAGTCTATCAATTTTTTATCAATGCGCTAATTATTGAAACAGAAAATCGTGCGCTTTCAGACTAATACAAGTCATAGCACACGATCATCAAGAATAAATGAGCTACTAGCATGTTGATATCAATTCACCCAAAATCAATAATCAGTGTAGTAACCTCCATACCGTGATCTTTGACCATAGCGGTTGTTAGGTTGTTGTTGTTGTTGTTGCAAGTTAGAAATTGTTTGTTCTAGTTCTACTGACACATCCCGCAGAATACTATTAATATTTTGCTGCGTTTTTATGAGGTCGTTCGTGTCAATTGTGATAAAACTTGAGCTTGCACCTGCTTCCACCTTTGTGGCTTCTCCAGCAGTTAGTTCAGTAATATACTGTTCATCACTACTAGGATAAAGGTCTGAGATAGTTATCCTTGCCATTTCTTTACCTCCACAAATCTGGTGATATTAATTAACGCTGCACAACATCTAAAATGTCTCTCTTATATTCTGTATACACATTAAAAAAATTCAAGATTTTTGAGCTGATTTTTTAGACACAATTCAAGGAGTTCCGTCTATAAAAGCTCAAAATTAATTGTGGTGTAAGTTGTTAAGTCTAGAGTATAGCAGTCCTGTTTGGTATGTGAACAAGGAAGACAAGGTAGACAAAGGGACAAAAAAGAGAGATGTTTATTTAAACACCTACCCATCCGCGCGATCGCCAAAACTGCCAAAATTAATTCAACACCAAATTTGTAACACCCTACCTTGTAATTCTTGCCCCAACCAAGGTGTATTACTCGAAAGTGTATGTAAATTTTTCCTTTCTATTTTCCATGTTTGCGAAGGATCAAACAAAGTTAATTCAGCCTTTTGATTAGCCGTCAATGTACTTAATTCCTGTGCCAAACATTTTGCGGGATTAGTGCTTAAAGCTTGCCACAATTCTAAAGCTGTAAATTCTCCAGTTACCACCAGATTTTGCCACAACAAAGGTAGAGCTAATTCTAAACCAACTGCTCCTGCTGGTGCTTCGGCAAAAGCCTGGACTTTTTCTTCATAAGTATAAGCTGCGTGGTCGATCGCGATCGCATCAATTACCCCCGTGCGGACACCCTCACGCAAAGCTTTTAAATCGCTAGGATTACCCAAAGGCGGAGCTAAATGCAAACTGGTATCGTAACTTTGAATAGATGTAGTGTCCAATAACAAGTGCATCCAAGTAGTGCTGGCGGTGATGGGTAAACCAGCAGCCTTAGCAGCCGCGATTAATTCCACACTCCGCGCCGTAGAGACACGCATAATATGAACTTGCAAATTACCAGTCGCCGCCACTAATTCTAACAAAGAGGCGATCGCAGTTGTTTCGGCACTGGCAGGAACTGGTGGTAAACCAAAACGCAACGCATCTACCCCTTCACGCATGACCCCATTAGAGGTAAGCTGGCGATCGCAAGGCCAAAAAGCTACAGGTTTACCCAACGGCTGTACATATTCCAGCACTCGCCGCACCAACCCCAAATTATCCAACGGATGACTATCAGTAAAACCCACCACTCCCGCAGCCGCCAAATCAGCCAACTCCGTCATCTGCTTTCCCGCCACATCTAAAGTAACTGCACCCCAAATATTAAGCAGGGGAGCAGAGGAGCAGGGGAGCAGGGGAGATGCGCTTCTCATCTTCTGCAACTGCGCCACCAGCGCCGGATGATCAATAGCTGGAGATGTATCCGGTAAAATTCCAATTCTGGTAAAGCCGCCAGCCGCAGCCGCTTGCAACAAAGAAGATAAAGTTTCTCTGTCTTCAAACCCTGGTTCGCCAGAGTGACTATATAAATCTACTAACCCAGTTCCTAAAACTAATCCCTGACAGTCTCTAACTTGAGTATCAGTACCAATTTCCGAAATTTGTGCAGCTACAGCTTGAATATGACCATCAGCTATCAAAACATCTGCTATTTGGTCAGTGCCAGCAACCGGATCAATTACTCGTACTTGTTGTAAAAGTTCAGTCATAAAAATCATACTTTGGGAGTGACAAGTCAGGAGTTAAGAGTTATGAGTATTTAGGTTTGACTATTCACACCTAATTTATTACCTCAATTCTGACTCTTGACTCCTCCCTGTTTTATAATGCTCCAGCTGCGGTTTTATCGAGAACACCACCACCCAAATGAGCCGTGATATTCATTGCTTGTAATACCGGAAAACCATCGAGTCCATTAGGATAGTCAATTACGCTAACTGCGCCATTACCTTGGCGGAAATTCCAAAAGTTTTCTGCGGTTAAACCGAGAATATGACAAAGCAAGGTTTTATTAGTCGCATCGTGAGCCACTACTAATCCCGTTTTGAGTTGATTATCTAATGCGGTTTGCACAATAGATTGCCACGCAACAACGCTACGTTCCCACACCTGTTGTAGATTCTCACCTTCTGGCATTTGTACCTCAGCCGGCACAGTCCGCCAACGGTGTAATTCTCCCGGAAATTCTTGTTCAATTTCCTTCTCTAATTTCCCTTCCCAAAGGCCATGACTAATTTCTCGCAAACCATCTTGCAGGTCTAACTCAATGCTGGGATGCTGACTTAATATAATCTCGGCTGTTTCTTTCGGACGTTGCATAGAACTACTCACAGCAAAGTCAATGGCTACATCCTTGAGAAATTCTCCTGCTTTTTGAGCTTGATTTCTGCCATTGTCATTTAAAGGAACATCAATTTGTCCTTGAAATCTGGTTTGACGGTTCCACTCTGTCTCGCCATGACGCACCAATAACAACCGCACTCCTCGGTGATGTGGACGCAATGAAGGTAAAGCCTCCCCCATGTGCTGCGTCTGGTTCATCGATTCTAGTTGGACTGGTTCACCCAAACCGCCAGCGAAATTCAATACAGTCACACCACAGTTAGATTGCTGAATAGAATGATAACGACTGGGAGGAATACCCAATGCAGTGCTAATCAAGGCGCGATTAATCCCGTTATGCCCAACTATTAAAATCGTTTTACCTTGATGCTGTGGCAAAGTTGCTTGCCAAAATTGCTGTGCTTGTTCGTACAAAGCTAGAACTGGAAAATGCTCTCTTGTTCCCTCAGCATCTTGAATTTGCATCACCAATTGGTGAGGATTTTCATGCCAAATGCGATAGTCTTCAGCAAACTTCTGCTCAACATCAGCAGTTAACATCGTCTCCCACAAGGGCAAATCAATTTCCAATAACTTATCCGAAGTTTGGACAGCAGCAGACTCTTGAGTATTGGCTAACTCACTTTGAATAATCTCGGCTGTGAGTTTAGCTCGTTGCAGAGGACTGCAATAAATTGCCTGAAATGAAATATTGCTGAGGGCTTTGCCTACTTTACTGGCATCATTACGACCTTTTTCTGTTAATTTTGACGCATCTGTGCGCCCTTGAATACGCCGCTCGGCGTTGTAGCTACTTTGACCGTGACGTACAATGATGACACGAGTCATCGGCTTTGCCCTCCTCTATCTAAAGGATTAATTTTACTCTAAAGTGTTGGCAGAATAATCTTTTTAGATAGATTGGATACTGTCAAGTGTCCATATAAAATTCCTGTATTGAGTCATCCTTAAGATAGCTGATGGTTCTATCTCTAGGTGGTCGTATCCCAATATCAAGCCAAAATATGCTGGAAACTAAGGGAAGTTTCTCAGCAATGCAAAATATTCAATCATGGGAAAACCCACAATCAATCATGAAAAAGAAGTATCCCGACTTTCTTTTTAAGTTAGATGGACATTAATATGCAAACAGAAACAGACGCAAGAACCTTAGTACCATCGCTTCACGCAATTGGTAACACTATTCGTTTGACAGGCTGGATTACTTTTTGGGTACAACTAGGACTGGCTGTGGTTTCTGGGATAGCTGTGTTGTTTGCTTCAACTGGGCGTGGCTTTGCTGACCAACCAAATGCAGGTTTGGGAGTTGGGATATTTTGGGCAATCTGTGGGATTGTAGCTTTATTATTTAGCGTATACTGGGACTTTCGCTATACTCGCCTTGGTAAAAGATTAGAAAATCCGAATCATGCTTTACACCCTAGTAAGGCAGATACAATCGCCGCTATCAGATTAGGCATAATTGTTAGTTTAGTCGGAATACTATTAACTCTTTTAGGTGCTGGCTCTACTTTAGGCGTTTTAGTCGCCAAATCTATCTCCCAACCACCAGGGGTAGCAATTACAGACCCCAATAAAATTATTCGGGCGTTAGATGTGTTTGTCGCCGTAGCTAATATTAACGGGATTACTGCTCACTTTGTTGGTGCGATCGCTTCTTTGTGGTTGTTAGAAAGGGTACATAAGCATTAGAGCGGAGGAAAGGAATCAAGTCAAAAGTTAAAAGTTAAAAGTCAAAAATTCTCTAACTTTGTAGGGTGAAGGTATTCACAACCCTTACACCCTTCCCCACAACTTTTATTGCCGATTAATCCGAATCAATTCCGTTAAGATGCTATCTAAGCTGCCATTAACTTGAATTTTTTCAATCTTCTCAGCAATTCGCTCTAATACTTCTAATTCTTTCAACCGCAATGCAACCGGGTTATCTTCCATAACTCTGGCAGTATTTAACATACTACGAGTTGCAGCAGTTTCTTCTCGCCGACGCACTACGTTAGCTTGGGCGGCTTTTTCCGCTTCTACTACTTTGCTCAAGATGGTTTTAATTTCTCCAGGCAGGATAATATCTTTTACCCCTACTGAATCAACTTCAATTCCATAGTCGGCGGTTTTTTGACGGATGTATTCAAAAATACTTCTATCAATTGCGCCTTTATCTTCTAGTAACGCATCTAAGGTTCTTTCGCCAACTGCACCACGCAAAGCAAACTGAGCTTCTTTATATAAGTAACCAACAATATCTGACAAACCATTTTTGGCTCTCAGAGGGTCGATGATGCGGAAACCAGCAGTTAAATTCAAGCGCAATGGTACTTTGTCTTTAGACAAAATGTCTTGACCAGAAACTTCTAGAGTTTGCTGACGCAGGTCAAAGACTTCGGTTTGCAGAGAACGCCCGAATAGCCACCAGACGTGCTTTCCTGGTTGCAGTTGAGTTTGAAACTCTTGATTGATGTACAGTAACCCAAGGTGTTGTGGGGGTACTTCGCAGATATGCAAAAAGCTGCGGCTCAACGCCAGAGTTTCTGGTAAACCTGAAACTAACTCAGCAATTAAACGCGGTGGTAATGTCGCCTCGGTGTTGATGTCAATGATTTCTATTTCTACACCTTGCCAAAATAGTTTGCGGCTACATGGCTTGAGGATAGAAATTACTTTACCTTGATAACGTGCGATCGCTATTTGTTGATTCTGCAACTGCACTACCTCACAATAAGCCGCCACAAACTCAGGATGTCGCTCAATCAGCACATCCTCTAAAGGAAAATCAGGATTTGGCAAAATGCGGCTGAGAGTCCGCACCGTCACATCTCTATCAACAGCCCAGAAAGCATACTCCCCAGGTTCTAGCGGCTGTACAAAGTTATTCTGCACATACAGCAAACCAACCTCATACTCAGAAATCAGAAATTTCTTGATTCCGTTCAAAGCAATTCCGCGTAATTGTTGAACAAACTCCGCCGGTAACACTAAACTTTGATTCAAGTTAAACAGATGAGTTTCTACCTCAATAAAACCACGCCAAAAAGCCCGGAGTTGATTAGGCGGAATGCTCACCCAATTCTGCCCCCAGTGGACTAAAGCCGCTTGACCAAAACCAGTTCTCACAATTACAAGATGTTCCTGTAACTCAGAACTATGATTTCGCAGCAATAGTTCTAGGTTGTCAATCTTAGCTTCTGGTTGGTTGAGGTCATAGGTTTTAATTTGCCAATGCTTACCAAAATAAGTGTAAGTACCGGGCTGCAAAATTTTCTTAAAATCACTGCGGTGATATAAGATACCAATTTCGTTAGGTTTGATATAAAAAGTTTTCCACATAGTAATTTGCATAGATAACTGAGCGAGTTTTCGCCCCTGTAGCAGATTGAATAAAAACATTTAGTAGTTCAACTTGTGTGTTGATGTATAAAATTGCCTAGAACACACTTGGATTGAGCTAATAAGTTTTTAACATTTGTAGTATATATACTACATTGTAATTTTAAACTCCGCAAATGTAATAATGACTTAATGCAAAACTCAGCACTTTTCTAGGGAGATTGATCGGTGATTGTTAAACCTACACAAAATGGTTGGGAAGTAATTTATCATCGCGCTCATGCTTTACTTGCAGCACAGTTAGCAGGACAGTGGCGGCGGAAAAATGCACCACCAAGGTTATATGAAACATTAGCTGCAATTTCTCATCATGATGATTTAGAAAAAGAGTGGGAAGAAGATAACCTGACAGAAGCTGGCGCACCAATGGATTTTATGTTGAATCCAGAAATTGATGTGGAGAAGTTAGCTAATCTAGTAAAAAATGCTCACTATCGGGGACGTTGGGTAACTCTGTTAATTTCTAAGCACCTGTGTCGGATAAATCAGGCTAAACGAGGTAAGTCGCCAGAATTAGACAAGTTTTTAGACGAACAAGTAAAAAACCAAGAACATTGGCGTAAAGAGTTAGGGATTACGGAAGATGAGGTGGATGCAGCTTACGCATTTATGCAATGGTGCGATCGCTTATCTCTAATTCTCTGTCAGCAAGAATTACCTGCTGATGAACGGTTTTTAGAAATTAGCAAAGGGCCTGATGGTCAACGTTATGACATTATGCAGCGCAGCGATTCTTTAGTCACTGTCCAACCCTGGCCGTTTGAAGACGAAAAATTCACAGTCAATGTCGAAGCTTGTGAATTATCCCAAGTCAAGTTTGCCAGTCCCGCTAAACTGATTCAAGCCCTCCAAGAAGCGCCAATCAAAGTACTAGAGTGGACTTTTGTCGCTAGTTAAACCCATCAATCAATACAAATGAAAAAGCGTCCGGGAGTGTTGCCGTGTTTCCACCCCAGACGCTCTTTCTTTTCAACTTGCTCCTCACACACAACTATAAAATAGCATTTGTTTTTTGAATTAGTAAATCTGTTGTGTGACAGTTTTACGCATTGCACAAAGTATGCTAGAATATACGCCCCAAATAAAAAGCGCCTGATGGTGTTGCCGTGTTTCCACCCCAGGCGCTTTTTATTTTCAACTTGCTCCTCACACACAACTAGAAGTTATCACTTGTTTTTGGAAATGACAAGTATATTATGTAACACTTTATTAAGTCTTTAAATTACCGACCTTCGGTCAAGGGAACAGGAGACGGGGCAAACTTCTCCTGCCGGAGACGCTAGGCGAACGACAAGCTCAGTGACCACAGGGAACAGATAAATCAATCACAAAAGCTGTTTTTTACCTGTTCCCTCGACCACAAGCGGTTTTGAAGCCCCGAATTTTCAGCCGATTGTGTTGGGCAAAGACTGAAATCCCTTTTTCTATTGCCTGCTGCCTGTTCCCGGTTAGCCGTAATTTATGCAATTGATACACATACAACCTAAATATTTAGATAAGATATAACTCAGGATGGTTGTCTACCAACAATAAAAATTTTATGTCTTAGAGACAGGTGACTGCCAAGGATTAATCGCAGTATGTCAAAAATCCAGCTCTTCTATTTGCAGCGTTACTTTGTTTCTGTGTTCTCGGTGTTAATGGCGCTGCTACTAGGCTTAACGCTGGATAACCTTTTAAAATTGGAAGTCTCGCCAATTTTTTTTTTGTTGCTGTAGTCTTTAGTAGTTGGTATGGGGGATTAGTTTCTGGCTTATGGGCCACCGTTTTGGCGGTTGTCGTCAATAACTACTTTTTCATTTCGCCCATCTATTCTTTACTACCCAAAACCAGGGCTGATGTATTACAGCTAATTGTGTTTGGGTTCACAGCTCTATTTATTAGTTCTTTAAATTCAGAGTTATATATTGCCAAGCAGAAATCTGAGTCTAAGTTGGCAAAATTGAAGGTGAACTATCGCCGTCTGTTGGAGACTGCTTATGAAGGGATATGGATATTTGACCAAGATGGACAGACAGAATCTGTTAATTCCCGACTAGCTGCAATGCTTGGTTATAGTGTAGAGCAGATGAGCGATCGCTCAATTTTCGATTTTTTAGAGCATGATGCTCAAACTGAAATTCGGCAATGGCTAGAACAAAATCAGCTACAGCACCAGGAAACAAAACGACAATTTGAACTTTGTTTACACCGCCAAGACGCAGCAGAACTTTGGGTGATTGCTTCTCTTAGCTCAATTTTAGATGAGCAAGGAAAATTCTCTGGTATGGTTGCAATGCTAACTGATATTACCGAGCGCAAGTATTCCGAGGCGATTTTAGCGCAAGAACAAGCCAAGCGCGATCGCGAAGGACAATTGCTGCGTGCCATGCTCGATATTTTGCCTGTAGGAGTTGTAATTTCTGATGCTAAGGGCAAATTTATCGAAGTTAATCCAGCTATCAAAATGATTTGGGGAGAAAATGCCCCTTTTTTGGACGACCCCAGTCAATACCATGAATATAAAGGATGGTGGGCAGATACAGGTAAACCAATTGCCGCCCACGAATGGACACTAGCTAGAGTTTTAGCTACAGGTGAGACAGTCATTGGGGAAGAAATTGATATTGAAAGTTTTGATGGACAACGCAAAACCATTCTCAATTCTGTTATACCCATCCGCGATGAAACTGGAGCAATTATTCATGCTGTCGCCGTGAATGTAGACATTACCGAACGTAAGCATTCCGAAGCCAAATTGCGCCAAAGTGAAGCACTTGCCAAAGCCAGGGCTGAAGAACTGGAAACCATCATGGAAACTGTACCGGCCGCAGTTTGGATTGCTCAAGATCCCCAATGTCATCAAATGACGGTCAACCGTAGTGCTTATAAATTAATGCGCCTACAACCAGGCTCAATTATGACAGCAACTCCGGCGAGTGGAGAATATCCTTTTCCCTTTAAAATTCAAAAAAATGGTCAAGATGTCCCCCTCAATGAATTACCAATGCAGCAAGCTGGTTTAACTGGTGAGGAGATGGAGGGAGAATTTGAATTTGTTTTTAGTGAAGATGATGTGCAATTTATTTACGGTAAAGCAGCACCCTTGCGTGATTCTGCGGGTAAGATCAGGGGTGTCGTCGGAGCCTTTTTAGATGTAACTGAACGTAAGCGCAATGAAGAAGCATTAAGGCAAAAGCAAGAATGGTTAGATTTAGCCCAAGCTGTGGGTAAAATTGGCAGCTTTGAGTGGCATATCCCTAGTAATGTTAATATTTGGTCAAAAGAATTAGAAGCCATTTACGGTTTACAACCCGGTGAATTTGGTCAAACTTACGAAGACTGGAAAAAATGGGTTCATCCGGATGATTTAGATCAAGCACACGCATATATACTCAATGCCTTAAAAACAGGCGAGTTCTTCACAGACTTTCGCGTGATTTGGCAGGATGGCAGCATCCATTGGCTTCATGCCAGAGCGAAAGTTTACTATGATCGCGAAGGTAAACCTTTACGGATGGTGGGAGTTAATGTTGATATTAGCGATCGCAAACAAGCCGAAGAAGCTCTCCAGCAAAGTGAGTCACGGTTGCGGCAGCTATTACAATCAAGTATCATCGGCATTATTGAAGCCGAACCAGACAAAATTACCTTTGCCAATGATGCCTTTTTACAGATGCTTGGTTACACCCAAGAAGATGTATTAGCAGGTAAACTGCGCTGGCAAGACATGACACCACCAGAATATAAAGAACTTGATCAAGCCAAGGTAGAAGAAGTATTTGTTTCTGGTGTTTGTACTCCATTTGAGAAAGAATATATCCGCAAGGATGGCTCCCGTGTGCCGATTTTATTAGGTGCGACTCTATTAACGCGCAGTCCATTTAGATGGGTTTGTTTTGTGCTTGACCTCAGTAAACGTAAGCAAACCGAAGCAGCCTTGCAACAAAGCGAATTGATGTTTCGCACATTGGCTGACACAATGGCGCAAATGTTTTGGATTACCCGACCAGATGGCTACCATGAGTATTTTAATCAACGTTGGTATGACTACACAGGCACAACGTTAGAACAAACCCAAGGTGAAGGCTGGTTAAATATTTTACATCCTGATGATGTGCAATTTACTATCGACATCTGGCTAGATTGCTTGCAGACAGGGAAAAAGTATGAGATTGAATATCGTCTGCGTCGCGCTGCGGATGGCGAATATCGCTGGCATTTAGGATTAGCATTTCCATTAAGAAATCCAGATGGACAGATTATCAAATGGTTTGGTTCATGTACTGATATTCATGAACAAAAAATGATGGTAGAAGAACGGGCGCAGGCTTTAGAACGAGAACGTGCAGCCAGAATAGAACTCGAAACAGCCAACCGGATGAAAGATGACTTTTTAGCAATAGTTTCTCATGAATTGCGATCGCCACTAAATCCGATTCTTGGTTGGACAAAACTGCTCAAAAGCCGCCGATTAGATGCAGCCAAGACCATCCAAGCCCTAGATACTATCGAGCGCAATGCTAAATTACAAGCAAGATTAATTGAAGATTTACTTGATGTTTCACGGATTCTGCGCGGTAAGCTGAGTTTGAATATCTGCACAGTTGACTTAGTAAGCTGCTTAGAAGCTGCACTAGACACTGTGCGTTTAGCCGCCGAAAGCAAATCAATTCAGCTACAAACAGATTTTGCCGTGAGTGCGGTAAAAGTAGCAGGTGATCCCAACCGCCTACAACAAATCATTTGGAACCTACTCACCAATGCCGTGAAGTTTACACCAGAAGGCGGTAGAGTGGAAGTCCGACTAAAAACAGTTGGTAGTTCTGCCGAAATTCAAGTTACAGATACAGGCAAAGGTATTAGTGCAGAGTTTCTGCCATTCGTTTTTGACCGCTTCCGCCAAGCCGATGAGGTCACAACCAGAAAATTTGGTGGACTAGGATTAGGATTAGCAATTGTGCGTCATCTTGTGGAACTCCACGGTGGTACTGTGCAAGTCACAAGTCCCGGAGAAAACTTAGGCGCAACTTTTATCGTGCAGTTACCATTAATTGTGGCTGCGGCTGAAACATTGCCCAACTATCCTTTAATTGAAAATGTCCCAAATCTTCAAGGTGTGCAGATAGTCATCGTAGATGATGATCTTGATACGTTGAATTTACTAACTTTTATTTTGGAACAGTATGGTGCGACAGTCCAAGCGGTAAACTCAGCCCCAGATGCACTACAAGCGATCGCTCAAACAAAACCAGATTTACTGTTGAGTGATATTGGTATGCCCACAATGGATGGCTATATGCTGATTGAACAGGTAAGAAAGACTACTCCTGCCAGTATATTACCTGCGATCGCTTTAACTGCTTTTGCCGGTGAGGCTAACGCCCAAAAAATTATCTCCGCAGGCTTTCAGCGACATCTCACCAAACCCATCGAACCAGCAGAATTAGCAGTAGTCATAGCCAGTTTGATTTATAGCAGGTGACAGAGAGATGATTCAATCTTCGTTGAGCCAACGTAAAATACTAGTTTTGCTATCTACTAAACCTTTGTATATCAGTGACTCTGGTGACATCGATTCAATTGCAGCGCATAACTTACCCCGTAATAGCGGATCTTGTTTCAGCAAAGTGCAGTCTCTAAAATAAGTACGAATAGTAAACAAAGCGGCTTGATACTGTGGTATTCCCCAAATAACTTGTCGTTCAATTCGTAAATAAAGCTGGGGATGCTGGGGATCAAAGCTTCTACCTTGCCACTGATTAACCAATACACCAACTGGTGGTTCAGGATGATGATTCAGGCGCATATCAGTACTTAAACCCCAAGCAAAGCGCACCATTGGTTGACGGTTAATCATAGTATGAACGATCGCATCTGCACGGCGATTAATTTTTTCCATACCCGCCACAGGTGTATGTATGCTGGCAAAATCTTGACCAATTTTTTTCTTCGGCTGACCAATGGTTGGGGTAACATAAATGAACTGCACTCAGCCAATTACCACCATCTTTACCACAGCAAATAACTGTAAAATCTTCTTGTACTTGGGCGGCTAAAGCATCAAGACTAGAAGTGTAAGCTGGAACCTGTGAACTACCTTCAACTTTTTGTAACTGCCAGTCTGCATCTAAATAAAGTATTTCTTGGGTAAGTTGGCTATAAAATCTCCAGGTATTGGCGGTTAATTGTTCATAGCTAAAGTATTGAGGATGTTCTTGAGTGAGGCGTTCAATAATTAAACGAGCGATCGCACCTGCCACAGCCTTAGAATAATTGTGAGTCTGGTAATATTTGCTCAACCGTTCTGCACGAGCTAACAGTTTAGCCTGACGGTAATCAGCAAAATTCTCATCAATTTGAAATACTTGCTTATCAGCTTGACCATTACCAAAACACGAGCCAAGCAGCGTCATCCCTGGCTTGACTTCGTAGCGCCCATTCATCAGAGGGAAGTAGCAAGCCGGACTATTTACAGCCGCGACTTTCTGCATTTCCACAAGCCACTGATTTCAAAAAGTGCCATGTATTCTTGATGGTTACATAAAATCAGGATAAATACTAAAAAGCGTCTGGGAGTGTTGCCGTGTTTCCACCCCAGACGCTCTTTAATTTCAACTTGCTCCTCACACAACTAGAGAATAACACCACCGTTAAATAAGGGCAAGTGTTATGAGTGACACTTTGATAACTGCACTATCTGGATTGAGTTAGCACCCAAAATTTTTGGTTGTGATTGGGTGTAACATTACACCCTTGCACCCTTAAACCCTTACACCCAATCTCCACAAATAACCTTTGTGCATCAATCCTTATTAATGTAAAAAAGTGCCTTACTCCTGTCAAAACCATTACTAAACCCAGTTCATTAGCTGCTTTGATAGAATCTTGGTCGCGCAAACTACCTCCTGGTTGGACAATGGCAGTAATTCCGGCGGCGGCGGCGGCTCTGATAGTATCATCAAAGGGGAAAAATCCGTCACTAGCGAGAGTTGCGCCTTTCGCTTTGTCACCAGCTTGTTCGAGAGCAATTTTAGCAGAACCAACGCGGTTCATTTGACCTGCACCAACACCAAGAGTAGTGCGATCGCTTGTGAGTACAATGGCATTAGATTTAACATGCTTGCAGACTTTCCATGCAAACAGCAATTCGCCTAACTGGTCAGGGGTAGGTTGCACTTCTGTTACCACTTGCCATTTACTTGTATCAGCCACAATATCATCCGCAGCTTGTACTAAGAAACCGCCAGCAATTTGTTTAACTAAAGTTTTCGGGCCACTACTCAAATCTGCTAATGTCAAAACCCGTAAATTGGTTTTCTTCGAGAGTATTTTTTGTGCTTCTGCGTCACAGTCAGGCGCAACCACACATTCTAAAAATGTTTTAGTTAACTCGCTGGCTGTCGCTGCATCAATGGAACGGTTTAAAGCCACAATTCCCCCAAAGGCGGAAGTCGAATCGGCATTAAAAGCTTTTTGATAAGCTTCGACAATGGTATCGCCCAAAGCTGTACCGCAGGGATTAGTATGTTTAATGATGGTTGCGGCTGGTGTGTCGGTAAACTCAGCAATAATTCGCCGTGCTGCTTCTAAGTCAACTAAGTTATTGTAGCTGAGTTCCTTACCTTGGAGTTTTTTGGCGGCTGCCCATCCTGTGGGTGTAGCGCCAGTTTGATACCAAGCCGCACTTTGATGGGGGTTCTCGCCGTAACGCAGAGATTGTAATTCTGTACCACTGAGGGTATGTTTTGGTGTACCTGCAAGATAAGATGCGATCGCCTGATCATAACTCGCCGTATGTAAAAATCCTTTTAAGGCTGCTTTTTGGCGAAATTCTAAGGAAGCTTCACCATTATTTTGCCGTAACTCTTGCAGATATTCATCATACTGCGCCGGATCACATAATACCGTCAGATGAGCAAAATTCTTGGATGATGCCCGCAACATCGCCGGGCCACCAATATCAATTTGTTCCACAGCTTCAGCTAATGTCACCCCAGGTTTACCAATAGTCTCCTCAAACGGGTAAAGATTGACTACCACCAAATCAATTGGGCGAATTTGGTTATTTTCTAAATCTGTAATATCTTGAGGAACGTCCCGCCGTGCCAAAATTCCGCCATGAATGCGCGGATGTAGCGTTTTTACCCTTCCACCCAAAATTTCCGGCGAACCAGTGTAATCAGAAACCTTCGTTACTGGTATTCCCGCATCCTTGAGGGCTTTAGCTGTTCCCCCACTGCTGATGATATCAAATGCAAATTCTTCTACCAAGCTACGAGCTAGGTCAATTAAACCAGTTTTGTTAGATACACTCAGCAGTGCTAGACGCGCCATGTCTCAATTCCTCAGATGCGAAAGACCCCAATTTTTGCATAACCCTTGGTTCACTTCAAGATCATAAAAAAATAAGTCCATCTCTATTGACGAAGAAAGGCAGAGGGCAGAAGGGAAAAAAATGCTTGTTGGGTTCAAGCCCCGCCCTTTGTGGGTGGCTTTCTCCTCCTTCTACCTCTTGCCTCCTGTCTTCTGCCTTCGCTTGACTTTGAAAATTCTTGGTTTTGAGCCTACGTGGGTAGGCTTCGTTTATTTAGCCGCGATTGTAATCGTCTGCTGCAAGCTAGATAAATCCTATCGAAATGAAGAGGGCAGAATCAAGTTTCATCAGCCATTCTAGAAATAAACCTAAAAACAACCTCAGATGTAAAAAATTATGACTATCTCTTTGAATCACACTATAGTTCCTGCTCATGACAAACAAGCATCTGCCCAGTTCTTTGCTGATATTTTTGGTTTAAAAGTTGAACCTGCTGGTCATTTTGCTGCGGTGCGAGTGAATGACACATTAACACTCGATTTTGATGACAGAAACTCTTTTGAATCTCATCATTATGCTTTTCATGTTAGTGATGAGGAATTTGACACCATCTTTGCTAGAGTCAAACAAGCTGGTTTGGAGTATACTAGTGACCCTATGCACCAACACAAAGGCGAAATTAATCATCGCCAAGGTGGGCGCGGTTTTTATTTCTATGACCCAAATGGACATAACCTAGAACTATTGACTCGTGATTGAAGAAGGCAGGAGTTGAAAGGCAGGAGGCAGGAGGAAAAAGGGATGAGGGTTTTAAGCTAATTCATTTTCTTTACATAGTTTGGTTTATTTGTGCCTATCTACTGAGCTTTTTTTCCTAAAGCGATCGCCATCGAACCAGCGACTACCAACACTGCACCAATCGTACCAGTCAGGGTGATATTTTCTGCGGGAATCAATCCAGGTATTAATATTGCTACTAACTCAACAGCAATTAAGGTCACAATCGGCGCTAAAGTCAACACAGCACTGACGCGGGATGCTTCCCAATGTTCTAATGATTCGGCAAAGGCACCATAAGCAATTAAAGTATTAAAAGCACAAAAAAATTAACATCCCTAGCTGTAAATTATTTAATTTTAAAAGAGTGTCTGGTTTTGCCAAAGGTGTCAATAATAAAGCCGCACCGCCATAAATCATCATCATGATATGGGGCGAAGATAATGATTGTAATAACTGCTTTTGTGCTAAAGCGTAAATAGCCCAAACTGCTGCACCTAAAACTATCAAACCACTACCAAAAATATATGTGCTGTGTGCGGTAATTAAATTAGTGATTTGGTCGCGGAAAAATATTATATAACCACAAATTAATACACCAACCCCAAGCCATTGGTTGAGTGTGTAACGTTCGTGAAAAATCACTAACCCACCCAAGCCTAATAACAAAGTTGCTAATTGAATTAATACTTCTGCGTTGGCTGGAGATGTTAACGCCAAACCCTGCATGAAAAAGAAGTAATTAGCTCCTAACATAATTGTAGCGATCGCCAATAACTTCCAAGTCTGAGAACGCCATTGACGTAACTTTGGTAACTCGCCACGCGTTCCTAAATATACACTTAGTAACACAAATGACAGTAAAAACCGAAACCAAATCACCGTATAGACATCAAGTGCTTGCAGTGTTATCGCCAGCGCGATTGGTAAAATTCCCCACAATAAAACAGCCAGTAGAGATAATGCCAGCCCTAAACGCCAGCGGCCAGAGTTTTGATGTAATGACATGCAGTTAAGGTATGAAAAATTTTCTAACAGAAAATCCAAAAGATAGAAGTATAAAGTAGTATGTATATCTTATTGACGAAAGTACTGAATTAAAGCTAAATTTCAGGCAGTAATAATTTATTTTTAGGTTTAACAGTTATTATTTATCAGGAAATTTATATTTTTGAAAATTATTCGCCAAAATTGTGTAATTTTTACCAATATCTTGATTTTTCTGGTGACACAATCATACTTACTATTGATTCGCTAAGGAACTGTTAGGAACAATACTCTACAACTAGATAATAATCCAAAAAACTGAAGCCAAAAGTCTGTTTGTAAATTTCAGACAACTCCAGGTCTTTTTAGGTTGCTTTTACTGATGGCAGCCAAAAATTTCATTTGTCAAAATTAAAAATTAACTCGTAAATCTTATCAGGGCGGAACTAAATGAATAAAGTAACTTTTTATGTAATTTTGTTGCACGGATTCTTATTAGGGATAGCAACTGCCAATGCTGAGTCGCCACGTAGTTACAAAGACACAAAAGCTGTACGTGTTAACCAGATTGCAGAAGTTACGCCTAACAAAAATAGCACAAACCCTGCCTGGAAAAAACTACCATCACCGCAAGTTTGGGTGATTAATCAAGATAAAAAAGTCGAAAGTCAGCCTTTTACTTGGGTAGTTAACAACCTCAAACAAGCAGACAAACAGCCATTTTTAGAAGTTGCTAAACCCAGCAATCAACAAGAAAAAAAGCCGACTTCACAGGCAAAACCAGCAACTAAGGATGATTTACAAGCCTTTGATGAAGTAGTTAAAGATACAGAAAAAAAAGAGGGATTATTCAC
Organism: Nostoc piscinale CENA21; assembly: GCF_001298445.1. Lineage (NCBI taxonomy): Bacteria > Bacillati > Cyanobacteriota > Cyanophyceae > Nostocales > Nostocaceae > Nostoc > Nostoc piscinale. The sequence continues at coordinate 4,705,383 of NZ_CP012036.1, read as the reverse complement.
CATCTATCGCAGTACCAAAAAGAATAAAATTTATCTGGAAATTAAACCAGAACAATTAAATAATAATTTCTTAGCTACAGCCACCCTGGAATCGGGAATTGGCGAACGTGGTATTTACAGTGGTATACCTTTGCAAGATTTTTTGTTTTATTGGCAGAGGGTGGATGACAAATTACACTTTGTGGTGCGTAATGTTAATTTTCGCACGCGGGAAGGAGATCCCCAAGCGCGATCGCTTGCCCGGTCATTTAGCGATTCGATTCTCTACATGCTACCCATCAAAAGCATTCATCCCCAACGCAAAACTATCCTTGTTGACTTGAGTGATTTGCTACTTTCTGACTTAGCAGGATTATCAGCGAGTTTGGGTGTGACTGCCACCACAGACCAATCATACTTCGGTAATGCCAAAGCTTTTCCCTACAACATCGAAATTGAGTCAGTATTAAATTTTTCTAGTAGTGCAAGTAGCATTCGAGATAATCAACGGCTGAATTTCGCCTCTCTGGCTGATGACCGTGGCTTTACCTTGCGTGTCCATTACAGTCTCTCACAATTACCTAATAATAATTACCGCCCACGTTTAGCAGATGAACGAGTTGGTTATTTCATCACCGCTTACCAAGATTTAACCAAAGATAGTGGCGATCCTTTTGTGCGTTATATTAATCGCTGGAATTTAGAAAAAGCCGACCCCACAGCCGCGATTTCCCGCCCCAAAAAACCGATTGTTTTCTGGATTGATAATGCAGTTCCTTTAGAATACCGTGATGCCATTCAAGAAGGCATCTTAATGTGGAATCAAGCCTTCCTCAAAGCCGGATTTAAAGATGCCATTGAAGCCAAACAAATGCCAGATAACGCCACTTGGGACCCGGCAGATATTCGCTACAACACAATTCGCTGGATAAACACCGTCGATGGTTATTTTGCAATGGGGCCATCCCGTGTTAACCCCCTCACCGGAGAAATTTTAGATGCAGATATTTTAGTTGATGCGAGTTTTGTGCGGGCATTAAAAAGTGAATATCGCAAAATTGTCCAACCGAACCAAAACCAAAATCGCACATCTTTATCAGCTTGGATGCAAAATCGCTTTCTTTGTGGTGGCGAAAATTCCCAGCCTAAAGAAAATGGCTTACTCCGCAATTTATCAAAACTCGCTGGGGAATATGATTTGTGTTATGGCATGGAAGCCGCTAATCAATTTGCCTTTGGTTCTTTGGCAATGACACTGTTAAAAGATGGTACACCCAGCCAAGACCAACAAAAAGAATATATCAATCAATATTTACGGTTAATTATTGCCCACGAAGTTGGTCATACACTGGGTTTGCGCCATAACTTTCGCGGTAGTACCCTGCTACCACCCCAGGAGATGAACAATAAAGATGTCACCCACCGTAAAGGTTTGACAGCTTCGGTGATGGATTATATTCCCCCGAATATTGCACCCCAAGGCACAAAGCAGGGCGATTATTTTCCGAGTGCAGTGGGGGCTTATGATGAATGGGCAATTCAATATGGTTATATTTCCACTAAGGCCAGTACTCCTATTGCCGAAAAACCATTGTTGCAAGAAATTGCCAACCAATCCTCTAAACCAGAGTTGAGTTATTCCACAGACGAAGATGTTTATGACCTCGACCCCACCGCCGATGCTTGGGACAACAGTAATAACGTACTGGTTTATGCCCAATGGCAGTTAGATAATTCGCGGCTGATGTGGGAACGTCTCAACCGGGGTTATCCGACGGCTGGGGAAAGCTACAGCGATGTCAGTGAACGCTTTAGTACAGTGTTGGGTAATTATTTTCAGCAAATTTATTATGTTAGTAAATACATTGGGGGACAGTCTTTTTACCGCATCAAAGGTGCTGATGTGGACTCTAGTAAACTGAGTGGACAAAATCGTTTACCATTTCAACCAGTCCCCGTAGAAGAACAAAGGCAAGCTTTAAAAACCCTGCAAAAGTATGTGTTTGCCGAAGATGCCTTAAAATTTTCTCCAGACTTATTGAATAAATTAGCACCTTCACGTTGGCGGCATTGGGGCAGCTATCCCCGCGTAGGACGTTTAGATTATCCGATTCATGAGTTGGTTTTATTCTTGCAGAGTGCGGTTTTACGCGATTTACTTTCAAGCGATCGCCTCTACCGCCTCAAAGATTTGGAACTCAAAGCTCAATCAGGACAAGCACTGACATTACCTGAATTATTTGACACTTTGCAATCAGGGATTTGGACAGAAATCCTCAAACCCCAAAAATCTGCTTTGCAAATCTCCAGTATGCGACGAGGTTTGCAACGAGAATACCTCGATATCTTAATTGGGATGGTGTTGCGGAAAGATAATGTCCCAGAAGATGCGCGGACTTTAGCTTGGTACAAACTCAAGCAATTAGATGAAAAACTCGCGCAGGTAAGCTCTCAAGATGAATATAGCAAAGCCCATATTCTTGAAACACGCGATCGCATTGAAAAAGCCTTGAATGCACCATTGCAAGGAAATTAACTAGGGGCTGAGGTACAAAGGTTAGTTGTTGAGATTGGGTGTAAGGGGATAAGGGTGTAGGGTGTAAGTAAGCAAAACCCTTACACCCCTATACCTTGCACCCTTCATGAATGATCATTCTTTCACCTGACACGATATGATATGTCATTTCCTCCTGAAATAGTTCAGACTGGAAGATAAATTCCAGTACAGACAACAATCTATGACAATTGCGGTCTCACCCAAGTACAACTTCCTGCCTCGCTTTTACAAACTGGCCAGCATTAGTATGCTATCTAACATGATGGTTCCCTTAGCCGGTTTGGTAGATATTGCCTTTTTGGGACACTTGGCAGACATCCGTCACTTGGCAGGAGTGATTTTAGCAACAATTATTTTTGACTACCTTTATCGGGTGTTGAAATTCCTGCGTTCTAGTGTGAATGCGCTGACTGCACAAGCTGTTGGACTTGATGACCACAAAGCCGTACTCTTGGCGGGGATACGCAGTGGCTTGATTGCTTTGGGAATTGGCTTATTAATTTTGTTGTTACAATACCCCTTACAAAAAATTGGCTTTACAATTCTGAGCGGTTCCCCAGAAATTGAAATTGCTGGGGCTGATTATTTTCAAGCCAGAATTTGGGGATCGCCAGCCGTATTGCTGAATTTTGTCTTAATTGGCTGGTTTATGGGGCAAGAAAAGAATAGCGTCGTCCTCGCTATGTCGGTGATTGGTAATGGCTCGAATGTGGTGCTGGACTATTTGATGATTTCGCTTTGGGGTTGGGAAAGTATGGGGGCTGGACTAGCCACAGCCATCAGTCAATATCTGGCATTATTAACAGGCATTATCTATGCCAGCTTTACTATTCCCTGGCAAACATTACCCGCAGCTTTCCAAGAAGTTTTTGATTGGGTGGCTCTCAAAGATACGGTGGCGCTGAAAAGTAATATTCTCATCCGCTTTGTTGTGCTGATTTCCACCTATGCCATCTTCACTAACTTGAGTGCAGCAATGGGAACGGAAATCTTAGCCGAGAACGGTTTGCTCTTACAAATTGCTTTATTAAGTCAGTTCACAGTCCAAGGTGTGGGAATGACAACTCAAACCCTGACTGGTAACTTTTACAGCAAAGGTGCAAAAGAACAAATGAGTGCATTACTGACTGTCTCTGTATTGACCAGTTTAGTGATTGCTTTGGGTTTTGCTGTTGTTTCAGTGCTGTTTCCAGATACAGTTTTTGGGCTATTAACTAATCACGCCGAAGTCAACAAACATATCAGTACTTATACAATTTGGTTGCTACCATTGTTGGGATTAACCGCCATTGCCTTTATGTTAGAAGGTTATTTTATTGGTTTAAAAGAAGGCGCTACCTTACGCAATGCAGTCTTAATTGCTTTTAGTTGTGGCTTTGTACCTGTAGCGATCGCCGCTTGGTATATTCACAATAACTCCTTACTGTGGATGTCGCTGGTAGCTTATATGGCAATTAATCTGACAGTTTTGGCTGTCCAAATACCCCGGACACTTGGTAGCTCAACTCTCGACAATCAACAACCCCTACCATCTAGTTAGTTGAAGTAGAGAACTGCACTCACACATACCACTAATATTAAAAACAATTCTTACTTTTGCCTTTTGCCTTTTGCCATAAATCATGACTCCAGTAGATATTCTCATTCTTTCTAATGGCCCTGGAGAAATCACAACCTGGGTGCGTCCAGTCGTCAAAGCATTACGCCAACAACTAGGAGATGACCGTTCTTTAGTCAGAATTTCTGTAGTTTTATCACCTTGTCCTAATGCTAGTGGCAAAGAAGCAGCGATCGCTCTATCTTACCCAGAAGTTGATCGAGTTCAAGGAGTAGAACATTTTTGGCAATTTTTACTCTGGGGAAAAACATCTGACAATTGGGACTGGAGAAGCCACGGCGTTGTCGTTTTCCTCGGTGGGGATCAGATTTTCCCGGTGATTATTGGCAAAAAACTCGGGTATTATACCGTAGTTTACGCCGAATGGGAAGCCCGTTGGCATAATTTAATCGACCGCTTCGGCGTAATGAAACCACAAGTCGCCCAAAAAGTCTCCCCCAAATACGCTCATAAATTCACAGTCGTCGGCGACTTAATGCTAGAAGCCCAAACCTCACTTCCCACTCCCAACTCCCAACTCCCCACTCAGCACTCAGTACTTATCGGTATTCTCCCCGGTTCAAAAGCTGCAAAACTCACCCAGGGAGTCCCTTTAACTTTAGCTATTGCTGAATATATCCACGCCCAACTACCCCAAACCAAGTTTATTATTCCAGTTGCACCAACTTTAGATTTACAAACCTTAGCCAGCTTTGCTGATCCCCAAAAAAATTCTTTTGTCGAAACTTTTAAATTTTCTGGCGGTTCTTTAATAATTCCAGAACAAAACCATGAGTACCCGCTACTGAAAACCAACCAAGGATTAAACGTCGAACTACATCAAGAAAATCCTGCATACAGCATCTTGTCACAATGTAGTATCTGCTTAACTACAGTCGGCGCAAACACAGCCGAACTTGGTTCTTTAGGTGTACCAATGATTGTGTTATTGCCGACTCAACAGCTTGACGCTATGCGTTCTTGGGATGGTTTGCCAGGATTATTAGCAAATTTGCCAGGAGTTGGAACAACATTTGCCAAATTAATTAACTGGCTATTTCTGCGACGCAAGGGTTTATTAGCCTGGCCAAACATCTGGGCGCAGTCAGAAATAGTTCCAGAATTAGTAGGGAAACTCCAAGCAAAAGAAGTTGGCGAAATGGTCTTAGACTTGTTAAATCATCCTGAAAAGTTAGCACAAATGCGTCACAAACTAAGACAAGTTCGCGGCGAAAGTGGCGCAGCCGAAAAAATCGCTCAAATTGTCTGTGAGGAAATTGATTGAAGACTTCAGAAGCCAGAATTTAGGAGTCAAACAATTTTGGATTTTAGAGATTGGATTTACCCGATAGATACATCAGTGTTGCTGATTAAGGGGATGAATTTTGTTTCGTTTACTATCAATGAACTATGGGGACTATGTTAAAACCCGCGCAGGCGGGTTTAGTTTATATAGCCCCAGACTTCAGTCTGAGGGCTACGTGCTGAAATTGAATGCACTCTTGTGATTTAACTAGAAAAAATTTTGATTCGAGAGAGTGTTTGTTTTAAGATTTTTGGTAGCCAGAAAAGATAATCATATACTTGTTGAGCTTGACTGTACAAAGAAAATAATTTTGTTTCACTCAATAAAGTATATGGTTGAATTATTTGTAACAAAACTGAAAATTTATCTGTTGTTTTAGTTTGAGTTACACCACTAACATTATAAGATTGCAAATGTGGTGGTAAGCGCCAATTAATTGTATTATCTGGCTGGTGTATTACAGGCTCAACATTTCCCCGCCATGCAACTCCCATAATTTGCATAGTTTGATAAACCATTGTCTGCCAACCTTTAGCTTTCAAATAATCTAATCCTTTGCCGACATCAGGAGCAGTCAAATCATGAAATAAAATGAGAGCATCTGCTTCGGCAAATTGTTCGCAAATTATTGCATCATCCAGTGGTGCTGGCGCTTCATGATGACCATCGATAAATATTAATGACCATTTTCGATGCAATTTATTAGCTGTTTCTGCTACTGTTTGGGGGCTATATCCAGGGATGAGATTTACAGATTCTTTCACACCTGCTTGCTTGAGTGAATCTGTCACACTTTCATAAAATAGTTGTTCAGATAACATCGGATCAATGACATCTAGTTCTACTCCACCTAAAGCTAAATGACAAGCTGACCAACCCATCCAACAGCCTATTTCTAAAGCTTTTTTACCTTGAAATTTTAAGGCGGTGTTGTAGAGAATATGTGCTTCATCACGGCTGACAAATCCCACATCAGACCGACGCTGATCAACATACCAGTATGAGGAATATCTCGTCGTAAATATAGCCAAGAAGAATCATATTTATTTCCTAAAACCATGTTAGGAAAATATAAATCTGGCTGAATAGTTTCAAGCCCTGGTGATACATAATCCCCTTGGGGAAATGAAGTAGATTGAATATCGTTGACCGTTATTTTGTTCATTTAGTATTCTCATTTCATATTTGAACTTATCCAGCTTTTACTGCTTTTAGTCGAGAATAATTTTCTCAACCAGCATAGTTAAGAGACAAAATCAGGCTGCGATCGCATAATTTCCAATTTCGTCTCACAGCAGGATGAGTCACATAGGTAAATTCCCTGAGATCCCATCAAAGTCAGAATTCTCAAGCACCACCTGAAAATACCAAATTTCCCAAATTAACGGTTCGATTTTTAAGCTTGACTAAAGAAATGAGCTAAAAATTAATCTGACTGGCCATCCCGTCGCCCTAGTTCATAAATCCCAGAACCAATACAAGCCAGTATCCCCATACTAATTGCCCAACTGCGACCTAAACTGATTTCTACCCCCCAGTTACATAAACTACCTATCACCAAAAACGGCACAATGCTAAATAGTGAGGCGTAAAAAGCGTTTTGGGATTCTCTGGCTTTACGAGTTTTTTCAAATTCCGTCTGACTAGTGTACAGCGATCGCTCGGCAAAATTAAACCAACGATTCAACTGCTCAATTACCCATTCACTACAGGGGAAAAAACCTAAGTACAATGCTAAAGACCACAGACTAGCGCCAGCGATCGCAACGGTATCAATTTCAAACGAGAAAGGCAATATATCAGTCAACATGGCTTGGGTGCGTCCTGCAAATGGTCATCTTGGCCTTTTTTCAAGCTCCATCGACCTATTCAGCAATTTTAAGCATAAATGCTTGCACGATTTCAACTATCTAGAGCAGAAAGTCACCCTTCACAGCACAAGGGAAACACTCAGCCAGCAATAATTTTCTAGATTCCTGATTATTGGGTATTACTTAAGTATATACATAAGTATGGCTATAGTTGCCATAACTGTAAACTGTCATTGTCGATGATACGGCAACTAAGCGCATATTGTAAAAAATTATATTTATCAATTAAAAAAATCTGCAAAATAATGACTCGCAAGTATTTTTTTTAATAGCAAAATCTGATAACATAAACGGGGCATTCCAAAGGCTGATACCCTGAATATATATGCAATGTTAGAAAATAAATTATACAAAACCATGTTGTTTATTCATAAAATAACATAAAAAAAGATAGGAAAAAACCTGATATTCTTGTAAAAATTAAGGGCTAAAAAATAGCTATTTTCTTAATAAATTAGAGATAATACTGTGTAAATAAGGAATCAAATAATGGCTCAAAGACCAAAAAAAGTATTGCTTTCTGGAGCGACATTATTAGTATTGGGTTTGAGTGTTGTTGGTATTAGCACTTTCGGGTCAAATGTCGAAACAGTTACAGCCAGAGAAGTACAACAAAGAACAGCAGCTAGAAACAATGGTTGGTTAGCGGCTTCTTTCCCCGTGGAAAACTTTCAAGCATACACATCTCCCTTTGGTTATCGCCGTTCTGCGACTGGTGGGGCGAATTGGGAATTTCACGGAGGCTTAGATATAGCCGCGCCACAGGGCAGTTATATTCGGAATTGGTGGGTAGGTACAGTAGTCAAAGTAGGCGATCGCACTGCTTGCGGAACTCACATAGTCATAAAATCTGGTGAGTGGGAACATACCTACTGTCACATGGAAGGCCATGTCGAAACTGCTTATGGTCGGCGCTATTTAATCGACAGAGCTGGCGGAATTCAAATTTGGGAAGGTCAAGTTATTCCTACCGGAGTCAGAATTGGCCGCGTTGGAATGACAGGACGCACCACCGGGCCGCACCTCCACTGGGGCTTGAAATATGCCAAGAACTATGTAGACCCAGCATTGGTGCTAAGAGAAATGTTTACTCAGCAACAAATTGCTAGCAGAGAATCAAGAATCGTCATTCAAGAGTCCAAAAATCAGCGTGACTCTGGTTATTGAAATACTTTTGAGAATTGGTGATGCGATGGCGTAACCGCCCAGCGTAGCTGATCGCTCTTACTGTATCAGTGTAAGGGAAAGAGGGGGCGATCGCATAATCACATAACTTGACGGCTGGCATCATTCATATCTTCTAATGATTTGGGTTTACCTTGATATTTTAAGCAGCCTGCAACATCTTTGAATGTAGTTTTTGCAAAAGGCTTCTTGGGTTTGAAAAGAATCCCATCACCCATATTAATTACTATTAATTCCTGTCCAATTTTCCAGCCAGATGCTTTTAGTAATTATTCCTGAATAATTACTTTTCCTTCATTTGTTAACTTGGTTATTGCCATATATCGCCACAATAAATTTAATGATTATCAATGGAAAATCTGTTGGCACTTTACTTTTATTTTCACATTTTTTTATACCTCAATTGTGCCTATTTTGCACCTGAAGATTAAAATCGAGGTTCATCTTTCACACAAGCAAAGTCTACTAAGGCAGACTTCAAAACTATTAGTTTTATGTTAGTTCGAGTAGGCAGTTTTCATACCAGTGAGGTATATTCCTCTAGCCTAAGCGCCTCTGTTGCCTATCTACTTGTACTGTAATCAACAAAAAAAACGCTGTATACATATTTTTACAGTACTAATGGCTCATAAAATTAAGGATTAATCAGCAACGATATTTTTAATAATTTATTTATCTCTCTTTGGCTTTTCTTAAACATTACAAGTTGATAGTAAACAAAACTTAATAATACAGAAATTATTGTAAACAAAAGTGATGCAAATTGATGGGCAGAAGGTATTAAATCCAGAGATAATACTAAAAACGTAAGAGCAAGAAGAACCATTAATTTTGACAGAGCATTGATGACAAAAGCTGCTTCGGCTTCAGGGGAGAATTCACATAAGAAGACTCCGGCGGAATCAACCTGAAGGTAATTTTGTCGCAGCAAAAGATAGATGAAATCGCAAAAAGTTAACAGAGAGTTTAGACTTGTATGGCTAATAGCAGTGCAATGACCGCATCGTTACGTTTAAGTGAAAAGATGCCCTTTCCCCTCAAACGTTTAGCAGATTTAGCTTATAACTATTGGTGGAGTTGGAGTAGCGATCGCATATCCTTATTTCAAACCATTGATCCCCAAGAATGGGAACGTTGTGGGCATAACCCAGTGGCAATTTTAGAGTCAGCAAGTTACGAACGTCTGACTCAGTTGGCAGAAGATCCCCTTTACCTGAAGCAGATTTCTGCCTTAGTCCGAGAATTTGACCAGTACATGGCACAGCAAGATACTTGGGTGAATCGTGTTGCACCGCAAGTTTCGGCTGAACATCCCATTGCTTATTTTTGCGCCGAATTTGGCATCCATGAATCCCTACCTGTTTACTCTGGTGGCTTGGGTATTTTAGCCGGGGATCATCTGAAATCATCATCCGATTTGGGTGTGCCGATGGTGGGTGTGGGTTTACTGTATCGCCAAGGTTACTTTCGCCAACGCTTAAACCGCCACGGTTGGCAAGAAGATTACTATCTGGATAACCCCTTCCACAAAATGCCCCTAGAGTTAATTAAAAACGAGCAAGGGGAACCCCTCACCATCCAGATAGAAATTCGCCAACGCCAAGTGCAAGTGCAAATTTGGCGAGTGCAAGTCGGGCGTGTAACCCTATATTTACTAGATAGCGATCGCCCAGACAACGATCCCGTTGACCGTTGGTTAACAGGCCACTTGTATGGTGGTAACTTAGAAACCCGCATCGCCCAAGAAGTCGTCTTAGGTATTGGTGGAGTCAGGGCTTTAACCGCCTTGGGAATCAAACCCTCCGTACATCACCTCAACGAAGGACACGCCGCCTTTTGTACCCTAGAAATTGCCCGTCAAGAAATTGAACGTACCGGAAAATCCTTCTACGACATAGAAACCAAGGTGCGGCAAACTTGTGTCTTCACCACCCACACCCCTGTTCCCGCCGGTCATGATGTCTTCTCCCCCGACTTAATTGACTCTTATTTTGCCCAGTACTGGCCGCAATTGGGACTATCCCGCGAACAATTTCTAGCCTTGGGTGCTAGACGACTGGGTGATCCTTGGGAACCCTTTGGCATGACCGTTTTAGCATTGCGAATGTGTCGTGCTTGCAACGGCGTAAGTGAATTACACGGCAAAGTATCTCGCAAAATGTGGACTGTTCTCTACCCACAACATAACGAAGATACAGTCCCAATTGGTTATATTACCAACGGCGTTCATGCACCCACCTGGACTGCACCTTTACTCGCAGACTTGTATGACCAATATTTAGGTAAAGATTGGAAAACTCGCGCCATCGATCCCCAGATGTGGGCGAAAGTTGACGACATTCCCAACGAAGAACTCTGGGCAAGACATCAAATTCTCAAAGAAAGACTGATTGCCTACACTCGTTATAAAGTCAAAAAGTCAAGAGAACAGCGCGGTGAAGATTATCAAAATATTCAAGCCGTTGATAGTTTACTCGACCCGAATGTATTAACCATTGGCTTTGCGCGGCGCTTCAGCCCTTATAAACGTGGTGATTTAATTTTACGCGATGCTGAACGGGCTGTGAAGATTTTTGCTAATGCTCAACATCCAGTCCAGATTATCTTTGCAGGCAAAGCACACCCAGCCGATGAAGAAGGTAAACGTATTATTCAACGTTTGATGGAGTGGTGTCGTAGTTCCGGCATTATTCACCGTGTTGCCTTTATTGAAGATTACGACATTTACACCGGACAAAAACTCGTCCAAGGCGTTGATGTTTGGTTAAATAACCCCCGTCGTCCCCTAGAAGCATCCGGGACAAGCGGTCAAAAAGTCTGTTTTAATGGCGGTTTGAATTGCAGCGTCCTTGATGGTTGGTGGTGTGAAGGCTACCAAGCTGACGCAAATGGCAAAGGAATTAACGGTTGGGCTATTGGTGAAGATGCTCACACAAGCGATCAAGAATTGCAAGACCGCATAGATTCTCAGTCACTGTATCAGCTTTTAGAATCAGAGATTGTTCCCCTATACTACGATCAAGACAATCAAGGTATCCCTCATGGCTGGATACAGATGATGAAAGCATCCATTAAGACAAATGCACCACTGTTCAATACAGATCGCATGATTGCTGACTACGTTTCTCAGGTGTATGTCCCAGAAATTGCTACCCGTGTTGAACCAATTTTGGCGAAGGTTCTGTTTTAAAGTCTTAAAAGAATTGTAATTTTCCTGGTTCAATAGAGGGGTGGGCTATCCACCCCTTTTTTTTATGGAAAAATGTTTTAAATCATGAAAATTTGGCAAGCTGATTTTTATCGGAGTTCGCAACAAGATATATCTGAAAAAATTGTATGGGAGTTGTTGATTTGTAATGCAAATCGCAGTTTTGAGTATACAGCTACCTGTTTGCAGTCAGAAGCAAATTCCAATTGGCTGACTACTCAAATTCAACAAGCCGCAGGTGCAGAATTACCAGATGTCATTCAAGTTTTTCGTCCCCAGTCGTTGAGTTTAATCGAAACAGCCGGACGCAATTTAGGTATTGCAGTAGAAGCAAGCCGCCGGACTTTAGCATTAAAACAGTGGTTAAAAGAAAGACATTCTGATTTTAGTTTGGAAAAACCTGCACCCTTACCATTACCGGAAAATCTCTGGGGTGAACAGTGGCGCTTTGCGACTTTAGCGGCTGGTGATTTAGAAATAGAATTTAGCGATCGCCCCATTCCGATTTTATCTATGCCAGAATTTCTTAAACCGATAAATCTGGGTTTAGCTTCCACAATACCCGTTCCTGGTGTGGTAATTTATGGTGGCAGACAATCTATGCGTTTAGCACGTTGGTTAGCCACAACACATCCTGTAGCCTTAAATTACATCCCAGGTGCGCCCGATGGCTTAATTTTAGAAGCGGGTTTAGTTGATAGATGGGTATTAGCCACCTTTGAAGATGCAGAAGTCGCCGCCGCCGCAAAAATTTATCAACAACGCCAACAACAAAGCCAAGGATTGCACTTTTTATTAATTCAACCCGATGATTCTGGGATGACTTACAGTGGTTTTTGGTTATTACAAACCGAGTAGGAAATTATTTTTATGGCTCAAACTATACAAGCTAACTCCTCTCCCTTGTCTCCCTTGTCCACCTTGTCTCCCTTATCCCCAGATAACTGAAAACTCCAACCCCTCACCCCTTCACCCGCGCCTGCTTAACCATCGCAATTAGAGTTTGATGAGCATCTTCCGCATCAGCCAAAGTATGGTCAAATTTGATACGCACTGGCATAGATTCTTCATTAACTTGCGCGGTTAAATCCATTCCCTGTGAATCAATTGCTAACATTTGGGCTGATGTAGCCTCAGTTACATCACCAAAAATCTTGGCATACAAAAGTACAGCATCAGCATGATCTTCGTTCATGTGATTGCAGATACGTGAGCTAATTTCAGGAGAAAATTGTTCAGACATTGGGCAAACTAAAATTAAGATTACAGCCTAAATTTTAAGTTAGCGTGTGTAAGTAAATTGATGATTTTTGGTGCAGATAAAACTTTAAATAAAATTTAAATTTACTCAAGTAATATTTATCTTTATTTACGGAATAACCTGCGGTTATAGTGTAGCAAAAATATTAAACTAATTTCATTTCAACTAAATGCAGATGAGCAGAACTAGGAAACGTCGCATAGTTATTGGGGATGTGCATGGTCATTATGAAGGCTTGATGACTCTGTTAGAGGCGATCGCACCCACATCAGATGATCAAGTTTATTTTCTCGGCGACTTAATTGATCGTGGCCCCCACAGCTACCATGTCGTGAATTTTGTCCGACAGAGCAATTATCCCTGTCTGCTAGGTAATCACGAGCAGATGCTATTGAATATTCTCACCCAAAAAAAATATTCCCGCCCCAGCTATGCAAGCTTGGTTGTATAGCGGTGGACAAGCCACTCTCAGCAGTTACCAAGCATCTACTATTCCCCAAGACCATTTAGAGTGGTTTCAGTCTCTACCCACCTATTTAGATTTGGGCGATATTTGGTTAACTCATGCCGGATTAGACCCGAATCTGCCCCTAGCCGAACAAACTGCCGAGCAGTTCTGCTGGATTAGAGATGAATTTCACGGCATGGAAAAGCCTTATTTTCCTGATAAACTCATTATTGTTGGGCATACTATAACTTTTACTTTACCAAACGTCCCGCCGGGTAAACTAGCCGAAGGTAGAGGATGGCTAGATATCGATACCGGAGCTTATCATCCCCGTAGTGGTTGGTTAACTGGATTTGATGTTACCAATCATTTAATTTATCAAGTGAATGTATTTCAAAATACCCAGCGTACATTACTGCTAGAAGATGGGGTGGTGACAGTAGAGCCTTCCCAAATCAAAGCTCGCCGCCAACCGCAGCGAGCATAGGTTTTGGTTGTAGTTTGGCACAGTGAAATCAAACTAAAGTAATGGTCGAATTCTAGCTCGATAAGCAGCATTATCTAGACCGTCACGCCCACTACTGGGTTGAGCATTAATTGCACGTTTAAGATTAGTGATGCGATCGCTAGTAGCTGGGTGCGTACTCAAGAAAGTTGGCCCAGAACCACTTTTGAGTAGCTTTTGCATAAAGGAAACCATACCAGATTGAGCATAACCGGCTCTTGTTAAAGTTCTTAAACCTCTTCTATCTGCATCAAACTCATCTTGACGACTGCGAGGACGGTTGAGGGCTAAGTCCACACCAATAGCCACAGCTTGATTACGGTCTAAACCTGCTACTGTAGCTAATCCACTCGCCACAGCCCTTTGCTGCATTTGTTTAACTAAGTGTTTCCCGCCTATGTGACCAATTTCATGAGCCATCACACTGGCTAGTTCCGCTTCATTGTCGGCTGTTTTGAGTAAACCCGTGTTGATATAAACAAAACCGCCAGTAGTGGCAAAAGCATTCACAGAATTATCTTCTACTACCTGAAAGGTAAAAGGAAGATTGGGGCGATCGCTATTGGCGGCTAATCTTTGACCAACTTCCTGCACATAACGATTCACCGCTTCATTCCTGTACAGACGAATTTCCCCATTCTTGAGTTCATCATTCATCTGTTTGCCAAGTTCTACTTCTTGGTTAGCGGATATATTAGACAGCTGAAGTATTTGCGCTCCTTGGAATAACAGTGGTAATAAATCTACAGCCCGTCCAGGTGAGGGTGTACTCAGACACAAACTGAGGGCGACCACCACCGAAATTATTGGATATAACCAACTACGCCGCCAACGACGATAATTTGCCGTAAAACCTTTCCAAGCCATCATAAGCATTTCTGATAGTAATTGCGGGACAAGCGAAAATCACAGGACAAAATACAAGACGGATTTACTGCGCTTGAAGTTGCATTTTCATCTTATGACTACGGATGCGATCGCCCATATTATCCCTAGAAGGATTTATCTGAATGAGATGTGAAGGATGTGCCGACTTTATGCCGATTTTTTCAACTCGTGATACACTGTCGCCAGACTAAAAGACCTAGCCATCTTTTAGTCAGACCTCAGTCGGGAAATTGTCATGTTCCTGATAAAGTTTGTTGCTACAATCAAATACTTTGTTTGTATTTAGGAAAAGTTTTTATGGCTATTTTTGATTCCAAAGGTCGCTTGTTCGGTAAAGTCAATATTCTAGATTTAGGCGCTGCACTCGTAATTCTGCTAGTTATAGTGGGAATCTTCTTTTTTCCGGGAACTTCTGGTTCCGTCGCTCAAGTTGGTTCAAAAACCGTACCCATTGAGGTAGACTTAGCCGTGCGGGGTTTGAATGTGCGTGACCCAGAACGCTTATTTGACAATGGATTTAAAAAAAGGCGGTAAAACTAACGTTATTATCCGCAATCAGCCTTACGGTCAAATTGGGATTAAATCTGTGCAATTGCTACCAAGAACCATAACTGCGACTCAACCAGATGGTTCTGTCAAAGAATTACCAGACCCCAGAAGTAATAATTTCAGTACAGATATGCTGTTAACCCTGGAAGGTAAAGCGCAAGTCACCGAAAATGGCCCAGTTTTAGGTAACAGCAAAGTCAAAATTGGTATGCCTTTTGAGCTAGAAGGTTATAACTATAACTTCAATGCCACTGTAATTGATGTCCGTGTAGAAAATAAATAATCGAAGTGTGAAATTATTTCCAGTGCTGAGTGCTGAGTGCTGAGTAGTTAAAGGCATCTCCACTTATAGCGTTAGTCAGATATGTTAGGACAGTGTGAAAGCTTGAATGCAAGGGATAGTAAGACTTTTCCTCCTGCCTTCTGCCTTCTGCTATATTAGCGCCACAGGCGCTATCCTAACTCAGCACTCAGCACTTTCAACTCAGCACTCTTCATTAGCCATTGATTAAAGGCAAAAACTGGCGAATTAATCCAATGGTGACGGCTGGTAATTCTAACTGTGGTGTTAATCCCACATCTTCTAATTGTTGAAACACACGAATTGCTTGGGGGTTTTTCTCTGCCAAACGACGACCAATTTCGGGGCCAGTAAATTGGGATTTCTGCCCCCAAATAATCGCAGTCGGAGTGGTCAGCTTTTCAATGTCAAGGGATAAATCAAAACACAAATCACCCCGCACAAAAGAGAGTGCAGCATATTCCGCATTAGGCTGTTGGGCAGATTGAAGATAAGCCTCAATAATTTCTTGATAGACTCGATTAGCCTGGGCAAATTGTCTCTGCTCTAAAAAACTGCGAATGCCTGCTTCTGTCGCTACACCAGTACTGTACAGCAAGCGGTCAATTATCGGTACGCTGACTAACTGAGCAAAAAAAACTGCGGGAGTAGTCTTCGCCAAAATCAGATAGTCCGGCTGGTGTGGTAAGAATTAAAGACTTGAATAATTCAGGATGAGCGATCGCTACTCGAATTGTCAACGCGGCAGTCAAAGAAGAAGCAATCACCGTGACTGCTTCTGTACAAGTTTGCTGCAAAAATTCCTGAATCATCGTTAAATAATCTTCAATCTGGTAGTTTCGCACTGGATGTTCTGATTTACCCCATCCAATTAAATCTGGTGCAAGAATGCGATATTCACTAGCAAAAGCTGGGTAAACCTTCGACCACTCATAAGCCGAAGATCCACCACCAAAACCATGTAGAAATACTAAAGTTTCCTTTGCTCCTTGGGCGATCGCACTACCTTGCCAAAGCGACCCCGCAGTAGTGTAATATACTATTCTCCCTAGAGAAGTTGTAATTGAGCTTTGTTCAAATCCCTGTGGTTGAAACATAATATATATGCCGTTCATTTCGTATGTGTTCAAGCCGCAAATTCTTTGGTTGAGACTGTCATGAGTAATTTGTCTTCACAAATGACCAATGACCAAAAATTAATTTTATGCGTGCTTATGCAATCTAGATGTGTGTTAGCTAAGTAATTGCTGTTAGCAATCTCTTCACCCCAAACACGCTGTACTTATAGGGGATTTCCCGGTAATTATCCATTGCTATTTTTAGCAAACCCGCAATTTTCCCACCTCTAGCCTCCGCCAGATTAAGGGGATGTAAAATCACTGGCTTACGTGTAAAGATTCAGTGATTTTTTTGTCTCTAAATTGCAGGGTATTTGCCTGGAAATACAGTTAAGCAAGGCTTTTGCAAAGTAGCCTGTATTACTTTGATCATATAAAAGGCATTAGTTTTTTATGGTAATCTATCAGAAAACTCACGTAAAGTTTTGAGCGTCCAGAATAGTTGAAATACCTAAGATTAGCAACGATTCTGGATTTAGGAAAAACAGCTTTAGATATAATTACTTATCTAAATCGTTCTCTAGGTAATGGTAAGGCGGGGCGTTGTGGTAAAGCAGGCTACTCTTCAATCGGATAAAGCACCAGCGTTGGTAGATTTTAAAGACGTATTAGAAAACTGTGATGTGCATATAGCATCTGCTTGGCGGGGACAGTTGGCAGACACTCTAGAAACCTCCAAAGTAGGTGTTCCTATTTGTGTATGTTTAAACTTAGAAGATTTAAAGTGTTTTGAATCGGTCGAAACACAATATGAACGCTGGGGTGTCGTTTTCCGTAATTCAATCGCCATACAACCTTCTAACCCCGCATTTCCTAGCCATTCTGGTCTCATAGTATTAATGGGTTCGCCCAAAGGCGGGTTTCTGGAAGCTAGTTTTGTACATCCAGTCAACTATGTTAGTGCTTATGTAACTAGTTCCCAACGGCTGGTAATGTCTGCTTATGATAGCGATCGCCAACTGCTTAGTCAAACCGTACTTCCTGGCGCTAATCTCGCTAACTCTGATTCAGCAGTACCTCCCAACATCTTATTGTCTGTGACAGCCAGCAATATTCACTCTGTTACCTTCTGTGCTTTTGACGGTCAATTCACCATTGACGACTTTCGTTTTTGTATTTAAGAGCAGTCCCAAAGACTATCAAAAATGAGTAATATTAACTTCATCATGCACCTAATCCCTGGTAAAAGATATATTAGAAAATCTCGTCAACAAAATTAGGTAAATACTGTGGCAAAGGCTTCGTTTTCTTTGCAGCAACTAATTAACCAGATACCCAACTGGTCGCTTCCAGCATTGTCGCCAGGAAGTTCCAAGCAGCAAAATTTCAAGCCTTTTTCTGGTTCTGGAAGTGTTCTCGGCTTCCTGACAATAGTCGTGGCAATGCTTTTATGGAACTGGAAACTGCTATTAGCTTTGATAGTTGGTGTGGGAGTAATGTTAATTACCTACTCCACCCAACAATGGAACTGGCAACAACGTTGGGTAGAAATTCAAAAATTCCTCAACGGGCCAAATCGTCGGTTAGTTTTAGCTGTTGCTATTGGTGGTCTGGCAACTATTAGCACTTATATGGCGGCTGCTATTTGGGTTGACTCTCATAGCCCTTGGATAGCAACTGGTACAATTTTGCAAGGTTTGGGAACTTTATTAACTGTAGTTTTGCTACTTTGGCAACTTCTCAGCCGTAATCGCAATCAAGAACAAGATACCTTTGAGCAATTGTTACTCAATTTAACAGAATCAGATCCCTTAAAGCGGTTGCTGGCTATACGTCGAATTACCAAATTTATCACGCGCCAGCCAGTGAATGCGGCGTTACAGCAAGAAGTCATCCAATGTTTGCAACTGCTTTTAACTAAAGAAGAAGAAGTCATCATTCGAGAGGCAGCATTTGAGAGTTTACAAATTTTAGACAAGCTATCGAATCTACCATCCAGCACAGCCACTCCCCTTAAACCAGTCAAGTTAAAAGTCCAAACTCAAAAATCTCAAATTTTGAACTATTAACTTATTTCCGATACAATCTGCCATTACAGACTTGTACCACAGGATGATTGCAACGCCGCACAAGTTGTTCGTCGTGAGTAGTCACAATCACTGTAGCCCCAAAAGAATTTAACTTTTGCAAAATTTGGATGACTTGCCAAGAATTATCGGGGTCGAGGTTTCCTGTGGGTTCATCAGCCAAAATTAATGGCGGTGTTCCCACAATGGCGCGTGCAACACTCACCCGTTGTTGTTCTCCCCCCGAAAGTTGATCAGGAAAACAGTTAGCTTTGGAAAGTAAACCCACTAGCTTTAACGTCGGTTCTAAACGTCTTTGAATTTCTTTGCGAGTGAAACCTTGTGCTTGCAGTACAAATGTCACATTCTCTGCTACAGTTCTTTGGGGAATCAGTTTGTAATCTTGAAATACAATGCCAATGCGTCGCCGCAACAGTGATAAGCGATCGCCCCGCAAATCTGTTACATTGCAATCATTGACAATCACCTCTCCCTGAGTAGCCAATTCTTCGCCATACAAGAGTTTCAACAGTGTTGATTTACCCGAACCGCTAGGGCCTGTAATCAACAAAAATTCTTTCTGTTTCACCTCTAAACTCACATCCAACAATCCATGACAGCCATTGTTGTAAGTTTTAGTTACAGAGCGTAACTGCACAATGGGAGCATTACTACTACTTTGTGGGGAAGATGTACTATCCTTTGCAGGAATATGCTGATCAGTTTTAACAACAGTTCTCATTGGCAGAATATATACACTTGCTTAGAACTAAACACCCGAAGAACTTCAATTTAAGATTCTCTTAAAAATAAGGATTCCCAGGACAGCCCCAGGAATCTCAAATTCAAAAGCAAAAATTAAATTTTTTGGAAGTTTTCAGTACTATCCGCAAGTCATCAGTTATGGAGTGTGAGTAGGGAGTAGAGAATAGTGGATGTTTATTTTCTCCCAACTCCCGACTCCCAATTCCCAACTCCCTATTCCCTAGACCGCACTTTTGGCTGTCAAGCGGTAAACAAATGCTTTCACGGCAAATTCTGGCAAAGCTAACATCCGTCGCCAACGCCAAGGTTCTTTATATAAGCGATATAGCCATTCCAAGTTATTATTGCCTAACCAAGCAGGAGCGCGGGTTTTGCTTCCTGACCAAATATCAAAACTACCACCAACACCAATCCAAATTGCTTGGGGACATAAATGACGGTTTTGGGCAATCCATAATTCTTGACGTGGTACTCCCAACCCGACCAAAATAACTTGAGGCTGTAATTGAGTCAGTGTTTGGCTTAATATCTCTTCTTCTTCAGGAGAATGATAGCCAGAATGAGTACCGACTATGTTTAAATCTGGGGCTTGCTGCTTCCAGAAATCTGCGGCTTTTGTCGCTACTCCTGGTGCGCCGCCATAAAAAAAGACTTTTGTACCTTTTTGCTTTTGTCCCAGTTCTCGCAGTAATGTTTCTGCTAGTTCAATTCCTGGACAACGTTGAACCTTTTGCCAGAACAGCCACTGCAAATACAAAACCACACCAGCACCATCAGGTATCACCAACTCAGCATCGTGAATTACCTTGGCTAGTGCGCTGTCTCGTTCTGCTTGCATGGTCATTTCTGCATTCAGCGTCACTACATGAGTACCTCTGCTGTGTTGCAGGCATTCTAGCAACCAGCCTGGATAGTTACTCATAACATGAACTGGTATTCCCAGCACCGAAAATACTTTAGGCGGTTTAGACATAGCCTATTTTAATTAGCCTCACATCACACCAGATTGTCTCGAACGATAGTTTATCAAATATTTTAATCAGTCGCCTGGGCAATTTTGGGCAAATAGTAGTGAGAAAGTTACAGGGGTAAAAGTGCTTTCGGGCTTTATATGGGCGGTTACTAGTCCACCAAGTTGTTATGTATACCAAAATTTTTTATGATTAAAATTTCTAATGAATATAAAATTATCAATTTGTTATATTTCATCACGAATCATCAGAGGAATGCAATTGTTACTAGCGATCGCATTTTCGTCATCGTAATCAGTAGTTGACAAATATGAATCTGTCGTAAATCAGCCAGTATACTCATAAAAAAGGAGGTTAGCTTTTCTCTAACCCAAAATTTAAGTTTGCTTACCAGTGAAAATATCTAACAAAATAAAACTAATTACTTACTAGGCAAAACTTCTATATTTATTCTTTATCAGTGTATTTCCATAACGATCCATTAAGATTTTGGCATCAAATCGGTTTGACAGTTCAGTTAGTTTAACGGGCAGAAGTTGACAATGAGTAAAATCCGTATTGTTTTGATCGAAGATCATGACCTTACCCGTGTTGGTATTCGCACAGCACTACAGCAAAGAGACGAAATTGAAGTACTAGGTGAAGCTGGCAATGCTGTGGAAGGCTTAAAGCTGTTAAAAATCTTACAGCCAGATATTGCGATCGTCGATATTGGTTTACCAGATAAAGATGGAATTGCGCTGACCAGAGAAATTAAAGCGATTGCTACAGGTGAAGATGCAACCAAAGTGTTAATTTTAACCCTTCGAGATAATAAAGAAGCCGTTCTGGCTGCTTTTGCTGCTGGGGCTGACTCTTACTGTATGAAAGATATTAAATTTGATAATTTGCTAGAAGCTGTCAGAGTTACTTACAATGGCAACGCTTGGATTGATCCAGCGATCGCCAGAATTGTGTTACAACAGGCACAAGAAAATTCTCCTAAACCGGAGACTGTTCCCAGCGAAAATAAAAATATCCCCCAAAATCAAGACTCTGGGGAAAGTGAGGAAATAATTGACCCTTATACCCTGACAGAACGCGAGTTAGAAGTGTTACAGTTAATTGTCGAAGGTTGTAGCAATGCTGTTATAGCTGAACGACTTTATATTACAGTTGGGACTGTAAAAACGCATGTCCGTAATATTTTGAATAAGCTATGCGCTGATGACCGTACCCAAGCAGCAGTTAGAGCTTTACGTTCTGGGTTGGTTGGATAAGGTGATTTCAGGGTTGAACAAGCTTGGAAGAAATTGAGGAAGAAGCTAACGTTGAGTAAATTTCTCAGTTCAAACCATGTAACTTCTATGATAAGAGCGATAGCTTTTTGATTTGTTTGTAAGTTGTAACTGGGTGGGATAAAAATTCCATTGTCTCGCCACACAAGTATCGGAAATAAAAGTCAAATATGACTGAGACAGAGGTAGAAAAACTCAAGCTCATGATTGTCGATGATGAGCTAGATAATTTGGATTTACTCTACCGCACTTTTAGGCGAGATTTTCAAGTATTTAAAGCCAATCATGCCCTAAGTGCGCTGGACATATTGGAGAAAGAAGGTGAGATGGCCGTGATCATCTCAGATCAAAGAATGCCAGAAATGAATGGCACCGAATTTCTCAGTCGCACAGTAGAAAGGTTTCCCGATACGATTAGGATTCTTTTAACTGGCTTTACTGATGTGGAAGATTTGGTCGATGCTATCAACTCCGGTCAAGTTTTCAAATACATCACCAAGCCTTGGAATCCTGAACGGCTCAAGTTACTAGTTGAACAAGCTACTGAGACATATCGTTTAGTCAAACAACGCACCCAAGAGTTGCGTCGGGCGCTACGCCGAGAATCTTTGTTTAATGAGGTGACAACAGCAATTCGAGAATCTCTCGATTATGGCAATATGTTGCAGAAAATTGTTGCCACCATCGGACAAACCTTTGATGCTACTTGTTGCTTGCTGATCCCGGTAGAAGGCGATCGCTTAACCAATGATAAATTTTCTTATCAAGATGCCAATTCCTCTATATTAAATTTTGCTTTTGACCATAGTCTGTTTGAGAAAGTTGTCGAAACTCGTCATTATCAACTCAATCAAGAAACCTTTGATGGCAACCCCTGTAACTATCTGGTAGTGCCTCTTACCTATCAGCAGCAACTATTAGCCGTACTTGCACTGTATCAAGTAGGACGTGATGAGCTTTGGCCCGATGAAGATATTAAATTGATTACCGGTGTAGCCGACCAAGCCGCTTTAGCTCTTTTTCAAGCGAAACTTTATCAACGCCTACAAGAAAAACAAGAGCAAATTCACGCCGAATTGGAAGTCGCACGCCAAATTCAACATAATTTGCTCCGCCAAAGCTTACCTGATATCAAAGAGGCAAAACTACAAGCCTGCTGCTATCCGGCGCGAGAAGTAGGAGGCGATTTTTTTGAGGTATTTGTTCACCCCAAAGGCGATTTATGGTTAGCAGTGGGTGATGTTTCCGGGAAAGGTGTACCTGCGGCTTTATTCATGGCTAGTGCAATTTCTGTACTGCGGCGCGAATTATCTCAAGAAACACCAGCCGAACCCCATATCATCGTCCAAAATCTGAATCATGCTTTATGCAATGACTTAATTAGTAACAATTGTTTTATTACTCTCGTATTAGCTTGTTACACACCTAGTACAAAAGAACTAGTATATGCTAATGCTGGACATATCTACCCTCTACTATGGTCTCGCCAAACTGACTCAAACCAGCAACCCAACTATCTCAAAGTCCGTGGCATTCCTTTAGGTATCTTACCTACTTGGAAAGCACAGTCAGGAAGATTGCATCTTTCTACTGGAGATACTTTATTGTTAGCTAGTGATGGGATTACTGAAGCATCAGTATCCAGTGAGTTACTAAAATGCGAACAAACAGATGCTAATCTTTCGCCAAGTAGCCACCCTATGCTGAACCAAGAAGGTCTTTGGCAACTTCTCCAAACAGAGCCACAACCACTTTCTCTGAACCATTTACTAGCTCGCATCCAAGCAAATAATCAAGTTCAAGAAGACGATCAAACTATACTTTCACTAGAGGTTTTATAAGTAATGAAAAGTGAGCTTCATGTACCAAGTGATTTGAATTATTTAAACATCGTCGAAAGCTGGTTGCTGGGATGCTTGAAAGTCAAGCTAGGAGATTCTGTAGATTGGTCTCGGCAATCCAGTCGTTTACGATTGGCTTTGGTAGAAGCCTACTCTAATGTGGTGCGTCACGCCCACAAAGAGCAGCCAAATTTACCAGTATTGCTGCGTTTAGAACTCAAAGACCGAGACATTTCCCTAGAAATTTGGGACTATGGTGAAGGCTACGATATGTCTACTTACCTAGCACCGAATCCCGTAGATAAACAAGAAGGGGGTTATGGGTGGCTGATTATGAATCGGTTAATGGACAAGGTAGAGTACCAATTACAAGTTAATGGCGCTAATTGCTTGAAATTAGAAGCTACAATTCCTGAATTGGTGAAATAAACTAGAATTACTAGATGAATTTAGTTTGACAGATAAACATACTTGTTTAGGAATAAATAGCAAAGAAGGCGAATGTTCTACACATTAATTTGTGCTGGTGCAGCGCCTTATGTTGTTTATTTTTGTGTTAATCAGGCATATAGGAATCCGGTTTGATTTCCGAATTTACTCATGTAGTCAGGGAGTAGGGAATGTTGGTTCGGCTCCGCTCACCAAGCAGGAGTGGGGAGTAAAAAAGAAGCTTTATTTGGGTGTACTGATTTTTTTACAAATCCAATATGAGTCCTATAGGTGATAGGGAGATATTAAGAAGAGTTAAGTAAAATGCTAATTTTTATTAAATTTATTTGATTTATAGGGGCTACTCATCAAATCCTGTAAAGGAAGAGTTACCAAGGGATTAGAGATTAGCGTTTTTGACGCTGCACTGATAAGTCTTGAAAAGAGAACTAAACAAAAAAAACTTCTTTTCTCGCCCCTAGTCTCTAAACTCTATACCCTCTTTTCTGACCGCAACGCTAATAGTTCTTGGGGAGAAGCTAAGAGTTTGATTTTGGTGTAGGTAATTTGTCGTTGTTGGTTCAAGATAAATAGCCAGATGACGTTCACACCACACCAAGAGGTTTGAGCTTTACCTGTTACCTGAACTTGGATGCTGTGATTTTCTATATTATCAATAATTCCTTCGCGGGGATAGGCTTGAATACCTTGGGCTTCTTGTTGTAAATAGGCTGCGATCGCCTCTTTCCCTACAATACCAGATTCAAAAGGCGGATACATCATACCGTCTTCAGCAAACAGTGCTGCTGTTTGCTGAAATTGACCCGCATTGAGACTGGCAAAATAATCTAAGATGCAAGGTTCTGTAATTCCTGCAATTTGAATTCCACCTAGAGATTCAGCAGTTTTCATAAAATTAGTAGTATTAAGACGACTAAAAAGTAAGTATTCAGAACAAAGAATATAGAATTCAGAAGTGGTCACGATTGGATAAATCGCAGTTTGAGACTATGAGAATCTCTATCTAGTCAAGCCCTGATTTATTAATCCTTCTGAATTCTGACTCCTGAATTCTTTCACTCAAAATTAATTTGAATATAAAAGTAAAAATAAAAAAAGCTGCTTTTGAAGTAGATTGTTAACTTGCACTATTCCCAAAGAAAGAACTTGTTCCCAGATAAAAATTTGGGAACAGTGTTTGACAAATCATTGAGGTTGGGAGGATATCACAGATTTAGTCAGTTAAAGGGTCAATACCCATTTCAGCGAATACTTTGCGAAGAACTGACATCACAGTTTATTAGTTAAGTGTGCGGAGAATCTAGTCAGAGGTTTGCAGTATTTTTTGTGGTTTTGCTTCTAACATTTTTATCTTGCATTATTTCTTTACAAACTGCAAATAAAATTTACAAATAGGTAGATTGGTAAATTTTATATGGCAGATTTGACAGTAAAGTGTACAATTAAGCAGCCAAAATTTGAGCAGAGTTTAGCTCAAACACATGAATCAAGATTCTGTAACTAACCAGGCAATCAAAGAAAAAGCTGTAGAGTTAGGCTTCCACAAAGTGGGAATTGCTGCTGTAGAAGGGGTAGATCATACAGAAGTTCAAAGACTGCAAGCATGGATAGCACTGGGTTATCACGCTGATATGAAGTGGATGGATAACCCAAAGCGGCAAGATATTCGTTTAGTGATGTCAGAAGCGAGATCGCTTGTGTGTGTGGCGCTGAATTATTACACTCCGCATCAGCGTCCAGAAGGTGAAGAATATGCAAAAATTTCCCGCTATGGCTGGGGACGAGATTATCACAAGATAATGCACAAGAAACTCAAGCAGCTAAATAGCTGGTTAGAATCTCTGGGTGAAGGTATAAAAGCGAGGTATTATGCAGACACTGGCCCTGTGCAGGATAAAGTATGGGCGCAAACAGCTGGAATTGGCTGGATTGCTAAAAATGGGAATGTGATTACCAGAGAGTATGGCTCTTGGGTATTTTTGGGTGAAATTGTGACCAATTTGGAACTAGAATATGATCGCCCCCATACACAACATTGCGGTAGCTGTACTCGTTGTTTAACAGCTTGTCCCACTGGTGCAATTACCCAACCCTTTGTAGTAGATGCTAATCGCTGCATTGCGTATCATACAATAGAAAATCGGGGGGAAAAATTACCAGAGGCGATCGCATCACATTTGCAAGGCTGGGTGGCGGGTTGTGATATTTGCCAAGATGTTTGTCCTTGGAATCAGCGATTTGCCCAGACAACCGACGTGGCAGATTTTCAACCTTATCCTGGGAATATCGCGCCCAAGCTGATAGAATTAGCAAAAATCTCAGATGAGGAGTGGGATCAACAATTTCCGGCATCAGCGTTGCGGCGGATTAAGCCAGAAATGTTAAGACGGAATGCCCGTGCTAATCTTGACGCATCTAGGCAAAATAATGACTCAGAAAGTAATTGTTTTTGATTTTGATGGCACAATTGCAGATACAGTAGATGCTCTTGTTGGTATTGCCAATCGTTTAGCTACAGAATTTGGCTATAAACAAATCACTCCTGAACAACTCGCTCATTTAAGAAATTTAACTTCTAGAGAAATTATCAAATATTCAGGTGTATCTCTACTTAAAATTCCCTTTCTCCTCAGAAAAGTTAAATCGGAACTCAAGAATAAAATTCACGAATTTCATCCAATTCCCGGAATCAAAGAAGCACTCACAGAATTGCAAAATCATGGTTATAAGTTAGGAATTATCACATCTAACTCTAAAGAAAACGTTACAGCATTCCTCAATAACCACGAATTAGATAACTTATTTGATTTTATTTATTCTGGAGTCACAATTTTTGGCAAAACAACGATCATCAATAATTTATTAAAACAAAAACAACTTTCCACTCAAGCTGTGATTTACGTTGGTGATGAAACCAGAGATATAGAAGCATCCAAAAAAGCTAATATTAAGGTAGTCGCTGTGACTTGGGGATTTAACTCTCCAGAAGTCTTATTAAAGCAAAAACCTGATTTTTTAATTAATCATCCTAGCGAACTCCTAGATGTTATTCAAAATTGTTGTTAACTGTTACTGTTTTATATAGAAAAGTACTGAGTAGAACCCCAGTAATTTAAAGACCTTAAGGAATCAAAACTGTGATTATTTATGAGAATACAGCTATAAATTAAAAATGAAGCATGAAACATAAAGTATAATAATTAATACTTCACACTTCATACTTCATACTTTAGATAACTATTTTTTAGGTTGACCCTTTTCTATAGCTTGTTTGACTAAATCATCACTAACATTAGAAACACCTTCATTATCAGAACGGCCAACTTCCTTCGCTAATCCTAAATAATCATCAGGATTCCCTGTAGGCTGTGCTTCAGTAGTTCTATCTTCGGCTTCGGGAACTTCTAATTTAGGTGCAGTTGCAGCTTGCGCGGCGGCTTCTCCTTCGGGAGTGCGATCTATTTCACTAACGCTAAATTGCTGTGCGGCTGCGTAATCAGCATCAAAATCGACTTTTTGTAATTTCTCGTCACCACTAGCCATGTTTTCTGCTGCTAATTGTGCATCATGGGTAGTAGCTTCATTGGGATTGGGTTTTATTGTATCAGCCATAATTTAACACCTTGTGTAATTTTATTAAATGCTGGGGCGATTGTATCAAGGTGAATTTATGAATTACTGCCATCTAGGGAGAGATTATTACCTCTATTCAAAGATAGAGATAAGTTTTAATTAACAATTAAAAGAAGTCTTTCTCTGGGAGGGAGATTTAAATAATTAAATATTGTTAACTCTTAGTTTGATATGTTAATTTCTCGGTGATAAATTATGACTGCCAGTTACGAAAAAAACTCTTCTCAAGCATTAAGCAATGAAACCCAAAGTGTTGTAGAAGCCTTTAATAAGTTAAATACTGATGCTAAACTAGCATGGTTTTATCTTGTTTATGAAAACATGGGAGACTCTATTACTCCTGCGGCTCCGGCTGCTGCTGAACCTGAATTAGCACCACTTTTATTAAATGATTATTTACAAATTTCTGGTGAAGAACAATTAAATGTAATGCGGGATATAGTTAACCGCAAAGACACAGAATATTCTCGTGCTTATGGTGCATTAAAAGAAAATAATCAATTATTAGTTTGGTATGTTTGGGCAGTAGCAATGGGTGATACAGTAGTTGATTTTCCTGATAATTACGAACCCGGTAACGCAATTAATGATTTGCTGTCTCAAATTCAAAAATTAGATTTTGAAGCACAAATGTCAGTGTTTAGAACCATAGCTGGTGAAATGGGATACAGTGATGTCCAGCCAATTGAAACGCAAGCAGAAACTGGTAAAACTTCCAGTCTGTGAAGAGGCTAGGAATTAGGGGCTAGATAAAAAGAACAATGCGAAATAACGTATAAAGAGGAGGCTAGGGGCTAGGGACTAGAGGTTAGATAAAAAGGCTGTAGTGGCGTAACTTCAAAATCTCAAGATTAATACCTTTCCTAGCCTCTAACCTCTAGCCTCTAAACAGCTACTTGCGTTAAATCGTTGGGTGTTAGGTGGGAGTGTATGACTTCACCATCGCGGAACCAAACGATGCGCTGAGTTTGTCGGGCGACATCGGGTTCGTGAGTTACCATGACTACGGTGATCCCACTGGCGTTTAATTCGGTGAAAATGTCTAACACTTCTTGGGTAGTGCGAGAGTCAAGTGCGCCTGTGGGTTCATCAGCAAGGAGAACAACCGGACGGTTGACAATGGCACGAGCGATCGCTACTCTTTGTTGTTGTCCGCCTGAGAGTTGATTTGGTTTGTTGTTCAGGCGTTTTTCTAAACCAACTCGTATGAGGGCGACAACGGCGCGATCGCGTCTTTCTGTGGGGTTAACATTAGCATAAGCCATTGGCAACATCACATTTTCTAAGGCTGTGAGTTGAGGTAAAAGGTGAAATTGTTGAAAAACAAACCCCAATTTCTTGTTACGGATATGTGCCAAAGCTTTATCATCCATTTGGGCAACATCAACATTATCTAAATAGTAATGTCCGCCTGTAGGACGGTCTAAACAGCCAATAATATTCATGGCTGTGGATTTACCTGAACCGGAAGGCCCCATAATTGAACAATATTCGCCCTCGTTGATCGTCAAATTGACATTGTTCAGTGCTTTAACCTCGGTTTCGCCACTACCGTAGACTTTAAAGATATTTTCTAAACGAATGATTGCCGATTTCGGTACAGGATTAGGAACTAGGGAATCGGTAATTGAAGCAGTTGTCATAAATATTGATTTATTAGGAAATGGGACAAGAAAGACAAAGAAAAATCAAACCTCAGTAGCTTTCAAACTTTTTACCTGTTCGTTCCCTGCCATATCACTCTACAGAGAGAATAGGTTTTATCTAATCATAATGATAAACTTTTTCAATAAATTGCGTAGTTTTGTGACTGACTGATCTAGCTATACTACCGAAGAGTGTTGGTTTGACAGGCTTTTATCCCTGAATTAACCAGCTCAGTTTTCAACTTGACTATTCTAGAAGGTTAAGAGAGACTAACTAATGACAGATGTACCGACTTATTAAAATAATAACTTTTGTAAATTTTCTGAGATATTTATATTGAGAGATGGAACATTAGTTAAAAAATGGCAAGTTTGTGTCTAAGTAACAATGTTCCCCGGACAGGATTCTTAGCATTGTGCTAAGGGGTACAGTCCAAGCTTACTATCGTGGTTGGCCAAAAGCATGGAGACATTAGAATTCATAATTTATCCAGACGGTCGGGTACAAGAGAAAGTCACTGGCATTGTGGGTGCTTCTTGTGCTGAGGTAACAGCGGCAATAGAAGCACAGCTGGGGCAAGTACTTAATCAAGAGCCAACCTCAGAATATTTCGCCAATCAGTTACATCAATCTAATCAGGCGAATACCCAAGCTACTTACAGCGAATGGTAAGTTTTCTAACAGTTTATTTTCGTTGATTTACAACCACCATGTCACACTTTAGCCAAATTAAGACTCAAATCCGTAACCTTGATTCTTTAAAAGATGCGCTAACTGATTTGGGCATCGACTGGAAACCAGGCCCCCGCGAGGTACGTGGCTATCGCGGTCAAACCCATCCTGCGGAAGTCACCATTGAGCAGGAAAATGGCTATGACATCGGCTTTAGATGGAATGGCAAAGAATATGAATTAGTAGCTGACTTGCAATACTGGCAACAAAATCTGTCTGTAGATGGTTTCTTGCGGCAAGTCACCCAACGTTATGCTTACCAAACAGTTGTTAAAGAAACTGCATTGGCTGGCTTTCAAGTTGCTGAACAACAAAAGAACGAAGACGGCTCTATTCGCTTAGTAGTACAACGCTGGAGTGCGTAATGGCTGATTTTCTGCCTCCGCCGGAAGAACAGGAAGATAACCGTTCCGGTTTGGAACCAGAATTAGGGGGTTTTTTGCGGGATAACCCAGAACGTTCTGGTTTAGAACCGGAGTTGGGTGGAGTTTTACGCCAAAAGGGTGTTTATGTTGACGAAATCACCTGTATTGGTTGTAAACACTGCGCTCATGTTGCGCGAAATACTTTTTACATTGAACCAGATTACGGGCGATCGCGCGTAATTCGCCAAGATGGGGACGCGGAAGAAGTCATCCAAGAAGCAATTGACACTTGTCCGGTTGATTGTATCCATTGGGTAGATTACACAGAATTAAGAAAGTTAGAAGATGAGCGCAAATACCAAGTAATTCCTGTTGTTGGTTATCCGGTAGATATGGCAGTTGCCACTTCTGAAAAACGGCGTAAAAAACAAAAACTCAAAACCAAAAAATCCCGTTATTAAAATAAACAAATTAAATAATTACAAAAAAGGGCTGGTTTATCCAGTCCTTTTTTAGTACCTAGGGAGTAGGAGAGCTATATGCTGATTTTTCCTCCTGCCTCAACCGCATAGCGGTAAGTCAAAAGGCAAAAGTCAAAAGGCAAAAATGAAGAATACTTTTGACTTTTGCTTTTTTACTTTTGACTTCTCCGGCAAAGCCGGAGTACCTCCTGCCTCTAGAATGTGTCACGCTGGTAGTACATATTTTCATGCCTTGTTTCCAGTCCCAGCGAGAATGTCTAATCAAGTTTGGTTATCACAGTTGCGAAAAAACAGAGCGATCGCTGTTATCCGTGCGCCCAAAATCGAATTAGGAGAAAAAATGGCGATGGCGGTAGCATCTGGGGGAATGCAGCTAATAGAGATTACTTGGAATAGCGATCGCGCCGCAGAATTGATCGCTAAATTACGGATGAAATTACCAGATTGTCTGATTGGGACAGGTACACTGTTCAACGTGCAGCAGTTACAAGATGCGATCGCGGCTGGGGCGCAATTCTTATTTTCACCCCATATTGATATCGAAATGATTCACTCCGCAGTCGCCAAAGATGTACCAATCATTCCAGGGGCGCTGACTCCTACAGAAATTGTCACAGCTTGGCATCAAGGTGCTAGTTGTGTGAAGGTATTTCCTGTACAAGCAGTAGGCGGAGCTAGTTATATCAAAAGTTTACAGGCTCCCTTGGGTCATATTCCTTTAATTCCCACAGGTGGAGTCACCCTAGAAAATGCTTCCGAATTTATCCAAGCTGGGGCTGTTGCTGTGGGCTTAAGCAGTGAATTGTTTCCGAAACAGTTGGTAGCAGCAGAAAATTGGCAGGCGATCGCTCAATCTGCCAGCAACCTGATGCAGCATTTAGCGTAGCAAAATACACATCTACTGATTTTTTAGGCTACAAAGTAAAAAGGAAAAAATTCTTAAGACTCCCTTGTGAAAGTGCATACATCATGAAAAGTCTGATTAATTCTCACCCAATGCACCACTTAAAAAAAATAGTTATCGGTGCAGCAATATTTTTGAGTGTGATTGGTGTTTGCACAAATACAGTCACAGCCAGTTCCAAAAACGAGACGATTAAACAAAACATCCAAACCTTACAAAAATCAGACCAGCGTTGGATACAAGTCAATCTTGCCACTCAAAGATTAACAGCCTGGGAAGGCGGAAAACCTGTTTACGCAGTTACTATTTCCACAGGCAAACAGTCAACTCCCACACGTACAGGTAGCTTTAAAATTCAGTCTAAACATAAATCAACCCGAATGCGCGGCAGAGATTATGACGTTCCCAACGTCCCTTATGCAATGTTTTACCAAGGTAACTACGGAATTCACGGTGCTTATTGGCATAAAAAATTCGGTACACCTGTAAGTCATGGTTGTATTAATGTCGCACCTAACCATGCTAAATGGTTATTTAATTGGGCATCTATCGGAACACCTGTTGTCATTCACCAGTAACTTGGACTAACGCATAAAGCTAGGGTGTAAGGATTTAGGATATAGAGGTGTATGTATCCCTATATCCTTAAATTTTATACCCTTTTACCCTTATACCTAATCTTGACCGACAATTTTTGTACGTAAATCCTGAATTGTCTAGAGAAAGAAATACAGCATAATTTTAACTATTGACCAATGATCAATAACCAATGACCAAAAAGCAAAAATTCCCCTACTTAGTAGGCTCTAAGTGGACAGCGCAGAAAAAAGTAGACGGTTGGAGACACTTTCAAGTCGTTAACCGCAAAAATCAAGGTAAGTGGGTTTATGCCGAAATGGTTGCTTCCTGTGACCCCAATGTTCGTTTCTGGATTAACGCCAAACTGTTACAAGACCGTTCTCAATGGTTGGCTGGCTGGCAATCATTACAAGAAATGGAAGCAATTTATAGTGGTTCTAATTTTATTGAGAGGTGAGGGGCTAAGGCTTAGAACAATGACCATCTGCGCGGTGTCTAAATCATTTATTTTGTGTTAGTCCGCGTAGGTGAACTTAGTGTTTATAGCCGAGCCAGTGCGTTGGGCGGCTCTGCCGACTTGTAGACGCGCTCTGTGCGGCTTCTCGCAGAGTAGCATCTGGCGTGCGAATTAATTCCATTCTTTAGGGCTAGGTGTTAGCAGAATTGACTGAGCATAATTACTCAAATTTGCAAAAGTTTTAGTCAAAAGCCTAAATTTTATAATTTTTCACAAATGTAGCATCAAGCTTTAAAAATTAGTCTTGAGACAGTCCACTCAACGTCTAAACAAGCCTAATTTATGCTCTAAAAAACTGGTATTGCTACTCATCGTATGAGGTTGGAGAATTTCCTCTTCACTGCCAATCCTGCACTCATCTAAATTAGGCATCAAAATGAGCAAATTTAATCAAAACCTTATCCCAAGGGAGTTTTTATATTTTTGTTTATTGTAACTATTTTTATATAAATAAAAAATAAAAATTTATTAATTTTGCTTTTTAAGCTTATTAAAAACTTTATATCTGATTTATTAACAAAAACAAATAAATTATATTTAATAAGCTTTATAGCTTGATTTTTTGTATTTTTGCCCCCTTTATTTTCTATCTAATTTCGTCAATAATGACACTCAACTACCTCACACATTGCCATCGGCGGCTAGGTGAAGGCCAATGTTTGAGCCAAAAGTTTGACAAAAAACTATAAGAGGCAAATAACAGTGAAACTAGCAGTCTACGGAAAAGGCGGTATTGGCAAGTCAACAACTAGCTGTAACATATCTGTCGCTTTAGCCAAACGGGGCAAAAAAGTGCTGCAAATTGGTTGTGACCCGAAACATGACAGCACCTTTACCCTGACTGGATTTTTGATTCCGACAATTATTGACACTCTCCAGTCCAAAGATTATCACTACGAAGATGTTTGGCCAGAAGATGTCATTTACAAAGGCTATGGCGGTGTTGATTGCGTAGAAGCTGGCGGCCCGCCTGCGGGTGCAGGCTGTGGTGGCTATGTAGTTGGCGAGACCGTAAAATTACTGAAAGAACTCAACGCCTTTGATGAATATGATGTAATTTTATTTGATGTATTGGGTGACGTAGTTTGTGGTGGCTTTGCAGCGCCTTTAAACTATGCAGATTACTGCATGATCGTTACTGATAATGGCTTTGATGCTTTATTTGCAGCGAATCGAATTGCCGCTTCCGTCAGAGAAAAAGCCCGGACTCACCCATTGCGTTTAGCTGGTTTAATTGGTAATCGCACATCCAAGCGTGACTTGATTAATAAATATGTAGAATCAGTCCCCATGCCAGTTCTAGAGGTTTTACCTTTAATTGAAGATATCCGCGTTTCTCGCGTCAAAGGTAAGACATTATTTGAAATGGCGGAGTCAGATCCTTCCCTGAACTACGTTTGCGACTATTACCTCAACATTGCTGACCAAATTTTGGCAAGACCAGAGGGAGTAGTGCCGAACGACGCTCCCGATCGCGAATTGTTCTCTTTGTTGTCTGATTTTTATCTAAATCCGCGTAAACCACAGGTTCCTAATTCAGAAGAGGAATTAGACTTGATGATTGTATAAATCACCAAGTTCTCAGGATGAGGGACAA
Source organism: Nostoc piscinale CENA21 (assembly GCF_001298445.1). Taxonomy (NCBI): domain Bacteria; kingdom Bacillati; phylum Cyanobacteriota; class Cyanophyceae; order Nostocales; family Nostocaceae; genus Nostoc; species Nostoc piscinale. Next base: position 4,670,844 of record NZ_CP012036.1, on the reverse strand, counting down.
ATATGGCTTTCTTTAGTAGCTTTACAGATTCAATTAGACAAAAGTGGTTGCAGTTCTTCCAGGTTAACCGTGACTGGATTACCTTGCACATGGAAGTCGAGTCAGTGTATACCCCCGATGGCGGCAAGCGACCACCTTCTTACCTCATCCTGGGAGTTGTAAACGCGCTAGAACCAAAACTAGCGCAGTTGATGATGCCCTTTTCCAAACTGAATGCTGATGCTGACACCTTAATTGAAGTGTTGGAACTGCATTTTGACCCAGATATTGCCCTTGGTAATCGCCTGAGTAATCCTCTAGTAGAGCCAGAGACAAATCAAGAAGAGTCAACAGTTGTGCTGCCAGAGGACAATGTTGATGATGAAACCTTAGCAATTTCTCACCTCAACGGTTTTGGTTTAGATGCTAGTGAAGTAAACGACAACGAAACCAACCAAGAATTAAGTGATGTTTCCTTGTCCAATGAACAGAACGGCAAACATGAGCCTCCATCTGCGATGCCTTTGGCAGCGTCTTCGGCGATCGCACCTGAGACTGATGATTTTGGCGATGTTTCCTTTAATAGTGACACCACATCAGCAACCAAACTGGATGAAGAAATTCTCGGCGACTTAAACACACCAGATGAAAACGCTTTTAATGATGTTTTGTCTGATGTTTGGGGTGATGAAACCGGATTGCAAAAGGGTGAAGAAAATAATGATTTTCTAGGGGAAGAATTACCAACTGGTGTTTTTGATGACTCAGAAATTGCCCGTCTCTTCCCCAACAGTTAATAGTTACTGTTTCAGTTGAATTTAGGGATTGCTCACTGTGCTGTACAGAGTAGGGAGTAGGGAGTAAGCAGTAGAGAGTAGGGTATGATCATCCTCTCACTACTGATTCACTCCCCAACTCTTCCTATTGTTGACCCTACATTCATCTGCCTTTAAATTACAAGGGGAGAAAAACCAAAATGACTGTCGCGCAACAACCAGAAGCTTTAAACTTTGAGTGCGAAACTGGGAATTACCACACCTTCTGCCCGATTAGCTGCGTGGCGTGGTTGTACCAAAAGATTGAAGATAGCTTCTTCTTGGTGATTGGGACAAAAACCTGTGGCTATTTTCTCCAAAATGCAATGGGAGTGATGATTTTTGCTGAACCCCGTTATGCAATGGCAGAGTTAGAAGAAGGTGATATTTCAGCACAGTTAAATGACTATGCAGAATTAAAGCGGTTGTGTGAGCAAATAAAACGCGATCGCAATCCCAGTGTAATTGTCTGGATTGGCACTTGCACCACAGAAATTATCAAAATGGACTTGGAAGGGTTAGCACCCAAGTTAGAAAGCGAAATTGGCATTCCCATTGTTGTCGCCCGTGCCAACGGTTTAGATTACGCTTTTACCCAAGGTGAAGACACTGTTTTAGCCGCAATGGCACATCGCTGTCCTAGCCAAGCGCCCGTAACCGAAAATGAGAAAAATGAGCGCAACGCCATTCAAAAGCTACTCCACTTTGGTAAGAAAAAAGAAGATGTAGTTCAAGAAGAATCAGAATACGTAGATCATCCACCTCTAGTTCTTTTCGGCTCCCTTCCTGATCCTGTCGTTACACAGCTAACCCTAGAATTAAAGAAACAAGGCATCAAAGTTTCTGGCTGGTTGCCTGCTAAACGCTTCACAGAACTACCCGTGCTAGAAGAAGGATATTACGTTGCAGGTGTTAACCCCTTCCTCAGTCGCACAGCTACCACCTTAATGCGTCGCCGCAAATGCAAATTAATTGGCGCACCCTTCCCCATCGGCCCTGATGGGACTCGCGCCTGGATAGAAAAAATTTGCTCAGTATTTGGCATCACACCCAAAGGCTTAGAAGAACGAGAAGCACAAATCTGGGCAGGCTTAGAAGACTACGTAAAACTCATTCGGGGCAAATCTGTATTCTTTATGGGCGATAACCTCCTAGAAGTGTCCTTGGCACGGTTTTTAGTGCGTTGTGGAATGACAGTCCATGAAGTTGGCATTCCTTACATGGATAAGCGTTACCAAGCAGCAGAATTGGCAATGTTAGAGAAAGCCTGCCAAGAAATGGGTGTACCTTTACCCAAGATTGTCGAGAAGCCAGATAATTACAACCAAGTGCAGCGCATTTATGAGTTAAAACCCGACTTAGTAATTACTGGAATGGCTCATGCTAACCCATTAGAAGCACGGGGTATTAATACCAAATGGTCTGTAGAGTTTACCTTCGCTCAAATTCATGGTTTTAGCAATGCTCGTGACATCTTAGAGTTAGTCACTCGCCCACTACGCCGTAATAATAATTTGAAAGACTTGGGTTGGGATAAGTTAGTCAGAGAAGAAGCCAAGATTTAAGATTTACTTTGTGAATAAGTTCATACAATTATGATTTTTAAGGCGAACCTTGTTTAGTTCGCCTTTTTTATTTTTATTCGCGCCAAGAGGCAAAAGCTATGACAACAAAACCCATCATTGAAACGCCAAGATTTAGTATGCTGTTGGCAGTAGTTACCTGCAAGACTCCTTGAGTTAATTTCAGGCTTTGTTCGATTCCTCCTAACTGCTCTTCAACAACACCTAAACGTCCATTAAAATTGGTAAGTTCTTTTTTTGTAGCAGCTGCACTAGCAACTGTGGCAACAAGATTTGCTCCTGACACAGCAATATTACCTAAATTTGCTTGTTCAACCCCACCTAAACGTTGATTAACATTAGCAAGTCCATTTCCTGTAAAAGCTGCATTAGCCCCTGTAGTAACAAGATTAGCTCCTGAAAAAATCAGGTTGAGCAAATTATTAGACTTATTAACTTGAGCAGGCTGTCCAGTTATTTCTCTTAACCAAGTAACAACCTGTTTAGTGCCGACTTCTCGAATTACACCGCCAACTCTTTCCAATGTTCCGTTTGCTAAACCTTTAACAACCCAATCAGCAAGCATAAAGGTTACTGTAACTGGTAGACTCACAATTTTCTCCTCATTCTCGACATTCACAATCTCTCTTCAATTAAGTATTCCCAGTTATACCTACTAAAATTGATGACTACACTCAGCGAACAAGTCTAAGCAGGTCAGTGGGGCGTTGCATAAATGCGGTATGAGTTCAGGCGGAATTGCTGTGTATGTTTTCCCGACTTGAGCCAAGTAGCGTGTGTAGATGTTCAAAATCTTTACACCCCTTCTTAGCAGATAACCTTGGTACGTAATTACTATTAGAGTGAAAGCAAATTTTTAACACTCTTACTTAAATAGTTATATTTTTAACATACTTAAGTAGTAATACAGAAAATTTTAAAATTACAATATTTGTTTTCCGAGAAATTGTTTAGACAAAATAAACTACTCATTCAATATTGCTTAAAACCTTTATCTATTCAGCAATAAATATCAAATTAATTATCTATTACATACTTAAATATCTTTGCATAGGTATTCAAAATACTTACTTTATAAAGTTAAAGATTTGAATTACTATCTGGATATTTAATACCAGCTATGTCAAGATAAATTTCTAGCTTCTTCTTCTTATATTCGGAACTTTAGATGATAATTTCACAAGCTAGCTTAAAAAATACTTACGTTAACTTGCTGAACAAATATCCAAATCTAGAATTATTCATTTTAGGATGAATCGAGGTTACTACAGGTTTTCTATCGATTATCAATTCTATCTCTTTTGAAGATGAGCTGCTTTTTAATAAAGAAATCTTGAAGAGAAATATCTTGATATCTGATTAGATTCAACCGTATACCTTTAAGTACGCAGGTAGTTAATGTACAAGCTATAATCACACTCAAACTTGCACTGCTCTGACATCTCAAAATAACAATTGAAAAAACCAGATATTCTAAATATCTTGACTCTCAAATCATCCCAGTAAATACTTCGATTTTTAGTTTTATCAACGTCATCTACCCATATTTAATCTCGCATTTCTTGAACAAAAACAAATCTGTAAATATAATGAATACTCAAAATTTTTCCACACCTAAAACTGTTGTTTCCTTAATCGATTTTGTTTTTCAAAAATATCACGACGAATTGGCTGTCATTGTAGAAGATCAGCAGTTTACTTACGGGGAATTGCAACGACGGACAGAACAGTTATCTCAATATTTAACAGCTCAAGGTTGGCTACAACCAAACAGTTTAGTGGGAATCTGTATTGAACCTTCTTTTGAAATGATCGTTGCAATCTGTGCCATTTTAAAAGCAGGTGCAGCGTTTGTGCCGCTTGATCCTGATTTACCTCGTCAGCGACTCAGCTATATGATTGCTGATGCTAAATTAACCACGATTCTGACACAGCAAAAGTTTGCTTTTGACCTTGAGCCAGCTATGCGGCAGAGTGGTTTGGATGGACAAATGTGTTTTTTAGACACTCCTGCTGTCTGGCAATCTTTCACTACATCCTTTGCGTTAGCACCCGTAGAGTCTGAGCAATTAGCATACATAATTTATACATCCGGATCTACAGGCATACCTAAAGGGGTAATGTTGACCCATCAAGGTTTGCTCAATCTTGCAGAAGCTAGTTGTAGCACTTTTAATATCACCCCTGGCTTACGCTTACTTCAGTTTGCTTCTATCAGTTTTGATGCCGCAGTTTGGGAAATTTTCACAGCATTATCTGGTGGAGCAACTTTGGTGTTAGGTGCAAGAGAGCAAATGCTTCCTGGACAACTCTTAGCAAACTTCATTGCAAAACATCAGGTGCATTGGGTGATGCTATCTCCTTCTGTACTTGCAACACTCACTCCTTTCCGTAATCATTTAACTGATTTACGTATGGTTGTGGTAGGTGGTGAAGTTTGTCCTGTCTCACTTGCTCAAGCTTGGGTATCACCCCAAACTCGCTTTTTCAATGCTTATGGGCCAACGGAAATCACTGTTTGCTGCACAATGTATGAGTTTCAGCAACAGGATATGAATCTGCCTATTGGCTATGCACTGCCAAATGTAGAGCTATATGTTCTTGATGAAGAACTTAAACTTTGTCAGGCTGGTGAAAAGGGTGAACTATATGTAGGTGGAATGGGAGTAGGCAAAGGCTATCTCGACAAACCTGAAATTACAAGTTCTCGTTTTCTGGATAACTCGTTTGGTGTAGGGAAAATTTATAAAACGGGCGATATTGTTTATGAAGATGCCGATCATCCTGGATTAATACACTATGCAGGTAGGTCTGATCATCAGGTGAAAATTCGGGGCAAGCGCATAGAAATAGAAGCTATTGAAATGATACTTGCTCAACATCCAGGAGTACAGACTAATGCAGTTAAACCAATTAAAACTACACGTATAGAAAGTAGTGATGTAGCAGGAAATTATGGCGTATCAATGCTGGTTGCATACGTTGTTCCAAAAGCTGGGCATTTTTTGACAGAAAAGCACTTACAACGTTTTGCTGCCGAGCAATTACCAGATTATATGGTGCCTACACGTTTTGTATTTATGGATGAATTACCTTTGCTACCTAATCGCAGCAAAGTAGACCGAAATGCTTTACCCGAACTGCCTACAGCACCATCTTTTGTCACCGATACGATGGATAGCTCCATCAAAATTGCGGTAGTATTTGACGAAGCTTTAGAGTTACCGACTGGAACTTGCAAACCTCACTCTAATTTCTTTGAGATGGGTGGCAGTTCTCTGTGCATAGCTCATGTTTTATATGGACTTGAACGGGATTTTGGTGTGACTATTCCTTCTCGCTTAATTTATGAATATCCCACACCATCGGATGTAGCAAGATTATTAGAGCAATTTAAACTCAAAAGTGAAACTGTCGCTCATGATAGACACATTGATTTAAAGGCAGAAGCCGTACTTTCGCCAAATTTGAATACATCGATTTGGCAACAACCACCACAAGCTAAATATGACTGTGCATTGATTACAGGTGCAACAGGTTTTCTAGGCGCACACTTGCTGGATGAACTTTTGACAAGAGGTAGCTATAGCAAAATCTATTGCTTGATTAGAGCAGAAAGCCAGGCCATTGCGATTGAAAGACTACGTACAACCTTCATACAATATCAGTTACCAACAGCAAAACTGGAACGGGTAAATATCATTAATGGCGATATCGAACAACCGCAGTTAAAACTGTCAACACAGTTATTTGACCAACTGGGTGAGGAAGTTGATCAAATCTATCATGTAGCTGCTGATACTAATTACATCAAACCTTACTCACTAATCAAAAAACCCAATGTCGATGGAACTGCAAATATTCTGGCGTTAGCAGCACATCGTCGGCATAAAACTCTGCATTACTTATCTACTTTGGCTGTTTATGGCTCAATCACTTCATTGCTGGGTATAAATGATGTTGTAGAAGACCTTGACATTGACCTATGTGAAGGAATTATGTCTGTAGAGTATGGATATGTACGGGCAAAGTGGGTTGCAGAAAGAATGTTACACTCAGCCAAAGAACAAGGATTAGCAGTTTCTATTTACCGTCCTGGTTTTATTTCTGGACACAGACAAACCAAAGTCGCTAACCTGAATGATATGTTTTACCGCTTTGTGAGTGGTTGTATTCAGATGGGTATGTATCCAGATTTTCCTGAAAAGCGTTGGGTTCCAACACCTGTGGACTATGTGGCTGAAGCGATCGCTCATCTTTCACTGGATACAAAATATACTGGTGGTCAGTACAATATCCTTGTCCCTCAAGAAAAAGAATTAAGCCATTTAGAAATATTTGAATACATTCAAGAGTTGGGCTATCCTCTACAAAAGATTTCGCCAAAAAACTGGTTGAATGCACTTTCTACTCTGCCAACCACGAATCCTTTACATCCATTAATTTCTTTCTTCCAAGAGAAAGTTTATCAAGACCGCAGCACTATTTTAGAGGTACACCATCGCACTCCCAACTTTTTGACAGAAAATGTTCTTCAAGCTATCGAGGGTACTAATATTGAATGTCCAACAATAGACAAAAATCTGATTAAACAATACTTACCCAACTTTGATAGACATTTCTTGACTAGACAATTTCAAAATCCAGCAGCCCTCAATTATTAGTAGTTAACTAGATTCCCAATTTTAAATAAAAATTGGGAATCTGAGTCTTATACTTCTACAAGAGAATAGGCTGAATAGAGTATCAAAATTTTTAATTTGTAACTCAGGAAAAAATAGTTAAAAGGTTAACTATTTTTTGTTTATTCACAAAGGTAATAATTATGTTAGCAGTAGATTCAATATCAGGGTATGACTTAAACGAAATGCTCCATGAAGGAGATGATACCATTATTTATCGTGCTAGATCAGTATATGACCAACAACCGATTATTCTCAAAATACTGAAAGCCGATTATCCTTCTATAGATGCGATCGCTCGTTTGAGGCATGAATATAAAATTACTGCGAACCTAGATTTAGCTGGTGTGATTAAAACCTTAAGACTAGAAACTCATAAAAATCGGCTGGCGATCGTATTTGAAGATATTAATGGCTATTCATTAAAACAAATGCTAAGTCAGAGCAAACAAGACTTAAAGAGTTTTATGAGCATTGCCATTCAATTAGCTAAAGCTCTCGTATCTGTACATAGTTGTAATATTATTCATAAAGATATTAAACCTGCCAACATCATCATTAATCCCGAAACTAGAATTGTCAAACTCACTGACTTTAGTATTGCATCACGTTTAGATAAAGAAATCACCCAACTAGCTAATCCCAATCAACTAGAAGGTACTTTGGTTTATATGTCTCCAGAACAAACAGGGAGAATGAACCGTAACCTTGACTATCGCAGCGATTTTTACTCTCTGGGAGTGACTTTTTATGAAATATTGACAGAGCAATTACCTTTTCAAAGTGATGACCCTCTAGAATTAGTTTACTCTCATATTGCCAAAGAACCTATAGATATTGAAACATTAAACCCTGAAATTCCTAGTGCCATCTCCGCCCTAGTTAAGAAATTGATGGCAAAAAATGCAGAAGACCGCTACCAAACAGCTAAAGGACTATTAGCAGACTTAGAAATTTGTCGGGAACAGTTAGAAACAACAAGTAAAATCTATGATTTTACACCTGGTCGCTTAGATGTTTTAAGTCAATTACTAATTCCTCAAAAACTGTATGGTAGAGAAGCTCAAGTGAATTCACTTTTAGATGCTTTTGAGCGTGTTAGCCACGGCAAACGGGAATTGATATTAGTTTCTGGCTATTCAGGAATCGGTAAATCTTCAGTAGTCAATGAAGTCAATAAACCCATCACTCGTGCTAAAGGCTTTTTTATTAGTGGTAAATTCGACCAGTTTCAACGTAATGTTCCCTACGCTTCATTGATTCAGGCTTTTAGTTCATTAATGCAACAATTGCTGACAGAAGATGACAACAAGTTTGAAACATGGCGGCGTAAAATATTAGCAGCGGTGAAGTCCTATGGCAAAGTTATTATTGATGTGATTCCCGAAGTGGAATTAGTGATAGGCAAACAACCAGATGTAACACCACTAAATACAGCAGAATCACAAAATCGGTTCAATCGTGTTTTTACAGATTTTATCCGCGTTTTTGCCACAAAAGATAATCCATTAGTCATATTTTTAGATGACTTACAATGGGCTGATGCTGCTACTCTCAAGTTAATAGAATTGTTAATTACTGACCCAAAAACCAAATATTTATTGTTAATTGGTGCTTATCGCAATAATGAAGTTAGCATTACACATCCTTTAATTCAAGCAATCGAAGAAATTAGTAAAAAGCACAATTTTGTCAATAATATTGTGCTACAAGCTTTATCAATTGATAACTATCAACAATTAATTGCTGATACACTACATGATAATTCAGTAAGAATCAAAGCTCTAGTAGATTTGCTATACAATAAGACGGCGGGAAATCCGTTTTTTTCTAACACAATTATTACTGGTACTACATCAGGAAAAACTATTTGAATTTGATTTTAATCTTGGTTCATGGCAGTGGGATATAGAGAAAATCCAAAGCATTGGCATTATTGATCAACGTATAGTAGAATTAATTGCTAATAGAATTAAAAACCTGCCGATCGCTACACAAGAAATATTGAAACTAGCTGCTTGTATTGGTAACAGATTTTCTCTGGATATCCTTTCTATTGTTAGTGGCAAATCTCTGACAAGTGCGGCAAATGATTTGTACTCTGCATTGCAATGTGGATTAATTTTACCTTTAAGTGATGCTTACCGCATCCCATTAGCTTTTGAACAGGAAGAATCTGCTAAACTAATTTTTGATTCTAAGCAAATTGCTTATAAATTCTTACATGACCGCATCCAGCAAGCGGCTTATTCATTAATTCCTGAAAATCAAAAACAAGAAACACATTTACAAATAGGTCGTTTATTACTAGAACAAACACCTGCTGAATTAATTTCAGAAAATATTTTAGATATTGTTAATCAATTGAATGTTGGCTGGGATTTATTAACTGAAGAATTAGAAAAATATGAACTAGCAAAGCTGAATCTTATCGCAGGTAAAAAAGCAAAAGCTGCTACTGCTTATGAGGCAGCTGCAAGATATTTAAATATAGGTTTAAAGCTTTTGGCAGCAGATAGTTGGCGAACCAGCTATGGACTCACGTTGAATTTATATACAGAAACCACAGAGTTAGAATATTTAAATGGGAATTTTGAACAGTCTAATTATTTAGGAAATATTGCCCTTAATCGAGCTATTAACATTCTGGATAGGGTGAAATTATATGAAGTAAGAATGCTAATTTGTATGGCACAAAATCAGATGCCAGAAGTTCTTGATATTGGGGTAAAAGCTCTCAAAGAATTAGGTGTAACCTTACCGAATAACCCTACACAACTACATGTTTTATCAGCATTAGTTGAAACAAAAATAGCATTGATAGGGAAACCAATCGAAAAGTTAGCCTTATTACCTGATATGTCTGATCCTTATAAACTAGCAGCTATGCAAATACTATTGCAAATTGTGCCTGCTGCTAGTCAAGCAGGCTCTTTTCTATTTCTGTTATCTGTATTAGCAATGGTGAGATTATCCATTAAATACGGTAAATCGCCTGTTTCGGCTTATGGTTATGCAGCTTACGGTACTGTTTTAACTGACAAATTCAACCAATTTGAAACAGGGTATAAATTAGGCAAGCTCGCAGTGGAATTACTAGAAAATATGGCTGGTAACTCACTCAAAGCGACAGTTTATTTTGTACATAATGGTACAATTAGTTTTTATAAAGAGCCACTTAAAGACACAGTCCCACCACTTTTAGAAGGAATGCAGAGTGGACTAGAATTAGGCAATATCGAAAATGCTGGTTATTGTGCTGTAATTGCAGGCTATCATGCGTTACTTTCTGGAGAAAATTTAGAATTAGTAGAACAGAAAATATCTGGCTATGTTGATTTAATGCAGAAACTAAAGCTGGAATCTCTAGCAGCAGCTACCAGCCTGTTTAGACAAGCTGCTTTAAATTTACGAGCCAAATCATCGCCAAAAGCTATGTTAATTGGTGAGGCTTTTGATGAAATTACAATGGCATCAGATTTATTAAAGAATTATTCCTTTAAAGGTTTTTATTATGGATGTAAAACAATTGTATGTTATTTATTTAACGAATATCAACTAGCAATAGAAAATGCTATTTTAGCAGAAAAAACTCATGCAGATAATGTAGGTCTGCTAATTTATGTGGCTAATAATTTTTATTACTCTTTAGCTTTGACAGCACTTTATAATCAAGCGGTGCCTTTACAAAAACAGCAATATTTAAAGCAAGTAGTTACTAATCAAAAACAAATGAGAAAATGGGCTACACAAGCACCATGTAACTTTCAGCATAAATATGATTTAGTGGAAGCTGAAAAAGCTAGAGTATTGGGTAAATTCCAAGTAGCAGTAGACTTATATGATCATGCTATTGCAGGAGCTAAAAATAATGGTTATATTGCTGAAGAAGCTTTAGCCAATGAACTCGCAGCCAAATGCTATGTAGAGTTTGGTAAAGAAAAAATCGCCAAGATGTATATGACAGAAGCTTATTATGTTTATATTCATTGGGGTGCCTTAGCGAAGGTTCAAGCCTTGGATGAAAATTATAATCATTTAATTATTCGTAGTATAAATCATAAACAATCTACAATAGATGTTACCCGCACGATCGCCACAACCAAAATTAATTATACAGGCACAACAAGTAATAATGATGGTGTTTTAGATTTAGCAACAATCCTGAAAGCTTCACAAGCAATTAGTGGTGAAATAGTTCTTGATAAACTCTTAGAAAAGCTTTTACAAATAATTTTAGAAAATGCTGCGGCTCAAAAGGGATGCCTGATTTTGCAGAAAGATAATGAATTATTCATAGAGGCAATTAATGATATTGATAGCAACTCAATTATTTTGCAATCAACTCCAGTAAAAGCAAGTGCAGATATCCCAATTTCTATAGTTGAGTATGTTGCTAGGACTCAAGAAGTTTTAGTCATCAATGATGCTCTTAGTGAAGCTAATTACCAATCTGATTGTTATATTCAAAAGCATAAACCAATTTCAATATTGTGTAATCCTATATTCTATCAGGGTAAATTTATTGGACTCTTGTACTTAGAAAATAGACTTATTGCTAGTGCATTTACCAAAGAAAATATCAAAGTATTAAATTTAATTACCTCTCAAGCAGCAATTTCTTTAGAAAATTCTCGATTATACCAGCAAGCTCAAAACTACGCTAAACAATTAGAGTCTTCGCTGTCTGATCTTAAGGAAATGCAATTGCAATTAATCCAGAGTGAAAAAATGTCTACTTTGGGTAATTTAGTTTCCGGTATAGCTCATGAAATTAATAATCCCATTGGATTTATTATTGGCAATTTAAAACCTGCAAATGAGTATATACAGGATTTGTTAAAGGTAATTGATTTATATGAAAAATACTATCCCCAACCAACACCAGAAATTACTAAAACTCTGCGAGATGTCGATGTAGAATATGTACGGGAAGACTTACCCAAACTAATTGCTTCTATGCAAGAGGGAGTCAACCGTATTTATGATGTCAGCTTAAGTTTGCGTACCTTCTCTAGAGGAGATACTCAAAAACCCAGCGTTTGTCATATTCACGAAATTATCGACAGTACAGTTTTAATCCTCAAACATCGCTTGAAAGCTTCACAAGCTCGTCCAGCAATTGAAGTTGTCAAAAATTATGATGACTTACCATCAGTGCGCTGTTTTCCTGGACAACTTAGCCAAGTGTTTATGAATTTGATAGCTAATGCCATCGATGCGTTGGAGGAGTCAAATATGGGACGTAAGATGGATGAGATTAAAGCTCATCCCAATCGTATTACACTCACTACTAAAGTAAATGAAGAGCATGATAGGGTATTAATTTCTATTCAAGATAATGGGATAGGGATATCTCCTGAAGTTCAACAGAAGATTTTTGATCATTTATTTACTACTAAACCAGTAGGTAAAGGAACTGGTTTAGGATTAGCGATCGCTCGTCAAATTATCATAGAAAAACACGGTGGAAGTATTCAGGTAAATTCTCAACCTGGTGAAGGAACAGAGTTTATCATCCAGTTACCAATATAAGCCTGAGCAGCAAATAAGTTTTTTTTCGCCTGAAGCTAAAGCAAGTCTGACGTTTAGCGTGAGTGCTTTCGTACTGATTGATGTGTCTTTCCTCACAAAATCCTCAAATTTCTTCCGTAATATCTATAACCAAGCCAAATACAAGTTTTCTATAACAGTTCGACAAAAATCACAGGCTTATGGAAAGATGCTATGAAAGTTGAACGACTATTATCTCAGAAACCGACATCAGAAGAAGTGCGGGAACTAGAAAAATTGAAAACCATGATTGAACAGTATGTACAAGATGGTGAAATTACTCACCAAGAAATTCAAAACTTTTACTACACAATGTTCGCTCATGGAAAACCTAGTGCAGATCAAATTTACCGTTCACTAGAGTTGTATAGAAACATTGTTGGAGAAAAACTTAACAAACTTGAAGTTTGGTATGAGCCACCCACTAATTAATCTGTAATCTACATCAATATGAAGAATCTCATCGCCATTTTGCTACAGGATCACGAATAACTTGCTGTATTCTGTAGAAAGTGGCTTTCTATTTGTAGCAGTAGCCAAGCTGGTTAGGACATTGGTCAATTTAGTAAGACAGCAAAGCACTTTTAACTCTGTTATCTGTCTACTGCTATATGTCTCGTTTAAATGTAAAGAATTAATAACTTTTTCTAAGCTTAAAATATTAATTTTGTTACAATAGAAACATAATTTGCTAAAATTTTAGCCACAAAGTCTCTCTTTTTAAATCCTTTATTATTGCTCTGATACTCAGTGATTAGCTTTGAAGATACTTTGATTTAAAAGTATCTTTTTTATTGTGAATATATTTTGTGCAGGAGCAATATTTTTGTGATTTTGCCATTTTACTTCAGCCAAATTACACAACTACCTATCAAATTTATCCTGATTATATTAGTAACTGCTATTTTGATTTTTTCTATTCAGTATCAAAATTAACAATTATCATTAAAATTTGCTCTAAAGCCACAAAACTGATATTAATACTAATACTGTTGATTGATAACTTTGTAAAATAGCTAATCTAGTTAACGATAGATTGACTATGGTATCCAAATTTTATCAATCTGACAGTTAAAGACTAGCATAACAAAATTCAATTAATGCTGAGATTTCAACAGAAATATCACGCAAAGTTCCTAAAAGCTTGGCCTTATTACATCACAATTTTAATTTTGTTGGTGGTTTTTGCTATTTACAGCTATTCAATTTTCACAGAAAAATTATATTTAGGCAGCTTTGTCGATAAAGGAGCGCGTTTCTTAATTGCTATGCAATATGCTCAGGAACCAAGCAAAGCTTTAGAGCTAAGTTCTTGGGTAGCAATTTGGCCGCCTGTTCCTTTTATTATACAGTCATTTATTCTGCGCTTGGTGCTGTTTCAAGGAGTATCTGATATTAGTTTAGGCATTAAAGCTATTGAGTTTACTAGTGTTACTTTTGTCTTGCTAGGTTTATTTTTTATTAGTCGTTCTGTTGCCTTACAAACTAATGATAGCACTGGCGTTGTAGCTTTTTTAATGTGTCTCTGCACGCCTTTACTATTGGATTTAGCGCATACTCCGATGTCGGAGGTATATAGTTTTTTCTTTGTATCTATAGCTATTTACAGTGTATTCAATTATCTGAAATCGAATAACAAAATTAGTTATGTAATTGCAATATTTTGCTTTGTTTTAGCCTATTTTTGTCGGACAGAAAGTCTATTGTTTTCCTTGATTGCTGGAGTTTTTTTTGATTGCACATAAACGTTGGAAGCCAGCATTATTACTTGTCAGTATCACAATAGCAGTAGCATTAGCTCAAATATTAGGAGCTAATTTTTTGATCCAAGGTAACAAAATTTATGATAGGCAAATCTGGGGAGAGCCACCCTTAGAAAGGTTAAGACAAGCACAACAAATGCTTCTGGCATTGTTGCGATATAATAAAAAGCTGGTTTTCTTGTCTTTAATATGGATTATCCCTCTAATTTATTTTCAATTCAACCAAAGAAATAAGGCGCATAATACAATCATTACTGCTCCCAGAAACATTAAACCTAATTTTATCTATACTCTAAGTCGGTTCAGAAATTGGGTAGTTAATGACTCTATTGCTATTTGGACTATTTTGTTTGTATTTTCATTATTATTTCCAATTATTCTCATAATTAAAGGTGGGCTGACTTATCAACCAAGATTTATGTTTTGGGCTAACATTTATATGAATATGATGCTGTCCCTCATAATTGCACGGAATAATTATATTATTTCTTCAATAAGAAATAAAAAATTAGCGAAAAAGTTAGTGATTGCAAATCTGACATTAGTAACAGTATTCTCTTTATCATCTGGATTGGCTTATGCGAGTGCAAGTGTGAAAATCCAGAAAATGCCATCTGATGTGAAGGATGTGATTCATTTTATCTCTGAACATCAAGTTTCAAATACTCGCATAGCATTTGATTTTTTAAAATGGGAAGAATATAGTTTAGCTGCGTATTTATTAGATCCGAAAATTAAGACAGTTGCTACACAATTTTCCTTGAGATGGACTGTGTTTCCGCGAGAGATTGACCCAGAAGTGACATCTTTGTTAAGTAAAAAATTTGATATCCCTAATCCAGAGAATACACCTGAAGGACAGATTGCGCTTGTTCATGCCTATATTCATACTAAACAGCCTGGCTATTTTGTCATAGCTAGTAATAGTTTGTATGAAAAGCTCAAGCAAAAATATAAAAATCAGGAGATAGTGAATGGGGCTGGTACAATCAACCGTCTGCGGAAGTACCTAACTCGAAAAGATACGGCTAACTCAATCTTTGATTTTCAATCGCCTTATATTTTGCCTGACCAGAAAATTACTTTGACGAAAGTTTATGAGAATGATTCTTTTATTGTTCTCAAAAATTAATTAACTAGAGGAACCCAGTTTGGTTTGTGAAATTACTTGTTTAGCTAGGGTTCATTAGGGGACAAGGGAGATAAAGGAGACAAGGAAGACAAGTGGAGATCAATTACTGTCGCGTTTCTCTAGCCATCAAGTGGCTGTGTAATGTAAGATTCTGGATGTAAAAATTCGGAACCAAAATTAAGGCGATCGCACTGACTAACCCTCAAGGCGATCGCTTCTTAATTGGGTAAGACCCAAGAGTGGCTTTGTAGATTTTAGTTTTAGTCTAGATTTTTACTCAGCGATTCAATATAAAATCTAAAATTCACTATTGCAAAATCACAATGGCAGACCTAACTCCTAATTCCAGTTTTAGTTTGACTTTGCGGTTGCAGATTCCCAACCGCGTCGGGATGTTAGCATCGGTGACACAGGCGATCGCAACTTGTGGTGGTAATCTGGGTCAAATAGATTTAATTGAACAAACTCGTCAAGAATCTACCCGCGATATTACAGTTGATGCGGCTAGTACAGAACATGCTGAAACGATTGTCGAAGCAATCAAAGCTCTACCAAACATTAAGGTGATAGATGTTTACGATCGCACTTTTAATTTACACCGTGGTGGCAAAATTAGCATTGCTAGTCGCATTGCCCTCAAGAGTGTTTCAGATTTAGCAATGGCTTATACTCCTGGGGTTGGCAGGATTTGTAAAGCGATCGCCGCCAACCCAGAAGAAGTTTATAATCTGACGATTAAACAAAATACTGTCGCCATTGTTACCGATGGTAGTGCAGTTTTGGGCTTGGGCAATCTCGGCCCAGCGGCGGCTTTACCCGTGATGGAAGGTAAAGCTATGCTATTCAAGGAATTTGCTGGTATCGATGCTTTTCCTATCTGTCTAGCTACGCAAAATACTGATGAGATTGTTCAGGCGGTGAAGCAAATTGCGCCTGTGTTTGGTGGTGTGAATTTAGAAGATATTGCTGCGCCCCGCTGTTTTGAAATTGAACAAAGATTGCGGCAGGAATTAGATATTCCAGTATTTCATGATGACCAACATGGCACAGCGATTGTCACTTTAGCGGCATTATATAACGCGCTGAAATTAGTTAACAAATCAATGGCAGACATCCGCATTGTAATTAATGGTGCGGGCGCTGCGGGTGTGGCGATCGCGCGGTTACTGCGGAAAGCTGGGGCGCAAACCATTTTGATGTGTGACTCCAAAGGTATTCTTTCTGTTCACCGCACTGACTTGACAGAAGAAAAACAAGAATTTGCCGTCAAAGCCCAAGGGACATTAGCCGGTGCAATGCAAGGTGCAGATGTCTTTATTGGTGTCAGCGCCCCAGGAGTATTAACTCCAGAAATGGTGCAAGCAATGGCGAAAGACCCCATTGTGTTTGCCATGGCCAATCCCATTCCCGAAATTCAGCCAGAATTAGTTAGCAAAATTGTGGCGGTCATGGCGACAGGACGCAGTGATTACCCAAATCAAATTAACAATGTTTTGGCTTTTCCAGGAGTCTTTCGGGGTGCTTTAGATTGTCGCGCCGAAGAAATTACTACCACAATGTACTTAGAAGCTGCCAGCGCCATCGCTTCTTTAGTCAACCCAGCCGATTTGAGTCCCGAACATATTATTCCTTCTGTGTTTGATGCTCGTGTCGCCCCGGCTGTGGCGGCGGCTGTTCAAAGGGCAGCCCGTGAAGAAGGGATTGCCAAGAGTTGAGTATAATTCTTGTGGGATAGGCAAGTTGCCTGTCCCAGAGAAACAACAAAAAGAGAGGGAATAAATTCACCGCCGATGTCCGCAGCGAAAAGTTTGCCCGTCCAGGTTTCCCGGCGCAAAACTTTGAAAGACAGATGCACGCAGATAAAAGTCACTTATGTATAGCCCCTTTGGAAGTGAGTTTATTGCAGAACTGCCGCTAATTTTGGCAGGGCCGATGCTACAACATACTGAATCAACAGCCGTGACGGTATGGATAGCCCTCAAGCAGTCTTGTCGGGTAGAACTGAAGGTTTATGAAACAACAAATCAAGGCGCAACATTAGGAAATTGTTTGTTTACCGAGCAACGCGCTACAGTTGCTTTGGGTGAATATCTGCATGTTGTGGCGGTGACGGCTGAATGTCAGGATGGCAATCATCTCGTAGGCGATCGCATCTACGCCTACACTTTACAATTTATCTGTGGTACAAAACAGCAAACTCTATCCCAAGCATTAAGTTCTGAGAATTTTGTTGCAGACAGCATTAGCTATTTTGACCATCAACAACCAACCTTTGTGTTACCTCCCAGCCGTCTGCAAGATTTAAAAATTGTCCACGCTTCTTGTCGCAAACCACATGGACATGGGTTAGATGCGTTACCAATTCTCGATGGTTTAATTGCAGCTACAGCAAATCAACCCCAACACCGCCCCCAGCAATTGTTTCTCACTGGCGACCAAATTTATGGTGATGATGTTGCTGATCCTTCCTTATGGGTGGCGACTCATTTGGGTGATATGTTACTGGGTTGGGAAGAAAAGTTACCAGTCAGCCCAATTAGCTGCACTCCCAAGCAATTACCTACAAGACAACGGGCAGAAGTGGCGACAGAACAAGCGGGTTTTACCGCCGGATTGCATAACAAATATAGTAAAGTTAACAGTCATCTGCTCAGTTTGGGGGAATATTACGCGGCTTATATATTAACTTGGTCGCCTGTGTGCTGGCCGCGAAAATTCCCTCCAGGAAAAGAAGTAACTAGCGATCGCCAAGGTATCAAAAACTGGAATCGAGAAGTCAAAGATTTACAACAATTCATTTATACGTTGGGAAAAGTGCGGCGTGCTTTGGCGAATATTCCCACCTACACAATTTTTGATGACCACGATGTTAGCGATGACTGGAATTTGAATCAAGCTTGGTGTTTGCGCGTTTTGGGTAAACCCTTGGGGCGGCGGGTGGTGCAGAATGCCCTGTTAGCTTACAGTGTGTTTCAAGCTTGGGGAAATACACCCGAACAATTTACCTTTGGTGAATCTGGGGAAAAACTGCTGGCGGCGGCGGAAATTTGGTCAGCTTCCCACGGTACAGATAGTTATGCCGATCAAGCGATCGCGCTTTATCTTGGTCTGCCAGATACCGATTCTCTCACAGGCTTACCAACTTTTGCTCAAGATAACTCCACATTAGTTTTAGCCAGACATCCCCAATCTCTTAATTGGCATTACACCATTCGCAGCCCAATTCATGAAGTAATTGTTCTCGATACCCGGACTTGGCGGGGTTATCCAGCCGATAAAAAACCCATCGCCCCACCCAGGTTATTATCAGACCAAGCGATAAAACAACAATTGCTGACACCTTTACAAGAAAAAACCAATATTCCTGCCACATTTGTGATTGCACCTACCAATGTCTTTGGCTTAAAAGTTATCGATTGGGTTCATCATTGGCATTTAAAAAACGACAAGGTTTTTTCTACAGATGTGGGTGATGCGTGGAATATTCATACAGAAGCATTGGCACAATTTCTCACAACTTTATTTGCCCAACGTCAACAAGTCATTGTCTTGTCGGGAGATATTCACTATAGTTCTGTGGTACGTTTATCTCATCAAGATATTGATTCGCAATCGTTATCTGTACTGGTGCAGTTAACTTGTAGCGCCTTAAAAAATGAAGAATTTCTGACGCGGTTAATTCATACCAAATTGAAAAGTTGGCTATTACCAGAAAAAGTCCGATATTGGTGGGGCTGGAATCATCCTGCTGATATGGTGGAAGTTACTGCTAAAAAATTACCGCGCCAAAATTCGTCCCAATCTAACTGGCGTTGTGCGTTAGAGTTGATTCCTCGGCAAAAAACCAAAACTGCGAATTTAGCCATTGATGTATTAAGTTTTATTGCTCCTTGGAACCGCCCAGAAAAAGCGAAGTGGCGATCGCTACAATTTTTAATGTTTTGGAAATCCCCTTGGTTTCAAGATGGAAAAGAAGTAGTAGGCGTGAATAATTTAGCATTAGTGCAGTTTGAACCAACTGATGAAAGTCTTGCGAGTACAGTTATTCAAGATTTATACTGGTTTTCTTCCTGGTATACAACTGAACTGGTTTACTCCCGGTTTGAAACTCAACTGCTACCTAATAATGATGTATTTCATGAGGAATAGCATCAAAGGTTGGTGTAGCTAATGTTAACCAATAAAACCCAATTACTCAGTAATTCAATCTTGCAGCCTGAAGATATGGAGCTTTAGTAAATATGATTACCTATAACAATGCTCAATTCCGTTCTGTTTTATTTGGATTAGGATATCTAGCTCAAGATTTTGCTGCTTTAGGGCAGGGGTTTCCGGTTAGTAAAGATAATTCGCCACTCACAACCATCAAAACTGTACAAGCCATCAAAAACTTTCAGGCAGATTATGGACTACAGGTAGATGGTGTAGTGGGGCCAAAAACAATGGCGAAAGCGGAAGAAGTGATCAGAATTTTGCAATATGAATTGAATGTAGTAGTCAAAGCAGACTTACCCAAAGATTATCCCTTTTATGGCCCTAGAACTGTAGCCGCAGTCAAAAAATTTGCCGCCCAATATTCGGCTGAGGACGAAGGCGCAATCACTGGTGTCGCCACTTTAGAAATTCGTAAAAATCTTGATAGGGTGGCAAAACAGTTAATTTAAATTTGTTAAATATAGGGAGTAGGGAGTTGGGAGTAGAGGATTAGTGATACCATTCTCAATCTAAAATCCCATCTTGCAGAGACTAGCGATCGCTTCTACTAATTGTTCCAGATCCACAGGTTTAGATAAGTGTTTTTGAAAACCTGCGACGAGGGCTTGTTGGTGATCTGATTCTCCAGCATAAGCTGTGAGGGCGATCGCCGGGATCTGTCCACCTTGTTCTTTAGGCCAAGTTCTGATCTGACGGATGAGTGTGTAGCCGTCCATCTCTGGCATAGCAATATCACACACTAAAATATCCGGCTGAGATTGTTTTAAAATTTCTAATGCTTCATCAGCGGATGCAGCAGCTTTGACTTGTGCGCCATACTCCTGAATTGTGAACACTAGTAATTCTCTGGTATCTTGTTCATCCTCGACTATCAGCACTTGCACACCGTGTAAATCCAATAATTTTTTGGCTAATGGGGGATTTTGATGGGATTGAAGAACTTTAGTGATCAGTGGTAACTTGACTGTAAAGGTAGCTCCTGTATCTTCTCCGAGACTATGGGCGTGAACTGTACCACCGTGCATTTCCACAATATGACGCACAATTGCTAATCCTAATCCTAGTCCACCAAATTTCCGAGTTGTGGCACTATCGGCTTGACGGAAGGTTTCAAAAACATAAGGTAAAAACTCTGGCGTAATGCCTTTGCCTGTATCGCTCACTTGAATCTGGACATAATTAGCAGCAGACTCCAACTTGATTTTAACCTCGCCGCCAGTTGGAGTAAATTTCACAGCATTCGTCAGCAAATTCCACACTACCTGTTGCAGACGGCTGGCATCTCCCATAAAAGGCGAGATATCCGGTGGGATTTCGGTATAAATTTCAATTGATTTAGCTTCGGCTGCTAACCTCACTGTTTCTTGGGCTGCTGCAATAATTGTCGCTAAATCAACTGGCGTAATCGTCATTGTTAATTTGCCTTGCAAAATGCGAGAAATATCTAATAAATCACCAATGAGTTGAGTTTGTAATTTAGCATTGCGTTCGATGGTTTCTAAGGCGATGGCTGTTTTTTCTGGATCTAATTTGCGAGTCCGTAGTAATGTAATCCAACCAAGAATCGGATTCAGTGGTGTTCGCAATTCATGAGACAATACCGCTAAAAATTCATCTTTGATGCGGTTAGCGGTTTCAGCTCCTTCTCGCGCCGCTTGTTCACGTAACAATAATTCTTCTCGTTCTGCTTCGATTTGTTTGCGTTCACTAATGTCAATGTTGACTCCTAAAAACCGTTCAGCTTCTCCATCTGCATCGCGGATAATTTTACCTTTGGATGCTAACCAAACAATTGTGTGATCTCTGCGAACAATGCGAAATTCGTCATAATATTCTTTACCCGCCGCTAAGACTGTTTCAACGCTTGCCATGATGCGTGGGCGATCTTCAAGGTGGATAAAATCAACCCAAGGTTTGAATCCAGGTGCTTCTGAACCTACTTCCAATCCCAAGATATCCCAGATTCCTTCCGACCAATATACCTCACCAGTTCTTAAATTCCACTCCCAAGTGCCAATTTTGCCCGCTCTTTGTGCCAGTCGCAGGCGTTGTTCGCTTTGGCGTAGTGCTTGTTCAGTTCGCAGACGTTCACGCAGTGCAGCTTGCCGTTCGCTAATATCACGGGATATGGCAATTACACCAGCAATCGCTTGCTCAGGATTGTATAGAGGAGCCAAAACATATTCGTAACAATGGACTCTATCAGCGCCACAATATTCACTTTCTGCTTTGATGGGTTGTCCGGTAGCCATGACTTTTTCTCTTTGGCTATCTAACTGATCCATCGTTGCCAAAGTTTCTGGAGGAAAATTCAGTTCTTGCCAAGTCTTACCTAACATTTCCTCTGGTTTCCAGCCTAAAACGGCAGCACCGCCGATACTGACATACTGATAACGACCATCCCGATCAAAAATAAAAATATGATCCACTGAAGCCGAGAGAATCGCATTTAAGATATTGGCTTGTTCTTGTACCTGGCTCATCAATCGATGTGTGCGTTCTTCAGTTTGCTTGCGTTCAGTAATGTTTAAAAAAGCTGCTACCGCTCCCCTAGGATTACCTTGCTGATCAACTAGGGGCGCTGCATAACCAAATAAATTAAATATGCTACCATCAGCCCGCACAATATCAACTTCTGTGCCTTTAACTTCGGTATTATGCAAGGCCGCATAGCGTAGCGGATATTCTTCTGGAGAAAGTTCCTGGCCATCCCGCAGAATTTGATAATTTGGCGGCGGTGCATTTACAGGAGTCGCCGAAACATTAATGTTCGGAGAGATACCTAACATTTCAGCAAATGCGGGGTTAGATTTAACCTCCTGAAATTCCATATCTTCTGTGATCAGAATGCCGATAGGAATTAACTCAAATAAAGTTTGCATATTTTGGCTTAAAGAAGCGATCGCCATCTCCCGTACTTCTAGTGCGGCGGCCATTTCGTCAATTGCTTGCGCCAGTTGACCAAATTCTCCCGATAGATGAGACAGTCCAGTACGTGTGTTGAGTTGACCACTACCTAATATCTTGGCTGTTTGTACCAAAGATTGGATTTGTCTGAGAAAGAACACATCTCCACCTATCCAAGCAGCGGCGATCGCCAAAAAAGTCACCGCACCCAAACTAATTAAATTTTTGAATAATAAACTATTAACATTTGCCAGAACTGCCGATTTGGGAATTCCCACTCGAATATATCCATCGGGGTTGAGTGGATTATTGCCTATAGGAACAAAAGCAAAAATTCGCTGTACTCCATCCAGGCTCGTCACGTCATCAATACCCTCACCCTGAGCATTTTTCATCCTTGTGAGAGCATTTGGTGGTAAAGATTTGCCAACCCAAGCATTTGGATGAGGATAGCGGACTAAAAGTACTCCATTGTTATCAACCACACTCAACACTGAGTCTGGAGGCATTTTGACTTGCGCCGCCAACTGGTTTAACTGTTCTAAATCTAGTGCCGCAACAACCAAAGTTTGCACACGCCCAGTTTTATCTAAAATTGGGTAAGCAAAATTTAAGGTAGCTTTTTTAGTGCTACGACCGATTTGATAATCACCAACTGCGAATTTCCGGGTTTGCACAGCACGTTGAAAATAAGTGCGGTCTTTGGGATTTAGCAAGCCAGAGTCAGGCAACCCAGAACAGATAATATTTCCCTGAGAATTCAGTACAGCAAAATTAGCATAAGCTGAATGTTGTTTGAGGATATCTGCCAGTAATTGATTACACTCTGCTGACTTTCCCTGACGCACAACTGCTAACTGTGCCAAGATCATCAGCAGTTGACGAGTTCCTTCTACCACCTGCTTTTGGTTATTAGCTGCCAATCTCGCCAGCCTGAGTGTTTGTTCTTGTGCTTCTACTGTAGCGGTACGCCGTTGTTCGGAAGCAGTGTGCAGAATTAATCCTAGTGCTGGAACAACAGCTAAAAGGACAAGAAATACTAGGCGAATGCGAAGTGTACTATTTAACCAAGAGCGCATTATGATTTGGTTTGGCTATCTAAACATAATTGTGAACCAAAATCTACAATCTGCAATTGTGAAAAGTTTATACCCAATCTCGACAGATAATTCTGCGGTCTAAGTTTTGATTGTGATTATTTAGCGATCGCAATTTCCATTGCAGGCATTATTAGGTGGTAAGTCTTGACGGGAGCTTAAATCCCCCGTCACAGATAGTCCCTGTTACTTACTCCCTGTTTCCCGTTAAGTCAAAGCCACAGCGGGTTGTGGCCAGCGTCCTACAGCTTTGCCAACTACAGCCAATTCTTGCATTAACTGGTCAAAACGTTCTGGTGTCAAAGATTGTGGCCCGTCAGATAAGGCTTTTTTCGGGTTGGGATGCACCTCAATCATGAGAGAATCAGTACCAGATGCGATCGCCGCCATTGCCATTGCAGGTACAAACTCCGCCCAGCCGACACCATGACTAGGGTCAATCATAATTGGCAGGTGTGTGAGTTTTCGCAACACAGGTACTACCGATAAATCTAGAGTGTTGCGAGTGTACTGGCGGTCAAAGGTGCGAATACCCCGCTCACATAAAATCACATTCGGATTTCCCGCCGCCAAAATATACTCAGCCGCCATTAACCACTCTTCAATTGTGGATGACATTCCCCGTTTCAACAGCACTGGTTTGGGTTGTGCGCCTACTTTTTTCAGCAGCGAGAAGTTCTGCATATTTCTCGCCCCTACTTGCACAACATCGGCAATTTCAGCAATTTTATCGAGTTCAGCAGCGTCCATCACTTCAGTAATTATACCTAACCCACTGACTTCTCGCGCCTTGGCTAGTAAATCCAAAGCACTTTCACCATGTCCTTGAAAAGCATAAGGAGAAGTCCGGGGTTTGTATGCACCGCCACGCAAAAACTTAGCACCTGCGGCTTTAACTCGCTGTGCGGTTTCCACAATCATTTCTTCGTTTTCTACAGAGCAAGGGCCAGCCACAACCACCAAAGGGTGTTGTTCCCCAAAAACAACGGCACCATCAGGAGTATTCACCACCACTTCTGAGGCTTCACCATGACGAAATTGACGACTAGCGCGTTTGTAAGGCTGTTCTACCCTTAAGACTTGCTCAATCCACGGGCTAATTTCTTGAATTTGTAGGGGATCTAAATCAGCAGTATCACCTACCAAACCAATTACGACTTTGTGTTTACCTATAATTTTTTCTGGTGTTAGTCCCCAGCTAGTTAGTTCCTCGTCAATGCGGTTGATTTCCGCCTCTGGGGAACCAATCTTCATGACTACGATCATTTTTAATTACCTAATGATTTGAGTGAAATATCAATTGAATAAGCTTAACTATATTGTCGTACTTCTCAGTGTTGCGCGTAATTTTTAATGATGAGAAATTAACATTTATTAGGCTATAAGTTACAGAGCTAGAAGTCTTTTGCTGCCGTTCATGTTTACTGATATCCTAATTACCTTGGCAACATCTATATAAAAAATAAGGCGCTCAGTCTTGGAACTACTGAATATTGAGTGACATCAGATAGTAGATTTCTGGATTAGCAATGTTGAAGTTATATAACTTTAACTTCAACATTTACACGTAAATTACCCAATACTGAGTTATCTGAATACCTGAGCGCCAATTATCAGAGGTTCTTTTGTCGAGTTTCGCGCCAAACCGCTACCATACGTCCGAAATTGGTGGAAAACTCGCTGATTCCGAGTAAACCTCCAGGTCTTTCTTCATCCCAAGAGGCTGAAAGAACGCCGTAAGTAATGCCTAGCACACCTAAACCAAATAGCCCCATATTAACCAGTAATACGGCAACAGGAGCTAATTTGATTTGGGCTTGCGTCGCCAGTAGATAGCTAACTACTAATGTAGTAATCCCTAAAGCTGTGGGGACACCACAAAAAAATGCCACTCGCCGAATCATCCGCTGACTCACCACTTGGGGAATAGCCATTTCTTCTTTTGTAAATGGCTGTTTCTGGCTGGCTGATTCTGCGGGATTATTGGACTTGATCGGATTTTTTTGAACTTTTACAGATTTTTGGCGTTTTTTTGTTCGGTTCAAAAGGCAAACGACTGCGTTCAGATTCTTCAGCAGACATAAGCGATAGTCCCTATCCACGAATACCAAGGCGAGCAATCAAAGCTTGATATTTTTCCCGATTTTCTTGTTGGAGATAAGCCAGCAGGCGTTTACGATGACCAATAAGCTTAAGCAAACCACGTCGGGAAGAGTGGTCTTTTTTATTAGCTTGGAGGTGTTCGCTGAGGCGGTTAATTCGCTCGGTCAACATTGCGATTTGGACATCAGCTGAACCAGTATCGGTTTCGTGAACTTGGAAGTTGGAAATTATTTCTTGTTTGCGCTGTTGCGTCAGAGCCATGATCTATTTTTCTAGTTTTTCTAAATATATGCAGCAGTCTCCCATAATATCACAGCCATAAAGCTGTATGGGGAATTGGTTGGCAGTGATTATTAATCTATGAGTATTTTGGCTAAACTTTCACAGTTATTTTAACTCATACCATTTCACGAAAAACCTGATATAGATGTAAACCCTAAAATCCTTGCTACAGTTAAACATACATCACTAACTTTATCGATTTACTGTATTTAAAAACATAACTCAAAAGGGGAAACCCCCGCACTTTTGGCAAAATCTAAAATCCAAAATAGTATTAGATCAATCATGGTTGACGACTATATTCAAGCCACAATGGCTAAAAACCAAATTCCTGGACTGTCAGTTGCAGTTATCCAAGAAGGCGAACCTGTTTTAGTTAAAGGCTATGGCTTGGCAAATGTCGAACATTCTGTACCAGCAACCGAACGCACAGTTTATGAAATTGCTTCTGTGGGCAAAACATTTACCGCCACAGCTACTATGATGTTGGTAGAGGAAGGGGTAATTTCGCTAGAGGAAGCGATCGCCAAAAAAATCAACCCTAGAAACGATGTGGACTCCTCATCCTCCAAAACGAGGCGATAATTGGGATAAGTTGAGATATATAGCAGGGTTGGGTTGGCAGGTATTGAATTATGGCGATCGCCGAGTAGTCGGACATAATGGGGAAATTTTAGGATTTGCCAGCAATATCACTCGCTTTATAGATGACAAAATTACCGTAATTGTCTTTCTTAATTCAGATAATATTTCCCGACCGGATGCGATCGCTAAAGAAATCGCCGGATATTACTGTCCATCTCTGAGGAAACTAGAACTTCAGCCACCACTTAACTAATACCTTTTAGGTAGTAATACCATTTCACCAGCATTGCGATCGCTCAGTGCGTTTGATTCTCGGTTAATGATTCAATCTTACAATTCCTCTAAATCCATTGCTTATTTATGTAAATATTGAATCTGGTTCATTATGACTATGAATCAAAAAAACTCATTCTCGCCAATTATCGATTACTAAAGCGTATCCTAACTCTTGGATTTTTTGATAATGTTTAGTATTACCTGTGACTAAAACTAAGTTGTTTGCGATCGCTGTAACAGCTATTAAGACATCTGCTAATCCGATTGGTTGTCCTGATGTTTCTAAATCCGCTTGAATCAAACCTGAAAATTCTGCACATCTGTGGTCTAAAGGCAAGGCAAGATTTATAGTAGAGACAAATCTGCTAAAAACTCTTGAATGCGATCATTTCGATTTGTTTTCCTCCATCCCTTGATGATTTCGGAAACAGTAATCACAAAAATTGTGTTCTGTGTCCATATAGCTCTATAAGTAATAGATTTAGCATTAATTTTAAAATTATCAATTAAAGATTTTCTCACACCTAACTTTAATTTCTATAATTCCTGTGTTTTAAAATATCTGCAACCATTTCATCAACTAATTCAGCGTCATCAGCCCATTTACCGATAAATTTATCATTAAGAATTTCAGGTTGAGTGAGATGCCCAATCATGGCTGCAATTAAGTCTGACACTTGACAATTATAGGTTTGTGCCAATTGGTTGATTTTGGCAAATGTTTCTTGATCAAGTTCTATTTCTAGTTTTTACATAGGTGATTAAGACGTTGAAAATTAACAGCTTATATTAATTATACGTGAATGGATTTTGTTTACCGCCGAAACCACCCCCAAAAACTACGGCGGTTCAGGGGCATTGAGATTGCTCAGTGCGTTTGATTCTCGGTTAATAATTAAATTCTAAAATTCCTTGCTAGGCAATAAAGCCTATAACTATAGTTTGGCTGAATCAAATTCAATACCACGACGTGCAAAATATTTATCAATGTTAATCTGCACAAATAAATCCTTGAGTTCTTCGGCAATCTCTTGAGGCGGATTGCCTGATAAAGCTACGGCAATTAAACGTTCTGCTGCTGCAATTTCTCCACAGTCAATTGCTAAAGTTGCGGCACTACGATGTAAGACTGAACGTGTAGGTTCTGCTGCAAAATTATTGACAATTAATTCTGCTGCTAACCGTTCTTTTTCAAATGCTTGTTTAGAGAGTTGTAAAGCTAAAACAGAGTCGCCTTTGAGTTTAGCAACTTGTGCCATTTCAGCTAAATCCATTGCTTGTTTATGTAAATCTTGAATCTGGTTCATTTTTTCATTACAAAACACAAAGGTTTACTAAACTCAACAATCACAATGTAAACTGGTAGACTACTATCAACAGAGTTTACTTGCTCCAATTTTTGTTTAGCTCTAGCTTTTATCTTACTGTCATCACCCTGACGGATGGCTGAGACTTCTAACCTAACTGCATTTTGGAATGGCAGTTGATTATTGTCACCTTTTTTGCCTAACCAGTAATCAAATCCAGTTCCTCTGCGAGAACGTTCGACAACTGTATATTCA
This sequence comes from Nostoc piscinale CENA21, assembly GCF_001298445.1. Lineage (NCBI taxonomy): Bacteria > Bacillati > Cyanobacteriota > Cyanophyceae > Nostocales > Nostocaceae > Nostoc > Nostoc piscinale. The sequence continues at coordinate 4,642,310 of NZ_CP012036.1, read as the reverse complement.
GTAAGTTCTTGAATGATTAACAGGGTAATTCCATAGGCTGCCTGTTCTGTAGTGTATTCATTGTCATTCCAACATCGCAACATTTGATCTGTGACTTCTTGCCAATAAATTTTGAAAACATCTGTTAAGTCTCCTTGAACTTGAAGTTCTACACCTTGGATATTTCCTTGATCATTCAAGCAAACAGCACAAGCTTCTGCTAACGCTGCACCAAAGGCTGGAGTAATAGCGGGTAATCCCTGCTCCAGTTTGGTGATGATCAGTTCTTTTGGCTTGAAATTCATTAAATAGTATCTCTATAAAGTTTCTTCTCTGTGGCTCTGCGACTCTGCGTGAGATAAAGTCACCGCCGCAACCAAGAGCGAAGCCAACGCCACAACCGCCGCAACCACCCCCAAAAACCACGGAGAGAAACTACAAGCGTTTGTGGTTGCGAAATTCGCTCGATTTTATTGTTGCAACGTTGTACATAAGCATCAAGTTCCATTTTTTGAAATAGTTCACGAGCATTGCGATAAGCACCAAGCGCGTCTGATTCTCGGTTGACTTTTTCTAATGTCAAACCTAAATTAAACCAGACTGTCGCTTCCCCTCGAATATCGCCAATCTCCCTTGATATTTCCAAAGACTGCTGAAAGAACTCAATCGCCTGTTGGTACTCTCCCAGGGAACAGTAAGCATTGCCTAAACCGATTAAGGAATTACCAACGCTATTGCGATCGCCAATCTCCCTTGATATTTCCAAAGACTGCTGGTAGAACTTAATCGCCCGTTGGTACTCTCCCAGGGAATTGTAAGCATTGCCTAAATTGTTTAAGGAACTACCTATGCCATTGCAATCGCCTATTTCCCTTTTGATTTCCAAAGACTGCTGGTGGAACTCAATCGCCCGTTGGTACTCTCCCAGGGAATTGTAAGCATTGCCTAAATTGTTTAAGGATTTACCAACGCCATCGCGAGCGCCTATCTCCCTAAATATTTCCAAAGACTGCTGGAAGAACTCAATCGCCCGTTGATACTCTCCCAGGGAATCGTAAGCATTGCCTAAACCGATTAAGGAATTACCAACACCATTGCGATCGCCTATCTTCCTTGATATTTCCAAAGACTGCTTGTGGAACTCAATCGCCCGTTGGTACTCTCCCAGAGAACGGTAAGCATTGCCTAATGAAGTGAGAGCAGCTCGATAATTCCAATTTTCTCTATCACCAATTTCTGCCCATTTACTTACTAACTGCCCATATAATTCCACTTGGTCGATGTAATAACCCCGCAAGGTTAAAAAATCATCGCAAAACCAAAGCGCATCAAAAGCAGAATCATAATCTTGCAACTGATAAAAGTGATGAAAGATTTCCAAGTATTCTTGAACGTCGTCTTTTGTTGTCCAAGGTGATTGTTTAGCAATTGAGCGATAATAGTCAATGGCTCGTTGATGTGCTTCTGTCTGTTCACCAGCTTTATACCGCACATACTCCAAAACCACAGGCTGAAATTCAAATCGCCGCTTACCATTAAGTTTTTCTACCAATAAAGAACGCTTAACCAGATTCCTTAATTCTGCTTCAATCTCTGGTTCTGTACTTCCCGGCAACAATGCCACAGATGCGGCACTGTCAACCGCACCACGATAAACACTAATATTCAGTAATAACGCCTTTTGTAACTCACTCAATCTTGCAAAACTGGCATCCAACACCAATACCATCCCCACATTTTCCCGGCGATGCACACCTACCACTTGGGAATCTGTTAATAACTGCCGCAAATTTCCTAAGCCTAAATCTGCTAATCTGCTTAAATCCGGGTCTTGTGAGTATTCTTCCTTTAATAAGTCTGCTACCAATCTCAACAATAGGGGATGCCCATCTACTAATTCCACAAACTCCCCTAAATCGCCTTTAATGCCCAATTCTGCTAATAGTGCAACCCCTTCATCTACTTGCAAACCTTTCAAGGGTAGCCATGCAAAGCCTTTTAATTCCGGTCTTTCCCTTGTGGTGACTAACACCTTACTATTACCACCAGATTCTATCCATGTTTGGAAAAACTCACCGTAAAATAAACTTCCCCACTGTCGATCAGGTTGTAATAAACTTTCCAGATTGTCAATAACCAGTAAAAATTGCCCAGAACGCAGACACCTAACTAACGCTTCTACTAACTGCGCTTCTTGTTCTGGCACAGGAAAACCAAATTGTGTTAATACTTCTCTGGCTACATCGCTAAAACCTTCACCATTACTGACATCAGCCCAAAATCGCTTGGGGAACCCGGCAATTTCAGCATAAATTTTCGCTGCCAGCATCGATTTACCTGTGCCACCGATGCCTTCTATGCCAATTAAACAGGTATTTTCATCAGTTAACCATTGCTGAACTTGGGCAATTTCGGTTTTTCGCCCTTGCCAATAAGCCAAGTTTTTAGGGGAGTTACCCGCTTTGAGAACTCCCGGTGATTCAGCTTTGGTACTGCGTTCTAGCCACTCTACTATTTCTTGCTGTGCAGTACCATAAACAGCAATGTGGTTAGTTACTTTGGGCTATTGATATTTCGGCTGAAATCATAGTTTGGCTGATTAACATCACCTGCTGTATTTATCTGTATACTTTCGTCGTAAGCTTGAGCGTTGAGGCTAACAGAGCTATCATCAGATTTTGTTGCCTGCAAAATCTGGGCGATTTCCTCAGCCAGTGTTGTATCAGCATCCAAAATCTTTTTTAGTTGCACTCGCAAACTTGCTTGTAAATCTTCATCATCTGGAGTTTGTGCTACATCCACAGCAGCTTCTTTGGCGGCTTCCTTAGCTTCTACTTTGGGTTGTAACTTTCCCCAAATAGCTTTAGCTTTATTCCAAACATCCTCACCAACTTTTTGTGATGCGCCTTCTGCAACTTTACCACCCACGTTGAGCAGAAATGGCAGACAGGGCGCGAGAAATTTGACGATCAGCGCGATATCCATTTATATACGCAGTTAACTAAAGTTATTTATACAAGCTCATATTAACGTAATTGTAATTAATTTTTGTTTTTTGGCTCAAAATCTAAAATTGTGTACGCAAAATCTATTTCTGCAACTTCAGATAAGTAGGTAAGCATCAATAAACCCAACTATGTAAAGGAGGCTAAAACCCTCTTCCCTTCTGCCTCCTGCCTCCTGCCTCCTGCCTCTTGCCAATGTTATTACACCTTCTCTTTGGGAGGAGTAGCGATACCCTGCTTGAGTAAATTTGCTTCTAGTTCTTTGATGAATTGACAGTCTTTTTCTAACCAAGGCTGACTTTCTGAACTGACTGATGGCTGCTTTTCTAAGAAACTAAATGCTTGTCGGAATTGCTGGGGAGTGGTAGCAATAGGCGCATCAAAATGACAAGAAATAATCTGTTGAAAATTCCATTTTGCAACTTTGTTAGCCCAGTCGATGACTTGTTGCGGTGCTTGGGGCAGAATGAGAGTTTGCAAAATTGGGGCGACAAATAAACGACCATTACCACTCAGGGCATAAAATGACTGCTGCCAATTTTCTTGCCAACGAAATGGATATAAACCGAAGTATGCTTGGCGAGAATGGTTTGGTGCTTGTAAAGCTTCGCGAAAACTTTCACCGAGTCCTGCTATATCTAATGCACTGGGACGGAAATAAATCGCAAATAAGGCAATACGCTGCCATCCTTGAAGGCGGTTTGCGGCGTTATCTTCAATGGGTTGGAGGGCATTTTCTCTGGCGTGGAATAGCAAGGGGTATGGGTCTAGTTGCAAGATAGCCGGAGGATTTTCGGGTATGGAGATGATTGTATCGGTTAACAGTAGGGTGTGCGATCGCTTGTGAAACAATGCCACTTCCCCAAAAGAACCTCGTCCCAAGTTAATATCTAACACCTCATACTCAAAATCATCGGCAAACGGCGCAAGACTAGCATCTTCTGGTAGTTCCTGAGTCCGGTTTTGGGGAAACCCTAACCAACTCAGTGGTAAGTTGAACGGAAAACTCCATTGATGAGGCGCAACAAACACCTGCGCTTGCGGAAAGTTTCTGGCAAAGGGGCCGACGAAAACCTTGTGTTCAAGACCAGAACTGGTTGGGAGAATGATGTACTTCACCTCACCATGCTTTGCTACCAACTCCTGCACCATCCGCACACATTCTTTAGTTGGTGCGACAGGTGCATACACCAACAAACCACCACCTGTCAGCTTAATCACCGTCATCCGAATCGGGACAATAGTATAGAGAATGCCATGCAGTTGGTCGAATGTCCAAATTGCATCTTTCACAATTTCTTGGCAATGTGTCCGCCGTTGCTTGTAGGGATAAAGGGGAACAACAGGCCAAAACGGCCATGACCAATCTTTTGGGTTGTTGCTGAGATCCATAGATGAATTGACCCAATCCTAATCTCTTGCCATGTCCTTATCCTAAAATACTCAGAGCTTGTAGGCATAGTTTAAATAGTTTGTCATTGGTTAGCTTGTGAGACACATAGGACTTACAAACAAAGGTAATACCAATACCAAATCGATATGAAGAAGCACATAATTAGCCTAGACCCTTTATTTTTCTACTACCGCATAAAATAAATCTTAATACTGTACACCTCAGACAGAAAAACAAGATTTTGGCAATTTGGCAGAGCAAATATTTTTGCTACTGGTATTTTGTGGATTGTGCAAAAAATGTAGTAGAAGTTGCCACAACGGAGAGGGTGCTATTTTTGCGGTGCTTCTGAAATTAACAAAAACATTAATTGCCACTAGTTAAATCAACTTGTACGTAAATGTATCAGCTCATCAGCAGCTAATACAGGAGATTATTTATGCCCAGAGTAATAAAACGTCGTCAATTCCTGCAAGCATCCCTCGCCGCAACTGCAAGTATAGGTTTATCTTCAGTTGGTGCAAATGCTCATCGTCTGGAAGAAAATATCGAGGCGCTGGTGATTGGTAGTGGTTTTGGGGGAGCCGTTGCAGCGTTGCGCCTTGGTCAAGCTGGTATTGAAACGATAGTTCTAGAAAGAGGAAGACGCTGGCCAATTACCAATGCTGGTAATACTTTCTCTACATATCAAAACCCCGATGGTCGCTCAACTTGGCTGAGTCCAACGACAGTTATCTTCAATCAAACGCCTATTGATATCTATACTGGTGTGTTGGATGTCAAAGTTGGTGATGGTATCCTGGCCTATCGTGGTGCAGGTGTAGGAGGTGGTTCACTAGTTTACAACGCTATTAGTTATCAACCAACCAAAGAAAATTTTTATCGAGTTTTTCCCCGCAGTATTAAATATGAGGAACTTGATGAAGTTTACTACCCCAGAGTACGTTCTATTATCAAGCCATCTCCCATACCTGATGCAATTTTAAATACAGAATATTACTTAGCCAGCCGGATATTTTTAGAACAAGCAGCAAAAGCAGGTTTCAAAACCCGCAAGTTGGACATTGCTGTTGATTGGAATATTGTGCAGCAAGAAATTTTAGGTCAAAAAGTTCCTTCGGCTATTACAGGGCAAGTGTACTACGGTCTGAATAGTGGTGCTAAAAATAGCGTAGACCGAAATTACTTGAGTATGGCGGAGGCTACTGGTAATGTCGAAATTCGCCCTCTACACGTAGTGACAGCGATAGAAGAACATTCTGGGGGACGTTTTCGGGTTACTTGCAATCAAATTACAGAACAAGGCGCTGTAGTTGCCAAAAAAACCTTTGTTTGTCGCTATTTGTTTTTGGCGGCTGGTTCTATTGGAACTACAGAATTATTATTACGCGCTAAACAGAACTGCACATTACGTCGGCTTAATAATCAGGTAGGACAATTTTGGGGAACTAATGGTGATGCAGTCACTGGAATTGCGACATCTATGCAAACTAATCCTACATTAGGCGGGCCTGGCACAGCCGTCATTGAAGATTTTGACAATCCCATCGCACCTTTAGTGATTGAGCCAGTGCCTTTCCCCATTGTCCCCCAAGGTGTTTATGCTGCCCTCGCTTTAGCTATTACTAAACCAGAAGGCTATCTCACATATAATCGCGCCACACAATCTGCTAATTTATTTTGGCCGAAGAATTCAGCCAACAATCAGAAAATTCTTCAGGCTAACTTAGATGCTTATCAAAGACTCAATCAAGCTAATGATACAGCTTTAGCCATACCACCAGACTTTAGTTCTACGGGTCATCCTCTGGGTGGTGCAGTGATGGGTGCAGTCTGTAACACTTATGGTAAAGTGCGTGGTTATCCTAACTTATTTGTGGTTGATGGTGCGCTGATTCCTGGTTCGACAGGTTGTGCTAATCCTTCATTAACCATTGCAGCTTTAGCCGAAAGGGCAATGGATCGTTTTTTGAATAAAATTCCCCAAGATAAAGAATGGGATTAAAATTCATAAACTGATAGATACGAAAAAAGATTTCATATAAGTTGGCGCAATTAAATCAAGACTGACCCACAAAGGTAGGTTCTCTGTGGAAAATGGGTGTAGGGGTGTAAGGGTTGTGAACACCTATACCCCTACACTTTTGCTTTATTTGATGTTTTGATATCTGCCTAAAGCAATTAATGGGAAATATTGCTGATACATGTGATATTTGAGATAAAAATGACAGGGGAAGCCAGTACCAGTAAAGTCGGCTTCAAACCAAGTACCGTCTGATTTTTGGGTTTTTACTAGGTAATCAATTCCGCGTTCAATGGTTTCCATCGCAAATTTGCCAGTGGCTTCACCGGCGGCGATTAACCCAATTAACGCCCAAGCTGTTTGAGATGCGGTGCTGCGTCCTTGGCCTTTGAGGCTAGGATCGTTGTAAGTACGGCAAGTTTCGCCCCAACCACCATCAGAATTTTGACATTCAACTAACCAAGTTGCGCCTTTTTCGATTTGGCGTTGATACTTTTGCGGGTTGATTAATGCTAAAGCTGAGAGAACACCGCTAGTACCATAAATGTAATTTACGCCCCAACGCCCAAACCAACAACCTTCGGTTTCTTGTTCTGCGAGGAGGTAAGTCAGGGCGCGTTCGAGGTTATGGGAATCAATTGATAAGTTACAAGCACCCAACATTTCAATGACTCTGGCGGTGACATCGGCGGTGTTGGGGTCAATCATGGCTTTTAAGTCACCATAGGGGATAGCATTTAGCCATTCTTGATCATTATCTAAATCAAACGCCGCCCAACCACCAGGACGACACTGCATAGATGCAACCCAGTTTAAGGCGCGGGCGATCGCAGCTTGTTTTAAACTTTCATTAGGCAGTTTGGCAGCGTGTAAAGCCATAACCACCACGGCTGTATCATCCACATCAGGATAAAAGCGATTGTCAAATTCAAACGCCCAAGCACCTGGTTTACCTTGGCGATTTTTCACCACCCAATCACCATAATCCAGGATTTGCTTTTGCAATAACCATTCTCCAGCTTTCACAATTGCTGGATGATCAGGTGCATAACCAGAATCAATCAACGCCCGCATTACCCAAGCAGTATCCCACACAGGTGATACACAAGGTTGAACGCAATAGTTATCTTCCGTTTCAATGCCAAAATTATCAATGGCTTGAAGTCCCCGTTCCACAATGGGGTCATCTGGGCTATAACCCAAGCACTTCAACGCCAGCATCGAATTTAACATCGCCGGAATAATCCCGCCCCAGTCGCCTGTAACTTCTTGGCGTTCTAAAATCCACTTTTCGGCGGCTTTAATTCCTTCTGCTCGGAAGGGTACTAAATTCAAGCTTTCGGCTAATTTAAATCCTTGATCCAAAGTTAAGAATAAATCAGTCCAATCACCTTGGCGGGGTAATTCATACTGGACTTGATTAACTCCTTCGGCGTATAACTCATCTAAGTTAATTGCTTGGTCAAATTGATAAACAGGTTTGCTGTCACACACAATCAACAGTGGTACAGTGCTAGAACGCGCCCAGCTAGACATTTCGTAAATATTCACGGGGAAAGCTGGCGGTAACAGCATAATCCAAGGCGGGAGAGAGGGGATACCACGCCAGTCGTAACAGCCAATCAAGGCGAGGTGTAATTTGGTAAAAATGCGAGTTTTGCTGATTCCGCCCCGTTGTAGAATAAATTCTCGCGCCCGTACTAAGGCTGGGTCAGTGGCGGGAACACCCAACAACCGCAGCGCCATGTATGCTTCTACGGAAGTGCTGAGTTCACCACCATCATCATAAAACAGTTCCCAGCCGCCATGCTGCCGTTGCTGAGAACGCAAGTAGGTTTCGATTTTAGCTAATGGCCGAGTTTTATCGGTTCCCCAAATTTTATGCAGTAGAACCACTTCCGCCGTAATGGTGACGTTAGATTCTAACTCCGCCCACCAGTAACCTGCGGGATATTGCATTGACAGCAGATATTTTTGGCTGGCTGCGATCGCATCTGCAACTTGATTGACTTGTACCCTGTCTTGTGTTTGCATTAAATCTCTCTCAAACTCAACACTCACTCAACATCCAATTCGTTTCGGTCAACATTTCAATTTAAGATCCCCCCAACCCCCCTTAAAAAGTGGGGCTTATCGCTCTTTCACAGAATTAATATGACAGCCTACCTACCCAAAAGTCCAAACCCTCTTTTTAAGGGGGCTGATCACTTTTTCACCCCCTTTTTAAGGGGGTCGGCCGCAGGCGGGGGGATCTTTACCGAACTATACGGACTCAACATCCAGTTTTAAACACGGCAATACGGAGAAAAAATTTTTTCCCACAATCAGCAGACATAGTATTCTGTCTGAGACACTGAGAATTTGCAAGAGGTTATTGTGGCAATTGTACTAGGGTTGATGGTCTTATCCTTAATAATTTGGTTAGGATTACTAAGTTTGCGGGGACAGTTTTGGCGTTTAGACCAGCAATTAGAAGTCATCCAGCCGCAGCGAGAATCTTTACCGTCAGTGTGTGCGGTGATTCCAGCCCGGAATGAAGCGGATGTTTTGCCGATGAGTTTGCGATCGCTTTTACTGCAAGATTATGATGGTAATTTTAATATTTTCTTAGTAGACGATCGCAGTACTGATGGCACAGCCGCCTGTGCTGAAGGAGTCGCCCACGCTGTTGATAAACCCCAGCAATTGCAAATTATCTCTGGTGAGCCTTTACCCTCTGGTTGGTCTGGTAAACTTTGGGCAGTGCAGCAAGGTATCCAACAAGCCAAAGCACTCACCCCAGAATATTTTTTACTTACCGATGCAGATATTGAACACGATGTCAATAATCTGCGCCGACTTGTCACCAAAGCCGAACAAGAAAATTTAGATTTGGTTTCTGTGATGGTGCGACTACGTTGTGATAGTCGGTGGGAAAAATTTTTAATTCCGGCGTTTGTTTTCTTCTTTCAAAAACTCTATCCTTTCCGTTGGGTAAATCATCCCAAAAATCCCACGGCGGCGGCGGCGGGTGGTAGCATTTTAATTCGGCGCACCGCTTTAGAAAGAATCGGTGGTATTGCAACCATTCGTCAGGCTTTAATTGATGATTGTGCTTTAGCGAATGCGGTGAAATCCAGTCAAGGACGTATCTGGTTAGGATTAAGTAGTTTAACTCGCAGTTTACGCCCTTATGATTCCCTAGAAACAATTTGGAATATGGTGGCGCGGACTGCCTATACCCAATTAAATTACTCACCTGTATTGTTATTTGGAACCGTCATTGCCATGACCTTGATTTACCTCTTACCACCTTTGGGCGTGGTGATTGGTGCCATTTTTGGCAATTGGATGATTGCAATTACTGGTGTAGTGACATGGTTATTAATGGCATTAGCTTACTTGCCAATTATCCGCTTTTATCAATGCTCACCATTATTAGCTTTGAGTTTACCTGCGATCGCCTTTCTCTACACTTTAATGACTATCGACTCAGCCATTCGCCATTGGCAAGGACGCGGCGGTGCTTGGAAAGGACGAGTTTATCCTGGTTGAGAACTATTTCACTCACCTTCTGTTAACAACTCATCCAAACTATAGCACTCCTAAATGATTTATACACATCTCGCTCCCTTAGCTACCCTGTCTTCCTTTTCTCCCTTGTCAGGTATTAATTACGAATTAATTGTTATCGCTTTTGCTGGTTGACCAGATGCGTAAATCTCCCACATTTTCAGGTAAGATTGCTCTAAATTGCGAGTATAAAGCGGAGTATCAAACAGTGGATATGTGGTACGATTTTGGGCTATTTTCTGTTTGATTTGTTGTAATTTCTCAGGATATGTTGCTAAGTGAATTGCTAACTGTTCATAAGTTTCTAAACTGTTAGTTATCAACTCAGGTAAACCAATTGCCATTAACAAACTAGCGGCTACACGCGAAGGAAAAGTTTCACCAAAACAGGTAATTACTGGCAATCCAGCCCACAAAGCATCACTCGTAGTTGTGTGAGCATTGTAATATAAAGTATCTAAAAATAAATCTGCTAATTTATGTCTAGCTAAGTGTTCAGCTTTGGCTTCGGGTGGGGCAAAAATTAAGCGATCGCCATTTATTCCTCTGGCTTCGGCTTCTCTTTGCAAATTAGCTTCGTTAATTGGAGATTTGGCAATTAACCACAAAACGCTTCCTGGTACAGCCGCTAAGATTCTCATCCAAATATCAAAGATTGTTGGTTCAATTTTATAGTGATTATTAAAGCAGCAAAAAACAAAACCTGATTCTGGTAAACCGTATTGTGAACGGGTGACAGGATTATTAGATATTACCTGTTGGTAATCGTTAACTTGGTAACTGTGTGGTAAAGTAACAATTTTTTCGCTAAAGGTATTAGCAAATTCTGGGGGAGTAACTACTGCATCGCCAATAATGTAGTCTACAAAATCACTACCCATTGTTCCAGGGAATGCCAAATAGTTGACTTGAATGGGTGCTGGACGCAAAGCAAGAATCTGACTGCGGGAACCAAATGTATAAGCATTAATATCAATTAAAATATGAATTCCATCATTAAAAATGAGTTCGGCACTTTCTTCTATGGATAAATTCGCAATATCTTGAAAGTGTTCACAGGTGTCGGCAATATGTTGACGGTATTCACTATGATCATCTGGGCCACAAGAATAAGCAAAGATTTCAAAATCTGCTTTATTGTGTAAGCTGAAAAGACTCTTCATTAAATGGCTAGTAGCATGAGTGCGGAAGTCATTTGATAGATAACCAATGCGTAATCTGCCATTCAAATAACGGGAATGTTGAAAATTTAAACTTTGTCGTAATTGTTCCCATTTTTGAGATATGGTATTGCCATAAGTTTTAGCTACTTGCCATAATAACTTTCTATCCCAAGGCTTATTTAATGCGTTGAACGGATCAAGTGTTGTCTGTTTACCATCTGCTAATTCTTGAATTGTTTGTTCCCACAGCTTAGTTAAATCAGACTGACGCGATCGCCAGTCACAAGTCATTTCTTTGAGATAAAATAAATTAGTAAACGCCTCAGCCGAACCTGGCTGCATTTCTAAAATTCGCTCAAATATCCGCTTGGGTTCGTTAACATCACCTTTGTTAAACATAGCTAACATTGTTAGTACTACCCCAAGGCGGTTGAGGGCTTTAATATAATTTGGTTTATATTGAATCGCCGAACGAAAACAAGCGATCGCACCTTCTAAATTATTTTGTGCTTCTAAGACAATCCCTAAATTTAAATAAGCTTCGGCATACTCTGGATTTATCTGCAAAGCTTCCCGAAACTTTGTCGCTGCTGCGGTGAATTTACTCTGCATTTGCCAAACTAAACCCAAATTATTATGAGCAAAAGCATAATCTGGTTTACTTTGAATAGCAGCAGTAAAACATTTAATTGCCTCATCTAAATCTTTGGCATCTACTCGTAAAATACCTAAGTTATTATGTGCTTGAGCATGATGAAGATTAATTTCTATAACTTTTTCATAAGCTAAAATCGCTTTGTCAGTTTGTCCTAGACGTTCTCTAATTACTCCTAATTGATACCAAGCTGGAGCATAACGAGGATGTTGAGAAATTAGTTTTTCGTATTGCGCGATCGCTTCGGGAATTTTCCCTTGTTTTTGTAATGCTAATGCTTCTTCGTACAGATGATCAGCCGTCGGATAAATCAACTCTGGTTGCGAAGTTTCTGGGTAGTAAGGAATAGTATTTAGTTGTTTCTCTTCAGTTAATTTGATAGCAGGTGATTGCACATTTTGTTTAACTAGCGGCGAATGAGGATCTAGGTTAATTAACTGATGAATTTCATCAGAGAGAAATCCCATAACTTGGGGACGGCTAACTTTTGATAATATCTGCACATCAAAAATTTCTGTGACTTCCCCTTCTAAACGCAACCAGTGAACCATTGCACCAGTTTTAATATCAATTACCATCAAACCGCATTCAGTTTCGGCGTTGTTATTGACTAGCTTGACACTATGATGGCTAGTTTTAGATAAACCAACGATCGCATAATCGCCAACAAACGCCAACCCCCGTAACCAACCAGAACCCAAAGTAACCGCTTGAAATTTTCCACTATATATATTGATATAACCAAATTCTCTTGTACCAGCATTCAACAACCACAACTTATCTTGATAAAATCTTGGCGAATGCGGCATAGATAAACCCGTAGCTACAACTTCGTCAGACTGAATATCTACAACACAACCGCCATTTTGCCATGTCTGCTGCCAACCATTCGCCACATCAGATTGGCTGTAAGCTGTCACATAGCGGGGTTTACCGTTCACTATCGCTAAACCATTCAACTGACAGCGATTTTCATTCACCAAACTAGAGATAAAACGAGGCTTCCATAAAGGAATGCAACTATAGCGATCGCTCACTGTTGCCACGCAGTTTAACAAACTACTGACAAACACAATACGATTATTTTCCGTCTCTACCGCCAAATCTTGAATTTCTAAATTCCCGGTAGTATAGCCAATGCGTGGGATATATAGCTTGTCATAGCCATCATAAAGTTGCCCAGATACTAAAGCATTATCTAACTGCCAAATTTGCCCTTTAGTACTTAGATAAATCCTGTCGTCGGTTACGTATAACCCCGCAGCTTGCTCAAACACCCGTTCAAAACCGGAAATTTGCCCTTGGTGATTTACACCCAACAACATCAACCGCGAACTTTGAGGCGTAGTAATAGCGAGACTAATCTGTTGAGATTGTAACCAATTAACAAAATCAGGGGAAGTAGAAATTGCAAGAGCAATTTGGCGTTTGAGTGCGGGTGTGACAACCATATTTTTCAGTTTGGGAAGGTAGATGAAAATCCCTCACCGAAGAGGCGGAGGGACAGGGAGCAGGGGGAGCAAGCTCTTTCCCTGAAGCGTGGAGCGTAGCGAGATAGGGATTCAACAGCCTTACACCTACCTGACTAACTCACCGCAGATTTTACCGTCCAGTCGCAGAGAAATAACATCTGTATTATTACTGATATATAACAATCAAAATATAGTTTTTACGTAAAAATACTAGGTAAATTATTATTAAGCATCATCTCTGTCTAAATCATTCAGATAGAAGAAAATTAATCTTTTTATATTAGAAATTATTTTGACATCTATCCCAGGTAAGAGTTATTAAAGATACAGCTAATTGGAGGTTCAGCAAACCAGATTGTTCTGAAGCACAGAACAGAAACACCTCACGCTCCCATTCACAAATCTGGAATCTGCCAAGCCTTTAGCTAGTTAGTCAGTAAACATCTACACATAAACACACAATGACAACATCAGTAACCTTCGCTCCCGTCATTAACTACAACAGTTCCTCCTTTGCTGGTTATCCAAAGGTAGTTGGAGACTTCAACAAAGACAACATTTTGGATTTAGCATACTTAGAATATGGTAAGTTATACGTTGCATTTGGCAATAGCTCAGGTAGCTTTAACTTTGCTTCTGCCCAATATTACAGCGTTGGGTCTGGAAGTAGTTATAGCTATTCCCCCAGTGATGTAGCAGTAGGAGACTTCAACGGTGACGGCTACCTAGATTTGGCAACCGCCAACGACAATAGCCCAACTGTATCGGTGCTACTCAACAATAAATCTGGTGGCTTTAGCCCTGCCATTACCTTCAACGTTGGAACTTATTTTGATGACGTAAGAGTAGGAGACTTTAACAACGATGGCAAAGATGATATTGCCGCTGGCGGCCGTTCAATCACATCAGTACTGTTAGGTAATGGCTCTGGTAGTTTCAGCTCTTATAGTATCATCGACGTTGGCTCATATCTTGGAATGTATGATGATTCTGAAGATGTGACATTTGGCGACTTCAACAATGACAATATTTTAGATTTAGTAACTCCAAATGGAGATGCCAACACAATATCAGTGTATCTTGGTAATAGCTCAGGAAGCTTTGGTATTCCTACCACGTACGCCGTTGGGCATTATCCTGATGCAGTAGCAGTAGGAGACTTCAATGGCGATGGTATCCAGGATTTAGTCAGCGTCAACTATGATGACAACACTGTATCTGTGCTGCTAGGTAATGGTAGTGGTAGTTTTCTTAATGCAACTACTTTCGCTGTCGGGAGTGGCCCATACTATGTAAAAGTAGGAGACTTTAACAACGATGGCAAAGATGATATTTACACAGAAAATGATAATGGCATCTCAGTGCTGCTAAACAACACCATCTTCCAAGGCAACCTCACCAACCCCAACAAAGACGACATATTCCAAATTGGTGGCAGCAAGTCCACCAAAATCAAAATCAAAATCCAAATCAAAGGGCGCAGTTCCGCCTTACTCAATGAACTCGGTGTCTTCAACGTTGATGACAGCGAAGGAAAAATCGATGGCGTTGCACCAGGCGCAGCAGGTTATCAAGAAAAAGCCCTCGCCCGCGCCAAAACTATCTTCTCAGTTCTAGTCAACAACCCCACAGGCTTTAGCCCCGAAAACCTCAGCCGTATTCTAGAATTTAACGGTGGTACACAACTACGCTTTTACTTGAAATCTCAAGGTAGCATCATCTTCTCCAGCACTACCACCCAGCAAATCACTTCGTTAAGTACAGGTGGCTTCTCCATCGGTTGGAAAGATGGTTCACGCGGCAATTCTTTATTTGACGACTTGCAAATCAGTGTCCAAGAAACCAATGAAGATTTAGCCATCGGTATCGGTTTACAAGGAAAATCAGAAGGTGAAGCGATTGATTTGCGCGAATATAGCAGTGATAGCCTAATTGCTGGTAATTTTAGCGTTTACCGCGAAGCATCATACAACAACTATGTCGGCTTTTATAAAGTTGTTGATGAAAGCGGTGGTATTGATACCAATGGTGATGGTACAGCCGACGTTCTTGTTGGAGACGCTGGTTATCTGCAAGCCGCCATTAACCAACGGGTGACAGGTATTGGTTTATCGGTGGCTAATCAAGGTCAAGGTAATCATAATGGTAACTTTGCAGGTGGTGGCATCTATGTGCCGTTCTTAATTGTCAACGGTGGTGTTGATGCTTTGTTAGATAGCAATACCAGCAATGATCCAACTGTATTCTTTACGTTTTTAGGTGCCAACTCTGACAAAACTCAGCATGTGCGGATATTAGGTGATAATACCTTCGGCTTTGAGGATTTGGTTGGTGGCGGTGACAATGATTTCAATGATTTCATTGTCAAGATTAATTTGACTGCTTCAGCGTAATTAGTACAGGACTGTCGCAAGAAGATAATTGGTTGAAATTATAGCGGTTCTTACTTGCTTGTAATACAGTCGGAACCCCACCCCCCATTTGCTAACGCAAACGCTCCCCTCCCCGCACGCGGGGAGGGGTTGGGGGTGGGGTTGAAATGTACCTCATCCAACCGAGAACCGCTATAGATTTGACATACTCCCCACCATTCAATGGTGGGGATTTTATGTTTAAATAATTAACTTATTTCTAAATCACTCAATGTTAAAGTAAAGGTTGTCCATCCCTGATGGCTGGTGACTTGGATGCTACCTTGCAGTTGTGTGACTAACTTCTGCACAATTGCTAAACCCAAACCTGTACCACCTTGGTTCCAAATGTCTGCATCAGGGAAGCGGTAAAATTTTTCAAAAATTCTGGGTAATTCATCAACGGGAATTTCTGCTGAGTTACTGATGGTAAAAATTATTTTGGCGGGAATTTCAGCAGTTTCGTGGCTGACACTCAATACAATTTCACCGTCAGCAGGTGTATATTTACAAGCATTATTTAGCAATTCTACTAAAATGCGTTCTAAGCTAGGACGGTCAGAAAATAATGCGGGTAAATTTTCCGGTAGATTGAGTTGCAAGGTTTGTTGATGTTCTTGAGTGCGAATTTGAAATGGCTCGATGAGCCAAGGTAGCCACTGTTGTAGAACTAATAAATCAGGAGCCAGCAGTAGATTTGATGAATTTTCCAGGCGTTGTAACTCTAATAAGTCGTTAATTAGTGCCATTTCTCGATCGCACTCTGCTTCTAAAATGTTCAGAAAGTAATGCTGTTGTTGAACAGCCGTTGATATCTGCAACATTTGAATCATGCTTTTCATGTGATAAAGTGGCGATCGCAATTCGTGGGAAACTAAATTTAAAAAGTCATTTTTAAATTGATTGAGTTGCTCCCATTGGGCGACAAGTTGCTCTTGCTGTATTTGCTTTTGTCGCGCTGCCATTGCTTGTAGTCTTTCTGTCACATCCCGAAACACTAACACCGCACCTACGAGATTATTTTTGTCGTCTTTGATGGGTGCTGCACTGGTGTCTATTGGTGTTTCTGTACCGTTTTGAGCAATTAAAATAGTTGTGGTTGAAAAAGGTGCGAGCGCCTCTGATTCTAAAACTACTTTAATGGGATTTTCTAAAGGTTCTCTAGTATTGATATCAATAATTTTAAATACTTCTGCTATATTTTTGGTGATCGCTTCTGCCTGTGTCCACCCTGTCAACTGTTCTGCTACCGGATTCATAAAGGTGATCAGTTGATTGCGATCGCTAGATATGACCCCATCACTAATACTATTGAGTAATGTCGTCAACCATTGTTGGTTAGTTTTCAATTGTTGTTCTAATTTATGCTTCGTCAGCACAATTTCAATATTAGTTTTTAGTTCTCTCTCTTTAAAAGGTTTGAGTAAATAACCAAATGGTTCGGTTATTTTAGCTCTCTCCAATGTATCTTCATCTGCATAAGCAGTTAAATAAATTATCGGTATATCTAAATATTTATGAATTTCTGCTGCTGCTTGTATGCCATCCATTTGCCCTTTTAAACGGATATCCATAAGTACTAAGTCAGGACTAAATTCCATAGCTTTATTAATTGCTTCTTGTCCAGAAGAAGCAATCGCAGCAACTGTATAGCCAAATTTTTTCAGTCTATTTTGTAAATCCTTAGCAACAATAGATTCGTCTTCAACAACTAAAATATTCGCGTCTGTCATGTATTTGTATTATAAAATCAATTACCTATCATAGACAAATTAAATATCGAAAAAACAATTATATGTAATTAGATTTTTTTTCTGAATCCTCCTGCTTAAATAGTATTTCTTTTAATTTAAATTAAGGGAAATGTTATTTGAAACTCTACACCAGCATGACTGTTAATCTTAATGCTTCCTGAGATTTGTTGAGTTAATGCTTCAACCAACTGCCAACCTAAAGAGGCTGTATTTTGAAAATTAAAATTAGGTGGTAAGCCAACACCATTATCGCTAACAAAGATAGTAAATTGCTGGTCTAAATCTTCTCTAATTCCTACATAAATTTCTCCAGCTCTCCCATTAGGGAAACCGTATTTTAAAGAATTAGATACTAATTCATGTACAATTAACCCACAGGGAATCGCCAAATCTAAACCGAGTAAAACTTGATTTTCAACATTAAATCTTAAAGAAACTGCACCTGCATTAATTCCATAAGTGCTAAATAAACTTGCAACTAAATCTTGAAGATATTCACTAAAATCAATGCGAGCTAAGTCAGGAGATTGATACATTTTTTCATGTACCAAGGCCATTGATTCGATTCGCTGCTGACTTTTTTGAAAGACATACATATCTTCTTGGTCTTGAATATAATCAGATTGCAAATTTAGCAGACTAGAAATTACTTGTAAATTATTTTTGACTCTGTGGTAAATTTCTTTGAGCAAGACTTCTTTTTCGAGTAATGATGCTTGAATTTGTGCTTGAGATTGTTTGCGATCGCTAATATCTTCAATCACAGCAATAAAATACTTTGGTTCTCCCGAAGTATGGTATGTTAACGAAACAGTCAAGTTAATCCAGATGACAGTACCATCTTTGCGAAAATAACGTTTTTCGATTGAATATGTCTGAATATTACCTAGTAATATTTCATCAACATATTTTAAAGATTCATTTAAATCATCTGGGTGAGTAATTTCCTGAAAGGTGCGTAACTCTAATTCCTCGGCTGTGTAACCAACAATATCGCAAAGCCTTTGGTTAACTAATAACCATCTGCCATCTAAACCTACATGGGCAATTCCCACTGCTGCTTGATGAAATGCCGTCCGAAATCGCTCTTCACTATCTCTTAATGCCTTTTCTGTTTGTTTACGTTTAGTAATTTCTGCCTCTAATGATTGGTTGATTTTTTTTTAACTCTGCTGTGCGTTCTTCTACTTTAGTTTCTAGTTGTGCGAGTATTTTACTTAAAGTTTCTTCGGCTTGCTTACGTTCAGTAATATCTGTATGCGACCCTACCATACGGATGACATTATTATTTTCATCCCACAAGGCTTGACCCCGATCTAATATCCATTTATACTTCCCATCTTTACAAAGCACCCGAAATTCTTTAGCGTAAAATGGTGTGAATTTTGCAAAATGATCTTGAACAGCTTTGACTACAGCATCTAAATCATCTGGGTGAATTCTTGTCCAAATTTCTTGCAGATGATTTTTAATTTCATCGTCTTCATAACCAAGCATTTCTTTCCAACGAGAAGAGAAAAAAACTTGATTTGTTTTGATATTCCAATCCCAAATCCCATCATTATTGCCACGCAAAGCTAATTGCCAACGTTCTTCACTTTCTCTGAGTACTTCTTCTGTACGTTTGCGTTCAGCAATTTCTGTGGCTAGTTGAGAGTTTGCAGCTTCTAGTTGTGCATGGCTAGGTAAAGCTAATGCTTGAGGTATTAATGGCACAAGTTGTACCGCTGTAGTGACTGAAATCAAAGCTGTAATGGCTTTAATCAACCCTGATAACCAATAAGTTGGATACCAAAGTGTCCAAACATCCATGACATGAGTTGTACCGCAAGCAATGATAAATGCACCAAACATTAAAAATATCCAGTCAAACGGCAAATCTTTGCGTTTGCTGACAAAATACACCAGCATGAATGGAATTGAATAATAAGCTATTGCAGTTAGTGAGTCGGAAACAACGTGCAACCAGACTAATCCCGGCTTCCAGAGATAGCAATGTCCGTGGGGAATAAACTGGTTAGGAAAAAAAAAATTATCTAAAAACGCCATCCTCAAAACCTGTTAATTGTAAAAGTCTTTACCGGAGGGTCATGGTTGTAGAAGAGTTTTCTCACTTCTCAGTGTGTAGCCACTCCTAAAGTACTTATATCCTTCATACTGCATAAGAATCAGCTTTTTAACTAAGTAATGTAATAAATATTGATTGACATCAACTTATCTCAAAAGGCAGTTGCTTGTTACCGTAAATTTTCTGAAATTAAGTTTATATTGTATAACAAATATAACTTAGTTTTGATAACTTTTGTCTTGATTAGTTATCTTAGGAGCAGTTAAGTCACATTTTCAGAGAAATGCTCAGTTAAATTGGAGGATAAGAACAAAATGAAGCGTTTTTGGACTGGAATTATCGTATTATCTAGCCTATGGATAGCACCTAGTTGCTCATCAGTCACAAAATCTGACAAAACGCAGGTATCTGGTGGTGAATCACAACATACTGATCATCAGGATAATATGTCGAGTCAACATCAGGGACACTCAATGGAACATCCTGGTGATGAAGCTAAAACAAACATTACTACCCAAGCAAAACTAACTACGCCAAAAAATTTGTTACCAAATCAGCCTGTTAATTTAGTGATTAATGTTCAAGATACTGTCGGTAAATCTATAGACAAGTTTGATACTTTCCAAGAAAAACTGATGCACTTAATTATCGTGCGCGAAGATTTAGCCACTTATGATCATATTCATCCCACTTACAAAGGTAATGGACGTTTTGAAGTGAGTGCAAATTTCTCCACTCCTGGTAACTATAGTTTGTTTAGTGACTATAAACCCTCTGGACAAAATGAGGCATTATCATTAATGCAAGTTAAAATTCCCGGTTCAATTCCCTTACCAAAAAGTTTAGAAAAGTTTGAAAAAACTAAAGTTATATCTAATACTAAAGTTAATCTTGATGTTGCAAATCAAAATATCCAGGCTGGTAAGGAAGTTACTTTAAATTTTGATATCAAAGATGCGGCAAATAATCAGCCAATTAAAGATTTAGAGACTTATTTAGGTGAAAGAGGTCATTTAGTAATTGTGAAAAGTTCATCACCCTTGACAGTTAATGATTATATCCATGCTCATGCTCTCAAAAATAGTGCAGATGGACAAATAAAATTCGTCACTAACTTTCCTCAGCCTGGAACATATAAACTGTGGATGCAGTTCCAGCGTCGTGGTAAAGTTGGTACAGCAGATTTTTGGGTAAATGTAGTGTAAGTTCTGCGATCGCCTATTACAGTGTTACTAATCGCATCATTATCAGTAAACATAAGGCGATCGCTACTATGTTTATATAATAAGAACTATACATCTATCTAAAAGTAGATTTTGAGAATTATTTAAAATAGCTGAATATGATATTAAATTTGTTGCATGAGGATTGCAATTAAGTATTAATCAGTTTATTGTGTTTGATTAAATCACGTAAATTTGTACTGTTTGTTGAGAAAAGTAGGTAAAAAAAGTAGTAGGGAGAATAAATCTATCATGTTCACCCTACTATCTTAGTACTCTATTAAAACTTAACTTTGCAGTATTTCAATTCAACAGAAAGTGATAAAACCGTGTTGCAAAAGTGTTCTGTGTAATTGAATGTACAAGAAACTATAAGGGCTTGCTGGCATGAGACTATCTGAGCTAGATCCACTCATACCGCTAAATGATTTAAGAGAAGAACTCTTGAAGTTACCAAAGGGCTACTTGTTTTACGAAGAAGAACTGGTAAATTTTTTATCTCGCAGAAGATGGCCTGAGAGCGATCGCCGCATTGACCGAACAACTTTTTGGCGCTGGCGAAACGATAACGGAATTGAACGCCAAAAAGTATTTAGTCGATTGGATTTGCTCAAACTCTGTCGCATCTGCGACCACTACCGTGTAGATGGAACTCGTAATGAGTATTTATCAATTATGAAACAAAAAAAAGAGTTAGCATTAAACAGATGAGGCTGAATATTTAATAACAAAATACAAAAAACCCGATTTTTCTGACTAAATCGGGTTTTATTATTATTCAAAACTTATCTCAAATAATAGAAAGCCACTAAGTAGCTCAGTGTTAAAAATTATCATTATCGTAAAGCTTTTGGTGCATTACGGCTAAAATCAGATTACATCTATCGATAGTTAGAGAATATATGAAAATAGGGTAAAGTAAATCATCCTATAAGTATGAGGTTTTCATTTAATTATTTATAGAGAATTTAAAAAACTCATCTAGTTGTAGACGTTGAAAGTGCCACTATGTTCACCATTGGTGATTATGTGCTGAATCAACAAACGGGTCATCTAGGAAAAGTGATTGGTTACGGACGGCAAACTATGAATCATAATATGCAAACCGTAACTCTTAGAGTATTAGTAGCTGAGACTGTTAATTCTCGAAGACGAGAGTTTGTTTTTGAGGATCAAGTTTCAGCATGGGTAAAGTGGTCAACTGAAACTTATCAGTTCAGGAGTGCTGAGTTGAAAGTGCTGAGTGCTGAGTGAAACCCTATAACTAAAGTTAGGGGATTGAAATTAGGGCTTTAAACCCTATGTCCTGAGTGTAATTAATTTTACTTCTTACTCATCACTTATCACTGTTTCGGTAAAATACAATAATCAAAACCCAAAATTCAATATCAATTTTGTAAAAATCACGAATGAATAATTAGTTTATCTAGATGACCAAAGGTTCCATATATATGATGCAGGATGTAATTTTCTGCCTCCAAGAAGCGGCTGCTGAGATAATATTAAAACCCTCTTCCACACCTAAACAACTAACCGAATGCTTGATTTCACCTCTTTGTGGCTGTGCTAATCCTGGCGAAGAAATCAAATGTGAAGATTGCCCTTATCTTGAGGCTTGCTTGTCTAGGATTAAGCTAGAAAATAGCGAGTAATGCTGGTGATTACATCTAGCATTTTTAATCCAATAAACTAGCAGAATTGACATCTAAAAATAAAGTTGCCTGTGATTGACGGCGGAGAATTGATGCTGGACAATCGGTACTGATTATTTGTTGTAACATCTGTTTTACTATCTGGGCTTTGCGTTTTTTCTGGTGCTAGGCAGATAATTTTTTTTGGCTGTACAAATTAATGGCAGTGTGACAGTAAAAGCATACTGTGGCACACTGTCAATATTGGGGAAATGACCAGTATTTACTTGTTGTTGGCGATTGACTATATCTAATTTCACCAACTTGACACTATAAGGATCATGAAAATTAGCCACATCAGGATCATTAAAAGCTAAGTGTCCATTTTCGCCAATACCTAAGCAACATAAATCTATTGGCTGTGCTTGGAGTAATTGCGTGTAGCGATCACATTCAGCCACAGGCTCTAATGTATCACCTTCTATATAATGAAATTCCTGCGGAGTCAGTTTATTTTCTACCCGTTCTCGCAGATAACGTCGAAAACTCGCGGGATGATCAGCCGTAATTCCTAAATATTCATCTAAGTGAAATAAAGTAATTTTTGACCAATCTACACCACCCAACTGAATTAACGCATCTAAAAATTTGAGTTGGGAATTCCCTGTTGCTAACAAAACAGCAGCTTTACCCTGTTTTTCTAAAATATCCTTTAAATATTTCCTGGTAATTTGTGCAACATTCTCAGCCATTTCAGCTTCAGAATTGTAAACTTGCACTTGTAAATCATCAACACGAAAAAAAGTTTTTGGCAGCAACCATTTTGAAGTATGAAGTGTGAAGTCTGAAGTTTATTAGCAATGTAGGATTTGAGCGTGAGACAAAGTAGAAATTTGCTGTAACGCACTACCACCTACCAACAAGATAACGGTTAAAACATCATCTCCGCAGTGCGCCACCCTATTTAATTATATGAACTTCTTCTTTTCATACTTCACACTTCTTAAGGTAAACTGTGTAAAGTAAAGTTAATATTTATTTACACTTAAAGAATTATGCTGGCAGCAGTTCTCTTTGACTTGGACGGCACTATTGTCAATACTGATCCGATACATTACCAAGCTTGGCAGCAAATGTTGGCAGACTACAACATTGAAATAGATGAAAAATTCTACAAATCTCGGATTAGTGGCCGCTTGAATCCAGAAATTGTCAAAGATATCTTGCCGCAATTATTACCAGCAGAAGGGCAGAAATTTGCCGACGATAAAGAAGCACTGTTTCGTGAACTAGCTTCCCATCTGCAACCGTTGAGTGGATTTACTGAACTCCTAGCTTGGACAGAGACACATCAGCTAAAACGGGCATTAGTTACCAACGCCCCTCGGTTGAATGTAGAATTTGTGCTTGAGGTTTTAGGAATTAAAGAAGCTTTTCATACAGTGGTTTTGGCAGAGGATTGCACCGCAGGTAAACCTGATCCTACACCTTATCAAGTGGCTTTAAACAAATTACAGATTAACCCGGAGAAAGCCATTGCTTTAGAAGATTCACCTTCTGGTATTCGTGCGGCTGTTGCGGCTGGTATTCCTACCATTGGTATCGCCTCCACCCACGATCCACAAAATCTGCAAACAGTCGGCGCGTTTATGGCAATTCCAGATTTTACCGATTTGCAGTTGTGGACGTTTTTAAATTCTTTGACTGAACCAGATTTGAGTGCGATTAATTTTTAGAGTTTAATCGCTCCTAGGGGCTGTTTTCAAACTCTCTGATCCCCCCAACCCCCCTTAAAAAAGGGGGCTAAGAGACATCTTAAAGTCCCCCTTTTTAAGGGGGATTTAGGGGGATCTAAAAAATTAAAAAGCTAAATGAATAGTTTGAAAACACGCTCTAGCTCCACTTTAATCTAAAAAACTTGCCTGCACAGGTTTCGATAATGTGTGGTGACAAGATGGCGATCGCACAAACTCTAATTTTTAACACAGTAACAGTTTCTGCTTTCTGTGTAAGAGCTTCTGCTTTCGCATTTCCGTGTTACGCGCAAGGTGTAAGAGCTTCTGCTTTCTGTGTAAGAGCTTCCGCTTTCGCATTTCCGTGTTACGCGCAAGGTGTAAGAGCTTCCTCTTTCGCGTTTCCGTGTTACGCGCAAGATGTAAGAGCTTCCGCTTTTGCGTTTCCGTGTTACGCGCAAGGTGTAGCAACTTCCACATTCACGTTAAGAATAACAGACTTGTGTTATGTCATGTCTGTCTAAGTATTTTTCGTTACATAGCTGGCTGATCGTTCGCCGTTAGACGTTGTTTAAGGGTAGGTACGTAGCGATTCGCAATTTATTTGCGTCAACATTTTTGTCGGCTATAAATTACGAAGTGCTGGCGATCGCTTGACTTTCAAGACAGTCGCTACACCTAGTCAATAAAGCGTAGCATTCTATCTTCTATTTCTGCCCAAGTTTGAGGCGATACTATCACTGCGGCTTGTTTGCACTGCAAGATTAAATAGTTGGCATATAGATAGTTGTCCCAAGCTTCTAATTCTTTTGTAGATAAACTCACCATTTTTAAATTTAAATTAAAGGCTTTGAGCAAGGTTTGTCGGATTGTTTTGGCGAATTTACGCTTTACAGTTAATAATTGATTATTATCAGGAATAGCTGCCTTTAAATCTTGTAGTTGCTTTATTAAATTAGTAAAGTGTAAGTTATTGAAGATTTGTAATTTTTCAAGAGCGCGGGTAGCTTCGATAGATTGAGCAATGGCGATGGCGTTAGCGATGTCTTTGGCGTTGGCGTTGGCGTTGGCAATGGCGATGGCGTTGGCAATGGCTTTGGCGTTAGCGATGGCGTAGGCGTTTGTGTTGGCTTTGCCGTAGGCGTTAGCGATAGCGATGGCGTAGGCGTTTGTGTCGGCGTAGAAGTTTGTGATGGCGTAGGCGTAGGCGTAGGCGATGGCATAGGCGATCGCTCTTTTACCGACAGGTTTTATACCTCCTAGTGATCCGGTTGTTTCTTGCTCTGCCCATTTTAGTAGAGCTTTTAACTTCGGCGTGTTAATGTATTTTTGTGCTGCTTTTTCCATTTGCAGCAATAGCTTATCCGCATTGGGACGCAGCAAACCTGATATTAATAAAAATACCTCTTTCCAAGTTATATCTATTAAATGATGACTAACTAACTCATCAATTAATTGCCAGTCGCAAATATATTTAGCAGTTAAATACTCTTGCAGCGTCAAATGAGAAAACGCATAGGCATCTCGTACCCTTTCCACTAAAATCCCTTGTTCTATTTGAATTGCTTTTAAAACTGCTTCTCTGTTTAGAGTTTTAGGTGCGTTTTCATTTTTGTTTAAATTATTTTGAATTTGTTTTATTAGCTTATCTTTGGTAAAAAATAGCCGATTTTTTTCAAATCCGCGATAAGCTATTTCTGCTAGCAAGCTTTCTTCGATCTCAATGGTAAAATCCTTAAAAACCGGGTCACGTTTGACTCTTTTTTCAGCCAACCATTTATCTAATAAAATATCTAAAGCTTTTTTATATAATTCGCTGCGATTGTTAGTAAAACTGTGATATTCATCGTAGTAAAGGCATATAAAAGTCAGCAATAGAGGAGTTCTCCCTAATTCTTTGGCAGCCTCATTTTCTTGCAGTAATTCCCAACATTGCCTCGCAGTATCAGCTTTAATATCTTCTTCTGTCTGAAACCAATTATGTATAAATTGTTTTATTTGTTCATCTGTAAATTCAGCAATCTCGACATTTTCAAATTTTTTAAATTGTTGATGATAAGCAGCAGTGCGACAAGAAACAATAAAACGATTTTTTTGATATTGATTAACAAAAGCTTGTATTTGTGCAACGGCTGCATTCAAGTTTTTAGTCGGTACTTCATCTAATCCATCAAATAAGATTAGTAATTTTCCTGCCTCTAAAAGCTTTTTGGTTAAAACTTCGTTTGCAACAAAATCACAACAGTTAAACTCTTGATACACTAATTTCTCAATATTAATCTTATCGCCACTTAATCTTTTCAATTCAATCAAGACAGGAAGGCATTCATATTTCAATTTACCTTGTTTTCCTCTGAGTGTTTCTAATCCCATCTTGCGTAAAAATGTGGATTTACCACTTCCAGGCGCACCTAACACCATTAAGTATTGATTTTGATTAGCAACTTCTATACCTTCTTTTCTCGCAGTGTTCTCTGAGCTAATTCTTCCCCTTTTAGCTGTTCTAAAAACTGCTTCTAAATCCTGGAGCGATAATGAATTAGCTATTTCCTTATCGCTGAGAAATTGAACAGCTGTATAAATATAATCCAAGGGTACGAACTGTTTCATTCCCAAAACTCTTAATTTGCCATATCGCTTGTAATAATTTTGGTAATATTGCGAGGCAGACTTGAGAACTTTTGGCGGAATTTGTGGGTTTGAGGTATCAATTACTTGGCTTAGAATTGTGGCTAAATATTTACTAGCATCGTTAATTGCAATAGCTTGATCTAAACTAGCACGGCGCACTGCTGCTAATTCCAAGCTACTTAAAATTTGCCTAGCTTCTCCTCTTGCTATTACTGTTTCGCTCATTTCACCGCCAGTAATAGTCAATCCTAAGCTTTCTAATTCTTTAATTGTCTCACCAACAGCATTTTTTACTTGCTGCTTTTGCAGATCAATCAATGCTTGGCGATATGCTTGGCGATTAGGAAAATCTGCGGGTTTGAGATTAGGAACGAAGTTATTTTCTGGTTGTGAATCTTTGCCTTCAAGCCGCATAATCACCAGTAATTCTTCATCGCCTCTGGCTTCTTCTAGCTCTTGTTTTAGCAAGTCGTCGATTTTTTCTAGATGCTGAGGTTCTAGTCTCATAATTGCAATAAATTTCGGTTAACATTTCAATCTTCTTTAGATCCCCCCAACCCCCCTTAAAAAGGGGGGCTAAAAAAATTTCTTGTACCCCCTTTTTAAGGGGGTCGCCGTAGGCGGGGGGATCTGAATCTAGGATGATCCAACCTTTATCCGAAAAGTATTGCTCATAATTGTACTTGAATTAAGCCGTAGCCTTGGCGGTCTGATGGAGCTTGTAAAGTTTCACATCTAGCAAATAATTCTTCTTTCAAATCTAAAACTTCTATATTTGGATATTCTTCTAAAATTAAGGCAGCAATTCCTGAAACAATCGGTGTAGCCATTGAAGTACCGCTAATTGCTTCGTATTTATCTCCTGGTATTGATGAATAAATATCTTTTCCTGGCGCAACTAAATTCGGCACTAGATATTGATGGGAACCTATATTTAATGTAGCACTGCCACTAAAGCCAGCAATGCGCTTGTCAATAGTTGAACTACCAACGGAAACTACATCCCGATAGTTACCAGGGCTGCGGGTACGATTTCTGCCTTCATTGCCCACAGCACAAACCGGTAAAATGCCAGATAAAAGCAAACTTTCAATTGCTGTTTCCATATCTGGTAAATAGCCAATAAACCCAGCCGATATATTGACAATGCTAATTTCTGGTTGTTGGCTTACCCAAGACAGCGCCAAAACAAAATCAGAAAGATTGCCAGTACCACCAGGAATTATTACCCCACTAAAAATATTAGTATTGGGAGCAACACCAATTTGATTGCCGCAAATTAATCCCGCAACATGAGTACCATGTTTGTGTGTATCAACACTAGGATTCATGGGCAGTATCTGAGAATTTTGGGCATCAAAGGTCAAGGCTTTGGTTATTCTTCCCTTTAATGCTGGGTGGTTGCCATATACCCCAGTATCTAAAACTGCAATGGTGATATCTTGACCTGTGTATTCATAACCTTTTTGACGGCAATTATCTAAATTAATTGCTGCTAAATGCCATAAATCAGATTGAGAAATTTCTGTTTTTAAATCAGTTGCGCTGGCTTCGGGTTGAATTAACTCAATTGGTCGGTCTTCTGTGATATCAGCATCAGGTAATTCTTCACGCATCCTGGCTGCTTCTTCTTCGGTCATTTTTACAATAACCGTACCTGTAATCACCGTTTCTGCTTGAGCAATTTGAATTACACCATCCTCTCGCGCGTCGGCAATCCAGCGTTGAATTTCTTGATAAACTGAGTCTTGCTGCCAAAAAGCTTTTACTTCCGCCGCTTGCATCCTCCGACTTTGAGGCGTTAATTTTCTTGACATCAGGGAAAGAGAGCGAGTAACTGAGGAAGTTTTAGGGCGAATAATATACAGCTTCATGAAATTGAAGGGATTTTAGCAGCTATTCTTTCACTCCTCAGTCTATGTGACTCTAGCTATAACTAGATAAATCTTTAGACATTCTTCTTCTGGTGTCATAGCTATTACTCTGCTCTGTCGCTGCGCTAATTTTCTGATATGGCAGACGCATCACCATTACGAATTAATATTACTGTACTTGTTCGCTGCTGAGGTGAGCGATCGCTTGTTTAATCCAATCTTCCACATAAGCATCTTTGGGTAGTCCAATGTCTTCACTAACAACGTGTAAGGCGTGGCTGACTTCGTGGGCTGTGTAACCCAAGGCAAACAAAGTCATCTGCACTTCTTCTAAAATTCCTGGTGCTGGGCCGCCTGTAGCGACGAAGAACCCTGCTGATTTGCGCCATTCAATCAATTTACTTTTCAGTTCTAAACAGATGCGTTCTGCGGTTTTTTTGCCCACTCCAGGGGCTTGAATTAAGATTTGGGTGTTACCTGCGATGATGGCTTGGACTAAATCGGGTAATTCCAAAGTATCTAAGAGAGCGATCGCCAAGGCTGCACCAATCCCGCTAACCGTTAGCAAGTGGCGAAATAAGTCCCGTTCTGCTGGTGAAGCAAAGCCATACAGTAAAGGCACTTCCTCCCGAATTTGGTAATGAGTGAAAATTTGCACCACTCCGCCTGATTCTGGTAACTGCTGTGCTAACCTTTGGGGAACTTGCAAATCGTAACCAATACCATTGACTTCGATCGTCAAAATAACGCGACTACCGCCAATTGTCTGAACACCCGCAACAAGACCTTTGAGATAACTAATCATAAGAATCCACAATATTACAAAACTTTTAGAATTCCCTCAACACAAGGGTTTTGTACTTAGTACCGATAGTCAGTCGGATTTTTAGTATGCCATTGAGCATTACCAAATATGATTCCCTCTTCATAGCCCACAGCGAACAATGCAATATCATTACCTGAATCACCGCAGACAACTGTTTTTTCTGCTGCAAATTGCTATCTTTGCCGAAGAAACTCCATTGCCTGACCCTGAACGCTGAAAAACGGTACAATGTCGAGGTCAAAACCGTTGTGAGAGATTAACTTTATATTTAAAGCATACTTTCGTGATTTTGTCTCAATCTGTGGTAAAATTTTATCTGCAAATTCCGATTTTAAGAGAAAAATTATCTGACACAGACCTTGTTGGGGTTGTGCGATCGCTGCAATCAGGAAATTGATTCGTGACTCTACTGGACTGACAAGAAGAAAATTAACCGCAGATAAACGCAGATGGACGCGGATGAATTTCGGTAGTCTACTACTTATATGTAGGACTTATACCAACTCTGTGTGAAGTTACACTGAATCAGATAACGAACCACAAAGGGCGCAAAGAACACAAAGAAAGAAGAGATAAAATATTTACAGAGATTGGTGTACTACCCTACGGGAAGCCGCTTGCGCGTCTACGTTTTCTTATGATTAACATCTCTCTACCTTGCCCCCCTTGTCTACCTTGTCGCCCTCATCCCCCTCATCTCTCCAAACAGGCGCTACACTAACAAGCTGACTTTTCCAAAGTTCAGACAAGGAAGTTTAATTAACCTTTTGCTAGGTATTTCTTAACCTAGCTGGGATAGCGTGAAGCACTGAATCTAACAATCATCTCATGGTGCGATCTCCCAAGCTGTAAAGTGCATCTTTGCGGTTTATATTTTCATGGCAAATTTGCGTAGACGCGCAGCGGCTTGCCAGGGGCATCGCCTGTTCACAAACTCACAAATTGTTAGTGAGTAAAAGTGGAAATCGCTTCTCTGAATCCTGATTTATCCATACCCAAAAATATGCAAGCTGGTAAAACTATCACCAACATAGAATTTTTAGGACAACAGATTTTTGCTACAGGTTTTGTTCCTTCTGGTGTAGCAGGAATTGTTAATGGTACGCCAACTCAAGTAGGTGGTTTATCTGGTCTTGCTTACGATGCTGCTAATAATCGTTACTATGCCATTTCGGACGATCGCTCCCAAATTGGCCCCGCTCGCTTTTATACTTTCACTGGTGATCCTGCCAATAATAGTGTGACTTTTACTAATGTCACTCCCCTGAGAGATACCAATGGTAATTTCTTTACGGCTTTGAGTTTAGACCCAGAAGATATTGTCTTAATTACCAACAATACAGTTTTCATTTCTTCGGAAGGAGAAGTCAATCCTGGGGCTGGTCGGGTAACAAATCCGTTTGTCAGGGAATTTTCTCTGACTACAGGTCAAGAATTGCGATCGCTAACTATCCCGACTAAATTCTTACCAGTAGTTCAACCAGATAATAGCCAAACATCTGGTGTCAGAAATAACTTAGCCTTTGAAAGCCTCACCATCACCCCAGACCAAACAACTTTATTCACCGCTACAGAAAACGCCTTATTCCAAGATGGGGCGGTGGCTTCTCTGACTGCGGGTACACCTTCGCGCATTCTGCAATACAACTTAGCTACAGGACAGCCAACTAAAGAATATCTGTATGTCACTGACCCAGTAGCAGAAACATCTAATCCTGAAACTGCATTTAGCACTAATGGCTTAGTAGATTTACTAGCTATCGATAATCGCGGGACAATACTCGCTGTAGAACGTTCCTTTTCTACAGGCGTTCCCGGTACAGGTAATACAATCAAAATCTACGAAATCTCTCTCCAAGGTGCAACTGATATCAGCAGCATTGACTCACTCAGTAGTTTGACTGCGGAACAATTAGCTGCAATTCAACCAGCCCAAAAACGCTTAGTGTTGAATTTGAATGATTTGGATTTACCAACGGGCTTGGATAACATCGAAGGGATAGAGTTTGGCCCCACCTTACCAGATGGTCGTCAATCTATTGTTTTGGTGAGTGACAATAACTTCAGCGCCACCCAATTTACCCAAATTCTAACTTTGGGTGCAGATTTAATTCCTACTGTTGCGCCGACTGTCGAAACCAGCCCCGCTTTGTTGGATGATGATATCCAAAATGCTGATGCAGATGACCCAGCGATTTATGTCAACGCCACCAATTCTGCTAACAGTTTGGTATTAACCTCGGTGAAAAATGGCGGGTTGCGGGTTTACAACTTGTCTGGTGAATTGTTACAAACAGTCAATCCAGGAGATATTCGCTACAACAATATTGATTTGCAATATGGATTTAAACTGGGTGATACCACAATTGATATTGCCGTAGCCAGCGATCGCGAAAATGATAAACTGGCAATCTTCAAAATTAATCCCAACCCCACAACCCCCGGTGAATATTTAGAAGAAATTACCGATAGCAGTCTTGGTACTATTTTCCAAGCAGCACCTTTTGAACCGCCTTATTCATCCAACGAACGCAGTGCTTATGGTTTGGCGCTATACCGCAGCCCCCAAAGCAATGATTACTATGCCTTTGTTAGCCGTCGGGAAACTGGAGACGTTGCTCAATTAAAACTAATAGACAAAGGTAATGGTCAAATTGGTGCAGAACTAGTCAGACAGTTTACCATTCCGACTACAGCAGGGCGATCGCCCCAAACCGAAGGGATGGTAGTAGACCAAGAAACGGGCTATTTATACATCGGTCAAGAAGATGTCGGTATTTGGAAATTTGACGCAGAACCCTACGGAAGCAATACAGGTACACTCATTGATCGCGTCCGAGATTTGGGTGGTAGTAACCTTAGCGATGATGTGGAAGGATTGACAATTTACTATGGTAGCGATGGTCAAGGCTATCTATTAGCTTCTAGCCAAGGCGATAACACCTTTGTGGCTTACAACCGTGCAGGTAATAACGAGTATATAGGTAGCTTTGCTGTCGGTAACAACGGGTCAATTGATAGTGTGCAGGAGTCTGACGGTGCAGATGTGATCAATGTACCTTTAGGCGCTAACTTCCCTAATGGTGTGTTTATCACCCAAGACGGTTCTAATGATCCCGCCGTACTTGTAGAAGATGATGGGGAAATTGAAAACATCAGCAGTAACTTTAAATTTGTTCCTTGGGAAAACATCGCCAACGCTTTCCCAGAAGCTTTAACCATCGATACCACAGGTTACGATCCCCGCAATCCTGATACTTCCCAGTTTGTCCCCAGAGTCACCCTCAAAGGCTTTGCTTCACTTCCGGCTGATACCTTTGCTGAAGGGCCAAGGTCTGGTAGTGCAATTACCGGAACCAACGGCCGGAATGTCCCCTTCGCCGCCCAACCGATACAAGGGTTTAGTGGTGTCCAAAGGGCTGATGATAATTCCTTTTACTTCCTCTCTGACAATGGTTTTGGTAGTCAAAATAACAGCGCAGACTACCTACTGCGGATTTATCGTGCTGATCCAAGTTTCCGGGGTGCAGAACCAGGGGGTAACGGTAGCGTCAATATTTTGAACTTTATTCAGTTATCTGACCCAGATAATAAAGTTCCTTTCCGCATTGTGAATGAAAACACCAGCGATCGCCTGTTAACTGGTGCAGATTTTGATATTGAATCTTTCGTGATTGCGGAAGATGGTACTTTCTGGATTGGTGATGAGTTTGGCCCTTACTTGCTGCACTTTGATGCAACCGGCAAACTGTTAGATGCACCAATTCCCACACCCAACATTACCAACCTCAACACCCTCAACGGTCAAACACCAATTGTCATCGGACACCGGGGCGCAAGCGGTGAACTACCAGAACACACCCTTGGTTCTTATATGTTGGCGATTCAACAGGGTGCAGACTTCATTGAACCGGACTTGGTGGTGACAAAAGATGGTGTCTTAATTGCCCGTCACGAACCGAATATCATCAACACCACCAATGTTTTAGATCATCCAGAATTTGCTGATCGCCTTAGAACTAAAATTGTAGATGGTATCGCTGAGGAAGGTTTCTTTGTTGAGGACTTCACACTCGCAGAAATTAAAACCCTCCGCGCCAGAATCCAGCCGAGTTTCCGCACTCAAGCCTTTAACGACTTGTACGAAATTCCTACCTTGCAAGAAATCATTGATTTAGTGAAGCAGGTAGAAGCAGATACAGGTAAGAAAATCGGCATTTATCCCGAAACTAAGCATCCCACCTACTTTGCATCCGTCGGGACAAAACTCGATGGTACTCCCATCAATCAAGATATCAGTCAAAAGTTAGTAGACCTCTTAGTTGAGAATGACTTTACTGACCCTGATAGAGTATTTATTCAATCTTTTGAGGTCGGTAATCTTAAGCAACTCAATAATGTCCTCTTCCCGGCTGCGGGGATTGATTTACCGTTAATTCAGTTATTGGATGCGCGTGATGTCAGAGTTGATGGTTCCTTGATTGAATATCAACCTTTTGATTTTGAAGTTAGTGGTGATTCTCGCACCTACGGCGACTTAAGAACACCCGAAGGTTTGCGAGAAATTGCTACCTACGCCGACGGAATTGGCCCTTGGAAACGGATGATAGTTTCGGTTCGCGGTGTGGATGCTAACGGTGATGGTCAAGCCGATGATGTCAACGGCGATGGATTAGTTAACGACGCAGATAAAACCTTAACTGCACCAACCTCTTTGGTAGGCGATGCCCATAATGCAGGCTTGTTAGTTCATCCTTATACTTTCCGCAACGAAGAGCGTTATCTGGCATCAGACTATAACGGTGATCCTCAAGCGGAATTTCGCCAGTTTATCAATTTAGGTGTGGATGGTTACTTTACAGATTTTCCTGGTACTGGTGATTTGGTGCGTGACCAGTTAACTGGGCAGTTTGTCAGGTCGCCGCAAAACCCTGATGTCCGCAACCTGCGAGAATTTAATACTTTAAGTGGTGATGCACCATTAGTTATTGGACATCGTGGTGCGAGTGGTGAACGACCAGAACATACCTTAGAATCTTATCGACTAGCGATCGCTCAAGGTGCAGATTTCATCGAACCTGACTTAGTAGCAACCAAAGATGGACGTTTAATCGCCCGTCACGAAAATGCGTTGGCAATTCTCAACAATGATGGTTCAGTTAATCTGACTGACACCAGCACCGATATTTACCTGCGTCCTGAGTTTGCTGACCGACTGACGACCAAAGTTATCGATGGTAGAACTATCAGAGGTTGGTTTACCGAAGACCTCACCCTTGACGAAATCAAAACTCTAAATGCAATTGAACGCTTACCGGGCTTGCGCGGAACCAGATTTAACAATGATGGGTTGAAAGTTCCTACCCTCGAAGAAATCATTGATTTGGTGCAGCAAGTAGAAGCTGAAACTGGTCGGAAAATCGGCATTTATCCCGAAACCAAACACCCGACTTACTTTGCTGTTGAAGGTAGACGCATTGACGGTACACCCATCAATACCAGTCTGGGACAACTGCTAGTAAATGTTTTAGTTGCGGAAAACTTTACTGATCCCGACAGAGTATTTATTCAATCCTTTGAGGTGGGTAATCTGCGGGAATTGAAACAAAATATCTTACCCGCCGCCAGAATTGATATCCCCTTAATTCAGTTAATTGGTGGCGCGACAGATCAGCCTTACGACTTTAGATTTAATGGTGACACTCGCACCTACGGCGACTTAATTAGACCGACAGGACTAGCAGCGATCGCAACTTACGCAGTCGGGATTGGGCCTAACAAACGCCTGATTATCCCCGCTACAACGGTAGACCGCAACGGTGATGGTAGACCAGATGACCTTGATGGTGATGGTTCAATTACCGATGCAGATAGAGTCTTGGGTACGCCCACAACCTTGGTACAAGATGCCCACGCCGCAGGTTTGCAGGTGCATCCTTACACTTTCCGCAATGAAAGTGTGTTCTTAGCATCCGATTACAACGGCGACCCACTAGCAGAATACAGACAGTTTATCGAGTTGGGTGTAGATGCTTACTTTACCGATTTTCCTGGTGTCGGTGATTTAGTCCGCGACCAATTTGTGGGACAGCCAGCCGTTGCTAACCTTGGTGGTTCCAGAGGCTTTGAAGGTTTAGCCATCAGTCCCGACAGACAAACTTTGTACCCATTATTAGAAGGTACTGTGGCTGGCGACCCTGCTGGTTCACTGCGGATTTATAAATTTGATGTCGCATCAGAACAATATCAAGGTTTGGTTGGTTACTACCGTTTGGATAACCCCAGTTATGCCATTGGTGATTTCACCGTCATCAACGAAAATGAATATCTGGTAATTGAACGGGATGGTTTGCAAGGTAGCGCCGCCCAATTCAAGAAAATCTTCAAAGTAGACTTCTCAAAACGCGATGCTAATGGCTTTGTGGAAAAAGAAGAAGTCGCCGATTTACTGAATATTCAAGACCCCAATGACTTGAATCGAGACGGTAGCACAACATTTACCTTCCCCTTTGTCACCATTGAAGATGTGTTGGTACTGGATGCGAACACTATCTTGGTTGCCAACGATAATAATTATCCCTTCTCCCAAGGTAGACCAGGAGACATCGACAACAACGAAATTATTCTCCTGCACCTAGACAAGCCCCTGAATTTAACTACTGGTGTGATTAGTGTTACAAGCACCACATCCAATACAACAGAAGGAAATTCCACCCCTGCAACCTTCCGCATTTCTCGTGCTGGTAATACCAATACGGCTTTAACCTTTAACTATACTGTTGGTGGTACTGCTACTAACGGTAGTGATTACGACAGCCTCACAGGTACAGCAACCATTGCGGCTGGTAGTTCCTACGTCGATATTGCCGTTAAACCAATTGATGATAATTTGGTAGAAGGCAATGAAACCATAACTTTGACGTTAGTTGATGGTAACAACTACGACCTTGCCAGAACTAACACCACTGCTACTGTTAGTATTAGTGATAGCGATCGCTCTCTCGCCCAAATTCCCAACAGTGATATATTCACAATCAAGGGTAGTGGTGCCAAAACCCAACTGCAAGTAGACCTCACCAGACGCAGTACTAGCCGTACCAATGAAATCGGTGTGTTTACTGTAGATGATGCCGCAGGTAGAATCAACGGTATCGCCCCAGGCGAAGCAGGTTACACTGAAGCCGCTTTAGAAAGGGCAAGAACCATCTTCTCTGCGGTGAATCGTGGCTTAAACAACGCCGATGTTTCGAGATTACTAGAATTTGATTCAGGCGACCAACTCAGATTCTATGTAGTTAGAAGCGGTACTAGTGATGATGTCCGCGCTGGTAATATCTCTAGCAACAATGTCATTTTCGCTAATCCCAACACCCAAAGAATCACCGACTTAGGTAACGATACATTCTCCCTCGCTTGGGAATTTCAACCAGGAAATGGTCAGCCTTTCCAAGATTTAGTGGTAAATATCCAATCGACCGACACAGTTTTACCAATTGGTACAGTTTTGCAAGGTCAATCACAAGCCGAACTCATTGACTTGCGTAACGTGACAGAATTGGTCACTGCTGATTTTGTCGTTAGCAAAGATGCAGGCTATAGAAACTACGCCAGTTTCTACCGAGTCACCGATGTGAATGGTGGTATTGACCTCAACGGAGATGGCCAAGCAGATATCTTACCCGGACAAGCTGGTTATACCGAAGCGGCTGTCCGCAACCGTGTTTCAGGAATTGACTTAACAGCCAACCGTGGAACAGCAACCTACTCTGCAACCCTGCAAGGAGGTTATATCTATGCGCCATTTATTATTGCCAATGGCACACCAGAAGCCGTTTTAGATAGTAACCCCAGAAATCCTGCGGTTTACTTCCCATTCTTAGGTGCTAACACCAGACAAACAGACCAAATTGCTTTGTTAGGTAGTAATATCTTTGGCTTTGAAGACTTGCCAAGAGGAGGCGATCGCGATTTCAACGATTTAATCGTCCGCGTTGATTTAAACATCGCCTAACAATCAATTTCAGCAGAGATAAATCATAGCGATTAGCCCTACTTAAAAAGGTAGGGCTAATTTATTTTTATAAACATTTTTGCGCCTATATACTGAATTTTAGTAAGTTTTTGTATAGTTAATTAATAAATGCTATAAAATACTTTTACGATAATTTACTTATGCCTAATATCCTTAACTCAGCCGAAATTATCCTACCTGAGAATATCAAAGTTAAACTTGAATCTTTAGATTTTATCAATCTAACTAAATCAAATTCAGAAATTAATTTCGATGATCATCATGATTTGGATTTAGATTTAGATAAAACTTTTAAACTTCACAGTACAGTGCCATACATGAATGTGGCACTTGATAATATCATAAATGCCATCTTTGGCAGCCATAAAATTAGTATATCTACGCCAAAATATATAGTTTTTCAAAATGGACAGAAAATCGAAATCACTGTTAAAGGCTTACTGAATAAACAAAAAATAGAAGTAAATTTTGGAGATAAAACCACATTAAAATATAAATTATCTAAAAATTTCAGCTTTAAGTTTTTAACAAATACAATACCTATTATCACCGATTTAGACCTTGTTAATACAGAGCTAAACATAACTGATACTAGCTATTGTTTTACTCATCAAAAGTTAGGCGGTATCAACTTAAACCAAGGATTGAATTTTATTGGTGACATTGATTTAAATAATTTACCTGAAAATTTTAGTAACTTTATTTGTGGAAATTTAGGTATGGCTGGCTTCACAGCCATGATTAGCTTTAATCCTGTGGGACAAGTGAGTTTAACAGGTAGTATTCCTGGCGATGTTCAACTCTTGTGCCAGCAACAACTTAAGGCTAATTTTAATAATTTACTGATCAATTTAAATATTGGAACTGATTTAGAACCAAACTTTGGACTAACAGGAAACTTAATTATTGAAGGCTACGATATCACTCAAGAAAATGAACCGAAACTATCGCTATCTGGTAGCCTTTCTCTAGAACCAGAATCTTTAACAGCATTCTTCAGCCAGCAAAGCGAAAAACCTTGGTGTAATCCTTATGGTTTAGTTGGAACTGAACTTCGTAATGTTAGATTTCAAGGAGGCGGAACATATTTACCTCCTTATTTTGATAATTTTGGTTTTATTGGTGATTTGAAATGGGAAAAATCTGATTTGGAAGTTGCATTCCTCATGGATACTAATGATCCTGAAAGATTAGCGTTAATTCTAAACCCCAAACAGATGGTTAATTTAATAGAGTTGTGGCGGGGGCCAGTCACATCTTTTATTAATAAACAAGTAGGTTATTCAATTGATTTAGTTAATCAAGCTTTAGGATTTTTAGAAAACTTACTCAACTTAAGCATTGAACCACTTGATAGAGATGGAGACGGCATACTTAATCCTTTAATTAAGTATGTACCTTTCCCAACCACAATTGCAGCACAACCCATATCAGAAGGTTTAGAAATTAATGGCAAAGTTAATGCTTGGGGTCATGAGGCAATTTTAAGTTTGCAAGGTGATAAAGCTTTTAAGCATATTGAGGGTTCCTTAAAAGTTCCAGAAATTGATTTAGAATTTTTGAAAATTAAAGGTACAGATGACGATAGTTTAGATTTATCTCTCAAAGTAACTCCTGATGAGCAGTATCTTCAAGGAGATGGTTATGTAGAGATGATGGGCAAAGAAATTGCCAATGTAGAATTTAAAATTACACCTGAAGCAGCCATATTTAAAAATTTTGATATTAGTTTAGCGCATCTGTTGAGTATTGATGTTGATGCCTTGAGTATTGATAGAAAGTCTGGTAATGGCATTGGTTCAGGAACAATTTTATTTTTAGGTAATACTTTAGCAGGTATCACGTTTGATGTTAGCAAAAATCATATTAATTTGAAAAATGTCCAGCTAGGTTTAATCGGTTTCCTAAATTTAATGATTCCGAACCTGACAGTTGACTTTATCAACCAAAGCGCCACAGGCACAGCAAATATTTTCGCTTTTAATCAATCCTTGGGTAAGGGAACATTATCATTTGATTCACAAAACATAGAAATTAATCATGCAGCGATTAATCTAGGAAATATCCTAAATGTCAGTGTGCCACATTTTCAACTTGATTTAATGAAAAGAAAGCTAGTTGGATCAGGCGATGTCACTGTCTTAGGAAAACAATTTACTGCATCAGGTATTAGCCTCAGCAAGAGAGGTTTGCAAGCTACAAGTAATTTTAATTTTGGTATTTTAGCTTTCAATGGTGCTACAGTCACCCTGCTAAAAGGTAATAATGGTCAGATTAATAATTTTGCTAGTATTGCTGGAAACCTCAAGTTTTTAGGTTATACATTTGCGGATATCAATGCTAGTGTTAATAGTAATAAATTAGTTACATCAGGCAGCTTTAATTTTGCTGGCATTTTTATCCTTAAAGGCGTAAATAATCAAAGACATGCAACAATCACACTTAAAAACGCGCAGAATGGAAGATTTAATTCTGTTAAAGTTATGGGTAGCTTTTATTTGTTGGGTCAAGAGTTGACTGCTCTGACGATTAGTGATTATCACGAAACTCTGAAAATTTTAGGGATAAAAGTTATTAGTAACAATAGCCGTAGAAAGTAATGTTCAGTGAATTAAAACAATTTCTTGCCACTTCCCCTCATGATTTATCGGTAATTTTGTCCAAAATATTCATCTGGAGTGTGTGGTTAGTTTATGTTGGCTATTTATTATTAAGTGATATTCCGCCAGGAGAATCACTGCTGCATATCACAACCAAAACATTAGAAGAAATATTCAATTTGAGTATGAATTTTTGGTTGGTATTACCAATCATTTTTCCTACTGAAGCACCAGTTAGTAATCCCACACTAGAGGGATTATTCAACATTGTGATGTCTTGGGGATTATTATTTTGGGGTTTTATAATTGATGGTCGCAATCAGCGATTTCCAATAATTACATTCTTACTTGGTACAGCATTACTGACCAATGTATTTTTTCTCCCTTGGTTGGGGTTGCGTCAAGCAAATCCACAAGCACCAAAAAATGCTTTAACATTTGTCGAAAAAGTAGGTGAAAGCCGAGTTTTACCTTTGGTTTTAGCTGGGGTTTTTGTGGTTTCATTGAGTTGGGCTGTATTAGGTCGTCCTGAGTACGGTGATATTACAACCCGTTGGCAAGGTTTATTAGAATTATTATTTAGCGATCGCCTCGCATATTCTTTTGTGGTAGATATGTTAGTATTTTGGTTATTTCAGTCATGGCTAGTTAAAGATGATATGGCACGTCGCCAATGGAATAACGAGAAAATACTTTGGCTAGTCCGCTTGATACCATTTTGGGGACTGATTATATATTTGTGGCTACGTCCGTCACTAAAACTCGAAGAACAGGAAAACAGTTAGCTTCAAGCATAGCGACCATGAATTTTTAATTGTAAGACATCCGAGATAAAGTGCTTAAAACGTAGCGTTTACATGCTTCCCTGTCAGCAAAAATTTGTAATAATTTGTTCACTTTAGTGATTTCAAACAACATGTTAACCTGATCACTAATAGAGCAGACAAAAAATTTGGCGTTAGCATTACTTACCATTTGCATTGCCGACACTAGATAACCCAAGCCAGAACTATCTATAAACTTAATTTCTTTCATATCAATCAATATAATGTTAGTACCATTGTTTATCAAGGTGCTAATTTCATTATGTAATTGATGTCCGCTAATTTTATCTAAAATACCTGATGGCTCCAGTACCGTTAGCCGAAGTTTATTATTCATAACTTAGTTACCTTTTTGAGAAATTCAAGTTATACCAATTTGAAAAAATAATGCGACAAATCTATTAGACTCCTCCTCAACTCTCCCCTTGGCAATGAGAGAATACAGTCAGGCGGGAGGGGTATCTGTTGCCAACATTATTTCATTTGGTGTTAGTTATAAGAAGTGATCACTTGATAAATTACAAGCGATATGATGTATATTTCCTATACTTTCAAGAAAAAAGCTTTGACTGTTGGTTTGAAACTTACCCCCGTTTCTGACTCAACGCAATGTGTTTTTTGAGAGTATAGAAATTATAGAAAATATACTATCGATGCTTATAAGGACTTTTGCCCTAATACAAACGATGTTGATATCGCTATGAATTAATTGCAATTTATATAAATCTTTGATGCAAGTAATGCAGTCAAAGCAATTACTTTAAGTCCTGAAAAATTAATTGTATTGGAGTTACTTTTTTCTGGGTACATACTTTATA
The DNA here is from genome assembly GCF_001298445.1 of Nostoc piscinale CENA21. Taxonomy (NCBI): domain Bacteria; kingdom Bacillati; phylum Cyanobacteriota; class Cyanophyceae; order Nostocales; family Nostocaceae; genus Nostoc; species Nostoc piscinale. Next base: position 4,600,643 of record NZ_CP012036.1, on the reverse strand, counting down.
CCGCAATTAGCTATTCAACGTCGATGCTGGAGAATTGTTTTTGCTAACTCTTTATCAACGAAGTAGCAAACAACCCATAATTACATCAAGCACATATATTTTAAATAAAGATGTATGATTTTTTTACAAAATTTAACGTGTAATTACATAAAAAATATCTAGAATTTTTCAGAAAATTATGTGAAATCCAGTGTTTATCAAACTTCAACGGCTATGTTAGCCAGAGGATGTTTATCTGACTTAATAGGTAAAGTGATGATAAATTCTGTTCCTTGACCTAATACAGAGTTGAGATGAATTGAACCGCCATGTTTTTCTGTAATCACTTGATGGCTGATGGACAATCCTAAACCTGTACCTTTACCTACAGGTTTGGTCGTAAAAAATGGGTCAAATAAACGAGATTGGATATTTTCTGGAATACCAACGCCATTATCGGCGATGATAATTTGGACTTGCTTTGGTTCAGTTGAGAGAGTCCGAATCAGAATTTGATTGGGGTTGGCTGTAATTTCTTGTAAGCTGTGATGACGACTTTTTTTCTTCTAAGGCATCGATCGCATTGACAATCACACTAATAAATACTTGGTTAATTTCTCTAGCGCAGCATTCTACTAATGGTAGTTTGCCATATTCTTTGATAATCTCAATTGCTGGACGATTAGCTTGAGCTTGCAGACGATATTGCAACATGACTAATGTATTATCAAGGCCTTCATGTAGATCCACCGCTTTATATTCTGATTCATCTAAACGAGAGAAGTTGCGTAAAGATAAAACCATTTGTCGAATGCGTTCAGAACCCATGTGCATAGATTTGAGGATATTCGGTAAATCTTCTTTCACAAAGTTAAAATCTAGATTTTCGATTTCTGCATTTAGGGATTCTGGGGGATGGGGGTAGTGGGATTGATAGGCATCTACTATATGTAATAAGTCATTTGTATATTGCTGAATGTAATTTAAGTTGCCATGTATAAAAGTAATGGGGTTATTAATTTCGTGGGCAATACCAGCAACTAATTGCCCTAAAGCTGACATTTTTTCACTTTGTACCATTTGTGTTTGGGTACGATGCAATTCTTTTAAAGTTGTTTGTAGTTGCTCATTTTTGTGGTTGAGTTCTTGAGTGCGTTCTTCGACTCTATCTTCTAATTGCGCGTACAATCGAGCATTTTCTAAAGAGATGGCGGCTTGAGAAATTAATAACTGTAAAATTTCTAGGCGATCGCGGGTAAATGCTCCCACTGTCAGGTTATTTTCTAAATACAAAATGCCAATCAATTTACCTTGATTCAAAATTGGCGCACAAAGCACGCTTTTGGGTGCATATTGCAATATATAAGGATCAGCTGCTAAGGCTTGTTCTATAGCGGCATTTTCAATCACCGCTAAGGAGAGGGAATTTTTTCACCTGATTAATCAGACTCAGGGGTAGTATTTGATGATCATCAAAGGGGAGAGAACGCAAAATGCAACTGGGTTGTTCGAGTTGATAAAGTGCTTCAATAAACCAGGCATTACCTTTTGGCATTAGTAAGGCACATTTATCAGCACCAGCGTTTTGGAGGATGACTTCTAGTAAAGTCGAAAGTAATTTTTCTAACTCAATTTCACTAGAAAGTGATTGCGAAACTTTGACAATGCTGGCTAAATCTAGACTGGTTGAAAGACTACTTTTACTGAAACTAGAACTATCAACTTTCTCTGAGGAGGTGGAAATAATGGTTTCTGTGGCGTTAAAAGATGCTTGTTGTTTGTGCAGAATTGTGACTAGTAGTAGAGGATAGCGATTTTCTAAATCGATGACTTTGGCTTCTGCACCCCAACGGGTATAACAATAATACGCTTCCAGCATATAGGCTTGAGCGATTTTTGTTCTACCCCAAGCAAGATAAAATTTGGCAGCTAGTTCATTTGCTAAAGCTTCTTCATTGAGAAATTTGTTGTCTTTGGCAAGAGTAATGGCGCGATCGTAATGTTCCATTGCTGCTAATTTTTGACCGCGAACTCGACATTTTTCTGCTTCCACTAAATGCCACTTATGTAAATGATTCAATGGGGCAGATTGCGCCCATTGATGCAGAGTTGTTTGATGATTTTCTACCTCAGCGAGAATTTGGTCTATTTCTGGTTGGGTGGAAATAATTGCTAAGTGAGTGAGGGCTGCATAGAAATGGAAAACAGGAATATGAATTAGTCCTGATAATGCCACTCTTAAATAAGGTTTGACTTGGGTAATGTAGTCAAGCGCATTGGCATAATTACCATAAGAATAGGCCAGCAACAGTTTGTAAATATAAACAAAGGCAATTGCTGAGAGATCATTATCTTGTTTGTGCTTTGGCAACATCACCGTTTCATCATATATCTTGCCAATTAAGCAATCTGGTTGATTGACGGTTTCTTTCAATTGCTCGACTGTTTGCTGTATCATGTCTAAATAAACACGCGCTGAATCTTGTTTAATTTGAGCTAAAACAGCAGTAAAAGTAGGAAATTCCAGCGTTAATGTGTTCAGGTCTACACCAACAAACATTTTTGTAAAGGCATAACTGACTATGCTATAGCCAACATAGAGAAAATCACCAGTTTCCATACCAGTTCTTTGGGCTTCTTTTAATATGGAAAAGGTTGTCAAAAATGCTTGTCGGCGATGTTGAATAAAACAGGCAAACAGTGTGAAAGTGCAGGATTGCCAGCTTTGAGCATTTAATTTATCTAGTACGGAGAGTGCTAATTTCCCGAACTTATAGCCAGTTTCAACTTCGCCTAAAAAGGCACACAATACCAAACCCTGAGTTACATATCCTACAGTTGAGGCGGGCGCATTGCCAAACTCCAGCGATAACCGCACCATTGTTGTACCCAACAATGGCAGTAAACTGGGGTTCCCCAGAAAAATTGGTGCAAACAACATTCCCAGAAGCTGCATTACAGCTTGAGCTGTAGGTTCACTCATCAGGGGTAAATTAATCAGTTCAGCAATTTCTCTGTTGTTGAGTTGCTGATTTACCTCTGCTAAAGCTTTGCCAAGATGAACTTCGTCTAATTCTCTGGGGAATTCAATTCCTAGTTGTTTTAAAGCTTCTCTACCAACTGCGATCGCTGCTAACATTTGACTCTGAGAAGTTTGGGCGGCGATTTGAATTTCATAGATTTTCACTTTGTCAAGGATGGTTTTAGCTTGTTGCAATACCAATGCAGCAAACTTCTCCATCCCAGCAAAATCACCATTTAAATAACTGGCTTCGGCTGCTGCTATATGTATTTCTAAGGCTAATTCATACTGGGTTCGCCAGCAGTCAGTTTCCAAAAGTGCGATCGCAGTTTTTAAATAAGCAACAGCAGCAGCATAAGCTGTAGCTGTTTTTGCTTTAGCACCGGCTTTTAAGTTCAGTTGGGCGAGGATTTGGCGATCGCTATTTTGGCTAATTAATGCTTGACCTTGATTTAAATGCCCAACAATATCAAACAGCTTTTCTACTTGTTCAGTTTCTGATAATTTTTGCTGAAGTAATTGACCAATTTGCCAGTGAGTTGCTTGTTTTTGATTATCAGGAATTAGAGAATAAGCGGCTTGTTGTACACGGTCATGTAAAAATTTATAAGCAACCGTTATTTGTCTTGATTCAGTTATTTTTTCTTCACTATTTTCTAACGCAAAACTAACATTACTTTGTTCGGCAACATAATTACTTGTATTAACTAATGACTCTTGTTGATAGAATTTATAAACATCGTTAATTGGTAGAATTAATCCTTCTTTTAAGGCTTTCCACAAAGCAGTAGCAGTATCTACTTCTGATTGTTCTGAAACAATTGCTAAAGTCTCTAAATCAAATTGATTTCCAATACAAGCAGCTAATTTTAATACTTGTTGCGTCGCTGGTGGGAGTTTTCGCAGTTGCGAACTCATGAAATTGACAACATCTTCTGTAACTGCTTGAGTTGTAATTTGAGCAATATCACATTGCCAACAACCTAAAGTTGCATCAAATTTTATCAGACTATCTTGATATAACGCTTTGAGGAATTGTGTGGTAAAAAAAGGATTACCTTGAGTTTTATGATATATTAATTGAGAAATATTTATGACCAAATTTACAGGACATTTGAAAGTGTCAGCAACTAATTGATTAATATTTATCTGATCTAGAGCTGCTAGAGTAATCGTATTAATTACTACTTTTGTTTTGCGGATTTCATTTAAAGTAAAAATTAATGGATGTCCAGGGTTAACTTCATTATCTCGATACGCACCAATTAATAAAAGATGATTTGTATCAGTCATTAATGTTCGCATTAACTTTAATGATGCTGAATCTGCCCATTGTAAATCATCTAAAAATATGACTAAGGGATGTTCTGCACTGGTAAAGACTTTAGTAAATTTTTGAAATAACAAATTAAAGCGATTTTGAGCAGCTTTACCGAATAACTCTAAGGCGGGTGGTTGTTCGCCAATAATACTAGCTAATTCGGGGATAACTTCAATAATTATTTGTCCATTTTCGCCGACTGCTGCTAATATTTGGCTTTTCCATGCTTGTATTTGGGCATCACTTTCAGTTAACAATTGTCCCATTAAATCTCGGAAGGCTTGCACAAAAGAATTAAATGGAATATCCCGTTGAAATTGGTCACATTTACCTTTGATAAAATAACCATGTTGGCGCACAATTGGTTTATGAACTTCGTTGACAACTGCGGTTTTGCCAATACCAGAAAACCCAGCGACTAATACCATTTCTGTTGCGCCATTACTAACTCTATCAAAGGCTTGCAACAGAGTTTCTACTTCTGTTTGTCTGCCGTAAAGTTTATCAGGAATAATAAAGCGATCGCACACATCTTGTTGAGCAATTTCAAAGCTAGGAATTTTCCCGTTAGAATTTAGCTGCTGTAAACATTTTTTCTAAATCAGATTTTATTCCCAATGCACTTTGATATCTATCTTCCGCATTTTTCGCCATCAATTTGTTGACGATTTCTGCAAGTACATTAGGGATTTGGGGATGAATTTGATTGACTAAAGGTGGTTTTTTGGCAATGTGACAATGCACCAGTTCTATTGGATCATTTGATTGAAAGGGTAATTCACCTGTGAATAATTCGTAAAAAGTAATTCCTAAAGAATAAAAGTCAGTCCGGTAATCAATTCCCCGGTTCATTCTCCCTGTTTGTTCTGGTGAGATATAAGCCAGCGTACCTTCTAAAATGCTGGGATTCAGGATAGTATGATTTTCTCGTGGTAATAAAGATGCAATACTAAAATCGATTAATTTAACTTGTTGAGTTTCGGTATTAATTAATATATTGCTGGGTTTAATATCTTTATGAATAATGCACTCTTGATAAAGTATTTCTAAACAATTGCAAAGGGCGATCGCTATCTGTAAAAATTCCTTCAGAAACTCTACGCTTACCCTCCCTCCCGCCTCCCGACTCTTAATTCCCCATTCCCGCAGCGAAATTCCACTAAAATCTTCCATGACTAACGCATAGCCATTTTCATAATTTTCTAGACTATAAGTTTGAATAATTCCGGGAGAGTTGAGATTTTTAGCAATTGTATACTGATTGCGAAACTGCACAAGTTCATTAAAACTCGGATAAGGGTTCTTCAGCAGTTTAATGATTACCGATAATGAATCAACCTCTCGAATAGCGCGATAAACTAAAGTTTTAGAACCGTTGTAAATTTCTTTACGCAATTTATAACCGGGAATTCTCAGCATAGTATCAAATTGACATAAATACTAAACTTAGTATTCCCATCTAAACAAAAAGTTTTATCATTGAAGCAAAAATTGCTACTTGTATTTACAGAGATTGGTGAGCATTCAAAAACTTTAACCATCAAACTGTATGAGTCAGTAAAATGTATTTTCTAACGCAGATATCAAGACGAGATCAAATTAATTCAACTTTGCCCAGACAAGTTGATTTGACAAAATCCTAAATCTCCAACTCAAGACTATAGCCGCACTAGCTAAACCTATGGCTAATCCCCACCACAGACCAATAGTTCCATAACCAAACCAAATTCCCAGTGCATAACCAGTTAATAAACCAACACACCAGTAGGCAAAAACACCAATTAACAGTGGGATACGAGTATCTTTTAGTCCGCGTAAAGCTCCAGAGGCGGTGACTTGGATGCCATCAACGATTTGAAAAATTGCTGCAACTGCTAGTAATTTTATTGTTAAGTTGACCACATCTTGATTGTCTGAATTATTAGTGTCTAAATAAAGCGAAACAATTAATTTTGGAACTAACCAAAATATTAGAGCCGCGATCGCCATTGATAAAGCCCCCAAGGCAATACCTACATATCCAGCCAAGCGGACACCCTGCAAGTCTTTCTCTCCCGCTAATTGCCCAACACGTACTGTAGTTGCCAAAGAAATACCCAAAACCATCTGAAATGACATCGAAGCTGTTTGCAAAGCAATTTGATGGGCGGCGAGCGCAGTTGTTCCCAATTGCCCAATAATAAAGGTGACAACAGTAAATAATCCGGCTTCTACAGCAACTAATCCGCCAATTGGTAAACCAATTTGAAAAATATCCCAAATAATGCGCCGATTTTGTTTGCTAAAGTGGGAAATAGGTGAAAACTGAAATATTTTGTAAACTGCAAAGCGACGTTGACTAAATATATAAATAGCCAGAGTAATAAACATACTCCACAGTGACAAAGTACTCGCCCAACCAATACCAGCTAGTCCCAGGGCGGGTAGTCCGAATTTGCCAAACATTAAAACATAGTTAGCTGTAATATTGAAAAGCGTACCCAAGACAACAGTTACCATAACTAACTTTGGTTGGGAAAGGGCAGACAGAAAGCCTTTGAATACAGCAAAACCCAATGCAGGGATAAAACCCCAAGCGATCGCTCTTAAATAGGTTTGTGCTAATGCGGCTGCATTCACATTTTGTCCCAACAGCACGAGCAAAGTACTGCCATACCAAAGTAATACTGTAATTGGGATGCCTAATAGCAGAGATATCATTAACCCTTGTCGCACAATCTGACCAATTTGTTCAGGCTTACCAGATCCATATACTTCTGCGACTAAGGGACTGATAGCAGTAATAATACCTGTAGTAATCATCAAACAAAAGGTAAATATTGCCGCACCCAAGCCTCCAGATGCGATCGCTTGACTGCCTAACCAACCCATCATCACTGTATCGACAAAGCCGGTTGCTGATTGGGCTAATTGGGCTGCGGCTAGTGGAACAGCTAACAGCAGACATTGTTTAACTTCAGAAATCAATCTGGAGCCACTGGTATTGTCCTTGCTCATGGGAAATTACTTGAGTATGGGGAAATTTGCCATCTTTTACTTTTGCAGAAGATGGCAAATATTAACTATCAACAGCAGTTTATGTTGTTGGTAGTTAATTTCACTCCTCTAAATGGTCTATTTCCCCAGTTTCATATTCATACTGCTCAACCACTTCTTCCTCGTCGTCTTCCTCATCTTCGTAATAGTGTTCCACAAATACATAAGGTTCTAATCGACCAGTACTTGCTAACCAATCAAGCAAAGATTGTTCTTGCTTGAGCGGAATAATCGCTGCTGGCTGATAACGGGGTTCTTCGTGGAGAGCAGGGTTAGATAGCTTAACCATCGTTTTTATCCCCGAAGAATCTATCTGTGTACCAAGTTGCCTTGAGCAATGGCAACTTGGTATGATTAACGATCCGCTATGTGTAATCTCCAAAACCTCTGACTTTTGGCAGATGTTCTTCTCTCCACGAGAACGATTTGCGGTTAATTTGCAAAGTAAATTTTTTGGCGTGCGATCGCCTACATGATTTGATAACTCTTGATGGGTGCTATGTAGACAAACAGATTTATCTGTCAAGTTCCTATTTAATTCTTCCTATTCCCTGTTCTCTCTTCCCTCCCTAAACATAAACACAACAACCAAGCAACGCCTGATTGTTGTGTAAGGGTGTGGCACTTACTGTGAAGCTCTGCTTAAGAAATCAGAGCGAGGGCTTACTTGTAAAGTTCTGTCGCTAAACGCCAAGCCAAAACGCCTGGAATTAGCGCCACAACTAGAGCAATATAAACTTGGGTATCTGAGATGGTCATTGTTGAAAACCTCCTAAGCTCAAATCGATTTTCGACAGTTCGTTTACTACTTTTCCTTGTTTTGCCGATTTTGGGGAATATCTTGTTACAAGATGCAACAATAGCCCTGGTGAATCAGTAGTCTATAGTTATCTTTCATTATAAAAATTTATAAAAATATGGATTTGTATTTAGGGATTGATTATGGAACCTCTGGTGCAAGGGCGGTGGTAATTGATGAGCGAGGGAATGTGCAAACAGAGGTGCGCTATCCTTGGCAGAAGCAGATGACACAACATTGGAGTCATGCGTTATGGAGTTTATTAGCCGAGATTCCTGAGCCATTGCGGCAACAAATCAACGCGATCGCCATTAATGGGACTTCCTCTACTGTTTTGCTTTGTGATGGCGCTGGTAAGCCTATAGATGCCCCTTTACTTTACAACGATGCGCGGGGTGCAGTAGTACTAGAGCAGCTTAAAGAAATTGCACCACCAAACCATACAGTATTAAGTGCTACTTCCAGCCTCGCCAAACTTCTGTGGATGTCACAGCAACCATTTTTTTCCGAGGCTCGATATTTTCTCCACCAAGCCGATTGGTTAGCTTTTTTGCTGCATGGACAATTGGGTATTAGTGATTACCATAATGCTTTAAAGCTGGGCTATGACGTAGAAGCCTTGCAATATCCAGAATGGTTAAAACAGTTAGAAATACCGATTCAGTTACCGCAAGTTTTAGCACCAGGAACACCCATTGCCGAAATTCGCCCAGATATTGCGATGCAATTTGGTTTTCGCCGTGATTGCTTAGTATGCGCGGGTACAACTGATAGTATTGCGGCTTTTATTGCCAGTGGGGCAGAATTACCAGGGGAAGCTGTGACATCGCTGGGTTCAACCTTGGTACTGAAATTATTAAGCCATACTCGAATAGAAGATGCCAGATATGGAATTTATAGTCATCGTTTCGGTGATTTGTGGTTGACTGGCGGTGCGTCTAATACAGGTGGCGCGGTGTTGCGGGAATTTTTTACGAATGCAGAGTTAGAAAATTTGAGTCGGGAAATTGATCCAGCCAAAGTCAGCAACTTAGATTATTATCCCTTGTTGCAACCAGGCGATCGCTTTCCGATTAATTGACCCCAAATTACCACCACGACTCACACCGCGCCCAGAAACACCAAAAGAATTTTTACACGGTTTACTAGAAAGTATTGCTCGGATAGAAGCTAGGGGATATGAACTATTACAAAGCTTGGGCGCAAATCAAGTACAACGAGTATATACAGCAGGTGGCGGTGCAGCAAATTCTACTTGGACTGCTATTCGTCAACGACATTTAAAAGTACCTGTTGTTGCTTCAGTTTACACCGAAGCTGCTTACGGGACAGCACTTTTAGCTAAAACAAAATATCGCAATCCTCAATGATTTATAAATGTGGCAGAAGGCAGGAGGTAGGAGGTAAAAGTCTGACTATGCCTAGCATTTGTGCTTTTTAAATTTTCTCACCTATACTTCAGCTGCTATATCTTTCTACCTTGTCCCCCTTACCTCCTTTATCCACGTATTAAAACTAATTCGGAAATGCTCAATGTTATCACTGACAAACATTCGCTGGCGCACCATTCTTTCTCTGATTATTGTTCTGCCTATTGGACTTTTATACAGCCACTATCGCTATTCTATTGAGGGGTTTAACCAAGAAATAGGAGGAATTTTGTATGAGATATTTTGGTGCTTGTTGGCATTTCTATTTATTCCGACTCGCAAGGCAGTTTGGCAAATTCCTTTATGGGTATTAGCCATTACTTGTTTATTAGAATTTATGCAGTTGTGGCATCCACCTTTTTTAAACTGGGTGCGTTCATTTTGGTGGGGAAGAATGTTAATTGCTACTACCTTCACTTGGGTAGATTTTCCCTATTATTTTATTGGTAGCGGGTTAGGGTGGCTGTGGTTACGGCTGATAGTTCGGGGGGCAAAGTTAAAATAATTGAGAGCAGGAGGCAGTGGTTCGGCTGCGCTCACCAACTAGAGGGAAAGGTATTACTATACCCAGCATTTGTGTTTTTTAAATGTCCTCACCTATACTTCGACTGCTATATCTTTGAAGGAAGAAGTTAGCCCTTCAACTACGCTCAGGGCTAACTTCTTCTATGGCAAAGCTATGTAATCACGGTAAAATCATTACTACTCAGTATGTGTAGGGTGTGTTAGGCGTAAGCCGTAACGCACCGAAAACTTTGCGGTAGATGCGTTACGCTGTCGCTAACGCATCCTGCGTACATTTCAGAAATCAAATATTAGTTCTATATATTGACTATAGAATTGATTGTGATTTGATATCAGTGTCGTAAATCTCATAACAACCGACAGGAATCTTATGAACAAGTTTCAGTCTTTATGTATTGGGGCAATTTTGGGTATTTTACCCTTGAGTGTTGCTACCAAACCAGCGGCGGCGATAAACATAGTTCAAAATGGTGGATTTGAACAGCCTGACATACCAACCGGTACCTTTAAAATTCAAAATCCCATCCCTGGTACATGGACTTTAACACCTGATTCTGATCCCAATGCGGGTATTGAAGTGCAGGACAATGTCGCTGGAAGTCCATATGAGGGTAATCAATTTGTTGAGTTAGATGGTACGGCCGTTAGTGGTATTTATCAAGACCTAACTACGGTAGTTGGTCAAGCATACACACTAAGTTTTGCTTTTTCACCGAGTCCTGACGTAGCAGATAATAGATTGAATGTTTACTGGGGAGGTAATCTAGTTGATAATCTCTTTGCAAGTGGAGTTGGAAAGACAAACACTGATTGGAAAACTTACGCATATAATCTAATTGCAACCAGCACAACAACGAGATTGAGGTTTGATAACTTAGATGAGTTATCTGATGGTCTTGGCCCATACATAGATGATGTAAGCGTGACTCCTGTTCCTGAACCTTTAACTATGGGTGGTCTAACCATAGGTTTAGGGTTTGGAGCATTCCTCAAAAATCGTTATGGCAAAAAAAACGAGCAAATAAAGAAGGCTTAAAAGCAACTTTTGAGCTAATTGGTAATCGTGCTAAACGCAAGGCTCTAACCTAAGTTTTGCAATTTACCATGATTTGAATTTCCTTAGTGAAAAAACTAAAAATCACAAAGGCTCGGTTAAATTTCAGTTTTCTTAATGTGTTTCTATAAAAAATTTGAGTTGTTTGAACCAACATCCTCTAACTCTAGAATGTTTTGAACTGTGTTCTTGAATTGAGAGCAAGCTGTTGCATAAGTAAAGACGAGATAAGTACTCTTGATTTGGTTTTTGAGCCATGAATAAAGCATTTGTATTGGGATGACGATTTGCTCAACTCCATTTAAAGTCAAAATATGAATTCCTTGAAAACATTGAAATATCCATCTAAGTGTGGGACTGCTCGTTAATTTACCGAGTTGATCTTTGACTTCAACTTTGGCTCTTGTTTAAGCTATTTCTCAGTTGCCTTTACCAGAGGAAGTGATTGGTATCAATATTTTGTGAATTGGTATTAGCCCTTCGACTACGCTCAGGGCTAACTCCTGCTGTGACCGAGCTACGCAATCACAGTAAAATCGGTATTGCTCAGAGTTGGTCGATTAGACAGTTGGGCTATTTGAACTTTGGCGACACTACCAATACCATCTTGATCAAAGAATAGTTTACCGCTACTTCTGTCGTAGATAAAGCGATCGCTTGCTGTAGTTGCACTGGTACCCAAACGGAATAAACTAGGCTCAAGTGTACCTATTGCTTGGTTCAGTCCAAACTCTGACTGAGAAATCACCAAGCTATCAACACCAGATACAAAGTCAGTGATAATATCGGCATTTCCAGCCCCATTATTCAGATAAAAGCTATCTCTACCATTTCCACCAGCCAGAATATCTCTACCTAAGCCGCCGATGAGGGTGTCATTACCAGCATCACCAAGCAGCATATCGTCACCAGCACCACCATTCAAGGTGTCATTACCATCGCCACCATAAACGATATCACTGCCTTTTTCACCATAGAGGCTGTCATTACCAGCCCCGCCGTCTATTATGTCATTACCATCGCCACTATAGATGACATCATTATTACCTAAGCCGCTAATAATATCGTTACCCCCCAAACCGCGGATAACATCGATTCTGCTAGTTCCCAGTAATACATCACTACCGTTAGTGCCGTTAATCTGGTTGCTACCAAGGGTAACTGTCAAGTTAACTGTGGCTGTACTAGTTAAATTGCCATCACTCACGGTGTAAGTAAAACTGTCAGCACCAGTGAAGCCAATTTGTGGTGTGTAGGTAAAGGTGTTATCGTTATTTCTGACCAAATTACCCGTTGTCGGATTGGTAAAGCTGTTGATAGTCAACGGATTACTATCTGGGTCGCTATCATTGGCGAGAACATTAATAATTACTGGTTGAATATCCGTAGTTGTGGCGCTGTCATTCCTAGCGGTTGGTGTTTCGTTGACATTATTGACAGCTAAGGAGAAATTAGTAGTAGCATCGGGAGTAGCACCAACTGTCGGATCATCTACGGCAACTGTCACACTGTAGTTAGAACGGGTTTCAAAATCTAAGTTAGTGTTAGCCCGCAGATACAGTACAGAATTGTCGATTTCAAAGAAACTAGCATCTGCACCAGTTAAACTCAGGTTATTTGTGCCTCGTCCATCATCGGTAATGGCGATGTCTGCAACTTTGATGCGGTTGGTGGTATTAGTATTTTCGTTGATGCTGGCGATCGCATTATTAAATGTCACCGCCGTTGGTGCTTGGTTGGCTGGTGGTAAATTGAACCTGGCAATCACAGGATCATGGTCGCTATCTTGATCAAAAAACTCTGAGTTGATGTGAACCACATCATAACCATCTAAATTATTGACCAAGTTCTGACTTGCCAAAATGTGGTCAAGTACCTGGGCGTTACCCTGAAAATTATAGGTGTAACGCTCGTTTGCTGGTAGCGTTTCAATTAAAGAAGTTAGCCCTGCACTTTCTAATGTGGTGAGAGGATTAGAAAACTCAAAATCATTCAAATCACCTAGCACTACCACATTCGCATTCGGGTCAATTGCCAAAATCTCTTGCACAAAGTCTCTCACAATTGTGGCTTGTTGCTGGCGTTGCGCTTCACTACTGAGAACTGGCGGTTGACTTGGGCCGAATAAAGGTTGGTCGCCACCTTTGGAGTTAAAGTGATTGCCAATGAGATAAACACTTTGACCGTTAAAAACAAACTCACCAACTAAGGGTTTACGGCTGCTGTTGAAAGCGGGGTTTGTCGGGTCAATTAACCCAGGACTAGTAGAAAGGGTGGGAGTACCATCAACATTAGTGACGGAAATATTCGTAGTGGAACCACCACCAGGACGGTCTACAAAGCTGACGCGATTGGGGTTAAACAAGAAGCCGACGCGAATATTACCGCCTGGTTCACCACCGTTGGTATCATCCACTGGGTTAATCTGACGATATTGATATGTCGGGCCGCCAGCTTGGGCGATCGCATCTATCAATGTCTGAAAAGTTACACTGGCATCAACTACACTGTCATTCGTCGCCCCGTTATTATCCTGAATTTCTTCTAGAGAAATAATGTCAGGCGATCGCAAGTTATTCACAATTCGGTTAGCCAAGTTATTAAACTGGGTTTCACCATCACCCGGATCGAGGTTTTCCACGTTGAAAGTAGCAACTGTCAATTGATCAGCATTACCTGTTAAGTTTGTAACTTCTCTTTGCAGAGTTGATGGCTGTACTACCGTAGGCGCAGATGGAACCAGGACTTCATAATTGTTAAAATCGTAGTTAACAATACCTGTAATTGTACTGAGTTGAGCTCCGACATTTACACTTGGCAATGTCACTGAGCCATTGATTAAATCATCAATTTGAATCCGTTCTGGGTTACTGTCGGTAGCTGTGATCAAGCTACCGCCTCGCTCAGTCCGGCTTGTGGCATTAACTCCATTGTCAGCCAGCACCCAGATTTCCTCAGAAGTACCAAAGTTGGCACTTGGAGATGTCGTCACAGGATTGTCAACCTGAACTAACATCCCTTCTAGACTTTCGTAAAAATCGATACCTTCATTTACTGGATCGAAATCTCCACCTGTTTCTACGTTACCGCTAGTAGCAAAGTCATCATTGATCACCTGGGTGGGAATTGCCCGTCCGCCATTGCCCAGTATTGTTGGGGTAATAGTTGTAGTCGGTGCATCTGTCCAAGCACTCACACTCAAACTCTGCACACTGTTGTTGTTGCCGATTTGTGTGATGGTGAGGTTGTTGGAGTTGTTAGCTGGGCGAAACTCCGATACTGTACCACTAACTAATACTGCTTCTCCAACGGTGCGGGCGCTGAGGATAGCAGAAGTAGTACCTGTGAAGATGAAAATCCCTTCGGAGGTTGCATCATTGTTATCAGGAGTAGGATCTTGGATGTAGAAGCCGTTAGAAGCGATCGCTGTAACAATCCCGGCGACATTTACTACACCCTGTCCATTGAGGGGTGAAATATGTGCTGTGCCTTGAATATCATGAATACGAACTGCCCCAGGCGCAACATCATTATCAGCAATTGTGACTGTAGCTGTGGCGATTGCGCCTAAATCGTAATCAGCAGTATCCACCAGCGTCAACGTAACAGTTTCATTCCCTTCCACCAGCGAATCATCCACGGGTGTAATTGTGATATCCACAAAGGACTGTCCACCAGGTATTGTCACACTACCCGTCAGGTTTGGTGTGTAGTCTGTCTGATCTGCACCACCAGCAACAGTGTAGTTAATAGTCAGCGCATTGGTTGTATCGCCTGTGCGGATGATGCGGAAAGTTCCGGGGTCGCTTGCTGCTTCGGCGGCGGTTGCATCGGTAGCTGCGATCGCTACTGTGGGAACCGCAGGCGGTGTGACTCCAGTAGAAAGGGAAAAATTGTCAATCGCCAAGCCATCATCTGCGTTAGCAACATCAAAATCTAACCAACGAAACCAAAAAGTTGCACCATTGGGGATATTTAGCCCTGTAATACTTGCTGTGATTTGGTTGCTATTAGTATTTCCATCCAGCGCCCCTACAGTTCCGGTAGTTACGGGAGAATTGAAATCTAAATTATCAACATCTACCCAAGCTCCTGTATTTAAAGACGTTGCATCCAGACTGTACTGAAAATCTAAGCGATCAGCTCCTCTGTTGGCTGCACCCAAACGCCATTGTTCACCTCTATAGGACAAATTCAACGTTGTAATTGTGCTACCTGTTGTATTCGTAAAGCTTGCGCCGATTGAGGGGTTGAGAGTACCTGAGCGTAGAGTTCCAAAAGCTCTCTCACTAGAACCTGTTGCGCCGAAACTATATATATCGCCTGCGTTATTAGAGCCAGTACCAGCCGTGTACTGTCCGTTTACATTTGCACTGGTTCCAGTTTCCAACAATGCCCAACCAGAAGGAAGTACACTACTGCTACCAGAAGATGCCAAACTATCAAAGTTCTCAGAATAAGAGCCATTAAATTGAATTGACATTACTATTTGTCCTCAGAACTATTTGCAGAGACATGAAATTTAGAGCGATAGCCAGATGCGCTTCGCCCGTAAACATAGAATTACGCTTTAATCAGGCAGCCCCGATAAAACAAGTTTCATCAGACTTGCCACACTACTGCATCGAGTATTTTTGTATATGCTGCAAATTAAGTGGAGAATAATTTTTTTTGCGTAAATCGTCCCCGAAAATTTACAGAATCAAGGTTAAGGAAATACTAGGAACAGGTAAATTTAGAGAATATTTCAGGACTTACGCAATAACTCTCTCAAACTCTTATAACTTTGTGTCCTTTGCGGTTCGTTTTTTCATATTTTTGCGTAAGTCCTATATTTATGAAAAAGCAAAAAGCAAGTGAGTTATGCTCACCTGCTTTCTTTGCATTTTGGATATTGTATCAAGCTGCTCAGTCGTAGTTAGGTCGGCGGAAACAAATCAAACTATGGTATGAAAAGTCCGACAATAACATCACTGACCACGACTAACTGGAGCTACACCAGCAAAAGTTAACAAATCAGTCATCCGAAAATCTTGAGGTTTGCCTGTTTTAGTTGGTAAAGTCGGCACCCAAGACGGATTTACATTGAGATAAGAATTTGGGTCAACCTGAAGCAGACCGATAATTACCTCACCAACAATCCGACCGCCCACTTGGCCTAGATGTAAGCCTTTTTCTTTCAGTTCAGCTTCTTTGAGGATGTAGTACCAAAGTGGTGTGGAGGTGTCGAAGGTAGGGTAAATACTCCGAAGCTCGGCCAAGTCGTACTTACTTAGTACGGGTACACCCATCTTCTGAGCGATGCTTTGACCAGATGGTAGTAGCCAAGTTAGGTGTCGGAGCAGGTTACGTTGGATAAGTGAAGTCGGAGGAGTACCTGAACCAATAGTCTGAAGTGGCAAGTTAAACAGTGGGCTAGAAATTTTCGTATCGATTAATTTATTCGGTCTGACTTGATTATCTCCAAAGTCGAAGAATGTCTGCCATCCAATAAAGCGTCGTGCTGCTCTTGCTCGACCGCGGAGGTCATCTGGATCAGGTTTTCCCTCTTGAGAAGGATCGAAAATGAATGCAAAGAAGGGCTTGCCATTGTCACCAGCCAAGTTGGCTCGGTAAGAAGGCCGGATCATACTGTGACCGATACGATAACCAATTTGGAACTCAACTGGGATAAATCCTCTATTTGGCAAGGGATTATAAAATTTACGCCCATTTTTTAATATGTCATTCACCATATCCTGACCAACTACCAGTGGCAAAAATTCATGGAGGATTGTCCATTGGTAGTGCCATGTGGTCAATTGACGAGCCTGACGAAAAACATCATCGTCCGAGATATTAGGAGACTGGGATCTAACCAAATCCACCAGATGGTTGTGAAAGCTATAGAACGCAGTTACCAACCCACTGATAATTAAATGCTGATCACCGCGTGGGTCTGCAATAATCGCTCGATTGTTTGCGTCTCTCGGTAAATCCTCAAACAAGCCGCCACTTTCAAGTTTCAGCTTAATTGGATCTTTAAGGTCGTATAGATTTGGCGAACCTATCGGCCCAGAACCGTAGATATTATCAAGGTCAAAGGCTGCGGTTCGAGAGTTCGTTGCCGAGACTGGAGGTGTTACTTGCCCTAGTCGAGATGTCGTATCAAAGGTTATGTCAAGATCCAAAAACTGGGACATAAAGGTTGTACCAGCTGTATGGGTAGGGTTGTTGGGATTGTTAACGTTGAGAGTAGGATCAGTGATCAGGGCTATTGGCCCTGCGGCTAAATTGTCTTTAGCATCTAAGATACCCCCTGGTTTGCCCATTTCCATCAGAGCATTTTTAACAATCGGGCTGGGTGGCGCAAAGGGTGGTAGATTACGAAACATCCGGCCGAATCTACTGGGTAGAGTCGCATCAACAGACTGTGCTTTCACTTCTCTATCAAGAAAACCACCCACTATCACACCGATAGAAAAAATAGCAGTAATAGCGATCGCTAACACAGAAAGGATTTTCTTTTTCAAAAGTGCTTTATCTTTTGAGCCTTTAACTTTTGGGCTATTCATAATTTTCATTAGGACTATTTAACAAAAAACCAAGTATGTGCAGTTATGACATCTACACAAAACTGACTCTATCCATCTACGTCAGCCACAGTCCTTGTAAAACACAGAAGTAATCTCGGATTTTACTTTTAAAAACAAGGGAAAACACAAAAAGAATAAAAACCTAAAGGCAATACTAAACCTTTATCTTTGCAAGCTAATCCAACATCAACCTGTGCTAAATTTGCACATTAAAATGTATAACAACAGCAAACTTATAGGACAGTGGTAATTATTTTCACAGAGAAAATAGAGATTTTTATTAGTTTATTTAAAAATTTAAAATTAATTAACGTGAAGGTATATGATATTCGTACTCCATTTATAGGACTTACGCATGAGTTTACCTGGTGTCAGGGTGTTGGGTACATACATCCATACACCCTTTCCGAAATCCTTGATTGCTTATCTCACTACATAAGTCATACATTACTTTCAGTGATGATTAACGAATAGAAAGTAATAGATGAACAAGGTTCATTAATTAAATGCAGATTGTCATATCTACCACTACCACGATCAAATTTATTCATAAGCGTAGTCAACTCAGTTTTCTTTAATGACTCCAAATCATGTAAATTTTATGAACCCTGATAAATCATTAATATAGAGACAATTGAATACCAACTTCAATATATAAAAATTGAATTTGATATTTATCTTTTTAAGTTCAAACATCATAATATTATATTGATGTGCAACCTTCGTGTAGAGTTTGTGTATAATTCGTGTAGATAATCCTGGCTAAGTTTTCAACGCTGCTGATGAGATGAGCATCATGATGACTATTTCAAGCGATACCCTAGTCCATGAACAGTTTCAATAAAGTTTTCTGCTGCACCTAACGCCTTCAGCTTTTGTCGAATACACCTAATATGGGATCTAATTGTTTCTTCAACAGGCGATTCATCAACTGACCAAACTTGTTCAATAATGCTAGAACGACTTAGTACTCGTCTACCATTAGCAACCAGTAATTCTAAAATTGCATATTCTTTGAGAGTTAATGATAGGGGATAGCCATCGTAAGTAGCTTCATAGGTGCTGGGATTTAGGTACAATTTTTCCCATAACAGATTCACTGTGCTGCTGGAACTACCTCGTCTAAGTAATGCACGAATCCTAGCCATTAACTCTTCTAAATCAAATGGTTTGGCTACATAATCATCTGCACCAGCATCTAACCCAGCAATCTTGTCAGCTACGGTATCACGGGCTGTTAACATTAACACTGGTATAGTTGCATTACGATGTGCAGCATTGTTTATGCCGACAGTACGTAACTGGTGACAAAACTTAATTCCATCTAGTTTAGGCAAGGTTATATCCAGAACTATCAAATCATATTTCATGGATTGTGTAGAGTTCCAAGCTGCTTCTCCATCTTTAGCAATATCCACTACATATTGCCGTCGGTTGAGTGCTTCTGCTAGTACTTCTGCGAGTTGAATATCATCTTCAACTACTAAAATCCGCATATTTTATCTTTTATTGAGTAACAGGCAAATATATCAGCAATGCCTTAAATTTATCATGTATAAGTAACTATTGTTTAACTCAATCTATGACTCAGCAATTAATCAAAAGGACTTTCCCAGGAAAATGGATTATGGGAGGTTTTGGTTTAACCCTGTTGCTGATGATAATGGTCTGTTTTGTTTCGTTGAAGAACACAGATGAAATCAAATCTGGCGCTAACAGGGTGCAGCAAACATATCAAACTCTCAATGCTTTGACAAATTTTTATGGCGCAATGACTGCCGCAGAATCAGCTAGACGAGGATATATTTTTTTAGGTAGTAGTCAGGATTTGCAACGTTATGATAATGCAAAGGCAGATATGCGCTCGCAACTGCAAATATTACAACAACAAATACATCCGTATGGTAGTCAAGAAAAACGATTGATAAGTTTAAATTTATTAGTCAATCAAAGATTATCTCTGTTAGAACAATCTATAGAACTTTACCAAAAAGATAAAAAAGCATTTTTATTACAAAATAATATTACCGTTAGCAGTGTTCAGATTCGAGAAAAAATATTGAATGTTATT
Source organism: Nostoc piscinale CENA21 (assembly GCF_001298445.1). NCBI lineage: Bacteria > Bacillati > Cyanobacteriota > Cyanophyceae > Nostocales > Nostocaceae > Nostoc > Nostoc piscinale. Next base: position 4,580,831 of record NZ_CP012036.1, on the reverse strand, counting down.
GCAGAAATTAAAGCCGAAGAACAAACTCATCTCCAAGATTCATTAGAACAATCCAAACAGAGTATTTATTTCCGGATTTTTATAGAAATTTTTACAACGTTTTTAATTTTAATTATAATTCTTGGTTTATGTATAATTCTGGAAAAACAATGGATTAAACGTGAGCGAATTAGAGAATTAGAATCTTCTTTAGCTCAAGAAAAGAAAATAGGTGATTTAAAAATTCAATTATTTTCTATGATTTCTCATGAATTCCGGACACCCTTAAGTATAATTCTACTATCATCACAGTTATTAAGAGAAAGCCTCGAAAGTTTAGTAGATGAACAGCACTTAAAGAATATTTTTCGTGTTCAATCTTCTGCTAAAATCATGAATCATATATTAACGGATATATTAATTTTAATGCGAGCCGAAGCAGGTCAGTTGGAGTTTAAATTACAAGTAATAAATTTAGAAAATTTTTTGTTTAAATCTAGTAGAAGATTTACAACTTTTTGCGACAAAAGCAAATATGATCCGATTTCAAAAAATTGGTTCTATTTTTAAAGCTAATATTGATGAAAGGCTTTTGTATTCTATTCTTAGCAATTTATTATTAAATGCTCTCAAATATTCAAATAACGAAACTGCAATTTATTTAATACTAAAATCCGAAGCGGCTCTGATAACTTTTCAAGTTATTGATCAAGGAATTGGTATTCCATTAGCAGAGCAACATAAAATATATGAGCCTTTTTACCGATGCCAAAATGTGGAAAATATTGCTGGAACAGGGTTAGGGTTAGCAGTTGTCAAAAAATGTGTAGAGCTACATCAAGGAGAAATTATCGTAGAAAGTAAAGTAGGTACAGGTACGACATTTACGATCATGATTCCTCAAGAAAACACATAAGGATGTCAGATGGTGAAACTATACTCCCAGCTTGAAAGTCACCGAAGTTTGCTCAACGCGGGGAACCAGCGCACGCAACTTCTCGCTGAGTACTGAGCAAAAATCCTAGTACATTAATTACGCAAAAATTACCGAAAAGCTTAATTTATCGAACCGCAAAGGACGCAAAGGACACAAAGTGATATTTGCTAACAAAACCATTGTTCTCACGGGTGCATCGGCTGGAATTGGCAGAACGCTGGCAATTTCGTTAGCCCAACAGGGTGCAAATTTAGTTTTGGCTGCTCGCAATCAAGAAGGATTAGAACAAACACTGAGTGCTTGTACAAATTATCCTGCGGAGGTGATTGCAGTACCAACAGATGTCACTCAACCAGAAGCTTGTCAGCAGTTGATGGAAAAAGCGATCGCCACGTTTGGAAAGATTGATATCTTAATCAACAATGCCGGAATTGGAATGCTGACTTGCTTTGATGAAGTGACTGATCTTTCGATTTTTGAACGGGTAATGCAGGTTAACTATCTGGGTGCGGTCTACTGTACTCATTATGCCCTGCCCTACCTGAAAGCTAGTCGAGGACTATTGGTGGCAATTTCTTCAATTTGCGGCAAAACAGGTGTACCCACTCGTACAGGTTACGTTGCAAGTAAACATGCTATGCAAGGCTTCTTTGATACATTGCGGATGGAATTGCACCAAACAGGAGTAGATGTAGTGGTTATTTCGCCAGGTTTTGTCGCCACAGATATTCGCCAACGAGCCTTGGGCGCAGATGGAAAACCATTAGGTAAAAGTCCGCGTGATGAAAGCCAAGGCAATATGTCGGTGGAAGAGTGTGTGCGTCAAATTATCTGGGCGATAGAGCGCCGTAAACGGGAACATATCATGACTTTTAAAGGTAAGATAATACCTTGGGCAAGGCTAATTGCGCCAGGATTGGTTGATCGTATTACTGCTGCTACCATTCGCAAAACAACTGCCACTCAAAAGTAATGAGTAATGTATGTTCCAGATTCGACCGTTTCTTGTCGCAAGAAGTTTTCCACCCTTTAAGCTCCTCAAATACAATTTCCTAATCTCTATCTTGAACAGTCACGTTAAGTCTCTGGTTATTAAAGGAGCTAAGGCTAAAGTCTGTGCAGGATCAGCCAACAGAAAGCGATCGCATATCTGAAAAAGTTCAACTTCGGTCTGCGCTTGTCGCATTAGCCGCAGGAAATTACCTTGGCTGTCAACACTGAGAGCAATGTAGTTGAGAAATAGTTTGAGGTAGCCGACACGCGCTCGTTCTGGGATATTGGGTGCTTCTGGGGTTTGGTACAAACGGTCAATGTAGTGGCGTACTTCTGTTAAAGGAGGGGGCGTAATTGGCTCAGAGCGCAATGCTTGGCGAATTTGATGAAAAATCCAGGGATTACCAATTGCCCAACGGCCTACCATCACACCAACCGCACCTGTTTGCTCAAGCACCGACATTGCTTGTGCCGCCGAGTAGATGTTTCCGTTAGCCAGGACGGGACAATTGACGTGTCTGACCGCTTGGGCAATCAAAGCGTAATTCACTCTGCCTTGGTATCTGTCTTTTACTGTGCGACCATGTAAACTCAACAAATCAATGCTGTGGCGATTGATGATATCGAGAATTTGGAAAAAAGTATCGCTATTTTCAAAGCCCAAGCGCATTTTGACACTCAAGGGTCGGTCATTAACTGCTTGTCTGAGTTCAGCCAAAATGCGATCTACTTTTTCTGGCACAAGTAGTAATCCACCTCCAGCTTGTTTACGGTAGATTCTCGGTGCGGGACAACCCATGTTTAAGTCAACTCCAGCGATATTATAAGTGCAGAGTTCCTTCGCTGTTCGGACTAAATCAGGAATGCTTTCACCAATCATTTGAGCAAAAACAGGGCGACCAGTATCGTTTTCTGTGATAGATGCCAGAATCTTGGGATTAAGCCGTGATGTTTCATTGACGCGAAAATATTCAGTGAAAAAGTAGTCAGGGTTGCCGTAATGAGCAATGACCTTCATAAACTTGAGATTTGTCACATCTTGCATAGGTGCAAGGGCAGTGAGAGGTAAATCTGAGTGGAGAGATTGGGGAAGCGATACCTGGAACATATATTAAGTAGGGCTTGCTGAAAATCCTAAGACTTACGTAAGAACTCTCTCGAACTCTTACAGCATTTTTCATCCCAATCAGGTACATTCATCTAGTCTTGCAGAGACGCAGAGATTATGTTGTCTGCGTCCGTCTGCGGTTGATTAACTATCAAACAAACCTAAATCTGTGACTGCACCAAGGCTGCTGGAAGATACCAACTTGGCATATTTCGCCAGTACGCCTTTAGTGTAGCGGGGTGGGCGGGGTTGCCAATTAGCACGGCGGCGGGCTAATTCTTCATCCGAAATATTCAACTGTAAGAGCCGCGATGGTGCATCAATGGTGATGCTATCACCTTCTTCGACTAAAGCGATCGCTCCTCCAACAGCTGCTTCTGGTGCAACGTGACCAACTACCATCCCATAAGTACCGCCAGAGAAACGTCCATCGGTAATTAATCCCACAGAATCACCCAAACCAGCACCGATAATTGCCGAGGTGGGAGCCAACATTTCCCGCATTCCTGGGCCACCTTTGGGGCCTTCGTAACGAATCACAATCACGTCACCAGCTTTGATTTTGCCTGCCAGAATCGCATCTAAACAAGATTCTTCCGATTCAAATACTCTGGCGGGGCCAGTGATGATGGGTTTTTTCACCCCGGTAATTTTCGCCACAGCACCTTCTGTAGCCAAATTACCTTTGAGAACTGCCAAGTGACCTTGAGCATACATCGGCTTATCCCAAGGACGAATCACATCCTGGTCTGGGCTGGGTTCATTCGGCACATCGGCAAGAATTTCGGCGATGGTTTGACCAGTGATGGTAATACAGTCACCATGTAGCAAATCATGTACCAGCAGCATTTTCATGACTTGAGGAATACCACCAGCTTTGTGTAAATCTGTAGCGACGTATCTACCACTGGGTTTTAAATCGCACAGTACAGGCACGCGACCACGGATAGTTTCAAAGTCATCGATGGTCAATTCCACACCAGCCGCACGAGCGATCGCCAAAAAATGCAATACTGCATTTGTAGAACCGCCCACTGCCATAATTACCGAAATAGCATTTTCTATAGATTTGCGGGTGATAATCTGGCGCGGTAATAATTGCTTGCGAATTGCTTCGACTAACACAAAGGCAGATTTTTCCGTACTGTCGGCTTTTTCGGCATCTTCGGCTGCCATTGTGGAAGAATAAGGCAAACTCATCCCCATTGCTTCAAATGCCGAAGACATGGTGTTAGCTGTGTACATCCCGCCACAGGAACCCGCACCCGGACAAGCATTTTGTTCAACTGCTGTTAATTCAGCTTCGTCAATTTTGCCTGCACTGTATTGTCCGACTGCTTCAAAGGAACTGACTACAGTTAAATCACGACCATTGTAGTGTCCGGGTTTGATTGTACCACCGTAGACAAAAATCGCTGGAATATTCATCCGCGCGATCGCCAGCATTGCCCCTGGCATATTTTTATCACAACCACCAATTGCCAATACGCCATCCATGCTTTGTCCAGTACAAGCAGTTTCAATGGAATCGGCAATCACTTCTCTTGATACTAGGGAATATTTCATCCCTTCCGTTCCCATCGAAATACCATCACTGATGGTAATTGTTCCGAAAATTTGCGGCATAGCTCCAGCACTTTTAATACCAGCTTCTGCCCTTTGTGCCAATTTATTTATCCCCATATTACAAGGGGTAATAGTGCTGTAACCATTGGCAATACCGACAATTGCCTTGTTAAAATCGGCATCTTCAAAACCAACAGCCCGGAGCATCGCTCGATTTGGCGATCGCTGTACACCCTGTGTTACAACCCGGCTTCTCAAATTATCCGACATCTTTCTTCCTTTGACTTTATCGCTTGTATTGCGATCGTATTATCTGATTTTCTCATGCCAACGCAGCACACAAGAGTATTAACCTCAGCGTTGATCATTTATTTATTGCTAAGTTTCCACCACAGTGTTTTGTCAGGATTTTATTACCAAATATATTGGTAATAACTGCTAACCCTGGTAGGATTACCCATAGCATATTACCAAATATATTGGTAAACAACCCCTGTGGTTGGTAATATACGCCTGCTTCAAACTTACACCAACTAAACGATTCAGCATGTTTCTAACTCGAAGAAGAGGTTTGATCACCTGGATAACTGCGGCGATTACCAGCTTGGTTTTAGTAATAGGCTTACCGCTGCTAAATCAGACAACCGAAAAGGCACAGGCGGCAGTTACCTTACGAGTTTTTGCCGCAGTTAGCTTATCAGAAGTATTGCCAGAAATTGAAAATGACTTCATTGCTGCTAACCCCAGCTTGGGAGCTACTTTTGTCAACACTTTTGATTCGTCTGGTGCGTTGCTCAATCAAATCAACTTGCCAGCAAATCAGTCAGCAGGTATCCCAGATATTTTTATCTCGGCGGCGACAACGCAAATGAATAGCCTGCAAACAGCAGGACAATTAGCTTCTGGTTGGCCTGTGACTGTTGCAACTAACCGTCTAGTCTTAATTAGACCAAATACACCAACTTCTCCAGCTCCCAGTCCGACGATCGCAGGTATTGACAGACTGACAAACAGCACCACCAGCAGTCCTCCCAGAACTGGCATCAGAGGGATTGCTATCGGTGATCCCGCAACCGTCCCCGCCGGAGCCTATGCTCAACAAGCTCTCCAAAGCACCCTCAGTGGTTGTGGTGCAGGTAGCTACAACACTCTCCTAAATAGTACGACTGCCAACAAGTTAGTATTTGCTAGTAATGTCCGTAACGTCTTGACGGCAGTGCAGAATAAAACACTGAGTGGCAACACTATTGATGCAGGTCTAGTTTACACAACTGACCAAAGAATTTCTAATAGTACTACCTTCATCACAACTGTGGCACAAAACTGCCACAGTTCGATTGTCTATCCGGCGGCTGTACTCAACAGAACTACTAATCTTACGGCTGCAACTAGTTTTGCCAACTTCTTATCAAGTTCTACAGCCAGAGGTAGGTTGACTGCTCGTGGATTTGGTACTCCCTAACCGCAGAGTAACTGCGATCGCTTTTTCAGTAACTTTTTATTCTCGTGACATTTAAACTATTTGGAGTTAAATCTGATGAAATCAGCGAAAAATATAGGACTGCTTGTTGTTGGTATGACTAGCGCCATTGCTATTACTGGTGCTTATATTCCCCAGGCGCAAGCAGTAAGAGTAAATCTAGTGCAGAATGGCGATTTTGAAGCAGATCCACTGGTAAATCCTGATTATGACCCCACTCTACCTAATCCTTTTATTACTGGCTGGAATAATAACAGTCTGATTGGTGTTGATATCTTTGCGAATCGTTTGTCAAATTATCCCAACCCAGCAACCAATGGTATCCGTAGTGTCGAACTTGGCTACACTCCGCCTGGAACATTGGCGTACCTTTCCCAAAATCTAGCTACAAAAAAGAATAACGAGTATCAACTCAGCTTTTATCTAGCCTCTGTAGAAGAAGCACCCCGTCTTGATAACATATTTCAAGTATTTGTCGGTGGACAAAAGCAGTTAGAACTAACAAACCTCACCTTAAATCCTGATTCTCTACTGAATTTCCAAAAATACACCCTTAACTTTGTCGCTACATCAAGAGTTACAGAGTTAAAGTTTGCTAGTCACACTGGATATGACTGGTTAAACCTAGATGATGTCAGTGTCTACCGTGTAGAAGATGATAATTCACAGGGTTCTGGAAACCAATCTGTACCTGAACCAACAACTGTTGGTGGTATTGTCATTGCTGGATTGTTAGGTAGTTGGTTGAAGCGTAAGAAAGCTGCGAGTTGTTAATTTTAGGTAGGGTGAAGGGGTGTAAGTGTTCAAAACCCTTATACCCCTGCTCCCCATACATTATGCTGTCAAACTATTGCTGGCTGTAGCTGTGATGATCTTACGTATTTGGGCATCAGTGAGATTTTTATTTGCACTGAGCATCAAAGCCACTACCCCAGCAACATGAGGCGTTGCCATAGATGTTCCGTTCCACGAAGCATACTTATTACCAGGAAGTGTGGAAGAAACTCCAACACCAGGGGCTGTTACATAGCTCAGTAGTTCAGAACCGGCGCGATTAGAAAAGTCTGCTATATTCCCATATTGATCAACTGCTCCCACCGCCAATCCCCAATTTTGGGCATAGCTGGCAGGGTAGTATGGTGTGGAACCACTGGCATTTCCCGCCGCCATAACGACGATCGCACCTTTACTGCTGGCATATTCAACGGCTAATGGTATGTCGGTGTTTGGCTGATCATTCCCGATACTGACGTTAATTACATGAGCGCCATTGTCCACCGCATAACGAATACCATTGGCGATCGCACTATCAGAGCCGGAACCATTATCGCTCAAAACTTTCACTGGCATAATTTTGGCATCATAAGCAATACCAGTCACACCAAAGCTATTGTTTACGCCAGCGATTGTACCTGCAACATGAGTACCATGACCATTCTTGTCTAGGGTGTTGTTGTTCTTACTAACAAAGTTCCAACCATAAACATCATCAATATAGCCATTGCCATCATCATCCTTACCGTTACCTGCAATTTCTTTGGTGTTTTTCCAGATGTTAGAACTTAAGTCTTGATGGTTGCGGTCAACGCCACTATCTACAACTGCAACAATAATTCCTGCGCCGGTATATCCTTTAGCCCAAACTTCTGGCGCTTTGATCAGGTCTGCGCCCCAATTGCGCCCTCCCAAATCAGGTACATCTGCAAAGGTTGTCTGACCTAAAGCTTGAGCCACGGCTGCGGCGGCATTAATCAAGCCATAACCATTGATTGAACTAAAACTATTCTTGAGTGCGATCGCTTTAGCAACAATATTATTGTTTTCATTGGTTTCTACCACATTGTTGTTAGCATCTGCTTTGTACAACAGATAATAACTACCTGCGGTGACATTCTTCTCAATGCTAAAAGTGGCTGTTCTGGAACTATAAGCACCTGCATTTAGACTAGCAATTTCATCAGAGCCTAAATACAAATCATCATCACTGACTGTTTTATCTCTAGATAGATAAAAGGCTGTAGAGCTAGGAAAAGCTTTGCCAATACCTTGATTCTTGACACGATAACTAACTTTAAAGCTCTTTCCCACAGATATAGAACTGGGAGCGACAGCATTTTGAATGATTAAATCTGTCTTCATCTGAGTCACATTGATAGTCTGAGCAAAAGTATTATTATTTACATTGCTTTCAAGAGCATCGCCATTACCATTAGCTTGATAAAGTAAATAATAACTACCAGCAGTAATATTATTTTCAATTTTAAGTGCGACTGATTCTGAACTATAAGTACCTGCGGCAATACTATCAACATAGTCCGAGCCTAAGTACACATCATCATCACTCACAGTTGCATCGTGAGATAAATAAAACAAAGTGTAGCTAGAAAAAGCATTCTCTGAGCCTTGATTTTTGATCTGATAGTTAATATTGATCGTACTACCAGCAGCTACCGAACTTGGAGCCACTGCATTTTGTACTATCAAGTCTGGTGGAGTAAAAACTTGGTTCGTTTGATTATTTAACGTAGTTGCATTAGAGCTAGTACTACTAGTTGTGAGAGGGGATGTTTGTGCTATTGATATATGATTTGTTACCAAACTCAAGCTCAATGGATGATGAGATTTATTAATTAAGCTGGAAATAATATTGAGATTTTTTCGTTCAGAAATCATAGGGAATATTTTCACAGAATAAGTTGCTGCTAACTTAAAAGTTGGGAGTAGAAGAATTTCAATTAATTAAAGAAGAACTCAGACTTCAGGAATGATGCTATGAGCTTTTGAAAGAGAAGCAGTTTATTCATCTTCTCCTCCCTCCCAATTGAATAAGTTAATTTTTGGAAGTCCCTGAATTCAAGATTTCCAATTACTACCATAAAAGTTGGTATAAAAGCTATATAGTTGGTATTGCTAGTACTACACAACGGAACTCCAAACAAAAGTAAAGCCAGACAAACCGAAATTTTTGGGGATTCTTCTAATTTTTCTGTAAAAAAATATGAAGATAGATAAGACAGTTAAGCCACAAATTAAGAACGATTATCAGACAGATAAGACAGTTAAAATTTTTTTGTAATTTTTTATACTATTTTTTGTCAAAAAGCATTAAAAATATTATTTTGTTAATTCGTATTAATAGTAAAAATAAACTCTTAATTGTGCCAGATAGAAAATCATGAAGTCAGGAGACTGAATATGCCGATCAAAGCATACCCTGAAAGAGTGCTTGCAGGGGCATTGCCTTCACTCACAACCACTTTCAGCAATTCCTGTGAACGACAGATTTATCAGTTAGTTTAATACTGAGATGAAAAGCCATCGCCTCGCTAATGATTCCCTACCTGTTATGTGATTAGCATCACACAAAAACCAGATATAAATCATTGAGACTTAAGTAAGTCTGACGTAGCCTTTGGGGTAATCATAATCTATACTTATGTAAGTATAAGTTTCAATTATTGTGTGGTGGATGTGGGGGAGGGGGTCATGCTAGAAAAACTCTTACTTGCAACTCTTTTAACTTTGGTTTTACGCTTAATTGCAGAGATAGGTTGGTCTGTTCCCAGCAATACAAGTCAAAAAATAGATTTTTACCAGCCTGGAGATTTTGCTGTTATGCAAATTCATTAACTCATCTAGGCATCTACTGAGGGCAAATTGCTCAAACTCTTCATATCATAGGCTGAAGTATAAATTTATAGCCTAATTGTGAGTTTTGAGCAGTAAATATTGCCACACCCAAGTATGAAAAGCCCAATTTTAGCCACAATTATATTTGTTACCGCCATCAGTGCCAGCTCAACTGCCCAAGCAGCCAATCCCGAACATTTGACACAGTTATTAGCTACAAAACAATGTCAAAACTGTGATTTGACTGGTGCAGGTTTAGTTTTAGCTGATTTATCTGGGGCAAATTTGAGTGGTGCAAATCTCACTGGTGCAAATCTCAGCCGCGCTAATTTAGCTGGTGCTGATTTACGCGGTGCAAACTTAGCTGGTGCAGGATTATTTGGTGCTAACTTAACCGAAGCTAAATTCAATGGGGCGAATCTTGCCGGTGCAGATTTAAGAAACACTTATTTGGGGAATGCGGAATTTACCAAGGCTTACCTCCAAGGAGTAAATTTTCAAGGTGCTATTGGTATCCCATTACAAATTGCTACCCCAGAAGAGTTTTATGCTTGGGGCATAGCAGAAGGGCAGAAAGGCAATCACCAACAAGCAATTAGTTACTTTAGTCAAGCGATCGCCGCTAAACCAGAATATGCAGGTGCTTACTTAGCCCGTGGTATCGCTAAATACCAACTTTTTGACCGTCAAGGTGCTTTTGCAGATGCCCAAATTGCCGAAAAGCTATTTAATACCCAACAAAATGGCGATGGAACCCAAACAGCCCAAGCGTTTATCAAAGAATTGCAAACACCTTATAAAGAAAATGTGACTACAGGTAAAGCAAGTTTCTTTGATTTTGTTGGTAGTGTTGGCTCAATTCTGCTTCAGTTCTTACCCTTTTAATCGATCAACTAATAACCAATTACCAGATAAATTGAGCCTTCCCCACACAGTAATCAATTGTTCATGTACAGCAATGTGTAGCTGTTCATTTATGTGCGATCGCAACGTTACTAGTTGCCAAATTTGCCCTTGATAAGCTGTTGGTTCAGTCACTACAAGTTGGTAATTCTGCTGATCTATGCGTTGGAAAATACCTGTCAAAAAGTCACAATTTTGGGTTGAAACTTCCTCAACCAATGATATTTTAGGGCAATTACCGCTGATAGGATAATCTTCGGGATGATCTAAATAATCTAGTTGCGTCGATAACCATTGTGGATGGCTGGGAGAAAAATCTAGATTAAATAAAGGTGCGATCGCCGCAGGTGCTTGTTTATCCTGTAATAATGCTTGCTGTAAAGCCCTAACTGGTAAATCTCGCGGCTGTACACCCAACTCTACACACATAGCAGCCGCCATACCAGCAGCTTGACCGATACCCATCACCACAGGCTGCAATCTTGTTGAACCATTAGCTATATGCGATACAGAAATATTTTTTTTCACACACTAATAAACCATCGGTAGTCGCCGGAACCAAACAACGGTAAGGGATAGTAAACGGCGTTCCCGTCCAGCGTCCGCCCCAACGGATTGATTTTGGTTGTAATGGTAAATCAAACCCTGGATAATGATGGTCGTTGGCATAGTTACCAATTGCAACTGCATCTGTAAACAAAGATGCAACTTTACCCCCAGCCACAGGTAAAATATCCTGTTCTCGAATGGTTGTGAGTCCTACTAAACGGCGACTTTCTCGGTAATAGGGATGTAACGCAAAAGCTGTGTCATTCCACGGAAAAACCTTATCAGCCAAACCATAGCGGCGACCTAACTGATTTTGGATGAAATGAGCGAAATTTTGGCTGTGCCAACGACATTCCTGGAAAAACTCAGCTTTAGATGCTTCTGACTCTACCAAACGCCCGACACCTTCAGCATAATCATTACCCTTGATGGGCCAGTTAATCATAAAGCGATCGCCCGGCAAACGTCCATAATTCAAAAACTTCTCAGCACCATAGTTTTCCCAAGCCCCCGCAAACAACGCCGGATTATAATTAGGTGCAGCCGGAATTTCTGGTGCAACAGCATCACCAAAATCTTGCATAACTACTACCCAAGTGGGTGACTGCACTGGATATTTCTCTGTCAGCGGATTATAACTAACTGGGGCGCTGGGTTCTCCCCATTCACTTTGCAACTCCCAACCCCAGCGGTAAGGAATTTCCACCAACGCCAATAAATCACCCAATTCTGTACCATCAAGAATTATCTTGGCGTGAATCGTAAAATCCGCAAACCGCACCCCAGTAATACAATTTCCCTCTTGTACAACCTCTAATGGGACTTGTCCAGCCATCCATTGCAGATTCGCCAACTCCTTTACCCAATCAGCAAAAATCTCCGCTCCCACCGCAGGATTGTAACTAAAAAAACTCACCCAACTATTATCTAATCCTCCAGTTTGGCGATGTCTTAATTCTTGTAAAAATGCCCCCCACAACCCAGTTTGCCAAGCAATTAATTCATTCCCATCCGGTGCCGATACTCCAGCAGCAGTCAGCATTCCCCCCAACCAAGCAAACTCACTCACCAAAATAGTTTTAACGCCTCTCCTCGCGGCTTGAATCGCCGCTGCCGTTCCACCAGTTCCCCCACCCACAACTAAAATATCAGTTGTATATATTTGATGAGTCATAGTTTATATTTGGATGTTGTTATAATTATTTTTTGCTACAAAAGTGCAAGGTTCAAGTAAATATATATTAATTTATAGTAGTTAGGAAAAATTTTACTTAAAAACAAATTAACCATTTTAAACACCCAGTAAAATCAACCATAATGTATATAAATACAAGCAATTTTCGGCTCACTGTTCATTTAAAGAGATGAGTCAAATGCTACTAACCATGTGTTTAGCGGCTATGGACTTCATAAATACTGTTGTTAAAAATGTACTCTTAAATATTAGCTTTGCTAATGTTGAAGCCTGGTTTTTTCAAATTTTTGGTCAGTCTTCGCTCTCGAAATGAAAAATCTTATTTTCCCCTGATTGCGAAGACACAAAAACTGTATGAACTTTTTTTCTAAAAAGATTCCAGAATCAACAGCCTAGCCCTTACTCTTTTATTTTCCTTGTCTTGTCATTGAATCAACACCCTAATTGATCAAATCAGTACGGGGTTTAAAGGTTTCAATTTGTCGAATTTTTTCGTAAAGTTCTTTTTCTTCAAGGCTAATATTTTTGGGTGTAACTATCTGAATCTCCACTAATTGATCACCGCGTTTACCGTTATCGGTGGGGTAGCCTTTATTTGCCAAGCGGAATCTCTGACCAGACCTAACTCCGGGTGGGATAGTCATTTTCACGGGGCCGTCAAGGGTAGGTGCTTCGACAGATCCGCCGAGGACTGCTTCGCTAGGAGTAACTGGTACTTGACAGGAAATATTTGTGCCTTCTAGTTTAAACAAAGGATGCGGCTCGACAGTAATTTTGAGGTATAAATCGCCACCGCCAATACCTTGATTTTTCAGCCGAATACTTTGACCCGTGACCATAGCGGGAGGCATTGTCACTTCTAGCGATCGCCCATCTTCTAAACGAATACGTTCGTTACCACCTTGATAAGCTTTTTCTAAGGGTAAGGTTAATCTCGCTTCAATATCACGCCGTGCTGGTTTGGGGGGGTTTTTCGGAACTGTGTATTCAACTCTACTATTAGGCGAACGGAAAGGATCGGTTTTAGTACTACTACCATTTCTGCTGCTTTGGCGACTACCAACCCCGACGACTTGATTGATAAAGTCTTCAAAATTGGGAAATTGACTGGGGTCTACTTGATTAGCGTTGCTGCGATCACCTGGTTTTTCTCCCCAACCTTTGCCCTTGGGCGGCTGTTTACCTGCAAAGTCTTTTTGCTTCCAATAGCGGCTAAACTGGTCGTATTGCGCTCTTTTAGCAGTGTCAGAAAGCACTTCGTAAGCTTCATTCACATCTTTAAATTTTTCTTCGGCGGCCTTGTTCCCTGGATTCAAATCAGGGTGATATTGTCTAGCTAATCGCCGATAATTCTTTTTAATTTCTTCATTAGAGGCATCTTTAGGTACTCCCAAAATCTCGTAGTAATCGCGGAAATTCTGCAAATTTTGCATAGTCAGTTATTTAAATTTAGATTTTAGATTTTAGATGTTGGTGATACTTTTTAAGTAACTAGTAATACTCTTTACCAATTACTTAATACTTATCACCAATGACTAAATCCGTATTTTGAATCAAGTTTCTCAATCAAGTAAAGGCGGTTTTTACCATTTGTGTAAGTTTGTGTGGGAGTGAAAAACCAACCTATAACGTTTCTTAATCTGCTGAGGGACAAATTTATCTGTTTCCATCGGCGTTCATCTGCGTCCATCGGCGGTTAATTATTCTTGCTTGTATGTCACTACAATGAGAAACGCTACACTCCCCACTCCCTACCTGTATGACTACTACAACCAATCATCGTCGTCATCCCAATTATCTTGATAGCTGGGACGAGATGGGCGGCGTGTGGGGCGGCTATCGTAGGCGGAAGAACGGCTATCTCTATCTCTGCCATAATCTCGGCCGTAATCTCTACCATTGTCCCTACCGTAGTCGCGGCTGCTGTAGGAATCCCTTTCGCGGTAGCTATCACGGTAGTAATCTGGTTCGCGATCGCGTTCTTTGTCGCCACCGCCTGTGAAGATTTCTTTAATTGTGCCTAACAAGTCATCATCTTCGTCTTCAGCGTAATACTGACGGACTTCTCGGTTGAGTTCATAAAGGGCATCTTGTAAATCGGCGTAGGTTTGATCAATGCCGCGATCGTCGTTGGCTTGTAAACTTTCTTTCAGTTCGCGGCAAATATTATCAATGCGTTGACGGCGACTGCGGGCAAATTGCATTCCAAATTCTAAAGCTACTTCTCGCAGTTGGCGTTCGGCTTGTAAAATCAATGCTTCCGCACGGGTACGTTTTTCGACACGTTCTTTACGTTCGCGGTCAACATCAGCGTATTTTTGTGCATCCTGAATCATCCGGTTAATTTCTGATTCAGTCAAGGTAGAAGCGCCTTGAATAGTAATACTTTGTTCTCTGCCTGTCGTCCGGTCTAAAGCTGTTACCTGTAAAATCCCGTTGGCATCAATATCAAATGATACTTGGACTTGGGGAATGCCGCGCGGGGCTGGGGGAATGCCATACAACTTGAACCGTCCCAGAGATTTGTTATCTCCTGCCATATCCCTCTCACCTTGGACTACGTGAATTTCCACGGTGTTTTGGTTATTTTCGGAAGTGGAGAAGATATCAGAACGGCGAACGGGGATGGTTGTATTGCGGGGGATGAGTTTTTTCATCACACCGCCAATGGTTTCTAATCCCAAAGATAAAGGTGTGACATCTAATAACAGCAAATCTTTCAGTTCTCCAGCCAAGATACCTGCTTGAATGGCTGCACCTACGGCGACGACTTCATCCGGATTAACGTTTTCGTTGGGTTCAATGCCAATTAAGTCGCGGACTAATTGTTTCACCATTGGCATTCTTGTAGAACCGCCAACTAACACCACTTCTTCGATGTCTTCTGGCCGGAGTCCTGCGTCTTTTAATGCCCGTTTCACTGGAGTGCGGACACGTCCTAGTAAGTCTGTACACAAAGCCTCAAATTGAGAACGCGTCAGGCGGGTTTCGATGTGTTTTGGCCCGTCCTCTGTCGCGGTGATGAAGGGTAAGTTAATATCGGTAACACTCACCGCCGATAGTTCAATTTTAGCTTTTTCGGCGGCTTCCATTAACCGTTGTAGAGCTTGGCGATCGCGTCTTAAGTCTACACCTTCCGTCTCTAAAAATTGTTCTGCTAACCAATCAACTATCTTTTTATCAAAGTCATTACCCCCCAGTTGGGTATCACCACTGGTTGATTTAACTTCAAATACCCCATCGCCAACATCTAAAATCGATACGTCAAAAGTCCCACCACCCAAGTCAAATACCAAGATGGTTTCAGTGTCACCCCGATCTAAACCATAAGCTAAAGAAGCGGCTGTGGGTTCATTGAGAATCCGCAACACTTCCAAACCAGCAATTCTGCCAGCATCGCGGGTGGCTTGTCGTTGAGAATCGTTAAAATAAGCCGGAACTGTCAAGACTGCCCCGGTAACAGGTTCCCCTAAATAACGACTGGCATCATCGGCTAATTTTTTCAGTACCATTGCCGAAATTTCTTCAGGGGCAAAATCTTTACTCAACCGGGGACAAGCAACTTTGATATTGCCGATGTCGTCTTTGCGGATGGTGTAAGGTACACGTTTCGATTCGGGGCTGAGTTCACCATACTTCCGCCCAATAAAGCGTTTAACTGCAAAAAAAGTATTTTGGGGGTTGAGGACGGTTTGTCGCCGTGCCATTTGCCCAACCACTCTCTCACCATCTTTGCTGAAACCAACTACGGAGGGTGTTGTCCGCATTCCTTCTGCATTGGCAATCACCACCGGCTTGCCACCCTCCATCACGGCGACTACTGAGTTGGTTGTACCCAAGTCGATGCCGACTACCTTGCCCATGCGTTACTCTTCTCCTAGTGCGTCTTATATCTATTAATTTATTATGATTGTCCAAGACTACCAATAGCAGGAAGCTATTAGTGGGAAACACCTCAATGGTATAATAATCAATTGAGGCAAAAGGTGAATAAATTTAAGGTTAAAGAGCTAGTTGCAAGACTAGGATAGCATTCCCGATGCTAAGTATGTCCAAGCATTGGGAAGTCTCCATAGTGGAAAAACTCTACTTTATCAGTGCTTTAAGTTGGGGAATCCACACTTCTGTAATTGATTTTTGGCAGAACTACTAATTATTAGTGCGTTAATCTCATACTTTATCCTTAATACTTCCGTTGAATCTACAAGAGCAATTACAAATCCATCTCTCTGAAATTGCTAGAGAACGTGATCCTTTCTTGGCAACAGCAGGACATTTCTTTGTTCAAGAATATATTCGTCAACAATTTTCCCAATGGGGAAGTGTGGAAATCCACACCTTTAAAGTGAATGGAAAAAGCTGTAAGAACCTGATTTTAAATTTATCTGCTGACGGGAAGCACCAAGATTTACCCCCAATTTTGATGGGGGCGCACTATGATGCTGTGCCAGGAACCCCAGGGGCTGATGATAATGCGACAGGGGTGGCGGTGTTATTAGAATTAGCCCGGAAATTTGCCGCAGAACCAGCTAAATATCCCTTGCGGTTAGTAGCATTTGATATGGAAGAATATGGCTTACTCGGTAGTGCGGAATATGCAGCTTTATTGCATCAACAACAGCAACCTCTCCGGTTAATGATTTCTTTGGAAATGCTGGGTTATTGCAACTCTATCTCTGGTTCGCAAAATTATCCCTCGCCTCTGGAAAAGTTTTATCCCAATACAGGCGATTTTATTGCTTTAATTGGCAATTTGCGGACAATCCGCGATTTAATCAGCCTCAGCCGGAGTATTCGCAAAGTAGGTGTATCTAGCCAGTGGTTGCCAGTACCCAACCGAGGCTTGATTGTACGTCAAACTAGACTTAGCGATCATGCACCATTTTGGGATTTGGGCTATCCCGCAATTATGGTGACAGATACGGCATTTTTACGGAATCCCCATTATCATCAACCCAGTGATAATATTGCTTCCTTAGATTTAAATTTTCTCACTGGTGTTTGCCAAGGTTTGGAACAGGGTATCAGGCGGTTAAGTTAAGTAGTTGTCGCAACAGCGATTTTCACTTGGGTAGAATACAAATTCATCCGCGTTTATCTGCGTCCATCTGCGGTTAATTATTTTTTCCCATACCTCATACCAATTCACAATGACGCTCCTTCGTCGCTAACGCAATGACGCTCGCTCTCTCGCTACCGCTTCGCTAACGCAATTAAAAAAATTAGATGTAGCAAGGATTTTAGGGTTTACATCTGTATGAGATTTTTCGTGAAATGGTATCACTGGATCGAGAACTGCTATAGTTTTAACTTCAATTGCAACTCATCTTTAATGCGGTTGAGAATTGAAGCTTCATCGAGATTCGCTAAAATTTTGCTGATGACTGCTTTTGGCCCTTCTGGCCCCCAAGTTGCGCCATTGGCTAAATAAGCTTTTGTGACTTGACCAATACCGTAAGAAGAGACACCCGCTACACCTGCTTGGGTGAGTGCAACTGTGACGTAAGGTGCTAGGGTGACACCTGCTGTAGCTGGTGCAGAGATACCTAATAAAGTTTTCAAACCACTTAAGCCCAAGTTGGCTAGTAATTCACTCACACCAATACCGCCCATACTCAAGGCTATTCTTTGCAATAGTTTCACAGCCCCAGCTTCGGTCATAGGGATGGCGTAGAGTTTCGATAAACCTAAAATCAAAGCAATATCAATGGCTATACTACTCAGTATATCTACGACCGTCACCGGATTGAGGGCGATCGCTAGGGCTTTAGCCATCACAGCTTTCCAAATCAATTGATTGGCGTTCTGTTCCCTAATTAAGAGTTTGCGTTGTACCAGTTGCTCATTTACAGTGTCAGCATACAACATCGAGTTCAGTGCGACTAAAGCTTTACCCTCACGTTGCAAAATCTCCAATATCTTCAGCTTGAGTTCTTCGACTTGGGCGTTTCCTTGACGTAACTGCAAACCCCGACTACCATCAGGGCGAACTACCGCCGTTTTTACCAATGGTGAAGCGGCTGACATGACAATTTCTAAAGGCGTGAGTAATTCTTTTACCCGTTCATCTCGAATTTTTTCATAAATTGCCAAGCGATCGGCGGCGGGATATTGGTCTACTTTATTAAACACCAAAATTATCGGTTTCCCTGCTTCTCGCAATTGCGAAAGGGCTTGGTGTTCTATCTTCGTCATGTCTCCCGAAATCACAAACAAAATTAAATCAGCTTGTTTGGCGATTTGTTCTGCTAAGGCGGCGCGAGTATCACCATCAACTTCATCTAACCCAGGGGTATCAATGAGTTCTACCTGGGATTGACCAACACTCGGTAAAGTAACACGCAAAGCCCGTTCATTTGTGCCGATGATTTCTTCGTGAATACTCCAATTAACCCTTTGTGCTGCACGAGTTACACCATGCAAAGGGCCTGTTTCAAATACTGGTTGTCCCACCAAAGCATTCAACAGCGATGATTTACCTCGTCCTACCATCCCAAAAGCCGCAATCTGCACAACCATCCGGTCTAACTTGGCCAGCATAGTTTCTAAATCAGCCAGTTCAGTTTCTAACCCTGTCTTTTCTTGTGGTGTCAAGTCAAGATTATTCACCAAGTTTCGCAGTGCTGTTTGGGCTTGTTTATAATTCAGTTCCGCTTGAATATCTTCAAAGCTAAAAATAGCACTATCTAGTTCTTCCTCCCAGTTAGGCGAGTTACTTTGGTCTGGTTCTGGCAATTTAGAAGGCATGATAACCGGAGATTGTTGATTTACCTCATTTTTATCCTAGTTATTTTTTACAGGATATGGGGCGAGAAAATTCAGTGTTCAACCTGCTTTTACCATCCACACCAAAAAACTCAAGATTGTTTCAACAGGAGGCAGGGGATAATCGCTAAAATCAATTGTGACTGTTTGTCCTTCTAGTTTGAGAAATCGCCATTGTGTTCCACTGCTGACAGTACCGTAAATTGTTGTGATAGGCTGTCCCTTAGTTTCATTGAATCTTTGTGCAGCCACCATTTCGGCAATACACTGTCCAAGTCCTGATTTTAAATCTGATTTTTTCGCTTCAACAATTACAATTGCTGGCGCTTCCACTGTTAATTGTTCAGGCGAACGACTAATAAGAAAGTCACAGACACCGTTAAGTCCAATACTCGCATCAACGTTAAACTCCTCTCCTGAAAATACACTGATGGCAGAATGGAGAATGCGGCGCACTTCTAAAAGCACAGGATTTATAATTACCTCAGAACGGGCTTTTTCTGTATCAACTGCAATTGCCCAAGGCAAATCATCTAAAATAGCTTGCAGTCTGGAACTGGGATGCACAGGTTCAATATTTTCGGGAAAAAACCGCACTCCCTCTACAATCATCAGGCGAAAATCTTGTTTCAACCTGTCAATAGTAAATTGACTATAAGGCATAAGCTATTTGGCGTTTAAACTGCACATTCTTGAGTTGGGACTGTCATTAGTTTAGTTATTTAGTCATTTGTCATTTGTATTAACCAAAGGACAAATAACTAATGACAAACTTTTTAGATATTAAGGTCTTATTCTTGATGAGTTTCTTATGTAGCAATTCTATGTCATCTTTTCCCAGCGTATCGGGTGATCCGAAAAAGTAGTAGAGTGAAGAGTGCATCTATTAGCGTTAGGAATTTGACTACATCACCTGTGCGGAAAATTGTTATTGCCGGTAACTGGAAAATGTTTAAAACCCAGGCAGAGACTCAAGATTTCTTGCGAGGGTTTCTGCCTCATTTAGACAACACGCCCGAAGAGCGAGAAATATTATTGTGTCCTCCATTCACCGATTTAGGCATTTTGTCTCAAAGTTTGCATGGTAGCCGTGTACAACTTGGAGCGCAAAATGTTCATTGGGAAGACTCTGGAGCTTATACTGGTGAAATTGCCGCTCCTATGCTTACAGAAATTGGTGTCCGTTATGTAATTGTTGGTCATAGCGAACGACGGCAATATTTTGGTGAAACGGATGAGACAGTTAATCTACGCCTGAAAGCTGCTCAAAAACACGGTTTAACCCCAGTTTTATGTGTAGGGGAAACAAAGCAACAACGCGATGCGGGGCAAACTGAATCACTAATTACTACTCAGCTAGAAAACGACCTAGTGAATGTAGATCAAGATAATTTAGTGATTGCTTATGAACCCATTTGGGCAATTGGGACTGGTGACACCTGTGAAACTACGGAAGCTAACCGAGTTATTGGCTTGATTCGCAGTCAGTTAAAGAACCCTAATGTTCCGATTCAATATGGTGGCTCAGTCAAGCCAAACAATATTGATGAGATCATGGCTCAACCAGAAATTGACGGCGTGCTTGTGGGAGGAGCCAGTCTGGAACCTGAAAGTTTTGCCCGGATTGTCAACTATCAATAGTCTCATGTGCAACGCCTTTTCCCTGGCAGCGCCAGGGAATGGGTTTAACTAAATTAAAAGTTAAAAGTCAAAAGTTAAAAGAATCAGACTTTATCGCTTTGTATGCCCAGTAATTTAATTATTCGTGGGCGTTGTTTCGATTGGGGACAACGCACTTATTTAATGGGTGTGCTGAATGTAACACCTGATAGTTTTAGCGATGGTGGAGATTTTAATAGTACAACTGCGGCTTTAGCTCAAGCCCAAGCAATGGTAGAGGCTGGTGCTGACATCGTTGATGTTGGTGGACAGTCAACGCGGCCGGGGGCAGAGCAAATTAGTTTTGCAGAAGAATTAGATCGAGTTATCCCCATAATTAAGGCAATACGCGCTGAAATGACAGTGCCGATTTCTGTAGATACAACTAGAGTATCTGTAGCAAAAGCAGCAATAGAAGCTGGGGCAGATATTATAAATGATATTTCTGGCGGGACATTTGATGATGAGATGTTGCCAACAGTTGCGAGTTTAGGTGTGCCGATAGTTTTGATGCACATTCGGGGAACACCAGAGACGATGCAACAAATGACAGAGTATGAAGATTTACTTGGAGAAATTGCCAGTTTTTTAACAGGACAAATTTTGGCTGCGACCAAGGCAGGCATCGACCAAGAAAAAATTATTATTGATCCTGGGATTGGTTTTGCTAAGAATTATGAGCAGAATTTAGAGATTTTGCGTGACTTGCGATCGCTCACACAATTAAAGTGTCCTATCTTAGTAGGCGTATCTCGTAAAAGTTTTATTGGTCGCATTCTCAATCAACCAAATCCCAAAGCACGCGCCTGGGGAACAGCAGCGGCTTGTTGTGCTGCTATTGCTAATGGTGCGGATATTTTGCGAATTCACGATGTCAAAGAAATGCGTGAAGTCTCGCTAGTTGCGGATACGTTGTTTAGGTAAGAGGGCTAGGGGTTAGTACAAGAAGGCAAAAGTCAAAAGTAAAAAGGAAAAAGAAAGAATAGTTTTACCACAAGCCTTTTAGAAATTCCAGATGGTCTGTTTATTTACGCCACACTGTACTAGAGGTTGGGGGCTATAGGTTAGTTTTTTGACTCAGCACTCAGCACTTTTTTAAGCCTGACCATTCCCATTCCCTTCAGTACTTACCGTATCACCCAGCATTTGGTCTAATGCGCCTTCAGAGACACTGGGGTTGAGAAATACAATTTTGGCATTGCTACTAGCACTGAGCTTTTGACTAGCTTCTAGATGTTCTTGGGCTACTAAATACCGGAGAATGTCTTTGGTTTCTGGTTTAGCAGTGATAGCTTCTGAAAGAATGCGGATAGATTCTTTCGTGGCTTCGGCGCGTTTAATAGCTGCTTGTCTATCACCTTCTGCTTCTAAAATAGCAGCTTGTTTTTTAATTTCCGCCGCTTGTTGTTCTGCCATTGATTTCTGGACACTTTCGGGGGGTGTAATGCTTTGAATATCTACCCGGATAATCTTCACACCCCATTTTTTACTAGTCTCATTGACAATCTGCAACAGCGATTGATTCATTTGATTTCTAGAAGAAGTTGTTTCGGCTAGGCTTCTGTCGGCAATGTGAGTACGGAGTTCAACTGTGACTAAGTTAGAAAGAGCGACTTGGACATCTTCAACTTTATAAAAGCTGTCTTCCATACTGGTAATTTGCCAAGTGACAACACCATCCACTTCTAAATAAACGTTATCTTTAGTAATTACTTTCTGGGGCTTAATGTCTAAAATCTGTTCTCTGGTGGTGTCTTCCATGACAATCTGATCCACCAAAGGCACGATAAAGTTTAAGCCTGGTCTAAGTGTGCGGTGTCTTTGTCCTAAGCGTTCGACTAAGGCTTCATTACCTTCATTAATAATTTTGGCTGACCCTAACGCATAGCCTACAAGGGCTAAGACTATAGCAATAATTGGCTCCATAGATGCTCCTATTTAGCAATTGGGAGAATTAACTGTTAAGGATATGGTATTTGTCCTACCTTTTAGTCTAGTCTCTTGAGTTTGTGCTTTTATACGCACTCGCTCACAAACCTAGCATCTGTGTATTTGCTACGTTTTAAGTAGATAAAACCGATTGGCAGAATGCGATCGTTATTAAAGCACCTTGATAACATACTGGCAAGAAATTTACCGCAGAAGAATTCAGTTTGGGGATTTTATTCTGAATTCTGACTCCTTCTAATTCACTTCACCGCCAAATCGAGCCAAGGTTTGACGTTACTGGGTAAGTCGCAGTTCAGGCGTAGGGGGATTTCTGGTGTTGATAGAGACTGTGCGTATGCTGCTGTTAAAAATGGTTGGTAAGTTTTTGCTTCTGGTGTGAGTTGCTTGACAAAGGCTAAACTGACACCGCGCAGGAGTTGGCGCAAGGCTTGGGTTTCTGTACCACGTTTTTCTTTGACAATTGTGGCAGCTTCGCCTGCTGAATATGTGGGGTCAAGAATGCTCAAATGAGTTGCACCAATGGCGGTTAATAAATATTTGTTACCCCGTAACTGAGTAAAAGGTCGGATTTGGTGAGTTAAGGCAGGGGTTAACGCATCTTCTGTTGAAGTCAAAATTAATACAGGCTTGTTAATTCGAGACAGTCCCTGTTTACCAAAGAGTTTACCTGTGAGGGGGTTAAGAGCGATCGCACTTTTGACTCGTTCATCCCGCAACTGAAGTTTGTTTTCTTTTAACGATGCGGCGGCGCATTGCAACCAATCACCAAGGGGATCAACCACACTAAGAGAAGTTTTACAAAATTGTCGCACTTGTTCTAAATTGATTTCTCCACCTACCAAAGCCAAAGCTGTATAACCTCCCAAGGAATGACCAATCACAGTCACTTTTTCTGTGTTGAGTTTGCCTTGCAGTTGCCCTGGTTGCTTGTTAAGATTTGCCAGTTCGTTGAGTAAAAAACTCACATCCTTGGGTCGCTCAATAAATTCTTTCGCTGGGAGTAATTTAGCTAAATTTCCTTGGTTCGCAGCATTATTAATGGCTACACCATTACTCCCTGGATGTTCAATAGCAGCAACAGTAATGCCATAACTAGCTAAATGACGCGCTAAATAGCTGGCAAATCTGCGGTTAGCGCCAAAGCCGTGGGAAATTACTACCAATGGTGCTGTAGTGTCGGTTTTTTGACTCCAGTAAATATCTACCGGGATACTGCGTTGACGTTGTTTGT
This sequence comes from Nostoc piscinale CENA21, assembly GCF_001298445.1. Lineage (NCBI taxonomy): Bacteria > Bacillati > Cyanobacteriota > Cyanophyceae > Nostocales > Nostocaceae > Nostoc > Nostoc piscinale. The sequence goes on along the minus strand of NZ_CP012036.1, from coordinate 4,556,886 downwards.
CTTGTAAGGTGAGAGTCTGCTGTTCTACTACTTCTGTCCCAGTGGCGGCGGGGTCGAAACTCGGCTGAAAAGGGGTATTGGTTTTAACTGTTAAATTTCGAGCTAGGATACTGCCAAGGGCTTGGCTTTGTAAATTATTGGGGTTAAATTCTGTAGCAATTTGTAATATTTGAGTTGCATCTAGGTCAATATTTTCCGTGGGGTAGGCTTTGAGGAAACTGACAACGCTCAAACCATTCACTTGACGCAACCCGATACTCATTGTGGCTTGTAGGCTTTCGACGGTACTACCGGGAATAGCTGCGGCTAAGGATGTAATTAATTGTTTGCCTTGGGGTAAGAGAACTAACTCATCCACAAATTTGTCAGCAAATTTAGGATCTACTTGCACTCTTCGATTGAGTAAGCCGCGTAATTCTGGAGTAAAGATAGATTCGTAAGCTTGCAGAGTTTGGGATAATGCTCCAGTTTTAGCAAATTTTTCGATATCCGCGATCGCCACAGATTGCTGGAACGGGCCGAAACGAATAGTTACTGTTTCTGCGGCTAAAGTAGCGGGTATCGCCCAACCCCAACCCAACACAAGACTTGCACTAAACAACAATCCTTGCAAGGGTTTTTTCTTGCAAGGATTATTTTTGGGAAACTGCAAAGAAACTGCCATTTTCTTTGAACCAAAAGATTACCAGCTATGGGGACGTATAAACCTTGATTATTGTCCCCAATTTTTAGCTGTATCCTATACTAAAATCCTGTGAATAGACGCAGCACGTTCAAAATTACACCAAAGGGGCCAGAGATAGCACCTAAAGTTTCACTAGTCTTAGTCAGACCATTACGACTAACGATAACTACATCGTTATTTCGCAGTATAGGATTAGTTGCCTCGTTAATTCCATCAGCAAAATTGACTTTGACAACGCGTTTGGTAACAGAACCATCAGGATTTAAGCGTACCAAATCTACCGCCGCTCTGCTGGCGCGGCTATCATTAAAACCACCAGCCGCCAATAGAGCTTGGTTTAAAGAACTATTGGGCTTAAGTTCTGTCGCGCCTGGTCGTTTAACTTCACCCACCACACCAACTTGGATAGTGTTTGGAGATAAAGTTGTATTCGCCAGTTGAGTTGCTTCTGCGGCAGTCACGTCAGTAGCAGTCGGGATAACAATTGTATCTCCGTCCTGGACGATAATATCTTGATTGACATCACCACTCTGGAGTAATTGCCAGAGATTAATATCAATAGTTTGTTCACTACCAGTTCTGGTTGGGCGGCGGAGTTTCAGGCTGCGAATATCGGCTTGTCCGGTGATTCCACCTGCTAATTGAATGGCTCTGGTGACAGTAGGTAAACCACCTGCGCCCCCTTCTGCACCACCGCCACCTGTGGTCACAAGATAAGAGCCAGGACGGTTGACTTCACCAATAATGGCTACTGTGCGGGGTGTGCTGGGACTAGCAGCAAAGTTGCTGGCGGCTAAATTACGGGCTTCAGCTTTGTCGAAGCTAGACGCAGTTGGGACAAAGATGGTATCGCCATCCCGTAATGTGATATCTTGACCGACTTGACCAGTCTGTACAGCCTCTTTTAAGTTGAGGGTGACGCGCTGTTCCCCTCCTCTGCCGACTTTGCGTCGTACTTCCACTTGGGTGACATCTGCGGCTAAGGTCACACCTTGGGCTGTCGTTAACGCTGCTAATACAGTTGGGTATTGTACGCCAGGGTTATCTCCTGCACCACCACTCAAGCTCAGAGTATAAGAACCCGGTCTTGTGACTTCTCCCGCCACAAAAATGTTAATCGGGCGTGATGATAACAGGTTGACAGAAATTAACGGTCGTTTGAGATAGCGGGAGTACCTTCTAGCAATTTCATCCGATGCTTGTTCAGTGGTTAACCCCTGCAATGGCACACTACCAATTAAAGGTAAAGTAATTGCTCCACCGGGAGGAATTTGATATTCTCCTGTGTATTCTGGTACTTCAAATACGTTCACCCGGATGCGATCGCCGCCACCTAAAGTATAAGTTGAATCTAATTGTTGAGATGTTGCTGATGGTACCTGTTGTAGCGTTGGGATGACAGGTGTTCTGTTCGGCGGGATTGTTTGTGAAGTTGGAATTACTGGTTTTGCAGTTGGTAATACTGGTTGTCCCTGAGCTAGGCTGACGGGCGACACAGCGAAATTGATAGCTGTACAAAAAGCCACACCCATAGATGACTGGGTGAGGAATTTCAATAAACCTGTGTTAAACATATTTACCTTAGACTCTGAGACTACGATCGGCAAAGTACTGTCTAAACATTTTAATCTTGACTATACTTAAGTATTCTTGTTCCCCGACAATCTTATTTTTCTAGTAAGGATACTCTTTTCCGGAAGCATAATTATTTATAAGATTTGAATTTTTGATAAAGTTAGCTTAAAGACTAACTTACTTAGAAGGCACTTAAGCATTTATTAATACAAGTTTTGATAGCAATTTACTACCTACGTAAGTGGTTCAGATCCCCGACTTCTTGAAGAAGTCGAGGATCTAAAATCAAAAATTTAAAATGCGTCATTGAATATCAAAAATTACTAAACAGATGTATTTGGTTGTTGAATCTTTTGAATAAAAAAGTCTTCTAAGGAATGTCGCGCTAAATCCAAAGAAACGATTTTACCTTCCATTAAACGAAGACTATCGAGAAAATCATAGTAGTCTTCTGATAAAGTACCTTGCCAAGAACCATCATGGCTAAAGGTTAAATTAGACAGCCATTTATGTAAAACTTCTTTGTCACCACCTTTACCTTTGATTTGGTAAGCATGATTATTGCCTAACAATTCATCTAAAGAACCAGCACAAACTAATTCACCTTTGGCGAGAATGGCAATGCGATCGCAAATTTGCTCAACTTCACTCAAAATGTGACTATTAAAAAAGATAGTCTTACCGGCGGCTTTTAACCCTAAAATAATTTCCCGCATTTGGTAGCGTCCAAGCGGATCAAGACCAGACATCGGTTCATCCAGAAATATCACTTCTGGGTCATTAATTAACGCCTGCGCCATACCCACACGCTGTAACATTCCCTTAGAATAACGCCGCATTTGTTTTTTACGGGCATCCGCTACAGGTAAACCGACTAGTTCTAAAAGTTCTGGAATGCGCCGACGCTGGACACTCCGTGGAATTTGGAAGATTCCCGCCGCTAACTCTAAAAACTCCCAGCCAGTGAGATAATCATACAAATAAGGATTTTCTGGCAGATAGCCGATACTTTGCTTGACTTGGCGATCGCCCAATAGTTTACCTAATAATAATCCCCGCCCTGCCGTTGGTCGAATAATCCCCAACAACAATTTTAATAAAGTCGTTTTTCCCGCACCATTTGGCCCCAATAAGCCAAAAGTTTCCCCCTGATATACCGTCAAAGAACAACCTTTGAGAGACACTATCTTTTGATTTAACCAAAAGCCAGTGCGATAAACTTTTCGCAAATCATAAGTTGCAACAACTGGTGGTACACCGATAGGTTGCGGTTGAGATTCTGGAGTATCTATAACAGATGTCATTGTCAAAATTAAGAGAATGTTTAGAAAAGTTCTGGGCGTTAATACATAAATAAAGTCCGCCTGCGCTGACTTGCAGAACTAAGCCCTAAGAAATATAGTTGTAAACTTGTTTATACTAAGTTGCTTGCCAAAATATTATTCCTACTCCCATCTCAAGTAGAGACGTTGTATGCAACGTCTTGATAACTTTGACTACAACTTAGTATCAGTACCTTTATAATAGACAAATTAAAAAATGGCACGTTTTTTCTGAAATTATCAGAGGCTATTTATAGAAGAAATATTTAAGTAGTGGCGTGGCAAGCCTTAAATTTTGCATTAAAGTTCTCTTGTGGGATAGGCTTCTAGTCTGTCCAGTGCGGGCAGGATGCCCACATCACAAAACTATATTTTGCACTATTTTAGCCTTGTCACGCCACTACGTACATTTCAAAAATCAAATATTAGTCCTATAGTGCAGAAATTATAGATGATTAATATATTTACAATTTGTTGAATTTAATTTGATTTATACTTCAGTTTTAAACATAAGATTATCAGGTTAAAAATAAATGATATGGCATTAGCAATAATAATTGGTAAGGCTTGTAAAGCAATGCCATAAACCAACCATAATAATAAGCCACTCATAAATGTAATTAACATCACAAAAGATACATCTTTTGCTGATTTGCTTTTCCATGTTTTAAACATCTGGGGCAGAAATGCAATGGTAGTTAATGCCCCAGCAACTAACCCTAAAATTGTCAAAAAATCCATTAGACTTGAGTAATATTTGTAAATATATGCAATGAACATATATTAACATAGATTAATCTGGCAAAATTTTAGTTATTCATCATTTTTGGGTGTTTTGAGGTAAGATTTAGCCCAAGCATACCTGTGTGGGTCTTTCTTGAGTAAATATGTTGCCGCTTCATGACGTTGTTCCTCATCTTTTTTATTGCGGAATATTCGTTTAATTTCATAGTCTATCTCTTCAGTTTTAGCTCCACGTTTGATGGCTTCATCAAAGTAATAATCACCCTTAGTATAGTCACCGATATCGTAATAAATTGCGCCCAGTAAGGTATAGGGTTGATAACTATCTGGATGTAATTCCATAGCTTTAACTGCACATTTTTCAGCTTCTACCAATTTACCTGTATCTCGGAATGCTGCGCCTCTAGTAACTAAAATTGCTGACTTGAGTTTATTTTCTTTAATCTTATTTAAATCTAAATTAGTTAACTTTAATGACTGTTCTGGTTCATTAGCTTTACGCCAATAACTACTAGCTGTTGGTATCTTCCACTTATTGCCAGTGCGACTATATTCTTGCTCATAAAATTCAGCTTCTAATTTATAATGTGCAGTTGCAATCCCACCACCAGAAGATAACTGCTCTTGTTCGATTAACTGAACAACTAAAATAATATCTAGACGTTCTTTATTCTCCAATTTCACCATGATTGTGTAAAATGGCTCTATTGATGGGTTGAAGTCTACGAATCGATATTTTTTTCTTGAGATAGTTGTAATGCTTTTGTTTAGCTAAGTTTATAATATCTTCACGCCCATTATCTTTTAGCCATTCAATTTCAGAATTATCTAATAATTCTCCTAAATCGATTTTAGATTTTAGCAGAGATATATATTGCTCATTGGCAATTTTTATAGTATCCGTGAGCTTGCGTTTTTTGAGAAAGTTGATATCTTGTTCACCTAACTTATTTCTCGCTTCAAGACTTTTGAGAAGTTTATATAAATGGCTTTTCGGTGAAGAGTCTTGATATTGACTAGCTTTATACTTCTTTTTTAAAGAAATAAATTCTTTGGTTTGTTCTATTTCTTGAACAATAGCGATTGTTTCAGTTAGTTGCTGCTGTTCCAGCCATTTCAGTTCGTCATCACCTAACTGTTGTTGAGCATCAATTTTCAATAAAATATTATATAACCTATGATAGAGAGATTGAGTTTGGTATTTAGTGGCTTGATATTTAACTTTAAGTGCGGCAAATTCCGCCTCTTTAGCTGACTCTTGTTGTTTAAAAATTTCTGCTGTTTCCCACAGTTGATTATTTATAAGCCAATCATATTCAGCCTGAGTTAAGCTTTCACTGATATTTAATTTTTTCAGGATTGAATATAAATTGCTAGTAGGAAATGAGTTTTGATATGAATTAGCTTTATATTTAGATTTAAGTTGAACAAATAGTTTAATTTCTTGAGCAAGGGAATTTGTATCTTCTAAATGATTTGATTTTAACCAATGACATTCTGAATTAGTGAGATATTGTCCAGATTCCAGTTTTAACAGTAGATAATACAGAGGGCTTGATTGCCAATATATATCATGTTTTTTGACTTTATATTTAGACTTTAATTGAGAAAATTCATTTTCTAGATTTATCAATTCTTGCAATCTATGTTGTTGTTCTTGTTTGATAGTTTTTAAAGTTTGATCAAGCTGCGATTCTTTTAAGCAATTAATTTCTGATGCACTCAGTTCAACTCCTAAATCAGCCTTTCGGAGTATAAAGTATAAGATATTCTGAGGTAATAAGTCTGGACATTGAGTTACTTGGTATTTAGATTTCAGTAGATTAAAGTGTTGTAAGCTGTTTTGCGACTGTTGAGCCATGTTGATAGTAGATGTGATCGCACTTAGTTAAAGGTGTCATTCGCTACTATAGCAACACTACAAAAAAAGGGCGAATAAAATATCCACCCAGAAATAATAAGTATTTACCGCATTTAGAGCAGTCTTTATTACAACACTTTACATTGGCCATGATGTCGCAACAAATGGTCACACAGCACTAGCGCCACCATTGCTTCTACCATTGGCACAGCACGGGGTAACACACAAGGATCATGTCTGCCTTTGCCGGCTAATACGGTTTCTTCACCTTCATTAGTTACTGTTTTTTGTTCTTTTCTAATAGTTGCGGTGGGTTTAAAAGCAACTCGTAAAATGATATTTTCGCCGTTGGAAATACCGCCTTGGATACCACCGGAACGGTTAGTTACAGTCCGAATTTCACCATTTTCATCGATATAAAATTCGTCGTTATGTTCAATTCCCGTTAATAATGTGCCGGCAAAACCCGAACCAATTTCAAAACCTTTACTGGCTGGAAGTGACATCACGGCTTTGGCAATATCGGCTTCTAACTTATCAAATACTGGTTCGCCTAAACCTTTCGGCACGTTGCGAGCAACACACTCTACCACACCGCCAATAGAATCGCCTTGTCTGCCAGTTTGCTCGATTAACTCAATCATCCGATTGGCGCATTCTGCATCAGGACAGCGCACAATATTACTTTCTACTTGTTCTAAGGTGACGGTATTAGGGTCAACGATGCCTTCTAAATCTTTGATGCGTTTGACATAACCAATCACTTCTAGATTAGCAACTTGTTGGAGAATTTTTTTAGCGATCGCACCTGCGGCGACTCTACCAATTGTCTCTCGCGCCGAAGACCGACCGCCGCCTTGCCAATTCCGAATTCCGTATTTAGCATCATAGGTTGCATCTGCATGGGAAGGACGATATTTCACCGCCATCTCATCATAATCTTGCGATCGCGTGTCTTTATTCCGCACTAAAATAGCGATCGGTGTCCCCAGAGTTTTTCCTTCAAACACCCCAGACAAAATCTCACAGGTGTCTGCTTCTTTGCGCGGCGTGGTAATCTTACTTTGTCCTGGCCGCCGCCTGTCTAACTCAAACTGAATTTCTGCTGCTGTGATTTCCAGTTGCGGAGGACAACCATCAATGACAACTCCCACACCGCCGCCGTGGGACTCACCAAAAGTAGTAATGCGAAACAGATGCCCAAAAGTATTGCCCATGATTGTGAGGAAAAAGGATAAGGCTTATGTATTTTACCGAGAGTTCTTGCAAATGTTAAGTTTCACGAATCAGGGATATGGCAGAGAAGGGAGATAAGCTGTTAAACATTTATTCTGCACATGGAGACCGCAGGGGGGTAGGGGGCAGGGAGCAAGGGAGAGGGTTTGGAGCTTTATTTAGCATTAAACATAGTGCAATTTAAATGACGATTAGCTTAATGACTTAATAATTGCGATCGCCAACAGTCTCATACTATTGCAAGTTGACCTGAATCACACAAACCATCATCAACAACCGTCTTGGATAAAAGATATGATTAAGTGTGCATTGTGAATTGTTGATATGGTTACTCTGTCTCCCAGTCTGCAAGCTAGACTCTCCCAACCTTTAAAAATTGGCTCCTTTGAAGTAAAAAGCCGAGTTCTACAATCGCCTTTATCTGGGGTGACAGATTTGGTGTTTCGTCGGCTAGTGCGCCGCTATGCACCAGATTCGATGATGTATACCGAAATGGTCAACGCTACGGGACTGCACTATGTGAAGCAGTTACCCAAAATCATGGAAGTAGACCCTAATGAACGCCCAATTAGTATTCAGTTATTTGATTGTCGCCCTGATTTTTTAGCCGAAGCAGCCGTGAAAGCTGTAGCGGAAGGGGCTGATACTGTTGATATTAATATGGGATGTCCGGTAAATAAAATTACCAAAAATGGTGGTGGTTCTTCGCTGTTGCGTCAGCCAGAAGTTGCTGAAGCCATTGTGCGGGAAGTGGTGAAAGCGGTAGATGTACCAGTAACAGTTAAAACCCGGATTGGCTGGAATGATAAGGAAATCACGATTCTCGATTTTGCCAAGCGGATGGAAGATGCAGGGGCGAAAATGATTACTGTGCATGGACGCACCCGCGCTCAAGGTTACAATGGTAACGCTCGTTGGGAATGGATAGCCCGTGTAAAAGAGGTGCTGTCGATACCTGTAATTGGTAATGGCGATATATTTTCTGTAGAAGCCGCAGTCAAATGTTTAGAGGACACTGGCGCTGATGGTGTGATGTGTTCGCGCGGAACTTTGGGTTATCCCTTTTTGGTAGGCGAGGTTGACCACTTCTTGAAAACAGGTGAACTTTTGCCACCGCCAACCCCAATTCAACGCTTAGAATGTGCCAGAGATCATTTACAAGCTTTATGGGAATATAAAGGCGATCGCGGTGTTCGTCAAGCCCGTAAACACATGACTTGGTACGCTAAAGGCTTTGTCGGCGCGGCTGAATTACGCGGACAATTAAGTGTGATTGAAACAGTCCAGCAAGGTTTAGATTTAATTGACCGCGCTATGGAAAAGTTAGCATCTGGTTATGAGGTGTTGGAAGAAAGTACTAATTTTCAGATGGTGTAGAAGGGGGATGAGGGGGACAAGGGAGACAAAGGGGACAAGGTAGACAAGGTGGATAGAAATTTGGTGGGTAGGTGAACAACTCTTAAACCCTTACACCCCTACACCCTTACACCCAACCTCAACAGACTGTGACATACTCTTAACTCTCTAACATCTGCCGTGCAAACTCAATTGCGGCTGTGGCTGTAGCAATTTTACCTCCGGCTTGGGCGATCGCAATCTCTGTTAGTAGTTCCCCGACGACTGGCGAGGCTGGAATGTTTAGTGCTAACATTAGTTGTTTACCACTCACTAGTTGAGTGGGATGAGCGACCAGATCATCAGGGTTAAGGTAGCGGCTGATCAAAGGTGAGTAAACCAACAATGATTTGTCGCCTGACATCGCCTCTACCAAAGTATCTTGTGCTACCGCCAATAATACGACAACAGGAAAGACATTACCTGCTTCTTGGAACAAAAAATATTGTTCTCTAATAGACTTGTCGGTAGATTTTAGCTGCGGGAATAATTTCAAAGCCGTGGTAATAGCGCGAATTTCAGCACGGCTATAGGTGAGTTCTTGGAGTTCTAATTCGGCAACTTCAGGATTACTATCTACAAGACAAGCAAGTTTGGCGATACCTAACCAAGTGGTTTTCACAGTATCACGCAGATATTGTTGTAATTCTGCACCAAATTGCGGTGCAAGGATGGCGGCGGCTGTGTCAACGGCGGCGAGTTTATCAAAGCTGGCGGTTGTGGCATTTTTGAAGAAGTGAGAAAGTAAACCATCTTTTCCGGCGTTGGTTAACCAGGGTGTACCTTGGGGACTGGCTAGAAGATAGCCTATTTCGGTACGGACTCGTTCGGCGGCGACTGTGTGGAGGTGTGATGCTAAGGCGCGAATTGTGATTTGTGTATTTGGTTCAATAGTAAAATTCAGTTGGGCGGCTTGGCGATAAGCACGCATTAACCGCAAAGGGTCGTCTTTGAGGTTGGCTGGTGATACCATACGCAACAAGCCTTGCTCTAAATCAGCACAACCTTGCAATGGGTCGATGATTTCTTGGGTGTGGGGGTTATAGGCGATCGCATTAATTGTAAAATCACGTCTATGCAAGTCAGTTTCTAAACTATCGCCTTCTTGTTGAGCAAAGTCAGCCGTAGCTTGGGAAAATACCACACGGGCAATTTTACGTTCTGCGTCGAGTAAAACAAAGCCAGCTTGATAACGTTTAGCGATCGCTCTCGCTACCTGCACCGCATCAGATGGGATCACAAAGTCAAGATCCCAATATTCACGGGTTCTGCCTAAAATCGCATCACGCACCGCACCACCCACCATGTAAGCTGGTTGTGGCAAGCATTCCAAGCTAAAAGGCCAATTTTGCGGCGCGAGAATTGCAGAAACAGAACTGTGCATTTGTAATAAAAATCAACCCGGTAACTAATGAAGAATAGCTTTGCTTACGCTAGATTAGCAATAAAGCTCCTGGAGTTGGTTATATTATGTGTATTTGCGTAAACTGCCACTACGTAGACCGTTGTGTAACCTATCATGCCGTAGAAACCCAACACCAACAGCCTCATTTAACAGAGAGCCCGACTTTTGACCCCAATGAACCTTCTATTAACGTTAACATCCGCACCAAAGAGGATGTGATTGAAATGGAATGGGATGTTGTTGGCTGTCTTAGCTTTAAGCAAGAAATGGGTAAATGGTCGAAATTGCGTCCTGGTGAACTAGTACCGACGTGATGGATATGATAGGTAAATTGTCAGCGACTACTGCGATTTCTTGTAGTAGTCGCATATTTTTATGATTGAATAAATATCACGCCAACTCTAGGAAAATTAATATAATTACTCGCTTTGACCACGGAACTAACCACTCTACACCCCCAAAAATACGCTTTATCCCTGCATACAACCACGCCAGAATTAGGTTTTGCTATGAGTAATTTTGCTGGCGAAACTCGCACCAATGTTTGGAATTTAGGGCGTGATTTATCGAGTTATATACATCAATATTTAGTTGAATTTATCCACCCACACACTTGGGCAGATTTAGAATTTATTGCTGTTGCCAAAGGGCCTGGCGGCTTTACCGGAACTCGTATTGGTGTAGTTCTCGCCCGCACTTTAGGGCAACAATTAAATATTCCCGTGTTTGCTATTTCGACTTTAGCGGCAGTAGCTTGGTCACATAAAAATCATACTCAAAAAGCGATCGCTGTGGAAATGCCAGCACAACGCGGTAAAGTATTTGGTGCGATTTATCAAATTAATTCCCACACTTCAGAAATCACAGCCTTATTTCCTGATACAGTACTAACCCCAGAAGCTTGGCAAGAAACTTTAGCTAACTGCAACACTGAGTATCAACTAATTTCCGCAATCTCTGGGTTAGCTGCAACTGTCACAAATATTTTGGAACTTTCTTATCTAGAATGGCGACAAGGAAAACGCCCTCAGTGGTCAGAAGCATTACCTTATTATGGACAACATCCAGTAGAAATTTAAAAAACACTGGCATTTCTCCACATTATAGTTATACTGCTGTCATCACTACGCAAAATTCGTAAAGTAAAACTAAAATAATTACGGATAAATATGTGCTTAATACATATTAATTGAGGAGTATCGATGTGTTTAGCCCAAAATTATGGCAATTATTAACAGCAGGAACTATTACGCTGATTGGTACGGGTGGTGGCTTGAGTCTCACAGGATTACTACTCAAAGCTACCCTTAACAATCCTTTACTATCTGCACAATCGGTAGATAAGAAATCGGCAGTAACTACACAAAATGCCAGTTTAAACACCACTCAACAAACTATATCAAAGGAATTTCAAGGACAAACCATTTATCAAGCTAAATTACCCATAACAGATAAAGTTATTGCCCTAACTTTTGATGATGGCCCTGGCCCAAAAAATACTACACAAATATTAGAAATTCTTAAACAAAATCATATTAAAGCTACGTTTTTTTTAGTAGGGCAAATGGTTAGTTTCCATCCCCAAATTGTTAAACAAATTGCCGCTGAAGGTCATGTATTAGGCAACCATACATGGCATCATTGGTATCGTCGGATGGATGTAGCCACCGCAGCGAGTGAAATTAATCGCACAGCAGATTTGATATATAAACTTACCGGAGTGAAAACCACATTATTTCGTCCCCCTGGTGGCTTTTTACACAATGGCTTAGTTGATTATGCCAAAAGTCAAAAGTATGCAATTATTATGTGGTCTGATGAATCTGGAGACTCTCAACGTCGTGGTCAAACTCCAACACTAATTAAAAATGTCGTAAAAAGTGCCAAACCCGGTGGAATTGTGTTGATGCACGATGGTGGTGGTAATCGTTCTCGTACTGTGAAAGCATTACCACAAGTTATTGCAGATTTAAAGGCTAAAGGTTATAAGTTTGTCACCATCCCGGAATTAATGGAAATGGAAACCAAAGCCAAAGATGTAGTCACAGCCGAATCTTCTGTAGTTACCAAAGATGGGCATTCTAGTCATTAATGATAAGTAGGGTGGGGTGAAAAAGTTATCTGTGAGGAGAGGGAACAGGGAAGAGTGCAGGGGAAAAGTTTTTATATCATCAGGACTCATGCACAAGCTACGGAAAATCTAACCACAGAGGCGCAGAGTCCACAGAGACATGAGAGTTTAAGAGGTGTTTTGCTTAAGTCTTAATCATATTCGATTAAACACTTGTCATTACGAGCGTAGCGAAGTAATCGCAGAGTCCAGGCGATTACTTCGTTCCACTTCGTTGCACTCGCAATGACGTATGATAAGTAATTTGCCAGATATGATCTTGGCGGTTATGTCAGCATAACTAACTGTTGCTTGATCAAGGTTCTCACTCCATCCAAGCTTAATTGCACATTTGCCAAAATTTCCCCTACCGTTGCTTGTCCATTACAGGCTTGCATAAACTCAAACTCTGCTGTTGATAAATTGACAATTTGATAGTCGTAATTAAAGATACATTGACTCGGAAAGCCATCAATACAAGGGTTTAATTCTGGGATAGCCGATAACAGCTTGTCATCACTTGACCAGTCGGCTTTAGCTAGGGGAGGACGACCAAGGAAAAATTCGTAATGGGTAACTTCTGGGTCTAGTAATTCGATTAAACGATACAACTGACGTTCACTGAGATTTTCTGCCCGTTCGATTAACTCTGGTGCTTTTCCTAAAAGTCTATCTAACTGCCAAAATCCAGGATTGGAAAAGCCGACAAACTCTAAACCAGAAGCATCAATTAATTCAAACAATGTATCAATGTTGTAATCAACTTCTTGGGGATGAACGTACATATCAGCAAAGCATTCATCGCGCTGGTTTTCCATTGCCCAGCGTTGTTTTTCGTATTTGACAATTCGATTATTTTCTGGTAGAGAGGAAAATATTTTTCTTCCGACTTGCACACCATCACGGTAGTCGCCGCGCTTGTCGCCTTGGAGAAGGGCGATCGCTTTTTGCATAAGTTGAATTTCCCAACGTCCCAACTCGCCATACACAAAAATGTGCATAATTCCGCCTGGGGCTAATTTCTTAGCTAAAGCTTGAATACCGCGAATTGGGTCAGGTAAGTGATGCAAAACCCCGACGCAATTGATTAAATCAAATTCACCGGGTAATTGTTCCACATCGTAGATGCTGAGGTGATGAAATTCCACGCGGTTCGCGCCGGAACGCTGACAACGTTCTTGCGCCACAGCCAAAGCACCCGCACTCAAGTCAATACCAACTACAGAAGCTTGGGAGTTGAGGTGAACCAAGTATTCTGTACCTACACCTGTACCGCAGCCAGCATCTAAAATGCGGATGTCTTGCTTTTGCGGCTTTTGACCTGTGCAGAAGTTATAAGCTGCTAACCAATTCCAACGCCAGTTATAACCCGGAGGTGGTTCATCTAGCAGGGGTTCTGGAGGAAAGGGATAGGTATTGTAGAGTTTGGCAACAGCAGCACTTACACTTTGAGAATCTGACATGATCAACAACATCGCAGCATTTCTGAGTTTATCGAAATGCTGGACATTTGTGGTAGGGATTTTTGAGAGAGGTTGAGGGACAAGGACGACAAGGGAGACAACTTAGAACTTACACTTCGACTGCGCTCAGTGTACACCACTCAGGACTCCTTACTCAGCACTTATCGTTCTTGATAATCTTCGGAGGATTTTGGATCTAGTTCCCAGCGACGATCATCGCGTTGTTCGAGAATTTCGTTGGTACGGAGGAAGGCGCGGTCATCCATTTCTAAACCAACGGCTGCTTCGATTTCTTCGGTAACATCTTGTTCAGGAACCGCGACAGTACCACCAACCGCTTCGTCACCTACGGTATCTTGCCAATAAGTATAACCGTCCTCACTGGTAACTTCGGGGCTATCGGGATACTCTGGGGTACTTTGATCGAGCGATCGCTCACCAATATTGTACCCTGGTAAGTCTTTGACTCCAGTGCCGTAAGATTCAGTAATTTCTTGTGGTAAATCTTCTGAATTAATTTCAGGATGCTGATTTTTTTCTGTCATAATATCTGCCTTTTCTGCATCCTTACAATAACGTTTTTATTAGTAAAATTTGTCTGACTTTCGATGTATGACTTTAGTCGTAAAAAAATCTATCCCCTTAGAACGAAGTTAATGTAATTTTTACAGCCTAATCTTGTAAGAGTAAATCCAAGGTTAAGCTACTTGTAGTTGAATCTGTTAGTTATGAGTTAGAAGTACTCAACCCACACAAAAAGCTTTCTTAATTTCTTCTTAACTCATAACTTTTTCTCGGTAAAAATTATCATTGATATTTTTATTCCTGACAATTTCTCATACCCAAATCCCAATAAGTATGGAGCTTGTTTCAGCGGAGGTCGAAAGTGGAATATCACGAGTTTATTACCCATGTCCAAAGTCTCTCTCAATCTAATTCTCTTGAGGAGGCGGAACTTGCTACTCGTGCAACTTTAGAAACTATTAAAGAACGTATTGCAGAAAGTGACATTCAAGGTTTAGCTGCACAACTCCCACAGAAATTAAGTGATTATTTACAGACACGAACCCAAGCAAGTACTCAAAGTTTTCATCTCCAAGAGTTTATTCAACGTGTTAGCCAAAAAGAACATATAGAACCTACTACTACTGCAATTCATGTCCGGGCAGTTTTCGCTGTGTTGCAAAATGCCATCAGCCCTGAAATTTTTTCTAAATTTCAAGCCCATTTTAGTCACGATTACGAAGAATTATTCACTGCACCACCTACTAGTGAAGTACCTGCATAGTTCAGGAATGCTATTTGATAAGTTTCCACACAATTAACAATTAATCAAACTAGGTACATCCATGTCATATCAAAACAATCATTCTGGGAAGAAAAAAGTTGCAATTTTAATTGAAAATGATGTCGAAGATGCAGAATTTACAATTCCTTGTCATGGGCTGAAACAAGCAGGAATGGATGTAGTTGTCCTCGGTTCGCGGATGAACGAAAAATACAAAGGTAAACGCGGTAGAGTTTCGGTGCAACCTGATGGTACAACTACAGAAGCGATCGCCAGAGAATTTGATGCAGTTGTGATTCCTGGTGGTATGGCTCCCGATAAAATGCGCCGCAACCCCAACACAGTGCGGTTTGTCCAAGAAGCTATGCAACAAGGAAAACTCATAGCAGCCGTTTGTCACGGGCCACAATTATTAATTGAAGGTGATTTGCTCAGAGATAAACGCGCTACTGGTTTTGTTGCTATCCGCCGCGATATGCTGAATGCGGGTGCAAATTATCAAGATGAACCTCTGGTAGTTGATGGTAATTTAATTACTTCCCGCGAACCTGGAGACTTGGCAATTTTTACCACAGCTATTCTCAGCCGCCTTGGTTATGGTGGTAAAGATGTGGCGCTTCCAGATGAAACAGATACTAGCGCCGAATGGTGGAAAATTGCTGATGCTTGGGGCGGTTCAACTAAAGGCGAAATTGTCAGAGGTTTAAACACTGCTTTAAGTGGTGAACGTTATTCTCTAGAAGCTCTAGAAAAATATTACGAAAAAGAATCAGATACTCAAGTTAAAGTCATCTTTCAAGAGATGATTGCTAATAAACGAAACCACATTGAAATATTAGAAACATATCTCAATAAATTAGGTGAAAAACCTTCTTTGGCTGCCAATATTGCAAATCAATATGCCAAAGTTAAAGCGGCTATGTCTGGTAGTGATGACATCTATCAAATTCGTTGTGCTTTAGGTGATTTGCAAACAGGTATTGGTGACGTTGGTAATTTATCAGCAATGTTTACTGACCCAGTAGCAACGGCTATTTTTAAACAAATTTACCGTGATTTATTAAGAGATGAACAACGCTTAGTAGAACTATATCAGTTACGGCTGGGTGGTGAAGTGCAAGCTCCTAAGCCAACTAGTGGTGCTGCGGTGTCTATGTAATTCGTAGCTCGTAATTCGTAATTAAAAAAATGCAGAAAATCTAATTACGAATTACGAATCAAAAACCCAAAACCCAAAATCTAAAATTGTATGACTTCAACAGGCGATCGCACAACTAAAACTCCCGCAGAAGCCAATGAAATGGAACGCTGGGCTTCTCTGATTGGTGGTGGCGCTATGGTACTCACAGGTTTAAGTCAACGCTCTTTAAGAGGTGTATTAACTGCGCTGGCTGGCGGTGGTTTAATCTATCAAGGTATAACCAAGCAAAGCACAATACAGCAAGCACAAGAAGCTCTGGGAATGAATAAACCAATCAAAGTTGAAAAGACAGTAACGATAAATAAACCAGCAGATGAACTTTATCGTTTTTGGCACAACTTTGAGCAGTTACCCACCTTTATGAAGCATCTACAATATGTAAAAGTGTACGATGCAAAACGTTCTCATTGGATTGCAAAAGCGCCCTTGGCTAATAATGTCGAATGGGATGCAGAGATTCTCGAAGATAGAGAAAACGAGTTTATTTCTTGGGCTTCTGTCGAAGGCGCGGATATTGATAACTCCGGCTTTGTCAGATTTAAAAAAGCCCCTGGCGATCGCGGTACAGAAGTCAAAGTAGTTTTAGAATACAACATCCCCGGTGGTGGATTAAGTGCGGCTCTCGCCAAACTTTTCGGCGAAGAACCAGAACAACAAATTGGCGATGACTTGCGCCGCTTCAAAATGCTCATGGAAGCCGGAGAAATCGCTACAACCGAAGGTCAACCAACAGGCAAACGATGAAGATGAAACCCATACTTCATACTTTCTAATTCACATTTCATACTTCATACTTTTATGAAAGCAGTCTGTTGGCAAAGTGCGAATGAAGTTCGGGTAGAAAATGTACCAGACCCGACGATTCTTAATCCCCGTGATGCAATTATTAAAATTACATCCACAGCCATTTGTGGTTCTGACTTACATATCTATGGCGGCTATATCCCAACAGTCCAAAAAGGTGACATTATTGGTCACGAATTTATGGGAGAAGTTGTCGAAGTTGGTAAGGGCGTTGATAATTTAAAAGTGGGCGATCGCGTTGTTGTTCCCTCTACAATTGGCTGTGGTCGATGTGCTTATTGCCAGCGCGATATGTGGTCGCTGTGTGATAATTCTAACCCTAACAGTTGGTTAGAAGAAAAATTATTTGGCAATGTCACTTCCGCCATTTACGGCTACTCTCATTTATTAGGTGGCTATGCAGGCGCACAAGCTGAATATATCCGCGTACCATTTGCTGATGTCGGCGTTGTCAAAGTTCCGTCAGATATACCTGACGAGAAACTATTATTTATTTCCGACGCTATTCCGACTGGCTACATGGGGGCAGAACTCTGTGATATTCAGCCAGGGGATACGGTAGCTGTTTGGGGTTCCGGCGCAGTAGGATTATTCGCCATGATTAGCGCCTATATGATGGGTGCAGAAAAAGTAATTGCGATCGACCGTTTCCCCGAACGCTTAGAAATGGCAAAAAAATATGCCAAAGCCGAAGTAATTAACTACGAAGAAGTTAATACTGGTGAAGCATTAAAAGAAATGACTGGCGGACGAGGCCCTGATGCTTGCATTGATGCAGTCGGTTTAGAAGCACACGGTGTTGGTTTAGAAGACTTCTATGATCAGACAAAACAAAAGCTCAGGTTAGAAACCGACCGTCCTCACGTATTACGAGAAATGATGGTAGCCTGTCGTAAAGGCGGCACTTTGGCAATTATGGGTGTTTATGGTGGTTTTGTAGACAAAATACCCTTGGGTGCAGCAATGAACAAAGGTCTCACCTTCAGAATGGGACAAATGCACGGCCAGAAATATATGCGTTTGTTACTCCAGCAAATCTTGGATGGCAAATTAGATCCTTCTTTTGTGATCACTCATCAACTACCACTAGAAGAAGCGGCTCACGGTTATCACATTTTTCAACAGAAAAAAGATAACTGTGTCAAAGTCGTCCTCAAACCATGAATTGGCACATAGCCGTTCAGTTGTACACACAAATAAATAAAACAAATGAGGTTATTTATGAAGCAAGTGATTTCTCGTTTACGCCAAATTATGGTGGTTTTTTTAGTAGGATTTATGTTCTTACTAGGTCAAGCATTTAGCTTTGTGAATGTAGCACAAGCTGATGTAACAACTCCAGAAGGTACCTATTATAAAGGTGTACCCGAAGGACAAAACAACGGCGTTCAATACGATAACCAAGCTAGAAATGCTCAGTCCAAATTGAAGGGCGCTGCTGATAATATCCGTGAAAAACTCAACTTAGATGAAGATACTCCTAGAGCTACAAAAGAGTTTCTCAAGGATGCAAAAGATAGAGTAGGGGAAGCAGTTGGTGGTAATCAACCCCAAGGTAGCAGAGAAGGTTATTATCAAAATCCTCCCAGCAAACAACTCAGAGATAGAATGTAAGTAAAAAGTAAAAAGTAAAAAGGCAAAAGTAAAAAGATAGCTAGGTGTGTTAGGCGCGTTTAGATGTTTCCCAAAAAAATAATCAAAGCGCCTAACGCACCTATTTATCTAGCTATTACTTCCATGATTTATTTGTTTTCACAAATGACAAATGACTAATGACCAAGAACAAATGACAAAGGACTAAAAATTATGAAAGCAGTTTGCTGGAACGGAGCAAACGATGTGCGGGTAGAAACGGTTCCTGACCCCAAAATTATTAACCCGCGTGATGCCATTATTAAAATTACTTCCACAGCAATTTGTGGCTCAGATTTACATATTTATGATGGCTACATTCCCACCATGCAAAAAGGTGATATCCTGGGGCATGAATTTATGGGGGAAGTTGTAGAATTAGGTAGTGAAGTTAGGAATGTTAAGGTAGGCGATCGCGTTGTTGTTCCCTTCACTATATCCTGCGGTAACTGTTTTTTCTGTCAGCGCGATTTATGGTCACTTTGTGATAACTCCAACCCAAATGCTTGGATGGTAGAAGTCCAAATGGGTCACTCACCATCTGGTTTATTTGGCTACTCTCATTTATTTGGTGGTTACGCTGGCGGACAAGCAGAATATGTCCGAGTACCCTTTGCAGATGTTGGTTTATTCAAAATTCCCGACCATCTCACAGATGAGCAAGTTTTATTTTTAACTGACATTTTCCCAACAGGCTATATGGCCGCAGAAAACTGTAACATCAAACCCGGTGATATCGTTGCAGTCTGGGGTTGCGGCCCAGTCGGACAATTTGCTATCAAAAGTGCGTTTCTTCTTGGTGCAGAACGAGTCATCGCCATTGACCGCATCCCCGAACGTTTGCAAATGGCTAAAGAACAAGGTAAAGCTGAAGTCCTCAACTACGAAGAAGTCAATGTCGGTGAAGCACTTAAAGAAATGACAGGTGGCCGTGGCCCCGATGCTTGCATTGATGCTGTGGGTATGGAAGCACATGGTACAGATGCAATGGCTTTCTACGACCAAGTAAAACAAGCAGTCCGCCTCGAAACAGACCGTCCCACTGCACTCAGACAAGTTATTGTATCTTGTCGCAAAGGTGGTCATGTATCTATACCTGGAGTTTATGGTGGTTTTGTTGACAAAATCCCAATGGGTGCAGCAATGAACAAAGGCCTCACATTTAAAACGGGACAAACCCACGTTCATCGCTACTTAAAACCTTTACTAAATCACATTGAAAACGGTGACCTCGACCCGTCATTTGTGATTACACACAAATTACCTTTAGAACAAGCACCCCACGGCTACGAAATTTTTAAACACAAACAAGATAACTGCATCAAAGTTGTTTTGAAACCGTAAGGTGAGTAATTAAATATGACTGACACCAGCGTTAAAAAAATCGATTCCAGCCATTCACCCAAAGGTAAACTCGGTCAGAAATATCTGGCTTCGGGTAAATCTGTTTCTATGCGCCTTTGGGAAAATGAACAACCAGGAAATGATAAACCACCAACTGCACGGGAATATGAAACTGTTGGTTATGTAATTAATGGTCGTGCAGAACTGCACATTGAAGGACAAATGATTTTGCTTGAACCTGGTAGTTCTTGGGTAGTTCCCAAAGGTTCACATCACAACTATAAAATTCTCGAACCATTTACTGCTGTAGAAGCTACCAGCCCACCTGCCCAAGTTCACGGGCGTGATGAAAATTAATCTTTCATAGTTCACTGAATACCATAATGTTTATTGCCTAGAAAGCAGGTTAGTTTACACTAACCTGCTTTTTTTAATTCCTGATATAGCAATACGGTTCAGTTAAGCATAAAAGTAGGTTGGGTGGAACATTAGCGAAATCCAATAAATTATGCTCGGATGTTGGGTTACTCTTCGAGAAGCTGGAAGTCCCTAAGTGGATTCAAACCCTTGATTTTTCATTAGTCTGTGCAGGCGATCGCTGAAGGAAACAAAGCCGCCCAACACTTTGGCATCCCTGTGGTATAAATGATCAGTCTTTAACTAGACACGATTGGATTGCTATATAAATTTATCAGTCAATTTTGTATATAGCAAATACTAAAATTTGTGTCTAATATAGCCTTTCATTTATCATACCATGTTAGAAATATATGAAAAAAATACTATCAATAATACTTATTATTTCAGCATTATTAATGTTGGTTTTGCGAGTTTTAACTCCTGGCTGGTTTTTAATTTTATTCTTTGGAATTATTGATTTGTTTGTTACATTAATTCAAATAATTATTGGATTGTTATTCATCAGAAAATTTCAATTTGCCTCCCTATATTCTGTTGAATCTATCATTATCTATTTCTGTATTTTTTTCTATAGTGGATTTTTCTTGTTTCAGGTAGATTTTGGGGATACACCCGATAGTGTGAGGGTTGTTTTAGAACATCTGACAGGCAAAAATTTTTTTAACACAATATTGTATTGACAATTGGTTTTTATGTATTGCTCCAATGGCTATTGGTTTATTAATTACTTATTTAGTAATGATTGTCCGATTAGTAAGAAAGAAAAAGTAAATTTCACATAAATAGCAGTTTCCAAGTAATTTTTTAATATACAATGGGCTGCGATCGCCTTAAACTACTGCAACTACACCCCAAGCAGGTGTATGTATTCACGGCGAAGCCCCACACTCATACACCCTCACACCCAGTCTCCACAGAAAATCTTTGTACGTAAGTCCCACATATTATCCGCTACCCCTCCGTTGATAGAGGTTAACAGCCTTGTATCAATTTATAACTAATTTGTCCGACTATCTTGATATCATAATGGCTAATATTTGGGAAACTGCTGTTAATGCAGGCAATTTCAACACTTTAGTAAAAGCTGTCCAGGCTGCACAAATTATAGATACTCTGCAAAGTTCTAATTTTTTTTACACTCTTTGCACCTACGGATGAAGCTTTTGCCCAGCTACCAGAGGAAACCTTAGAGGAACTACTGCAAGATACTGCCAAACTGAAGAAAATTGTTAGCTATCATGTCACTTATGGCGATGTTCGGTCGGATGACCTAGAGCAAATTGATGAAGCAGAGACACTGGAAGGATCTGTTTTAGCAATTGAATCTGTTAACGGTAATATTAAAGTCAATGATGCCAATATCCTGCAAACAGATATCCTGGCAGATAATGGTGTCATTCATGTGATTGATGGAATCCTCATACCTGCGATGGTGGCTGGACATTGAGAAATTAGGAAGTAGAACTTATTCTCTCTGATAATTCTCACACTATTGCACTTTATGAATGTTACAAATACAGGTGTAAAGGCAAGCAATCATCATACGTGTCAATTTAACAAATTCACCTAATACCCCTTTCTCAGCAAAGAAGAAAGGGGTATTTCATTATTGAATGAAAACTCTATGTCAAACAAAAATATTGTTGAGCCTGTTATACATAAAAAATAGCTAATATATCTATGTTAATTTGTGTTCATCTCTGGTTTTAAATTATTGATAATTTCTAAATTTTTTTTCTCGAACCGCAGGCTGATGTAGAGACAAGCTTTCCTGAGTTTCCTAGTAAGGAAAGGTAACAAAAACTCAGGAGATTCAAATGTTTTACCACACCAAAAAATTACAGTATTTCAAACCACCAGAAAAGCCTGATGCAGTCTACGCTATGAAGATTCAAGAATTAATTGGTGGGACTTTTGGTGAAATGACTGTGATGATGCAGTATCTTTTTCAGGGTTGGAACTGTCGCGGCCCTGCTAAATACAGAGATATGCTGCTAGATGTGGGTACTGAAGAAATCGGTCACGTTGAAATGTTGGCGACAATGATTGCCCATTTGCTAGATAAAGCACCTGTGACAGTCCAAGAAGAAGGCGCAAGAGATGCGGTAGTCGGTGCGGTGATGGGTGGTACAAACCCACGAGATGTAATTATGAACGCCGCTATGAACCCCCAGCACGCTATTGTTTCTGGTTTGGGTGCTACACCATCTGATAGCGTTGGCTATCCCTGGAACGGTCGTTTTATCGTTGCTAGTGGTAATCTCTTAGCCGATTTCCGTTCTAATTTGCACGCTGAAAGTCAAGGACGTTTGCAAGCAGTGCGGTTGTACGAAATGTCAAACGACCCAGGGGTGAAAGATACCTTGAGTTTTATGATTGCGCGTGACACCATGCACCAAAATTTATGGTTAGCAACGATTGAAGATTTAGAATCTTCAGGTCTGGAAACAACTCCAGTACCTAGTTCCTTCCCGTTGGAGTTGGAGAAACGCGAGTTTGCTTATCAATTCTGGAATCACTCTGAAGGTACGGAAAGTTCTGAGGGTCGTTGGGCAAAAGGTAAGTCAATAGATGGTAAGGGTGAATTCCAATATGTTGCTAACCCTCAACCGCTAGGCCCTGAACCACAACCACCACAACCAGACCCGAAATTGCATGGTACGCCCAAAACTCAAACTACACAAGGTAATGGTGCTAGTGGGGGTTCTGCCGTTGATAGAACAGTGATTAGAAGTTAGTAAAAATGTTATCGCAACTTTTGGTTAGAGCGTAGCCCAATTTTTGCCTGTTCCCTATTCTTTGTTCCTGTTCATTTCAAATTTACGATTTTTGAGTGTCTGGTGGGGCAGATTTTAAACGAGTAACTGTGCCTTTACGAATGCGATCGCTTTTACAAACACCACCAGCCATTTCAGTTAATAAGAAACCTTACGTCGTTTGTTACAAATGAGTTAAGGTTCTTTATGAATGAGGTAGCGTTGGTGATGAAAGCTGATGTTGCGTAGACGCAAAGCGGCTTGTCGTAGACATCGCATTTTTTTTAGTTATGTAGGCGATCGCATTTTGTCGAGCAGCGATCGCACTCAATACTTTTGAGATTGAGAAGGCGATCTCATCCCCAAATCTCACCTGCATACAAAAGCGTCAAACTGCAAGTGGATTGTTATATCCTTAACTAACTTTTTTTTGAGGAATTAGATGAATGAGTGTACGTAGTGCGTGATTTACTGCTTCTGCATTCGGAAAAAATTCTCGAACATCTGGATCGAGCATGATTGCACCTTCTGGTATTGTCAAGTGCTGTACTACGGTTGTGCCATCTGCTTGATGAATTGTTACCGTATGTCCTTGTCGATATTCTTGATGATGTTTTCCTCGCACACCACCTGTAAAATCATATTCAGGTAGCATATCGTTATCTGGGGTTTCAACATGAGAATTATTGTTGTTCATAGGTGCTTTGTTCTCTAGCTGTGGCTTGACGACAACTGATAATCCGAATTTTAGATTTCCGCTCTGTGTAAACTATTACTAAAATTCTTCCCTTAGCTGATAATCCAATATCAATATACCTATCTTCGTCAAGAGAATGTTGTGGATCGGCAATAGTGAGTGAAAAGGGATCGTTGAATACTGTCTTCGCTTCATCAAAACTTATTCCATGCTTTTGATAGTTTGCTGTGGCTTTGTTTTCATCCCATTCAAACTCTAGTGCCACATTACTCTCCACAAAGTTTTTATCTAAATTTTATCCTAACTGGAAAATTCGAGATAGTTCTAGTGAATTGCGATCGCCCAAAAATTCTGCACGCATCACAAAACCGTCGGAATGTGATCGCATTTTTTTTAGTTGTGTAGGCGATCGCACCTCAGCAAACAATGGAATATAGCTGTTAAAATCAGCATAATGGTGTAAATGTGCAGCAAACACCCCATAAACGCAAATGCCAGCCATTGTTAAAGTACAACTTTCCTTAGAAGCTTTAGCAGAAGCAATATCTTCTCTTGATTTAAAAGAGAAACGCCAACTTCAAGAGCTAATTGAACAACAAATTTTTGAAGCTGAAGAAGCATTGTATGAAGATGATGCTCAGACACAGGTAGAGATTGAAGCTGTTCGCGCTGAGTATAGAAATGGTGAGTTTATAACTTTAGATCTACTTAAATAAAATGCGAGTAGCCTAGCATTTTATAGGAAAGATAAATTATGAACACTGCCAAACTCAGCACTGATGGCACTCACCAAGTTGTGATTTTGCCGGAAGATTTTCAACTTACTGGCACAGAAGTTTATATTAAAAAAATGGGTAACGCTATTGTTCTCATTGCCAAAGATAACCCCTGGCAATCTCTCATCGAGAGTTTAGACAACTTCTCTGATGATTTCATGACTACTAGAGATCAACCACAAATTGACATCAGAGAGAGTTTGTAAATGCGATACTTGCTTGATACCAATATTTGCATTTACCTCATCAAGCAAAAACCTCAGAAAGTGCTAGATAAGTTTCAAACACTGAGCATTTCTGATGCAGGTGTCTCCTCTATTACTGTTGCGGAACTTGAATATGGAGTAGCCAAAAGCCAACAACAAGAGAAAAATCGTAACGCTTTACTACAATTTTTACTACCTCTTGAAATTGTTGATTTCAATTATTAGCATAACACCTGCTGCGTAGGCGATCGCTGTTTGGAAGAGACAGAGCGATCGCACTTTAATCAACAGCGATATAATCGTCGGCAAAACACTGTCATTTCAAGCAAAGCGTTCGCGCAGCGTTTTGTTAGGGAAGCCTGTAAAGGAGCGAACGCAAAGGTGTTGGGATTGCTGTATTTTGTTTATTGAGATTGTATATTTTTGTTTTTAGATAAGTTAATCGTATGTACAACTTGTTCTCTTAAGTTCTGTAAATTAACACCCAAGTTTTCCAAAACCCTTACTGCTACGCCTTCCTCTAATCTAATACAACCCAAAAGCAGATCGCCAGTACTAACATAATTGTGCTTAAGTGTTTTAGCTTCTTCTAAAGATAACTCTATAACCCTCTTTGCATTTGGTGTAAAGGGAAGTTCTGGTGGTACAAAACCACTGCCAAGTCCAATAATTTTTTCTACTTCTATACGAGTATCTGCCAGCTTAATACCTTTCAATTGCAACACTTGAGCAGCAACACCAGTTTCTTCTCTAATCAGTCCTAAGAGTATTTGTTCTGTACCTATAAAATTATGGCCAAAACGGAGCGTTTCTTCCTGCGCTAACCTTATCGCCTCAATCGCTCTCTCTGTAAAACGTTCAAATAAACCTTCGTCTTTGTACTCTTTCTGTTCCGCTAGTTCTATTTCTGTAGATGTAATGTCTACTAATTGATGTCTTAGTTTATATATTAAAGTCTCAGTAGATTTTTGGTATAGAAACTCAGATTGTTTGATTGTGTCTTTTTCTATTGCTACAGGCACTTCAATCAGATCGATATCTTCATCTCGGAGTTGTAAAAGTTGCTGAAATCGCTTTAGTTCTTCTCTTGTATGCTGACTCAGAGTTCCTTCATGCTGTAGCGCCTCAGCTAATGCTTCTTCGTATTCCCTGAGATTTGCTTGATATTGGCGGTAAGGTTCCAAAACTTCGTTTTCAATTTGGGCTGCTACCTCAACTGACAAACCCAATTCACTTTGACGACGTTTGAGAATGCGACGACCTATAACCGAAACCTTACCATTCCTGACACATTGCTCTACTTCCTTACGGTATTCCAATTGCGGATCGCCTACAGGAGCTTTTGCTATTTTAATTTTAAAGCCTTCCCTTACAGCATAAATTTCTGGTTTCATTGCTGGGGCTGCTTCCTGCACCTTTTTACGAGCATATTCATGCAGTTCATCTACAGAAATCATGCCATCGTTATCAGTGTCAGCTGCACCTTTCTCAATCCCTTCGACAATGTAGCGAGTGTAAACTGATAAGTCTTCGCCTTCTTGTTCAAAAGAATACTGAGTAGCCGTAGAAGAAGTTAGTACCGCCCTTCCTTCTCCTCCTAGTTGATTCTTGATATCTACAGTGTTATCATCTTTCGCCTTCATCCCTTCGGCAAAAGCACCGCTAAAGCAACAGTCTAGAATTATTACCTGTCGCCGAGAACGGCTTCTTTCCATCATTCCATGTATCAGGCTGGCAGCAGTGGCGGTAGTTTGAATAAGTTCACCCGATTGATACTTACTGGTTTCGCTAGTTGATAAATATAATTTGCCACTGTCATCTTTAATTCCGTGTCCAGAGAAATAAAACAGCACTAAATCATCTTTTTGACGATTAGAAAACAGGTTTTCAATTGCTCTTTCCATTACGTGGCGTGGCGGATTTTCCAGCACTGTCATATCAGCATCGGCAAAATCACCCATTTCTGAGTGCTGTAAGACTCGCTGCATTGCTTTGATATCTTGCACAGCCCCAGGTAAAGCATTTAACCCTGGTTGGTACTCACTAACCCCAATCAGCAATGCAAATTTCGCCATTGTAATTGTTTACTTTTGACTTACAAAGTTTTCTACTGCTTTAACTGCTGCTTCCAATTCTGACATATTACTAGTTTTTACCTGGATTTTCTTACCGTTTACTCCCGATATTTTGGTCTAGCTACATAAAAAATCAGGTAAGCATTGCTCACCTGATTTTCCAATTTCATATAACTCAGAATTGCTTACGCCAAGTGCTGTTGAACTTTGGCGACTAATTCATTTGTCCAATGTTGGGCAAGTTCAGCATCAGCAGCTTCCACCATGACTCTGATGACTGGTTCTGTACCAGAGGCGCGGACTAAGATTCTACCACTATCACCCATTGCAGCTTCGGCTAGTGCGATCGCATCTTGAACAGCTTGACATTCTTGCCAACTCAAACGGCGATCGCGATCTACAACTCTGACATTCTTTAATAATTGGGGATAAGTCTGAAAGCTTTGGTCTACTAATTCACCCAAGGAAACACCAGTTTGTTTGACTAAGTTGGCTATATGCAAGGCGGTTAATAAACCATCGCCAGTCAAGCCATAATGTCTACACAAAATATGACCAGATTGTTCGCCGCCTAGCATTCCCCCAGTCCGCAACATTTCGGCTTGCACATATTGATCACCAACGGCGGTACGAATCAATTTACCACCTTGTTGTTGCCAAGCACGTTCAAACCCTAAGTTCGCCATAACGGTAGAAACTATCAGGTTATCGGGGAGTTGTTGCTGTTGTTGCAAGTGACGACCCCACAAATAAAGGATATAGTCGCCATTAACTTGTCTGCCTGTATTATCTACAGCTAACACGCGATCGGCATCACCATCAAAGGCAAAGCCGATATCAGCATGATGTTCTTGAACGGCGGCTTGCAAAATATCCAGGTGAGTAGAACCACAATCAACGTTGATGCGATCGCCATCTGCGGCATTATGTAAGCAGATAACTTCTGCACCCATTTCCATAAATACTTGTGGTGCTAACCCAACGGCTGCACCCCAAGCCAAATCTAAAACAATCTTCATTCCTTGCAGACTTCCATCACGCTGTAATGGTTGTTTTAAAGCTTGGCTGTAATCACTCACTAACTGCTGCCGAGAATAATGTCTGCCGCAATTCATCCCACCTGTAACTGGTAACTTACCACGCAATCCGGCTTCAATTTCGGCTTGTAATGCTTGGGGTAACTTGCCACCATCGGCACCAAAAACTTTAATTCCATTGTCTTCCGGTGGATTGTGACTGGCAGAAATCATCACGCCGCCGATCGCTTCACTCATGCTGGTAAGATAGGAGACGCAAGGAGTAGGACATAAGCCCAAATACCAAACTTCGATACCAGCAGCTGTTAACCCCGCACTCAAAGCCATTGCCAACATATCGCTAGAGTTACGCGAATCTTGTCCCAGAATTACTGGTCTTGTTTCACCTGCATGATTCCGTAAAACTACACCCGTCCAAAAACCTATTTGTAAAGCCAAAGGTGCATTCAGTAATTCTCCTACCTTGCCCCGAATCCCATCTGTCCCAAACAGAGGAGTCGCGGGTAATGATATCAAACTAAACGCCAAGTTCTCGTTCAGTGCTGTTTCTCCATGATTAGATTCTGCGACAGCAAGACCTCGGATGTTGCCTTGAGTTCGAGTTATTGATGACACCATAATATTTAAACACCCCACACCATAACACTGGAAAATTTTACTTTACTTTTTAATTGAACAAGTTCAAGTAGGCTTTGCTAGAGGCTAGAGGTTAGTATTTTTACTCTAAACTCAGCACTCAGCACTTATTACTCAGCACTTTAAATATATACTCATTTTTCTTTTGAGAAATCTATTACCACTAGACTTATTTAAGTGAAAGTCTCTAAAATTTTTCTGAGGTTTGTAAAGTTTTTATACAGAAACTCTAGCGATCGCCATTCCTGATCATAGATTTTAACCTTGATAATGAATAGAGTAGTTACTCTTTTGCAGTCCGATGCAGCTTCACAAAAGTATACAATCTGCTTGCTTAAAAATTTTTAATATAAATTCTCATCAAATAGTTTTAATGTAACTTTTTAATGACCTTTCTTAGCCGTTCGTAAATCGGAACCTCGGTACATCCTTTTTCAAGGTGAGAAATTTTAATATGAGCAGCAATTTAGCCAGCAAGTTACGTGTCGGCACCAAAAAAGCCCATACGATGGCAGAAAATGTGGGTTTTGTCAAGTGCTTTTTAAAAGGAGTGGTAGAAAAAAGTTCCTACCGGAAATTAGTGGCTAACTTTTACTTCGTCTACTCGGCAATGGAAGAGGAGATGGAAAAGCATCGCCAACACCCCATCGTTTCTAAAATTAATTTTGCCCAACTACACCGCAAGCGGACTTTAGAGCAAGACTTAAGCTTTTATTACGGTGCTAACTGGCGTGAACAAATCAAACTATCGCCAGCCGGTGAAGCTTATGTGCAACGCATCCGCGAAATTTCTGCGACAGAACCAGAATTATTAATTGCTCATTCTTACACCCGTTACTTGGGTGATTTATCTGGGGGACAAATTCTCAAGAACATTGCCGTGACCGCAATGAACTTGAATGATGGACAAGGAACCGCCTTTTATGAGTTTGCGGAAATTCCTGATGAGAAGGGATTTAAAGCAAAGTATCGTCAAACATTAGACGAACTACCCATTGATGATGCCACAGGCGATCGCATCGTGGATGAAGCCAATGCAGCCTTCGGAATGAACATGAAGATGTTCCAAGAATTAGAAGGCAACTTAATCAAAGCGATCGGCATGATGTTGTACAACAGCCTCACCCGTCGCAAGACACGCGGCAGCACTGAACTAGCTACGGCTGAGTAAATTAGAGAGGCTAGTACCGCTACGCGGAAGTCAAAAGTCAAAAGTCAAAAAGCTCATATCAAAAGCTTTTCACCGACTTGAAAAAATAGGGACAATGTTCCTATGATTGCTTTCTTGATGAAAGTAACCACAGGAAGATTGTCTCCCTAATTTGTTTATTTGATCCAAACAGACAATTAAGGTTCTCAAGAAAGGTGTAGGTGTTTAAAAGCCTTACACCCCTATACCCCTGGTTACTATTTGTGACTGCAACTTGGGATGAAAATCTAGTTTCATCTTGAAAGAAATACCTCCAACGCGGTTCACAGTTTCACTATGAGGGAGAACTTGCCAACCGAATCTTTGATATAGCTGCAAAGCCGGATTTGTGCTTCTAATACTGAGTGATATGGCTGGGTAAGATGTTCTGGCGGCTGTGAGTAAATGAGTGAGTAATTTTGTACCTATACCTTGATTGCGATATTCAGGGAGAGTTGCGATCGCCAGTTCCGGTGTAAAATCATCAATATAGCCATATCCTCGATTTTCACCTGTTAATAACCTAATCCACGCTGCTCCCACAGGTTGATGAATGGTGGTATTGATAGCAACAAAGCCCAAATCATCTTTGCGTCCCCAACCTTGAACATATCTAGCCAAATCAGGATTATTCATTGCATCCTGAATAGTTTTACCTTCTTGTTGTATGTGCGCCGCTTCGCACAGCATTTGCCATAAAAAAGGTTCATCTTCGGGTGTGAGGAGACGAATCGAATCATCCATATTCTAAATTTGCTGATGGTAGAATGCTGCGATTACTAAAAAAATACTATAACTTGATATGATAGCCTGTACCTTAAAAGCATTAACCATGTGTGGCAATCATTTCTCCCACCGTCGCTATTGCCTCATACTATTATTTTTGCAATTAAAATCTGAATCTGCTGAAAATAGTCTTCAATCAACAAGCTGTTAAATCTGGCTCAAAACCATGAAAATTTATCGGGAAGATTTAGATTGGGCGGTTTCCCAAGGCTTAATTACGGCAGAACAAGCTGATGCGTTGTGGAATGCACTTTCTATGCGTAATAGTGAGCGCCCACAATTTAATTTTGTCAATGTTAGTTATTACTTTGGGGCATTAATTGTTATCTCAGCTATGACATGGTTCATGACATTAGCATGGGAATCATTTGGTGGCGGTGGGATTTTTTTGTTAGCCAGCATTTATGCCTTATGCTTTGTACTTGCAGGAAGCAATCTTTGGTGGCGACAACAGATGAAAATTCCTGGAGGTTTGCTATTTACCATTGCAGTTTCCTTGACTCCTTTGGCAATTTATGGACTGCAACGTGCAACAGGATTTTGGCTTCAAGACAACCCCGGTACATATCAAGATTTTTATACTTGGATTAAAGGCAGTTGGTTTTTGATGGAGTTAGGAACTATCATCGCAGGTTTAATTGCCATCAAGTTTGTGCGTTTTCCTTTTTTAATCGCTCCCATAGCCTTTTCTCTGTATTTTATGTCTATGGATATCACACCATTATTATTTGGGGAAAAAAACTACAATTGGCAGCTAAGGCTATCTGTTTCTGTATGGTTTGGTATTGCTTGTATTGTGATTGCTTATCTAGTAGATATCCGCACTCGTAGACGCGATGGAGATTATGCTTTTTGGCTATATTTGTTTGGGTTACTTGCCTTTTGGTGGGGTTTAACTTTAATGGGCGACAGTAATGAATTGCAAAAATTCATCTATTGTTTGATTAATTTAGGTTTAATATTGTTGTCGGTATTGTTAAAACGAAAAGTATTTATTGTGTTTGGGGGGATGGGTGTTTTTGGTTATTTAGGACACCTGGCTTACAGCATCTTTAAAAATGCTATATTATTTCCCTTTGCGCTCACAATTGTAGGAATATTTATCATCTATTTAGGAACTGTATATCAACGCAATAGTAGGAAGATTGAAGTCTTTCTAGAAAGTTTATTACCAGATAATGTGAGACGCTATTTACCCAGAGAGTAATAATTTTTTGGCAAGATAAGTAGAATAGTGTAAATAATTGTAGTTAGAAAAAGGCAGGAGGCAGGAGGCAGAAGGCAGGAGTAAAGAGGATTTTAGCTTAATTGACCTTTCTTAACATAGTTTGGTTTTTTCCCACCGACTTACTTAGTAAGCCCTACGTAAGTTCTCAGAATTGAGTGATATGGAACATAGGGATTTTTGTTCAGGACTTCAGCACAAAGATTGTCTTTTATTCAGAGTTGTAATTAGATAAAATTACCAAGCCGAAGCAGTGAGAACAGCGAATGGAGAGATGAACATTAACTAGTACAGGTCGGCGTAAATAAACAGACCATAAGGAGCTAAAAGGCTTGTGGTATCACTGTTCTTTCTTTTTCCTTTTGCCTCTTGTGAGTTCGCCACTTGCTTCAAGTCGGGAAACCCGCCCAACGCAGTGGCTCATTTTTTACTTTTGCCTTGTTGTACTAGCCATTCCCTATTCCCTCTTCCCCATTTCCCTTGAAGTAAAAACATGGCAACAAAAATCCCCGTCACAGTCATTACAGGCTTCTTAGGTAGTGGTAAAACCAGCCTAATTCGCCACCTCTTACAAAATAACCAAGGTCGTCGCATCGCCGTCTTAGTCAATGAATTTGGCGAACTGGGTATTGATGGCGAGTTGTTGAAATCTTGTCTAATCTGCCCCGAAGATGAAGCTGGCGAAAGTAATATTTTTGAGTTAACCAATGGCTGTCTGTGCTGCACTGTGCAGGAAGAGTTTTATCCCACAATGCAAGAGTTAATCAAACGGCGAGACAACATTGACTGCATTGTGATTGAAACATCTGGGTTAGCTTTACCCAAACCACTAGTTAAAGCCTTTCGTTGGCAAGAAATTCGCAATGCTGCAACCGTAGATGCAGTAATTACGGTAGTAGACTGTGCAGCTGTAGCGGCTGGGACATTTGCTAGTGATTTAGAAGCGATCGCTGCCCAACGCCAAGCAGATGATAGCCTAGAACATGAAACACCTTTGCAAGAGTTATTTGAAGACCAACTCGCCTGTGCAGACTTAGTAGTGTTGAGTAAAACTGACTTAGTAGATAACGAAACTAAAGCACAAGTCGAACAATTAGTCAAACAAGAATTGCCCAGAGTAGTGAAAATGGTCGAGAGCGATCGCGGTCAAATCGATCCAGCCGTATTATTAGGATTACAAGCCGCCGTCGAAGATAACTTAGATAGCCGTCCCAGCCATCACGACAGCGAAGAAGACCACGACCACGACGACGAAATCACCTCCACACACGTCATTTTAGACCGCGCCTTCGACCCAGAAAAACTCCAACAAAAGTTACAAAATCTGGTAGATAAACAAGAAATCTACCGCATCAAAGGCTTTGTCGCAGTTCCCAATAAACCCATGCGCCTAGTTATGCAAGGCGTAGGAAACCGCTTTGAAAAATTTTACGACCGTCCTTGGCAAGCAAAAGAAACAAGACAAACTCGCTTAGTCTTTATCGGTCGTGATTTGAACTCCACAGAAATAGAATCGCAACTCGTAGCTTTGTAAGTTATTCTACGTTTGCTATTTAAGGTATCAGTAGACAATCAAACCTTATCTCCCTTGTTCCCCTTATCCCCAAATAACGTAATACCCTCCTAATTCCAAATCTTTAACCTTCTTGTATGACCATCTCCCAATTATTTGACATTGCCAATTTATTCGTTTTACCCTTTTGGGCATTGATAATTCTCCTACCCAACTGGAAAGTTACAAAGCGAATTATGGAATCATATATTCCATTTGTGCCTTTAGCTGGAGCATATTTGTACTTATTTATTACCAGCATTACCCCAGAAAATGCCCAAGCTTTATCTAATCCCCAACTAGCGGATATAGCTCGATTTTTTGCTGATGAAAAAGCTGCTGCCACAGGTTGGATTCATTTTTTAGTCATGGATTTGTTTGTTGGCAGATTTATTTATTGGGAAGGTCAAAAAACTGGAGTTTGGACAATTCATTCCCTGATACTTTGTTTATTTGCTGGGCCGATGGGAGTGTTATCTCATATCATCACAACTTGGATTACCAAAGCAATTTCTCCCAAATTACCAGAAAATCAAGCAACGATATCATCTTCTGGTAATTAGAATAGAACTCCTAAAAAACACAGGGTGTAAGGGTTGTTGATACATACACCCCTACACCCTGTATCTATAAACAATCTTTGTGCGTAATTCTACATATTTAGCGTTTTACAATTACTAAAGTTCCTGGCTTTGTCCAGCTGTACAATTTCCGCGCTTGCTTGACTGGCAAATTCACGCAACCGTGGCTGACGGGAGTACCGAAACGATTATGCCAATAAGCACCATGAATTGCATAGCCTTCATAAAAATACATTGCATAAGGAACATCAGGGATGTCGTAGCCTCTACCCCGCATTCGGTTAGTGCGATACTTCGACTGAATATGAAATCTACCGATAGGTGTAGGGGTGGCTCGTTTGCCAGTAGATACAGGAAAGGAATAAACTAACTTTTGACCATCCCAGGCACGTAAACGCTGCTGAGATAAATCAATTTCAATGCGACGAGGTTGAGACAGTTGGCGACTGTCAGATATTTGGATGTTGTTGTTATTGAGTGAAGCGGCTGTTGCTATCACAGAATTGGGGTCAGCCGTTGTTGGTAGCGCCGAGGACAAAAAAGTTGCTAACAGCAGCGCCACACCTGTACAAAAATTTCCTGAGCGACGAATTCCAACATTAGTAGTTCGGGTTCGCATTCTGCATCACCTTCTAACAACGCAAAAAATATTGTTGTAGTTTTGATAAACACTACAAATTGCCAAAACAATTCCGAGTTGTTTATGCAATATCTACAAGGATGATCTGCCAATACATCAATACTAGTATCATGTGAGACTAATAAAGCGGCTACGTACCAAGGTTGGATCTTGCTGCTAGGTCTGAAGGAGTAGGAATGTGAGTGTTTTTATTACTTCTATCCATACATTTCTATACCTTCGTGCCTAAAAGAGATTAAACCTCTCGCTGCTGAGTTCTCTCAACTGAGTTGGAGTATTGACAGTGATTTATTTCACTTTGTGAGTTGAAAACGTGCAAACTACTAAATTGCGATATTTGCACTTGTAATTTTTCCCAGGACTTACGCAAACAGAGATAAGCTGACTAGAGTAATCTAGTTTCTATTTTTAACTTCATGTTAAGTGATAGCAATTCCGGAGCATGACTATCGTAATGTCTTGATTTGCTGTCATTACAACGTGCAGAGGAGCTTGCAGTGTAAATATTTTAATTTAGTTTACGAATTAACTCTCAGGTGTACTGAATCAATCATCTCTAATTTCTAATTTTTACCATTAGAGAAGCCTAAAAATCTACGATACTCTTCTAGTTGCTTTTGAATTTGATCTAGCTGTTCTAAAAATTTGCCTAGCTGACCATTATTACCATTGGTTGGGCTATTATTGGGAGTCTCTTCATCGGTACTGTTGTAACTCTTAATACCGATATTGTCATTGTAATAGTGCAATTGTAAGCTAGTTGCTGAATTAATTGCGTTGTTTTGATGGGTGATTTTAGCGGGAGAGGTGATTTCTGAAACAGAGTGATGATCAACGCTGAAATTAGTAGCAGAGATTTGATAATTAGATGATGCTAGTGCAGATTTTACTATTGAGCTAGTACTAATTGAATCAATCTGAAAACTAGCAGTGGCCGCCTGGGTATTATTTCCGGCTGTGTCTGTAATAATTTGCCGCACTTGTGTAGGAGTTAAACTACGGTTAGCACTCAACATCAATGCAACTACCCCAGCTACATGAGGAGTCGCCATAGATGTGCCACTGTAAGAAGCATACTGATTATTCGGCACTGTTGAATAAACATCAACTCCTGGGGCTGTCACATAAGCCAATTCATTTGTCCCAGAACGATTAGAAAAATTAGCCAAGTTATTATTTCTATCTACCGCCCCAACAGCAATTCCTGTATTTTTAGCATAACGGGCTGGGTAGTTTGGTTGAGAACCACCATCATTACCAGCCGCCATCACCACAACTACGCCTTTACTATTGGCATACTCAACCGCATTTTGTAGTGTGCGGTTAGAAAAATTGCCCCCCAAACTCAGGTTAATAACATTAGCGCCATTATTCACTGCATAGTAAATGCCGTTGGCTATAGCATTATACGAACCAGAACCAGATTCATTTAACACTTTCACTGGCATAATTTTGGCATTATAAGCAATGCCAGTTACACCATAGTTATTTTTCTCGCCTGCAATAGTTCCAGAAACATGAGTACCGTGGCCGTTTTGGTCTAGGGTGTTGTTGTTGTTATTGACAAAATTCCAACCCCGGACATCATCAACATAACCATTGCCATCATCATCTATGCCATTACCAGCAATTTCTTTCGTATTAGTCCAAATATTATTTTTTAGATCCTCATGGTTGTAATCAACCCCAGTATCTATCACGGCGACAACAACACCCTTACCTGTATACCCATTATTCCAAGCTTCTGGAGCATTTACAAGGTCAGCGCCCCAATTATTTCCCCCCGAATTTGGAACATCTGCAAAGGTATTTTTACCCGCAGCTTTAGCCACAGCCGCCGCCGCATTTACTAACCCATATCCTGTAGTGGAACTATAGTTTTTAGTAGTTGCTGTAGTTATTTTTGCATTGCTCGGTTGGTAATAACTACTGCTACTAAGGTAAGAATTATATTGATTTTTATTGTCGAAACTATCTGCTGAGGAGAGCAGTTGAGAGTTTAGCCCGTTATGAGAAAGTAATGCTTTACTAGTATCATTAATGGGCATAAGTATTTTCTCCTCAAATAAAGTTAAGTTCCATATTTTTGGCAGCATCAACTGTTAAAACCTTAACTCACAGGTTTTAAGCAATAAATTGACTATCCTTCCCAATAATTACTATGGAATTAAATGGCAAAATGCTACTTTTCTTACAAAAAAATATTCATCATAATTTAATTATTTAAGCGCATTTTTAGCGAAAACTAGATTGAATAAGGATTCGCCAAAATTATATTTGTGAAAATCTACAGATAAGCGCCGATAAAAAATGATAGTTTGTTGATATTTATCAATATTATGAATTACGCAAAAGTATGAAGCAACTAACCACAAAGTAAGCTAAAGATACAAAGTTATAAAGATTTGAGAAGTTTCTAGTGTAAGTCCTAGAGACAGAAAAATTTTAGAGTAATCCTAAAGCTTTGAAACTACGCCGAGTTACTTCAATTCGTTTAGGTGCATCAGTAGCATCTTTCATATCGATATTAGTGGCGAAGAAATAAACGTTATTATTTTGTTCTAAATATCCGACAAACCAGCCAATGTTAGGTTTTACACTAGTTGCCCAACCTGTCTTAGCTCGCAGGGTATAATTAGGTGTTTTTTCAAATATCATGATGTCTTGCACTAAATCGAATGTGCGTTGAGAAAAAGGTAATTCTCTCCGATAAAGTCTTTGGAGAAATTCAATTTGTTGTTTGGGTGAAATTTGTAAAGGGCCAGATAGCCAAAATTTATCTATTTGTTCTGGTGTACCAATTTGACGGTTTCCGTAACCAACTTGATTGATAAATTGCTGCATTCTTTCATGTCCAATTCGCCGCGCCAAGACTTGATAAAACCAAACGGTGGAATCTTTATAGGCTTGGCGCATATTGGTATCACGGTTCCAAGCCGGAAATTCTCGCACAATTCCATCCCAAGTCAAAACAGCAACTTCATCTTTAATAACTCCTGTTTCTAATGAAATCAGAGAATTTACAATTTTGAAAGTCGAAGCAGGAAGAAAGGCTGTAGAATTACGAGAAGCATTATGTTGGTAAAATTTCTTGGTATTTTGGTCGTAAATTAAGATTGACCCTTCAATCCCTAATTCGTTGAAATAACTGCCAAGATTAACATTTTGAGCAATCACTGAAGGGGGTTGATTTGGTTTTATTTGTGCAGAGATACCAGGAAGGCTTGTAAAGGTTAGCAGTGTGATGATACTGATAATTGTAATCGAGATGATGAATAGCGATCGCCCACTTCGTGCCATAACTTTTATCCTCACCCAACTAGCTGACAAACCAGAAATAATACAGCAACAAAGTAGGCAATTCCTAAAATCTGTTTACTAAACTTAATTATGCTGATTCAATCTCAAGCTCACAAATCAGCGTGTAACCAAGAATCGTAATATTTTGCAAGTTCTTTGATAAAGTTGAGTTCTTCGCCAGCCAAATTATTAAACAGTTGACGATAGTGCCAACCCCTTTCATAGCGACTTAGCATTTGCTCAGGCGTAAACTGATAAACATCTGTTGTTTGCCAACAAATGGACTCTAAAAAAGGCAACTTTTGAGGTCTAATCGGTGGATTCATGTGTTGTCAGTTGATTATTTTCTAATACACTTCAGTGAAGTATTTCTCTCCTCTCTCTGCGCTCTCTGTGTCTCTGTGGTTCGTTAATAAAAAAAGATTCTCACCCTAAATGAACCGTATTGTATTAGATTCTGGAAAGTTGCAGCATAAAAACTCTACAATCCATTGACCTAGAGTTATATTTTTAGCAGTCCAGTCAGGTACTTGCTCTTCATCAATATCTATTTTGAGTGTTTCTTCAAGAGCGAATAAAAGCTCTATCATGTCCCAATCCCAGCAAGGAAAAGATATGATATCTATAAATTTATCATCTGGATATAACTTCTCAGACGGAACACCAAAAGCTTTACTTAACTGTATACGGACACAATTAACTGTCTTTTTTGCTAATTCATGTGATAATTTCAGATTTTGAATAAACTCTTCATCGCTCATATCAGAACGCTGGAAAATATCACTTAATTGTTTAGATTTTTTCAATATAAATCTCATAAAATTTATGTTATTTTCTGTGTGAATACAGTACTTTATATATATATCATTACTTACTAAAAGTATGATAGAACGAACCGCAAAGGGCGCAAAGGACACAAAGTTAAAAGAGTTTAGGAGAGTTCTTGCTTAAGTCATATAGATATTGTTCAAATCTTGGTTAAAATTTCTTTCCACCAGAGCATGGATATTACACCAACAGTTAGTATCCATAACAGAAATATTAGATTCACAATAGCATTATCAGCAGTTATATTCAGTCAGGTACAGGGGAAATGGTGCGCTTAAA
Organism: Nostoc piscinale CENA21; assembly: GCF_001298445.1. Lineage (NCBI taxonomy): Bacteria > Bacillati > Cyanobacteriota > Cyanophyceae > Nostocales > Nostocaceae > Nostoc > Nostoc piscinale. The sequence continues at coordinate 4,517,838 of NZ_CP012036.1, read as the reverse complement.
ACCGTGGCAGTGGGTCATCTTAGCAACACCGATCGCAGCTATTATAATTTTCTTACTGGTTGCCGCAGGTTTAAAAATCAATGCCTGGGGAATTAACTGGATTTGGGCGGTGTTTACCGTTGTATTTGTTGGTTGGCGGTGGTTGTTGGTGAGGTGGACGCAACCGCAAATTGCCCAAGTTGAGGCGGCTTTGGCGGGATTTCAAGAAGAACTAGAAACGGCTGTCGATACTACCACCACAACTGCGGGAAGTGAGGCGACACAGCAAGCGGAAGCAGCATTACAAAAAATTCTGGAAGCATCAATTAACGATCGCCCAATTTGGGAAGATTGGCAAACTTTTTGGCAACGCTGTCAAGATGTAGTAGTGGCTGTGGCGAATATCTACCATCCCCAAGTGCAGTATCCCTTACTGAATATATATGTCCCCCAAGCTTACGGACTGATTCGCGGCACAGTGGATGATTTAGACCAGTGGATGCAGAGATTATCACCTGCTTTAAATCAAGCTACTGTTGGGCAAGCTTATCAAGCTTATGAAGTATATCGCAAGCTAGAACCATCAGCCCGTAAACTTTTGCGAGCTTGGGGTTGGGCGCAATGGTTGTTAAATCCGGTGGCGGCGGTGGCGAACCGGGCGACGAAGGGTTATACGAACCGCGCTAATCAGCAATTGTTGGTGAATTTAGGTCAACTGTTGCGCGAAGCAGCTTTGAGAAATTTATGCAGACAAGCGATCGCACTTTACGGAGGTATGACACTACCAACAACAGCCGTGATTTCTTCCCCAACTATCCCCCAAACTAAAACCCAAACTCTACGCGAAATTCTCACCCAAGCTGAACCAGTCGCGGAAGTTGAGCAAAAACCAATCAATATTTTACTAGTCGGGCGGACAGGTGCAGGTAAAAGCAGTTTAATTAACACTTTATTTCAAGCTGACTTGGCGGCGGTGGATGTGTTACCCAGTACTGACGAAATTCAAAATTATCATTGGGAAACTCCCGGTGGCGAAACTCTCACTCTTTGGGATACCCCTGGTTACGAACAAGTGAAGCGCGGGGAACTCCGCCAATTAGTATTAGACTATGCAACTAACGCAGATTTGTTACTGTTGGTGACACCCGCCCTTGATCCGGCTTTGCAAATGGATGTAGATTTTTTAGCAGATATAAAAGCCGCAGTTGATGATTTACCTGCGATCGCAGTTGTCACCCAAGTAGATAAATTGCGTCCTCTGCGCGAGTGGCAACCGCCATACAATTGGGAATGGGGAGACAGGCCAAAGGAAGTTTCTATCCGTGAAGCTACCAAATACCGCGCCGAAAAGCTGGAGGAATTTTCTAACTTAATTGTCCCGGTAGTTACAAGTGACAGCAAAACCAACCGTACAGCTTGGAATATAGATATTTTATCTTTGGGATTGATTGAAGCGATCGCACCCGCCAAACAACTACGACTCGCCCGGTTTTTACGTGACTTAGACTCGCGCACCGTCGCCGCCGCCAAAATTATTGATCACTATACCTTCCAGATGGCGACTACCCAAGGACTCACTGCTCTTTTAAAAAGTCCTGTACTGCAATTTATTGCCACGATGTCTACAGGTTCTCCTACCTTGGCCTATTTATTAGCAGAACAAATCCCTGTAGAACAGTTACCGATTGTTATTGGTAAACTTCAAATTGCTTATGAGTTATTTTCACTATTAAAAACAGACAATTCCCCCAAAATTAACTTTGATTTAATGTCACTGTGGCCATTATTGTTAGAAAATTCAGCTACACCTGATCGGAATGCTTGGGCATTTGGTCACGCCCTTGTCGAATACTGGACTCAGAATTTAGCCGTGGAACAACTACGAGAGCGATTTGAGTATTATTTGCAACAGGTTTGAAATGTGTTATGTTGAGGCGATCGCGCCTTGGTATTTAAATTTGAGCGATTAATAATGAAATTCAAATTCAATCGAAGACACGAAATATTTATTCAAGAAAAACTCAGTAGCGGTAGATATCATACTATTGAGGAAATAATTGCTGAAGCTTTAGAACTGTTGGAAGAACATGATAAAAAGTATGAACAATGGTTAGAAGCCGTCCGTAATAACGCTGATGTTTCTATTGCTGAATTAGAAAGGATTGACAACAAATTTTTAATCGCACAGTTAGAACGGAAATTACGTCAAGCACTAGAATCTTAGCAAGTCGGTGCGGGTGCAGAGTGCAGGGGAAGAATTTTTACTCAGCAACGCCAGTTGCTACAACGGAGGGAACCTCACGCCAGTTTGCTCAAGTCGGGTTCCCCGACTTGAGCAAACTTCGGTGACTCAGCACTCATCTTTGCGTTGACACGGTTAATACCTGCGGTGGGGTTGCATCGGGGGGATAGAGAAAGTCTACTTCGACTAATCTGCGATCGCTTGCTTTCATATTTAATAGTACTAGTGGTTCTCCTGGTTGACCCCGCTTTTGGACTAAATGCACAAATTTAGTTTGTGGCATACCCTTATCATCTTTGTAACGTATCCGCACACTGCCGCGAAAGAAGGTTTGGCGAGCTGGGGTAGCAAAAAAGCGCAGTCCTGGTTTAACTAACTGGTCTTCTTTAATGGGAGTTTGCATCGCCACTGCCACAGTTTTTGGTGTAGCAGTATTGTTATATAACGGTAACTTCAGATTGTATTGAATTGCATAGTTACCATGTGCGCGATATGCAGTGTCGGGATAACGCACCAACATCGGCGCACTTTGAATTTGATTTGTCCCCAAAGTGCCGCCATGTAAGGTACTCAGCGCGTAAGAAATTGCTTGTCCCGGTTGGGGAACGGTTAAAAATCGGGCTTTGGGACTATCTACTATAAATGCACGCCAAAAGGAACCGCCAGCTACCCCCGCGACTCTTCCGTAAATTCTCGGTTTCCCAGTTTCTTCTAAGGGAGTTGGTGTTTTATCTCGTGGTGTGGATAATTCACCGTTATCTAATAAATTTTCCCACTCTTCTAAAGTCGGCGCACGTTCACTACCATCAGGATTATCTTTGGCAAACATCGCTAAACTAGCGGCGTAGACGGTACCGTTACTCCGCAAGCGCATTAAAGTAGAACGACCATTTAATGGCGGTGTTAAACCCTGCACCGGAATTGGAAGATTGAGCAACATTTGACTTTGCTTGGGTGCAAGGACTATTTGTGCGGGGAAAATTGCTTGTCTTCTGCCTCTGATAATATCAGACATGACGCGATCGCCCGGCCCTGCAAATACTTTACCCGCCGCATCTTCGACATAAGGCGGTAGTTCAATAAATGGTGCATCTGGCTGACTTAAATAACTCGCCGCCTGCAAGATATTAACTGTGACTGATTGCTCAGTCGGGTTATGCAAAATTATACCGAGATAGAGCGATCGCAAATTTTCTGGCGGATCAGCTTTGGCAACATGATGAGCGAAAATATCAAATCTTCCCCGGAAAGGAAAATTTAAATGTGCTGTTGGAACTTTTTTACCATCTCCAGGAAAAGTAGATAATAAAATCCCTTCTTTCAACACCAATTCTGGACTATTGCTATTAAAAGTTGGCACTGAATCTAACTGTCCTGGTAAGGGTAGAACCTGTTGCGGTTGGACAACTTCTTCTGGTGGTGGTGTAGGAGGTGTGGTTTGTGAAATCAGTAAACTGAGTAAAAATGACAACATATACTTAGGTAACGATTTTTCCTCAAAGACGCACACTATTTTATATGAGTGCCAAATTGTTAATAATTAATAAGAAGTCAGCTAGAACAACCAGCAAATTTTCTTGATTTAATACCGGAACGTGAACAAATATACAACGAGTTGACAGTTTAGATTGCTGAAGATAGTCAAGAACTGCATAATAAAGACCTTCGCAAACAAATTTACCGCAGTCACTACTAATATCAGTTGCTACTGTTCCCAAAACTAATTTTTCCAAATTAACTGCTGTCGGCAAAAAAATCGCGCCTTGATTAGCACCCTCCTCTACACTTAACCTTTGTCTACTAGCAGCCATCCCACAACAGATAATGTAATCTGGTTGCAACTCCTCAATTTTTTTGAATTACCCAGGAACTAGCCAGCATCACATCTACAGGTAACAGCCGCAGAAATTTTAAATCATAGGGGAGCGATTCAACTTGACTCACTTCCTGTAATAAATCATCCGATGAATTTGAATCTTGATCGCTTAACCAAGTGTCAAAAGAAGTTAATAAAAATCTTTTCTTCATTAGAATTATTATTTAGAATAGAAAAACCCTCCATAATAAATTTACAAGGAGCAGGTCAATGCCAGTTATTGCAGTCGTAGATTACGACATGGGAAATTTGCACTCAGTCTGTAAAGGCATAGAAAAAGCTGGGGCAACTCCCAAGATTACAGATTCTGCTAAAGAGATATCATTGGCAGATGCGGTAGTCTTGCCAGGAGTTGGTGCATTTGATCCCGCAGTGCAACATTTAAGAGAACGGAATTTAGAACAACCCATAAAAGACGCGATATTATCTGGCAAACCCTTCTTAGGAATTTGTTTAGGATTGCAAATTTTATTTGAATCAAGTGCGGAAGGAACTCAACCAGGACTAGGAATTATCAAAGGAAAAGTCCGTCGCTTTCAGCATGAACCAGGAATTACTATTCCTCACATGGGTTGGAACCAACTGGAATTAACCCAACCAAAAAGCATTTTATGGGAACATTTGCCCGCTAACCCTTGGGTTTATTTTGTGCATTCTTATTATGTTGACCCAACAGATCCGCAAGTTAGGGCTGCAACTGTTACCCACGGTACTCAAACTATCACAGCCGCCATTGCCAAAGAAAATCTCATGGCAGTGCAGTTTCACCCAGAAAAATCCTCTAATATAGGATTGCAAATCCTCTCTAATTTTGTTTCTCAAGTGCGTGAACAAATTGCAGCATAGGGTTTGTGATTTGTCATTTGTGATTTGTCATTTGTCCTTGGCAAATGTTGAATGACCAGTGACTAATGACTAATGACCAATAATCATGAGTTTGAGAATTTACGGCAAACGTCCAATTAAAACTTTACCAGGGAAAGAAACCAGACCCACGAGCGCACGGGTAAGAGAAGCTGTATTTAATATTTGGCAAGGCGAAATTGTTGGTTGTCGCTGGCTAGATTTGTGCGCGGGTAGTGGTTCAATGGGAGCAGAGGCTTTGTGTAGAGGAGCCAGCTTGGTAGTAGGAATTGAACAATCAAGCCGAGCCTGTGCAATTATTCAAGAAAATTGGCAGCAATTAGCCAGCAATGAACAACAATGGCAGCTATTACGTGGTGATGTAATTCAGCAGTTAAAAGTTTTGTCAGGAAAACAGTTTGACAGAATTTATTTTGATCCACCTTATGCTAGTGGATTATATCAACCTGTGCTAGAAGCGATCGCTAACTATAATTTATTAGATGCCAAAGGTGAAATCGCCGTAGAACACAATCCCCAAGGCTGGACACCACCAGTCATCCCCAATTGGGAAATCTCTCGCCACAAAGTTTACGGTAATACCGCCTTAACTTTCTACAGAGTCATTGACTCAACTACAGACAATGATGGGGATATAGAGTGAAATGGGCGGTTGGAAACCGCAGCTACACAGACAAAACCCGCCTGCGCGGGTTTCAATCTTATGATTTTATGATGAGTCCGCCTACACGGACTTAGTTTGTGTAGCCGCGAATTCCATTCGCCCAGGCTTAGAGCTTATCAACCACCCAACTCGTTGGGACGCTTGTATTGTTTGTATGCAGCGTAGAATAAACCAGCGAGAGTTACAACAATTAGACCAAGCACAATGCCAGAAAGCAGGGGTTCAACCACTTTAAATCTCCTGTTTGCAATTATTAACTATTTATATCCCGCCTTTGATTTTACCAAATTACGGCGAATCCCGCTTGCAGCAGTGTTTTTGAGCAATACCCGCTTATAAGAAAATAGTCACCTGTGCTTGCGGTACAAATCAAGAACTTTTAAGCTATGTGTAGGAAATGAAAAATTTTATAACCTTACACTTTCACAGCAAACCTTTTGGATAACCAGATTACCAAACCTGAAATTCTGATGCAGCGTATCGTCTTATTGGTTCTAGCGATACTGCTATCAATCCCTTTGGGCATCTTTGGTGTTCAAATGGTACAAGCCTCAGATCCTTACGTTAAAACCGTTCTTTCCTTGGCTGGAGACACAGTTCAGGGAAATGCTATCTTTCAAATTAACTGTGCTGGTTGTCATGGTTGGCAAGCAGATGGGCGAGTCGGCCCCAGTTTACAAGCTGTTTCTAAACGTAAATCTCCCTATAAGTTGATTCACCAAGTAATTAGCGGTGAAACGCCTCCTATGCCCAAATTTCAGCCCAGTCCTCAAGAAATGGCAGACCTTTTGAGCTTTTTGGAAACCTTATAAGAGTTTACATATCTTAAAAAATGAAGATTTAATTAAAGATGTAGGATTCGGTGTCCTACATCTTTAGTTTTTGGTTGGGAGTAGGGGACTGTTATCTATCAGCTGTAACCTATCACCTGCTATCTAAGATATGTAACAATAATTGCGGGCTGAGACGATCGCAGTTGAGATAAAAAATGACAGAAGCTCTCCAAATTGGCAACCGTACAATTCAGGCTACTGAGCTAATTCCGTTACTGGCAAGTTACCAAATGTTGCCGCAGCTAATCCGGGAATTAATCATTGATGAAGCGATCGCATCTGTAGAATGTACATTAGAAGAAATTACTCGCACTCAACAGCAGTTTTACCTAGAACGACAGTTAAAAACTGATGCAGACATTAAAGCCTGGATGGCTTATCATGGTATAACAGTAAATCAACTCGAATCGGTAACAATTCGTAAACTGAAAATCGAGAAATTCAAAATTGCTACTTGGGGTAACAAACTCGAATCATACTTCTTTCAAAACAAAGCCAAGTTAGATAAAGTCATTTATTCCCTACTACGTACTCAAGATATTGGACTCGTCCAAGAACTCTACTTTCGCCTCCAAGCCAAAGAACAATCATTTGCAGAATTAGCCAAAGAATACTCCCAAGGCCCAGAAGCCCAAACTGGCGGGCTAGTCGGCCCAGTTGAACTACAAGCAATTCATCCCGGAATGGTACAGTTGCTATCTAGCAGTCAGCCCGGTCAAGTTTTACCACCAGCCCGAATAACCGAATGGGTTGTGATTTTGCGCCTAGAAAAACTCATCCCAGCCCAACTCGATGACCAGATGAAAGCAAGATTATTGAATGAACTTTTTGAAGCTTGGCTACAAGAACAGCAAAAGCAAATCCAATCTCATTCTTAATCAACACCTAGAAATTTAGGTTATGATTTGAACATAAGGGTGCAGACATCATAAATAGACAAGGAGGACAAGGGAGACAAGGTAGAGAAATACTTGTCATAATTTAGGATTGCTGCATAACGCAACTTTGACTTATTTCTCTGAATCCAGTCAGAATTATTAATAATATTTCCCCACAAAAATATGAACAGGCGTAGGCTAAATTTATTAGCTCTTTCAACCTTCAGTGTATTTGTTATTGGGCTGGATTTTCTCAAATTTAGCCAATCAGAAATTCAAGCAGTTCCACCAATATATAAACAGAATAAACTGCCTGTATCTCGGTTGCAACCCGAAGTTATTAGAAAATTACTAGATAGTGAAGATATTAACTCGGCTGTTATCCATATTGAAAGGGGTTGGAAGCAGCAATATGATGAATATATGCAGGTAAAATTGCCTTCAAATCAAGTTATTGAAGTCAACAAAATCACTCAAGTTCTCAAAAATATTAATCAAAGAGTCGGTAAAAAAAAGTGCCTTAATATATGCAATACCAACTGCTGACCAACTCGATTTAATCTTGGTTTTGCCAGATAAACCACCGATTCATAAACGTATCCCCGCAGCAAAAAAAGAGGTATTGACTAACTTAGTTACAAAATTCCGCAATGATGTTACTAATCCCAGTTCTTCGCGCAAGCGATATCTGGCTTCTGGTAAAAAAATATATGACTTCCTAATTATGCCCTTGGCATCTGAATTACAAACACAAGGTATTAATAATCTGATATTTTGTTTAGGAGGTGGTTTACGGACTGTGCCTTTAGCAGCAACTTCTGATGGCAAAACATTTTTAATTGAGAAGTATAGTTTAACAATTATCCCGGCTTTCGGTCTTTTAGATTTTCAACTGAAAAATATTACAAAAACCCAGGTTTTAGCAATGGGAGCATCGAAATTTCAAAACCTGGAACCTTTACCTGCCGTTCCCTTAGAGTTATCTAATATTGTTAATAATAACTGGAAAGGTAAGTCTTTATTAAACCAAAACTTCACTCTCAAAAACCTCAAGAAAGAACGTGCTAAGTATCCCTTTGGAATAGTACATTTAGCTACCCATGCTGAATTTGCTCAGGGTTCTGTTGATAAATCTTATATCCAGTTTTGGGATAAAAAAATTCGCTTAGATGAACTGAAAACTTTAGGACTCAATAACCCTCCAGTGCAGTTATTAGTATTAAGTGCTTGTCGTACTGCGTTGGGTGATCCTCAAGCTGAATTGGGGTTTGCTGGGTTAGCTGTACAGTCAGGCGCAAAAGCCGCTTTAGCCAGTCTTTGGGAGGTGAGTGATGGCGGAACATTGGCTTTGATGCTGCAATTTTACGACAAACTAAAAACTAATCCAATTAAGTCAGAAGCACTACGACAAGCTCAAATTGATATGCTCAAAGAGCGTGTTAGTTTGGAAGATAATCCCCGCATTCGTGGTGCTGCTTCTTCAGAGTTACATGGGTTGGATGAGCTTGATGAAGATGAATTATCTCATCCTTATTATTGGGCTGGATTTACATTGATTGGCAATCCTTGGTAGTTATAATTGTAGGATGGACAATGCCAAAGAATAAAATTATAATGTCAGCTAATTTGTAGCATTGTCTACCTGACAAAACTTGCAATAAAACAGTAGTGCGAGGATTAGCAAATATTACAGTTAGCGATCGCTGCAACTATAATTCTAAGATTAGCAGATATGCTTGCATCTTGATAGAGTGATTTAAATATGCCCCAAAGCTACAAAACTAAATTAAATCTGGAAAATCTAGATATGGAATGGTAGCAGTATGTATGGCGAAATTAATTGATAGTTTTTAGATGAATATGCAGCAGAAGAAAAAAGAGCCAAGTGGATGTGGATGCTTAAATATTCCTATCTCTGTAATTATAGTCTTCTTAGCTGGTGGTTACTGGTGGTTTAGCCAGCAGAAAAATTTAGATTTCAGCAAATTATTACCTAAAAATGAAAAAATAAATATTCCTATTTTGAATTCTACTCCAACTGCTGCCTCAAAAGCAGTCCCAATTGTTTCTTCAATTCCTATTCCAACTGCTTCTATAAATCCCTTTACAACTGTTTCTCCAACAGAAAATCCAAAAACATCAATAGCTCTAACGCCTTGGGAGAAAAAAGCAATTAGAGGAATTTATTTAACTCGCTACCAAGCGACCAACAATGCTGATGAACAAACGATTCGTCAAAGAGTCCGCTACTATAAAACTCAAGGAATTAATACTATTATTCAAGGTGTTTGGGGAAATGGTTGTACAATGTACAACAGCAAAGTTATGCAGCAAACTTTAGGCTATAAAAGTTGTCCAAACCAATTTCAAGAACAATGGTTGAATTGGTTGATTGATGAAGCACATAAACAAGGAATGCAGGTTCACGCTTACTTTGAAAAAGGAATTAAACTAGATAAAAATAGTCCAATTTTTGATTTAGCAGTTGCTAAAAAATGGATTGTTCCGGGAATAGATAAAACTTACTCTGGTATTGACCATTATGTATTAGATGTAGATATTCCTGAAGTTGGCAGTCTATTTAAAGATATCTTAGTTGAATTTGTGAAAACATACCCAAACATTGATGCAGTGCAATGGGATGATTATTTAGGCTATTATGCAGAACTACCAGGGAAAGTTGATCGCACTGCTAATTTAACTAAGTTTGTGCAGCAAATGACAAGCTCAATGAAAAAAGCTAATCCTGCGGTAAGTTTTGATATTTGTCATCATAATCCTTATTGGGCTAAAAAATATTTTGCGGCTGACTGGGAAAAATGGGGTGTAGACCGCGCATTTATTCAAGCTTATAATGATGATAACTTTGCTGAAGAATTAAATTATGCTCAAAAATATGACGGGGTTGCAATTACAGATTATCAACTGAGTCGTTTGAAAGAATTAATCAATACTCCAAACATCAAAAGTATCTTAATTTTTCCGTTTTCAGGAAATCCAGAACAAACAGCTTCTAGCTTGAAAAAAGCAATTTAATACTTCGCCAAGTATGAAATTCAATGTTATGACAATATAGGCGATCGCTGTTTAAGTGTAAACTATCTGGAGTGAAGGCTGAAATACTTGATTTGCCGTCAAGCGATCGCTGTGTGACATTTTCAGGACTTACGCACCAAGATTGTCTATGAAGATTGGGTGTAAGGGTGTAAGGGTGTGTGGCGGAAGGGTTTTAGATACATACAGCCCTATACCCCTGTACCCCTACACCCTCGCCAAAACCCTTGATTTTTCATTTTTATGCGTAAGTCCTAATTTTATTGTTAGCATCGGGTATCAAAATTTTAAGATATTCCTAAGTATTACTGGTCACTGCTCATATACTGCTTATACTGGCAATAATGAGTTTAATCAAAACAAACTTTCCTATTGGGAAACAGTATGAGCAATACCAGTTTTTGGAAATCTGCTTACCAATTATTTAAACCAGAAGAACCTTTAACTACACCGGAAGATTTAAAAGTTTTTTATGTTCAGAGAGAAAATAGCCCAGTAGATAAGCTTGTTAGCTTGCTAGAAATGGAAGATGATCCAGCCAAATTTTTATTAGCCGGTCATAGAGGTGGAGGTAAAACTACTGAACTGCGAAGATTAGAACAAAAATTAGCTGACACGTACACAGTTGTTTGGATTGATACGCAAACATCCCTAGACAGATATAACATAGGCTATGCAGAAGTTGTAGTTTTGATTGGCTTACAAATTGCTCAGGCTATTGAATCTAATTGGCTATTTAAAAAAGATAAATTATTAGATGCTCTTTTAGACAGCTTAAAAAGCGTAATTTACGAAGATAAGGGAAGCCAAAATGAAGGTTTGGGAGTGCCAGAATTTATAGAAAAGGCAGGTATAATTCTCAAACGTGGTTTAACAAGAGAAGTGACAAAAACACTTAATGTCCGTCCTGTGTTGAGTCAAATTATCACTAGGGTTAATAATATTATTGAAGCTGCGGAAAAAGAACAGAAACAAAAGTTACTGATTGTTGTTGATGGATTAGATAGGCACGATCAAGTAACAGCACTGGAAATGTTTTCTAGTCCTCTGTTGATAGAATTAAATTGTCATATTATCTATGCTATTCCTATCTCTCTGCGATATTCTCCGAGTTTTCGCCAGCCAATGGAAGCATTTCAAAAATGTTTGGATTTAAATAATCCACCTGTTTTTGAATCTGATGCTAATTTGTGTCCAACTAGCAATCCTGATCAAAAAGGTCGAGAGATTTTGATTAATGTGATTAATAAACGTTTGGATACTTTAGGCGATAGTCACAAAGGCTTATTTAACCCTGATGCACTGGAATTAATTTGTGAAAAAAGTGGCGGAGTAATGCGAGATTTAGTCAGGTTAGCGCGTACCGCCTGTGAAATTGGGTTACGGAATAAATTGAGTTTTGTAGATTTAGCTACTGCACAAGACGCAGTACGTGAAGTACGGCGGGAATATAATTTAAGCGATTACCACTATCCTGAATTAGATTTAATTCATCGCACAGGTAAACTCACCACTAAAACCCATAGTTTGCCAAAAAAGGGTGATTTTATTATTTGTGACGAACTTTTGCAAAATAAATTAGTTTTGGGGTATTACAACTCAATGCAAGAGTCTTGGTTTGATATTAATCCGATTTTAATTGAGGATTTAGAACGTTGGCAGGTTGCGAATAACAATACTTAAAAGTATGGCTTGCTCTTGAAAATTACTATTAAATGCTGGTTTGATGTATGCCGGATCAAGATTCTACCAACTCTCTTAGCGAAGCTGACAAAGCAGAATTAAACAAATTAGTCAGTGTATTGGAACTTTCTAGTGGTACGACAATTATATTTGCGATCGCACCAGAAAGTAGTCCCCAACATCCTGTTGTCAAACAGCTAAAAGAATCATTAGCTGTCAGTGAAGAACAGTTTGAGTTTACTAACTTTTTTTTATAGTCAAAACTCCTTCCATAATTTTCTGTATAGCTTAGATGATCAGCAACATCAAAGTCTAGAAACTGGGCGCAAATTGGTAATGGCATTTGGAATTGACCAATTACCAACACCTCGCTTAGTCAAAGAAATGAGGCAGTTAAATTTAGGCAGAGAAGAACTATTTGGGAGAAATTTATGTTTGATTTTGTGGCTAAATAACATCGATTTTTTAAATGAATTTCGTCAGCGTGCGCCAGATTTTTGGGATTGGCGAGGCAAGATACTGGAATTTGAAACACGTAATCCTTTGCTTTATCCTTATTTAGATTGGCTGATTGCCGAAAATTCCTATTTAAAAATGAGTGGTGTAATGCAGGTAAATCGTCAAGTTGATATTTTTCTTGACCAAATTTATGTTTCCCTGCAAGCACAATGGCGACAACAAGTTACAGATACTTCTGAACGCAGTCAACGGGAACTTGAGGCGTTAACTGTACGGCAAGCTCCGAGTAGTAGTAGATTAAAAGAAATGGGTTCTAACCTAGATGATTGGGATGAACCTTACTATTATGAACCACTGCCTGAAGTCCCAATATCAACATTAGTTTCTAGCACTAAAACCGTTACACAAAAGGTAGATTTATCTGAGGCGGTGCGGCAGAATTGCTACAGCGTGATTTTAGGCAGTCCCGGTGCGGGAAAAACTACTCTGCTGCGTTATTTGGCATTACATTTCGCCATTGCCAAAAGAGATGAATTAGAAACAGTTATTGTTGAAGATGATACTGTTGAGGAGACCAAGAACAAAGACTTAGGTAAAACTTTGTTACCTATTTTCTTCCGCATTGCTGATTATGCAGAAAAATTAAAACAACAACCAGAGTTAACGTTACTGGAATATTTGTGTCAGTTTTACCGCCAGTGGGAAACTCATTTTCAAGCAGAGGTAGAAATAGGAAATGAGGTAGCAGCGTTACTTTTAGATGCAATGCGTCAAGGACAGTGCTTGATGTTGCTGGATGGTTTAGATGAGGTATTTGATCAAGAAAGTCGCAAACAGATTGTAGAACGGATTAACAAATTTGTTGATGAGTTTTCTAGTAATAAATTCGTCATTACCAGCCGGATTGCTGGCTACAGTGATGTAAAACTCAGCAGTCGATTTGCCGAGTTTACTATTGAAGATATGGACAGCGAACAGGTAGAACGGTTTTTGTATCGCTGGTGTCGAACAGTGGAAAAAGCACAGCAGCCAGATGCTAGTGAAGAGCAATGGCTAAAAAAAGGTACAGAGCAAGCGCAGGAAATTTTACAGGCGGTTAAAGATAATCCTGGTGTACAGCGATTGACGGCAAATCCCTTGTTGTTAACCATTTTGGCATTGATTCACCGCAATGGGGAACGACTACCCAACCGCCGCGTGAAACTGTACGAGTTAGCAGTCCAAACTTTAACCGAAGATTGGCAACTTGGTAAAAAATTACCCGATGCGCCAAGAGTGGTGTTAAAAGAAACTGAGGTAGTGGAACTTTTAGCACCTCTGGCATACTGGATGCACGAAGAAAAACCTTCTGGTTTGGTAACACAATCTGAAGTAGAAGAGAAACTAGCAGCTAAGTTAGCAGAATTAAATGATGCTGAACCTGAATCTGATTCTGTGCGCCAAGCGGTAGGAGAATTTTTGCGGAAGGTGAGAGAAACCACAGGGTTATTTGTAGAGCGAATGCCTGGTTTTTATGGCTTTATGCACCTGACATTTGAAGAATATTTTGCAGCTCGTTATATTGCAGATAAAGAACAAAGTGAGATTTTGGAATTAATTCAAAAACATTTGCATGAGCCACGTTGGAACGAGCCGCTATTACTAGCTTTGGGATATTACGGGAGTCATTTTTCAACACAGTTTAAGAAATTAGCAGAGAAATTATTTATTAATATTGAAGATTACCAACCAGTTTTACAAAATGGCGAGATTAAAATTAAAAGCTCTGCATCTGATGATGCCACTATTGTTTATCTAAAGCAAGATGAATCAGCAAATAAGTTGCAGCCAGCAGAATTTCAACTGAGGAATTTACTGTTTGCAGGACAGGTAATTGCAGAAATTGAAATTAATAATATTGTTATTCGCAAAAAGCCAATAAACAAGTTAGTAATTACTTATCTTGGTATAGATGCTGATTTTGAAGATGATATAACCAAGCAAATACTAAGGCTATTGCGTAAAATTGAATTGTTTTGTCAAAAAGGTGAAGTCATAGATTTATTGAAACAAGCTGCCAATAATTCAAATTTATCTGAAGAAATTCGGGTGAAAGCAAAAGCAGCTATTCTTTATATTGCTTGTGGTGAATTAACAGGATTAGCTGATTGCGTCACAGAAATTATTAACCAATTAGAACCTACACTATTTTGCAGTATGAGAGAGTTGGTTAAAGAACTAGGTGATGATATGACACCTAATCTTGAAAATACTCGTCTGCACTACAAACTTTATGAAGATTGTCAGACAGAATTAAATTTTCTCACAGCAATGTCTTATCTGCGTAAGGATAAGTATGATAAAGCCATTGAAATGTTAGAATTGTTAACTGATAACTCAGATAGCAGATTTAGTGCTTATATTGCCTGGTCTTTGGCTACTTGCTATCAAGAAAAAGAGTCTTTTGAACAAGCCGTTGCTTATTATCAAGAATGTTTTGAACAATTGGCTCAATATATCGAGCCATCAGCGTTTCTAATGTTTTGGAGAAATAGAGGTATTTGTCATAGGTCGCATGGCAAATATGAACAGGCTTTAAATTGTTTTCAGCGAATGCTAACTATTAGTAGAGAAATTAATAAACCTCAAGATGAATCATTAGCTTTATATCACATAGGTAGAACTTATCAAGAATGGAGTAAATACGAGCAAGCAATTAATTACCATCAACAAAGTCGTGAACTTTATCAGCAATTAGGTAAAGATAATAGTGTTGCTAATCAGTGGTCTTGGTTGGCTGATTGCTATGAAGAGTGGGAAAAATACGAGCAAGCTATTGAGTGTGAAAATCAGGAGTTAATGATTCGTCAGCAACTCAATGACCACGTTAAGATTGCAAATGCTTATTGGCAATTAGGCAGGATTTATCAAAATTGGAAGAAATACGAGTTAGCAATAAATCACTATCAACAAAGTCGTGAACTTTATGAGAAATTAGGTAAAGATAATAATGTAGCTAATCAGTGGTATTGGTTGAGTGATTGCTACCGAGAATGGGGGAAATACGAGCAAGCTATTGAGTGTGAGAATCAAGACTTAGCTATTCGTCAGCACATTGATGATCAAGTTAATGTTGCACTAGCTTATTGGCGATTAGGCAGGATTTATCAAAATTGGGGGAAATACGAGTTAGCCATAAAATACTATCAGCAAAGCCGCGAACTTTATCAACAATTAGGTAAAGACACTAATGTAGCTAATCAGTGGTACTGGTTGGGTGAATGCTATCAAGAATGGGGGAAATATGAGCAAGCTATTGAATATAAAAATCTATGTTTAGCAATTTGTCAGCAACTCGACGACCAAGTTACTGTTGCAAATATTTATTGGCGATTAGGTAGAATTTATCAAGAATGGGGTAAATACAAGTTAGCAAATAATCACTATCAGCAAAGTCAGGAACTTTATCAGCAGTTAGGGAAGGATAAGGATGTTGCTAATCAGTTGTCATGGCTAGTAGATTGTTATCGAGCATCGGGGAAATATGAGCAAGCTGTTGAGTGTCAAAATCAGGAGTTAGCCATTCGTCAGCAGTTAGATGAACAAGTTGAAATTGCTAATACTTATCAGCGATTAGGTAGGATTTATCAAGATTGGGGGAAATACGAGTTAGCAACAAATTACTATCAACAAAGTCGGGAACTCTATCAGCAATTAGGTAAAGATAAGAATGTAGCTGGCTTGTGGTACTGGCTAGGCGATTGCTATCGAGAATGGGGGAAATATGAGCAAGCTGTTGAGTGTGAAAATCAAGACTTAGCCATTCGTCAGCAACTCGATGACCAAGTTAATATTGCTGATGCTTACTATCAATTAGGTAGGATTTATCAAAATTGGGGAAAATACGAGCAAGCCATCAATTACTATCAACAAAGTCGGGAACTCTATCAGCAGTTAGGTAAAGATAAGAATGTAGCTGGCCTGTGGTATTGGTTGGGTGATTGCTACCGAGAATGGGAGAAATATGAGCAAGCTGTTGAGTGTGAACATCAGAAGTTAGCTATTCGTCAGCAGTTGGATGACCAAGTTAACATTGCTGAGGCTTACTATCAATTAGGCAGGATTTATCAAAATTGGGGGAAATACGAACAAGCCATCAATTACTATCAACAAAGTCGGGAACTCTATCAGCAATTAGGTAAAGATAAGAATGTAGCTGGCCTGTGGTATTGGTTGGGTGATTGCTATCGAGAATGGGGAAAATATCAGCAAGCTATTGAGTGTGAAAATCAAGATTTAGCCATTCGTCAGCAGCTTGATGACCAAGTTAGTATTGCATTATCCTACTGGCGATTAGGCAGAATTTATCAGAATTGGGGGAAATACCAGGAAGCGATAAATTACAATCAACAAAGTCGGGAACTTTATCAGCAATTAGGTAAAGATAAAGATGTTGCTAGTCAGTTTTCATGGCTAGGTCTTTGTTACTGGGAATGGGGGAAATACGAGTTAGCAATCAATTACTACCAACAAAGTCGTGACCTTTATCAGCAATTAGATAAAGATAAGGATGTTGCTGATCTGTGGTACTTGCTAGGTGATTGCTATAGAGAATGGGGAAAATATCAACAAGCTATTGAGTGTGAAAATCAAGATTTAGTCATTCGTCAGCAACTTGATGATCAAGTTAACATTGCAAGAGCTTATTGGCAATTAGGTAGAATTTATCAAAATTTGGGGAAATACGAGTTAGCAATAAATTATCATCAACAAAGCTGCGACCTTTATCAGCAATTAGATAAAGATAATAATGTTGCTAATCAATGGCATTGGCTAGGTGATTGCTACCGAGAATTGGGGAAATATGAACAAGCGATTGAATATCAAAATCAATGTTTAGCCATTCGGCAAGAGTTAGATAATCGAGCTACTGTTGCACTAGCTTACTATCAATTAGGCAGAATTTATCAAAATTGGGGGAAATATGAGTTAGCAATAAATCACTATCAACAAAGTCGGAAACTTTATCAACAATTAGGTAAAGATAAGGATGTAGCAGGCTTGTTGTATTGGTTGGGTGATTGCTACCGAGAATGTGGGAAATATCAGCAAGCTATTGAGTGTGAAAATCAAGATTTAGTCATTCATCAGCAACTCGATGACCAAGTTAATGTTGCAAATGCTTACTGTCAATTAGGCAGGATTTATCAAAAATGGGGGAAATACGAGTTAGCAATAAATCACTATCAACAAAGTTGGGAACTTTATCAGCAATTAGGTAAAGATAAGGATGTTGCTGACCTGTGGTCATGGTTGGGTGATTGCTATCGGGAATGGGGAAAATATGAGCAAGCTATTGAGTGTGAAAATCAAGAATTAGCCATTCGTCAGCAACTATATAACCAAGTTAATATTGCTGATGCTTATCGGCGATTAGGCAGAATTTATCAAAATTGGGGGAAATACGAACAAGCAATAAAATATCATCAACAAAGCTGCGACCTTTATCAACAATTAGGTAAAGATAATAATGTCGCTAATCAGTTATCATGGTTGGCTAGTTGCTATCGAGATTTGAAAGACTATACAAAAGCGATTGAGTATTGTCAACAAAGCCTTACTTTACACCAACAACTAGATCAAAAGGAAAGCGTAGCTAGACGTTATAGACAACTTGCTTCTTGTCAATGCTTATTAGCAAAACAAGTCTCAAATTCAACAGAAATATCTGATTTAATTACCCAAGCTGAAGAAAATATTCGCCAAGCTATAGAAATAAATACCGCAGGCGAATATCAAGAAAGCCTCGCCTACGACTATATTGCTCTTGGCTTACTCTACTCACAATATCTACGCCTTTTACCTAATGAAGATACATCAATTACAGAAAAAATTGCTTTATTTGAAGAATATTATCACAGGGGATTAAGCTATCTTGATGAACTAGGGCAAACAGTCGATAAAGCTGAAAAATCCCTCGATATGGCTCATGCTTACCTAGAAGTAGAAGCCTTGGAGAACCTAAATCTTAGTGAAGAAATTGCTCAAAAATGTCTGCAAATTTTTCAAGAGTATAACCGCCGCCAACTAGAAGCTTCCGCACACAAGTTGTTAGGCGAAATTTACCTCAAACGTAGTCAGAAAAATGAGCTAGGTGCAGAAATAGTTGCTAATCAGTTTTTAACCAACAGTTTGCAAATTTATCGAGATTTAGATTTACAAGAAAAAGCTGGGGAGGTAGAAGATTTATACACGTCTTGCGCTGACGATTAAAATCGCGGCTACAAAAACAAAGCCTGCCTCCGCAGGCTCAAAAGGCTTGACTTTACGCGCTTTCCGCACAGGTGGACTTTGTTTGTGTAGTCACGAATTCCATTCGTTGGGGCTAGGTGCAAGATATGTGCTGATATCATGTCCGGTTAATTAGTTGTGATTCCCACAATCTTTGCACCCCATCCCTAACCCCTACCCGTTGACGGGGAGGGGAGACATAGCGTAGCTGTGGCGGGGTGGGGTTCTTCGGTTTTTGTAAGTAATCAAGCGGACATGATATAACCAAGCTATTCAGTGATTTTATGCTCTAAATGTTCTAAATATTCTTCCACTGTGCTTGTTTTTCCTTGATTCCGCAGACGTAGAGCCATTGCGTGTAATGCGTCTTCATCATCTCTGTGAGCCAGGATATAAGCTCTTAGCTGCTTAGTAGTCATCTGCTCAAAATTCGTCTGCGGTTGATTCATAAATCCCTAACTAAATTGCTGGGCATAAAATCTAGCATAGCGACCTTCCAGCCTTAATAACTCTTCATGATTGCCAGATTCCATAATTTGCCCTTTTTCTAAAACCAAAATGCGATCGCACCGCCTCACTGTACTCAACCGATGGGCAATAATAAATACTGTCCGGTTCTGCATCAATCTTTCTAGGGCTTCTTGTACCAAAGCTTCCGACTCTGAATCTAATGCAGATGTCGCCTCATCTAATATTAATATCTGCGGGTTCAGCAGTACAGCACGGGCGATCGCAATTCTTTGGCGTTGTCCACCTGATAAATTTACGCCCCGTTCCCCTACCCAAGTTTGATAACCTTCTGGTAACTGAGCAATAAATTGATGAGCGTTAGCAATTTTCGCGGCTGCTATGACTGCATCCATATCAAAATTATCTTGACCAAAGGCAATATTTTGGGCAATTGTTCCTGAAAATATCACTGTTTCTTGGGGAACAATGCCAATTTGTCGCCGCAAACTATGTAATTTGACATCCCGAATATCAACATCATCAACCAAAACTTGCCCAGCATTGGGATCATAAAAGCGGGGGAGGAGATTGACGAAGGTGGTTTTTCCTGCACCGGAAGCACCCACCAGGGCGATCGCTTCTCCGGGTAATGCTAGTAAACTAATATCTTGCAGGACGGGTTCACCGGGTTTGTAGGCAAAGGAAATGTGGCGATATTCTACTTTACCTTTGACTGGGGGCAAGGCGATCGCAATTGTTTTTTCTATTACCCTTGGTTGAATTGCCATTAATTCAAACACTCGGTCTACTGAAGCTTCCCCTTGCTTAAACTCATTATAATTTGTCGTGGTGTGTCCTATGGGGTCAATTAGCAGTGCTGCCGCAGCTAAGTAACTGAAAAAATCCCCTACTGTTAGATTACGCTGATAAATTTGCCACGCCCCCACCATTAACAAAGATAAAGCACTCAAAGCTTCTAAAAAACCGATGATGGGAATTTGAATGGCTTTGAGACGTTCGGCGGAATACTTGGCTTTTAAAGAACGTTCGGCTTCATAACCAAAACGAGCGATTTCATAATTTTCGGCTGCAAAAGCTTGGATAAGCCGAATACCACTAAAAACTTCTGTCAAAATCGCTGATAAACCCGACACGCGATTTTGACTTTTCAGGGAATAGATACGTAGTCTTTCGCCAAACCACCCAATTAACACCCCCATTAATGGTGCAATCACAATTGTGGCGAGTGTAAGTTGCCAATTCAAATAAATCATATATATGGGGATGGCAATCAATTGCAACACACAGGGAATAAAGTCGTGTAGCAATTTATTGACAACTTCCCCAACCCTGTCAATATCTTCTGTGAGGCGGTAAGCTAAATCACCTGTTTTGGCTGTTTCAAAATAGCTCAAATCTAATTTTTGTAAATGGCTATATACTTGCTTGCGGAGACCATAAGCAACTCTTAAAGCCACTTTCGCCATGTAGATATCTTGCACAGACTGAAAAAAGCCACGCACCAGAAACACCAAAGCACAAATACCGGCTAGTTGGGCGATCGCTACTACATTACCTTGTCCAAAAGGTGCGGCTAATTTACCTGCAAGATTAATTAACGTCAGTGTCGCCAGCACATATCCGATAATGCCGATCAAGCCTTTGATAATATTTGCCCATTGAGGTTTGATATATGGCAGTAGTTGCCAGTAATTAGAACGGTTCTTCAAGCTATGACTTCCAGAATGTGATTTTACTCTATTTGACGCTATCAAATTTTGTGTAGTTGCAATTCACCTCATTTTAAAAGCGATCGCCGCTTTTCAGATCCCTTACCTGTGAAAACAGAGTTATTATCTCGCTACAGAGATATTCAAAAGATTAAAGCATTAACCGAACTATATTCGCATCTACACGCTACCACTTCCGCAAATATTGCCATTACCAGTTTTATCGGATACATTGCATCTAGCAGTTTTAGTTCTCAGTACAACACCTGCATAAAATCAAAATATCACCAACCATCCACTGATAATTATTTGGTAGATTTTATGAAAAATTTGATTCAGCAAGCAATTTATAACTTGATAATTCTCTGGTTCTCACCATTATTAATACCATTTTTATTAACCACAGAGAAAGAAATTATTACTGCGGACATAAAACGATGGAGTGAAGTGTTAGGTTTGCCACAGGACAATTTATGGATGCAATTGCTGGTTTTAGCATATAAAACTCCAGAGTTTAGAAATTTATACTACTACCGACTATTTAAAGGCAATCTCAACGGTAGAATTGCGATGTATTTGCTCAAAGTGCTTTACCCCGAATGTACTTCACTGTTCTTAGATTCTTCTTGTTGTATAGGTGCTGGGTTATTTATCCAACATGGATTCAGCACAATTATTATGGCAGATATAGGTGAACAATGTTGGATCAACCAACAAGTAACAATTGGATATAAAGATAAATCAGGTCGTCCCAAAATTGGTAACAATGTTCGCATTACAGCCGGAGCTAAAGTATTAGGTAATATTCAGATAGGTGATAATGTCACAATTGGCGCAAATGCCGTTGTTGTTAAAGATGTACCTAGTGATTGTGTAGTTGTGGGAATCCCCGCAACTATTATTAAAAGAAATGGTATCAAAGTAGCAGAAAAACTGTAAATTATTACAGTAATTAAGATGGGTATGATCAATCACATTCTGAATTAATACTGATAACAATTAACTCCTACTGCCCAACTATCAGTAGCCACAAACAGATAGTTGTTTATATTAAGGTTTGAAAATAACTGTTAAATATTGCTGCAAAACGGGGAATTTTCTTGAATAATCTTCCTAGATTTCCCGATGATATTTTCTAATCATTCACACATTCAGGAGCAAAATCTAGTGCTGACTTCCACTTTACTGGCTGCTGCCACTGCCCCTCTACAATGGAGTCCCGCGATCGGCCTTATCATGATTGTTGCTAACATCATCGCCATTGCCTTTGGCAAATCTAGCATTAAATATCCTAGTTCCGAGCCAGCGTTACCCGAATCAAAATTCTTTGGTGGTTTTGGTTTACCTGCACTACTAGCCACTACAGCCTTTGGCCACATTCTAGGCGTAGGTATCATCTTAGGATTGCATAATCTGGGTAGATTCTAAGTTTTCTGCCTCAGTTTGCCTTTAGTTCTATATTGTTTTGTCTCAACGCTTGGAGCTAGAAATTAGGATTTCTGGCTCTTTCGTATCTGCAAGAATAAGTCAAGACTGGGCGTTGCTTAATTGCAGGATGATTTATCTCACGCAGAGGGCGCAGAGATGTAGCGATAGAATATCTCACTCAGCACTCAATATTAAGAAAAGTAATAATGCTTTCTTACGTCGCTGATAATTTCCCAAGTACAGGACATCCCAGCCGGAAAAGTTACCAAATCTCCCTTACCCATTTGTATTGGTTGTCCGCCATCCGGCGTAACAATGACATCACCTGTCAAAAAATAGCAAGTCTCTTCAGTATCGTAAGTCCAGGGAAATTGGGATACTTCCTTTTCCCAAATCTCCCATGTGAACACACCCAAATTTTTTAGATATTCTTGACTGGGTTGATGCTCAATTTTAATTTCCATATTTTGTGTTCTCAGTTTGCGTTTAACAGTAGGACTGAATATCTTCGCCACACTGATCTACTAAATAACACAAAGCACGAAAACGCAAGCCAACAAATTGGTCATAAAGGGGGTTCAGTTTGCACATAGGGGGAATGTGGGCTATGGTGCGACCGAACAACACAATATCGCGCTCAAAAGGACATTGGGCAGGGATCAATTTAGCGATAAAGTGTGCTAGTTTGCGATTTTGAATTTCGAGTTCATCTAACCATTGACGTAACGGTTGCAGAACATCATAACGAGATTTACCTAAGAAATTTTTGTTCGCTAATTTTGCAGGCTGCTCTAAAGTTTCAGGTTGAATGAAAGCAGGAAAAATAATAGATAAGGTAGTGGTTTTAGGCATAATCGTTAGTAATTTTTTTGAGGTTAATACACTAATAGGTAGGTTGCACATTTAAGTCTATCCACGCAATTTATCCCAGTAAGATATGTGGCGCTTGCAGACATAAGTTTCTGTAAGCACAAAATGCTTATTTGGTTTACAAAATGCGGGGAAACGTTGACTTAATTGATATTTAAACCCACCGTATGGTGGAGAACTGTCCCGTTAACTACAAAATAACAAAGAAAAGATAAAAGTGGGATTTTTTTAACTTATTGATTGCTGATACCGGAAATAGCAATTTCATATATTCAATTTAGATGATACGTTCGGAAACTGTATAGTATCCGTAGATTGAATTTGGCGAGCCAAAGCGCAGTAATATTCTGACTTTAGCTAGACTTCTCAGGAATTAGCTTCTAAAGCTAAATGATTTTAGGATATGGAGTATCAAATAAATTGTTATGTAGGCTACATAAGTAACCCCAAATCCTATTTAATTAGTTACTCAAAATCCTTTGATAAGCAGAGACTAATAATGTTGCGTAAGTAACCAAACAGAACATCAGGGACGTAAATTACAGCATATTTCTACTTTTGAAATGCTGAAGAACTGCTGTATTTAGAATCAAGATAAATACTCACAGGGTAAAATCTTCATGCTATCTTTACAAAACATTTAAATAATTTGCTTGAGTTTGCTGTGAACAACACTAAGAAATAGTACATTCCCCAAATATTCTGATACAGCTATAGGCAAAATAGAGGTAAGAGAATTTAGCAAAGAACAACGATGACTACAGTAGTCCAGTCCAGCACTTTAGCAGAATTCCTACAACGCCCCGAAACTAAACCCGCCTCGGAATATATCAACGGAAAAATTAGCCAAAAACCTATGCCCCAAGGAGAACATAGCCGCCTTCAAGGTAAACTTGTCGCCACTGTTAATGCGGTGGCTGAAACTTCCAAAATTGCCCTAGCTTTCCCGGAACTGCGTTGTGTGTTTGGAGGTGCTGCGATAGTTCCTGATATTTCTGTGTTTCGCTGGGAACGCATTCCCCGTGAACCATCAGGTAGAATTGCTAACCGCTTTGAAACTTATCCTGACTGGGCTATAGAAATTCTCTCTCCCGACCAAAGCTTTGGAAACGTTCTCAATAAACTATTGCATTGTTCCCAAAATGGCACAGAACTAGGTTGGTTGATTTTTCCAGATGAAGCGAACATTTTGACTATCTTTCCTAACCAACGAGTTGAGATGCTGACAGGTACAGCCCAACTCCCAATTCTCAGCAATATTGATTTAACTTTAACTGTTGAGCAAGTTTTTAGCTGGTTAACTCTTGAGTAGTCAGTTGCCAAATTTTGATGGTTTTATCAGAACTACCACTGACAAGAAACTTACCATTGGGGCTGAGGGCGAGGGAATTGATGGTTCCTGAATGTCCGGTGAGGGTGTAGAGAATTTCGTTGGTAGCAATTCGCCAAATCTGAATTGTACGATCGCTACTACCACTAAATAACAGTTTACCATCAGGACTCAAGGCAATTGATTTCACTTCATCTGAGTGACCGTTGAGAGTCTGCAACAGTTTACCTGTCAGTAAATGCCAAATCTTAATCGTTGTATCCGCACTCCCACTAAACAGCAGTTGTCCATCCAAACTCATGACAATTGATTTTACTTCGCCTGTATGACCTATGAGTGTGCGGAGGGGATCGCCTGTATGGGGGTTCCACAGTCTGATTTTGCTATCGGAACTACCACTGGCGAGAATGCTACCATCAGGACTGATGGCTACAGCATGAACAGATGAAGAATGCCAAAGTGTACAAATGCGATCGCCTTTGTGTAGATTCCAGATTTTAATTTTATTACTGCCACTAGCGAGAATCTGCCCATCTGGACTAATATTAACGACGTTGACTGGTCTTTGATGCCCTAATAAAGTGTGAATTAACTGACCAGTTTGTAAATGCCAAACTGTGACGTTACTTTTGGGATGTTGACAACTCCCCACCGCTAAAAAATTGCCATCGGGACTAATAGCCACCGATGAAACTTCACCTAAATTACCGGAGATAGTTCTGATTTGTTTGCCGGTTTGCAAATTCCAGATATTAATGGTTTGGTCTGCACAACCACTCACTACAGTTTCGCCATCGGGACTAATAGCCACAGATGCAACTTTACCGGAATGACCAGTTAAGGTGTAAATAAGTTCGGGAGATTCGAGGTGGCGTTTTTTGTTTAAGGGTGGCGATCGCTTGTAAAATTTTTTCTATAGAGGCAACACTTTGGCGATCGCCCACTGCGATAAAATATTCCTGTAGTTTGTAGATATATTCCTCATCTTCGATTTTGATGGCAGATTGCATCGCTTCTAGAGCATTGGGAAATGCCTGAGTTACAACTTGACGTAATTCCAGCCAAGTGTTGATGGAATAATCTACTTGTTCTGCTGCCCAGGTGCGATCGGGTAAATGTGATAAACTCTGGGCTAATTGCAAAGCCAATTCCGGAACCCAATATCGACGCTCTTTTGCCAGAGCTTGATAAACTTGCTGATAACCTGCGGCATACACCTGCAAAATATTATCTTCTGACATTGCCTGTACAGTGGGCAAATCAAGTTTATCTTTGAGAAAACTAGGTAATAACTCCGGTAATAATGGCGGTACATCATGATGGACTAAGTGATAAGCATCTGCTACCCAAGCCGCAACTAAACAATGACAAGTAATTAATACCTGACAAAACTTAGCAATATCCTGCTGATTTATTTGGTATTTCAAAGATAACTTACTAATATCAATACCTTTAGCTTGCCATTTCTCAGTCTTTTCTAAAAGAGCTAAATTATGAACATTATCACCACCTAATTGATTAATTTCTTCTAAGTCTTCCCCTAAATTAATTAATTCATCTCTAATATTTTTCCACTCTAAAGCCCGACTTTTAGCAAACTCTTGTAAAATCTCTTTATATGGTAAACGTGAGATAGTTTTATAAAAATAATTTTCTTGCCCTAAACCCCAATAAGCAATGCGAAAATTTAAATAATCCCCATCATGGTCTGATTCTAAAATTAAAATTGGCTCTGTCTTTAACAGACTAAACAAAGCTTTAATACTAGATTCACTATGAAAACGTTTACTATCCCAAGCGCCTGCTAAAAATTCTGTTGGTCTTGTTGGGTGATGCAAAGAATAATTGGTATTAATAAATTCTCGGATACCTTCGGCTAAAATTCTTTCAACTTCCGAAATCTCTTCAGGATGACAATCAAATTGATCAAACTTAATTTGGGGAGGAGCTAGAAAAATTTTTAGGGGAATATTTGTCCTTGTATTCCGAGTCTCTAAAATTTGCGAAGGATATAATCTTAACGGCCAGCTATCTAAAACTTTATTAACTTCGGGTAACTGAAGAGACGTATCTCTTTGCTGTTGTGCTATTTGTAATTGTGTTTCTCGTTGATAAACAGCTAATTGCTGTTGCAATATTTTTTCTTGATGAAATTCATCTTCGGCACTTTTACTATTAGTTGTAATATTGACAAATTCAATAACTTCTTCGATAAATTGGGGTATTTGAGAATTTGTTGTCGTCAAACCTTCTGTTGTTCTTTTTTGTACTAGATTGACAACTACAGGTGCAAACTCTAGTACGAGTTGGATAAGTAACCTTAACCCTTGTTCCATAAAGGGATGCCTGTTAGATAAATAACATTAATCTTGAGATAGGAAATACGTGTGTGCAGCAGTTTGTTATAAAATACTGCTGCAATTCATCACTTAAAATAATCGCTATAAGCCATCCTACTATTGAGCGGGATCATATTTGCCCAGAAATTAAATTTTTAACTCCCTGGCCAATTACCGAGCATCATAGTAGAATTGCCAGGAAATTTTGTCTAGCGATCGCCGCCTTAATTCAATTTTAAAATAGTCAGAAACCTAAGTAAATCAATTCCTATCCAAATTTTCAAAAACCTAAGAAATTCAAGCTTTGTGTTATAATTAGGATTTGTATTAATATTCTAGCAATAAATCAGACTTAAATAATTAAAAACGGCTGATTTTTGGCATAATCAAGCAGCAATAAATAGTAATGAATGTGGGCATAATCATCACAACTCTTGATTAACTAATAATCTATTAGTCAATGCCCACCTTACAGATGCCTAAGTATTTGGCGAAAATCAAAGATGATGTCTATATCTTCCACTTTTAGAAAGTATTTTACTAAAAAAATACCCCATATTGCCCGAAATAATTAAAATCTAATTCCTAACTGCCCATTCAAACCTCTCACAGAATTATAACCAGCCCCCACGAACACATTTTTTGTTGCACCCACTTGAACACCACCAGAAACAGCTACACCCTTATCTTGAGAATATAATCCCACACCAACATAAGGAGAAATCACTGGTAAATTGATAAACTTCAACACATCTACTCCCGTTGCACCGTCAGGGCCATTCCCCACTTCCACACCCAAATTTAAAGCTCTCGCGCCTACTGCATAAGTTACATCACCCTCTTTGCTACCAACAGATACCCAAGGCTGAGGTACTAGTTGAGCTGATGCTTGGCTTGGTGCAAACAAAGCTAACAAACTAACTGATGTTATGAGTGTTTTAGTAATAATTGCGTTTTTCATTCGTGCCTCCTAATATTCATCAGTAATAATGATTAACTGTGACGCATTTACCTCAACTAAGTACCTGAATGAAGAATTCAGAAATCAGAACAAAAGGGTAGGTAAAAAAGACATACCGCTGATTGTAAACAGCTAAATTTCATATTTAGCGGGGGTTTTAAACCTAGTTATTCATCTGCTATTTATACAGAATTCAATTGGAAAATATCGGTGGCTAATTCTGCTTATCTGCACCAGATTTATTTTTGCAATTTTGCTTACTTTGATCTCACTTTACCTAAACCTCACTAGTTGAACTGTATTTTTACCTAAGCTAGTTTTTTATACTGACTGAATTACACCAAAATCATACTCCTCATTTTAGGCAATGACTCGTTGAAAGTAATGAAATAAATTAACTCTGCTGCAATTTTGCACCTCAGACCTGGAAAATTCGGTAGATTTATTTAAATCTTGCCAAAAATTAATAACATCATCATCTGTTAATCAGCAGAAAAATAATAGTAGATAAACTCAGGTAAGCAGATTTTGGCAGTATTAGAATGTAGCAAAATACATCCGTAGTTTAAAATTTGTTTTGTAATTTCTTCATATTGAGTTTGCAATTGTTATGCCAAAAATAACTGATTCATAGATGCTTTTAATCATGTAGTTCCGACTCACGCAACTTTGACAAGCAATAGTCAAACTTCAGTTTCCTATCGCTTGTGATAGTTGCGTAGGTCTTAATTTTATGAATAATATTTTGAATTCGGCTCTCTCATTAACATACACTCAACTCAGCAATTTTTCTGATTTAAAAAACTTTTGGAATCTGTTTGAAACTGTTTTTGGCAATCAATATAACCATACTGCTGCCAATATTTTGCGTTCTCAATGGCAAGCTGGAGATTTTAGTCAATTTCCAGAAATCGAAATTATTAGTAATAGTGTTTTTGATGATAATCAGACAGGTTATGTTGGTAGTACTAACAAAATTTATTTGTCTGAAAGCTTTGTTAATACAGCGACACCAGCAGCAATCAAAGCTGTTTTATTAACAGAAATTGGCAATTTTATTCATGGTGCGGTTCAAGCAACAGACACTTCTAGCGATAAAGGGGCGATTTTTGCTGATTTAGTTCTTAATAATAGCTTAACCAACCTAGCACCTACATCTATCCTGCAACCTAGTCTGCTGCAAGCTCTTCAAGGCAGTAAGGCACATGCTCAAATTTGCAGTTGTTCTTCTTGTATGCTTGCGCCAGTCAATTTAAATTTAGTCAACGCGCAACCGTCATCAGTAGCCCAAGCAACATCAGGTGTTTTAGATTTATCCAAGACTTTCTTCTTGAATAGTTTAGCTGGAGCCAACCAGACAATTTATTTAGATTTCAATGGACATACCACTTCTGGGACTTACTGGAACACAGATTATCAAGGTGGGGCTAACATTGTCACTCCAGCTTTTGATTTTGATGGCAATACAGCATCTTTTAGTTCGGCGGAACTGGAACGAATTCAGTATATTTGGCAACGTGTCGCTGAGGATTTCAGCCCGTTTAATGTCAACGTTACAACCCAAGCACCAACAGATATTAATGACTTGATTAAGAGTGGTTCTACTGATACTCGCTGGGGTGTGCGGGTTGTGATTGGTGGTAGCAGTAATGACTGGTATGCTAGTGGGGCTGGAGGAGTAGCCTACCTTGATTCATTCAATTGGAATAATGATACTCCAGCCTTTATATTTAGTGACACTCTATATGATGACGAAAAATATGTTGCTGAAGCGATTTCCCATGAAGTAGGTCACACTTTGGGACTGGAACATGATGGCAGAATTAACCCCGCAGAAGAATACTATCGGGGACAGGGTAGCGGTGTTACTGGCTGGGCTGGAATTATGGGTTCAGGGTATTACCAAAACTTAACTCAGTGGAGTAAAGGTGAGTATGCTTCTGCGAGTAATACTGAAGATGATTTGCAAATTATTACTACTTACAATGGTTTTGGCTACCGAGCCGACGATGCTGGTAACACAATTGCCACAGCAAAATCATTAACTGTTTCTGGTACATCTGTCAGTGGTAGTGGCATTATTGAGCGCAACACAGATGTGGATTTTTATAGTTTTGTTACTGGTGCAGGTGCGATTAATTTGACAATTGATCCTGTGAGTCGCGGCCCCAACCTCGATATATTGGCAAAGCTATATAATTCTGCTGGGACTCTAATTGCATCGTCTAATCCCACTGACTTATTATCAGCTGCGATCGCCACCACAGTCACAGCCGGAACTTATTATTTAGCTATTGATGGTGTCGGCAAAGGAGATCCACTTTCTACTGGCTACACAGATTACGGCAGTTTGGGTCAGTATTTCATCAGTGGCACTATTATTAATAATCCAACTGTCAGTCTGGCCTTATCATCGAGTAGCGTTAACGAAGATGGCAGCAGCAATTTAGTTTACACCTTCACCAGAAGCGGTAGCACCACCAATGCGTTGACAGTTAACTACAGTGTTGGCGGTACGGCAATATTTAACAGCGACTATAGTCAATTGGGTGCGACCAGTTTCACCCCTACAACAGGCACAATTACTTTTGCTGCTGGTGCAAATACAGCCACACTCACTATTGATCCCACAGCAGATACCA
Organism: Nostoc piscinale CENA21; assembly: GCF_001298445.1. Classification (NCBI taxonomy): domain Bacteria; kingdom Bacillati; phylum Cyanobacteriota; class Cyanophyceae; order Nostocales; family Nostocaceae; genus Nostoc; species Nostoc piscinale. The sequence continues at coordinate 4,487,286 of NZ_CP012036.1, read as the reverse complement.
CTTTTGAAACTAATGAAACCGTTGTTTTAACTTTAGCGGTTGGTAGTGGTTACACCATTAACACAACAACACCCATCACGGGAACCATTGTTAATGATGATTTGCAGCCGAAAATTAACCTCAGTGCCAGCCAGACTGTTGTTGAAGGTAACACTAACCCGCAAACCGTGACTTACAATGTTACGCTTTCTAATGCCAGTAGCCAAACTATCACCGTTCAATATGCTACTGCTAATGGTTCAGCGATCGCAGGTTCAGATTATACTGCCACCACGGGAACTTTGACTTTTAACCCAGGTGTCACCAGTCAAGTTATCAATATTCCCATTCTCAATGATTCTGTCAACGAAGCAAACAAGACCTTAATTTTAAGCCTGAAATCGCCTACCAATGCCACTCTAGGTACAACTGCAAGTGTCACTACAACTATTACCGATACTCTGGTTAGTTCTGTAACTACAACCCTAGCAACGAATGTCGAAAACCTCACCCTCACAGGCACAGCCGCAATCAACGGTACAGGAAATGCAGGTAACAATATTCTCAGAGGTAATAGTGCCAATAACACCCTAACAGGTGGGGATGGCAATGATACCTACGTGTTCACAGCCACGACTCTTTTAGGTACTGATAAGATTGTGGAAGCAACCACAGGCGGAATTGATACTATTGACCTCCGGGAAACCACTCTTGCTAGTAATATCAATTTAGGAATCACTACAACACAGACAGTTAATAGCAACCTCAAACTCATACTCTCTGCCAACAACGTCATTGAAAACGTCATTGGTGGTACAGGTAATGACCGTTTGACTGGTAATGCACTGAATAACTTTTTGACTGGTGGTAATGGTAATGACCAACTCCAAGGGTTAGCAGGCGATGATACACTTTGGGGCGGACTAGGTGATGATATGCTGACCGGAGGCGTTGGTAAGGATAAATATTTGTTCCAAGCTGATGGCGCTTTCACTGCCAGCTTAGGCGTTGACTATATTAGCAATTTTGAAGTCCTCCAAGATAAGATTGTGCTGAGTAAAAATACTTTCAAGGCTATTACTAATAGTGTGGGACAGACTTTAACAGACTTTGCAGTTGTTACAGATGATGAGTTTGTCAACGCTAGTAGTGCGCGGATTGTTTATAGCCAAAGTACTGGCAGCTTATTCTATAACCAAGATGGTAATATCTTGGGTACAGGAACAGTGTTTGAGTTTGCTCGTTTAGGCAATAATGATATTACTCTGACTAGCAGCGATTTTATTTTAGTTGCCTAGTAGTCTATCGCATTAAATATGAGGGGTTCGTAGTTGCGATTTATCGCTTAAATCAAGGGCTAAAGCCCAACTAGAAACTTTAAAATTAATCACTTGGACAGGCTCAGTGACCACCTACGCGGAAAGCGCGTAAAATCATGAGTTTGGGCAGGTATAGAGTGTAGGGACATGGGCAGTGTATGTATCCAAAACGCTTTTGCCCCTACATCCATTCTTCACAGATAATTTCGGTGCGTAAGTCCTATTGGTATCGAAATGTTGCAAACATCCTTTTAAAAGATGTCGCTTCAATCTTCTCAACGATACATTAAAAGTATCTGGAATAGAGAAGTTTTGAGGCTCAAACAATGAAAAATATTATGGCATTGAGTCTATTAACGTTAGCTACTATTACTGGGCTTTTAGTTAACACTCAGTCTGCCGAAGCTCATAGACGTTACTATCGCCATTATCCATATTATAGGCATTCATCATACTACTGTTATCCGATTACTAAATGGATAGTGGATGAAGATCCTGCTTATCATCCCCAGGCTTATGCTGATGGTTATCGTCAAGGACAAGCACAAGCTCAAAGAGGAAATGCTTACAGGCCACGTACTGCTGGCGGAGAATTTAGCCGTGGTTTTGATGATGGTTATTATGGCAGAGAATTTGCCGGACAGAAACATATTGTGCCTAATGTTGTGAAACCATACACTACTACACAATGCGGTTAGTTTTGATTGATTGTTGTTAATTAAATTCAGGTTCAAGGGTGTTGAATATTTGTATATTTCCTAAAAATTTGGCTAGTGTTCAGTGCTTAATAGTGAACTCATATTTGATTTTGGAAAAAAATCAATACACCCAAATAAGCCTTCTTTCTTACTCCTTACTCCCTGACTACATAAGTAAGTTCGGCAATCAAACCGAATTTCTATAGGTTATTGCCCAAGTCAAAATATCTGTGGTTTGATTTGAAAGATATAAACTTTGCACAATATCTATTCAAATTCCAGAAGTCTCATGATCAAGGTTGCACCTGCTGTTGTAGTGTTGGGTCAAAATAGTGTGGCAATAGCCCGTAAAATGATGAGCGTCTTGCCAGGAGCAAGATTATACGGTTTAGCAGGACGAACTTCTGGTGTTGATGTTAGTTTTAGCAATTTTGGCGAGACGTTGCGCGAGTTGTTTGCTGCGGGAACACCTGTGATTGGTATTTGTGCTGCTGGTATTCTGATTAGAACCTTAGCTTCTTTGATTTCTGATAAACGTCAAGAACCGCCAGTATTGGCTGTGGCGGAAGATGGTAGTGCGGTAGTCCCTTTATTGGGTGGGTTAAGTGGAGTCAATGATTTAGCACGCCGCATTGCTGAGGTATTGGATGTTAAAGCTGCAATTACAACTACCGGGGATATTCGGTTTCGCACGGCGTTGTTATCGCCTCCTGCTGGTTATCATTTAGCTAACCCAGATGATGCGAAAACTTTTATTTCTGATTTGTTGGCGGGAGCGCGAGTTAAATTAGAGGGAACTGCACCTTGGTTGAGTAATAGTCAATTGCCGATTGATGCTGAAGGCGAATTGACTATTAAAGTTACAGAACGGCTGGTAGATTCTACAGCTAATTGTCTTGTTTATCATCCCCAAACGGTAGCGATCGCCATCACTCAACCTAATGTTAATTTAGCTACAGTTAAGCAACTACTAACCGATGCTGAAGTTGCACCTGCCTCTATCGCTGGAATCTTTGCGCCTCTTAGCATTGCTGCTCATTCAGAAATCCACAATATCGCTGATGCGTTTGATGTACCTACACGCTTTTTTACCCAAAACCAATGGGAAAGCCCACAAGCAATGGCTTTGGCTGTCACAGGTGGTCAACTCATCCCAACGACATCTGCTGACATCGCTCTAGCTATTGCACCCGCACCCCTTGACCCCAACACCATCGGTCAGCCACGGGGTAAGTTAGCCATTATTGGCACTGGCCCTGGTGCAGCACAGTGGATGTCTCCAGAAGTCAAAGAAATTCTCAGGTTGGCGACCGACCTTGTAGGTTACAAAACTTATCTTGATTTAGTTGGGTCTTTGGCTGATGGGAAGCAACGCCATGAGTCTGATAACCGCGAGGAAATAGCGCGAGCTACAATGGCGCTAGATTTGGCGGCTACAGGTAAGTATGTCGCTGTGGTGTCCTCTGGTGATCCTGGGATTTATGCAATGGCGGCGGCGGTGTTTGAAGTCCTCGACCGTCATCCCAAACCAGAATGGGACAGTATCGAAATTCACGTTGCACCGGGCATCTCTGCAATGCAAGCAGCCGCCGCAGCAGTAGGCGCACCTTTGGGGCATGACTTCTGCGCGATTTCACTATCAGATATTTTGAAACCCTGGTCAATTATCGAACAAAGAATTGCGGCGGCGGCTGGAGGAGATTTTGCGATCGCCTTTTACAACCCTGTCTCTAAAGACCGTACTTGGCAACTTGCAGCCACTAGAGATATATTACTGCGATATCGCACACCAAACACCCCCGTAGTATTAGGCAGAAATTTGGGCAGACCAGGACAAACAATCAAGGTGATTTCGCTTGAGCAATTAACACCAGATGTCGCCGATATGCGAACAGTGATTATTGTCGGTTCTAGCCAAACCAGGACTATTCAACGCAGTGATGGCAGTGTCTCAGTTTATACGCCGCGTCGATATGCCCAGTAATTTCAGCCAGAATCATATTTGCGTTTTAAGTGTATATACTGGACTTTAGTTTATTTGTATATAGCTATTATGTAGCAAGTATGTAGCACTTGCTACTAAAGCTAGTGGTTCGAGTTTGAAACCGAAATAACCATCAAACAACCCTTGGCTATTAATCAGCAAGAGGTAAGATGCTTCATTTCATAGACTCACAAACAACCAAAGATGAACACATTCGAGATAAACATCCAGCGCAAACTAGGCAAAAACTGGCCGATAGTAGTAGAACACAGCCGACAGGGTGAACTACTATCATCGCGTTCGGAAGGAACCCTCGAACTCACAGCAGAAGACTTACAAAAACTCACCAGCTTACTGGGACAACCCCTAGAATACGGCACATATCTCGGAAAAGCACTGTTTAAAGAAGAAATTCGAGATGCCTTTGTCCGGGCTTTGCACAACTGTCACACAGCCTTGCGAGTCTTATTATTTATCGAAGCCGAAGATTTAGAACTACGAACCTTAAAATGGGAAAGACTCTGCGGCAAAATTGATGACGGTTGGCGGCTATTAACATTAGAACAGCGCACACCCTTTTCCTTTTATATTCCAGCAATTACAGACCGTCGTTTCCCTCCCATTGGTCGCAGAGACTTACGCGCCTTAATCTTAGTCGCCAGTCCCGAACAAATTGGGCGATTTAGTCTAGAACCCTTTGATGTCGCAGCCGCCGTTTCATGTGTGCGTCAAGCTTTGGGCGAAATACCATCAGACGTGTTAGCCACAGTCCCAGACGCAATTGGCGAACCAACCATAGATGAACTCTGTAAACACTTAACCGATAGAACCAAGCAGTATACATTACTGCACATCATCAGTCATAGTCGAGTCATCGACAACGGCGAAACAGTCCTTTACTGGGTGAAGGAAAATAATCAAGTAGAACCAGTCACAGGAACACGTTTAATCGACAGACTACGCTCATTAACAGGAGCCAAAAGTCTACCACACTTTATCTTTTTATCTACCTGCGAAAGCGCCAGTAGAGAAGCCGAAGCCGGGTTAGGTGGTTTAGGACAAAGACTAGTCCGAGATTTAGGAATGCCGGCAGTTATCGCCATGACAGAGAAAGTCACAGTCAAAACCGCCTTAGCATTAGGTACAAAATTTTACGAACAATTACGTCAATCTGGGGAAGTAGACTCAGCATTACACGAAGCCTTAGCCGGACTCGCAGAGCGAGGTGATGTCACTGTCCCCGCTTTATTTAGTCGCCTGGGTGGACGACCTTTATTTAGTGACCAACTAGATAGAGATTTGACGAACGCCGAAATTGGGTATGCTTTAGAACAATTTGAGCAATTATTATCAGAACGCGCCCCAGCACTACACCCAAGATTTGCAGAACTAGCCCAGAAATTAGGTAATAGTTTAGGTGCAGATATCAACGCCTTAAGCAAATCAGCCCGTGAAGAACGGGAACAAGCTTTAACAGCAGTCAATACACTTTGTGAAGAAATAATTGACCTGAGTTTTAACGCCTTGGCTTTAGGTCAGCAACCACCTACTTATAATTCTCATTGTCCTTTCTTGGGCTTGTATCCTTTCCGCGAAGAAAACCGCGAGTTTTTCTTTGGGCGAGAACAATTAATTATTCAACTCAATGAAAAACTAACAGAACATAATTTTTTTAGCTGTGTTAGGTGCTTCTGGTAGTGGTAAATCATCAGTGGTACTAGCAGGGCTGATTCCTGCATTACAAGAAAAACAACATAATTTAGTGGTGTCATATATGACACCCAGTAATAACCCACTTGCCCAATTGCAAGCGACTCTTGCGGGAGGAGAAAATCAACAACCTGCACCTTTAGTTGACTCGTTGTCTTTGTTAGATATTGAAAATGAATGGGTTCCAAAACCAGAAACAGCCATTGAATTAGCCAAAGGTGGTGTTGCTGTCAGCACGACTGTTAAACAAACTTCTATTTTAATCATTGACCAGTTTGAGGAACTCTTTACCCTCTGTAATGATGAAACTGAACGCCGAGAATTTATCGCGCAAGTTTTAACCTTAACTCAACAGCAAAAAGTTGTAATTACCATGCGGGCAGACTTTTGGGGAGAATGCGCCCCTTACCGTGAGTTGAAAGAACTCATGGAAGCCCGACAAAAACTGATTGCGCCAATGGATGGTGCGGAATTGCGAAAAGCAATGGAAATGCAAGCTGCACAGGTAGGTTTGCGGTTTGAACCAGGGTTAAGCAATACCATTCTTGATGATGTTCAAGGTGAACCGGGGGCAATGCCATTGTTGCAACACGCACTGCTAGAGTTATGGAAGCGACGACATGGTAGATGGTTGCAGTCGGGGGAGTATGAAACAATTGGTAGTGTGAGAATGGCGATCGCTCAAACTGCCGATGATGTTTACAATACCCTATCACTGTCGGAACAAGAGCAAGTTAAAAATATTTTCATCCGCTTAACTCGCCTAGATGACAGCATGATTCAAGGAGATATCCGCCGCGATACAAGGCGCAGGGTGTGGTTAGATGAATTAGTTCCCACGGGTAGTACACTCACATCAATTAAAGAATTAGTCAATCGGTTAGCTGGGGAAGGTGCAAGACTGGTAGTTACCAGTATTGATAGTTCCACAAATAAAGAAGAAGTGGAAGTCGCCCACGAAGCATTAATTCGTTACTGGCCGAGATTGCTGAATTGGTTGGATGAAAACCGCACAAATTTACAATTAAGAGAAACTATTCGTCAAGCGGCGTTAGATTGGGAGAGGCAACAAAAAGATGACAATTATTTGGTGCATCGTGGCGGTAGGTTAGATGATGCCCAGGTGTTAAGTAAGCAAGCAGGATTTCTCAATCAACTTGAAGCTAACTACGTCAATGCTTGTGTAGAATTGCGCCAGCGCCAGGAAGCAGAAAAAGAAGCCCATCGCCGTCGAGAAATTAGAACTGCTTGGGGAGTTGCTGGTGGCGCAGTTGTGGCTGTGATTATTAGTGCTAGTTTAGGGCTGATGGCTTGGTCTCAAAAGCGAGAAGCAGAAATTACTAAAGCTGAGGCCATCAGTCAATATTCTTTAGCACTGTTTGATTCCCATAAAGAATTGGAAGCACTTACAGAAGGAATTAGGGCAGGCAAAATTTTTAAAGAATACAAAGTTACTAAACCCCTAGTTTTAGCGGCTTTACAAAAATTAGTTTATCTGAGTCAACAACGCAACAGTTTTCAGGAGCAAAATGGGCTGACAAGCATAGCTTTTAGTCCCGATGGTCAAATCATTGCTTCTGCTAGTTTGGACACAAACGTGAGACTTTGGGATACAAAAGGTAAACTCTTAAAAACCTTCCAAGGACATCAAGATAAAGTCAACAGCGTTGTTTTTAGTCCTGATGGTAAAACTATTGCTTCTGCTAGTGATGACCAAACAATAAAACTTTGGGATTTAAACGGCAACCTACTGCAAACTTTCAAAGGACATCAATATGGTGTCTATAGCGTAGTCTTTAGTCCCGACGGTCAAATCATTGCTTCTGGTGGTAATGACCAAACAATAAAACTTTGGGATTTAAACGGCAACCTACTGCAAACTTTTAAAGGACATCAAAATTCAGTTCTAAGTTTGGCCTTTAGTCCAAATGGCCAAACTATTGCTTCTGCTAGTTATGACAGTACCGTGAAACTTTGGGATTTAAGCGGTAAGGAATTACAAACCTTTAAAGGACATCAAGAAAGAGTACCGATTAAAAGTGTGGCCTTTAGTCCTGACGGTAAAATCATTGCATCTGCAAGTCACGACAAAACCGTAAAACTTTGGGATTTAAACGGCAACGTACTGCAAACCTTTCAAGGACATCAAAATTCAGTTAATAGCGTAGTGTTTAGTCCTGATGGTACAACCATTGCTTCTGCTGGTCGTGACAATACCGTGAAACTTTGGGCTTTAAACGGCACATTATTGCAAACTTTAAAAGGACATCAAGCTTGGGTTGAAAGTGTAGTGTTTAGTCCTGACGGTAAAACTATTGCTTCTGCTGGTGGTGACAATACCGTGAAACTGTGGAATTTTAAGAGTCAGTTTTTGCCAACTTTCAACTTTACGTCCTCTAGTATGGCCTTTAGTCCTGATGGTAAAACTATTGCTTTGGCTCGTGGAGATGTAGAACTTTGGGATTTAAACGGCACACTATTGCAAACTTTAAGACATCAAACTTTGGTTAATAGCGTAGCATTTAGTCCTGATGGTAAGACTATTACTTCAGCAAGTAATGACAATACCGTGAAACTTTGGGATTTAAACGGCACATTATTGCAAACTTTCTCAGGACATCAAGATTTTGTCAATAGCGTAGCCTTTAGTCCTGATGGTAAGACTATTACTTCAGCAAGTAATGACAAAACGGTAAAACTTTGGGATTTAAACGGCACATTATTGCAAACTTTCTCAGGACATCAAGATTTTGTCAATAGCGTAGCCTTTAGTTCTGATGGTAAGACTATTGCTTCAGCAAGCAATGACAAAACGGTGAAACTGTGGGATTTAAACGGCACATTATTGCGAACTTTTCAAGGAGATCAAAGTTCCTTTACAAGCCTTGCCTTTAGTCCTGATGGTCAAATTATAGCTTCAGCAAACGATTATGGAATTGTGAGATTTTGGGATTTAAAGGGTAAGCAGCTGGAAGTTTCCCCAGTAAATCAATATCCAATTTCCAGCATAGTCTTTAGTCCCAACGGTAAAATTGTTGCTTTTGGTACTAGAAATTCCATAATTTTGTGGGATTTTGATTTAGATTCTCTAATGGGTAATGCTTGTGATTTGGCGCGAGATTATCTCAAAAATAGCGAGTGGGTAGAAGAAAGCGATCGCCATCTCTGCGACGGTATCAGCAAACCTCAATAAACTATGTATTAAATTTAAATTTGAACTCTGTGTCTCTGTAGTTCCCTGCGGGAAGCCGCTTGCGTGTCTAAGATTTTTCTTGGACTGTGCGTAAGTCCTCATTTAGTTCTGCACATTGCATTGTTGATGTACAGATAATAAAGTACATTCCCAAACTAAACGAGGTTGGGCATAAACTAAAAGTGCCTTACGTGCTTGTTCTAGCTGCTGAATAATTCCTGGTTGATGCCATTTTTGCCAATAAGAATGTTGCAGGTAATCAATTAACCATAGTTGTGATTCTGTATCTAAATCCTTGTCAATTGTTTTAGCTAGTTCTAAAGCATGGCGGGCAGATTTTGGGGCTGTACTGAGGTGTGTAAGTAACTCAGAAGGAATAACTTGTAATTGTTCATAACAGGCGATCGCATTTCCGGGACTACCAGCCGCTATACTCAACACAGTCGGATGCTGCAAAATTTCTGGATGATTTGTTTGCAGTAATACCTGAGTTAAAGCTGCTGTATCTAAACAATAAAAAGGAATCTTTTGACAGCGTGAAACCAAAGTTGGCAAAACCGACTCCGGCGCAGGTGCAATTAAAATAATTGTTGCTTGTCCTGGTTCTTCTAAAGTTTTTAGTAGTGCATTTGCGGCTGGTTCCGCCATTGTTTGCGCTTCTTCTAATACCACCACGTTTCTTGGTGCTTCTAAAGCTGGACGACTAAGAAACTCTGTAATTTCCCGAATTTGTTCTAACCGAATTAAAGGCGGTGCTTTGCGCTTCAATTTTTTTTTCTGCTGCTTCGGCGGCTGTTAATCTTTGCCCTTGATATTGATATGTTGGCTGTACCCACAACAAATCAGGATGATTTCCTTGACGTACTCGATTCTGCACCGACGCAACCAAATGTGTCTCAACTGCACTAGAAAATAAGAACTCGACAAAACACCGAGCCGCTAAACTTCTGCCTACACCATCTGTTCCCACAAACAAATAAGCTGGTGCAACTCGATTTTGTCTCACAGCCTCAGTGAGTAATTCTATAGCTTGCTGTTGTCCAACAAGTTGTGCAAATGGATTGTTACTCATTAGTCAATTGTAAATTGAGCCAGCTTGCTTTGATGGAGACACAAATTTTTCTGTAATGGGGTTTGGGTGTGCATCACCTGTTTAAACTTGCAAGCGTTGGCGCAGAATTTCTTGAATTAAACTACTGACAGTTTCTTTACTCAAACTACCATCAACTCGCACAATGCGGGATGGATGCGCCGCAGCTAACTGGCTATATCCTTGTTGAACACGGCGATGAAAAGCGATGGTTTCTTGTTCAATGCGGTCTAAACCTGCTGCGTCGCCACGTTTGCGGCTAAATCCCACCTCAACATCTACATCTAACCAAATTGTCAAATCACTAGTTAAGCCAGATGTAGCAATATCGTTGAGTTTTTCAATTAAACTCATATTCAAACCCCGACCGTAACCTTGGTAAGCAACGGTAGAATCAATGTAGCGATCGCATAATATATATTTTCCCGCTGCTAAATTGGGTTTGAGTTCTTGTTCAACATGCTGGGCGCGATCTGCTGCATATAATAACAATTCCGTTACATCTGCAACTGGTTTATCCTCCGACTTCTCCAACAATAAACGCCGCAAATGTATACCCAACTCTGTTCCCCCAGGTTCACGAGTGACAATTACTGAAATACCCAAACTTTCTAGCCACTGACAACAAAGCTGCATTTGGGTTGTTTTTCCGCAGCCTTCCACACCTTCAAATACAATTAATTTGCCACTCATGCTAGTTTACCGAAAATATGAGTTTGAGGTTCCTCGCCCTTTAAAAGCGACTTTGTTTAATTTAGGGTAAATCTGGGAACTTTAGCCTCCAATTTTTTGTAAAAGAAGACATACTTCCGCTTGCTTCCGCCGATTTGTACTAATAAAAAAAATTGCCTATCTCATACCAATTCACTAAAATTCTGATACAGATCCAAACCCAGAAACCCTTGTCAAGTCAGGATTTATCAATTGCGTTAGCGAAGCGGTAGCGAGCCTGCGAGCGTCATTGCGAATTGCGAATTGCGAATTGGTATCAAGAGTTGGTGTCTACCCTCGTAAAGTTTACTTAGGAGTGCATTATGCCGCGTAAATTTGGAGAAATTGCTTTTACGCCAGAAGTTCAAGCCGCACAGTTAAAAAGGGGTTCGCGGCAAACTTACGAACGCTACATTGCCAATGGCCCAGCTAATGATTCAATTACCCCACAAATTGCAGAATTTATTGCTCATCTTGATGGATTTTATTTAGGAACAGTCAGTTCTAATGGCTATCCATATATCCAGTTTCGCGGCGGAGCGCCTGGCTTTCTCAAAGTCATAAATGACAAAACCTTGGGCTTTGCTGACTTTTCTGGAAATGTGCAGTACATCACAGTCGGTAACTTATCAGGAGAAGCCAAAGCATTTATATTTTTAATGGATTACCGCCATCGAAAACGTATCAAAATCTGGGGAACCGCCGAATATATTGAAGGTGATGCTGTTTTGATTGAACAACTCCGAATCCCCGACTACCCAGCAGAAATTGAACGAGCAATTCTGTTTCATGTCGAAGCCATGAGTGAGAATTGTCCCCAGCACATTCCTATTCGCTATTCTATGACTGAAGTTGAAGCAATGATGGCTCCTTTACAAGCGCGAATTGCCGAGTTAGAGCAGTTATTAAGGGAAAAAAAATTCTCCATCCGATTAAAGGAGAAACTCTCAGAAGTGGTTGGTTGTGATTTTCCCACACCAAAAGCTTTGCGGTATATGTCTTCTGCTGTCGCTAAAACATCCTACGTATATTTCCAAAATAAAATATGAGTCTTATCTAAAAGACTCATATTTTTAAAAATTGGGTAAGTATTCACATAGAATTAATTACACACATCCTCTTACTATTCCCTACCTCCTGCCTCCTGCTATAAGTTGCATAATTTTAAATTTTTCTGCCAATATGAAAAGCCGAGATATATGAAAGTTGTAAACTCCCACCAAATTCATTATTAATTCGTTGACTTAATTCCGAAAATAACGCTTTTTTAATATCTGGCTCTAATTTGAGATAAGGAGAATAAGTATTGAGCAGCGTTAAATATTCATCGGTGCTATAAACTACCTCAGATTTAACTTGCCCAAACTGAATATCTTGAAATTTTCCTGAATCAATTAATATATTGCCAAACTCTTGAAATACTTTTTGTTGCGCTTCCCAATCTTCATAACGGTCAAGGGATGGCGCGTGTTTTTGATAAACTGCCGACAAGCTTTGATAAACTTCATAACTAGGTTGTAATTCCTTATTCCAGAATAAAAGTAAATGACCGTTTGCTTTTAAAGCACTTGCTGCTTTGGGATATCCTACCTCTGCTGGTATCCAGTGGAAAGAACTAGCAGCTAAAACAGCATCAAACTGTTCAGATTGCAAACTCCATTCTTCAAAAGATGTATTTTGAATTTCCACATTTGGATATGAGAGACAATTCTGTTGAGCTAATTCATAAAAATCTGGATTTGGTTCTAAACAAAGCATTGAATAACCTAATTGAGCAAATGAAATTGTTGCTGTTCCAGGGCCACATCCTACTTCCAAAATTCTGGAATCTTTAGTTAATTGGGAAATTTGGATAACTTGTTCAATGAAATCTTGGGGATAACGAGGTCTAGCTTTGTTATAAGCCTCGGCTGCTGGCGAGTACCAATTTTTCCTCACTTCCAAATCTTTTTTTGCAAAGCTGGCTATTGTTTGTTTGAGGTTTTCCATAATTTATTTAATTAGAAGTAAACTGATTATTTAAATTTACTTAAAAAATTGAGTATAGCTTGAGCAACTATTTCTGTGGATTCAATTAAACAGCCATGACCACCATGTTCAATCACTTGTAGTTCAGCTTGAGGAATATTTTGAGCAAGTTTTTCAGAAAATGCTACAGGCGTGAGAATATCTTGTTTACCAACCATGACTAAAGTTGGACAATGAATATTTTTAATTCTCTCTGTTGTGTCATGATTAATAATGGCGCGGCTTTGATGGTAGATTCCTTGTGTTGTCGGGGCAAAAGGATAGTTTATTGCCCATTCAATTAGTTGGTCTACCATTTCTGGGATAGCATAAAAATTATCAGTAAATATCCAAGGTAATATTAGCTTTTCATATAACATTAAATCTATTTTCCCGGCAAGATTACCCCAAGTCTCAATTAAACTATTAAATCGCTCATTACCTTTAGCTAAAGAAGAAAGTAAAATTAAATTTTTGACTTTTCCAGGATACAACAAAGCTAATTCTTGGGCGATTTGACCACCCATTGAATGACCGATTATATGTGCTTGTTTGAGACCAAGAATGTCTAGTAGTGCTGCGGTATCTTGAGCCATTTCTTGAGTGCTATAAGGACTATTAGGAATAGAACTTTGACCGATACCTCGGTTGTCAAAACGAATAACTTGATACCGAGAAATTAGGTGTGGCAATAATAGCGACCAATAAGTGCGATCGCACATAAAGCCTGCAATCAACAACACAGGTTCGCCAGTACCTTTAACTTCGTAAAATATGTCAATTCCGTTAACCTGAACTTTGGGCATTACTAATTCATCATAATTGGCTTTACAGCAGCTTCAAGAACTTGAAATCTGCTTTAAGTTATTCTCCCAGATAATTGCTTCTTCTGAAATTGCAAAATTGCCAATCTTCCTGAATTCACACCCATAAAATCAAAAAATGTATAAGATTTAGCATTAAATTAAAACACGTACTTTTCCTCAACTTTGTATAATTTCAAAAATATTCAATCTTAAATTTATTAACCTTATGCAGAAACAATGAAAACTAGTAATTGCGAAATTTTACGGAAGACTTACGTAGAAAAAGCAGGATAGGTTAATTGAAAAAAAGTAAGTAATATCAACAACTTAAAATTCAGCGTTCAGCCCAGGTAAATCGGATTGTGCAGAAGACAAAAATTATAGCCAAATCAATAGCTTGGCTCAGTTTTTGTTTACCAATTTTCCTAATTTCTTACGTAAAAGGAGGTAATAGTTATCAAAGCTGCTGAATATTCCACCCTCAAACCTTACCTGGCATCTAACATTAATGCTGACTTAGATGCACAAAGCATTTTAACTTATCCCATCTCGCAAAAAACCTTGGCAATTGAAGCTAATAGTTATTACTTTGGGCATCCTGAATGGGCAAAAAACTACTTTGAAGCTTGTCACCGTAGCGATATATTCAAATCTCTCTGGCAAGCCGCCACGGGTAGTTGGGATGACAAAATTGTAGTAGACATTGGTTGCGGCCCTGGTAATCTCTTTGCCACACTAGGCGGTAAACCAAAATTACTCATTGGTGTGGATGTGAGTTATGGCGGACTAGAAATGGCGCAAAGTCTTGGCTATGTACCTGTGTTAGCAGATGCACATAACTTGCCTTTTATCTCTGATTTTGCTGATATTGCGGTGGTAAATGCCACTTTGCATCATTGTGATCAGATGGATGTGGTTTTAGCAGAAGCAGCGCGTTTAGTTCTTCCTGGGGGAATTTTAATCACCGACCATGATCCTCATCGCAGTGCTTGGAATTTTCAAGGCTTGGGTATGTGTTTATGGCAATTGCGTTTAGGACTTTACCGATTAATTAAACGCGGTGGTCATGCTTCAGCCGATGAACAAAACTGGAGACTAGCCACCGAAGTTCATCATCTTCCAGGGGATGGAGTCACAACAGAAATGTTTCCCAGAACTTTAGAACCCCTGGGGTTTACTGTAAAAACTTACCCTCACAATCATCAGTTGGGTACAGAAACTTTTGAGGGTAATTACGGTCAGTCAGAATGGAAGTATCGCTTGGCTCAATGTTTGTCGGGGATAAATCCCAATTCACCACAAGCAGCCTTATCGCTGATGTGTGTTGCTACCCGGCATACTGGTGAGGCAAGAGGCTAGTACAACAAGGCAAAAGTAAAAAGTCAAAATATTTATCCTCTAACAATCTTAAGCAATGAAAGCTTTTATCCCTTACATCGCTTTTTTGGGACTGAATGCTAGTTTACTGGCGTACACTTCTAGTTTGCAAGCAGTCACTCCTCGTAGTGAAAAATTTATCGCTTTAGGTACAGAACCTTTTTGGAGTGTAACTGTTAGTAAAAATGGCATTGTTTACTCTTCGCCGGAGGTGAAAAAACAAACATTCCCTTATGTCCAACCTCTAGCAGCCCAAGGTCGCCCTGCGGATTTGGTTAGAGTTTACCGACTCAGGGGTAACAATACATTGATTTTACAAAAAGTTAGTGCTTGTAGTGATGGAATGTCAGATAAAAACTACCCTTACTCGGCTGTTTTGATATTGGGTAATAAAGTGTTAGAAGGTTGCGCCCAAAAACAGTAATCTAATCACATAAAGCTAAATCAAACCAGAAAGTTGTCCCTATGCCAACTTCACTAACCAAGTGAACTTTACTACCATGTCTTTCCACAATATTTCTGACAATTGATAAACCCAAGCCCGTACCTTCTAAAGTGTGGACTCGGTTTTCGACGCGGAAGAAGCGGTCAAAAATGGCTTGCTGGTCTTCGGAAGCAATACCAATACCAGTATCAGCTACTTCCACGCGCACACGGGGAGATTGATTTTGGGAATGGGGTTTGGGATCTAATTGGTAGGCGCGGAGAGCAACTTTACCGCCAGCTTTGGTAAATTTCAGAGCATTTCCGACCAAGTTAGCTAAGACTTGGAGTAACAAATCATAATTACCCATGACCAGCGGTAAACTAGGGGCAACTTCTTGAATGAGTTCAATACCTTTATCTTTAGCGTTGAGTTGATAAGTCCGCAGGGTTTGTTCGATGGCTTGGGCGAGGTCTACACCATCAAAGTTGTAACTGCGACCAGATTCTAACTTAGATAAGTCTAAAACATCGTTAACCAAACGAGTCAGGCGATCGGTTTCATGGTTAACGGTTTTGAGAAAATCTTGACGCTGTTCTATACTCAAATCTTCGCCGTAGTCGTGCAGAGTTTCAATAAAAGATTTGATATTGAATAACGGTGTCCGCAGTTCGTGAGAAACGTTGCTGATAAATTGGCTTTTGGCTTCGTTGAGTTCTACTTCCCGTGTAATATCTTGTACAGTAATCGCAATTCCTTTAATACTTTCCCGTTGTAAATTAAGTACCGTAGTTAATAAAATCCGAATGGTGCGTTTAGTTGGTTGGTTAAGATGAATGCGGAACTCAGCACTGTCGCATTCACCCGCAGCCATTTCGTACAAGGGACGGGTGATTTCCATCTGAATGGCTGGTGGTAATTGATGCAGGACATTACTACCAACTACATCATGACCGTCCCAGCCGAAAATCCTTCTGGCTGTGGGGTTGACTAAAATTACCTGCATGTTGTTATCAATCAACACAGCACCATCGGCGATAGTAGAAACTAAAGTTTCGAGTTTGGCTTTTTCGGCAGTTAGTTCCTCAATATTTTGTTCTTCATAGCGTTCTAGACGCTCTGCCATATCATTAAAACTAAGGATTAACTCTCCGAGTTCACCGCCTAGGGGTAAATCGATGCGCTGCTTAAAATTCCCGGTGGCGATTTGTTTGACACCAACTAGCAGTTCTTTAATCGGCTTGGTGATGGTTAAAGCATTAATTACCCCTGCCAAGATCACCATTACCCAAATTGTGATAAACACGGCGATGGTAACATCACGGGTAAAGTTAGTAGAAATAACTGCCGTTTGGTTGGGGTTGATGCCAATAGCCAAAACACCCAAGTATTTTTTGTTGACGATGAGGGGGACAAATACATCCGTGACAATGCCATCTGGGGTGTTATGTTGCCGCACCATTGGCTTATCGTCATTACCAGGGTAATCTTCTGGTAATTGTATCCGCCGCTCAATTGTCAATAAAGAGTTTTCCACCTCTGGTTCCCAAAAGGGAATCCCGAAAAAGATTTTGCCGCCTTCGTCAGCGTAAAGCATATACCTCACGCTGGAAGTACTGCTATAAAATCTTTGGGAAAATTGGGCAATCTCAGTGAGATTATTTTCTGCAATGAGGGGGGTAACGTTAGCAGCAAGCAGCAGTCCCAAGTCGCGGCCGAATCGGGTGTCATTCAAACGTGCATCTTGCTGAATTGTATTTACAGCCCAAAAGGTCAGACCACTCATCACCAAAGAAACCACCAAAGTGGCAACAGCTAACAGCTTAGTTTGGAGGGTGAAATCTGACCACCAATTGGCGATCGCTTCTCGGATTGTTTTTAACAGAGCTAACATTTTTAATCAAGTTGTTAGTAGTTTTTGTGATAAACCCCAACAACTAAAAAATTAACAGTTAATTTGCCCAATGGGGTAGGGGTTAGAGGTTAGGGACTAGGAGTAGGGAGTAGGGGAAAAGTTTTTTACTCAGCACTCAGCACTCTATGACCAATGTCTCTCCTATAATATATTCCTTCAAACTGAATAGATTTCAGCCCTGTGTAAGCTTGGGCGATCGCTTGTTGAAAGTTTTCGCCTGTGCCTGTCACATTCAATACTCTTCCACCATCAGTTACTACTTGCTGTTGGTCGTTTAATTTTGTCCCGGCATGAAATACGGTGACTTTGGCTGTTTCGGCTGCGTCAATGCCTGTAATGACTTTGCCTTTTTGATAATCCCCTGGATAACCGCCAGAAGCCGCCACAACTGTAGCTGCTGCGCCACTGTGCCAAGTAATAGGGACTGCGGCTAAACGCTGTTCGACACAAGCCAGAATTAAATCTAATAAGGGTGTGGCTAATAACGGCAAAATTACCTGAGTTTCGGGATCGCCAAAGCGGCAGTTAAATTCCAACACCTTAAAGTCGCCTTCTGGGGTAATCATCAAACCGGCGTACAGTACACCCCTGTAGTCTATACCTTTGCTGCGGAGAGTGGCGATCGCTTTTTCTAACACATCTGTTTGCACCCTGGCCATTAACTCTGTTGTAGCAATAGGCGCTGGACAGTATGCGCCCATCCCGCCAGTATTTTCGCCTGTATCACCTTCCCCGACTCGCTTATGGTCTTGTGCTGGCAGTAGGGGGCGAATGGTTAACCCATCAGTCAAAGCCAACACCGATACTTCTTGCCCAAATAAACATTCTTCAATAACCACAAACTCACCCGCACTGCCAAACTGCCCTTGAAAAATCGCATCAATGGCACTTGCAGCTTGTTCTATTGTGGTAGCAACTATTACACCTTTCCCTGCCGCCAAGCCATCAGCTTTCACAACTATCGGCGCACCTTGTGACTGCACATAAGATTTCGCCGCCGCCGCTTCCGTAAATACCGCAGCTTTAGCTGTAGGAATCCCAGCTTCTTGCATTAGTGCTTTTGCCCAAGCTTTACTGGCTTCAATTTGCGCCCCCGCTCTAACAGGGCCAAATACCATTAGTCCTTGCGCTTGCAGGTAGTCTGTAATTCCCTTCGCCAGTGGAACTTCTGGCCCCACCACTACCAAAGAAATGTTATTTGCTAAGGCGTATTGGCTGATTCCCACAAAATCATCCACAGCCAAGGGCAAATTCTGACAATCTGCCAGATTAGCTGTACCGCCATTTCCCGGTACACAGACGACTTGCTCAACTTGCGGGGATTGCAATAATTTCCATGCTAGAGCATGTTCACGCCCGCCGTTACCTACAACTAAAACTTTCACTGATTTCCTCTTGCGTGCCTTGTGACACGAGAACAGTCTAGGCAGTCAAAAGTCAATTTTTAACTTTTGCACCATTGACAGTGGTAGCCAGATTGCCGCCATGCTGTACTAGAACTACTCGCGGATCAATTTTTCACTAATTTAGGTACTGATGCAAGTCCTGAGTTTAGGGGCTAGTACAACAAGGCAAAAGTCAAAAGGAAAAAGGAAAAAGAAAGAATACAGGACTTACGCAGTTTAGGGGCTAGTAGAGACTGTCTTGATAGTCAAGACAGTCTCTACGCCAGAGGTGATTTTCTATGTTGAAAATTAAATTATTATTAGAAAATCTCAATAATTATACGTAAGTAATTTTGCGATATTGAGATGATTAATCTAAACATTACTGCTAAATGATGACGTTTATACAAGATAAGTATTAACCTGTGAATATTGCAATCATGGAAATATAAAAAAACGGGTCAAGAGGGAATATGGCTAAAATTATTGTGACGGGAGCAGCAGGTTTTATTGGTTCTCATGTTGCAGAAGTACTGCTAAAACAAGGAGAAGAAGTAATTGGGATTGATGAGTTTAATGATTACTACGATCCGATATTAAAACGTAAGAACATTGCTCTTTTAAACTGCTGGTCTAACTTTAAATTAATTGAAGGAAATATTCAGTTTTTAGATTGGCAAAATTTACTCCAAGATGTAGAAATTATTTATCATCAAGCAGCCCAAGCCGGAGTTAGGGCGAGTTGGGGTGATGGTTTCCGTGCTTATACTGAACGGAATATTAATTCGACACAAGTTTTATTAGAAGCAGCTAAGGATGCAAAACACCTGAAAAGATTAGTGTTTGCTTCTACATCCAGCGTTTACGGTGATGCGGAAACTTTACCCACCCACGAAAGTATTTGTCCCCATCCGGTTTCACCTTATGGTATTACCAAGTTAGCCGCAGAAAGGTTGTGTGGACTTTATCAGAAGAACTTTAATGTGCCTGTTGTGGCATTGCGCTATTTTACGGTTTATGGGCCGAGACAGCGCCCAGATATGGCATTTCATAAATTTTTCAAGGCTGTTTTGCAGGATGAAGCTATTCCGATTTATGGGGATGGACAGCAAACACGGGATTTTACGTTTGTAAGTGATGTTGTGGCGGCAAATTTGGCGGCGGCGAGTGCAGCAGAGGCTGTAGGTAAAATTTTTAACATTGGCGGTGGTAGCCGAGTTGTGTTAACTGAAGTATTAGATACAATGGCGGAAATTGTCGGTCAGCCGATTAAGAAAAACTACATTGAAAAAGCAATGGGAGATGCACGCCACACGGCGGCGGATATATCCCAAGCGCAGAAAGTTTTGGGGTATCAGCCGCAAGTTTCGCTGCGGGAGGGTTTGGCACAAGAATGGCAGTGGGTGAAGGGATTATATTAAATGAGCAAGATTTGGATGTAGTGCGATCGCATTTTAGGAGTAAAAGTCACAAATCTCTGAAAACTCCAGCGATCGCTTTTTTGGAGATATGCGATCGCTGTATCTTAGAATCACCGATTTGTGAGTTGAGCCTACAATATAAAAAAGTAAATTATCTGTAATTTCTCTGGAAAAGCTCAATACTCAAACGAGAACTGCTATACATATTTATATTAAATTATGAATATCTATGAAATATTGGGAGCCAAACGGGAAGAAATTTTGCAAATTGCGGCAAAATATGGAGCTTATAATATAAGAATTTTTGGCTCAGTAGCCCGTCGTGAAGCAGATGTTAACAGTGATGTTGATTTTTTAGTTGAAATGGAGCCAGGACGTAGCCTTTTTGATTTGGGTGGATTATTGATGGAGTTACAAGAAATACTTGGTTGTCAAGTTGATGTTGTTACAGAAAAAGGATTGCGATCGCGTATTCGAGAGCGAGTATTAAGTGAGGCAGTTCCTTTGTGAGAGATAATAGTGAAAAGTTGCGCGATATTTTAGAGGATGTCTGAAAACTTTTTGATGTTGTATTTGAGACTTGTAGATCCCCCTAAATCCCCCTTAAAAAGGGGGACTTTGAGATTATTCCCCCCTTTTTAAGGGGGGCTAGGGGGGATCTGACGAAATATTTAATACTTCTCAGACATCCTCTTAGAAGCAATCGAACGTATCGATAAATATGCAGTTCAAGGTCGGGAAGCTTTTGAAGAAAACGAACTAATTCAAACTTGGTTTATTCAACACCTCCAAATTATTGGAGAAGCATCGCGTGTATTATCTGCCGATATTCGTGAAGAAAATCCAGGTGTTCCTTGGTCACAAATGATTGGGATGCGAAACATTTTAACTCATAATTACTTTGAAATCGATTTAGATGTTGTTTGGTTGGTTGTTGAACGGGAATTACCTAACCTTAAACCTCAAATTGAAGCAATTTTACAAACATTATCTTGAATATTAAATAGATGAAAGATAACGGGAGATGGATTAGGCGTAGATTGGGTTGAGGCTTTACGAAACCCAACATTTTCAGGATTTTATTGGGTTACGCTTCGCCAATTAATGTAAATGCTGCCCAGTTAATTGGTAGAGAATTTTCTTTAATTCTGTCTAGCATAGCTTGGCGTAATGCTTGGGCTTTATCTGGATTTTTTTGCAGATGTTGATAAAACTCAGTCATGAGTAACTGCGTTTCTTCATCGGGAACTAACCACAGGGAAACTAACACACTAGGAACACCAGCAGAAATTATTGAACGAGATAAACCAATTACACCATCGCCTGTGATGCGTCCCCTTCCAGTTTCACAAGCACTGATGACAAATAATTCGGCTTGCAGTTTTAAATCTAATATTTCTTCAGCAGTTAGTAAGCCATTACCTATTTCTTGTTGATTTGTTGGATTTGGTGCTAATGCAATCCAACTTCCTAAACCGCGAATATCATCAGCCCATCCATGCGTTGCTAAATGGATAATTCGGGCTTTTGGTAGAAGTTTTAAAATTTGGTTTTTGGTTGCATCTTTACCGATGATGGCTTTGGTATTTAATAGCCGCGCAATTTCTTTAGCTTCAATTTCTGCACCGGGTAAAGCTTCTAATTGTTCGGGTTTGTCGCCAGGTTTGTAAGCGACACGGGGCATGATGGGATTACCGACAACTAAGGCATTTTGACTAGATATGTTTTGTGTTTGGATGCGTTGTTTATGAGTTAAATCTAAGACTTGAATTGATGGTGCAGTGAGGATGGTATGTTTTTCAATGAGGTATTTATTGTCTGCATCTTTTAGGGCTGGGAAAGGCACAAAAAATAGAGATGCTTGAGGGATGAAAATAACATGAGCGTTAGGGTCTTTGGGTAATTCTTGGGCGATTGGTTGGATCAGAATTTCATGGAGTTGCTGTAGAGGTTTTTTCCAAAGACGAGTGTTTGTGCCGAGAATACTTTTAACTAAATTGGACAGATTGGTGTTTTGTTTTTGCCACAATGGTTTGAGGTCTTGGCGATGGAATTTGACTTCACCGTTAGGTTTGATTACCCAAATATAAAGTTCTGATTCTTGTGCTGTTGGTTTACCTTCTACTTGGAAGTCATCGTCAATAACTGAATATTGCACCAAGGTAGAGTAGTGCTGTTTGGCAATTTGTTTCATCTCGCTGATTGTGGGTGCAGAGAGCGATTTCATTTTGTTGCTATCTTTATTCAAGCGAGATGAGAGTAACTCAACAAACGCTCTAGCACGACCACGTTCGGATATTTCTAAAGCTGCATCGGTTTTCTTTTGGGCAATGAGGACTTCTTGTAAAGTGCGGTAAGTACGACTTTGTTGCTCAAAAAGTGAAACTTTATTAGTATCAGGTAATTTTTTATCTCGCAGAGATTCCCAAACTTTAATTCCGTCATACAGCGTTTTTTCTGCTGCTGAGAGATTACCAGATTTGTAGCAAGCAAGCCCTAGATTATTTAAAGAAATTCCCTCACCGAGACGGTCTTTGATTTCCCGCGCGATGGCTAACAGTTGCTGCTGATATTCTATGGCTTTTGGGTAGTCTCCTAGATACAAGTAAGCAAGACCGAGATTTCCTAGTGCATTACCTTCACCCTGACGGTTTTTGATTTCACGGGCGATGGCTAAACTCTGCTGCTGATATTTTATGGCTTTGGGGTAGTCTCCTAGATATAAGTAAGCATTACCGAGATTGCCTAGTGCTGCACCTTCATCCTGACGGTCTTTGATTTCCCGCGCGATGGCTAACAGTTGCTGCTGGTATTCTATAGCTTTGGAGTAGTCTCTTAGATATAAGTAAGCAAGACCGAGATTGCCTAGTGCTGCACCCTCACCTTTACGGTCTTTGATTTCACGGGCGATGGCTAAACGCTGCTGCTGGTATTCTATGGCTTTGGAGTAGTCTCCTAGATATAAGTAAGCATTACCAAGATTGCCTAGTGACTGTCCTTCACCGAGACGGTCTTTGATTTCACGGGCGATGGCTAAACTCTGCTGCTGGTATTCTATGGCTTTGGGGTAGTCTCCTAAAGAATAGTAAGCATTACCGAGATTGCCTAGTGCTGCACCTTCACCGAGACGGTCTTTGATTTCACGGGCGATGGCTAAACTCTGTTGCTGGTATTCTATGGCTTTGGGGTAGTCTCCTAAAGACTGGTAAGCAAGACCGAGACTGCCTAGTGACTGTCCTTCACCTTTACGGTCTTTGATTTCTCGATAAATATTAAGTGCTTGTTGCCAAGATTGTAACGCTGCTTGAAATTGACTGGTTTGATACTGCTGAATACCCTGCTGCAAAAGTTTATCTGCTTCTGCTTTCCGTACATCTGGGGTTTGTGCTGAAGCGGCTAAGTTGGAGTTGAGGAGAAAATTTAGTTTGGGTAAATCTAAGTTGATGCTGAGAGTTGTAGTCAGCAAGATGATGAGGGCATATTTGCGGAATTTGAAGTGCATCGCAGTAAGTCGTGGCCAGGGTTGGTGTTTATTTTAATACCACCACAGATTGCCAAAATTAGCCTGAGATTAAAATTCTATTTTCTAAACCAGTGATATGGCAAAGTGCTGAGTGAGTCTTTAAGACTCATTCACGAGTATTAAAGACTCATTAATGGAGTTCCAAGGCTCATTAATGGAGTTCCAAGACTCATTCACGAGTATCAAAGACTCATTAATGGAGTTCCGAGACTCATTCACGAGTATCAAAGGCTCATTAATGAAGTTCCAAGACTCATTCACGAGTATCAAAGACTCATTAATGAAGTTCCAAGACTCATTCACGAGTATCAAAGGCTCATTAATGAAGTTCCAAGACTCATTCACAGGTATCAAAATGATTCGCATCATGGATAATTGTTTGTGCGATCGCATTTGCGTATAATTTTTTTTCAAAATTACTCTCAGATAGATGCAGCAGTGTAGACTCGGCATTTAAAATCTCACAGTCATGAATGAGCAAGATTTGGATGTAGTGCGATCGCAAATTTTGAGTAACCCCAAAAATACGGCTATTCTGCTTTGACTCGCCCATTTGGGTTTAAATCCCCCTCTAATCGGCCTCCTGCCTTCTTCATTCCCATTCATCAATTTCATGACTGCGGTTGCGAAGTAGGCTATTAAGTTGGGTGCGGTGAGTTTCAAAGTTAGCGGCGATATAAATGAGTAAAATGCCAACTAGTAAGCCAATCACCCATTTTAAAAATGAGTAACGTAAGCTGAAAATGACTAACTGGTAAATACTAGTAATTAAGAAAGCACCTGTACCAACATACAGAAAAGCCCGAATACGCAAAGCTAATCCAGCAAAAATAGCGATGAGGCTGAAAATTCCGGGAATGATGACTGTATCTTGATGAAATACCACAGCCCATCCACAAATTAAACTAACACCTAACAGTCGGACAATGTGCCGCGATGATTTTGATTCTGGCTGTTTTAGCTGTGGATCAACTTGGGCAATGTATAACAGTGATAATCCAATGGCTGTAACATACCACAAGGGATCACTAATATTAAATTGAGATAACCATTTCCAGACTGCCCAATCAATTAAGGCGACGCTGATATATGTGAGGCGGATATTTTCACTCACCTTGGCTAAGATGATGTAAAAGCCAGCCGCGATAACTAGAGTAATGGGGTAAACTTGCAGTCTAGTTTCCCATAAAATGATTAATGGCAGAATGTAGGCGGCGAGGTGCCAAGGTCTTTTTGACCAACCCCAATTTTCCCAGGGTAAGCTGTATAAGAAGTAGGCTATCACACAAGCGATCGCACCATTCCAAGGTACTAACGGCCCGGCTAACCACTGTCCGACGGCAGTTTCTCGCCAATAAACCCGCATTCCCAATACTTCTAATAAGCCGAGGTATACCCACATCTCTTCTGTGGTAATTCTGCCAAAAACCCTTGGTGTATTACTAGTACCTCTTCCTTGGAAGATGGCATACATAATTAATAATCCCCCTGTACCCAAGCCAACAAGGCGGTTAACTTGAATTGGCTGGGTAATGGCCAGGGTTAATAATACACTACTCCAAGCCCAGTGCAGATGAGCAATACCTTTGATTTCTGGCAAACTGAGGCGTAAGTATTGGCTCAACCACGGTGCTAATCGGTTGTAAACTAGCATGATGCTTGCCCCTAAAGCAGACATGGCAATTAAGCCATCACCAAATGCACCGCCTTTAGCTTGGGACATTTGATAAAACAATAATTCATAACAGGAAATTGATACGCCAATAATGCCGCAGTACAGCAGAGGTTTAAAGTTTGGTTGTCGTCTGCCGATACCAATGACAATTAAGGCTACACCCAAGGTAAATAAACCAGTCCATTCGGTAAAAACATTGAACCGCAGAACAACACTCAATGCACCATAAACTAAGGGCAGAATATGTAAACTACTGGGAAGTCTGGCGGGATGATATCTTCGTCGCCACCATTCGCCTAAAAGTTGGGTGAATAAACCTAAAGCGATGTTAGCGGCCGCGACTCTAATTGTAGAACGTTCCCCAAAGCTCAACACTTCAGCGATGAATAATTCTACACACCAACCAATACCATAAAATGCCCAATCTGTGGGTTCACTCCAGCTACGGTAAGTAATGGCGAGTAAAGTAACTGCACTGGCGACTAAATACCAAACTCCGGGGATGACGACGGCATCATAAACTAAATATGAGTGGATTGTCAGGGTTGAGAGTACAGTACAACATAAAGCGATCGCCCATTTATCACTAGCTTCTGCATATATACTTGCTAATTCATGGTTGCGTTGTTGCAGTAATTTTCGCATTAACCATAAACTAAAAGTGGCGATCGCACCTACGACTAACCAACCTGCAATAGCTAGACGGGGTAATCCTGGTATCCCTTCCCACAGCAACGCCGCAATAAAACTCATTCCTAAACCAATGGTAAAGGCGGCAGATCCTTCATTTCTTAAATAGCGGGTGTTGAGATACATGACACCTGTACCCACCGCCAAACTAATAAATCTAGTTTCTGGAAGAAGTATCGTTAAAAACTGCACCGCAAACACAGCCAATAAACTCAAAAAAGCCCTGATAGTGCGGTGTTTGCCTGTGGTGCGACTCGCTAAAAATGTCAAAGATAAGGGTGTAATTAACCAAATCACACCCCAATATTTTTGGTTAACAGTGGCATCAAAAAATAAACTAAAACTGACGATGGATAATACTAAGCCGAAATGCCATGCACTACTTTGCCAGCCACCATTACCGCCGAGACTAAATCCCCATTCTGCTACCATCACAACTGAGATAACCGTTGCCCAGAGATAAGTCGGGAGATTCGGGAAAAACCAGTCTATGACTGAGAAAAGTGCCAGTAACCCGATGAAGTGAGTCAGGTAAATTAACGGCGTGGAAGATGGCGAACGGCGTTTAGTAACAACAGCCAAAGTAATAGTAGACAAAACTAGATTGAGCGATCGCAAGGTAGGATTAATTGTGGAAATGACAGTTAAAAAACTGCCAAACATCACCGCTATTGCTTCACCATAATTTGCCAAATCTCGTTTTTCGGTATGACGCAGGCGATCGCAAAACCATACCATAAATATTAAATAAGGAAATAATGCCAGACTCAGCAACGCCCAAGGTTCATTTTGTGCCTGGGTGAGATTTGCCGCAATGGCAATTATCGATTTCCGTGTTTCTAGTGGTACAACTCGCCAACCCTGCCAAATCGACTGTAAGCCAACCAAAAACAACACCGCTAAATCAAACTTGAGGCTATATCTCTGCAAACGCTGACTTACATACCCCAAAGCCAAACCACTCACAGCCAAAGCTTGTCCCGGATAATCTATTACCGCCACAGCCCAACCGAGAAAGAGTAAAAGGCTACCTAAGATTTCCCAAGGGAATGAGGGTGAGGGGGGTGAGGGGGTAGAGGGGGGAGACAAGGGAGAAGAAACATAGTTGCTACCTTGTCCACCTTGTCGCCCTTGTCGCCCTTCTCCCCTCATCTCCCCTTGCTGTACTAACCAAGTAATCAACCAACCACAAATCCCAATGGCTAACCCTAGTTGGGTGACATTTACCCCCGCAACAAAAATTGCCCGTGATAGCAGTATTATTAACGAGTAAACAATGACGGTAGCAAATAAGCTGAGTTGATTTTCTCCAGTGTGGCGTTGCTGGCGACGAATGTAATAAATAGTGAGTAAAGTTGTGCCTATCATCGCTGCATACACAGCAATTAAAGGAAAGACTGTGATTTTCCAACCCCAATGTAAATAACTCAGCGCCAGGATATTAATTAGCGGTAACTTTCTCGTGCGGGAGTTGGGAAAAACTGTACGATTACTGCACAGTAAAACTGTAATATAAGTCAGGGTAGGAGCAGCGATCGCAACTGTCAACCAGTTAAGCGGATTGTGCCATAATCCGAAACTGTCCATTGCCCAAAAATTCACAGGCACTAGAAATAAAGTGACAATCAATAATGTCTGAGTGGTTAATCTCAGGTTTGCTTGTCTCCCAGTCCAAAAGCTGAAACCCCAAAAAGTTAACGTATAAGCAAATAACACCCCATACTGTCCGGCTGCGGGAAATCTTTCCCATTGACTTGCTGCTAATACCCCAGAGGACAGCACTACTAAAAACACACCTAAAAATAACAGCCAGCGTACACTCAGTTCTTCCCCCAAAGATTGCAACATCCGCGTGACAAAATTGGGTTGAGTCGCGGCTTTTGGCTGTGCTGGCGCATAAGCAATTAATGGCTTGGCTGGCTGTTTGGGAGTTGCACCCGCTACCACTGGTTTTGGTTCGACTTGCGGCTGTAATACTACCGTACAACTGAGATATTCCTTACATAACTGCCTAACTTGGGCATCAGATATCAAACCTAAGCGCAGCCACAAATCCAATCCCTCCAATAACTGCGGATGGGATGATGGTAGGGTGAGATTAATTTTTAACGGACGCTCTGGGGAAGATGACATAAGCAGCAGCCGTGTAGGTATATACTTAAGTCTTGATTAGGGTAAAGTATATCTTGACTCAACTTGTGCCAGTTCGGGGAGCGATCGCAAGAATGTTTTAATATGAGTGCCATGAACCTCTCCCCAACCCCCCTGCAATTGCTGAATGTCTAAGTAAACAGGAGTTTTGTTGCAAATACTTATCCCTGCCCCAGAATTTATTCTAAGTCTCATAGCGCAAGTTATCTCAAAATGACTCACATTCCGAGTTTTTGCTCCGTAATTTAACATCTGAAGTTTTATCTTCGAGTTCTGAAACAGAAGTTTGAAGTTCTGAAGTTGGAATTTCAAATTTATAAGCTTAAAATTGCTTTTCTGAAGACGAAATATGGATAATAGATAGAAATTTACCGTACAATAAATCGTTAGACAAATATACTTTTACCATTCATTTTTTAATTACTCTAGTGGTTTTGATAAGGAAAATTATTTCAGCGTTTATTGCAACTGGTCTTGTTACCGGAACCGTTTATCTTGGAATTCAATCTGGGAAAGATAATCGTTTTGTAGTTTGGTTTGGCATTGCATCTGCTACTGCTGCTCCCGTTGGTCTAGCCTTATTTGGCTATGCAATTAGCCGATCTGATGACGAAATCATACAGCGACTTTCCAAAGTTCCAGAGATCGAAAGGCTAATTGAGCAAGCTAAAACTCAGGAGGAAAAGATTCAAGTTCTCGAAGCAGAACGTTCGCGGCTTGCGGAAATTGTAAAAATTGAATCTCGACGACAAGCAGCCTTGGATAGAATAGATAGCTTAGAGCGTGATGCTGTTAGAATTTTAGCTGAACTCGAAAATCTAGATAGAGAATTAATCTTAATAGATGAGCAGGTAGGTGAAAGTGCTATAAGTGAAGAAATTCGACGCTTAAGAGAGCGTGTAAAAGCTCGTGAAGATGGAGATGTTATCCTCCGACTTGGTTCTAGAGTTTATCGTCTTGATCGAGATATCATCAAAGCATTACCTTTTGGGCTGGGAAACCCATTAATTGCATACTTCCGAATCGCAGAAAAGTTGGAAAAGACATTTATACCTAAAATACGTCGATAAGCAGGTTTGTATTACTTTATAAATTAGTTAAGTTTAGCGATCGCACCCCTCAAATCCCCAGTAAATCCCAACAGCGATCCCTGCGGCAAGCTGCGTCTACGCCTTTACCAATTGACGTACAATCCCAGCGTATAAATTTAGAACTTATGCAATTGATATAATATTCTTAAATCTCACAGATTTATCAACTTATTATGAACAGTATCACTATTTTTAACCTAGATGAAAACATCAAAAATATTCTGCAACAACAAGCAGAAAAAAAATGGTCGTTCTCTAGAAGCAGAAATCAAAGAAATTTTGCGTATTGCTTTAACAGAAAATCAACAACCCCCCACCAACATTGTCACCATGCTAGAAAAACGCTTTGCTCATTTGGGAGAATTTGAAATACCAGAAAGTCAGCGAGAAGCTATACGCCCCGTCCCTAATTTTGAATCATGATTGTTCTTGATACTAACGTATTGTCAGAACTCATGAAACCCCAAGGGTCTATAGTAGTTCGTAATTGGTCATCCCAACAGCCTGTAGAAAGTTTGTTCACTACAACAATCACACAAGCGGAAATTCTCTATGGGATAAATATTCTACCAGAAGGAAAACGTAAATATGAAATCTACCAAGCTGCCACTTTAATGTTTACAGAAGACTTTTTAGGTCGTATTTTGCCATTTGATGAATCTGCTGCGGTAGCTTTTGCTAATATTTCAGCCCAAAGAAGACTCAGTGGTAATCCTATTTCTCAAGCTGATGCTCAAATTGCTGCTATTTGTTATTGCCATAATGCAGCCATAGCAACTCGTAATGTTAGTGATTTTATAGGCTGTGAAATTTTGATCATTAATCCTTGGGAGAATAAATCTTTGTAATTTAATGACTTTTATTGATGATATTAGGAGAGAAGTGGAGCGATCGCCTGCGTCTGCCTGAAAGTTACATTGGCGATATGATGAAATTAGCTTCTGATGAGAAATCTTTATGGTAGCCGCATCCAGCCAAGAACCAAAAATCATTCGCACAGAACTTGGATTGACGATCGCAGGTACACGCATCACACTTTACGACGTGATGGATTATCTAAAGGCTCAGTATCCACCAAAACTGATTCGTGAGAAGCTTGGTCTTAATGATGAGCAGATTAATTCAGCCTTAGCATACATTGGAACTCATCAGACAGAAGTTGAGGCAGAATACCAAGAATGTCTGCAAACAGCAATGGAAATTCGCCAATATTGGGAAGAGCGAAATCGAGAACACTTTGCAAAAATTGCTGCAATGCCTCCTAAACCTGATCAAGAAGTCCTACGTGCAAAACTTCAAGCCTGGAAAGCACGCATTGAGCTTGATTGAGATTGTATTTGATATGGAAAACTATCTGGGAGTCGGTCGAGTTTTCATTCCTTAAAGTTGAGTTATGAGCTTTTTATATAAAATACTGCTGCGATCGCCTGCTTAACTTCACCCTCCAACCTTTCATCACTTTTCGCACATACAACTCATCATGATTGCGGAAAAATCAGGATTCCCAACTCCCTAAGCCCTGGTTGCCCAGGTAATTGCCAAAATTAATCTAGATTACCATACGCTCTCATATACTTACGTAATACTTCAAAAAGTCTTTAATTTTCTTGTCTGTTATTTTTGGTAAAAACTACTATAATTGAATCCACTGGATAAAATACTTGCAACCATAAGCAACCCCTAACTGTGTTTACAACTGCATTTGCACCAAAAAACCAAACCCAATCAGGTGAACTACCACGAGATTTATTTGCTGCTATTGAGGATTTGAAAAAAGAACTCAATGCGGTAATCTTGGCGCATTACTATCAAGAACCAGATATTCAAGATATTGCAGATTTTATTGGTGATTCGTTACAACTGGCGAAAGCCGCAGCCCAGACAAATGCAGATGTAATTGTCTTTGCTGGCGTACACTTTATGGCAGAAACAGCCAAAATTCTCAATCCTGATAAGTTAGTACTGTTACCTGATTTAACTGCTGGTTGTTCTTTAGCAGATAGTTGTCCACCAAAGGAATTTGCGGCGTTTAAAGCAGCCCATCCTGATCATTTGGTGGTTTCGTATATCAACTGCTCTGCTGACATTAAGGCAATGAGCGATATTATTTGTACTAGTTCTAATGCTGTCAAAATTGTGCAGCAGATACCTAAAGACCAGCCAATTATTTTTGCCCCAGACAGAAATTTAGGGCGCTATGTCATGGAACAAACTGGCAGAGATTTGGTACTGTGGCAAGGTAGCTGTATTGTCCATGAAACCTTTTCCGAAAAGAAAATCGTCCAGTTAAAAATAGCACATCCCCAAGCGGAGGCGATCGCTCACCCAGAATGTGAAACTAGCGTTTTGCGCCACGCTAATTATATTGGTTCAACGGCAGCTTTACTCAAATATTGTCAAACCAGCCCCGCCCAAGAATTTATTGTGGCGACAGAACCGGGAATTATTCACCAAATGCAAAAATTTGCGCCAGATAAGCATTTTATTCCTGCGCCACCAACAAATAATTGTAACTGTAATGAGTGTCCTTTTATGCGACTCAATACATTAGAAAAACTGTATTTAGCGATGAAAAACCGCGCTCCTGAAATTACAATGTCTGAAGAGATTCGACTAGCGGCGCTACGTCCTATGCAACGGATGTTAGAAATGAGTAATTAGTTGGTTTTGTATATCAATCCTGGAATATTTATGAACAATAAGATCCCCGACTTCTTTAAGAAGTCGGGGATCTGAACCAGCGATCGCATCTTTCATCACACTATTTAACTGCAAAGAAATGCTGTTTAATTACATCTGCCTGTGAACAATTCCAATAGTCAATGTGAGAAATAATTAAATCATCGGAGTTGAGTTTTAATTCACTCCAGCCAGTGATAGAAATGCGGGGTTTCCAAGGTAAAGGACTGTTCCAACTCAGTGTCCACTCAGTTTTGATGGTGTCGCCCAAACGTTGAATGCTATGTAAATCCATTTTGAGATTTAAAAAAAAAAAGTCTGGATAAATTTAATCATCCATCGATAAAGTTTAAGTCCTCGAAATTTAAAAACCGCATCTTGAAAATAAACATCTTCAGCGTAAATTGAATATGTTTGATTTTCAGGAAATCTTTGATAATCTTCTTTGAGAATTGCGATAATATCCATGAATAAAAAAGGGAGTAGTAAAACAAGGCAAAAGGAAAAAGTTAAAAGGAAAAAGAAAGAATCGTCATACCATAAGCCTTTTAGCAATTTCTTATGGTCTGTTTATTTACGCCGACCTGTACTAGCATGTTGGGAGTTAGAGGCTGGGGATTGGTATTTTTTCTCAGCACTCAGCACTAAGTAATCAGCACTTTGCTATATTTCATTCCAAAGGCGTTCTAGTTGATATTGCCAAGTGGCTAATACTTGTTCTCTATCGTTAGCAGATTGGTTAATTTCACCCATTAAACCTTCTGCATAAAATCTTTCTAAGTTTTGCATTGTGGCTTGTAGAGATTGTCCTTGCTGTTTTGCGGCTTGGATAATTTTGCGGAGGCGGTTTTCAATAAATCGATTGAAGACATCATTTAAACCAGCTTTATGTAGAGACAGCAGTCTAGAAATAGCATTTGCAAAATCCGCACTCACTAATGTACCCATATTATGGTGATAGACTCCCCAAACTACGCTGTCATAAACTGCGTAACGGGTTTCTTGAGTTTCATCAAAGTTGGCTTCTAAAAATTGGGTTAAAAATGTTTCCGCTTCTTGTAGGGGTACAATTGGCAATAACACTCGCAGCCAAGTTTGGTCTTCTGACAGCAGCACTAACAGCCGAAAACTAGGTGAGTCTACTTGCCAAGATCCAGGTGCGATCGCAGCTATACTTTCTGTACCAAAGAATTCTGTTAGTGTTACCGCAATTTCGTCAGGTGTCATAGTCTAAATTTGAGCTTTACCATCTAGGGTAACGCTTTCAACGCACAAAGGTTATCTGTGGAGTTTGGGTGTAAGGGTGCAAGGGTGTAGGGGTATAGGTTTTCAAAACTCTTACATAGGGAAAACATAAGCGATCGCTAAAGTTAAGATGCTTCTAATTCTCAGCTTAAGGCAATACTTGTCATCAAAATCCGACCTCTGAAATATTTTCCTAGTTAAATTTCCTCTCAATGCCAGATAACTTGTAGTTAATCTCTGCTGAATAATTGTGCAGAAATTCTTAACCTAAATTTGTACTAATCTTAACTCATTCTTTGCTTAGACTGTCTGTCTTCATAAGAAGATTATGGGGTAACAATAGTAAAATACACTAAATCTATCAAATTTTAGATGTATTTAACTAATCTAATGGGAATAAAAGAAGAATAGGAGTCATTAATATGGTTGATTAAATTCACAATTGCCCATCAATAAAACTTTTAAATACTACGGAAATGTCACCCGAAAAATTGACAAGATGCGGCGCTGCATCAATTGTATTTTTGGGATTTTTTTGTGTGGATTTGTTTAATTGAACGTGAGGAGTACAAATGATTGAGGCTATCGTTGTTGCTTGGCTATTATTGTTTTTTGGTGATTTTTTATCTACATTCGTATATCACATACCTGAGCATGTTTTTGGTAGCCTCCACTTAAGAACACATCATTCTTGGAAGAAGGACTTTCGCCACTATGCCATCTTAACTTTAAATTTTCAGGTACTTTTAGATGGAATTTTGGGAGCTTTGCCTTATATAATTATGGCATTTATTTTCTGGTCTTTCTCTCCCATTGGAGTGATTTTAGGATTGCTATTAGGTCAGTTTCATGTATGGTGGAGACACGTTAGTGTTTTGGGTTGGCAAACTCCAAAAATAATCCATGTGATGTGCCAATTTCTATTCATCACCACTCCCGAAAGACACTGGCTGCATCATAATAAAACTAACCTGGGCTTTGGCGATATTTTCACTTTCTTTGAGCAACCTGCACAAGTTTGGCTGCGATGGTTACGTCTTTTGAGAGTGCGTCTGCGTTATTCGCGGATTTAGTTATGGTAGGAGGCAGAAGGCAGGAGGTAAAAATCTTAACTATGCCTGGAATTCGTGCTTTTTAAATGTCCTTACTTATACTTCACCTGCTATAAATTTCATAAAAAAGCCTCCCACATTGGGAGGCTAAAATTTTAGCGGAGACAGTTTTTAAGCTAGACAAACACAACAGCGATCGCACCACCAAAGGCAGCGAAAATAGCAGAAACTACGGCTGTAGCAAATAGCCACCAAGCGGCTGTAGCTGCGGCTTTGCGGGTTTCTTCGGCTTGCTTTTGGGCTTGACGTTTGACTTCTTCTAAACGGCGTTGTGCTTCTTGTTGGATGCGTTCTGCACGTTGTAAAACTGTGTTACGAGCGCGTTCTACTTGGTCAATAATTCGGTTAGCATCTTCCTCAGAGATATCCTCGCGGGAACTCATGATGGCAACTAGGGTATCACGGTTGAAGGAAGATAAGCGATCGCGCAAGGCATCAAATCCAGCTTGAGGATCGTCAAATAACTGGCGGATATCATGTTTAATGCCATCATAGTTAAGTTCTGGGCGATCTAAGGAATTGAGATAGTAGCGGATACGAGCAAAAATCCCATCCACCACATCTTGTATCCGGCGTTGAATACCCCGTACTTGTTCAACAAATTGATCCCGGACAGAAACTATATTGTCGGCAATTCTGGCGGCTTCTTCATCGCTCATATCTTCCCGAATTTTTAGTAAGGCGATGATAGTAGAACGGTCAAAATGCGCCAAGCGATCGCTCAAACTTTCTACCCCGACCCGTGGATCATGCAACAATAATTGCAAGTCACGTTTAATACCTTCAGGGTTGAGTTCTTCTTTGCCAGTTTGTCGCAAATATTCTTCTAAATAAGCTTTGAATGTGTCCATTCTTTGCTGGGTACGGGTAGCCATACGGCGGGGCGCACGTACAATATTGCGGATGGATGTTTGCATCGAGTCAATTACTTGATTGACTTGTTCTTCACTCAAGTCTCGCCGTTGACTTAGCAATTTTACTAAGGTATCGCGGTCTACTTGGGATAACCGTCGTCGCAGGGCGATCGCACCTTCTCTGGGATTGGCAAACAAGCGATCTAAATCTCGTTGAATTCCTTCGGGGTTGAGTTCTTCTTTGCCAGTGTTCCGCAAATAATCTGTAATTGTCGTCATGACAGAATCATATTGCTCTTTGGCTTTGTCAGCGACGGCCTGCGGTGCCTGGCGAATACTGTGCCAAGAATCTTCGACAGTATTAATAATGTTGTTAACTTGGTCTTCGCTCAAATCTTGGCGCTGACTTAATAACTGCACCAAGGTATCGCGGTCAAAGCGAGACAATCTGGCGCGAATCGCACTTATCCCGGCTTGGGGGTCTTCTAATAATCGCTTGAGGTCGGCGCGAATCGCATCAGGGTTTAATTCTGCTTTACCTGTGTTACGCAGATATGATTCTACATTCAACCACAGGGTTTCTGCTTGATATTTTGCTTGTTCTGCTATACCTTGGGCAGTAATTAAAACGCGATCGCGCTGTCTTTCCAACTCATCTAAAATTGGTTCAACTTCATATACTTGCACATCGTTGCGTTCCAGCAGAATTTGTCGCATTTCTGCCCGGTCAATGACTGCAAAACGGCGTGACAGTGTTTCATAATCTGCATCAGAGTCAGACAACAAAGGCTGAAAATCCCGTTCAATTCCTTCCGCCGTTAAATCTGATTTTGGTGTCACCAACAGATAACTTTCGACTCGCCGTTGCAAATCTTGGGCGATTTCTCTTTCTTCTTCGGCTATAACTGTGACTAATACTGATTGACGTACAACTTCTAGCTGGTCAGCAATCCGTTGAATTTCGGCTTGGGTGAGTAAGCCTCTATCTTGCAGAATCTTAACAAAATCATTGCGAGACAGGCGGTCTAATTCTCTTCTAATAATGCCAGGGTCGGCGGCTGGGTCATAAATAACATCGCGGAATTCTTGGGCGATTCTTTCTTGGCTGAGTTGCCAAGCATAAGTGTTATGCAGATAATTTTCGATGTCAGCGCGAATTGGGCTGTAAGGTTGGGAAGGTACAGGAAGCCCTAGTTTATCAGCTTGTTCTGTGGCTTTATCTTTGGCGGTGGTTAGGGACTGTAAAATCTTTTCCACATCAATATCTGATAAATCAGTGCGTCCCAAAACAATACCAGTCAAAGCCGTTAGACCTTGCTGGAGTGTCTGCTGAATTGGGCCTGGTGTGGCTTTTTGGTCGGCTTGTTTAGCTGAACGGCTTTCAGCAATTAACTGTTCTAGTTTGGCGTTGAGTTCGTCGGTTCTGGTTTGTCCTGGTGGTAAGGATTTGAGATAGTCAACTAATTCCCCTAAACGGTCTTGGACTGGTGGCTGTTGTCCTACGACCTGTTGCCAAACATTGTATAGTGTATCTGCAATCCGGTTAACGTCGCGTTTAGAAAGGTCGGTGCGACTGCTGACTAAATCAATAAATTTTTGGCGGTCGATGTGGCGTAAATCAGGGCTACCTGCGATCGCTTTTAATTGTGGATCATTGAGTAATTTTTCAAATTCGCCCCGGATTTGCGAAATATCCAACTCTGGCGGACGCAGTTTTTCTAGGTAATCTTCGACATTTTCTCGAATGCTAACTGGGTCGATTGCACTACCCAATTCTCGACGTACAGCAGCGGCGGCGGCTTCGGCGGTGGCTACCACTTGCTGATTCACGGCTTTCGCACCCAAAGCGGCGGTAGCGGTTCCCATAATTGCCTGAAAACCAGAGGTAGCAGTATTCACCACTGAACCAATTAAGGAACCCACAGTGGTGGAACTAACCCACACTAGTAATAAGAAGTATGCACCCCAAATCACTAACCCCAGAATCGCCCCTAATCTGGGGTCAAAAATTACTAAGCTTAATTTTACGGCTAGGAAACTGGCAATTAATAAGGCGATGGTAACAGTAACTAATGTCCAAATCCCCACAGCCGTCCCAATTTTGCGAATTGTGCCGCCAAAACTGCCTGTTTCTTCATGACTAGAATCGGCATCTGAGGAATGTCCTAAGTAGGAAATACCAGCAGCAACTGAGAGATTGGTTAGCACTAATTGAAAAGCA
Organism: Nostoc piscinale CENA21; assembly: GCF_001298445.1. Lineage (NCBI taxonomy): Bacteria > Bacillati > Cyanobacteriota > Cyanophyceae > Nostocales > Nostocaceae > Nostoc > Nostoc piscinale. The sequence goes on along the minus strand of NZ_CP012036.1, from coordinate 4,450,026 downwards.
AAAGCTAAAATCACACCGGAGATTAAGGCGACAAAAAAGCGCGGCCCAGATGTTAGCACCGATGCCTGCGCTGGTGTGACGTTGGAGGGATCTACAACAGATGTTTGTGCTACCCATAACAATGGTTTGTAGAGTCCCAACATAATGCCTGTACTTTGAATCATTGTATTTCCTTATTTTTTAATGTTTAACTTTGGAGAGATATTAGAATCATCTGAGCAGCAACTATGCAATTAATATCTGTGAACAATCGCCATACCTAACTCTTGTAAATCTCAGAATCGGGCAATTTAGGCGATTTCAGCATCCATCTCAAGTTTGAATAATATATCTAGCGTCGGGTAGAAGTTTCATGAATCAGAAGATTTAATTTTGGGGAGATTACTGAAATTGTGACAGTAAAATGCCTGTAATTACAAATCTTTTGGCTTTTAATTCCTATTGATTAATATCGGCAAAATTCTCTTATTTAATCCTAAATCATCCAGAATTTAGTTAATAGTAATTTACATTTATTTACAAATATGATTTTTATCACCATCCCAAGATGGAGATGTTAACATTTTCCGGCTTTTTGTATCGTCCAGGAGAAGTGGCTAGAGTTTGTACCTCCAGACGGAAAGCAGCCTAGTAATTAATAGCTAACGTGAAGTTAAGTAACAAATGAATTGGGAATCAACAAATGGAAACTCGCTCCTCCTCGAATTTACCACCAGTTGCTACAGAGTATAACGGCATAGACCGCAATGCGTTTATTTTTGGCTGGACTCCCCAAGCCGAACTATGGAATGGTCGCCTAGCAGCAATTGGTTTTGTGGCTTATTTACTGTGGGATTTAGCAGGTTACAGCGTCCTGCGCGATGTCTTACACCTAATAGGTTACTAAAGAAAAATTTGCCAACACTAAATTAATTTTGGAGACAAATCATGGAAACTCGTGAAACTCGTTCCTCTACAGATTTACCAGCAGTTGCTAATGCTTATAATGGCCGCGATCGCAATGAATTTTTGTTTGGTTGGACTCCCCAAGCCGAATTATGGAATGGTCGTTTAGCCGCAATTGGTTTTTTAGCTTATTTACTCTGGGACTTAGCCGGCTATAGCGTAGTTCGTGATGTCCTGCACTTGATTGGTTACTAATATATGAGAGTAGGGGTACAGGGGTGTATGTATCTAAAACCCTTACACCCTATACACTTACCCCCCTACACCCTTCTTAATGGTCTAGGAAGGCGGAACCAAAAACGGGAACCGCCTTCGGGACGTGGTAAATAACCAATATTTCCACCCCAACGTTCAATAGTCATTCGACAAAAATAAAGACCAATCCCACCTCTCCCTGCACGATTTTGACCTTGGGAAAACTTTTGAAATAAATTATTACTCATTTCTGCGGGTACACCTTCACCTTCGTCATCAATAGTAAAGAGAATATATTCTGCTTCTGCTTGCAAATTAATGGTTACTGTCGATTCTTCTGGACTGTGGCGATAAGCATTTTCCACCAGATTTGTAATAACTCTATCTAAGCGCGATTGTTCACCTACAACTTTCCAATCAGCTGTACTATCAACATTATTTGCAAGCTGTAATTGTTGATTAGTCAGAGCAAAGGTAGCTTTAAATAGTTCGATAGTTTCTTCTATAGCCCTGAGAATATCGGGAGCAGTGTCAATATCTACTATAAAACTTTCTAGCGATCGCACTTCATCTGAAAAAGCATCTAAGATATTTCTAATTAGCATTTCTTGCTTAATAGATTGCTTACGAGCAATTTCTAAATTCTCTTTGCCTTTATCTGTTAAGTTTTCAAACTCTAGCAATGCTAAACAGCAATTAATCGCATTGAGTTGCCCTGCAATATCATGAATAATACAATTAATTAAGACTTCTTTTCTTTGATTATCTTTTAATAATTGTTGATAATTTAATTGTTGTTCTCGACCTGCTTGAATCAGGTGCTGTTTATATTTAAATTTATCTTCCGCTAATTCAATTAATAAAACTTTACTATCATTGACACACAGAGCATAAGCTTCTAGTTGCTCTTCGTAGCCATTTAAGTTTTTTTGACTCCAAAGACCAGAATTGAGCTTACCAATTCTATTTTCACTCCAAAAATCTTCGGCATCAAACAAAAAATTTTTCTAAAAATGCAAATTCCTCTTGCGGAATTAACATATCCATCCCAAATTTTAAGTTTTGGCTACAAAAACGCTGTAACCAGCTAGGTGGTTGAGCAGTAACTCTAAATAAGCCAACCTCAACTCTTTCTAGGACTAAAATATTTAAACCTAAGAATAAGTCAGATAATATAGTGGTACTCATATCATAAACATATCTAGCAATCCGATTTGATAACTGAACATAATCTTGCAAGCAGGGAACAGGAAAAAGAAAGTAGAAGTATCAAACATAAGTCTTATAGATAATATAGTTATTAATTTTTAGACTATTAAAATCTCTCTTTAGAATAATTTGCATTGATTAATTATTCTAAATTTTGACTGCTACTTCCTAAATCCTTATTTATTAATCTATCAGATTTTTCTTGTGCTAGGCTGGAGTAATTTGCTTCTTGCTGCATAGCTGAAAGATGCTTTTCATCTAACATACTATTTAATAGTAATACCCAATCACCTTCCTCTGAGGGAAAAATATGGACATCTGCACAGATACTCGCTGCGATTTTAATTAAGGGTAGAAATAACGGAGAGTCATCTATAGGTAGTAAACCTTCAAGAAAAAAAAATTTGTTCACATACCTGTATTCCTTGACTGAGATTTGTAATCCCATACTCAGCGAGTTTTCCACCCCAGGCTTCCAGACCACCATCCTTGTTGACTAAGAGATAAGCAAGCGATCGCTCTTCGATAATAAAATTGAGAATATATAAAATCACAGCGTTGGGGATATCTGCCATTTATCGATTGATGATTTGATGAGCAAGTGTTTGAAAAACTTCTTCCACACCCTGTCCTGTTTTAGCACTCGTTTTAATCACATTCCAGCCTTTGCTGAGAATACTATCTAACTCCTGGGGTTCAAATTCCCACTCCTCTGTCATATCCCATTTGTTAAAGACTAAAATAAAAGGTACCTTACCAATAGTTTCTTCTACTTTAGTTTGTAACTCAAAAGCTTTATCTAGAGTATTGCGCCTTGTCCCATCTACAACTAAAATATAACCGGATGAACCTCTAAGATAAGACATTCTGACTTTTTGAAACTCATCTTCACCGTAGAGATCCCAAAGAATTAAGTTAACCTGATTTCCTTGCAAATTGAGAGTTTTTTTATCAATTTTGACTCCAACAGTCGTATAATATCTATCAGAAAAAATACTATAGATAAACCTTGATACTAAACTAGTTTTGCCAGTGGCAAATGCACCCACCATACATATTTTCTTTTGCAGCATATTTATTTACTTTTGTCAGTGATGAATACTTGAAAAGACACGCGGCGATTGAGCTTTCTGGCATCTAAATTTGATTCTGGTTGATAAGGTAGTTTAGAACCTAAAGCAACCAGTTTAAATTTATTGGCATTAATTGGCGGCACATTTAAAGCTACAAAGATTTTATTCGCGCGTACTTGACTCAGGATAAAGTTTTGACCTTCTGTTCCAGTAGTATCAGTGTGACCGCGAATTTGAACTTGTACATCCTTATTTAAGGATTGAGCTAGGTTGAAAAGGGTGGAAAAATTTGTCCGTAACTTGGGCAGTTTTTGACTTTCTCCAGGAGTTAACTCATCTTTACCTTCGATAAATAAAAATGTCGTAGCTTCAATGTTATTTTTAGCTAATTCTAATTCTTTGAGTTCATTGGCGAACAGATTTTTAGCTTGAAATTGTGTGACTCCGGGAATAAAACGCCAGAGCTTCTGAGCTTCTAAAATCCATTTTTGCGGTGCGTAGCCACTAGCCACAAGAATGCCAGAATCATCTACTTGTAGTTTTGTGGTGGGTGGTGGTTTCAGTAATTCTGTGGCTCTTTTAGTGGTGATTTGTGGTTCTAATGATAAGTAAGATTGCCATTTAGCAATAACTTTATCTGGGTGCAAATTTGTTGATGAGATGAAGGTGTTGGGATCTACAGCCACAGGATCACGCATTCCTGAAATAAAGTGTTTCCCGTTGTAATATCGAGTGTTCAGCACTACAATTCCCGGCTGGGAGTTCAATTTATGGAGATAAGTTTGCCAACGAATATTGTCTCTTACCGTAAAAAAGCTCCAAATTCCAGCTGCGATCGCCATTAAACCTAAGAAAGTCCAAGCATAGGTATAATTTTGCCGAGCCGGAGTTTTATACTGTACTGCTAAACAGCTTTCTAAATAAGGTTCACTAGCTTGAAATGGTTCGGTTTCGCCTGTAAAGCTATGCAGTTCTATTCCAAGTTTGAGATGCAGTTTTTCAATTGCTGCTTGAAAAACTGCGCGTAATTCTTGTGGCGGTTTACCGCGAATTATCCCAGCGATAATTGCTTGTGGCCCTGCTTCTACCCAAATTGTGAGTTCGCCAAAGCGCAAACTTCTTAATGTATCTTCTTGCAGCACACTGAAAGAATCTTTGACAAAATCTTGAATCGCTGTCAACATCGCCGCGACTAAATCGGGATCTTGAACAGCTACTTGTTGTAACCTGACATGATGCAGTAATAAACCAGTTTGTCTGTGAATCAGAAATATTTGCTCAACGCGGTAAATTAAAGTCCGCAAAAAGACAATTTCTGCAAAGGATTTTCCTGTCCTTTTGGCTTCTAACCTCCATTTAAAACTTTGTGGTGACAAGCTATTTTCTAAAGCCTGATTCAGCGATTGCATCATCTCATCTAAAGCTGTAGCGATCGCTTTGCGAGCAGCTGGGCCAATAATGGGGAAAAATGCTTCAGACAGCACATTTTCATCTTGACTGACAGAGACTTGAATTGCTTGTTCCACAGTCGAAACTATCGCTTCTACCAATTGTTGATCTTGCTTGGAACGCAAAACCACAGCTTCGGGAAGCAAACGACTGATATCTTCTGGTTGAATTTGCGGATTATTTAATCTTTCGTAGAGTTTATCTAGTTGAGCAGGTTCAATCCCCAGGAGTAAGCTGCGAAGTAAATTGAGGTCATCTTGATTGAGAGAATCTAAGTTAGCAGATTCTCCATTCATGCTTTTAGCTTCTGGAGGTACTCGATTCGGGGGATAGCTATTCATTACCCAAATCCCTTAATCTACATCAGTAATTGAAATTTCATCTCAGAATTTCTGATCTGTATTCAGCCGCACTGCTAATTCTGTAAACAAAGCAGCCAACTTAGAACGGTCTGTTTTCTCTCTTTGGATGTCTTGCATCTCGCGTTTCAGCACCGCTAAAATTTCTTCATACTTTTGCTGAAGATCATCCTGTAAATTTTTTGATTGATTTAAGATATGTTCACGCAATTCTCGTTGACGGTTGGTAGTTTGTTCGTCAACTTGAGAAATTTTATTTTCTAAAGATAAGTTACTATTTTTCTGCTCTTCCGAGAGCGATCGCATCCCGGCATCACGCTCTAATTGCTCTTTCTTCAGTTGTGCTGTTAACGAATCAACCTCTTGTCTGATATAAGTTTCTAAAGCATCTAAACGTTTGCGGGTTTCATCTCGCAAGCTCACAATTTCTGAAATTAAGTTTTCTTCTAAGCGAGTAAATTTTTTGTCAACATCACGTATCTGATTGCCAAAAAGAATATCTCGGACTTTATCTAAGCTGTTAGTTTCACCAATCCCATTAGTAGTAAATTGTAGTTTGTTATTGACTTGATTTAACCCCCCTTGTCCTGGTTCTAGTGCATTGTAGTTGGTATATTCTTCAGGCGGGTTCATAAGTTTGATCCTTTTTGAAGCTGATTTTGACTTTCCTCTTATACCTATAATGCAACATTTACAGCCACGACAAAACCATACACTTAGGTATATTTAAATACGTGCTGTTAAAATCACCCCTCTCAAGCAGGAAATTGAATTAGTTGTGATTATGCCTAGATCAGAAATCGCACTAACACATATAATCCCGAAGTGGCTAGTTGCAAAAACATCACGGGAATACCGTAGTGCAGAAAAGTTTTAAATGATATACGCCGACCATGTTGTTCAGAAATTCCGGCTGCAACTATGTTAGAAGATGCCCCTACAAGTGTACCGTTACCTCCCAAAGTTGCACCAAACATCATGGCGTAAAACAATGGTAAAACCTCAGCCGGAAACTGCCCTTGAAAGTCTTGTGCTAACACTTCTGTCGGTGCTAACCCTACACTCACAAGATATTGTTTGAGTAAGGGTACCATTGCTACTACTAAAGGAATATTCGGCACAACACTAGATAATATGCCGACAAAAAATAACAAAACTAAAGAACCGAGAATAATATTTTTTCCTAAAATAAGTGCCAAAAACCCTGATAAACCATTAATTACGCCTGTTTTTTCTAATCCACCAATTAATACAAAAATACTCATAAAAAATATTAATGTACTCCAATCAACATCACGTAAAATATTGTTAACAGTATCAATACGGCTTTGATGAGATAGTAGCAACGCCAAAGCTGCACCTAATAAAGCCACAGCAGCAGGTGAAAGTGGCACTGGTAACGATTCGCCAATCACAAAAAATATTAATACAAACGCTATAATCACCGCCCCCACAGTTAATACTCGTGGATGATTAATTTGGGGATGTGGTAATTCTTCCAGATTATCAAGCTTGGTATGCCAAATTTTCCGGAATAAAAATGGTAGGGTGGCTGTGACTGTAACAACAGCAATTACTCCACCTAAACTTAAGTGCCAGAGATAATCAATAAAACTAATATTAATCGCATCTCCCACAATAAATGTTGCCGGATCACCAACTAAAGTTAATAAACCAGCACTATTAGCTATAAACACCATTAATATCAACAATGGTACAAAATTTATACCTATTTCTTCTGCCATTGGTGGAATTAATGGCGCTAACAACATCACAGTTGTGGCATTGGGTAAGACGGCACAAATCGGCGTAACAATCCCGACAATACTTAATAACAAACGTTTGCCATCACCTTTGGCTAGAATGACAATTTGAGTGGCTAAATAATCAAATATTTTAGTTGGTTCAAATGCTCTGACAAGCACCATCACACCAAAAAATAAACCTAATGTTCCATGACTATTACCGATATAACCCACGGCTTCTTTTAATGTCATAACGTTGGTGAAAACTAATAGCAATGCTCCCAATAAAGCAGCGATAGTCAGATGCACCCATTCCGTCATAATTAGGAGAATTACACCCAAAAAGGTGATAACGCTCAGGATAGCTTGCCAGTGTTCCACTTTCTGCCTCTTGATGTCTAGCTAGTTAGTTGCATATTACTGAAAAAGCCACCTAAAGTATAGGTGACTTGCCATAAATCTGATTTAGCTCAAGAATTACTGTTATTTCATACAGTAGTTATTCATCAATGCCATTGGGTATGCCTAAAATCGCACAAGGAAAGTTAAAACCTAGCGCCTGAATCATCTTATGATTAATAGATTTACACCCCAGCAATAAAACATCAGCCGCTTCTAATTTCACAACTTTTGCCAATTCTGTAGCAACGTTACCGAAGCGTAAATGCGATTTAAAAGAACCCTGCCATTCTTCAGCTAAACTACGTGCTTGCCAAAGAATTTTATCAGCCTGTTCTAGATGAGTAACAGTTTGTGCTTGTAAAGACTGGCTGATGCCCTTAATTTTTGGTTGAGTTAATACAGATGTTGCAGATTGGTACATATTACTGACTCCACATTCGCAGGAAGTTAAATAATCTGCCCAATTAACTTTATCTAAAGACTTTTCACTTTGATTTTGTTCTACTACATAAACAGCTTGGACTACAACTTGCTGATTTGTTGCTAAACGTGTTTGATGAGCAATCCAAAAAGCAATGTCTAGTGCTGTATGACTATTAGGTGAAGCGTTGTAACCAACGATTAAGTTGATGGCGTTTGATGTTTGAGAATTTGTCAAAGAACTTCTTTTTGGCTCTGGTATTAATACCATTTGCTCAACTAAATCATCTCTACCTATGGCGCTTTGCAGGCGCACTAACATTGGCTTAATGTTCACAGTTTAACTTCTCCTAAAGGGAATAAATGAGGAATGAGAAGCAGGGTGAATAAAGTATGAAGTTTAAAGTGCAAAGTATGAATCTCATCCTTTAGGCTTCATCTTTTATTCGTTCCTTAAAGAAACCCCAATCACAACTGTTATTACAGCCAAATTTTTGGGAGTTCCTTCCATTGCCGACGGAGTTAGCTGACGGGCTAAGACTGGAAGGTGTCTCTCTTGAAGATTAGCCCCATATATTTGGTTCCTCCGTTTCAAATCATGATGTGATGAATTTGAATTAGGCGACCCGCTAAAAGAAATGATAGTCTAATTTACTCATTTTGGGTGAAATATTTATCAAGAAAATTCAAGGCATAATTACGCAATTCAAAATATTCTTTGGAATTCCGCATCGCAGAGCGATCGCGTGGATGATCGAAAGGTACTTCTAAGATTTCCCCAATATTAGCGGCTGGGCCATTAGTCATTAATACGATGCGATCGCTCATATAAATAGCCTCATCAACATCGTGAGTAATCATCATCACGGCTTGGCGATTATTTTCCCAAATATCTAATACTTGCCGTTGTAATTTTCCTCTAGTTAATGCGTCTAATGCCCCAAAAGGTTCATCCATCAGCAACATTTTGGGACGAATTGCTAAAGCCCTGGCAATACCTACCCGTTGTTTCATACCTCCAGAGATTTCATCAGGATACTTATCTGCTGCCGGGGTTAAGTTTACCATTGCCAAGTGTTCGTTAACAATGCTAATTTTTTCAGCACGAGTTGCATTTTTTAACACTTCATCTACGGCTAAACGGATGTTTTCTCTAACAGTTAACCAAGGTAATAAAGAGTAGTTTTGAAAGACCATCATCCTTTCTGCGCCTGGCTTGCGGATTTCTTTGCCATCTAGTCGTACTGAACCAGAAGTTGCTGTTTCTAACCCAGCAACAATTTTTAACAAAGTTGATTTACCACAACCAGAATGACCAATTACTGAAATAAATTCATCTTCACTAATGCTGAGATTGACACCATCCAAAACCACAAAATTACCTTTATCTGGTGTCGGATATGACTTGACTAAATTTTCAATTTCTAAAAAGTTATTACGAGACATGACTTGCTGTTCAGTATCGATTGAAGTGGGTGTATATTTCATCATCAAAGGCTCCGCTAAAATTTGAACTATTTGTTAGTCAATGTTGAGAATTAATACCTAAGACATAAAGAAACGCACCGGAGATTTCGCCCGAATTTCAAAACTGTTGAGATAGCCTACCGGGTCACTAGGGTCGAAGGGTTTTTTGTCAATAAATACTTCTGCTGCTTCAACTTTGTAATCGTCTTTCGGGCATTCGATACCCATTTCTGAGGCTATTTCTCGATATAAATCTGTTCTCCAACCTTTTTCGGCTAATTCTTCGGCATTTTTAGGAAATTCCTGAATTTGTCCCCACCTGGCGGCTTGGGTCATTAACCAAATACTTCTCGACCGCCACATAAATGTTGCGTGTTCGCCTGGCTGTTTGGGCAAGTTGTCGGGAATATCGTAAAAGATGGTAGTATCAGCAGCTTGGATGGTACGGTCTTTGCCGTCAAACCCGCCATAGTTGTAACTTCCCAAAATTCCTGGGGCTGTAAATTTGGTAATTGGGGCATTCTTGTTTTTTGGTCTCGCACCAGTAAAGGAACGGTCTGTAAGTAGTTCGGCGACTTCTTGGCGATTTTCAGGTTTGCTGCAATATTGGCAAGCTTCAATCATCGCCTTTACTAGAGAACGATAGGTTTTGGGATATTTTTCGATAAATGACTCCATCACACCCAATAATCTATCGGGATGTCCTAGCCAGACTTCCTTACCTTGGGCGAAGGTAAAACCAATGTTTTCGTTACCTGTAATGGCTCTGGTGTTCCAAGGTTCGGCTACCATATAAGCTTGCATTGCCCCAATTCGCACGTTTGTCACCATTTGGGGAGGGGGGACGATGATAACGCGAAACTCTTTGAGAGGATCGACACCAGCCGCCGCAGATATGTAACGCACGAAATATTCGTAAATCGCGGAACTCAAGACCACAGCCCAAACTTTATTTTCTGGTGACTGCTTATCAAAGTAGGCGCGGAAATCTTTGCCAAAGGCTGCTAATGCGCCGTCGCCATATTGTTGTTGATATTCGTACCACGGACGCAAGCCAAAATCCCACATAGCTTTGTTCATGGTCATGGCGTTACCGTGGCGATGAATGGTCATGGCGGCACACAAAGGGGCGTGACGTGCGCCTTCTGCCCCAATTCTGGCATTGGTGACAGCCCCCGATACAACAGGGGAAGCATCTAAACGACCAAAAATTAAACCGTCACGAGAAGTTGCCCAACTGGCTTCGCGGTTGAGTTTGACATTTAAACCATACTTGCGAAAGAAACCTTTTTTCCAGGCGATCGCAAATGGCGCACAATCATTAACAGGAACGTAACCAACGGTAATATCCGGTTTTTCTAAATCTTGAGACCTAACTACAGGTTGAACCGCTAAGGCTTCTTTTGTCAATCCTGACGCAGATTTATCTCCCGAAATTCCACAGGAAGATAGAGCAATTCCGGCTGTTGTAGTTCCCAGTCCTAAGAGAAAATCTCTTCTAGTCCAGTTATTATCACCCATTTTTGTAGCTCCATATTGGCGCAGAGTCTTCTATTTGATGGGTTGTGAGATCCCCGACTTCTCTCAAAAGTCGGGGATCTGACCACCTGTGAGGAATGCGAATGGCTGGTAAATTTTGTTATTTCACCGTTGTCGGGCGATGAGTCACAAGTTCTTGAAGTTTACCGACGGCGAAATCGAGAATTAGTCCGGTTAAACCAATGACAAATACTGCAAGAAACACAGAACTGAGATTTAACCGACTCCATTCATCCCAAACAAAGAAGCCGATACCAATACCGCCTGTCAGCATTTCGACGGCGACGATAACTAACCAAGCAATGCCTAAACTAATTCGTAAGCCTGTAAAGATATAAGGTAAACTGGCAGGCCAAATGATTTTAGTGATTCTGCGCCAGCGTGGCATTTCTAACACCTGTGCCACATCTATATAATCTTTGGGAACGCTGGCAACTCCTAGGGCTGTGTTAATAATGGTCGGCCATAAGGAGGTGATAAAAATCACAAAAATTGCTGAGGGATCTGCCAAGTTAAAGATAGCTAAAGCAATGGGCAACCAAGCCAAGGGTGATACAGGTTTAAATATCTGAATGATGGGGTTGAGGGCTAACATTGCTGGCTTAGACATCCCAATGAGAAATCCCAAAGGAATGGCGACGACTGCACCTAACAAAAAACCAATCAACACACGGCGTAGACTGGCTAGTAACAACCAACCAATGCCCAAGTTACCCGGCCCTCGTTGATAAAAAGGATTTAATATGTAGTCTAAATTGGCAATTAATGCCTCTGGTGGTGTGGGCATTAATTCATGGTTGGTTAAAGCAACCACCCACCACAGCAAAATAATGCCTAAAAAACCCAAGATAGGTAAAAAGACGACATCTTTAGTAATGATGGGCTTGGTTTTCTGCCACGCAGCTTGACCAGCGATCGCTGCGATCGCTGCTAAATTTAATTGCAATATCATCTTTAACCTCAGCAGGTTTAAGTACAGGTACAAAAATCTGAGCAGTACCAGCCTTGGACACTGATGAGATCAAAACATCATAAAAATGCTATCTCTTCAGTCTCCTCTCAATGCCTACGAAGTTAGCTGACGGGCTAGGGCTGAGAGATGCCCCTCTTTTTAGAGTGCTGAGTAATGAGTGCTGAGTTAGATTATCACTAACTTTTTACTTTTTACTTTTTACTTCTACTAAGATACGCCCCAAGTGTGGTTCCTCCGTTTCAGCGTTACGTACTTTGACACGCTGAATTAGGCTGACTTACTCGAATTCACAACAATATAGCGAAATATAACATTGCTGTCCAGTAAAAACAACTTCTTAGGATAGATTCTATTGATTGCTCTAACTTAATTTATTCACCCTTTGGGCTGTCAATGATGTGTAACAAATATCTACTATTGCCCCGTTAATCATACTCAACAAAAAGCCAAAAAATTCAATCTCAATAGCTAAAATCTATCTCTATAGGTACGTAGTTTCTTACTTGTTATAGTTGAATGATTCCGTTAATTCTGCCCAAAAAATCACCATTCTCGATAAACTAGTTCTAGTTCCAAATTTTTTTCACTAAATCTTTACAAAACTTAACGTAATGGATTTTAGTCTCATACTGGCTGAAAATATTAACAGTATTATTGAGAAATGGGTGGCGGCAGTTCGGCAAGACAGGCAGATTGAAAGTGCTGATGACTTGTCTTATACAGCGATTAAAAATCACATTCCGGATGTGTTTCGAGCGATGATTAGTGTACTTGCGCCATCTCAGGAAAGTGATATCAAGTCGATACTGACAGCCAGTTGGCAACATGGGTTACTACGGGCTGAACAAGGTTTTGATCCTACGGAAATTGCGAGAGAATATCGGTTATTAAGAATAGTAATATTTGATACTTTAGAGACAGGTTTATTGCAAGGAACGCCGGCCGAAATTGTGCGTTATATGCGTTTAATTGATGCTGTCATAGATGAAGCGATAGCACGCTGTTTTAAAAGTTATGTTGAAGAGCGTTTACGAGAATTAAAGCATCTACATTTATCATTAACTCTGCATAACGAGGAATTAACCCGCTTAATTAATGCCAATCAAGATACATTTTCGCAATTAGCCCACGAACTGAAACATCCTCTGACATCGATTATTGGCTATTCTGATTTATTTTTACGACAACAAAAACGCAATTCTGATATCAAAGACTCTTATACAAATTTAGAACATATCGAACGAGTACTACGCAATGGCAGACATTTACTCCGCTTAATTAATGATGTATTAGAACTATCCCGATATGATGCGGGTAAAGTACAACTGCAAATTGCACCTACCAATGTCCAAGAATTGGTAATTAATGTGTGTGAAATGTTGGAACCGTTAGCAGAGGAAAAAGATTTACAAATTATTGTAGACTGCGATCGCTGTCCACAAGAAATATTCACAGATGAGTTTCAATTACAACAAGTAATCACCAATCTTGTCAGTAATGCCATTCGCTATACAGAGTCGGGTAGTGTCACAATAGTATGTCAAATTTTAGACGAAAAATATTGGTCATTTACGGTTGTTGATACAGGAATTGGAATTGCGCCAGAAAACCAAGTGCGGATATTTGAACCTTATTATCGGATAAATAAGAGCGATCGCGCTTACCTACCTGATAGTACAGGATTAGGGCTGGCGATCGTTGCTCGGTTAGTCACATTACTCCAAGGCGAAATCAATTTAGAATCTCAGCTAGGTGTTGGTTCTACATTTACTGTGACTTTCCCCTTAGAAATCAATACCTGATAAAACTAATTACATACTTCACAAGTTCCTCAGATTTTTTGCCTAAATTAAAAACTGGGCAATTATAAATCGAGAAGATTTCATCATGCTGAATTATAGAGAACGAATCATTACTCTATGGACAGCATTTCTCCTAGGAACATTGTTTCACACACAACTAGGTTTAATGCCGTTATTTCATGGTTTATCTGTAGCCGAATCGCAACACGCCTCACAACTGAGTGATATTTCTGTAATTCTATGGCTAATGTTGGGATTTTTCACACTACCCATATTGGCGATAATCGCCACTTCTTTTACCGAATCTAAACGCTACCGCGTCTTACATTTCGCCTTAACTGTAGTTTACAGCATTATGAACTTGCTTCATCTTGTGGCAGACTTATTTGTGCAACCAATTCTGTGGTATCAGATAACCTTGATGGTGATTTTATTACTCATCGGTTTGTTATTAAACCTTGTGTCTTTTCAATGGATGAAACTACAACCCAAAAGCAATAAAACACAACCAAGGCTAACCTCTCCCCACTCTTAAAAATTAGATAAATCTCTACAACATACCTTCTTGTTTCAACTTAGCCAGTGCATTTTCAGCAGCAGCTTTTTCCGCATCTTTTTTGTTACGTCCCTTTCCTTCTCCGTATTCTTTACCATCAACAAATACTTTTGCGGTGAATATTGGTGCGTGAGACAAACCACCTACCTGCTTTGTAATGTATTCAGGCGGGTTTATTGTTATATTGCGTTGTACCCATTCTTGAAAACGGTTTTTTGAGTCTACATTTGAGCGAACTACAACAATTTGTTCAGGTACAGAATCAAACAATGGTTCAACAATAGCCCGTACTGCTTCAACATCACAATTATTATCTAAATAATAAGCTCCGATAACAGCTTCAAAAGTGCTACTCTGCAAATTAGGATTTTGAAAACCACCATCTAAAATCGCTCCTCTTCCTAACCGCATTCTCAAATCTATACCAACTTCTTCAGCAAATTTGGCTAATTGCTTTTCATCTACTAAAGCAGAACGTCGGCGTGTTAATTCATCTTCTCCTTTTTCTGGGTGGTGGCGATAAAGATATTCACCACTTAAAAAAATTGAGTATAGCGTCACCGAGAAATTCCAAGCGTTCATTATGTTCTCCTTCACCTGGATTTTCATGAACATAAGAACGGTGAGTCAGCGCCCGCCGTAAAAGTTTTTCATTCCGAAATGTTAGAAGCTTGTGCATTTTTCTTACTTGTCTAGTTGGGAATAATAATTGTTTGTAACTTAAGTTAGATTTAGGGAATAACCCTAAACCTTCCAGGATAGATATAGGGTAGGTAATATCTATCCCATAAATCATTTTTTTGTCCTACTTAATAGCAGGAACGCAAATTTGAGTTATATCTTTCATTAACTCAGGTAATTCATCCACAAAGTAGAAATTATTCTTACCAACGAGGTTCATTAGTTTTACACTAGCACTACCTTTTTGAGCAAAAACTATCACCTTTTTATCCATAGCTTGGAGAATTGCAATTAAACCAGCATAATCCCAATCTCCTGATACAAGAATAATTATTTTGGGGATAGGTGAGCGTTGTGGAGCAAAAAGCTTAACACAGTCAGCCATCAAACGATGATCTGCGCTATTCAAAGAAGAGTCTGTAACATCAATACTTTCAAAATCTAGTGTCTCTAGTATGTCTTTGATAGAAACTTGACTAGGATAATGTGAGTTGTAGTAGAGTTTTTTATAATCTACTTTTCCTTGCAATTTTGCAAAATCTAGTAAGAATTTGGCTGTATCCTTAATTCTTAGAACATTTTGAATATCACAAAGAACAGCAACAGAGCTTTTCCTATAGCTGTTTTGTTTTGTGGATTGTGAATGAGCAAGCATTCTACTTTCTCCAGTATTTGTGGTGTACTGGACAGCATCAAAAAACTACACCTCTAGAAGTAGCATCACCTGGGGTAAGTGATTGAAACTCAAAAAGTTTTCGCTCACACAATGGCTCTTACTATCGCTTTCTTTGGTTCTATCTCAAGAGGTACAAGTCAGTGGCTGCTTACTAAGCTTTGCTTCATCTTTCTCCCTGAATATTCAGGCAAATATCTCGTCTTATTGTTTACAGGCTAATCTGTGCCTTGGACGAGATATTTGGCTAATTACTCAGGCAAAAAGATGACTCAAAGCGTAACAAGCAATCATAAGTTATCTCTCCTGAGACAATATCAACAACTAGAGCTTTAGAGTGCATTTATTTTGCTGTCTTAAGTATAGATTTGCACAATCAATACTGGATGTCAAGATAGTTTCTTGTAAAAAATTACAGCTTGGACAGGTACTCAATATCCTTTAAGAATTTAGTTTTGGCGGAAATACTTTATTTAAATCGAGAGACAAATCAGGGAAACAAGACAACGCTACTACTTGATTAGGTAAAACAATTCGCTTATCTAGATAACCATATTTACCGTGATTATCTTGAGAAGGTTCGCTGTAACATTCTAAATAATTATCGAGCAAATTAAATATCCAACAATCAGAAATACCAGCTTGAGCGTAAATAGGAATTTTCACATCTTGGTCATAACTTAATGAAGAGTCGGCAACTTCCATTATTAACAAAACATCATCAGGACTAGGGTGAGCCAATAGATAATTATCAGGACGGTTTTTAACAATAGTTAAATCAGGTTCATGCTCACTATTGAGAAGTAAAGTAATTGGTGATTTAGATTGTAATGTTGCCTTATCTCTTACTAATTTTGGTAATTTACTTAATAAGTTTCTTAAACAAGTTGCGTGTGCTGTACCCTTACATATAATTTGAATAATTTCCCCATTGATTAATTCGATATGTTCATCTTCATGAAAAAAGCCTAATTTTGTAAGTTCGTGATATTCATCCAATGTGAAACGTTTTGGTTGAATAATAGTCATAAATTTCACTCGCCGGAAATCTGCACTGATACGGTTCGTTGACGCGGCCCATCTAATTCAAAAAATAATACAGATTGCCAAGTTCCTAATGCTAATTTTCCATCCACAATGGGAATGACTTCACTAGTACTTAACATCATGGCAAGTAGATGAGAATGGGCATTCATCGGTTCATCTTCGGGAACATCTCGTAAATGCAAATCATTGTGTAAGTAACGGTCTGATGCTGGTGCTAATTTATTAAAGAATACTTTGATATCTTCTAATAATCTGACTTCATATTCATTGATGGCTAAAGCTGTGGTTGTGTGACGTGAAAAGACTAAAACTTGTCCGTTTTTAATTGATGTTTGAGCAATTAAATCTTTGATTTGTCGAGTGATGTTGTGAATATTAATTCCTGATTCGGTGGCAATTTCTATTAACTGATTAATTATGGGCATTTCTGGAAGTGTAGATATAGACAAGGGAGACAAGGAGGACAAGGGAGGCTAGGGAGAGATTATTGAGGATTGCCATAGAACAACCCAGTTTATCTATGCAGACTATCAAAAATCCTACTCAAAAATGGAGCGATCGCTTCATAATTAAGAAAGATTAAGCCGTAGTTAAAAAACTGACAATGAGCCAAACAGCCCTCAATTTAGTAGCCATATCAGTCTTTCTGATGACTTTTTCGGTACTGCTGGGGCCATTAATTAACTTATCGCCGACAGTACCAGCACTCGCCACTTTCACTATTTTAGGAATCGCCACTTTAGACAGTTTTAGCTTGCAAGGTAAGGGTGGAACTATTTTGCTAGATTGGATTGCGGGATTTTCGAGTGAACACCGCGATCGCATTATCCACCATGAAGCAGGACATTTTTTGGTGGCTTCTGTGCTGGGTATTCCCGTCACTGGCTACACTCTCAGCGCCTGGGAAGCTTGGCGAAAAGGACAACCAGGACAAGGCGGTGTGGCTTTTAATGACGCTGAGTTAGCGGCACAATTAGAAAAAGGTACCATCAGCGCCCAAATGCTAGACCGTTACTGCACAATGTGGATGGCTGGTATTGCGGCGGAAGCTTTAGTATTTGAACGTGCAGAAGGTGGCGCTGATGATAAAGCGAAGTTGGCGGAAGTCTTAAAAATTGTGGGTTTTTCCGAGTCAGCCTTTCAGCAAAAACAACGGTTTCATGTTTTACAAGCAAAAACTCTGTTAGAAGAAAATTGGTCAAGTTATCAGGCTTTAGTCCAAGCCATGCAACAGCGTGCTTCTGTGGAAGAATGCCAAAGTGCGATCGCTAGTACAAAATAAAAATACAACGAAAAATTAAGTTTTGGGGAGAGGGTGAAGGGGCAGAATCAAGTCAAAAGTCAAAAGTAAAAAATTCTCTGACTTTTGAATTTTGACTTCCCTGTAAGGGTGTAGGTGTTCAAAACCCTTACACCCATTCTTAACTGACAATCTTTGTGCGTAAGTCCTATCATCAACTTACAGTAATAACTACACCTAAACTTTCATTTGCTAACCTATCAACGGCACAAACAGCATAAGTTCCAGGTTGGACAGTGGCGAAAGTTGTACCAGCAGATAAAATACGCTGAATAGTCCAACTATCACCTGTTTGGCGGTAAAGTGTCCAAGACCTTACAGGCTGATTATCTCCTGGTTGCCAGTTAAGTTTACCATCTTTAAATTGCAAGGCTTGGGGAGGAGATACTTGGGCAGCACTCCGCCAAGGCATAGAAGGTACTATTGCAGGTCTAGAATAAAGAGAATTTTTGAATTGGTCAGCAATACCGCGCCGATTTTGATTAATAGCACTCATACTAAAGAAAATATTTCCTAGAGATAAGTTGCTGGCTAAGTTGCGGGAAATTTTGACTTGTTTATCAATTTCATCGTCTTTCCAAGCTTTTCCATCTAATTGACCAAGATTATTTCCGGCGTAAATATGTCGCTGCTGAGAATTAATTTCTGTCCACCATCGCAGTAGTGCAGGATAACTTTGTTTGGTTTGGTCGATCCGCCAATAAAGTTGCGGTGCTAAATAATCAATCCAACCTTGTTCTAACCATTTGCGTGAATCAGCATACAATACACTGTAAGCATCTAAACCAGTAATTCCCGCAGGTTGTCCGGGGCGATAAATTCCAAATGGACTAATCCCAAATTTGACATGAGGTTTGGTTGTCTTGATTCCTTGTGAAAGCCGCAGCACCATTTGATTGACATTTTCGCGTCGCCAATCATCTAAACTTAATAAACCACCTGCGGCTCTGTATGCAGCGTAGGTTTTATTGTCGGGGAAAGATTGCCCTTGGATGGGATAGGGATAAAAATAATCGTCTAAGTGAATACCATCGATGTCATAGCGCCGTACAACATCAAGAATTACATTGTAAGCTCTATCTTGAACAATTTTTGAGCCAGGATCCATCCACAGTTGATTGCCCCACTGATAAACTACTTCTGGATGGGTAACTGCGATGTGGGGGCGGACATTAGGAGAACCTTTGATGCTAGTTTTGGCGCGGTAGGGGTTGAACCAAGCGTGAACTTCGATATTGCGTTTGTGACATTCAGCGATCGCAAACTCTAAAGGATCATAAAATGGTTCGGGCGCTCTGCCTTGGGTTCCAGTAATCCAAGCACTCCAAGGTTCTAATTCTGAAGCATACAAAGCATCACCTTCAGGACGTACTTGCAAAATCAAAGCGTTGAAATTCAGTGCTTGCAACTGGTTGACAATTTCTAAAAATTCTGACCTTTGTTGTGCAGTTGGAAGTCCCGCCTTGGAAGGCCAGTCACTATTCCACACCGACGCTACCCAAGCCCCACGAAACTCGCGTGTATGGCTGACTTTAACAGTACTAGATACAGGGGGTCTAGGTATGGGTGTGGGCGTGGGTATTGGTATGGGTGTCGGTGTTGGTGTTGGTGTCGGTGTCGGTGTTGGTGTTGTGGTTGGTGGAACTACAAGATAAACAGAAGATATCTTTTGGGCATTACCCAGATATACCAAAGCTTGATAAACCATCACCGCGACATCGCCGCGAGTTGCAGCTGTAGCGTAATTGAGTAATTTAATATTGGGGAAACTGGCAACAAAACCTGCACTCGTAGCTAAAGCAATTTGATTTCTGGCATAACCAGGAATGTTAATTGCATCTTGATAAATTTGTGGTAATTGGTTTACTAAGTCCGGTGGTATTTTCGCTGCAATACCCAAACCATTGATTAGTGAAACTAAAACATCACCCCTAGCAATGCGATTATTAGGGCGGAAATATTTATCGGGATAGCCAGTCAAAAATCCTGTTTCGTAACATTTCTCAATAGCTTTTACTGCCCAGTGATTTGCCGGGACATCAACAAAAGGAGTGTATTGGCGTTTTTCTGGTACAGTAAAAACTGCTGCCACGATCGCCGCAAACTCAGCACGCGTCACTGAGTTATCGGGGCGAAAAGTACCGTTGGGATAGCCATTTAAAATGCGCCGCGCTGCTAAGGCTTCAATAAACGGACGCGCCCAATGGTTTTGAGTGTCTGAGAAGCGTGCAGTAGTAGAGACCATTGTTGATTGCCATTAGTTTGCTTGGCTGGATTCTAACAGCGCGATCGCAATTTTTCCCGGACTTCGCAGAAATTTTCATATTTGACAATCAACAAGAATGGACGTAACTGGATTCGAACCAGTGACCTCTACGATGTCAACGTAGCGCTCTAACCAACTGAGCTATACGTCCTTAACCACACAATTTACAATAATAGCGCATATTAATCTAGATAGTCAAGCACAAGGATATTTTCTTATCAATCAACTTGTCTTCTAGTACTGGCTAACTCAGCAGCTAATTGAATTGCGGCTTTCATACTGATGGAGTCGGCAATTCCTTTACCTGCAATATCAAATGCTGTACCGTGGTCTGGTGAAGTGCGGATAAATGGTAAACCAATGGAAGTATTCACGGCACGGTCAAAGGCCATGAGTTTCACAGGAATCAAGCCTTGGTCGTGGTAGAGTGCCAAGTAAGCATCGGCTAGATGATTTATCGAAGAGTTGCTATACCAAGCTTGACTAGGTTTCACCCACATTGTATCGGGAGGGATTGGCCCTTCTAAGAGCAATTGAGGGTGCTTTTGCTGTTCTTGTTCTATCCAAGGAATCAACCAATCGAGTTCTTCGGTTCCTAATTGTCCTTGTTCGCCACTATGGGGATTTAAACCTGCGATCGCAATTCTCGGTTTACTAATACTGAAATCTGTTTGTAAGCACTCTACTAATAAATCTAGTTTTTGGCTGAGTAGTTGGGGTGTGAGTGTATCTGCTACTTGGCGCAGAGGAATATGTGTCGTAGCTAACAAGGTGCGGAGTATCCAACCAGTGTGAGGCGATCGCGCTACAAATAACATCCCATATCGCTCTACATTAGATTTTTCTGCCAAAAGTTCTGTTTGACCGGGATAATTATATCCTGCGGCTTTCCAAGCCGATTTAGCAATGGGCGCTGTGACTATACCATCAAATTCACCTGCCAGTGTTTGGGCGATCGCATATTCCATATAAGCAAAACTCGCCGCACCACTCACCTCATTTCCTACACCTGGAACAATTGCATTGAGATTTTGCTGCAACTGCACATCAATAACTTTTAAACTGTGGGGATTTGCCAAGGCAACTAAATTACCCGATAAATTTAATTGGTCATAAGTCTGCACTAACCAATCTTGATTTCCTATTACCGTGACATCACAATTTTGAGTTACTTCTGGATCAGCTAAAGCTTTTAAGATGACTTCTGTCCCAATTCCGGCGGGATCTCCCAATGTCAGTGCTAATCGAGGACGAATTGCTTTGTGTGATTTTGCTATGAGTTTTGACTCGCTTGGATACATAAGGCTAATTTATCTCGATTTGTCATGGAATTGGCTTGATCCCGCAATCATCGGGATTAACCATCAAACTAGTTTAGAATTGTTTACACAGGTCTAATTCAACGGTAGCTGTTGAGTAACTTCAGTTTATCTGGGGTCATTGGTAAAAGTAAAACTTCTATTCTTGAATCACCAGATGGCAACAAACAGCCCAAATTATATGCAATCTAAAGGTTAGCCTTTAGAATTATGACAAACGATTCTCAAAGGAGACACAAAACAATGGGTGGCGAAATTTTCAGTACAGCTTTTCTGGCTTTTAGTTTAATCTTCGTGGGTTGGGCTTTAGGTGCTTTATTGCTGAAAATTCAGGGTGCAGAAGAATAATCTCTCTGAAGTCTGAAAAAATAGCGTGTCCGCACAACGGACAACGCTGTTTTCAAAATTTTTGGGTATTAATTAATTTCTAAGAAAAGTGTAAACTTTTGTTTACGGATATAATTCTGTTAAGATTCTTTTCATAAAACATTAAGATTTAATACAACCCTCATGACATTACTAATAGTCGGTGCCACTGGCACCTTAGGAAGACAAGTGGCTCGTCGTGCGATCGATGAGGGGTATAAAGTACGTTGTCTTGTCCGCAGTAGTAAAAAAGCGGCGTTTCTCAAAGAGTGGGGTGCTGAACTCGTTCTTGGAGATTTGTGCTACCCTGAAACCCTGCCAGCCGCACTAGAAGGAGTTACCGCAATTATTGATGCGGCTACTTCCCGTGCCACCGATTCTTTAACAATCAAGCAGGTAGACTGGGAAGGTCAAGTAGCCTTAATTCAAGCAGCCAAAGCGGCAGGTGTGGAACGTTTTATTTTCTTCTCTATAATTGATGCCGAAAAATACCCAGAAGTACCCCTGATGGAAATTAAGCGGTGTACAGAATTATTTTTAGCCGAATCGGGGCTTAACTACACCGTTTTACGTTTAGCTGGCTTTATGCAAGGGTTAATCGGTCAATATGGCATCCCAATTTTAGAAGGACAACCAGTTTGGGTAACTGGCGAGTCATCACCCATCGCCTATATGGATACTCAAGACATTGCTAAATTCGCTGTGCGGGCTTTGAGTGTGCCAGCGACAGAAAAACAAGCTTTCCCGGTTGTTGGCACTCGTGCTTGGAGTGCAGAAGAAATTATTAGCTTGTGTGAACGCCTGTCTAGCAAAGATGCTAAAGTCACAAGAATGCCGTTAAATTTATTGCGGACTGTGCGCCGATTTGTCCGGTTCTTTCAGTGGGGATGGAATGTGGCCGATAGACTGGCGTTTACAGAAGTTTTGGCCAGTGGCAGACCATTAAACGCCCCAATGGATGAAGTATATAAAGTTTTTGGCTTAAATCAACAAGAAACAACTACTCTCGAAGTTTATTTACAAGAGTATTTCAGTAGAATTATGAAAAAGCTCAAAGAGCTAAACTACGAAAAAACCAAGACCAAAAAGCAAAAAGACAAACGATCGCCGTTTAAAAAGGTTAATAGTCAATAGTGCTGAATAAAACATACTAGTCCCTAGCCTCTTTTTGACTTTTACTTACAGAATAATGACTCCGTTGGTCAAAATATGTAAGGATTACATAGTACAAAGCATCGCTAAAAGTTTGGATATTTGAATGTGCCGAAAGCAGGCATTATCTACAATGATTTAAAACCGATAGCCAGTCGTGTCGCTATCGAACTAGAAGAAAAACTCACCGCTGCGGGATGGCATGTATGTGTCACCAGTAGCATCGGTGGAATACTGGGCTATGCTAATCCCGAAAGTCCTGTATGCCATACTCCAGTTGACGGTTTAATTCCCCCTGGGTTTGACTCAGACATGAAGTTTGCGGTTGTCCTGGGGGGAGATGGTACTGTTTTAGCTGCGTCTCGTCAGGTTGCACCCTTGGGTATTCCCTTGTTAACGGTGAATACCGGTCACATGGGGTTTTTAACGGAAACTTATCTCAGTCAACTCTCCCAAGCCATTGAACAAGCAATGGCGGGTGAGTATGAAATTGAAGAACGGGCAATGCTAACTGTGAAAGTATTGCGCGGAGAGTCGGTATTGTGGGAAGCCCTGTGCTTGAACGAAATGGTGCTGCATCGGGAACCGTTAACTTGTATGTGTCATTTTGAAATTGCTATTGGTCGGCACGCGCCAGTGGATATTGCCGCAGATGGCATAATAGTTTCGACACCTACAGGTTCTACGGCTTATTCCCTCAGTGCAGGTGGCCCCGTAGTCACTCCTGGGATACCCGCTTTACAGTTAGTACCGATTTGTCCTCACTCCTTGGCTTCCAGGGCTTTGGTGTTTCCAGATACGGAGACTGTCAATATTTATCCGGTGAATATTCCGCGTTTGGTGATGGTGGTCGATGGCAATGGCGGGTGTTATGTGTTTTCAGAAGATCGGGTATATTTAGAGCGATCGCAATATAGTGTCCGATTTATTCGTCTACAACCACCAGAGTTTTTCCGCATCTTACGCGAAAAACTCGGATGGGGTCTACCGCATATCGCTAAACCCACCTCTGTGGAATTACCGTAATGGTCAATTGTTAACAACGATTGTCTGTTCAGAATGGGTGTAAGGGTGTGAGGGCTTGAGGTTGTAAGGGTTTTGAACACCTACACCCTTATACCCATCTACCCTACACCCATTCTTCATAGACAACCTTTACTTGAGTCAAAATTGTTTCTTTGGGTTTTTTCCCGAATCACTGGTTTATAAATAGAATTGAAAAACAAAGTTATAGCCAAGTGCTGATACCATTTCACGAAAAATCTGATATGGATGTAAACCCTAAAATCCTTGCTGCATCTAAGTTTTTTAATTGCAAATTGCCTTAGCGCAGCGTTAGCGACGAAGGAGCGTCATTGCGAATTGCGAATTGTGAATTGCGAATTGTGAATTGGTATGAGTGCTACTTCTGTTGACCATTGACTTTTGACTTAAAATTTATGACAGTTGCTCACAGTCCCTGTGTGTTGGTGATTGAAACTGATGAAAGCTTGGCAAATCAGCTATCTTCTGATTTGCAAGAAGCTGGTTATGATGCGATTTTAGCCCACGATGCCGCTAGTGGGTTGCAATATAGCCGTGATTGTCAACCTGCTTTAATTGTTTTAGACCGGATGTTGGCAGGCGAATCTGGACTATCCTTGTGTAAAAATATCAGAAGTACTGGGATGCGTTCTCCGGTGCTGGTTTTAATGGCGCGAGATACCGTTGATGACCGTGTAGCTTGTCTAGAAGCTGGGGCTGATGATTATATTCTCAAACCTTACCGCCCAGAAGAATTTTTAAAGCTAATTCGCCTGTATTTAAAACCTGATATTGATACTACAGAGCAGTTGCGCTTTGGGGAGTTAGTTTTAGATATCTCAACCCGTCGCGCTATTCAGAATGGCCGGGCAATTGATTTAACAATGAAAGAATTTGAGTTATTGAAGTTCTTAATGGAACATCCCCGTGAGGTATTAACCCGCGAACAAATATTAGAAAATGTTTGGGGTTACGATTTTATGGGTGAGTCAAATGTAATTGAGGTTTATATTCGTTATCTCCGCCTCAAAATTGAAGATGAAGGCCAAAAACGCCTCATTCAAACAGTGCGGGGTGTGGGATATGTATTGCGTGAATCTTAAAGAATTACTAATTGGGTGACGCAGCCTAAATTTCTCTGGGTTCAGCTGATTTCATCCGCTCTTCACCAACTTCTGCCCTAGCTTCAGCAATGATATCTTCCCAGACTTCGTTTACTTCTGCGATCGCTGCTTTGCTGTTTTCGTAGAACAATATTCCTTTTTTCACAACTGCTTTGGCTACTGGTCTACCAACACCAGCTACCACTGGCAACAATACAGGCACCAACACAACCCCAACAATACCTGTAACTCCTAATCCTTCTGCTAAATCTCCAAGGTCTGGTAAAAGTTTTATCGACATAATTATGTTCACCTCCCTGGTTTTCCTTCAGTTTATTCTAATTCTTTTTTGTTAGTACTCAGGCAAATCAGCTTTCAGCTGCAAAGTAATGTAACAGAGGCAAAGAAGCTAGTAGAGGTCGGCGTAAATAAACAGATCATTAAGAAATTGCTAAAAGGCTTGTAGTATCGTTATTGTTTTTTTCCTTTTGCCTTTTTACTTTTGCCTTGTTGTACTAGTTTTATTACTCTGAATATTACTTGGTGTGTTTGGGCAGGCAAGATGCCTACCCTGCAATAATCATTGCTTATCTGTCTACAGAACCCATGATTACGTCAATACTACCGAGGATGACCACAATATCTGCGACCTTCATACCCCGCAATAAGTGAGGTAGAATTTGCAGGTTGTTGAAATCTGCGGGGCGAATTTTCCAGCGCCAAGGAAAGACATTATCATCACCAACCAGATAAATGCCTAGTTCACCCTTACCGCTTTCCACACGGGCATAGATTTCACCTTTCGGCATTTTGAAGGTGGGGGCTACTTTTTTACCAATAAACTGGTAATCAAAATCATCCCATTCAGATTTTTTGCCAGCAGCTAGGCGTTTAGCTTCCAGGTTTTCGTAGGGGCCGCCGGGTAATCCTTTCAGGGCTTGCTTGATAATCTTCACAGATTCGCGCATTTCCCGCATCCGTACCATATAACGCGCTAAACAATCACCGGCAGTTTCCCACTGAACTTCCCAGTCAAAATCGTCGTAGCATTCGTAATGGTCAACTTTACGCAAGTCCCACTTCACGCCAGAAGCACGTAACATGGGGCCAGATAACCCCCAGTTAATTGCTTCTTCGCGGGTAATTGTACCAATACCTTCAACACGACGGCGGAAGATGGGGTTATTGGTAACTAACTTTTCGTATTCATCAACTACAGGTAAGAAGTAGTCGCAAAATTCTTCACATTTATCTACCCAACCATAAGGTAAATCGGCAGCCACACCGCCAACGCGGAAGTAGTTGTTATTTACCATGCGGTAGCCTGTAGCTGCTTCCCACAAATCGTAAATCATCTCCCGTTCTCGGAATTGGTAGAAGAAGGGAGTTTGTGCGCCTACGTCAGCCAGGAACGGGCCAAACCATAGTAAGTGGTTGGCGATGCGATTAAGTTCCAGCATAATGACGCGGATGTAGCTGGCGCGTTTGGGAACTGCAATCCCAGCTAACTTTTCGGGGGCGTTAACTGTGACAGCTTCGTTAAACATTCCTGCTGCGTAGTCCCAGCGACTAACGTAGGGAACATACATAACAGTGGTACGGTTTTCGGCAATTTTTTCCATTCCTCGATGTAAATAGCCGATTACCGGTTCACAATCAATGACATCCTCGCCATCCAAGGTGACAATTAGCCGCAGAACCCCGTGCATTGAGGGGTGGTGTGGCCCCATGTTCAGCACCATTGGTTCAGTACGGGTTTCTATTCTGGCCATAAATTCCGTGTTCTCCCATGATCAAAAATTGAAAGGAACCGCGTAGATGCCAACCAGACCGATAAAATCGTGTCTGCCAAAATGTAAGTTTGTAAGGACAATATTTTGCGGGTAAAGCCTGCATCTATTGTCAATACCGGAGTTTGTTGGAGAAGATGTAGCAGCAGAGAGATTTTACGATGTTTCGTTTTGTTTCACTTCTTCAACTATTATATGGAGCTTGAGTTGCCGGAAATTCAGGCATCGGAATTTTTTTCCATTCTGCTGGTGTTGGAGTGCGATCGCTCTCTTTATAATATGTTAAGTACAAGCACAGTAGCTTTTACAGCAACGCCCTACTTAGAATTGAATGTTAGGGTGAACTTTTCAAAAAGCTTGGTAATTTACGGAATTTAATTAAGCTTCCCATAAGCCAAAATTGTTTGTTTGAAATCTGCCTTTGTATATTTCTATCAGTTTTAACTGCACTTTTTAACTCAAATAACTGATATGAGGCATTAATAACTTACATAATTGTGATCATTGCTAGAACACTGGGAATAATTAACCCAGTAACTCTTCCATAATTAGCGAAGATTTTATTTTAATTTGTGTTCCTTTAAAACTAAAAACCAATGCCACATCTTACAGAATATCCCATCCTCTCTACTCTCCATGAAGGACTGCAAACGATTATCTATCGCACGCGCATTCCTGCAACTAAGGAATCTGTAATTCTCAAGCTTTTGAAAAAAGAATATCCTACCCTAGAAGCTTTTACCCGCCTCAAAAATGAATATTTGATTCAACAGACTTTAGACTCTCCCTATATTGTAAAAGCCATCAGTTTAGAAAATTTTGAGCATCGTGTCGGACTCTTACTCGAAGATTTTGGTGGTCAGTCTTTAGCCCAATTTATCCAGACAAATACCCTTGACTTAATTCAATCTTTAAAAATTACAATCGAATTAACTAAAGCTTTAGAACATCTTCATCAACAGCAAATTATTCATAAAGATATCAAACCCAGCAATATTATTATTAACTTACAAACCAATACTGTTAAACTTGCTGACTTTGGTATCGCCTCGCGGTTAAATAAAGAAACTCCCCAATTTACCAATCCTAATTGTGTAGAAGGGACATTAGCCTATATGTCTCCTGAACAAACAGGGAGAATGAATCGCATTCTCGACTATCGTAGCGATTTTTATTCTCTGGGCGTTACTTTATATGAAATGCTGACTCAGCAAATTCCATTTATTAGCCCAGATCCTCTAGAAGTTGTTTACCGACATATTGCAGTTACGCCAGTCAATCCTCAGTTATTGAATCCTGAAATTCCCGATGCGGTTTCAGAAATTGTCATGAAACTAATGGCAAAAAATGCCGAAGATAGATATCAAAGTGCCACAGGATTATTAGTTGATTTAGAAAATTGTCTAGAGCAATTAGAAGCTAAAGGTGAAATTACTAACTTTATTCCTGGTCAGTTAGATATTTTAAGTCAGTTATTAATCCCCCAAAAGTTATACGGTAGAGAAACCCAAGTTAATGAACTTTTAGCAGCCTTTGAGCGCGTGAATTCTGGTACTAGTGAAATTATGCTAGTATCTGGATATTCTGGAATTGGCAAATCTGCATTAGTTAATGAAGTCAATAAACCTATCACTCAACGGCAAGGCTACTTTATTTCTGGTAAATTTGACCAACTCAAACGGAATATTCCCTACGCCTCTTTAATTCAGGCTTTTACCTATTTAATGCGCTGTTTGTTAACAGAAAATCAAGAAAAAATATCTATCTGGAAAAGCAAAATATTAGCAGCTTTTGGAACAAACGGCAAGGTTATTACTGATGTTATTCCTGAAGTAGAATTAATTATTGGCAAACAACCAGAAATACCAGAATTAGGTGCAGCTGAATCTCAAAATCGCTTTCACCGTGTTTTTGAAGAATTTATCCAAGTTTTTACTCAAAAAGAACATCCATTAGTTATATTTTTAGATGATTTACAATGGGCAGATTCGGCTACTTTAAACTTAATCAAACTACTAACAACAAACCCCAACAGCAAATATTTATTATTCATCGGTGCATATAGAGATAATGAAGTCAATCCCACCCATCCTTTAATTCAGACAATCACTGAGATTGAGAATGTCGGCACAATTGTCAATAATCTGGTTTTACAACCTTTAGATTTACATCACGTTAACCGACTAATTACTGAGACTCTACAAGCCAGTCGCCATAGCAGCAATCAGGATGTGATATCTAAAGCATTTAAACAGCAGATTTTTCAACTAGCCGAATTAATTTTTAATAAAACAGGTGGTAATCCTTTTTTCTTGACTCAATTGCTGCAAGCACTGTATCAAGAATATTTATTATTATTTGATTTTAATAGTCAACAATGGCAGTGGGACTTAGAAAAAATTCAAGCTATTGGTATTACTGATAAAAATGTTGTCGAACTAGTTGCTAGTCGTCTGGAAAAACTACCTCCAGCTACTCAGGAGATTTTAAAGTTAGCCGCTTGTGTAGGTGATAGATTTAGCCTAGATGTGTTGACAATCATCAATGAGAAAGCATCTTCCATCACAGCTAATGAATTATACCCAGCGTTACAAGCTGGTTTGATTCTTCCTTTAAACGAAAGTTACCGAATTCCTTTAGTTTTTAATCAAGAAGAGGCTGTCAAATTAAAATTTGACACTTCTACAATTAGTTATAAATTTTTACACGACCGAGTACAACAAGCAGCTTATTCGTTAATTCCAGCATCTCAAAAGCAAGATACTCATTTAAAAATCGGTCAGTTGCTTGTCAAAAATATCCCTGAAGCAGAAATCGAAGCTCATATTTTTGATATAGTTAATCAGCTCAATGTCGGTGTTAATTCCATAGTTGAGCAATCGCAAAAGACAGAATTAGCCAAGTTTAACTTAATTGCTGGACGGAAGGCGAAAGCATCTACGGCTTATGAAGCAGCTTTGAAGTATTACAAAATTGGCATAGAACTGTTAAGCGCCGATATTTGGCAAACAGAATATCAGTTAGCACTAAGTTTATATGAAGGTGGTGCGGAAGTTGCCCATTTGGGTGGTAACTTTGATCAGATGTTGCAATGGGCTGATGTTGTGTTGTTAGAGGCGCAAACTTTACTCGATAAAGTCCATGTCTATGAAGTGCAGATTATCGCCTCGATTATTCACAAACAACAACGAAAAGCAATTCAAATCGCATTATCAACTCTAGAGTTACTAGGAATTAAAATTCCAGAGCAACCAACAGCCGTGGAATATGAACGCAGGGTAGAGGAAATTACTGCTAATTTACAAACCAGAGCGATCGCAGATTTAATTAACCTACCATTAATGACCGATCCCCAAAAGATAGCAGCAATGAGAATTTTAATGGGAGTCCTCCCCGCAGCCTTTCAAACTGCACCTGAGTTAATGCCTCTCATTGCCTATGAAATGGTGATTTTGTCCTTAAAATATGGCAATACATCTGTTTCTGCCTATGGCTACAGCTTATATGGATTACTGCTTTGTGGAGTTCAAGGCAAAATTGATGTCGGCTATGAATTTGGGAAATTAGCATTAAATGTAGTCTCACAATTTAATGCCGAAGAATTAAAACCAAAAATTCTCACAGTAGTTAGCGCCCATGTAATGCACTGGCAAGAACATATTCAAGAAACCTTAATCACCGCTAAACAAGGATTTGCCAGTGGTTTAGAAACGGGAGATTTAGAATATGCTGGTTATTGTGGATATATTTATCCTTATCACTCATTTTGGCTGGGCAAAGAACTCTGGATTTTGGAAAAAGAGCTGGTTGCTTATTGTGAATCACTGAAAAAAATTCAGCAACAGGTCGCCTTTACTTGGAATTCCATATATCTGCAAACAGTGTTGAATTTAAAAGGTAGTCCAGAGAATGTTTACTATTTAATGGGTGAGGCTTACGATGAGCAAGTGATGTTACCTACTCATCAACAGGTGAACGATTTGTACACCATGAATCACCTGTTTGTTAATAAGCTGATGCTGGCTTATTTATTTGGTGAGTATCAGCTTGCTGTTGAGTATGCAGCAATGGCAGAAAAATCATTAAGTGGTGTCACCGGATTATTTGTAGTTCCCTTGTTCTATTTTTATGATTCTTTAGCACAACTGGCAAATTATCAAACAGCTTCCGAATCAACGCAGACAGAGATTTTAGCCAAAGTCAGAAGTAATCAGCAAAAAATGGAACTCTGGGCGAATCATGCACCCATGAACCACCTGCATAAATTTTATTTGGTAGAAGCAGAAATACAGAGAGTTTTGCAGCATCATTTAGAGGCGATGGATTACTATGAACTGGCTATTCAAAAAGCCCAAGCCAATGGTTATCTGTTAGATGAAGCTTTAGCGTACCAGTTAGCAGGTGAGTTTTATCAGTCTGTAGGGAAAGAATTAATTCAGCAAACTTACATTACTAAGGCTTATTATGCCTGCATTCGTTGGGGTGCGATCGCTAAAGTTAAACAATTAGAAGTCCAATATCCTTTTTTAGTTAAACAAACTACCACTCCCGATAATTCTGCCCTCAAATTAGATGTCGTTCGCACTACAACTCACACTACTACCAGTAGTGGTTTAGGCGATTTCTTGGACTTAAATACCTTCATTAAAGTTTCTCAAGCAATTACTAATGAAATTGTCTTAGAAAACTTGTTAAGTAAATTAATCAAGATTTTACTAGAAAATGCTGCTGCCCAAAAAGCCGTATTACTACTGGTAAAAGAAAATCAGCTATATATCGAAGCTGCTGGTAATGCTGTGGATGATATGGTCACAGTTTTACAGTCACTACCTATTAATAGCTATCCCGATTTACCCTTGTCTGTGATTAATTATGTTTTCCGCACCCAAGAAAATCTCATCTTAAATGATGCAGCCACGACTGAACCTTTTAGCATCGACAGCTATGTTCAAGTAGCAAAATCTAAATCAATTCTTTGTTTGCCAATTATTTATCAATCACAAATTACAGGGATTATTTATCTAGAGAATAAATTGTCCACAGGGGCGTTTATGCCTGAAAGAGTAAAAGTCTTAAAAGTTTTGGTTTCTCAAATGGCGATCGCAATTGAAAATGCTCGTCTATATGCCAACGAACAAGATAAATCAAAGCAATTATCCCAGTCTCTCCAAGACTTACAAGCAGCACAATTACAAATTATCCAAAGTGAGAAAATGTCATCTTTAGGTAATTTAGTCGCTGGGGTTGCCCATGAAATTAACAACCCACTCAGCTTTATTTCCGGTAATTTAGATTTAGCTAAAGATGCTGTGAATGATTTAATTGATTATCTACAACTTTATCAGTCTAATTTTCCCAATCCTGGCGATGAAATTGATGATAAAGCTGAAGAAATAGATATAGATATCCTGTTGGAAGAATTACCCAAAATGATTGATGGGATGAAAACAGGGACAAAACGGATTCGGGAAATTAGTACTTCTCTGCGGACATTTTCTCGCGCGGATACTAAATCTAAAGTATCAGCCAATATTCATGATGGAATTGATAGTACCTTGATGATTTTACAACATCGCTTAAAAGCCAACTATGATCATCCTGGTATCAAGGTTATTAAAGAATATGGCAATATTCCTTCAGTAGAATGTTACTTAGGACAGCTAAATCAAGTTTTTATGAATATCTTGCTAATGCCATTGATGCTTTAGAAGAAGCCTACTCTTCCCGGCTACTAGCAGATAATACAGTAGATATCACGAATACAATTACTATCAAAACAGAGGTTGATCATGTAAATCAACAGGTGGTAATTAAAATTAAAGATAATGCTAAAGGGATGACAGAAGAAGTTAAAGCATCTATTTTTGACCACTTATTTACTACTAAAAATGTTGGTAAGGGTACGGGTTTAGGCTTATCTATCAGTCGGCAAATTATTGTCGATAATCATAATGGTAATTTAACTTGTGAGTCAGTTTTAGGGGTAGGTACAGAATTTATTATTTCTATTCCTATTTCTGGTTAATAAATAATTAACATCAAGTTGCAGACACACTAGTAGAGATGTTACATACAACATCTCTACTAGTGTGTAATTATTCCTGTACCCATTTTCTAAAAGGAGATGGGTATTATTTTTTCATATTGTATTTATGAATTTTTTATAGTTTGAAAGTGATTTTACAGAAAATATCTGAATTTTTTGTACAAAAACATATTTATTGTATTAATTAAAAATTGGTTGTAATTATCAGTTCCATTCAACATAGAAATTGTTATTAATATTGATATGACCAAAAGCAATTAAATAACTTCTTTGGCATAATTTTGTTACTGACATAGTGAACCGAATTTAGCTAATTTTAATTAGTTAGATAAACGCCAACTTGCAGTAAGAAATACCAGCGAAATTCAGACATTTATATAGGCATTGAGACGTTAATTCTATGAAAAAAGGCAGAGAAATTCAGCAAGTTGCATCAAATTTAATGTCATTTTTTGTCAAACGGTTAAGCTTGATTTTGCTGGCTGGTGTGATGGTTATTTTCGTGGGAGGTAAATTCGATGTAGCTAGTGCATCGCAACCAAATGCAGAATCGGAAATTGAAAGTTTGGCAGTTTGTTACGCATTAGGAACTGATGCTATTGGTAGCGGTAATCTGCAAGAAGGTATAAATACTTACCAAAAATGTTTTACTCCCGATGCTAAAATAACTGCGATTTTTCCCAATGGCGCTCAGGCAACATTTATTGGTGCAGTTAATTGGGCTAATTTTGTTTCTTCAGTGTTTCAAGGTAATGGATATACAGCTACTCAACATTTGCTAGGTAGTTTCAATATAGATATCAACAACAATACAGCAACTATGTCCTCTTACCTTCATGCAACCCATAAGCTTTCCGATACAAGCATTGACGTTGCTAATGGTACATATGTGGATAAAGTTGTCAATCAAAATGGTAAATGGAAAATTAAGGAACGTGTTCTGACACTGATTGATTTCTTAAATCTTTCTTCTCCTGCTTCTCCTGACGCGGAAGTTTCCTCAGCAGCTAGAAGTAGTAATTCTGTTTCTAATACCTTATCTGATGATTCTAATAATTCCAAAAAACCACATAGACCACATGTTCCTGGTTATATGTAAGAACGTTAGACAGAGTTTAATTTGGTACTAGCCAACATTTAGGACAGGTAAAATACCTGTCCTAAAAAGTATCAACTCTGAGCATTATATATTTACGTAGAATGGCACAAAGAATAAATGACTTGAGAGTTCTGCATTTTTACGTAAGTCAAGCATATATGGTGTCAGCTATATTGCAAATTGAACAAGCTAGTAAACATCTATGGCTTTCGATCAACAGCGTTTTGATAAGCTAATTCAGAGATTAGAAATTTTTGCCAGTCAACAGCCAACTCTTTATAGATTTCACGTTGCATGTTTGGCGGTGTTGGGTTACGCCTACATATTCATGATTTTAGCTGTAACTGTGGCATTACTGCTAACTATTGGCTGGTTGATGTTCAATGCTAGATCATTTAGCCGTGGAACTATTAAGGCTGTAATTTTTTTACTAGCGATCGCTATTATATTATTGCGATCGCTTTGGGTATCGTTTCCCGCACCCACCGGATTAGCATTACGCCGCAAAGATGCACCTAGCTTGTTTTGTTTGGTTGATGATCTCACGACAAAACTCAAGGCTCCGAGATTTCATCATATCTTACTCACCACAGATTTTAATGCCACTGTTGTTCAGAGACCACGCTTAGGTTTATTTGGCTGGCATCAAAATTACCTGATTGTCGGTTTGCCATTAATGTTAGCATTACCACCTGAACAATTTCGGGCGATTTTAGTCCATGAGTTGGGACATTTATCAGGAAATTATCATCGCTTCAATGCTTGGATTTATCGTCAGCGTCTCATTTGGTATCGCATTCAAACAGTACTAGAACAAAGTAGTAATGAATCATTGTGGGTAGTTTTTCACAAGTTTTTACAGTGGTACATTCCATTTTTTCATGCTTACTCTTTTGAACTAGCCAGATTACATGAATATGAAGTTGATAGATATGCTGTGGAAATCACAGGCGTAGAAAATACAGCTAAATCTTTGATGAATCGCAAGGTGAAAATTAGATTTTTAGAAAATTATTTCTGGTCTAATATTTATCATCAAGTTCAAACAGAAGTTGAGCCACCAAAAACGAGTTATACCGCTATGCAAACAGCTTTAACTCAGGGAGTACCTCTGAGAGAAGCAAGTATTTATTTAGCGCAATCACTAACAGAAAAAACGAATCATACAGATACTCACCCTTCCCTAACAGAGAGATTACAAGCTTTAGGCTTTGTTCCTGGTATTCAAGAAGAATTATCTGTGGCTGCACCAATGCTGATTAGTGCAGCACAAGAATATTTAGGTAACGCTTTTGAAAAAATTAGAGATAATTTTAGTCAAGCTTGGTGTGAAAAAATCGCCACACCTTGGCGACAAAAATATGCTGAAGTGCAACAATCATTAGCTATCTTAGATAAACTCAATGCTAAAGCTGAAAGACAACCGCTATCATTAGGAGAAGCAACGACAAGAGCGTTGTTAACATTTGAGTTAGAAGGTGAAGAAGCAGTAATACCATTGTTGCGTGAAGTGATTAAATTAGATCATACCCACGCTTCCGCAAATTATCTCTTAGGACAAATACTATTAAAACAACAAGATGCTAGTGGTATAGAACATATTGAAAGAGCGATCGCCAAAGATATAGATATCGCAATTGACGGTTATCAAATAATTGGCTCTTTCCTCAAACGCCAAGGACAAGATGATCGAGCAGAACTATATCATGAGCTTGCCGAAGAACATTATGATTTACTCTTACGTGGTCAAAAAGAACGCGCTAGTTTAAATATAACTGATGACTTTAAAGCGCATAGTCTTTCGGAGACGGAGATAACTCATCTACGTCAGCAGTTATCTCGCTATCCCAATATTACAACTGCCTATTTAGTCCAAAAAGTTGTACAGTATTTCCCCGAAAAACCACTTTATGTCCTGGCTGTAATGCGAAAATTCAGTTTCTGGGAAAGCAATCACGAAACCGATAACGCACAACTTGTTGACGCACTGTTAAAAGAAATTGAATTACCAGGAGCAGTATTTTGCTTTATTTTGAATAGTAATCTCAATTTTGAGAAGAAGTTTAAACAAATACCAGAGGCAATTATTTACCAACAAAAAATTAAAAAATGAACCAAAAAATTCAGGAGTCCGAATTCAGAATAATTAGTAACTCTTTGTCTCTCATGTCTATACAATAGGACTACTACAGATTTTTGCTTTAAGTCTAATGAATTCTGATTCTTCCTCATCGCTGATTATTGACGAACAGATATTTTCTCATTTGCCTGTGTTACCGCAAGAAGTAATTGCAGGTTTAGCGGTGTCTGCGGGAGGTCATTATCTAGATACAACTGTTGGTGGTGGTGGCCACAGTCGGTTGATTTTACAAACTGCGCCGGATGTACAGTTAACTGCTATTGACCAAGATGAGGATGCTTTAGCCGCAGCAAAAAAAGAATTAGCGGAGTTTGGCGATCGCGTAAAATTTATTCAAAGTAACTTTGCGGCTTATCCGTTTCCCGACGCTACTTTTAATGGTATTCTCGCCGATTTAGGAGTAAGTTCTTATCAGTTAGATACTCCAGAACGAGGTTTTAGCTTTCGCCACACTGCAAGTTTAGATATGCGGATGAATCAGCAAGCTTCCCTGACTGCTGCGGATGTAATTAATGAGTGGGAGGAAGCGGAACTTGCAGATATTTTCTTTAAATACGGTGAAGAAAGACTATCTCGACGCATAGCTAGACGCATTGTCGAACGCCGTCCATTTGATACGACAACGGAATTAGCGGAAGCGATCGCATCTGCTGTTCCTCCCAAATACCGTTATGGTAGAATTCACCCGGCAACCCGCGCCTTTCAAGCTTTGCGAATTGTTGTCAATGATGAGTTAAAGTCTTTAGAAACTTTTTTAGCAAAAGCACCAAACGCCCTCGTTCCGGGTGGGAGAATTGCGGTAATTAGTTTTCATAGTTTAGAAGACCGCTTAGTTAAGCATGGTTTACGTAACTCTCCACTGTTGCGGGTGCTTACAAAAAAGCCAATTACCGCACAAGAATCGGAAATTGCTCATAACCCGCGATCTCGTTCTGCCAAACTGAGAATAGCAGAAAGAGTTAACTGAATATTCAAGCATAATTAAAATAAAAAACCGAGTTAGGAACAATGCACATCCTCTCCCTGCAATATCCTGATGACTTACTTATTACTTCTGGTAAATCACCCCAAGCTTTAGAAGCAGAACTCACGTTTTTGCTTGCTGTAAAACTATTTGAGTTAAGAAGACTCTCACTCGGCAAAGCTGCGGCTTTTTGCAATATGAACAAACCTCAGTTTATGTACGAGCTAGGACGTTTACAAGTTCCTGTGATTAACCTTGATGATGACCAAATCGCTGACGAATTGAGCGATGACTAACTCTGCCATTGTTGCTGATAGCAGTCCTCTGATCTCTTTATCAATTATCGAGCAACTGGAACTTTTACCTCAAATGTATCAGAGGATATGCTTCCTCCGGCTGTATGGGACGAAGTAACTGTCCAAGGATTAGGCTTACCTGGTTCCCTAGCAGTCAGCCAATTAACTTGGCTTGAAATTCCAACCCCTGATACGCTGATATTAGAACCATTATCAATCTTAGTTGATCGAGAAGAAGCTGAAGCCATTGCTCTAGCTCAGTCCATCCCAGATAGTACTGTACTTTTGGATGATGCTCAAGCCCGAAGGGTTGCAGAACGTCTAGGAATTCGCCGAATTGCTACACTGGGAATTTTGCGTAAGGCGAAAAAAGCAGGCTTAATTGTTGAAGTTAAAGTATATATTGAGCAGTTATGCACCAATGGAATCTATATCTGGCCTAGCCTCATTGATGCAGTTCTAAAAGATGTTGGAGAACTCGAATAATTTCTAGCTAATAATTAAAATTTATCTCTCCTTTCATAACGGCGGCGATAGAGTAATTCTAACTGTCCACCATACTCTTGAATGCGTGCCAGTTGACGTTGGTAGAGTCCTCTGAAGGTGTTTGCAAACAACAGGGTAAAAATAGCCACGACTAATCCTGATGCGGTGGATACCAAAGCTTCACTAATCCCCGCAGTGACACCTATAGTTTTTGTACTACCTACATCACCAATATTTAGCGAAGCAAAGGAAGTAATTAAACCTAAAACTGTACCCAACAAACCTAATAATGGTGCAAGACCAATAATTGTATCAAAAATGTTTTGAAAGCGTTTGAGTAAGGGTAATTCGGCTTGCGCTTCACTTTCTAGCGCCAAACGAAATTCTTCTGGTGTTGGTTCTTCTAATTCTAAAGCGGCGAGAAAAATTCGGGCAATGGGTAAGTCTGTATTTTGCTGTAATTTGTTTAAAGCACCAACCACATTATCTGAACGATAAAGCTTGAGTACTTCTTTGACAACAGAATTTTGTCGATTGGTAATTCTGAACCAGAATAAAATACGTTCAATAATCAAAGCCACTGCTAACAAAGAGAATCCCAGCAGCGGCCACATCACCACGCCACCGGCGACAAATAAATTGCTAATTTGCATTTTAGTCAAGAGTCAATTGTCAATTTTTCATTGTCAATTGTCACTGCTCATTTGTCATTAGTTTTCTTTTTCATTAGGACTTACGCAGTGAGACGAAAAACCAAGGGTGTCAGGGTGTAGGGGTATGAGCATGTATTTATTCAAAACCCTCACACCCCATACCCTTTCACCCCTGAACCCAATCTCCACAGACAATTTTTGTGCGTCAGTGCTGTTCATAATTAGTGCATTGTGGTTGCTATATCTACACCATCACTTTTTAGTATTCCATCTTCCATATAAATGATGCGATCGGCGATATCTAAAATCCGGTTGTCATGGGTAACTAGCAAAATTGTACAGCCTTGTTCTTTGGCAAGTTTCTGCATTAATTCCACAACATCACGTCCAGATTTCTTATCGAGTGCGGCTGTGGGTTCATCTGCTAAAACAATTTTAGGATGGCTGACTAAAGCACGAGCGATCGCTACCCGCTGTTTTTGCCCACCAGAAAGTTTCTCTGGGTAATAATTTACACGTTCGCCTAAGCCAACTGTTTCTAGCATAGCGATTGCTTTCGCATCCATATTTTCATTCAGATATTCATCATGTAATTCTAAAGACATTCGGACATTTTCTTTTGCTGTCAGAAATGTCATCAAATTATGCGCCTGAAAAATATAGCCAATCTGACGACGTAGTACTGTTAATTTTCGTTTATTCGCGCCGCAAATTTCCTGTCCTAAAATTTTTAAACTGCCTTCTTGGGCAGAACGTAGCCCACCTAATAATGTTAATAAGGTGGTTTTACCAGACCCAGATGGGCCGGTCATAATCACAATTTCACCAGCATTAATCTCTAAATTAATATCAAATAAAACTTGTTTTCTTAAACTATCTGCACCAAAGTAATGATTTAGATTTCGGACGGTAATTACAGGTTCTAAATTACCCTGTGAGTCGGAAGAATTTACTAGCAGAGATTCTTGTAACATGAAATTTGAATGGTTAGAAAATATCAGCAGGGTCAGCAGAACTGAGTTTACGCATAGCGATCGCCCCAGATGCTGTACACATGATTACTGTTAAAATAAACACTGTGATTGCCCGTTGCAAATTCATGAAGATAGGCAACATAGTGGCGGTGTAAGCTAGTTGATACAGCCCAATAGACAATAAAAATGACGGAATAAAACCTAAAAAAGCCAGGAATAGTGCTTCTTGGAACAATACTACTAACAAATAGCGATCTGTATAGCCCATTGCTTTTAAAGTTGCATATTCGGGCAAATGGTCGGAAACATCGGAATACAGAATTTGGTAAACAATGACGATACCAACAATAAAACCAACTCCCACACCTAAATTGAAAATAAAGCCAATACCTGTACCACTAGCCCAGTAGGCTTTTTCGATTTGGGCAAATTCTTCTGGAGTCAGGACACTGATATCTTTGGGTAATCCTGCAATCATTTGTGCTTGTACTTTTTGGGGGTCTGCATCTGCGTTGAGAGTAATTAACCCAACTTCAATGCGGTCTGGTTTCCGTTCGGGAAAGATTTGTAAAAAGGTCGAGTCGCTGGTAATCACATTACCATCCGCCGCAAACGACGCACCATTACTAAAAATGCCCTTGACACTGACATTTTTATTATTTAATTCTGTTTCAAACTTACCCGTTTTTTGAAAAATCTCTCCCACAGCACCGTATTCTGGACGACCTGCTTGGTCAAACAGCACTTGATTTAATTGTTTAATCGGGTCTAGATTGTTTTGAATTTCGGGAAAATTAAATGCTGATTTTGCTGGGTCGATACCCCAAACTAAAATGGCACGTTCTAATCTGGTTTCAGGATTGCGCCATTGTCCAGTACCAATATAAACTGGGCTTACCGACTTTACACCCTCATAGCCTAATGTTTGGTACAGGCGCTCTCTCGAAAAGCTTTTAACAGAAAACAGGGTTTGAAATTGGGGATTAATTAATACTAAATCTGCTTGTAAACTGCGATGTGGTTTGATAGCTGCATCAAATAATGCTCCTTCAAATCCCATCTGAATAAATATCAGCATATCGGCAAAGGTAATACCTGCGACTGCTACTAATAAACGAGTTCTTTCTTTTAATAATTGTCGCCAAGCTAATGGCGTTTTGAGAAATAGTTTCATATTGGTTATTTGTCATTTGTCATTGGCACAATTCTTTCCTACTCCCTAAATTTCAATTGCTGTTTGCACTTGCAAGTTTGTTAAACCTGCAACTTTTTTACTATCTTCGGGATTAAGGCGAATTTTGACTTCTACAACTCGGCTATCTAAGTTTTCTCCGGGTTCGTTGCTAAACACGTTTTGGCGGTTGACTTGTAACCCAACATAGTAAACTTCGCCGCGCAGTTCGCCGTTAAATGCTGGACTGGTGACTGTGGCTGTTTGTCCGATTTTGACTTTACCGATGTCTGTTTGATAAACTTCGGCGACTGCAATCATCTGTTCGGTTTGCGCTAAGTCTGCAATACCCTTGTCACTCATTTTTTCGCCCACTCTGGTGTGAATCTTGAGTATTTGTCCGGTCATTGGCGCTCTAATATAAGCTGCTTGTAAGTCAGTTTGGGCGCGTTTGAGTGCTGCGATCGCATTTTCAACTTCCATTCTGGCGGCTTGCACATCCACGGGACGAACTTCGGCAATACTGGTGAGTGTGGCTTTGGCTTCGCTAACTTGTTTGTTCCCAGTGGCGTTAATTCGCGCTAAAGAAACTTTTGCTTCTGCTAGTTGTCTGCTGGCGGTGGAGTTAATTCGCGCTAAAACTGCTTTGGCTTCGTCTAGTTGTTGTTTGGTTGTCTCGACAATCAAGCGTTTACTGTCAAAGGCAGAGTTAGAAATTGCGCCTTCGGTATATAGCTTTTGATAACGTTCATATTCGGCTTGAGCGTTGCTAAGTTCTGCTTCTAGTTTCCGAATGCTGGCGGCTTGGGCAATTCGATCGCCTTCCCATTGCGCTTCAATCCGGGCGATCGCTTCTCGTTGTCCGATAAAATCTCCTACAGATTGAGCCTGTAAACGCTCGACGTTGGCTCTTTGGGCTTGAATTTCCCCAGCTTTGGCACCGGCTTTGACTTGATCAAGTTTGGCTTGGGCGACACGTACTTGTTTCTCGGCTTGCAGTACCGCAGTTTCTAAGCGATCGCGCGAATCTAAAATGGCAACTATCTGTCCCGCCTGGACAATATCACCTTCTTGCACCCGAATTTCCTGGAGGCGATCACCATCTAACACCAAGGGCGCAGATAAGCTAATTACTTCTGCTGCTGGTTCTAGTCTGGCTAAAGCTGAAACTTTCGGTACTGATGTGGTTACAGTCGCAGGTTCTTGAGAAGCTGTGCGTCCAATTAACCCAAACTGAGAAACACCATAAACCACAATTCCCCCAGTAATAGCCGTAGCCCCAATGACTAAACCCAGTAATTTTTTATTGGCAGATTTCAATAGTAGATTTTGTCCCATATTCCCCTCTATAAAATTAAATTGCTAATTCTGATTCGTGATGTTTTGTTGCAAATAAACTGTCAACATTTTCCCCAGCAAAGTACATTGCTCAACAAAATCAATACTTTCGTCTCCCCATAATTTCTCCAAAATTAATCCATTTACAAAGCTCAAGACAAAAGAAGCTAAAATCTGATCTTCCACACCTAAAAACCTACAAGCAGCTTGCTGATAACGTTGATTAGCACGTTTAAAAACATTGTTATGATGTGGCATTTTCTCTGAGTCTTGATGTTGACAAAAATCCACCCAAACAAATGTCCATTTAATAAAGTAATCCTCGTTTTTTACTAGATATTTCCCTAAAGCTGCCATAGCTTCTGACAGAGTTTCTTTCCCTTTTAGTTCTGCCAAAGCGGCACTCACATCTTGCTGCGAAATCTCTTCTACTAATTGTTCAAATAAGGCTTCTTTACTAGAAAAGTAGTGATACAAAGTCCCTGTCGAAACTCCCATCTCTTGAGCAATTTGCCGCATAGTCACGGAGCCATAACCTTTTTGAGCAAATAAATCAAAGCATTTGCTGAGAAGTTCTTTCCGGTATTGGTCATGGTCAACAATTTTGGGCATAAGTCAAATGATTGTGGATTTGAGATGGACTCCTCAGATAAATCTGGGGGCGATCAGGTAGATTTATTTATATCGAACGTTCGTTATTTTTAATTTACCACCTAAGAACATGCTGATGCAAAAGGCATCGATCAAAACATGAACTACACAGACAAAAGTGAAATCTGTTGATCTGATGTAGTCTGGCTCAACTATTAATGGGTCGTTAATGCAGGCAAGTTGCTAAGTCACAGCAGACTATGAGCAGTAAATGTTAAATTTACACTTATATACACTTCTTAATGTAGGCTTGACTATCAGTTTATGTCAAGCAGAATAATACTTACACAGAAATTACTCACAAAACGGGAGGCGACTGGCGTTGTCAGGGTTTAAGGGTGTAAGGGCGTAAAATCACTTAATTCTGCTGATAATTCGCCTTGGGCAACTTTTGTGACAGAACCAGTCATAGAAATTTTAAAGTCGTCGTTGATTTGAATTAAAATTTCTCCACCAGGCATTTGTACTGTAATTGGAGAATCGCATAAACCTAATGTATGGGCCACAGCCGCAGCCGCACTGCTACTACTACCGGAAGCTAAAGTATAGCCAGCACCTCTTTCCCAAATTTCAATTTTGATGGTGTGGCGATTAAGCACTTGCATGAATTGAACATTAGTGCGATTGGGGAAGAAAGGATGAGTTTCTAAGATTGACCCATACTTTTTAGCGATCGCAGCATCAACTTCAGTTAAAGAAATCACACAGTGAGGATTACCAATTGTCGCTGCACAAAAGGTAAAAGTTACATCGCCAACATTAATTTGCTCTTTGATGACTTCTCGGCGATCGCCTACTACTGGGATATCATCACTCCAAAAGCTGACTGTCCCCATTTCGACCTGAACTATTTTCCCCCCATCTTGGATCACCGATTGCACCACTCCACCTAAAGTTTCTATGGAAAATGGCGCTGCACTCACAAGACCAGTATCCCAAAGATAACGAGAAAAAATCCGCAGTCCATTACCACTTTTTTCGGCTTCACTGCCATCGGGATTAAAGATGCGTAAACCGAACTGTGCTTGTGTTGATGGTAATGGCCCTAATAATATACCGTCAGATCCAATGCCAAAATTTCGATGACAAATGATTTGGATTTGTTCAGAGGTTAACTGTGATGATAAATCTTCGGGATTGATAACTAGATAGTCGTTGCCGAGAGCATGATATTTGTAGAATCTCATCTCAACTTATCCATTCAATTCCAGTGCTTGGGTTAACTGCTGTACAAAAGCTTGATGCTCAGGAGAATTCAGCCCTGTCTGTAATACAGTTAATACCTGCTGCATATCACCTGCGAGCAATGCCGACCTATGTAACCACAAGCCTGGAAAGACTTGGCTTTGAAATATCCCTGCTTGATTCGGTTGCAGATTGACATATTCTCCGGCTTCCAAGCAGAACCAATCAATTTGCTGGTCAAATACTTGCCAGACAATATACTCTTTGATGCCATTCCGTCGATAAGCACGCTTTTTGTCACCTAAATCAACTGTGGCACTACTGGCGGCAATTTCAGCAATTAATTCTGGTGAGCCTTCTACGTAACCATCCTCGTTAAAGCGTGATTGTCCCCCAGCTTGAGCATCAATCAACAACAGCGCATCGGGTTGGGGTTCATTGTCTAAATCAAGGCGCACAGTCGGGTTATCACCGAGACGCACTCCTGGAGTTGCAATTTTGTAATTCCATAACCAGCCCATTAAGTCGGCGTGGGGTTCAGCATGGGGTTCAAAACGCAGAGGTGAAGCCATGTAAACAGTTCCTTCAATCAATTCAGCTTTTTTTAACTTAGGCATGGCATTGTAACGCCGTTCAAATTCAAAGCGAGTCAAGCGATCGCCATTTTCTAAGGGAGGAACTGTCAAACGTAAAACCATAATTATGGCTGCAACCTTTATTTTTATCCTACAGGTAAAGGGTGTAGGGTGAGAATTTGCCACTCACACCCCTTGTTTTCAACTATATTTATGCAGTCACTTCTTCTGGTTTTTGCTTTGTTTGCAAGGATGCGTAAAGACGGTTTAACGCATTGACGTAAGCTTGGGCAGATGCAACTATGATGTCTGTGTTTGCTGCATGGCCAGAAAAGACTCTTGATTCATAGCGCAGCCGAATTGTGACTTCGCCAATGGCATCAATACCAGCCGTGACTGACTGTACAGAAAATTC
Organism: Nostoc piscinale CENA21; assembly: GCF_001298445.1. Classification (NCBI taxonomy): domain Bacteria; kingdom Bacillati; phylum Cyanobacteriota; class Cyanophyceae; order Nostocales; family Nostocaceae; genus Nostoc; species Nostoc piscinale. Next base: position 4,405,179 of record NZ_CP012036.1, on the reverse strand, counting down.
AATTAACTGATTAGGTACGTTGACAACGCGGTTAATGGCTTTGTAAACTGCATCAACTGGCCCAGTACCAATAGCGGCATCAGTTAATTCTTCGCCATCTGGGGTGCGGAGGGTGACTGTAGCTGTAGGACGAGCATTACTACCGCAGGAAACTTGTACCAACTCTACTTTAAATAAATCGGGTGCTTGTTGAATTTCATCATTGACAATTGCTTCCAAGTCCCAATCAGAAATTTCTTTCTTTTTATCAGCCACTTCTTTAAACCGCACAAAGGCTTTGTTTAATTCGGTTTCGGATAATTCAAAGCCCAATTCTTTTAAGCGGGTACGAAAAGCATTTCTGCCAGAATGTTTGCCCAAAACAATTTGATTGTCTGTTAAACCAATCAATTGGGCATCCATAATTTCGTAGGTCAGTTTATTTTTTAATACCCCATCTTGATGGATACCAGATTCGTGGGCAAAGGCATTTGCGCCAACAATTGCTTTATTGGGCTGTACTAACATTCCTGTCAAACTCGAAACTTGACGGGAAGTTTTGTAAATTTGGCGGGTGTCAATATTTGTTAATGGTTCTTCCGAATCAACGGGTCTACCTAAGAAGGGATTGAAATATTGACGACGGACGTGCAGCGCCATAACTAATTCTTCTAAAGCAGCATTTCCGGCACGTTCACCAATGCCATTAATGGTGCATTCCAGTTGCCTTGCGCCATTTTTGACTGCTTCTAAAAAGTTAGCAACGGCTAAACCTAAGTCGTTATGACCGTGAACGGAGATAATTGCTTGATCAATGTTGGGGACATTTTCTTTGATGCCCTTAATTAACGCGCCAAATTCGCTGGGAGTTGTGTAACCTACAGTATCAGGAATATTAACTGTAGTTGCGCCAGCGGCGATCGCCCGTTCTAATACTTGATACAAAAACTCTGGATCAGAACGTCCGGCATCTTCAGGAGAAAATTCGACATCATCAGTAAAAGTCTTAGCATAAGCGACCATTTCTTCCGCGATCGCCACTACTTCTGGCCGCGTTTTTTTTCAACTTGTATTGCAAGTGAATATCAGAAGTTGCAATAAATGTATGAATTCGCCCCTTCGCTGCCCCTTTAATTGCTTCGGCTGCTGTTTTAATATCGTCGTGTCTGGCTCTAGCTAAACTACAAATAATTGGGCCATCTTCTGTCCCCACAGTTTGAGCAATTTTGCTGACTGCTTCAAAATCTCCTGGACTCGCAAAGGCAAAACCCGCTTCAATCACATCTACGCCTAAACGGGCTAGTTGTTTGGCGATCGCCAGCTTTTCATCTATATTTAGCGTTGCACCTGGGCATTGTTCGCCATCACGGAGTGTCGTATCAAAAATGATAATTCGCTCTGGTTTATTCATCTTTTTGGTTTTTTGTTTAGGTGTAGTTCTTTTATTTTAAATATTTGTAACCTTAGTTGTTTCGCTCTAATTTTTGTAAATAATTATTGCTAAGGTACTTGACCATCTACTTTTTCTATTTGGTCTCTAATATCATTCAAATCTATATATCTGTCCGTAGCATTACGCAGTTCTCTGGCAATCATTCCTTCTGTAGATACTACTGTAATATGTGTATTTTTAGAACGTAATAGTTCAATAGCTCGTTCAAAATCACCATCACCACTAAATAAAACTACCCGGTCATACTGGTCTACAGTATTAAACATATCTACGACAATTTCTATATCTAAATTTGCTTTTTGGGAATAGCGACCGGAAGTATCATCATAGTATTCTTTGAGAATTTTCGTTCGGACTGTGTAACCTAGACTGATGAGAGCATCTCGGAAACCTCGTTGATCTTGGGGGTCTTTTAAGCCCGTGTACCAAAAGGCATTAATTAAAGTCGTCTCTGATTGCTCGTGTTTGAAATATTCTAATACTCGCCGAGGGTCAAAAAACCAGCCATTTTTTTGTTGAGCATAGAACATATTATTTCCGTCTACAAAAATAGACAGACGATTCATAGGGGAACCCATAAAAATTTACACCTAAAATATAGCAATGAATTTAGATTGAACAATAGATTATAGCAACTCTTAAATCATAAATTTGCTAATAGCTGGGAACTAGTTCCCCATGTATAGCCTTTATCTTACCTCTTTCAAAGCATAAATTTGACGCAAACATCAACCCAAGCTGCTGGGTGTTGGATAGTTTAACCTCTAACACTATATAAATATGTCATATAATCAAAATCTACCAATAAAGCTGACTGAGTAACAGCATTCTTAGTGATATAACTGTCAATTTTACTCCTAAAGAGGTAAGGTATATATCTAAAAGGAGGATATTGGCTAATGCTCATATATACATACAGTTGAGTGAAGTAAAGTTATATGTTCAGGCAAATGTAAAAATTAGAGGTAACTGGCAACTCAAGGAGAGATTTCAAGTATATTAATCCACATATTGGTTTTACTGTTAACAAAATTAGGAACTTTTTGGCAAATATCACCTGGACGCAATCAGCCGGAGTCATTTTAAATCAACCTTCCTGGATAATATTTTGGTGAGGTTCACATTGAGTCTTCACAGATGAAAGTCCGGCTGCTATCCAATACAGAATGTGAATATCCTGACAACAGGAGATTTTTAACTCAGGAGTGGAACCTCAGAAATAAACAATTAATTGTCTATCTCTGACACCTTTATATCCTTACACTATGAAATCAAGTTTCAGCGACAAATTTGCCACAACTTGGCTTGTGAGGTGGGAATTGCCTGGGTTTAACTCCGGTAAAGGATAATCAATACTCAAATTCACTCAGCAAATAACTCAGGCTGTCTTATAGTTGAAAGCCTTCCCATTTAGATTTGGCAAATTTTCCAGAGCTAGAGAAGATAGATTACAAATGTATAAGATTTTCATTTAAGTTTTATTTCAATATGTTTTTAGTAGAAACGAGACTAAATAAATCAAGTTGTCTGTAAACCAATTATTAACACGATATGGCAGAAGAACCTACATCTAGCTTCAGCAAAAAAAATGTCTCTACTGCCAATACAGCTTCAGGCAAACCCACAAAAGTTACTCTGACAGCCTCACAGTCTAAACTTGTGGGTCGCTTGAGTCACTTTTTAGTGGCTGTATCCACAATTGGGTCAGCATTACTGACTACTTCTGGTGTGGGTTGGGTGAATTTGATGGAGAGTCAGATATTTTCGGCATTTTTTCAACTGCGGGGTACGAACGCACCACCAGCAGATATCGTGATTTTGGCAATTGACGACCAATCAATTTCCGTTCCCGAACAGTACTATAATTCAGATCCAAAACAGTATGCCTACCTAGAACCACTGAAATCTTTTCCGTTTAAACGGGCTGCTTATGGTCAAATTATCGAAAAATTAGTCAAAGCTGGGGCGCGGTCTGTGGCAATTGACGTAGTATTTGACACACCTAGCAGCTATGGCAGCGAGGACGATCGCCAATTGCAAGCTGTCTTAAAAAAATATGGCAGCAAAGTGACTTTAGCCGCACTTTTTGAGAATTTTGAGAGCCATCAGGGTACTTTCACACAATTGACGCTACCGCAAGAGATGTTTCAAGTTGGTGGAGTGACGGTTGGTTCTGTAAATTTTCCCCTAGAAGCAGATGGCAAAGTACACAAATTAGCAAGCGAATTTCCTAAGCTGTTAGCAGCTAATGGAATGTTGGCAGAGAAAGCGCCTTCCTTTGATGAAGCAGTTTTAGGCTCAGCTCAAATTAAATATCCCCAACCCAAAGGCGATCGCATTTATTTTTGGGGGACAGCCGGAACATTTGAGCAAATTCCCTTATGGTATGTTCTCGACCCACCAAATTGGAATAATTATTTGCAGCAAGGTAGAGTTTTTCAAGACAAAATTGTTTTGATTGGCTCTACAGATAAACTCAATAACGATTATCATCCGGTAGCGGCGGTGAATCCTCCAGAGAGAATGGCGGGAGTCGAAATTCATGCCAATGCGATCGCCACTTTAATGCAGAATAAAGCGATCGCCCCTGCAATTTCTAGTTCAACATTGCAAGGATTGTTTGTCCTGGTTTTAGTTGGGGGTACAGTCTACATTGCCAATAGAAGCAAGAGCAATATTAAACGCTTTGTGATTAGTTTAGCCGTAGCTGGCATTTGGGGAGGAATTAGCTATGTGTGCTTTATACATGGTCAGTTAATTTTGCCAACTGCCATCCCAATGATCGCGATCGCTTTCAACGGATTTTCTTATCTGGGAATAGAAGTTGCTAGAGAAAAATTGAGAACTCGCCAACTAGTCACAATCTTTCAAAAATATAAAACATCTCCCATTGTCCAAGAAATTATCAGCCAACAAAATGACCTGCAAGACTTACTCAATCAAAGAGATTTAGCAGTATCAGGTAAAATCCTCGTTGGACGCTACAAAATTGTCAAAGTTCTTGGTGCTGGGGGATTTAGCGAAACCTACATCGCTGAAGATATGCACCGTCCTGGTTATCCACGCTGTGTCGTTAAGCAACTCAAACCAGCCAACACCCAAGCAAAAAGTTTAGAACTTGCCAGACGCTTATTTCATTCCGAAGCTGTAACTCTCGAAAAATTGGGGACTCATCCGCAAATTCCCCAACTCTTGGCTTATTTTGAACAAGATGATGAGTTCTATTTAGTTCAGGAATATATCATAGGTCATTCCTTGATTAAAGAACTACCATCGGGTCAAGGTTTAAGAGAAACCAAAGTCCTAGAAATTATCAAAGAACTATTACAAATCTTAGTCTTTGTTCACGAAAACGGCGTGATTCATCGAGATATTAAACCCAGTAATATCATGCGCCGCCAAACAGATAACAAACTAGTCTTAATTGACTTTGGCGCAGTCAAAGAAGTTTCAGTTCCACAACTAGAAAATTCCGAACAAGCCCCTTTTACAATTGGTATTGGGACAAGAGGCTATGCACCTAGCGAACAATGTTTTGGTCGCCCGCAATACAGTAGCGATATCTATGCGATCGGGATGATTGGTATTCGCGCCTTAACTGGAATTGCCCCCCATGAGATGAATAGGAATGAAGATGGCGAATGGCAATGGAAAAATCAAGCAATTGTCAGCGATGGCTTCGCTGAGATTTTAAAAAAAAATGGTACTTGATGATTTTAAACAACGCTATCAATCAGCCAAAGAAGTATTAGTGATGCTCGATAAATTGTCAATTTTTCCAGATACAAATATTGTGCTGCAAAATGACGATTCAAACTTGCCTACTATACCTTGGTTGGGAGATTCAGCAGAAAATTTGTAAACTTCAAAAATCAATGTTTTAATTTTAGCCTACCGCATAATCAGTAAACTGGCGCATATAAGGTGAATGAAAACCTAAAACAATATCCTGCTTTGGTACACCCAACTCTACTAAATCAGCAGCAATATCATCTTCTGTACCATTCCATTGCAGCCAAATTTTTTCATTTGTAATATCTAAATGTATGACCGGGCCATAAACGCGCCTTCCTTTATCCCAGCCAACATATATAAGCTGATAATGATCATGTACAGTATCAAAGATTGTCTGCATTTCTAACTCATCATCTTTATTATTCGATGTTCGACGTTTAACATAATCTATCAATACACGTTGAACATATTCTCGATATTGTTCTAGCTTTGCCATTTGACAATCTCCTCTTTACTTGGCTCAAAGATGAGTAGATTGATTTGACTACGTTGAATTACTGATTGAATAAACCTTGTAGTAAAAAATTCTTCGTAAGTTATCGCTGGAACTGCTAAATATAAAATACGCTCAGGCTGATATTCTTCCAAAGCATAGCGATAGTTAATAAATTGCCCGATTGCTAAATGAAAGTCGGATAAAGTTGAAGGACTTAAAAAACTTTTCACTTCAACAGCAATTTTTTGACTGTCTCTGTTAGCTATAATCAGTTTTTCGGCAGCTATATCAATAAACATATTAGTGAGCCGTTCAACGGGAATAGTTAACGGCCCATCTGTAATTATCTACCCATCTTTTTGCAGGGCTATTTTAACTGCATCATGAAATTTATCTTTGGCTGACATCCCATACTGCTTGTCGCTTTTAAGGGTATTTTAGCATTTTTATAACTGCAATTATTGATGAAGATTAATTCAACAACAACTGCATTTCTTCAACATCTTTGAGCATACCTAAATATTCAAAATTATCTATTGCTTCTCTGGCAAATTTATCAGCTTGATCAGCACTACCCCATTTTTTTTCCCATTTAGCTTGAGAGCGTTGGTAGTAAGCTAAACGCCGCTTGTTTTTGCTACTGCCAGCTACAATTATGCCTTTAGTTAATAACTGTTGAGCGCCATCGCGATCGCCTTGATCAATTGCGATATCTGCCAGCCAATTTTGAGCCGAATTAATGACTCGATACCAGTTAATTTTTTTAGCATATTCCATCACTTCTTGGAAAAGCATTTTCGCTTCGGAATATTTATTTTCTTTGTGTAAGATAACTGCTCGATGATAAAGTACAGGAATGTAATAACGGATATGTTTCTGCTCTGTTAAATTTGCTTGAATTACTAACCTTTGTTCGGTATTCAGCCATTTACGTGCTTCTGCATAATTTTTTTGCGTGATTTTGAGCCTAGCAATATTTTCCGCTAAGTCAGCTTGATCGCATAAATTTGCATGATCGCGTAACACCCATGCCTTTTGCAACATCTCTTCAGCTTCTTGAAGACGCTTATCGGAACATTCCCGAATTAATATCCAAGTTTTGCGGATGATGAATTTCACCATAAATGACCATTCACCCCGTTTTTCTGATTGCTCCACAAGCCATTGCCACCAATCTAAGCGATCGTCCCAATAAGCATAGAGGTTTACGTAGTGATTCAACAATAAACCTAAATCTCGCACTTCTTCATACTGATCTTCATCTCTACACCAATAAAGTACAGCCCGTAAATTCACTTCTTCTACTTCTAGCCTTTTGTAATGTTTCGATTTTTCCCAATCTTCGCCAGCGTAACTATTAGCAAAATCTAAATACCACCTCACCCAACGCCGCCGCGCTTCTTTTGCAAAATCTTGGTTAGCCCCCAATTCTGCCAAAGCATACTCACGAGTCAGAGACAACATTTCATATCGCTTCGTCTCTGGATTTTGATTGACTAAAGAAAGTTGCTGCAAAAGTGCTAAACCATCGTTATTAGAATCAGGCGCATTTGTTAAGCCAGCCACCTCAGCCACAGCAGCTTGAGTAGGAGAGTTGGGAAAAATCGCCAGCGACATCAGCAACTTGTGGGCTGGCTGTCCAGCAATTCCTTGCACCGATTGTTCAAAGCAAAAACGAGCCACATCACCACTAGCATTGGTTAGTTTTGCCAATACTGAACTCAGAGAATAACCACTCGATACTTGACCGATCGCATAGACAATAGCTAGTGGAATTCCACCTGTGTGTTGATAGAGATCCTTCGATTCTTGATCATCAAGAGTAATACCCTTTTCTCCTGCTTGTTGCTGAATTAACTGCAAACCATCATCTAAGGTCAAGTTTTGCAGACTAATTGGAAGTAACGCAATTCGCTCACGAGTAGTAATGACTACTTTGACACAAATCGGCAGATTATAAAGGAACTCTATCACCCCGCTTCTATCTTCTATAGTCTCCATATTGTCCACAATCAATAGTGTTCGCTGTCTGGAGAGGAGTTGGCGCACACGATCAGACTGATCGTTAGGAGGAGATTGAATAATTGTCGGATCGCCAAGCGCATTACCAATCTCTCGAAAAATTTCCCGCAGATTACGCTGTCCCTGTTGGCGTTGCAAAATTCCATGAGGAATGAGTTCTTGTTGTTTTGCAGAGGTGAAAATAATCGCATTAAATTTAGGTGCGATATTTAAATTTTCACGGATAGCTTTTAAACAAAGATAAGCTGCTGCTAAAACTAACGCTGTTTTACCTACACCACCAATACCATGTACTGTAATCATGTGAGCGCCATGTTCTGGGGAAAGACGCTCTAATAAAATTTTCATATCTGCCTCACGCCCAATAAATTCTGTGTAGGTTGGTGATGGCAGATTATGAATAATTGTACGGAGATGTTTAGAAGATGGTTCTACACCTTTGCGGTAGCCATGTTTTTCTAAAATGTAAACTAGGTTACTAGCCTTAACAGTGTTGTCAGATTCTCCTGTCAAAGCTTCAATATCTCGATAAATATTACTTAATCCTGCTCTAACAACAGCATTCTTTTTATGTAAATCTTGACCAATTTTTTTTCAAGCTATGTCCACAAAGTAACCCTAATAATAGGTCTTTTTTAGTATTTTGCCTGTAACGATTTTGGGTTCTAGCTTCTAAGTCAGTCAGTAGACGGTCTATTTCCCAATCCTTTGACAGTTTTCGATGCCATGTTTTGGACAAATTTTGATTGTCTGCCAGACCGGACATAAAAATCACCTTATTCAATGGAGTAGGGGAATACAACTTTGCACCCATACAGCCGATTTGATTTTTTGCAAATTTTAGTGAAAATGCTATGAATATCAAATTTCTATATGTTTTTGAATTTTTACCTATGTTTATTGCGAAGTCTTGCTATAAAAACCTAAATGTAATCTTGGAAAAATAGAAAATATAGAAGCATATTTTCCAATCAGAGCATTGAGGATTAATATAAATTACTCCGCAATAAACACTTACCCAATAGCCATAGTCAATACTATCAATTTACTGGATTTTGAACAGAGCAGTTTACATTTTGGTGTTGATTTTGATAATTACTGTTTTTCGCAACAGCTAGCCCACTTCCAAAAGAGACACCTGCCGTCAAAATTACAGCAAGCACAGTCTCTGATAGACGCAAAGAAAACGTAACCCCTGAATTGAGGTTCTTGTTAGAATTGGGATTTTGTGACATGATAAATGAAGCAGTCCTATGAGCTGCGTAAATAAAAATCCTGATGAACGTTTGCCGACGTTCACAGGCAATGAATAACAACAGACCCCCAGCGTAACCCGTAAAACTACACTGGGGGGTCTTTGCTGTTATGTTCACGATACAATAAACACTAACAGCACGTCAATTAGCTTTTAAATATAATTTTCCTATTAACAGATTATCATGACTGTCCATAAAAATCTGCTAATGGAACATTTTTATGTACATTTGAATAACAAAACGCTAACAAGTTTTTAACATTGTTACTTCGCAAGAAAGTACAAAAATATAGTATTTACACAGAATTAGAGTGAAAAGTCAATCGTGAATTTTTTAAGAATGTTGTTCAATTAATAAGTCAGTAGACTAGTTGCACAAATCTTGATGTTTACCGTGTGGAGCAAGAGTTTTGATGCAAGAAGTCTATGAAAATGATAGGCGATCGCCAAAAACTAAACCCGCCGAGACGGGTTTTTTAATTAAATTATGTGAATGAATAAAGGCGGGTGCGGGGATCGAACCCGCTAGTCCCTGGAGATGGTGGAGACGTTAACCGATAACCCTACATTCTTCGTCCCAAAAGGCAAGTTGCGAACAAGGGATAACCCGCCGAGAAGTGTGAAGTATGAAGTACGAAATTTTATACTTCACACTTCACAATTTTTATAACTCACCTGTCGCTAACATTTGGATGATGCGAGGTGTACCAGGGTCAAATCCTGCTAAGTCCCAAGAAAGTGGATCTTGAGGATCTACCAAGGTGATGCGGTATGGTGTCAGGGTGACGTATACTGCCTTGACATTGGGATTGATTTTTTTGCGGTACTCTTTCAAGGCTTGGCTAGGATGCTTGTAACCAGCCCAGCTTTCTGAGTCAGTCCAGAAGCAGACTACATCGGCTTTGAACTTATTTTTCATCATCCAGTCGTAAGCTACAGAGGCATCTGTACCGCCGAAGTTTTGATTGCTGGCTTTACGTACCGCCGAACTAAAACTATCTTTAGCGGTGATATCTAAGTTCCGAAATTCATTAGCAAAGCCGCGAATCATATAGTTCTTCTCGGCTTTGGCTGTGACGAGTGCCATTGTGGTGGCAATTTCACAGCAACTTAGTCCCATATCTGCAACTAAGCTACCCATAGACCCCGAAACGTCTACGGCGTGCATAAAAACTTTGCCTGTAGGTTCAACCACATCAAAAGACAATTCAACAGCTTTTTCTAAGATGTCTACGATGCGGGGAACTGGAGTCCAAGTTTTCTTACTACGTCCTAGTCTGCCGCCAGACTCGTAAGTTTTGAGTGCTTTCAAAACATCGATTGGGTGAATGCGACCTTTACGCAGATGTTCTTGATTGTTGAGAACTGCTTCCACACGACCTAAGTTGGCGGTTTCGTCAGCACGTAATACGCCAAGTTCTGTGAGTGAACCGAGATTTCGCAGCATTGCACCGATGGGCATTTCTTGAAATAGCAACTGCCAAGCAGCTTTGTCCATATTGCCCACAGGTGCAGCCATTTCGTGGGTTAAGCGTCCTTGCAAAATGGCTTCGTGGGTTTGTTCAGGGTTGCGCTTTAGCCATTCATACCACCAAATCTGCGCCAAAGCTTGCGAGGGTATCTCTGTGGGCAATTCATCCCAACCTCTGACAACCCATTCAAATAATTGACGGTGATTTTCTGTTGGTGGTTTGACGTGGAATAACCGCAAAGCATCGCGGTGGGTGAAGCCTTGGCGTTGTTGATATTTCAACAGTTGATAAGCCAAACCTTTGACATCTTCGCGTGATAACCAAGTTTTACCAGCTTCTCGCACAACCTTACCAAAGCCCCGCAGAGATTTAGTGTAGTTTAGCCATTCATAGAAGTGGCTACCTGTGCGGACAACTTGGGGGAAGATTTCAGCAAAAGCTTGTTTAGCTTCTTTTGTTTCACCCATCGACAGCAAGACTAAGGCCAGGATAGGTGCGCTGTTATTTATAGCCCGTCCATCGCTGGCATAGAGAATTTCTTCCGCGACACGGCTGGGATTTTCGGCGACAGCTTGGTTAACAACCGCTACAAAATCTTCGGTTAATTCTTGTTTACCAGCGTAGTAGGTGCTTTGGGCTGTCCCAACTAACAGACAGCGCCGCAGCATCTTCCATAAGCCAGCATCAAACATCCAGCCACCGGAGCGCCCTTTTATCATCTCGGCTTCCCGGCCGGGGATGGGCTGAGTTTGTGGGGTGGTGGTTTTGTTTCTAGTGAAGAAGTTGTAGTTCATGGTTTCATCTCCCAGCCCTTGCGGGCAAAAATGAAAGGTGGCAGGGCAGGATTTGAACCTGCGACATCCCGCTTGGAAGGCGATAACCCTCATTCTTCGGCCTTTGCAGGCAAGGGGTGAACAAGGATGTTTAGGCGCTCTACCTCTGAGCTACCTGCCACATAAAAATTATTTTTAACTCAGCACTTTGGTTGGGTGGCGGAGCAGGATTTGAACCTGCGACCTCTCGAACCCTAATCGATAACCCTCAATTCTTCGGCCTTTGCAGGCAAGGAGTGAATAAGGGTAAAGCACTCTACCACTGAGCTACCCGCCACATAAAAATTTTGGATTTTGGATTAAATTTAAAATGAAATTTGGTGTGGCAGGATAGGAATCGAACCTACAACCCTCCCGATTATGAGTCGATAACCCTCATTCTTCGGCCTTTGCAGGCAAGGAGTGAACAAAGATGTTTTTGGCGCTCTACCATTGAGCTACCTGCCACATAAGAATTATTGTTTACTCAGCACTCATAACTCAGCACTTTGTTGGGGTGTAGTGGAGCAGGATTTTCACCTGCACCTCCAGAATTTTGTCTCAAGGATGTTTTAAGTTATTTGCGATAACCCTCGATATGTCGGCCTTTGCAGGCAAGGTGGGCGCTCTGGTATTTGAGCTATCCGCTACAGTTTTTGGCTAACTCCTTTGGGAAAATCAGCTTATATTACAAATGTATTATATGTAGTTTCAAACGTCAATAGGTTGAGGCAATGATAGATAAATTTTTTTCAAAGCAACGGGGCGCTGATGTTTGTTGAATAGAAGATGAAATATTTCTTAATGTTTATGTAAAGATTTTGTTTTTGCCGAGTTTTTTGTCAGGCAAAAATTTTTTTGCCGATTTTTGCCGAAAATTTGGGTTGTTTGGGTTTTAGGTGATGCAAATGAGTGATCGCACACCTGCTTTTTTCCGTAATTTTGCCAAAAGATACAAAAACCAGTCCAAATTTTTGCCAATATAATATATTATTTCCCAAAAAAATTCGCTTGGCAAAAATCGGCATGAGTGAAAAAACAATGGAAAGTAGCGGGAAGGGTTTTCTCGTTCTACTTTTGCCAATATCGTTTTTAATAATTTTCCTGGTTTCTACCTGGAGATTTTTGCTGGCGCTGGTTGTTTTGATTATTGGTTTCAATATCTGGCAACAATATCAATGGCAACAATGGTGTCAGCGAGTTAACCCGGTTTTCCATCAGTTAGTTCGGGAAAACCAGGGCAAAATTACACCAATGGACTTGGCAATGCGGGGTAGTTTTCCTGGCCCAACAGCAAAACGCTACCTGGATGGCAAAGCTTCAGAGTTTGGTGCAAGTATAGTCAATGCTGGTTCAGGCAATGAAGTTTATTACTTTATTACTGCCAGTATTTTGGGTAATATTCTTGACAGTAGCGAGCCTGTCAAAACTTTGTCTGCTCAACCTGTAACAACGGCTGCGCGATCGCTTTTAGCACCGCCAGCAACTCAAACACTATTAGCAGAACCAGAAGTTGAAGTTGAATTAGCAGCGCCAGCAACTCATACAGAAGTCAAACCCAATTTAGCAAAACAGTTAGTTTTCGGTTCACTGATTCAATCGGAATTAGCGAAACGGTTGAATGTTTATTCCAGCACTGTCTACAAACGGCGTAATGATCCAGATTTTCCCGAATGGACTCGCAGCCGTGATCCTGATGGCATTGCTTGGAGTTTCTCGGAAAAAACAAAAGAGTTCTTTCCCATAGAAGAGTCATGAATAATTAAAAATGAAATACGAACAGAAGTAAGAATCCAGAATAAATTTTTTTATTCTGACTCCTGAATTCTGACTTCTGAATTCTGACTTCTGAATTCTTTTTCATACTTCTAAAGCGATCGCCTCGGTGATCGAGTTTAATTTATTCTGCTCTAACTTGGTTAGCAACCCAGTTAAAATTCGGCGCACCATCAAGGGGCCTTCATAAATCCAGCCTGTATAAACTTGAATAAGGCTGGCTCCCGCAGTGATTTTTTCCCAAGCGTCTTCTGCGGAAAATATGCCACCAACCCCGATAATGGGAATCTGCCCTTGGGTTTGCTGCCAAATAAACTTGATGATTTCTGTGGAGCGATCGCGCAATGGCGCACCACTAATTCCGCCAGCTTCATCTTGCGGGGGTTTCCCAGTCGGGTGAATTAGCTGGGTTTTCAAGCCATCACGGCTGATTGTGGTGTTTGTGGCAATTATTCCTGCTAATTGGTAGGTTTTAGCCAAGCCAATAATGTCGGCGATCGCTTCCCATTCTAAATCAGGTGCTATCTTGACAAATATTGGTTTATGTGTATTATTTTCTTTTTGTAGTACGTCCAAGATAGAACTGAGCATAGCGGCATCTTGGAGCGATCGCAATCCGGGTGTGTTGGGTGAAGAGACATTCACCACAAAATAATCGCCTAATTCTTTGAGTAAGCGAAAACTATTGAGGTAATCTTCGGCGGCGGCTTCTAAAGGTGTAATTTTTGATTTACCTAAATTTATGCCGATGGGTATTGTATGAATGAAATCTTTTTGTGCTGCTAACCTAGCGGCCATGACTGCTGCACCTTGATTATTAAAACCCATCCGGTTCAGGACAGCTTGATCTAAAGGTAAGCGAAATAACCTTGGTTGGGGATTTCCTGGTTGGGGGTGAAAAGTGACAGTTCCCAACTCAGCGAAGCCAAAACCAAAGTTAGACCAAATTTTTGCCCCTACCCCATCCTTATCAAAACCTGCTGCTAAACCCAGGGGGTTGGGGAAATTTAGCCCAAACAAATTTTGTTCCAGACGGCGATCGCACAGACACAAAGACTGCTGTAAGCTTTGATTGACTAAACCAGCAGGAGCATGATGATTTTGTGATAACCAATCTAGACTGCGAATAGCCTGCTTATGTAACCACTCTGCATCTGTTTTCAGCAGGTTGAACAGTAGGGGACGAAGGGCAATTTGGTAAATATCCATGTGAAGACGGGAATAGGGGAATTGGGAGTGGGCAATGGGGCTAGATAGGAAAACTTTATCTATGAGTTTTCCCCCTTTCCCTCTGCCCCCTGCCTCCTTGCAGTCTTCATGATAAGTCTTTCACTGAACATGATTAACTTGGGTTGCTTTTCTGGGCATCTTATATATTAAAGAGCGATGTCAACCAAAAATCCAATGGGGCAGCCACAAAGACCGATAGCAGCTGAACATACAATCATTGCTTTGGGACGTGTCCTCCAAACATTGAGGGAAGAGGATAATGTTGATGTTCTGATTGATACTACTATTGCTTATATTCAAGAGCAGTTCGACTATAACTTGGTTTGGATGGCTCTATATGACCTACCAAAACATATATTAGTTGGTAAAGGTGGGGTTTCACCTGATGGTGACACTAAATTTTTACGCAAACAAGTGACACTTACTCCTGGCGGACTTTTAGAACAAGTAGTCATTGAACAGCGTCCCTTGGGTGTTGCTGATTTGCGGCTGGAACCTCGCGCGGCCGAGTGGCAAGAAATTGGCAAAAAATTTAATATTCAGGGAACGATTGTTTTACCTATTCGCTATCGAGACCGTTTTTTAGGTTTATTATTATTTGGTTCAGAACGTTGGGGATATTTGTTACCAGGTGATGCCAAAGCTCGTTTATTAATGGTATTGGGCGAACTGGGAGCAGTGCTTTATCAACAAGAAGTGAATTTGCAGCAACAGCAAACAAAGCATCTTGATCAACCAATCTTACAATTATTAGAAAATTTACGCACTCTCAATAATATAGACCAAAAGCTGAAAGCCGTTGTTCAAACAACACATCAGTTTGTTGCACCTAGCCGGACAAATATTTACTGGTTTGAGCGCCAAGGGCGCTATTTTTGGTGTCGGATGAGTAATCAACTGGCTAACATCGGCAGAAATAACAGCCAACAGCAACTAGCGGCGGGGATGACAGTCCAGGATTTAAGTGAATTTTATTATGCTTTGTCGGTGAATCAAATTGTTTTGATTGGTGATGAACGCAGTTCTTTAAAAAGTCATTTTACTGCCAAAGTGTTGGAACGTTTACAGGTGCGATCGCTGTTAGCCGCGCCTATCCTGTGGCAAAAAGAACTATTGGGTTTTCTGGCGGTAGAAGCCAATGAACCGCGCATTTGGACAGAAGCAGACAAAAACTTTGTTCAAAGTGCAGCCGGGTTAATTTCTTTAGTTGCGCCTAGCGAAACTATGGATACAACTATCAAGCAAATTCAAGAAGATGCCCAATTAACTAGCCAAGTTGCCCAAGCGATTTATCACGAAGAGGACTTGCAAGCAACTTTACGCGATTGTGCTACTAAAGTTTTAACGCGCTTTGCTGCCACCCGCTTTTTACTTTTACAGTACAACCCTGATTTAAATAGTTATCAAATTATTTTTCAAACCCAACCCCAAAATCGTCGTCCACTAACAGTTAGCTTCAATACGCTCAAAGATATGGATGAGCAGATGTTGAAGTCCGCCACCACATCTGTAGAGGTGCAGAAAGTAGAAGAAGATTTGCGGTTTTTTAACTGGCGACCTTTGTTATTAGAACATGGAATGCGATCGCTGTTGGTTTGTAACTGCGCTCAAGATCATACACCGAATGCACTGTTAGTTATTGCCCACGAAACAAATCGCGGTTGGGCAAGCTTAGACAAAGAATTATTGTGGGCTGTCAGTCAACAAATTGGCGTAATAGTCCGCCAGTGGCAATTAAACGCTGAAGTTGAACAACAGCAAAAAATTCTCCATAGTATTCAACGATGCTTACGTATTCTGGAAAAAACCCAAAATGACACAACTGAGTCGGGTGCAGAACGTCTAGAACGCACCGCCATAGAACAAATTGCCACTGTTCTCCATTCTCCGTTAGCAGTATTGTTATCTTGGTCGCCCGGAGATAACTTTGCCGAAATTATTCCGAGTGTGATTCACGATAGTCGATTTGCGGTTGTGACTGATCAACCAATTCCCATTCACACAGAAGTAATAATTCAGTGGGCATTAGCCAAAGATGATTATGTATGTGTGTATGCCGATGATTTACCACCAGAAACGAGAAAATGGTTACATGGGCAAAATATTGGTCAAGTTTTAGCGATCGCACTCCGCACTAGTGCTGATTATGCACCCACAGGTGTAGTATTAGTTGCCGATTACCGAGAACGCTATTGGACAGAACAAAGTCTGAATGCTACAGAAACTTTGGTAACACAATTAGCATGGTCGCGTCGTCAACAGCAAATCACCAAACTACTAGAGTCCTCGAACCAAGAATTGCGCCAACTCAACTGGTACAAACATCGTCGCCTCGAAGAAATTCAACGAACTGCCACACAGTTATTCAGCCAAATTGAAGACTTGGGTATTCCCAGTAATGAACTCACACAGACACGTTATAAACTCTTACTCCGGCAATTAGACCATAACACCGCCGCCATGACTGGCCTAGTTAAACTTGAGCAATGGCAATTGCATCAGAGTTCTGAAACCATGCCCATAGCCACCTTGTTGAAGCGATCGCTCGAACGAGTTGATAATTTACTCAAACAGCGTAAACTCTGGGCAGGAGTGCATGGTTTAGGACAATCAGCGACAGATGCAGATTCCGGTAATAGTGGAATCTTCCTCAAAGGATTACAATCTTCAAGTTATCCCTCATCCTTAGCAATTACAGGTGATATCGTTAAATTTGAATTAGTACTATATGAATTATTAGTTGTTGCTTGTAACCGTTCTCAAAGTGGCGGCAGAATTGATATTTGGTGTCGTCGCCTAGAAGAAAAATTGCTAGAAATCTCAATTACAGATCATGGAATGATTGAACCGCCTTTGTTAGCAGCACTGCAAAATCAGACACCCAAAGATATACTAGCCAGTTCTTACCTGAACCAACCACCAGCTTTACACCTACTAATTTGTCAAAAACTTATGCAACAGTTAGGTGGAACCCTAGATTTTTATCAATTACCAGATCATCGGGTAGTTAGTCGCTTAGTTTTACCTCTAGCTGATTGAAGAAGGAAATGGTGAATGGGTATAGGGGTATATGTATTTAAAACCCTTACACCCCTTCACCCTCACACCCTTACACCCTTCTTAACAAACAACCTTTGTGCATCAGTCTTGTTCCAGCTCTACATTAAATTTAAATGGATACAAGCTGGATGGGTTTAAGATGACTGTGAAAACAAAGCATCAATTTTCATTTGAGTGGCAGCAAAACCGTTATGCGATCGCTTACGATACAGTTGGTCAGGGTAAACCTGTATTGCTGTTACCTGCATTTAGTACGGTTTCTAGTCGTGGGGAAATGCAAGGAATTGCCGAGAGAATTGCCCACCGTTATCAAGCAGTAACACTCGATTGGTTAGGATTTGGTGAATCTGAACGTCCTGCTTTAGACTATCAACCCGCGCTGTTACAGCAGATGCTTCAGGCGTTTGTCCAACAAACTTTCTCAGAACCAGTGGCGATAATTGCGGCTGGTCATACGGCTGGCTATGCCTTGCAACTGGCTCAACAACAACCCCAGACTTGCTCTTGCATTATTTTAGTTGCACCTACTTGGCGTGGCCCTCTACCAACAATGGGTGTACCCAAACCACTAGCAACAGCAGTCCGACAATTGGTCAGATTTCCGGTGATTGGTCAAGGACTTTATCAAGCAAATACAACCAAGGGCTTTCTGCGACTGATGTATGGCAGGCATGTTTATGCAGATAAGTCACACCTTACACCAGAGTTTATTGAGCAGAAACAGCAAATTACTCGACAATCAGGGGCGCGATTTGCCCCAGCGGCCTTTGTTACAGGTGGACTTGATCCAGTGCGCGATCGCCAGGAATTTCTCGCACTACTGCAATCTTCACTTGTGCCTGTGCAGTTAATTTTAGCAGAACAAGCCCCTCCCTATTCCAAACAAGAAATGACCGCAATGGCCGCAATTCCAGAAATTCAATCACTAACTCTTCCTGGCACATTAGGAATGTCTGAAGAATATGCAGCCGAAGTTGCAGAATCCATATTGCCCTTTTTAGATACAAATATCCCACATAATTCAGGAGTTAGAAGTTAGAATTTAGTATTCAATTGCAGAATTCAGAAGTCAAAATCAATCAGTGGTGAGCCTGAATCTCCCACTGATTGTAGACCGCTAAATTTTTTCCTGTCAGAGATGCTACGCAAACGATTTATTTTTTAAATTGCATCGACCTACTGATAAGTTTTGCTGTTCACAATACTGAAACTACGGGAATAATAAATTTGCTAATTCCGTATTAAGGTATGTAGAAATGAATACACCTGTGGGTATAACAGCAAAAATTCCCGGCTACCGACTGACAGAACAGCTTTACGCTGGTTCTAGAACTGTAGTCTACCGAGGTAATCGCGCAGTAGATGAGCAACCTGTAGTAATTAAATTACTCAACCGAGAGTATCCTACTTTTAGCGAACTTTTGCAATTTCATAATCAGTACACCATTACGAAAGAGCTTGATTATTCTGGGATTGTTCGTCCTTTAAGTTTAGAAATGTACCGCAATGGCTATGCCTTAGTGATGGAAGATTTTGGGGGCTTGTCATTACGAGAATATCTTAAAACTCAGAAATTAACATTGCAGGAGTTTTTAATTATTGCCCTGCAAATGTGTGATATTCTTCACTATCTGTATCAAAATCGAGTGATTCACAAAGATATTAAACCTGCCAATATTTTAATTAATCCCAAAACCCACAAAATTAAACTCATAGATTTTAGTATTGCCTCGCTGCTACCTCAAGAAACTCCAACACTGATTAGCCCCAACATTTTAGAAGGAACTCTGGCTTATTTATCTCCCGAACAAACTGGTCGAATGAATCGCGGGATTGATTATCGCAGTGATTTTTATGCTTTAGGAGTAACATTTTTTGAACTGTTAACAGGAGAATTGCCTTTTAACAGCGAAGACCCAATGGAATTGGTGCATTGTCATATTGCGAAAATACCGACTAGTCTAGAAGGCAGAAGGGAAGATATACCAAAAGTTTTATGCGATATTGTGATGAAATTGATGGCGAAGAATGCCGAAGACCGCTATCAGAGTGCTTTAGGGTTAAAGCATGATTTAGAAATCTGCTTGTCGCATTTGCAAACAACTGGGAAAATTGTCAAATTTGAAATTGCTGAGTGGGATATTTGCGATCGCTTCATCATCCCTGAAAAATTATACGGCCGAGAAAATGAAGTCGAACAAATCCTAGCAGCATTTGAACGAGTGGCTAAAGTTCAAGACTCATCTGATTTCCGCAGTGAATTAGTCTTGGTTGCGGGTTTTTCGGGTATTGGCAAAACTGCCGTTGTCAACGAAGTCCATAAACCCATTGTCAGACAACGCAGTTATTTTATTAAAGGTAAGTTTGACCAATTTAACCGCAATATTCCTTTTTCGGCTTTTGTGCAGGCCCTCAGCGATTTAATCAGGCAGTTATTAACTGAAACTGACCAACAGCTACAAAAATGGCAAGCTAACATTCTTCAAGCTTTAGGTGAAAATGGTCAGATAATTGTTGATGTGATTCCCGAATTAGCCAAAATTATTGGCCAACAACCACCTGTACAAGAATTATCTGGGACTGCGGCTCAATATCGCTTTAATCTATTATTACAGAAATTTATTCAAATACTTGCTAATAAAGAACATCCTTTAGTGATATTTTTAGATGATTTACAATGGGCTGATTCAGCTTCTTTACAGCTAATTAAATTATTAATGAATGAAGTTGATAGTGGTTATCTACTATTAATTGGTGCGTATCGAGATAATGAAGTATTTCCGGGACATCCTTTGATGTTGACATTAGAGGAAATTAATAAGAGTAATTCCAGAATTAATACAATTAACTTACAACCCCTCAGCGAAGCGAATTTAAATCAGCTAGTAGCTGATACTTTAGGATGCACAGCAGAATTATCTTTACCACTTGCTCATTTGATATATCAAAAAACTCAAGGTAATCCGTTTTTTAGCACGCAATTTCTCAAATCTTTACACCAAGATGGGCTGATTTACTTTAATTTTAATCAAGGTTTATGGCAATGTGATATTACTCAAATCAGCCAGCGATCGCTTACGGATGATGTAGTCGAATTTATGGCAATTCAGTTACAAAAATTGCCATCATCCACTCAAGAAATATTACAACTAGCAGCTTGTATTGGAAATCAATTTGATTTAAAAACCTTGGGTATTGTTTGTCAAAAATCAGATAGAGAAACGGCAACTGATTTGTGGATAGCTTTGCAAACAGGATTAATCTTACCTCAAAGTGAAGTTTACAAATTTTATGTAGGGCAAGATAATCAACATTTAACTGAGCAAAATTCTCAATTTGTTACCTATAAATTTCTCCATGACCGCGTTCAGCAAGCTGCATATTTATTGATACCTGATGAACAAAAGCAAGCTACTCATTTACAGATTGGCAGACTCTTACTCCAAGATAGTTCGGATGATCAGCAGGAAGAAAGCATTTTTGCAATTGTTGGACAGCTTAATTTAGGGCAGAGTTTAATTACTGACACAGCCGAAAAACTTTTACTGGCAGAATGTAACCTCAAAGCTAGTCAAAAAGCCCTCTTTGCTACAGCTTATACTAGTGCTTTGGATTATGCCAGAAGTGGTTTAGAATTATTAAGTGAATCTGCTTGGAATGACCAGTATTTATTAACTCTCAACCTGCATAATTTAGCGGCGGAAGCGGCTTATTTATCAGGTAATATTGCTGCAATGGAGGGTTATTCCCAAAAAATTCAACACAATGCACAAACCTTAATTGATACGGCGAAGATTACCGAAGTCAAACTAGAAGCTTACACCAACCAAGGTCAATTTGTGTTTGCCATTGAGATGGCATTAGATTTACTAAATCAGTTAGGCATTCATTTATCTAAACAGCCTGTACCAGAAGAAATTCCCGCAGCATTTCAAGCGATCGCCCTGCAACTAAATGGGCGATCGGCTGCTGAGTTACTTGATCTTCCGCCCATGACTGATGCAAAAATCTTAGCTGCTATGCGGATTTTAGTTAAGGTTGGAGTCGCTGCTTACGCTTGCAATCCAGTATTGTTTCCGCTGGTGGCTTTGAAAAAAGTAGAATTATCACTCCAGTATGGTAATGCCAATACTTCTGTGATTGGTTATGTTTATTATGGGTTGTTGCTATGTGCCGTACTCGAAGATTTTTCCACAGGTTATGAGTTTGGGCAACTAGCACTCAATCTCTGCGAACAATTAAATGAAAAAGAGTTTTATGGACGTACACTTGTTCTTGTCCATTTTTACATTACTTTCTGCACCCATCATGCTAAAGAAACCCTAGTACCTTTACAACAAGCTTATAACTTGAGTTTAGAAGTCGGAGACTTAGTATTTGCTGGTTTTGGTGGGTTTACTTATTGTTTACACTCATATTTGACTGGGCAGCCTTTAAATGAATTAATCCAAAACATCAATATATATAGTCAAGGTATCCAGCAAATTGGTCAGCAGACAGCTTTGAATTTTACAAAATCCTGTCAACAAACAGTTCTAAATTTGCTGGGAAAGGCAAAAAATCCCATCGTTTTAACTGGCGAAGTCATGGACGAAGCCAATATGTTGACAACGCTAGATGCAATTGGCGATCATTCAGGATTATGGTTTTTGTTGACAAACAAAATTTGTTTGTGTTTCCTGTTTGGCGAATATTCTCAAGCTTTAGATGTAGCACAACAAGCTAAACAATTTTTGGGAAGTGGGGCTGGTACATTAAATATACCCCTGTTGTATTTTTATGAATCACTGGCACTGTTGGCAACATCAGGTAATGCTGAAATCATCGCAGTTAATCAGCAAATTCTCCAGAAAAGGGTGCTGGCTTCACCAATGAATTTTCAAAATAAGTATGATTTAATTCAAGCCGAACAGCATCGAGTTTTAGATCAAAAACTGGAGGCGATAGAATTGTACGATCGCGCTATTGCTGGCGCGAAAGCAAATGGCTATATTCAAGAAGAAGCTTTAGCTAATGAATTGGCGGCGAAATTCTATCTTGATTGGGGTAAGGAAACAGTCGCCCAAGCATACATGCAGCAAGCATACTACTGCTATGCTCATTGGGGTGCAAAAGCTAAAACAGACGATTTAGAAAAAAAATATCCCCACCTACTGCAACACATTCTGCAACAACGAAAATTTAACCTGAATCTGCAAGAAACCATCAGCAACGCTACTATTGCTACCTATACTAGTCAAGCCTCTACTTCCAATAGCAGCAGCTTTTCTGATAGTTTGGACTTCGGCGCTATTCTCAAAGCTTCAAGGGTTTTATTAAGTGCGATCAAACTTGAAGAATTGATTACAAATTTAATGCAAGTATTATTGCCAAATTCTGGGGCGCAGAAAATAGCATTGGTATTGTCAGAAAATGCTGATTGGGTTGTGACATCTATGGCTACCATTGATGATGGAAAAACTTCTGTTTTCTCACCCCATTTTCTCGACAGCAGTCATGATGTTCCCATTAAGATGATTTATGCAGTTAAACACACTCTGCAACCAATTATTATTCATGACATCACTAAAGAAAATACCTGGATAACAGATAGCTATATTCAGCAGTATTTACCCAAGAGCATTGTTTGTACTCCGATTGTTAATCAGGGGAAATTAATTGGCATTTTATATTTAGAAAATAGTTTAACCAGCGAAGTCTTCACTAGCGATCGCATCGAAATTATCAACTTACTCTGCACTCAAGCCGCAATTTCTTTAGAAAACGCCCGGTTGTATCGAGACGCTCAAAACTATGCTCAACAATTAGAACAATCTTTAGCACAACAGCAAGCCAGCCAAGCTCAATTTCGCAATCTTGCAGATAACATTCCTGGTGTGGTGTACAAGTTCCGGCTTGCTCCTGAAGGTGCAATTTCTGTTCCTTACATTAGTTCTGGTTGTTATGAACTGTATGGTGTAGATTCAGAAGATGTCATGGCAGGTAGACAAACTCTTTATACTCTACACCATCCTGAAGATGACCCAATCATTGCCCAAGCAATTGCTAAATCTGCCCAAAATTTAACGCCGTTTGAGCAAGAATGGCGAATTATTTTACCTTCGGGAACGGTGAAATGGATTCAATCAAATGCGCGTCCTGAATTACAAGCAGACGGCGCAATTATGTGGGATGGAGTTGTAATTGATGTGAGCGATCGCAAACTTGCAGAAATCGCACTCAAACAAAAATCTCAGGAATTAGAGCAAGCACTCTCTAATTTGCAACAAGCTCAAATACAAATGGTGCAAAGCGAAAAAATGTCGGCATTGGGTAATCTAGTTGCTGGAGTCGCCCATGAAATGAATAATCCTTTGGGTTTTATTGTGGCCAGTCTCAAACAAGTTAAACCTACTCTTACTGATATATTTACACACTTGAAGTTCTATCAAGATGGCTTTCCCGACGCGAATGCAGAAATTTTCAACCATGCTGAAGAAATTGACTTGGAATATAGTTTAGAAGACTTACCTAAAATCATTGATGCAATGGTCATAGCCTGCGATCGCCTGAAAAATATTAGCACTAGCCTACGTACATTTTCCCGCGCTGATCAAGATTACAAAGTAAAATTTAATCTACATGAAGGCATCGATAGCACAATTTTAATTCTCAAGCATCGCCTCAAAGCCAATGCCCAGCGTCCAGCCATTGAAGTCATAACTAATTATGGTGATTTACCTCAAATTCACTGCTTTCCTGGGCAATTAAATCAGGTGTTTATGAATATCCTGGCTAATGCGATTGATGCTTTAGAAGAAGCAAGTATTGGCAAAAAAAATTGCCGAAATTCAAGCTAATCCTAACCAGATTAAAATTACTACTTCAATAATTGATAAATATGCCAAAATTTCCATTGCTGATAACGGTAAGGGTATGAGTGAAGAAATCAGACAAAAAATCTTTGACCATTTATTTACTACCAAATCAGTGGGAAAAGGGACAGGTTTAGGATTAGCGATCGCCCGTCAAATTATCGAAGAAAAACACGGCGGTAAAATCACAGTTAATTCTGTTGTTGGTGAAGGAACTGAATTTATAATTTCTCTACCCATAGCGTAATACCAATTCGCAATTCGCAATCCGCAATTCGCAATGACGCTCCTTCGTCGCTAACGCAATGACGTTGCCTTGTTCTGTCAACCTCACGCTGGAATTTCAATCACAAATTCTGTACCTTGTCCTAAAACGGAGTGACAAGTTAACTTACCACCGTGGGTTTCTTCAACAATTTGCCGAGCAATGGCTAATCCTAATCCCGTACCTTTACCCACTGATTTAGTAGTGAATAAATGGTCAAATATTTTTTGTTTCACTTCTTCACTGATTCCTTTACCATTATCAGCAATTGAGATTTTTACTGATTTCTCTAAGAGCAATGTTGTAATTTTAATTTGGTTGGGATGAGCTTTGATTTCTGTAAAGCTCTGACCTGTATTTGCTTCTTCTAAAGCATCAATCGCATTAGCCAAGATATTCATAAATACCTGATTTAATTGCCCAGGAAAACATTCTATGTGGGGCAAATCTCCGTATTCAGTAATCACTTCTATCGCTGGACGTTGTTCATTGGCTTTGAGACGATGTTTGAGAATTAAGATAGTGCTATCAATGCCATTATGAAGATTAAATTGGACTTTGTAATCTTGATCAGCACGAGAGAAAGTCCGCAGACTAGTGCTAATATTTTTTAATCTGTCGCAAGCTATCATCATTGCATCTAAAGTTCTGGGTAAGTCTTCTAAAAGATAAATCAGGTCAATTTCGTCAGCATGGTCTTGAATTTCCTCACTAGGGTTTTCCAGAGTTTCTTGATAGAGTTTTAAGTGTTCAATGAGATCCTCCAAATTTGGTTTAGTCTGTTTGAGAGTTGCTGAAATAAAGCCTAAAGGATTATTCATTTCATGAGCTACGCCCGCAACTAAATTACCCAAAGCCGACATTTTTTCACTTTGAATGATTTGCAATTGTGCTGTTTGTAAGTCTTGGAGGGCTTGTTGCAAGTCTAAGGATTTTTGCTGTAAAGCCAGTTCAGCTTGTTTGCGCTCATTAATATCTCGCATAACAGCTACCGCACCAACTTTGTTACCCCAAGCATCAAAAATTGCTTGTCCACTGGCTAACAAAATTCTCTTTGTACCATTTTTAGGGGCAATTACCATCTCGACGTTTTCGATTTTTTCCCCTTGTAAGGCACGAAATAAAGGAATTTCATGGGTTGATAATGGTGTTTGCCCATCAGGCTGATAAAGGTCAAAATGTTCTGCCCATTGTTCAGGGGGTAATGATGCTATTGGTAAGCCATGAAATTCACAAGTTGCTTTGTTAAATAAAATCAATTTGCCATTAGCATCACAAACCACAATTCCGTCGGTAATGTTGTCAATGATGACATTTAAAAATTCTCTTTCTTGAGCCAGAGATACTTCAGTTTGTTTTAATTGTGCAATGGATATTTGTAAAGAATGGGATTTTTCTTGTTCTTGCTCATAAAGTCGGGCATTTTCTAGAGAAATCGCTGCTTGAGTGCAGATTAAATTCAACAGTTCGACGCGATCGCTAGTGAAGGCTCCTGTTGCTAAATTATTCTCTAGATATAAAATACCCAGCAATTTACCTTGATGCAAAATCGGACTACACAAGATACTCTTGGGCTGTTGACGCACAATATACGGGTCGTTGGCTAAGGTAGAATCTGCGGTTGCATCCCGCAGCACAACAATTTGGTGGCTGTGCTTGACTTTGTAAATTAACTTGTGGGGAATTTCTTGACTGTCTTCAACAGGAATCCTCTGCAATACAACTGGCGGTTTTCCTTCTGTCATCAAGCCTTTGATGAATAGGCGCTCATTTCGCAACAACATTAATACACATTTATCAGCCCCAGAATTTTTTACAACAATAGCCAGCAATGTTGACAGCAGTTTTTCTAGTTCAATTTCACCAGTCAGAGTTTGATAAGCTGTGAGAATCGCTTTTAAGTCAAAGGTATCGGAGATATTGTTGGTCGAAGTGGGGGAACTGGTAGATGTGAAAATTCCTGAAGCTAGGATAGTTTCGTTAGTTATAATCGCCGCACGAGTTGATTTTAATATCGGTGCAAGTAGTTGGGGATAGTGTTTTTCTAAGTCGGCAATTTTGGCTTTAGCACCCCAATGGGCATAAGCATAGTAGGCTTGAATCATGTATTCCTCGGCTATGCGCTGTTTACCCCATTGCAGATAAAACTTGGCTGCTAATTCTTGGGCGAGGGCTTCTTCGTTGATAAATTGATGTTCTTTAGCCAGATTTATCGCTTGGTCATAACACTCACTGGCGGCAAATTTTTCACCCAAAACTCGACAACGTTCAGCCTCGACTAAATACCATTTATGCAAGTGATTCATCGGCGCATAGCACGCCCATTGGTACAGAACTGTGTGGTGACTGGCTGCAACTTCTAGCAGTTTGGCTTGTTCTGGTTCTGGCTGGGTGGGGACAAGTCCTAGATAAGTTAGCGCCGCATAAAAATGGAAAATCGGCACAAAAATCGATCCTGATACTGCCATTAAACAAGGCTTGGCTTGGTCAATATAGTTGCGTGCATTTGTATATTTAGCGAAATAGCAAGCAAGTAGCAGTTTGTAGATATAAGCTTGAGCGATCGCAATTAAGTCATTATCCTGCTGGTGCTTAGTCAGAATCAATGTTTCATTGTAGGTATTCCCAATCAAGTAATCTGGTTCGCTGACTGGTTCTATCAAGTTTTCTGCCGCTTGTTTGCCCAAATTCAAATATACTTGAGCCGAATATTGTTTTACCTGAGCCAATGCCAAACTGTAATCAGCCATAACATGAACAAAACTATGCAGTTCTTCACCAGTGAAAAATCTGCCATCACTGTGACCACCCAAAGCAAAACCAGCGTGTAAAAAATCTCCGGTTTCGATGCCAGTTTGGTAGGCGGTTAACAGCAAGGGAATTGTGGCATCTAATCGCTCTTGGTAATGTTGAATAAAGCAGCCAAACAAAGAAAGGACAACGGATTTATGCTTTTGGAGATTAAATTTTTCCAGTAAGTTGATAGCCAACTGACCGAAAGCATATCCTGTGACTGCATCTTCTAAGAATGCACATAACACCATCCCATGAATGCCATATCCAGTTGTGGATGCCACAGTATTACCTGATTGCAGAGATAAACTCACCATCATTGAACTTAACCAGGGTAATAAACCGGGCATTCCTTGGATGATAGGTGAAAACAACATTCCCAACACTTCGATTGCAGCTTCTGTGACGGGATCAGTCATTAATGGCAAATTGATCAAGTCAGCAATGTTTCTGCCTGCAAGTTGAGTATTCAGGTTTTGTAGGATTTGGCCAGTCAAGGCTTGATCAGGTGCTTGTGGCAGTTCAACCCCTAATTGTGCTAATGCTTTTCTGCCAACTGCGATCGCCTCTAAAACATTACTTTGTAAAACTTGCGCGGCAATTTGAATTTCATAAATTTTAACTTTATCTAAAATTGTGCGGGCCGATAGCAATACTATGGTTGCTATCTGTTCCATATTTTCAAAATCACTAGTTAAATAACTCGCTTCCGCCGCCGCAATATGAATATTCAACGCTAATTCATACTGCTGAATCCAACAATTTTCCGGTAATAGTTCCAGTCCTGTTTGGAAATATATTCTGGCGGCAGAATATGCTGTAGAATTTCTCGCCTTAGTTCCTGCTTTTAAGTTAAGTTGCGCTAGTTTCTCTTGTGCTTTTTGTTCTGTAATTAACTGAATGCCTTTATTCAAATGTCCGACAATATCAAAGATTTTTTCCTCTTGTTCAATGTCAGATAAATTTTGTTGGAGTAATTGTCCAATTTGCAGATGAGTTGCTTGTTTCTGCTCTTGAGGAATCAGTGAATAGGCGGCTTGCTGTACTCTGTCATGTAAAAATTTATATTTTGCTAATTGTTGAGTAGTATTTCCTGGTTCTAGGGTCAAGCGATCGCCTTCGATTCCCTGATAAAATTTATAAACTTCACTAATCGGTAAAATTAGTCCTTCTTGCAAAGCTTTCCACAAATCAGCAGCAGTTTCTATCTCTGACTGCTGAGAAACAATTGCCAATGTTGCTAAATCAAAAGAGTTTCCAATACAAGCAGCTAATTGTAAGACATTTTGCGTGGATTGTGGCATTTTTTGTAATTGCCATGCCATGAAAGCCACAATATCATCTGTAAGTGCTAGTTGATTGACTTGGCTAATATCACATTGCCAACAACCCAAGGCAAAATCAAATTGAATGAGATTTTCTTGATGTAATGATTTCAGAAATTGAGTAGCAAAAAATGGATTACCCTGAGTTTTTTGATAGATTAATACAGAAAGGTTCCAAGCCAAATTTTCTGGACATTTCAGAGTATCCGCTACTAATTTATTTAATTCTAATTGATTTAGTGGTGCTAAAGTAATAGTATTAATTGTAGCTTGTGCTTTTTGAATTGCATTCAACGTCAAGATTAATGGATCTGCTGGTTTGACTTCATTATTACGATACGCCCCAATTAATAATAAATAACCTGTATCAGCCATTAAAAGCTGGATTAAGTTTAATGATGCTGAATCTGCCCATTGCAAGTCATCTAAAAATATCACTAAGGGATGTTCAGCACAGGTAAATAATTGCGTAAACTTTTGAAATAATAAATTAAATCTATTTTGTGCTGCTGTACCGGATAATTCTACAGCAGGTGGCTGTTGACCAATAATGTTTTCTAATTCGGGAATAACTTCAATAATTACCCCGCCATTGTCACCCACAGCCGCTAAAATTTTATTTTTCCATTGTTGAATTTTTGCATCACTTTCAGTTAAGATTTGACCTATCAAATCGCGGAATGCTTGGACAAAAGCAGCCAAGGGAATATTCCGTTGAAATTGGTCGTATTTACCTTTGATAAAATAACCTCGTTGTCTGACAACTGGTTTATGAACTTCATTCACAACTGCTGTCTTACCAATTCCAGATAACCCAGCAACCAGCATCATTTCTGTTGCGCCTTGGCTGACTCGTTCAAATGCTTGTAAGAGAGTATCTACTTCCGCTTTTCTACCATAAAGTCTATCAGGAATAATGAAGCGATCGCATATATCCCGTTGTCCAATTTCAAAATGTTCAATCGCACCCGTTTCTTGGAGTTGAGATAGACATTTTTCTAAATCATATTTTATTCCCAAAGCACTTTGATATCTGTCTTCAGCATTTTTCGCCATCAATTTCATAATAATATCACATAAAACTGTTGGTATTTCTTCCCTTCTGCCTCCTGCATTTTGCTCACTGAGCGAAGTCGTTCGCGTTAGCGTCTCCGCAGGAGAAGTGAGCCTCCTTTCTTCCAGAATAGGCGGTATTTTCGCAATATGACAATGTAACAATTCCATCGCATCATTTGATTGAAAAGGTAATTCTCCTGTGAGTAACTCATAAAAAGTCACACCTAAAGAATAAAAATCAGTCCGGTAATCAATTGGGCGATTCATTCTTCCGGTTTGTTCTGGAGAAATGTAAGCAAGTGTCCCTTCTAAGACGTTAGGATTAACAATCGCTGGCGTTTCTCGTGGTAATAAAGATGCAATACTAAAATCAATTAATTTAACTTGTTTGGTTGTAGGATTAATTAAGATATTACTGGGTTTAATATCTTTATGAAGAATACGCTCGTGATATAAAATATCTAAAGTTCTGCAAATAGAAATGGCTATTTCTAAAAACTCTTCCAGAAATTCTTCCCTACTCTTAGCCTTCCATTCTAGAAGAGAAATTCCACCAAAATCTTCCATGATTAACGCATAACCATTTTTGTATGCTTCGAGGCTATAGGTTTGAATAATGAGAGGGGAGTTGAGATTTTTCGCAATGCTGTACTGATTGCAAAAAGATAAAAGTTCATTAAAACTAGGATAAGAATTTTTTAGCAGTTTAATGACTACAGGTAAATTGTCAATTTCTCGGACTGCTCGGTAAACTACAGTTCTAGAACCATCATAGATTTGTTCGCTGACTATATATCCGGGAATACTGACTGGAGTGCTAATCATAACTGCGTTCAGACTGGAGAATTTCTGACTTTAGTGTTCCCAAATTTGCTTAGGGGACTTCAAAAAGCAAAAAAGTTGATCTGAACTGTGTTGAATAATACGCATATATTTCGGAACTTATTAGTATGCTCAGTCTTGCCAACTACAAATTCAGCGAAGAACTATACAATGGCTCCAGAATCATAGTTTATTGAGGATATCGAGAGACTGACTGATTAAAATTTGCTATCACCCGTCAAATTGTCGCAGAAACCCATGACGGAACCTTAAGTTGTCACTCAACTCTAGGCTCAGGGACAAAATTTATCATTCAAATGACGTTGTAAATTTTTGCTCATATTTATCATAAATTTAACGTGGCTGAGAAAAATTGGGAAAAATAAAGCTGTAGGTCATCAGGATTTGGCAGTATGGTTAACACTATAGTCAGCATACCTGGATATCAGGTTACAGAAGAACTCTACAACGGTTCCAGAACCTTGGTGTATCGAGGATATCGAGAAGCTGATTCATTAAAAGTAGTTATCAAACTGCTGAAAAATCCTTATCCTAGTTTTGAGGAACTGGTACAATTTCGCAACCAATACACCATCACCAAAAATTTCAATTCGCCATTAATTATCCAAACCTATAGTCTAGAACCTTACCAAAATGGCTATGTGTTGTTAATGGAAGACTTTGGGGGTATTTCCCTGAAAGAATGGGGAATCAAGAGATGGGAGTCAGGAATGGGAGAAAATTCCCAATCTTTACAGGAATTTTTAGAGATAGCGATCGCCTTATGCAACACGTTGGAAATATTGTACCGTGAGCGCATCATTCATAAAGATATTAAGCCCAGCAACATCTTAATTAATCCCAAAACCAAACAAGTTAAATTAATCGACTTTAGTATTGCATCATTACTCCCACGGGAAACCCAAACTCTCGTTAACCCTAATGTTTTGGAAGGGACACTTGCTTACATTTCTCCAGAACAAACCGGAAGAATGAATCGGGGTATTGATTACCGCACTGATTTCTATTCCTTGGGTGTGACTTTTTACGAATTACTCACAGGAAAATTACCATTTCAATCAAATGATGCGATGGACTGGGTACATTGTCACATTGCCAAACAACCCCTACAAGCTAACCAAATTAACCCGAAAATTCCGCCTGTACTCTCAGAAATCGTCAGCAAATTAATGGCGAAGAATGCCGAAAACAGATATCAAAGTGCCTTGGGATTGAAATATGATTTAGAAAATTGCTTACAGCAATTAAGAAAAACGGGTGAGATAGATAATTTTGTCATTGGGCAAAGGGATGTGTGCGATCGCTTCCTCATCCCTGATCAAATCTATGGCAGAGAAGCTGAAGTAAATACTCTCTTAGAAGCATTTGCAAGAGTTAGCACAGGTGCAACTGAAATCATGTTGGTTTCCGGCTTTTCGGGAATTGGGAAAACAGCCGTTGTCAATGAAGTTCATAAACCCATTGTTAAACAACATGGTTATTTTATTAAAGGCAAATTTGACCAGTTTAATCGCAATATTCCTTTTAGTGCTTTTGTCCAAGCATTCCGGGATTTAATCGGACAATTGTTGACGGAAAGTGATACCCAAATTCAGCAATGGCAAAGTAAAATCTTAGCGGTTATTGGCGAAAATGGACAGGTAATTATTGATGTCATTCCGGAATTAGAAATCATTATTGGTAAGCAACCACCAGTACCAGAACTATCAGGAACAGCAGCCGAAAATAGATTTTATTTAATCTGGCAAAAATTCACTAAAGTCTTTACCAGTAACGAACATCCCTTAGTATTATTCCTTGATGATTTACAATGGGCAGAGGCCGCATCATTAAAATTAATGCAGCTATTAATCACCGAAAGCAAATATTTATTATTAATTGGAGCTTATCGGGATCATGAAGTCAGTCCTATACATCCATTGATGTTAACTTTAGGTGAAATTGAAAAAAAACACACAAAAATTTATAAATTACACTTATTACCACTCAGCCAAGGACAAGTTAATCAACTAGTGGCTGATACCCTGAAATGTTCTGAAAATTTAGCCAGTCCCCTGTCACAACTGATAGCGCAAAAAACCCACGGCAATCCCTTTTTTACAACACAGTTTCTCAAAGCTCTGCATCAAGATAAACTGATTCAATTTAACTTTGATTTGGGCTGTTGGGAATGCGACATCACAAAAATCAGTCAACAGGCAGTGACAAATGATGTAGTTACATTCATGACATTTCAGTTGCAAAGATTACCTTTGGCAACTCAATATGTATTACAGTTAGCCGCTTATATTGGAAATCAATTTGATTTGACAAC
The DNA here is from genome assembly GCF_001298445.1 of Nostoc piscinale CENA21. Lineage (NCBI taxonomy): Bacteria > Bacillati > Cyanobacteriota > Cyanophyceae > Nostocales > Nostocaceae > Nostoc > Nostoc piscinale. The sequence goes on along the minus strand of NZ_CP012036.1, from coordinate 4,372,439 downwards.
TTTAGCCATTGTGGCAGAAACATCAGAAATTGAAGTAGCGGCGGATTTATGGAAAGCTTTACAGGAAGGTTTAATTTTACCGACTACTAATATTTATAAGTTTTATCAAAGAGATATTCATGATGAATTAATCATCAACGATGAAAATCATCAAATATCAGTTCAATATCGATTTTTACACGATCGCATCCAACAAGCGGCTTATTCTTTAATTCCTCTAGAACAAAAACAAAAAACTCATTACCGCATCGGCAAACTGCTTTTACAAAAAATTTCTCCCGCCGCCAGAGAAGAGCGGATTTTTGAATTAGTAAATCAATTAAATCACGGCGCTGATTTCATTATTCAAGCCAGCGAACGAGAGGAACTCGCCCGACTCAACTTGATTGCCTGTCGCAAGGCTAAAGTCGCCACCGCCTACCAAGCCGCGCGTGAGTACGCCACGGTGGGATTATCATTATTAACTGCCCAAGCTTGGCAACAGCAATATGAAATCACCCTTGCCTTCCATGAATTAGCGGCGGAATTGGCCATGCTGTGCGGTGATTTTGAAGCGATGGAACAGTTCGTGAATCAAGTGATTCAGCAAGCAAAATCCTTACCAGAAAAGATACAGGTTTACCGGATTAAAATTCAGTCTCTTGTTTCCCAGAATAAATTTAGCGCAGCCATTGCGATCGCTCAAACAATTTTGCAACAACTGGGCGTAACCTTAAAAGACACACCCACACCAGTCGATATTCAACAAGAAATCCAAGCAATTAATCAACTAATTGGCAACAGAAAAATTGCAGATTTAGTTCATCTCCCATTGATGACAGATGCCACAAAACTGGCAATTGTACAAATTGCTGGTAGCATCATGCCGGTAGCTTATCTTTCTGGTTCTCCCTTGTTTCCGTTACTGATTTCTTTATCTGTTAAAATATCCATTCAGTATGGCAACACACCCGCTACAAGTTATATTTATTGCTCTTATAGTGTGCTGCTGTGTAATTTTTTGCAAGATGTTGATACAGCCACAGAGTTTGGACAATTAGCACTCCAACTCACCACCAAATTAGATGCGAAAGCTGCTAAACCGCAAGTATATCTCCTCCTAGGACTGTACATTCGCCAACGCAAATCTCACATCCAAGAAAGTCTACCACTGTTGCAAGAAGGCTATAGCATGGCGCTAGAAGTCGGTGAATTAGAATTTGCTGGACACAACGCCCATAATTTTTGCTTTTACGCTTTTTGCTGCGGTCAGCCCTTAATGACTTTAGAACAAGAAACTCGCGCTTACTGCACTGGGTTGATGCAGCTTAACCAATTAACCACCGCCAATTATTGCCGCATTTATTGGCAAGCAATTTTAAATTTACTGGGTTTCACGGAGAACCCGACAATTTTATCTGGAGAAGCCTTAAAAGAAGGTGAATTTATTTCCCGCCTGCGGTCTGGGAATGATGGTTACGGATTATATATTTTCTCTATATATAAACTCATGCTTTGTTTCTGGTTTGCAGACATAGAATCAGCTACAAATTATGCAATGGAAGTCAAACGCTATTTCATGGCTGGCGCAGGATTAGCCACTGAACCAGTTTTCTATTTTTATGATTCTCTCCTGGCGTTAGCACAACTAGATAAAACATCAGCAGCTTTAGAACGTGTAGCCGAAAATCAAACCAAACTCCAACATTGGGCGCATTATGCACCCATGAATCATCAGCATAAAGTTGATTTAATCGAAGCTGAAAAGCATCGAGTATTAGGCAAATTCTATGAAGCTGGAGATTTTTATGATCGCGCTATTTCAGGAGCCAAAATTAACGGTTACATCCAAGAAGAAGCTTTAGCTAATGAACTCGCAGCTAAATTTTACCTCAACTGGGGTAAAGAGAAAATTGCCGCAGGTTATATGCAAGAAGCTTACTATTGTTATGCTCGCTGGGGTGCGAAAGCCAAAGTCATCGACTTAGAAAAACACTATCCCCAACTGTTGCATTTAATTTTGCAACAACCAAAAAATGACTCCAACTTCTTAGACACTATTGCTTCCGATAACGTTACTTTATCGACTCGTACTTCTAGCAGTAATAGCACTAGTTATTCCGAAATTCTGGATCTGGCTTCTGTCATCAAAGCGGCACAAGCAATTTCTAGTTCTTTAGAATTAAATGAACTAATTACTAATTTACTACAAATTATTCTAGAAAATTCCGGTGCGGAAAAAGCTATATTATTACTTCCTCAAAATCATATTTGGCAAGTACAAGCCATTGCTGTGATTGAGAATGGAAAATTACACACTATTCTGGAATCAGAATTACTCGAAACTTACCCAGATATTCCCAGAAGAATTATCTATTATGTTAAGAATACCCAAGAAAAACTGGTAATTGAAAATTGCCAAACAGATATACCAGAGGTGATTGATGAATATATGCTGCAACATCAACCCCAGAGTTTACTGTGTACGCCGATATTGAATCAAAGGCATTTAGTCGGGTTGCTTTATTTAGAAAATAAATTAACTGCTGGGGTATTTACTCAAGAACGTGTACAAGTTATTAAACTCCTGGCTTCCCAAGCAGCAATATCTCTAGAAAATGCCCAACTTTTCCAAAAATCACAGCAAGCACTCCAAGATTCTTTACTTAAACAATTCTCAATTGATCGGGCATCTATTGGGATATGGTGGGTTGAAGAAGATGCCAGTATTTTTTATGTAAATGATGCAGCTTGTCTAGATTTGGGCTATCAGCGAGAAGAAATTATTGGGAAAAACATTTTTGATTTTGATGCAGGTTTTCCGCAAGAATTATGGGCAGAACATTGGCAATCATTATCTCAGAAAGGTTTTTGTGTATTTGAATCTTATCATCGGCATAAGAATGGCCAGATTTTTCCTGTGGAAGTTACTGTTAACTATGTAGAATTTAATGGTAAAGCCTACAATTTTGCCTTTAGTAGAAATATTAGCGAACAGCAAGCTGCACTTCGTGAACGCCAACAAGCCGAAGCTGCTGTCAAGCAAAAATCTGAAGAACTAGAAGCAGCATTGCATAATTTACAACAAGCTCAATTACAAATGGTGCAAAGCGAAAAAATGTCAGCCTTGGGTAATTTAGTTGCCGGGGTTGCCCATGAAATGAATAATCCTTTGGGCTTTATTGCCGCGAGTTTAAAACAAACTCAACCAACAATTGCGGAGATTTTTGAACATTTGCGACTTTATCAAGCAAGTTTACCGCATCCCAGTGAACAAATCCAAGAACATGCTGAAGAAATTGATTTGGATTACAGCTTAGAAGACTTGCCCAAGGTAATTGATGCGATGATTTTAGCTTGCGATCGCCTGAAAAATATCAGCACTAGTCTTCGCACTTTCTCTCGTGCTGACCAAGATTATAAAGTCGGTTTTAATATTCATGAAGGTATTGACAGCACAATTTTAATTCTGCGACATCGCCTCAAAGCTAACGAAAAACGTCCGGCTATAGAAGTCATCACAGATTATGGCAATATACCTGCAATTGAATGCTTTCCTGGGCAATTGAATCAGGTATTTATGAATATTTTGGCTAATGCTATTGATGCTTTAGAAGAAGTAAAAATTGACAAAAATCCAGTAGTTAAACAGCAAATTACAATTCAAACATCTCTAAAAAATCAATATGTCGAAATCAAAATTGCTGATAACGGCATTGGGATGAATGCAGAAGTCAAGCAAAAAATATTTGACAATTTATTTACTACGAAAGGTGTAGGCAAGGGAACAGGTTTAGGACTGGCGATCGCCCGTCAGATTATTGTCGAAAAGCATGGCGGTTCCATAGAATGTAATTCCTCCCCAGGACAAGGTACAGAATTTGTCATTTTAATTCCAATTAGCCAATAAATTAAAAAAATATGAACAATTTATCCATGCAACAAGAAATTACCTTGCTGCGTCAACAAAAATGCTGAATTACAAAAAAAAATTAGCAAAATTGACCAGTGAATCGCAAACCAGAATTGCTCAATTAGAAAAGGAACTGCAAGATACTCAACAACTTTTACAAAACCATCAACAAGCAGAAATAGACCTCAAGGCTTCTCAAGCCGAATTACTAGCATTATTTAACGCTATCCAAGATGTAATTATTATTTTGGATAGCGAAGGACGTTATTTGAAAATTGCTCCTAGTTGTGCGCCTTTACTTTACCAACCACCTGCGGAACTAGTAGGCAAAACTATGCACGAAGTTTTACCTTGTACTTTTGCAGACTCTTTTCTTAGCTGTATTCATAAAGCACTAAAAACAGGAAAAATGGTGAAACTAGAATACAGCTTGCCCATTGGTGAGCAAGAAGTTTGGTTTGAGGCGAACATTGCACCAATGACTGAGAACACTGTTGTGTGTGTAGCGAGAGATATTAGCGATCGCAAAGCAACCGAAGCTGCCTTATTAGAAAATGAAACCAAATATCGCAACTTGGTAGAAAATATCAGCGATCTCATATTTTCCATGTCATTGGAAGGTACTTTTATTTATGCCTCACCCCAGTACAAAAATATTTTAGGATGGGAACCCTCAGAACTACTGGGTCAACCTTTTGCGCCACTACTGCATCCTGATGATTTACTGTTAGCTCAGAAAAGTGTAGAAGAAATGATCGCAACTAATGGTCAGCGTACCCAACTAGAGTTTCGTCATCAATGCAAAGATGGTAGCTGGCGCTGGATGAGGTCGATAACTTCTCCGATGTTCAATTCTGAAGGTCAACTTATTGGTTTTCATGGGGTTCTCAGCGACATTAGCGATCGCAAAGCAACCGAAGCAGCTTTAAGTCAAAAAGAAGCCCAATATCGCAGTATTTTTGAGGCTGTTAGTGATGGCATTAGTGTGGTTGATTTAGATACTGGTAAGATTGTCGCTGCTAATCCATCTTTTTGTAAGATGCACGGCTATACTCAAGCAGAATTTTTCTACTTAAATCCTACAGACTTTGTTCATCCCAGTTCTTTTGAGAAATTTGGAGAGTTTATCAATGCCATTAAGATGGGAGTCGAATATCACACTCAAGCGGTAGACATCCGCAAAGATGGTAGTTATTTTGATATCGAAGTTACAGGCAGACTTTTGAACTACAATGGCAAACCTCATGCTCTTTCAGTAGTGCGTGATATTAGTGAGCGTAAAAAAGCAGAAGAAGAGCAAGAAAGACTAATAACTATCTTAGAAGCTACGCCTGATTTGATCGGCACTGCCGATTTTATGGGTAATACTCTATATCTCAACAAATCTTGGCGACAGTTATTAGGCTTATGTAATCAAACAGATATGAGTAACCATTCGATTCCCAACGTTCATCCAGAGTGGGCAACAGAAATTATTCTTAACCAAGCCTTACCGGAAGCCATGCGTTCAGGAGCTTGGACGGGTGAAACTGCGGTTATCGATCAAACTGGACGTGAAATCCCTGTGTCTCAGGTAGTAATAGCTCACAAATCTGACAATGGCCAGGTTGAATATTTTTCGACTATTGTGCGTGATCTGAGCGATCGCCAAAAAATCGAAGTGCAGCTGAAACAACAAGCCGAAGACTTAGCCCAAACTCTACAAGAACTGCAACGCACCCAAGCACAAATGGTTCAAGCTGAGAAAATGTCTAGTTTGGGACAATTAGTTGCGGGAGTAGCCCATGAAATCAACAACCCTGTAAATTTTATTCATGGTAATCTTACCCATTTGGAAGAACATACCCAAGATTTATTGGAGGTGATTAACTTATGCCAAGCAATGAACCTACCGGAATTTCAAGCTTTTTCGGAGGAAATTGACTTAGATTACATACAGCAAGACCTACCAAAAATCTTGCATTCCATGAAAATTGGGACTCAACGCATCCGTCAGATTGTGTTATCTCTACGTAACTTCTCACGGATGGATGAAGCCGAATTTAAAGATGTTGATATTCACGAAGGCATAGATAGTACTTTGATGATTTTGCAACATCGTCTCAAAGAAAAGCCTGAATTTCCCGAAATTCAAGTCATTAGAGATTATGCTTCTTTACCTTTAGTAGAATGCTACGTCGGACAACTCAATCAGGTGTTGATGAATATTCTGACAAACGCCATTGATGCTTTAGAAATGGGAGCGAGGAAAGATGAACAACCGAAAATTACAATTCGGACTGGGGTAATTGATGCTGACTGGGTAACAATTGCGATCGCTGACAATGGAATGGGTATGTCTGAACAAATCAAAAAACAAATTTTCAATCCCTTCTTTACCACCAAGCCCGTTGGTAAAGGAACTGGGATGGGAATGTCCATCAGTTATCAAATCATTACAGAAAAACACGCCGGCAAGTTGGAATGTTACTCCCAACCAGGACAAGGAACAGAGTTTGTCATCACCATTCCCATTAGCCAGCAAATAATTGCTTAATTGATTGTATAGAAATCAACTCAATAAATGCGATATCGCAAATCCTAAATGATTTATCAACATCTGTCTCCCTTGTCTTCCTTGTCTCTTTTATTCACATAGCAAATATGCTACATCATCTCCAGCCTCCCGCCTTTTTAGCAAACTGGTTATAATTATTTTTCGTCTCTCTCAGAATTCAACTTGATATTTTTACAGTATTTATATGGGGCGCTATCGTTCTAAATCTGACCTACCTACAAAAATCTGCCCTGTATGTCAACGTCCCTTCACTTGGCGAAAGAAGTGGCAAGATTGCTGGGATGAAGTGAAATATTGCTCAGAACGTTGTCGCCGTCGCCGTTCTGAGGCCAAAACCGAGTAAGAGCTGAAATATGAAGTATGAACAAGCAAGTGTGAAGTGTAAAATCAACTTTAACTCAGACGCAAATAGCGCAATAAATTTATAAATGCAGGTAAAGGTGCAACCAAAATTAATTATTCATGGAGGGGCTGGTAGTTCTCTCCACGGCAAAGGAGGATTAGAGACTGTACGTCGATCGCTCCATGCAGTCATTGAAGATGTTTATGCTTTGTTATTATCAGGGGCCAACGCTGCCGCAGCAGTACTGCGGGGTTGCCAATTATTAGAAGATGACCCTCGGTTTAACGCTGGTACTGGTTCAGTACTGCAATCTGATGGTCAAATTCGGATGAGTGCTTCCTTAATGGATGGCATGTCAGGACGTTTTAGCGGTGTGATTAATGTCTCGCGGGTGAAAAACCCCATTGAATTAGCCTATTTTCTACAAAATTCCCCTGACCGCGTATTGTCAGATTACGGTTCGGCGGAATTAGCCCGCGAGTTACAAGTCCCCAGCTACAATGCTTTAACTGAATTACGGTTACAAGAATGGATTCAAGAACGTCAAGATAATTTTAAAAGAACAATGGCTGGGGTAATAGCAGAGCCAGAGTTATTAGAAACCAGCAATGCCGGACGTGGCACAATTGGCGTAGTTGCTTTAGATGCTCATGGTGGACTCGCAGTCGGGACATCCACCGGGGGTAAAGGCTTTGAACGCATTGGTCGAGTCAGTGATTCAGCTATGCCGGCGGGGAATTATGCAACTGGTCATGCGGCTGTTAGCTGTACTGGTATTGGTGAAGATATTATCGATGAATGTTTAGCACCCAGAATTGTAGTGCGGGTAACTGATGGGATGACGCTCAAAGATGCCATGCAACGCTCTTTTGCTGAAGCCCATGAACATCAAAGAGATTTAGGGGCGATCGCTTTAGATGCTAGTGGCGCGATCGCCTGGGGTAAAACTAGCCAAGTTTTACTCGCCGCCTATCACGACGGTGAAAAAATTGGCGACACTTTAGAAATGGCTGTTGGTACACAAATCGGCTGTATATCTTAGTGCTGAGTGCTGAGTTAGTTTGAGTTGTAGTTAGATAAGTTGATACAGTCCTGATAGCTCACAACTTTTCATACTCAGCACTCAGCACTCTTCCTTCGCCACCCTTGTTTGACTACCTGACGGCTACGAGCAATCACTAAACTATCGTTAGGAACATCTTCGGTGACTGTAGAACCTGCGGCTACATAGACATCATCACCCAAAGTCACTGGTGCAACTAAGACGCTATTAGAACCTGTTTTGGTGCGATCGCCAATCTTGGTTCTGTGTTTTTTGACACCATCATAATTAGCGGTAATTGTGCCTGCACCAATGTTGACTTGAGTACCAGCTGTAGCATCACCCAAATAAGACAGATGCGCCACATTGGTTTTTTCGCCTAGTTGTGTATTTTTTAACTCAACAAAGTTACCGACACGGCAATTTTCTCCCACTTGTGTATTACCACGTAAATGAGCGTAAGGGCCAATTCGAGTTCCGGCTTGCACAATACTATCTGTGACTACAGAATATTGGACAGTGACATTTTCGCTGATTTGGCTATTTTCAATCAAACTTCCCGGCCCGATGCGGCTACCAGTTTTAATTGTGGTGTTTCCCCGGAGATGAGTTTGCGGCTCAATAATCACATCTGGTTGTAATTCTACAGTGTCGTCAATGGTGATGCTGTTGGGGTCGATGAGCGTTACACCTGCGGTCATCCATTTTTCTTTGATCCGCCTTTGTAAAATTTCGTAGGCTGTAGCTAATTGTAGGCGATCATTAATCCCCAAAATTTCTTGCTCATCTGCGACATCCACAGCCATCACTTTCCCAACTTGGGTGACAGCATCGGTGAGATAGTATTCTTTTTGGGCATTGTTAGCTTCTAAATGCGGTAAAACTTTAGCTAATTCCGGCCAACGAAAGCAGTAAACCCCGGCATTAACTCGGCGATTTTCTCTTTGAGCAGGGGTACAATCTTTATCTTCAACCATTTGTTGAACGATGTTTTCCCCATTACAAAAAACTCGCCCATAACCTTTAGGGTTGGATAAATGTGCAGTCAGAATAGTAGCAGCGTTTTGATTTTGTTGGTGCGTAAGCAATAGCTGTTTCAGGGTTTCGGTACGTAGCAGTGGAACATCACCATTCAGGACTAATAAATCTCCCGTGTAGCCCTCAAGATGGGGAAGTAATTGCTGGATGGCGTGACCAGTCCCCAGTTGTACTGTCTGTTCTACAAACTCCAAGCTAAAACGTGATTGGATAGCAGCTTTTACTTCCGAGGCTTGATAGCCTACAATCACGATTCGCCTTGTAGGTGAAAGTGGTTCTACACTTTCTAAAACTTTTTCTACTAGCGATCGCCCACCCAAAGAATGTAAAACTTTGGGTAAGCTTGATTTCATCCTTGTGCCGCGTCCCGCCGCTAGAATTGCTACAACTACCATAATCAAAAGTATGAAGCGTGTCCGCCCTTGACGTTCCCAAAGGGTAGTATAGCAGGAGGCATAAAGCAAGTTGCACAAGCCTTCGATGAAGGTAGCCTTTAGTTCTAGCTTGAAAGTGCTGAGTCACCGAAGTTTGCTCAACAGGGGAAATCCCCCGAACTTTGCTCAACACGGGGAACCCGCGCACGCAACTTCTCTCAGCACGCAATCGCTGAGTGCTGAGTAAAAATACTAGTCCTCAACCCCTCTTTTATATGTTCTGGTGTAAGCAGTTCATGGTGGCTACTTTCTACTTCCACTGATAATTTAGAGCTAAAACATCACCTTTGCCTGTAAGTGTGAATAAAATCAGTAAACCGCTCCATGAGTTCGGGGTTACGCCAACCCGCTTCAGTTTCTTCTCGCATCACCGATAAAGCTTCCTCTGGAGTAAAGGCTCTTTTGTAAGGTCTTTCGCTAGTTAAAGCATCATAAATATCAATCAATTGAAATACTTGGGCGAGGAAAGGAATTTCATTACCTTTGAGTCCGTCAGGATAACCCGAACCATTCCAACGCTCATGATGATGGCGAATAATTGGAATTACCCCCTGCATACTGCGTAGGGGTTGACAAATTCTTTCGCCAATTAAAACATGCTGCTGCATCATTTCCCAATCTTCTAAGGTGAGTTGCTCATTCTTGAGTAGCACTGCATCGGGAATGCCAACTTTACCTATATCGTGAAGATAACCACCCCACATCAAATCCCGCAGTTGAGAACGAGAAAGATTTAAGTATTCACCAAAAGCTTGTCCTAGCTTGACTAGGCGTTCACAGTGATCTCCGGTATTGGGGTCTCGACTTTCAATAGCTCTGGCAATGGAGAACAAGACTTGTTCAGCGTGGTCTAGGTCTTCGTTTAACCGCTTTTGCCGGACTAGCGACTTCACACGGGCTGCTAATTCCACCCGGTCAAAAGGTTTGGTGAGGAAATCATCAGCGCCCACTTCAATACCACGAATGCGCGATCGCCGATCATTTAATGCTGTAATAAATATTACTGGAATCAGCCTTGTATGTTCGTCTTGTTTGAGTAATTGACATACCTCAAACCCATCCATCCCTGGCATCATCACATCCAGCAACACTAAATCTGGTTGTTTTTGTGTTACTAACATTACAGCAGCCGCACCACTGTCTGCTTCAATTACTTCATAACCTTCCATTGCCAGCAAAGCCGCAGCTGTCATTCGACTTGCCGCATGGTCGTCAACTACTAAAATTTTTGGTGCTTCAGTATCAAAGAAGCAATTCACTTTGGAGCCTTTGGCTTGTAGATTTCTAGATAATAATGAATTGTAGCCAGAATTAATCTCAGATTTACTCCAAGAAGACTCGGTTTGTCCCTGTTCAATCATTACTTCTTGCTGGGATAAGTTTAGTGGATAGTCCCCTAAATCTCGCCATTCTAGCTCAGGATTTGCATTTTCCGTATGTAATTTTTTTTTTGGTATTTGTTCCACGATGACTTTGTTGATTAGAGTTGGTGGAATTAGCACTCCAGTAAATCACGAAAGCACCCCATTCTTCTTAAACTAACAGTTTCTGTCTGCAAAAATCAAATTTAGCTCTGGTAACTTGCTCTTCTTTGGATTTTGACAAGCTTGCTCACCTATTCTGAGGCTGCTTGTTTTTATCATGCCAAGGATATTTTCTTTATAAAAATATAATTTTACTAAGGGAAATTTGCTGTAAACATCCTAAGTACTCATTCTAGTATCATAAATTCACGCAGATGTTAAATCAGGTTTTTTACGGAGATTTTTTAAGAATTCAGTACAGTTACAGGAAAATGTTTTGCTGTTGTAATTTGTCTGAAAAATTGTGTTTTTATTTTGAGTTTTTATATAAATTTCAAGAAAAGATGTATTTCTTGCGATAATCTTTTGATAATCATCATACTCAATAAATATTTTAGCTGAGGTTAATTGACCCAACCCATACATCGAAAAATAGAACAATTTTAAGAGCATTTCCTATGAAAAACTGTTGATTTTAATATCCACAAATTGCCAACTCAGTGTTTAAAGAATTTCAGTTTTTATCAAAAACTAGCTGGCAGTAAAACGTGTATATATATATTTTTAGTTGTTGCTTCTCCCAATGGGTATGATTTGAATTATGAATATATTAGGACTTATGCACTGTACAAAATAACTATTTTGTGCATAACGAGAATCTACTGTTGTAGACCGTTGGATAATGGTGTTGAAACAAGTGCAATCACTGACTCATGGTCAATCATCAAATCTTAAGACCAGAAAGTTCCCAAGCATATTGTATTATCGCTGTCAGTGCTTAATTCCTAAGAGTGGGTTGTTTGATTTTTCATTAACCAACGTTTGCGCCAATGGGAAGTAGGTTCTAATGAACAAACTTGTTGCTCTTGTTGTCGTCGCACAATAATGGCTTCTGGTGGATCATTTAATTGGGGATCGCGGTAAGGAATTGCGGCACGAGTTAACAAATGTTCTTGTTCTTCCTGGGAAAGAGGCGGCAGTAAATTGTGGAAACACTCACCATTTTGAGGATATGCGGCAACTGTACCAGGCGATCGCCTGCCGACTGGTGGCGTAGAACCTATGTTTAAACCAGCTAATTTCATGGCTGTACGTACAGATGCCGCACAAGAATAAGTCGCCAGCCAGCCATTTTTTTGTAAACACACTGAAACTTGTTGAATAAATTCTACAGTCCATAATTGAGGACACTGGGGCGGTGAAAAGGGATCTAAAAAAATAGCATCTGCATGAAACCCTGCTTGATTAACTGCTTGAATTGATATTCTCGCATCACCAATGATTAACTTTGCTTGCAGGCGTTCTGTGTTCGCTTGCCCCTCAAAAGCTAGTTGGGTCAAAATTGGTGTATATTCGTAAACCCACTGGTCAAATAAATGATTGGCGATCGCCGCTTGCGGTACAGCCGGATTTAATTCTAAACCAATTAATTCCACATAACAACTAGGATTTACTGTCCAGATTGTCTGTAAAGCTGCCGCAGTGTTGTATCCTAGACCATAACAAACATCTAATAACCGCACAACTGGTTTTTGCGCGGCTTGAGCCAGTTGAGTTGGTTCAACAAACTTAAAATAACTTTCTTGTTTCGCACCAAAATGACTGTGAAATGATTCGTTAAACTCTGGTGAAAAAAATGTAAAAGAACCATCTGCTGTTGCCTGCGGGATAAAATTTTCAAATTCTGACATGATATTTTTCTACTTAAGTTGATAGTCAACAGTTTAAACAATTTGACTAGTTATAATTGCATCACAATCTAGTAAGATTAATAAATTGTGATTTTGATTTTTTGACTCTTATAAATTCTTATATTTATGGTTAATACTCAAATTTTTTGTTTCTCAAGATTGGCTAGTTAATCATCTCAATGATCCACAAGTTGTCATTGTTGATTGTCGCTTTTCTCTAGCTGATCCAGAATTGGGACGCAAACAATATCAAACCAGTCATATTCCAGGAGCATATTATTTAGATTTAAATCAGGATCTTTCCAGCCCTGTAGGTAAACATGGTGGTAGACATCCTTTACCTGATACTCATAATTTAGCGAAGAAGTTATCAGCAATTGGAATTAATTCCCCAGAAACTTTGGTGGTAGCTTATGATGACTCTCGCTTGGCTTTTGCATCTCGTTTGTGGTGGTTACTGCGTTATCTCGGACATGAACAAGTAGTAGTTATGGATGGGGGTTATACTGTATGGCAAAAAGCTGGATACCCAATTACAGATGTTATTCCAGAACCCCAGACAGGTAATTTTATTCCACAAATTCAAACGGAACTGGTAGTAGATGTAGAAGTTGTCAAAAGCCACAAAGACTTACCAGAAGTTATTTTGGTCGATTCTAGAGAAGGCGATCGCTATCGTGGTGAAAGAGAACCAATTGATAAAATTGCTGGACATATTCCTGGCGCAGTTAACTATCCTTGGCAAGAAGTTACAGACTCCTCTGGTTATCTACTTTCCCAATTACAGCAGCGTCAAAGATGGGAAAATATTGCCACAGCCAAAGAAATTTTAGTCTACTGCGGTTCTGGTGTCACAGCTTGCGTGAATTTGCTTTCTTTAGAATTAGCTGGTATTCACAAAGGTAAATTGTATGCAGGTAGCTGGAGTGATTGGATTAGTTATATTTAGGGTTTGCTGAACAAGTTATTTAGTGGAGATAGGCAACAGGGAACTGGGAATAGAGAACAGTTTCGGATTCCTATATTAGAATTCACCAATTCTCAAATTGTAATAAACACTCAAGAACCAGTTATCAAAATTAATATTTCTATCGGTAGAATCCCCAAAGCTAAAACCACTCTGTAAATTTAAATTACTGGAGTTTGATACTCGGTAAATCACATGGCCAAACAGACGGTGATAATGGTCATCTCTTTGTCTTTGTGTAAAATCAACAAGGCTTAATTGATAGTTAATTCCCACTTGTAGAGGCTCTTGTAAAGCATAACTCAGAGATAACCAGAAATTATTGATTAGTCGACTGCGATTATTAGGTTCAGAAAAATTGGTACTAAATTCGTAAAAGCTATCTAGAGTTAATTTAGAAGTCAGTGGATCTCGTCTGCCTAAAGATACCCTGACTGAATTTTCATCTAAAAAGCGATCGCCTGCTTGAAACATGCCAACGCTCTTAGCATAGAAGAACTGTTGGTTGTTAAAATCTAACTCTGCATACATCCGAGGCGAGAGTTGTTGATAAATTCCTACATTAAAACTGATTTGATTATAGTTAAATCTTGATTGATCAATGTAACGAATTAAATTACCGTTGATTGAACCATTAATATAAGTTTTATCACCTAAAGGAAAATAAGCAGAAGCAAGACTAAGACCATAAAAGATTAAGCCATCTTCTTTAGGGAAAAACTCAGAAGAAAAAATGTTATTTGTATGAAAGTAACCCACATTAGCCTGTAAGGAGCCGATAGGTTTAAACTTAGCTACAGGTGAGGGTGGTTTTGTTTGTGGTAAAGGTCTTGGCCTTACCCTTAACTCAAGTTCTCGAAGACTATTAGCATCAGCTGTTGGCTGTTGTTGGGGTAAAGGTCGTTGTCTAACTCTTAGTTCTAATTCTTGCCGATTATTTGTTTGGGGTTTGGGTTTTTGTCTTTGTTGCAAAATTCTTCTGAGTCTCTCTAACTGCTCAGTTCTATTGACTACGGGTTTATCTAACAGTTCTTCGATAATCGTGGGTGAAGGCTGCGGAAACTCTCTAGGCTGTGCTTCTAGCTGTGGTGGTTCATTGGAAGGTGGAGGATTGCTAGGGGGAGTTGGCCTTTGAGGTAAGGATTCAGTATCAGGGTTTGCTTCAGGGTTAGATTGAGATATGAGTATGTTGGCTGCTGAATTAAAATTAAGTAGTGGCGATCGCTGCAAATCAAAATTACTTGCCGGAAATTGGATATTCTGGTAAAACTGATAAACTTGCTGGCTATCTGTGACATATTTCGTGTCTGGTTTGTGTTGCTCACCAGAGTCATTTAAGTTAGCAGCCAATGCTACATCTACTCCCATACAACACTTATTGCCACTAATCACAGCTAATAAAGTCGCAAATAACAGTTTTGTCCAGCCCTGGGATTGCATTAACATTTATATTTTATAGACAACAGAATATCACCATTTAGTCTGATCATTAAAAAACAAAGATTGTTACCTTTTAAAAATTAATTATCTGATTTTAATATTTTTTGATAATTTTTATTACCTTGATTTATAACAAAATTTCGCTAAAATTTTTAATGAATACAAAAAAAAATTAGTAATAAAATTCACAAACTGATAAGTAAATCTAATATTTCAGAATCTATCTTCAGTTGGTGTGGTCTCAGATAAGTTATCCAGCATTAAAGCGATGTCTTTAAAATTTATTGCCTTGTTGATAATGAGTGTGTGGGGAGTGAACATGATGCCTTTATCGGCGATCGCGTCTACTCCTCTAACTCGCGCCGAGATTCAAAATCTGCGAAATTTAGTGCAATTGCTGCCTCAAAATAACAAAAAGCGCCCAGCACGCAAATTAGATCCGATAATTCCTGGCGATGGGTTGTCAACAGGTAGAGCATCTTTAGCTGATTTGCGTTTTAACGATGGTTCTCTAGCAAGGGTTGGAGAAAGAGCAATATTTCAATTCCTACCCAGAACCAGAAATTTTCGGCTATCCAACGGGACAGTACTGTTACTGATTCCACCCGGAAAAGGACAGACACGTATACAAACACCAAGTGCGACTGCGGCTATTCGTGGTTCAGCATTATTTGTCCGCTACGACAAACAAACAGACACCACAATTGTTGGGGCGCTGACAAATAGCGGTATTGAAGTATTTAATCAAGCAGCCTCTCAAAATCAGGTGTTGGAAGCAGGACAACTGATGGTCATCGTTAAAGGTGAATTTCGGGGCTTATATGATTTTGATTTGAAAACTTTTTATGAAACCAGTGATTTAGTAGAAGGATTGGATTTAACTAAGCAAAATAGTACAGCTAACCCTGACCCAGCGATCGCTAGTGTTCAATCTGAAATTATCGCAGCATTAGCAACACAAATGCCTCTAGTCGGTCAAGGAGTCATTGAAAATCCATCTTTTATGGAGTTATCTGGTAATAACTCTTCTAACTCATCTGACCAAAATAGGGACTTAGATAATTCTTCAGTAGATTCTTTTGTCAATACTGGAGAAGTAATATCAGACACTACTCGCAATACCAGCAACAATGAAATAAATCTGCCAAGTAATATTGGTAATCCTGACGGTAACACTGGCGGTAATCCCAGTGGCAACCCAGGAGGTAATCCCGGTGGCAACCCAGGTGGCAATCCTGGTGGTAATCCCGGTGGTAACCCAGGCGGCAACCCAGGTGGTGATCACGGCGGCGACCCAGGTGGTGATCACGGCGGCAATCCTGGTGGCAACCCAGGTGGTGATCACGGCGGCAATCCGGGTGGTGATCACGGCGGTAATCCTGGTGGTAATCCGGGTGGCGACCCAGGTAGTAATCCCGGTGGTAACCCAGGCGGCAATCCAGGTGGTAACCCAGGTGGCAATCCAGGTGGCAACCCAGGTGGCAATCCAGGTGATAATCCCGGTGGCAATCCAGGTGGCAATCCAGGTGATAATCCCGGTGGCAATCCAGGTGGTGATCATACTGGTGGTGGTCATTCTGGAGGGAGACCACTAGAAGGAGATTTCCCCCCACCTTAAACCTTTTAATGGGTATAAATAATACAAGTTCGCTCAGGGTTAAAATGATCGCTTTAGAAGGGGTTAAACCCTCTTCGTAAGCCTGAACTTTTCCCTGTTCCTTTTAATTTCAATAACTACGGTCTTGCAATACATTTATCTTCATGGGTTTGCTTCTAGCCCGAAATCTGCTAAAGCCCAGGCGATGAGCGATCGCTTTCAAACAATTCCAATACAGCTAAATATTCCTGATCTCAATGCTGGTAATTTCTCTCAGTTGACAATTACTCGCCAAATCAATCAAGTAGCAGCATTTATAAACAATTCTGCACCAGTTACATTAATCGGTTCTAGTTTAGGTGGTTTGGTATCTGCTCATTTGGCAAAACAATACGAGCAAGTACAACGCTTAATTTTGTTAGCACCTGCTTTTGGCTTTTTATCTCATTGGTTGCCGAAGCTAGGAGATGAAGCGATGAAGCGTTGGCAACAAGACAAATATCTCATGGTTTACCACTATGGGGAAGCGCGATCGCTGCCTCTAAGTTACGATTTCGTAACAGATGCCCAGCAATATCAAGAGGATATCTTGCAGCGTCCAGTCCCAACGCTGATTCTGCACGGTAGACAAGATGAGGTGATTCCCATTACAGCAAGTCGTAACTTTGCAGACTCACGCCCTTGGGTAAAGTTAATCGAACTTGAGAGTGATCATGCTTTAGGTAATGTCACAGACAAAATTTGGCAAGCAATTCGCCTCTTCTGTCAGTTACCGTAAAACGGTAAAATATGAAACCTGCCAACAAGCACTCTCTTAGTCATAAGAACAAATCACTAATGACTATCAACTGAAATTATGCTTCCTTTTATCCGTTCAGATTTAGCCCAATTTACGGCTTACAAACCTCACCCCAGCAGCAATACAGCAGAACCAGTCGCCACCCAGTTTGATCGACTGGATACTAATGAAAGTCCTTATGATTTGCCCCTGGAACTCAAAGAAAAATTAGCCTGGACATATCAGCAAGTTATCGAAACCAATCGCTATCCTGATGGTGGCCATGAGTTACTCAAAGATGCGATCGCAGAATATATCAATGAATCAGCTAATCTTGCTTCCTCACCGTTGACTGCGGCTAATATTTCTGTGGGTAATGGTTCAGATGAACTCATTCGCTCTTTATTAATTGCCACCTGTCTGGGAGGAGAAGGTTCAATTTTAGTTGCTAATCCCACTTTTTCGATGTACGGCATTTTAGCTCAAACCTTGGGTATCAAAGTGGTGACAGTAGGCAGAAATGAAACAAACTTTGAAATTGACCTAACAGCAGCACAGACAGCCATTACCCAAACGCAAAATCCACCTATTCGGGTAGTTTTTGTTGTACATCCCAATTCTCCCACCGCTAATCCACTCACTGCGGCAGAATTAGTATGGCTCAGAAGTTTACCAGAGGAAATTTTAGTAGTAATTGATGAAGCTTACTTTGAATTTAGCCAAAATACTTTAGTGGATGAATTGGCACAGCGTCCCAATTGGATAATACTACGAACTTTTTCTAAAGCTTTCCGTTTAGCTGCATTGCGTGTGGGTTATTGTATTGCTCATCCAGAAGCGATCGCCATTTTAGAAAAAGTCCGCTTGCCTTATAACCTGCCAAGCTTTTCACTAGCCGCCGCATTAGTAGCTTTACAAAATCGTCAACTCTTACTGAGTTCAGTTACACAAACTCTCAATGAGCGTGACAGGCTGATAGCAATTTTGGCACAACATCCCGCCTTGCAAGTATCAGACAGTGCAGCTAACTTCCTTTATGTACGTCTCAAACCCAATAGTTCTACCGCCAAAAATTTTACCCTACAAAATTTACACCAACAACTCAGCAACTCTGGAACTCTTGTCAGACTACTGAGTGAGGGCTTACGAATCACAATTGGGACTCCCGCAGAGAATTCCCGTACCTGGGAAAGACTACAAGCTGCCATTGCAAATTGTGAATCTTAACTATGCTCAAGTAAAAAAAATTCCAAATCATAAGTCATCCAGACTCTTATTTTTTGCTATGGCTAGTAATTGAATCTGCCATCAACTTCACTACCAAAACGACGTACCATCCTCGCAGTTTGAGGGAATACACCCACTAAAAGCGCAAAGGCTGCATCTGGTAAATCAGCCACTATTTCTGCTGGAAAATATTGGTCAAACTGATCTAAAATCTTTTGGACTCGCTGTTGCGGCACAGGATTTTCGGTAATTTGCTTGATTAAGCGAATCCATTGTCGCCGAATTAAGTAAGCTTTCTGACGTTCCTCGTATGATTCGGGATCTAATAAAGATAAATTGCCGATTGGCAGAACCATCTGGCAATCACTATCATATTCTCCACCAACCGCTGCTCCTGGGCCAGCGAATTCTGCATGGTAGCGTTTAAAAAGTATTAACCCATTCCGCTTGCGACTATTAACAATCAAAACTTTTCCGCTATGCAGAAGGTTTAAAATATCTGAGCCGCAAGATTGCTCAGTTCCATCTGGCATAAGAAGATGGTTCAGAAAACTGGTTTCGGGGTAATAAGTTGATACCATAGCGGTTTGATAGCGCGTTGGCTGTTCGCTATCCATGTTTTCTATAACTTTTGAATAATTTGGTAGTTTGATGCACGTCAAGCAGTAACTTGGTGTTAAATCAAATTAGTTTTTTGGTTATTTTACTATCAAGAACTTTTTGTTCAACTTAATAACAGAGATGAATCAGATTTCACTCAGTAGTTATGTAACCATATTTTATGAGATATAGCTGAATTTGTCTTCCAACTAAACTCTCCAAAAATTAAAGTTTTTATAAAGATGAATAAAATGAATACAAAGTTATTATGAGGAATATTTTATTTAGCGTAATTTTACCGATGGCTTCCACAGAATAGATATTATATATTGAAAAATTTAGAATAGGCGTTGATTAAATAAGGTATTAAGTCGTTATTTGAGAGCATCTGAAAATATAAAGCATTGTGTCTCAAAATAGCAAGTAATTCTAGGCTTGATTTTCTATTTACCGTTTCTACAATGGCTGGAGATAAAACAGATTATTACTATAAAAATCTTGTTTGATTTCCGAGTCTAGTAGTGTAGACAGGGAATAGGAAGGAGCCACTACGTTGTGGAGGTTGCTAAAGTTGTAGCAAGTGGCGTTGGGGAGCTGGAAAGAAACCTTAACTAGATGTACTGATTGTTTTCATAAATCAAATATGATTCCTATACCTTAATTCAGGTTTGATTTTTACAATTATCCTTACAGGCAAAGAATTGTGAGCATTCAAGAGTATTTTTTTTTGTAATGTTTTTTCAAAAATCAAATATGAATTTTAATATCTACGAAATATATTTTAGAGAAATTCATATAAAAATAACTTTACCGATAGTCTAAAATTCAGCTTAATTTATTTTAATTGGTGATGATACAGTTTTGACTATCAAAAACTAACTAACTTAGACTTAAAATATAGGTTAAAAATCTTAGGTGTTAATTCTTAGAGAAGAATCTCAATAAAAGTTCCAATTGCGATCGCTACATCTTTCTGTCATCACCTAAAATGTATTTACAGCAATTTCTGGTTTAGAATTCAGAAATCAGCACTCTGAATTTGGCTGTAAGCGTTTATGCAATAAGATTTGACGAGGCTGCTGGAGAAAGAAAAAATTCCAATTAGATTCTACTTTACACATCTTGTAACCTAATTTGAAATATAATTGCCGTGCCTGATGGTTATCTTCTAAAACATGGAGATATAAATCTTGAAAACCCCATTCCTGGCAAAGCTTTTCGCAACTTAGTAGTAGCTTCGAGGCGACACCATGCCGCCGATATTTTTGGTCAACAGCCAAATTAGACAGATAAATAAAACTTCTGCCATTTTTCTTCCATGAATCAGGGAAACGCAGCCCTAATTCTACAGTTCCCACTAAATTATTAGCACTAGTAACAGTGGTGTGAACAGCAACTAAACAAATATGATGGGGTGCAGATGAGGATAAACGATTTCTGAAGTCTTCGTAAATACCCAGGCGTAGCAAGGGAAAAGCCCATCCCCAGAAACCGGTTTGGGAGTGAAAGCTTTCTGCAATAATCTGGGAAATAGCTGTTAAATCGGTAGCTGTAGCTGCACGAATTTGGAATTGTTGACCAGCTTGTTTTGCGGCTGATGTCAGTGGTTGTTCGTGAGATGAGTCAAAAAACCAGGATGTCAAGGCTAGTTTATTATTAGTTAATTGTATTTTACAAAAATTTTCTCAAATATTCTAAAACACCGTTTGCTACCTTCAATACAATTGTTTCATTTACTTGCAGTATCAGGAAATTATTTCGGTAGCTGAGGTTCTTCTGTAAGTTAATAACATACTTAGCATCATTTTGGGCAACTCAGAACATCAATTGTCATAACCATTGAATAATTCAGAACTCAGAATTAATTATTAGGGGAAAAAGACCTACCACTGATATTAGACCGCTTTTCGACTACTTCTGAGGATGATACTAAGTTGCTTTCAGAAATAGTATTCCTACTCCCACCCGGTAGAGACGCTATATACAAAGTCTCTACTGGGTGGGATAAAGAATTATTTTTATACTATAAAACTAAAAAGCCATATAGTAATCTGGCTAAACAGATAAATTACTACCGTATTTATACTGAAAAAATCTCTCAAACATTTTTAGGATAATAATGCAGTTATTTTTTAGGGATCGCCTAGATAAACTAAGTACATGCTGTAATAGTTAAAGCAGCATGAATCTGTGACAGCCCCATGTCACTTTTCTCACTGGTGGTTATGATTGCTAAATTAGAACAAGTAATGGGTCTAATAGTATACTTTGCCTTTAACACTCATCGTTGTGACCTAGCTCACTCTCCCATGACCAAAATAAATAAAATTTACTTGCAAATGTTATTACAACGCCGACAAAGGGCAAACTTAATATGCAGCTTCAGTTAGCTTTTCCACCAGACCTGAATGTTGTATGTCATCCGCAAAGGTTTTCATAGGAGGTGAAACAAGACTTGAAAAGCAAGCATCTACTCTGTAGTACAAAAAATAACCGTCCCAACAACTGTGCTGTATCAGAGCCAGTGGCAAACATTACCACCGATTGAGGCTAATTACTGTGAGTAGATACTCTTACACCCAGCATTTGTGTAGCCAGAAAACCCGATTGGGCAAAATGCTCTGCTCTCACCTGATTCAGACCAATTACTTCCTGAGCAGATTATTCTTTATTCAACTGCTGTTGCAGCAGGAAAGCGGTGCATGAAATCTCAAGTAAACAGTAAGCCGAAAATTTTGGTTGTTGATGACGAACCAGACAACCTAGATTTGCTTTACCGTACTTTTTATCGTGATTATAAAGTGTTGCGGGCAACCTCCGGCCCGGCGGCGCTAGACCTGCTGGCAGAAGAAGGAGAAGTCGCGGTGATTATCTCCGATCAGCGGATGCCAATTATGAGTGGTACGGAATTTTTGAGCCTGACAGCAACTCAATATCCAGATATTATTCGGATTATTTTGACTGGCTACACTGATGTCGAAGACTTAGTAGAAGCCATCAACGCTGGTAAGGTGTTCAAATATGTCACCAAACCGTGGGAAGCGGAAGAACTCAAAGCAGTGGTACGCCAAGCTTTGGATACCCACAATGTTTTAAAAGCTCGCACCCGCGAACTCACCCGCACATTGCGCCAAGAATCGCTGCTGAATACAGTTACTAATACAATTCGCAGTGCTTTAGACTATCGGCAAATTTTGCAAGCAATTGTCGATACCGTCGGTCACATGTTAGAGGTAGATGTTTGCCTGTTACGTCCTTTTCAAGATGAACAGTTAGCAGACGAAGGATTTGTCTACCAAAAACTGTCCCGGACACAAACAGAAACAGTATCAGAAATTTCAGGAGATACAGCAGCCACATCCTTCTCGGCTTCAGCGGCTTTATTAGCGCAAACAGTTTGGGAAACCCGTGAAGTTCAGATAATTCACGATGTCGCTACTGATGAGCGAATTAAAGGAGACGATTCAGTACTACAACAAAGAGGACAAGCTTTTGCTACTGCGAATATTTGCTCTAGCTTAGTTGTACCGTTGATTTGTCAACAAGAATTGTTAGCAGTATTAGCACTGCATCAGTGTCACGAGTCCCGCCTTTGGGGGAGTGAAGAAATTCAGCTAGTGACAATGGTGGCAGATCAGGCGGCGCTAGCTTTATCTCAAGCGTATGCTTATGAACAAGTACGTGCTTTAGCGAAACGAGAAGCACTGATTAATACGATTACAACCGCAATTCGCTCTAGTTTAGACCCACAAGATATTTTTGCTGCAATTACTCATCAATTAGGGCAGGCCTTACAAGTTGATGGCTGTGCGCTGTCTTTATGGACAGAGGAAGATGAAGCTGTTCAGTGTGTGGGATTATATGATATTTTTCAACATCCTGACCACACATTCAAACCAGGGCAGAATTCTAATTTAAATATTAATCTTGACTTAATATCTCAAAATTTCCCTTACTCAACGAAATCTCCTATTAAAGATAATCCTTTGTTGCAAGAAATCTTGCGGACACAGGAGCCAGTAGTAATTTCTGATATCAGTGTCTGTCCCTTGGAATTGAAGGGTTTGGATTTGCCTGTGAAAAAGCCAGCCCGATCGCTGATGGTCGTGCCTTTGTTAGCTGATGGCAAATGTATTGGTAGTATTACCTTACGGGAAGGGCGAAAAATCCGGCAGTGGCTATCATCTGATATTGAACTGGCTAAAGCAGTAGCCGCGCAAGCCGCGATCGCCGTACAGCAGTCACGCCTCTATCAGAAAACCCGTGAACAAGCCGAGCGTTTATTGGAATTAGATAAACAAAAAACCGAGTTTTTCCAAAACATCTCCCACGAATTCCGCACGCCAATTACTTTAATTCAAGGGCCGTTAGAATCGGCAGTAGCGGCGGGTGAAGGATTATCTCATGGCCAAAGTGCGATCGCCCTACGTAACTCTCGCCGTCTGCTGCGACTAGTCAACCAATTACTCGACTTACAACGCTTAGACGCAGGCCGAATGCAGCCGAGTTTTCGTCCCTGTGATTTAGTCGAATTCGTCAGCCAAATTGTCGAGTCATTTCGGCCTTACTGTGAGAAAAAACAACTACATCTAGCCACTGATTTTGGTGCATGTCCCAAGGTTTACTTAGATATGGAAAAATTTGACAAAGTGGTTTACAACCTACTGTCAAATGCCATGAAGTTTACGCCTGAAGATGGCACAATCAGCGTTACACTCCAACATCACAACGAATACTGCATCCTGCAAGTCCAAGACACAGGAATTGGCATTATTCAAGAGCAGATTCCGATGTTATTTGAGCGATTCCGCCAAGCTGAAGGCTCAGAAAACCGTTCTTATGAAGGCAGTGGACTGGGGTTGGCCTTAGTCAAAGAATTGGTAGAACTGCATGGCGGTAAAATCACTGTAGATTCAGTGTACGGTGAAGGAACTATTTTTACATTGTGGTTACTGACTGGTCATGAACACTTACCAATTAATCAAGTATTAGAAACACCAGCTGAATTGAATACCAGTCGTGCCACTGTGGAATTAGCTGATTTGGAACTGATAGAACCAACAGCCGAAAAATTGGAACACATCACAAAAGATGTATCAGCTGTGTTGCTAAATCAGAATTCAGCAGTCAATCACTATCCGGTGGTGGCAGACTCCAGCACACAGGAGAATAGTCGTCACTCGATTTTAGTTGTTGACGATAACCCAGATTTACGAACCTACGTATCTGATATTATTCGGCGCAACGGCTATCAAGTCCACACAGCGCGTAATGGTTATGAAGGGTTTGGTGTAGTTCAAGAAATTGTTCCCAGCTTAATTGTTACAGACTTGATGATGCCTTTGGTGACAGGGCTAGAAATGATTCGGATGATTCGCTCTGATGAGAAATTAAAAGGAATCCCCATCATTTTGCTCACCGCTAAAGTAGACGAAGAAACTCGTATTGAAAGTACAGAACATGGTGCAGATGCTTATTTAGCCAAACCATTTAACGACCGAGAACTGCTGGCAGAAGTCAGAAATCTCTTGGCTTTGAAGGAAAATGAACGACGGGTTTTGGAACTAAATACTTATCTGACAGAATCAGTTCTCAAGCGATTTCTGCCCAGTGTATTGGTGCAGAAAGCCGCCGCCGGGGATTTAACTTTGGATTTACGTCCTGAACCACGGTTAATTACAGTTTTGTTTAGTGACATTGTAGGGTTTACTCAGTTAGCCAACACTCTCAGGTCTCGCCGGGTGGCAGAATTACTGAATGAATATTTAGAATGTATGACCAAAGTTGTGTTTGACAATGGCGGGACTGTAGATAAATTCATGGGAGATGCAATTTTAGCTTTGTATGGAGCGCCAGAAGAACTCACTCCGAATGAACAGGTACGTCGCGCTGTCAACACTGCTAGAGGAATGCACCGTTCACTGGAACAGTTAAACCAGCGTTGGCGAGACCAAGGTGTATTTGAAAGTGATGGACGTTCTGGCGTACAGTTTCGCTGTGGAATTCACCAAGGTACAGCTGTTGTCGGGATGTTTGGTAGCGCCGAACGCGCTGACTATACTGCAATTGGGCCAAGTGTGAATATTGCCGCCCGATTGCAAGCAGCTGCTGTTCCCGGTACGATTTTAGTTTCGGCGGCTGTGGCAGATTATTTACAGGATGAAGAAATCACCAAAGGTAGCCCATTAAAACTCAAAGGAGTTGATGAAACTGTCCTGACTTTTGCAGTTTCGCCAGATTTAGTAGTTAATCGCTAAGATCCAAACGGAGTCCTTAAGCTTTGCTGAAGACTTTGGATTATATTTGGCTTTGGTGATATGACAACGCCTGTTGCAGACAAAACTCCTATTCCGCCCAAAATTTGGCGACGACATAGCGATCCTCCCAGTTTATGGATATTTGTCGCTCTGAGTTCAGTTTCCCTACATTTGTTGGTTTTCTGGCTGATGCGATCGTCTGATGCTTTGGGACTGTGGTTTCCACCGCCAAGCCAAGCTATTGTTCCTATAGAGGTTGTGGAAATTTCTCCCGCAGCCAAATCAACATTACCTAAGACGACAGTCTCACCCAAACCAAACAACTCATCACCAAAATCTGTAGCCAGAACTGAAACAGCAAAAACTACACCCAGAAATCAAGATACAAAAACCAGCATTTTGAATCAAAGGGAAGCTGCGGTTCCGCCAAAAAACACTAAACCATCAGTCAAAAAATCAGTTTCTCAGCCAAAACCCACACCACAAACGACACCGCAACCCAGTTTTACACCTGACTTAACTAAATCTACGCCACAGCCCACACCTACACAGGCAGTTCCCGTTGGTAATCTTCCTTGGAATCGTCGCCAACAAATCGTTCTGGGAAAAGGAAGACAATTACCCAGTAGTCTTCCTACTGATCAACCAAGCAATTCCACCACAGAAACAAAGAAAAATCCTCCTATTTCCACCGGAAATCCCTCTCCAAATTCTACAGGTACAACTTCTGAGACCCCGACTCAAAAAAATCCCCAGACTTCTCCCACTCCTGCAAACACAAATTTTAATACTTCTACACAAGCTGGCTTGAGTGTAAAAATAGTGCCTTTAGCTGATCAGGAAATGCGTCAACTCAGCCAAGATTTACCTGATGTTCTGGCTCAATATCAGGGAATCAGTATTAAAACATTAGCCGTAAATTCTCGCAATGGTGAACAGGGACTTGCACCAGCACAACTTTTAGCCAGTTTGGTAATTGATCAAAATGGTAACTTTCAAGAAGCTAGAGTCTTAGAAATACAACCCGCCAACCTCCAAGGCGAAAAAAAATCTCTACCAACAAGCAATCAACGAACTTTTCAGCAACGAGAAGTTTACCCCCGCCTACAATCAAGATGGCAGCAAACCAGAATTGAGTAATCTGTTTGTCAGAATTACAATTCAATCGGTTAATTCTAATTAAATATTTGGATTTTCTTTAAAATAGTGTTATGATAATTAGGTTGGAAATTTGCGGGCGTAGTTTAGTGGTAAAACTATAGCCTTCCAAGCTATTAATGCGGGTTCGATTCCCGCCGCCCGCTTAGAAAGTGAAACTCTTGTGAGCTAAGACTTACGAGGGTTTTCTTTATTTATAGGACAGTTCTTTTTATAGTATTTTTGTACTAAAAATATACAACCATTTCGGGTAGTTTTGGGTATTTTGGGTGGATTTGGATGTAACCTTAGTGTACAAAAGTACTATTAATTAAATATCTACAGATAAAAAAACCAAGGGAAGAGTCTCTATCATTGATTCCAATAGTGGGTTATAAATACGGTTTTGTTATGGAAGTAAAAGATACTATCTATTGGTCAGATACCCAAAAAGTACGGCGAGTTGTTAAGCGTGTCTCTAGTACATTTTGGTTTATTCGATAAGTAATGCAATATGCACTAGATTGTGTGATTGTATCGCCAGAAAATGTGCGATCGCTCATCAAAGAAAAACTCAAAACTCTTTGTCAGCATCATGATTTAAAAATTGACTCCTGAGATAAATTTACCAAGGTAAACGCCCGGAATAATTACTTCCTCGGCGTTCTCTTTCTATATCTAAACGCTGTTTCAGCATTTTGTATATTTCACGTGCAAGAGTATCCAAATTTTCCAATTCTTCTTTTGCAGTAGAATCTTCATTAGTTAATGAATTATTTTTATCTTGTTGAACAGAATCGGCTGAATTGAAGGTTTCATAACTGGCTTGGATAAATTGAATAGAATTTTCATTGTTTGGAAAATCAGCCTTATCTAGATTTCTCATTTGTCTTACAGATTTTGAGTTATTGTAAGATTGTTTATTTTCTCTGAGCGTTTGTATAATAGTTTGTGGGCTAATACTATTAGCT
This sequence comes from Nostoc piscinale CENA21, assembly GCF_001298445.1. NCBI lineage: Bacteria > Bacillati > Cyanobacteriota > Cyanophyceae > Nostocales > Nostocaceae > Nostoc > Nostoc piscinale. The sequence goes on along the minus strand of NZ_CP012036.1, from coordinate 4,344,945 downwards.
TGAATTTCACTAAATAATTCTGCAATATTTGACCATGAATTTGGTATTTCTTGTGCTGATTTTTTTTGAATTTTGTAATTAGGATTATAAGAGTGAGAAAGAGTCTGAGTAACTTTCGGCGAATTTATTTTATCTATGGTCGCAGATGATGTAGATTTCGATACTTGAGAAAGTGGAGAAAAAATCGAGATATTTTTTAAAGCTTTAGGCAACTGAGGAATTTCTTTTTTATTTAAAATATGTTCTGCTGATTGCAATGTAATTTTTAGATTATCATTTGTTAAATTACTATCAAAATTATTACTATCTATTTTTGGCTGAATAATGTCTGATTTTATAGCAGGATTTGAAGGTACGATCGCTTGTTGTTTTAACTCAGTTTGTGAGTAGTCATTTTCTACTATCTCTGGTTGAGTAGATACAGAATTATCGCTATCTAATTTTGCTTGAATAATTGGTGATTTTGTACCAAGATGATTTGGTGCGATCGCTTGCTGCTTTACTTCAGTTAATGAGTGGGCATTTTCTAATATCTCTGGTTGAGTAGATACAGAACTCTCACTGTCTAATTTTGGTTGAATAACTGATGATTCTGTACGAGAATTGGAAGGTGCGCTCGCTTTTCCGTGTGACGTAGTTAGTGAGTTTTCAGTTTCTACCGTCTCTGGTTGAGCAGAGACATAATTACTACTATCTAATTTTGGTTGAATAATGTTTGATGCTTTAGTATTATTGAAAGGTGCGATCGCTTGTTTTTGTAACTCAGTGAGTGAGTGGTCAGTTTCAAATATCTCTGGTTGATGATAGACAGAATTATTACTATTAGTTTTTGCTTGAATAATTGGTGATTCTGTACCTAGATTATAAGGTTTGATCGCTTTTTCATTTAAGTCAGTTCGAGAGTCGTCAGTTTCTACTATCTCTGGTTGATGATAGATAGAATTATCACTATTAGTTTTTGCTTGAATAATTGGTGATTCTATATGAATATTGGAAGGTGCGATCGCTTGTTGTTTTAACTCAGTTTGTAAGTTGTCATTTTCTACTATCTCTGGTTGAGTAGATACAGAATTATCGCTATCTAATTTTGCTTGAATAATTGGTGATTTCGTACCAAGATGATTTGGTGTGATCGTTTGCTGCTTTAACTCAGTTTGTGAATGTTCAATTTCTAAAATCTTTGGTTGAGTAGATACAGAATTATGACTATCTAGTTTTGGTTGAATAACAGGTGATTCTATATCAGTATTGAAAGGTGCGCTCGCTTGCTGCTTTACTTCAGTCAATGAGTAGTCGTTTTCTACTATCTCTGGTTGAGGAGAAGCAGAATTATCACTATCTAATTTTGCTTGAATAACAGGTGATTCTATATCAGTATTGAAAGGTGCGCTCGCTTGTTGTTTTAACTCAGTTTGTAAGTTGTCATTTTCTACTATCTCTGGTTGAGTTGAGACAGAATTACTACTATTTATTTTTGCTTGAATAATTGGTGATTCTATAGCAGTATTAAAAGATGCGATCGCTTTTTCATTTAAGTCAGTTCGAGAGTAGTCAGTTTCTACTATCTCTGGTTGATGATAGATAGAATTATCACTATTGGTTTTTGCTTGAATAATATCTAATTCTATATGAGTATTGGAAGGTGCGATCGCTTTCTCGTTTGACGTAGTTAGTGAGTGTTGAGTTTCTACTATCTCTGGTTGAGGATAGACAGAATTATTATTATCTGTCTTTGTTTGAATAATGTCTGATTCTGTAGCAGTATTATAAGGTGCGATCGCTTTTTCATTTAACTCAATTTGGGAGTGGTCAATTTCTACTGTCTCTGGTTGATAATATACAGAATTATTACTATCTAATTTTGCTTGACTAATGTTTGATTCTTTACTAGTGGTAGAAGGTGCGATCGCGGATTGCTTTGACTCAGTAAGTGCGTGTTCAATTTGTACCATCTCTGGTTGAGGAGAAGCAGAATTATGACTATCTAATTTTGGTTGAATAATGTCTGATTCTGTAGCAGTATTATAAGGTGCGATCGCTTCTTGTTTTAACGCAGGTTGTGAATGTTCAATCCCTAATATATCCGGTTGAGAAGAGACAGAATCATTACTATCTGTTTTTGCTTGAATAATTGATGATTCTGTACCAGTATTGGAAGGTGCGATCACTGTTTCATTTAACGCAGTTCTTGAATGGTCAAGTTCTACAATCTCTGGTTGAGAAGAGACAAAATTATTACTATCTAATTTTGCTTGAACAACTGGTGATGCTGTACCAGTATTGGAAGATACGATACCTGTTTCATTTAACTCAGTTTGTGAGTGGTCAGTTTCTACTATCTCTGATTGAGGAGAAGCAGAATTATCACTATCTATTTTAGTTTGAATAATATTTGATTCTATAGCAATATTAGAAGGTGCGATACCTATTTCATTTGACGCACTTTGTGAGTTTTCAAGTTCTACAATTTCTAGTTGATGATAGACAGAATTATCACTATCTGTTTTTGCTTGAATACTTGTTGATTCTATAGCAGTATTGGAAGATACGATACCTGTTTCATTTAACTCAGTGTGTGAATAGTCATTTTTTTAATACAACTGGTTGAAGAGACACTGAGTTATCACTATCTATTTTTGGTTGAATAACTGTTGATGTTGTAGCAGTATTGGAAGGTGCGATCGCTTCTTGTTTTAATGCAGGTTGTGAATGATCAGTTTCTAATACAACTGGTTGAGGAGACACTGAGTTATCACTATCTATTTTTCCTTGAATAGTTGGTGATTCTGCAACAAGATTATTGGGTACGATCGCTTTTTCATTGAACTCAGTTTGTGAGTGGTCAATTTCTACTATCTCTGGTTGAGGAGAAGCAGAATTATTACTATCTATTTTTGGTTGAATAACTGTTGATGTTGTAGCAGTATTAGAAGGTGCGATCGCTTTTTCATTTAACTCAATTTGGGAGTGATCATTTTCTACTATCTCTGGTTGAGGATAGACAGAATTATCACTATCTAATTTTGGTTGAATAATGTTTGATTCTATACCAGTATTAGAAGATGCGATCGCTGATTGCTTTGACTCAGTGAGTGCGTGTTCAATTTGTACTATCTCTGGTTGAGGAGAAGCAGAATTATCACTATCTAATTTTGCTTGAATAACTGGTGATTCTGTACCAGTGTTGAAAGGTGTGATCGCTTGTTGTTTTAACTCAGTGTCTAAGTGTTCAGTTTCTACTATTTCTGATTGATGATAGACATAATCATTATCGATTTTAGCTTGAATAACTGGTGATTGTGTAACAAGATTATGTGGTGCGATCGCTTTCTCGTTTGACGTAGTTAGTGAGTGTTGAGTTTCTACTATCTCTGGTTGAATAGAGACAGAATTATTACTATCTAATTTTGCTTGAATAACTGGTGATTCTGTACCAGTGTTGAAAGGTGCGATCGCTTTTTCATTGGAGGTAGTTAGTGAGTGTTGAGTTTCTAATATATTTAGTTGAGGATAGACAGAATTATTATCTGTTGTTGTTTGAATAATGTCTGATTCTGTAGCAGTTGTGGAAGGTGCGATCGCTGATTGCTTTGACTCAGTGAGTGCGTGTTCAATTTGTACCATCTCTAGTTGAGGAGAAGCAGAATTATCACTATCAATTTTCGCTTGAATAATGTTTGATTCTGTACCAGTGTTGAAAGGTGCGATCACTTGTTGTTTTAATTCAGTTAATGAGTTGTCGTTTTCTACTATCTCTGGTTGAGTAAATACAGAATTCTCGCTATCTAATTTTGGTTGAATAATGTTTGATGCTTTAGTAGTATTGAAAGGTGTGAGCGATGTTTGATTTAACTCAGTTCGTAAATAATCAAGTTCTGGTATTTCTGATTGAAGAGAAGCAGAATTATCACTATTTAATTTTGGTTGAATAACTGATGATTCTGTACTAGTATTGAAAGGTGTGATCGCTTGTTGTTTTAACTCAGTTTGTGATTCGTCAATATCTGCGTCTGGTTGAGTAGATACAGAATTTTCGCTATCTAATTTTGCTTGAATAATTGGTGATTTCGTACCAAGATGATTTGGTGTGATCGTTTGCTGCTTTAACTCAGTTTGTGAATGTTCAATTTCTAAAATCTTTGGTTGGAAAGAAACAGAATTATGACTATCTAGTTTTGGTTGAATAACAGGTGATGCTGTACCAGTATTGAAAGGTGCGATCGCTTGTCGTTTTAACTCAGTTTGTGAGTTGTCAGTTTCTAATACATCTAGTTGAGGAGAAACAGAATTATTATTATCTATTTTTGGTTGAATAATTGGTAATTCTGTATCAGTATTATAAGATGCGCTCTCTTTTTCATTGGAGGTAGTTAGTGAGTGTTCAGTTTCTACCATTTCGGGTTGAGGAGAAACAAAATTATCACTATCAATTTTCGCTTGAATAATTTTTGATTCTGTACCTAGATTATAAAGTTTGCTCGCTTGTTCATTTACCTCAGTTTGTGATTCGTCAATATCTACTATCTCTAGTTGAGTTGAGACAGAATTATCACTATCTAATTTTAGTTGAATCACTGGTGATTGTGTAACAAGATTATTTGGTGCGATCGCTTTTTCGTTTGACGTAGTTAGTGAGTGTTGAGTTTCTACTATCTCTGGTTGAGGATAGACAGAATTATTACTATCTAATTTTGCTTGAATAACTGGTGATTCTGTACCAGTGTTGAAAGGTGCGATCGCTTTTTCGTTTGACGTAGTTAGTGAGTGTTGAGTTTCTACTATCTCTGGTTGAATAGAGACAGAATTATTATTATCTGTTTTTGTTTGAATAATGTCTGATTCTGTAGCAGTGTTGAAAGGTGCGATCGCTTTTTCGTTTGACGTAGTTAGTGAGTGTTGAGTTTCTACTATCTCTGGTTGAATAGAGACAGAATTATTATTATCTGTTTTTATTTGAATAATGTCTGATTCTGTAGCAGTATTAGATGGTGCGATCGCTTTTTCGTTTGACGTAGTTAGTGAGTGTTGAGTTTCTACTATCTCTGGTTGAATAGAGACAGAATTATTATTATTTGTTTTTGCTTGAATAATGTCTGATTCTGTAGCAGTATTATAAGGTGCGATCGCTTTTTCATTTAACTCAATTTGGGAGTGGTCAATTTCTACTGTCTCTGGTTGATAATATACAGAATTATTACTATCTAACTTTGCTTGAATAATGTTTGATTCTTTACCAGTTGTAGAAGGTGCGATCGCTGATTGCTTTGACTCAGTAAGTGCTTGTTCAATTTGTACCATCTCTGGTTGAGGAGAAGCAGAATTATGACTATCTAATTTTGGTTGAATAATCTCTGATTCTGTAGCAGTATTAGATGGTGCGATCGTTTTTTCGTTTAACGTAGTTATCGAGTTGTCAATTTCTAATATATTTGGTTGAGGATAGACAGAATTATTACTATCTAACTTTGCTTGAATAATGTTTGATTCTTTACCAGTTGTAGAAGGTGCGATCGCTTGTTGTTTTAAATCAGTTAATGATTGGTCAATTTCTACTATCTCTGGTTGAGGAGAGATAGAATTACTACTATCTGTTTGTGATTGATATGGATTGAGTATAGTTTCAATTTTTTGATTTGTACCAGAAATATTAGTATTAATTTGTGGTTGAATTAAGTTTGATTTTTTACTATCAGGGTTTAATAAGATTTTTGGTGGTTGTTGAGGTATGTTTGATAATTTGTTTATTTCGCTAATATCATGATTTTTTATTTCTGGGTTGCTATGATTAGTATTTTGTGTGGTTATATTTACATTGGCGATCGCTTCACTTTGAGATAATGCGATATCATTGCCATGACTTAATAATATGTCTCTACTTAAACTAGAATTATTTCCTGCTGATTTTTGTTGAATCTTTTGTGAATCTGAAGTGTTTTTTGTTATTTTGTGTCCTTCGTAATGATTTGATTTATTGAAATTTTGTGATTTAGATTCAGAAAAAAAAAGGTGAATCTTGAAATGAAGTTTCTATTATAGAGAAATCTGTAATTACTGAATTTGAAAAAAATTGATGGGTCAAAATTTGATAATGATTTTACTCCTAATGGTGATAAAAACTTAGGACTAATAAATTTTCGTCCCAAAGGTCGATGAGGTAATAAAGGTTGCTTTATCCCTAAATTTAGGTCTGGTTCTGAAGGTTCTAAGATAAAACCTGTTGTCAGATTTTCTGTCATATACTTTTAATTACTAGCAAATGAACCTGAACTGTCGCGTCCTGACAAAATTGATGCACCGCCAGACCTTGTTTTATCAACTTTTAAGCCTTCATAAGTCAAAGTTAATTCTTCAATAGCAACTGTGCTAGAATCAGCACTTAAACCTGGTGCTTTCCATGAGATAGGTACAGCACCAATTAAAGTCCAACATTGCATGGTTTCGCCTGCTTGATTAAACACTAAAATATTGACATTACGCCTTTCTATTGCGCCACTTAAAATTTTATTCATCCAATTCCAGAAGGTTAAGTCATTTGTAATTCCTCGTTTGAGAGTAACATCAGAAAAATCTGCGGGACTTAACAAAACTCGTTGTTGATTATTCACACCACCTTCAGAAAATTTTTCAGTTTTGATATTCACACCTAAGCCTTGGCATTCTGTAAAACAGGCGGTAATATTACTCTCAATTTCTACATAAAATCTATTAGCAGTAACGTAGTTTAATTCTCGGCTAGTATTAGCCATAACTCACTCCTATCTAATTTTTAAGTCTTTCTTTTTGTTGCTGTAAATCTTCCTTCATCAGTTCATAAACTTTATCTGTCAACTTCCATAGCAGTTGACGATCGCACATTACCTTACCTGCTAACTTGGCAAGTTTTTTTTTGCTGATTACTGTCATCAGTCATAACTAAACAATTGCAGAAATAGATTTATATATATCAGCCAATTCTTCACCTCGATAATTAGCCAATAGTCTACTTTTACTGCTTTATTGACGACTTAGTGGTACTAAACCAGTTTTCTCTAATATTTGCTGTATTTCTGCGGTTCTTAGCATTTCCGCAAATTTTTGACCGATGGGAGGACGGCTGTTATCCCCCGCATACAATACAACTAATGGATAGCTGAGGGGATAGCTACCTGTTTTAAATACTTGGATGTTAGGCTGATAACTGCCTTTATCATCACATAAATCAGTATTAGGGTCTATTGATTTCCCGTTATCTTGTACTAAAGTTTGTACTGCGGCTTTATCCTTATCTGCTATAGCCAAAGGATAAGCAGAACACTGACCAAATACTTGACTGAGTGTAGCAAAACCAATACTACCAATATTATCTTCTTCAAAGTCCCGCAGGACTTTTTGTAGCATTTCTAAGGTTGATAAAGATGTGATATTGATGCCAGAATAGGTAAAAGATGTGTTTGATTGTTGCTGTTGCTTTAAATAACGGAAAGTTGCGATCGCTTCTTCATTTCTGAGTACTCGCTGTTCAAATATTCTGATAGTTTCTGCGTCTTTTGGTATGTAAAGGTTAATTGGTAAATTAGGTAAATTTGCTCCTTTTAATTGTTGCCAATTATTAATCTTACCTGTATATAAATCTTGTAGTTGCTGAATACTAATCTGACCATTCAAAGCTCGTGGTAGACTTTTATCGCGCTTGGAGTAACTAAAAGCTACAAATACCACTAAACCATCATAAGCAAATTCTTGATGTTTTAGCTCTGGAGTCAATGCTTCTACCATATTAGCGATCGCAAAATCTTTTTGCTTGTCTTTGACGCTGGCGATCGCTTGTTCTATACTATCCTCTGGTTGGTACTTTAACTGCAATTTTGGCTGGCTTTCTTTTAACTTTTCTTCTAGCGTTTGATTTTGCAAAATTAAATTGCTTTGTCGTCGGATAAAACTCCAAGTACTGTCTTTTTCACCAGTATAGTTAAATTTACCCGCAGGTATACCAGTCACACTTTTTAAACAGCAAACCACTGGTTCTTCCATCGCAGTTTCTGGAGATTTCCATCTCTGGACTAGCCACAATATTAATCCACAGAACAATAATACCCCCAAAATACTTAATAGTAATATCGACGGTCGATAAAGTTTTGGCTTGGGTGTTTCTGCTTGTTCTGTAATTACTAATATTTCTCTTGGTAAAACCTGATAAACTTGTAATAATGCTTCTCTGGCTTCTTCCGCATTATTAAAGGGCTTGTCCAATTCTAAAAGGCGGAATAAAAAAGCTTTAAACTCAAGAGTTATTCCTTGCCAATATTGTTCTTTTCTGGGGTCAATATTTGCATCTAAAATATTACCTTGCAATAAATAAAAAGCTACATAGCCTAAATCAACTAAGTCTTTCGCCGCAGTCGAAATCACAGGTTTACTAGTTGATAAATTAAATAAATTCTCCCATAAGGCTAAATCTGTTAAATGAATAAAAAATTCTGCGGTATCTGCCATAATTAGCAGACTATCTAAATTAATATTACCGTGAGCAATTCCCTGTTGTATTTGTCCAGTCGGTAGACTAAATTTTTGACCGTGGAGAAATTGCAGAGTTTGTAATCCTTGGTCAAGCACACGATACACTTCCCTTTCAGACATTGGTTTATTAGTAGCTTTTAAGTATGTCTTGAGAGTAGGATAAGCATCGATATTACCATTAGTAACAAGATAGCAGCGTTCGGCAATTGGATCAGAAATTGCATCCCAAGGAAAATTCAATCGAATATCTTGAAGTCTTCCATCAGCTAAACTCAAACCAGCCAGATGTTCAAAGGCTTGTTTTCTATCTCTGGTTTCTTCCGGCTTAAAAGCCAATTGGGGTAATAAATATTCTTTAATAATTGCTGGCTGTTGGTCGGTTAGTTGTATTCCCTGATATAAACGCCCTAAACCGCGATTTCCGATATACTTATCTATGCGATATCGCCCTTTATATCCTCGAAATTCAGTTTTAGTAGGTATAATCGCCGGAAAACCACAGTTTTGACAAGTTTTAGCCGTCGGGTTGTGTTCTATTGTGTTTTTCGGCCATTCGCAGCCTAAAGTATTTCCTGTCCAGCAGCGATATTTGCGGTAGATGATATCCACGCCTATAGTCGTTGGTGCTTGCGGAGTTAAAGGAGTTAAAATCGGCTCCGGTTCTACAACTGGGGGGTTTTCTGGTTTCGGGAAAAACCTCTGCGGTAATTTGGCTTTGATTTGTTCATAAACCACGACGGAAACCCTTAGCGATCGCTCTTAATCTGCTGCATCTTACCCTGAATTTTCGCTAACAGACATTAGACTTTCCTCTATAAATTCATAAAACCTCTGTGTGACTTTGCGTAAACCTTTGCGCCACTCTGCGTTAAATATTGATTTAATTCCTGCTTGTAATGATAAAACCTGCCCAATAATAAGGATGATTATAAGGCTTTCTCTCAGGAACTATTTTGCTAATTCTATATAAATGAGTAGCTAAATAAGTTCTAATTCTTAACTCATCTGGATGCAGAGTTTTAATTAAGTTTTCATACCAAATAGCCAATTCTCCGGCGGTGACTTCTTGTAACCATGTAGTTGCTTCTGTTAAAGCCGTAGCTGGTGATTTGTTGACTTGCAGGCGGCGATAAAATTCGATAATTAATAACGCACTCGCTGATGATTCCACATTCCACAGAGTACTAATCACTTGGGGAACTCCACCACACAGAAAACCATTCACCAAAGAGACATATTCAGTAGTGATATTTTGGTTAAAATGACTTGCAAATTTACATGCCGATAGAAATACTAAATTGTAACTAGTGAGGTTTTTTGGGCAGATTTCTGCAATAGTGAGTTTATCTTCTCCTGCTAATGTTAATTCTGATTTATTCTGGTTAATGAAATTGTTGATAACTTGCCCTGTAAAATGCAAGATATTGTAATTATCAGCTAACGCTTTTTCGACAGTAGTTTTAGTAACTGCTTCTGCTTGAATGCGTTGGGGATGTTCAAACATCTGGGTAATGACTTCTGACTCCAACTTGGCAAATTTTGGTGGTGCATAATTTGTCTGTGCTGGAGATTCAATACTCAGTAATATCTGTTCTTGCCAGTTATCTATATTTTTGGGTTGTAAGTTTAATCCTACTTGGATGCTAGGCAGATAATTTGTAATGAATCTTGAGGGAAGATTGAGAAATTCTGCGTCAGAATTAGGCAAATTAAACAACAGATGTAAAGGCAATCTGGCTAAATCGCGGTGAGGAATTAAAATGAGGTTGGTAATCCCTTCTAGCTCTTGCGTAATTGTGGAAATTTCCAGAATTTTTTGCAGATTTAACAGCCTTTGTTCCATCTGCGCTCGCCAAACATGATTGCCTTTAGTTTGGGGGTCTTGGGCTTGTTCACAATAATCTTGATAAGTTCTATGCCAATCTTCTAACCAATGTTCAAAAGCAATCAGTCTTTGTGTTGCTTCTGGTAATGGTAACTCTTGTAAAGGCTTATTATTTGCTAATGTATTACCTCTTGCTTGCACCGGAATAAACACCAAAATTGGCGAAGGAGCGCCATCTTTAATAATAAATGTGTGCAGTGCAGATGGGCTAATATGCCAATAAATAATTGCCGTATTGGGGTTCAGTAACTCTTGAACTGAGTTATAATTCAGAAAATAAATTTCATTCTGCCAGCCAAATAATAGCCACTGCAAACAAGCATTTTTGATTTGTTCTGCTAATTCCCAAGCTTCTACTAAATCACCCGATTCTACTAAAAAGTCAACGCCTAATTGCCCAATTCCCGCAAATTTTAGCGCCAACTGTTTTTTATTTTCATCAGAACGTGCAGCATCACTCAACAATGCTTGCAATAAATTAGCCGCCCGTTGTTGTAATTCTTGGGCTTGGGTAATCTGCCCTAAACCTAACAGAACTTTGACTAAAGATTGCAGTATTTCTAAATGTAATTGGGGAAATCCTTCCCAACTGAGAGTTAACAGGGCTTGGTTATATTCAAATACAGATTTTCGCCAATGTTGACGAGATGCGGGTTGTTTTTTACCTTGCTCATAATGGGTATTACCAATCGCCAGATGTAATCTACCCCAACCCTCTGGGTGAGTATCTGGACGGATATGTTTTAACCCTTGTTCATAGCTGGCGAGTTTACCTGTATAACCGCCTTGTCTTAAAGCAGGGTAATTGATGGCGACGGTAGTTAATAAATTTAAGACATGACTTTCTGGTACATGACCAATTGCTGTCCCTCGACCAATCCAAGCTTCCCAATAATCCAGTTTGATTTGTAGGGCGTTGTCGTAAGCAACGATCGCCTCAGTATAGCGTTCTAAATAAAACAGAGCGACTGCTTGATTGTACCAAGCTAAATGAAAGTCTGGTTTAATGGCGATCGCTTTTTCGTAGGAGGCGATCGCTTCTTCCCGCCTACCTAAGTTATCTAGCGCCACACCCCGGTTATACCAAGCCAAATAAAAGTCTGATTGGGCAGCCAGGGCTTTATCCCAAGAAGCGATCGCCTCTGACCACTGTCTCAAATTAAACAGCACCACACCCCGGTCAATCCAAACTTCGTAATAATCGGGTTGCAGTTCTAACGCTTGATTGTAAGAAGCGATCGCTTCTTCATATTGTTCATTAACAGCTAAAGCAATACCTCGGTAATACCAGGTTTCCGGGTCTTGGGGTTGCAATTCTAAAGCTTGATCGTAACTGGTAATAGCTTCCCACACTTGCCCCAACTTCAGCAGCGCCAAAGCCCTACTCGCCCAGGCTTCGGGGTAATTAGGATGAATTTCAATCGCTTGACTAAAAGAAGCGATCGCTTCTGCAAATAATCCCAATTCTCCCAGAGTACCGCCACGATTGTACCAAGCTTTGTAATGGTCTGGTTTCAGGTCAATTGCTGTGTCATAAGCCGCCACCGCTTCCGCAAACCGTTCTAAATGGAACAAAGTCAAGCCACGATTAAACCAATATTCAGGGGATTCCGGTTGTAATTCAATGGCGCGGTCGTAAGATGCGATCGCACCTGCCAAATCCCCCGTTTTGGCTTGTTGTAAACCTTGATAAAACCAAGCTTGGGCTTGAATCGCCGTATTAACTGGATTCGGCGTAGTCGGCAAAGCAGGACTAGATTGTGTTGTCAGATTAATTGCCAATTGCTGTACTAAATGGGCGCTTTGATCCAACCTGCCCAATAATTCATCTAAAGTATAGGCAACAGTGGGATCTAAATTTGCCAGATACTGATCCCAAGCATTTTCAGCAACACCTGTTCGCACCAATCTGGCTTGTTCATCAGGATATTCTAGTGACAATTCAGCCAAATTACCAATCACATCTTCTGCCGCCGGAGTCAAAAAAGCCACGGCTGCGGGGGGTGAAAATTCTTCTGCGGTGTATTCCCAGGTTGTTGTTGTCCTTTCCTGAGATGGTGCGGTGGTGAATGCTTCGCCAGTATATGTATTCACTTTTTCTGTCTCTGGGGGTGGATTATTTGCCGATTTTGCGGCGGTGTCTCCCCAAAGACTAGCGGCTAAATTATCTGTTGCCGTTTCCTCTGTATAGTCCCAAGTGGGAATATCTGTGTTTTCTGTGGCGTATTCTAGAGGTGGTGGACTATCTGTCAATTCTGCTGCGGGATCACCCCAAAGACTAGCGGCTAAATTATCTGTGGTAGTTTCCTCTGATGTGGTGGTAAATGCTTCCCCAGAATATTCCCAAATCGGGATATCTGTCTTTTCTGCGGGATCTGCTGGCGGTATTGTACTAACTACAAATTCTTCTCCTGTATACTCCCAAATAATTTCTGCGACATTCTCTGTAGAAACTTCCGAGGATGATGTCATATCTGGAACCTGATTAACTGCATTTTCTGGAGATTGTGCAGTTGCTGGAGGTGGTAATTCCTCGTACTCCCATAACGATTCGCCCAAATTCCGCAGTAAATCTTGTCCAGGAGTATTCGTTGCTTCATTCGTTGTCGAGACAACAGGTTGTTCCTCAGCATCTTCGTCCCAGTCATTGGTATGACTCGTCATTAAACGAATACCAATGTCATAGGAAAGTTCACCAACTTTGCCGATATTGAGTTCCCCTAGTTGGATCATCTGGGAGGCTAACTGCTGATTAGGCGGCCCAGGGGAGATTAACAATCGTTCACCATAAATGAGTAACCAATCTATCCAACGTTCGGTACTAATTCGGTCTTCCATCCGTTGGAGATATTTGATTGCCCATTGTTGTCCTCGTCCTTGATGTACCCCTTCTAGCAGTTGGGTAAACAGAAGTTCCAAATCAGCATTAGTTAATTCAGGAGGTGGTTCTACCATTTCCTGTTCGCTAACAGTTTTTAAAGTCTGTTTACTACTAGTGGGCTGGTTTGAATGTGTTTTAAGCCACTGCCATAACTGCGTGAGCATCTGCACATACTCTGAAGGTTTTGTTTATCCTAGATTGTAGTGATCGTTATGTCAAAAAAGGCTAGATTTGCGTGAAACCCACTGCCATAAACGGGTTTATTGGGTAGATGTTTATCAAAAATATACAAAACTTTGTTAGTTGTTATAGCAGGAGGCAGGAGGCAGAAGGCAGTCCCGATGAAACAAGCTTCGTAGCCAAGTATGAAAGTGAGACTAGCATTTTTACTCAGCACTCAGCACTTTCAAGTCAGGCGGTAAGAATATTACTATTGCTAGTTTTTACGCTCTCAATCTAAAATCCGAAATCCTATTAAGTTATCGCTTCATCAGATGGTGCGCTACTGGGCATATAGTATTGATGCACCAATTCTTTGATAATTACTTCTGCATCATCAGACTCAATCCCTAATTGTTGGGAAATCTGCTGACGTAAGTTTTCATCTTCCTGCATCATGCCAAATAACTGCTCTAAAGTGACAGTTTGATAATCTGCTTCTGAGGCAGAATCATCCGTTGTTTCGGTTTGTAATATTTGGTCATCATCTGATGGGGAATGGGTGCTGAATACATCTGGCCCATCATATTCCCAGATGGTTTCGCCAGAATTACGTGTTAATAATTGCATCCCAATTTCGTAAGCTTCATCACCCAGTTCACCTACGCCTAAATCACCCAGTTGGACTAACCGCGCTGCTAACTCATTATTTGGTGTAGGTGCAGCCAGTAATCTTTCCCCAAAGCGGCGTAACCACTCTAGCCAACGTTCTGTGGAAACCCGATGCTCAATATTATGCAACCATTTGATCGCCCAAGCTTGTCCCCGCGCCTGATGTACGCCTTCTAGCAGTTCGGTGAAGAGAAATTCTAAATCTGTATCACTCAGAGGCGGTGCTGACTCTTGTGGGATATTTACATCTGCTGTTTTCGGCGTTGATTTTCTGCCAAATAAGCTCTGAAAAAGGTTTTTGAGCCATCGAATTAACCGCTTGAGCATTTGTCCCACCATAAAGTGTATTGTCTACCCTAAGATTGTAGCGATCGCTCTCGAAGATGGCGGTAGTGCAGTTAAGAAAATGTACATTCTGAAGTATGAAGTGTGAAGTCTGAAATCTTAACTTCATACTTTATATGGTTCAAATGTACTATAATCATTAAAAACAGACAAGCTGCGTTTAAAATATTTGAGCGCCGATTTGGGCGTTTATGTAAAAATCGATTCTGAAAATGAATTGACATTTTCCTTCCATGCCTTACGAACCCCTGCACCACAAGTATCGCCCAAAGAGTTTTGCTGAACTGGTGGGGCAAGAGGCGATCGCTACCACCCTAGTTAATGCTATCCGTACAACTAAAATTGCCCCGGCGTATTTGTTCACTGGGCCAAGAGGTACGGGTAAAACATCTAGCGCCAGAATTCTCGCCAAGTCCCTCAATTGTCTCAAAAGTGACAAACCCACCGCCGAACCTTGTGGGGTATGCGATGTCTGTCAGGGAATCACCAAAGGCTACTCTTTAGACGTAATAGAAATTGATGCCGCCAGTAACACTGGTGTCGATAATATCCGCGAACTCATCGAAAAAGCACAGTTCGCCCCAGTGCAGTGTCGGTATAAAGTGTACGTGGTCGATGAATGTCACATGCTCAGTACGCAGGCGTTCAATGCGTTACTAAAAACACTAGAAGAGCCGCCTAAACATGTAGTCTTCGTTCTCGCAACCACCGACCCACAAAGAGTTTTACCTACAATTATTTCTCGATGTCAGAGGTTCGATTTTAGACGTATCCAAATAGAGGCGATGGTGAAGCATTTAAATGCGATCGCCTGGAAGGAAAGTATTGATATTTCGGAAGCAGCTGTTACTTTAGTCGCCCAAATTTCCCAAGGTGGGTTGCGGGATGCAGAAAGTTTACTTGACCAATTAGCCTTATTATCAGGGCAAGTCACACCGGAAAGAGTCTGGGATTTAGTCGGTTCTGTTAGTGAACGCGACTTGTTAGCCTTATTGAGTGCGATCGCTCAAGATAACCCAGAAACAATCTTAGATTGTAGCCGCCACATTCTCGACCGAGGACGAGAACCACTCACTATTCTGCAAAATCTCGCCAACCTCTACCGTGACTTACTCATTGCTAAAACAGCCCCCAATCGCCAAGACTTGATAGCTTGTACTCCACAAACTTGGGCAGCCTTAGTTGAGTTAGCCCAAAACTTACACATCAGCACAATCTTGGCAGGACAACAACATCTGCGAACAGCAGAAATTCAAATTAAAAATACTACCCAGCCGCGTTTGTGGTTAGAAGTAACATTACTCGGATTATTACCCAGCGCCAGTATTCAGTCAGCAGCCACAGTTGTTGTCCCAAAAGTCAATATCCCAGCACCACAAAATAATCATCACCCATCACCACTACTAACCGAAACAGCTGCTCCTCCACCTTCAAACCCCCAACCTATATCACCACCGCCTCACACTGCACCTTTAAATCAGTCACCTGTACAACCAGTTACCGCAGAAGTCATACCTGCAAACCCGCAACCCGTATCACCAGCACCGCCAGTACAAAAACCTGAACCTGTCGCCGCAGAAGCCACACCAGAAACTGCACAACCAGACTTAACCGAAATTTGGCAGCAAGTACTGAGTAATATTCAGTTACTTCCCCGTCGGGCATTATTAGGGCAAATGTGCCATCTGATTGAGTTTAACGGTAATAGTGCGCGTGTAGGTGTCAAACCTGCATGGTATGACAAAGTTAAATCTGACCTCACCATGATTGCTGGTGCTTTTCAGCAGACTGTGAATCGCAACGTTGAAGTCAGCCTAGAAAAAGCCACAGCCGCAACTGCTTCTCCCCCAAAAAAAGAACCATCAACCAATAATTCTAATGGGGTTCACAAACCTTCTCTGCCCCAAAAAAATAACCATCACCCAGCAGCAACACCCCAAGCATTTACACCGCCACCAGTACCAGCGCCACCACCAGTTACACCGCCACCTGTAAAACCAGAATATTCCACAAATGGTAATGGTACTGCTCACATCCAATCTCCCCCACAACCCACAGAAAATTCATCAGAAGAATGGGAGGAAGTAACAAGAGCCGCCCAACATTTAGCACAATTTTTCGATGGGCAGATTGTCCGCTTTGCCGATGATGGTTCCGATTTATCTGGTTCTATCACTCCGTCGGATTGGGTAGAGGAAGTGGAGGTTGATGATTAAAAGGTAAAAGTAAAAAGTAAAAAGGTAAAAGCATTGGTAGTAGCGCGTCTAGTCTAATTTGTTTGATTGAGTCATCATCATAACGATTAAATTTTTGTTTTTAACAGTTTTTTGCACCCAACATTTTAAGCTTGCCGCGCTACTACAATTTTTTTGCTTAGGTACTAAGCAGGCTTGCGGGCTGCCAAAATCAAGAATAGTGGAATACGCTTTCGCCGTTCGTAAGTTTCTATGTCTTGGAAGTACTCATGTTGCGGATGTGCCTCACGCAGATCCGTAATGATGAATCCAGTGTTTTGAAGGAGATGAAAATATTCTTCGACCGTGCGGTGATATTTTTTTTACTGTGCCACCAAGCCAGTTTGTCACTCGCAGTCCGGTTTTGAAATAGTTATCGACAATCCAACCGTGGCGGAGCGTACCACCTATCCAGCCGCGATCGCACGACGTAATCACCGGATGTTCCACCGAAAACACAAACTGTCCCGATGGGGCGATCGCATCAAAGACTTTGGTAAAAATTAGCGCCAGATCAGCGACATAATGTAGGGCAAGTCTTGATATCACTAAATCAAATGCTACCTGCGGGTACGTCCAATCCTCAATCGTTTGCAAAATAATTTTGCCAGAAGTGTTTGCTAGTGTTTGATGTGCAAGATTAGCCATCTTATGTGAGCCTTCGATGCCAATATAGCTCGCCGCTCCCTGGTGGAGAAGTTCACGCCCAATTGCTGCATCGCCACACCCTATATCCAGGATACGTTTGTCAGTAATGGGTTGAATGAGATCCATCAACACTGGCTTTTCCAGCGTATCATTAGCCGTATCTACACGTTGACGATGTTGCATATAGGTTGCAAAAACTGCTTCATCATCAAAAAAGTTTGGGCCTGACTTCTCCATGTGAATGTATTAAGTGTTGTGACTTTTTAACCTAGCTTTTTTCTGCTAAAAACAAAAGGGCAAAAGAAAAATTTTCTTTTGCCCTTTGCCTTTTAACTTTTGCCTTTCTAATCTCCACTGCCAGAATGTACTGTCTTTACCCATTTCAGACGCTTTGGTCTAAAGGACATTCTAGCGGTGGTACTACTCATCACTACTAACCAGTGCAGCATGTATAATGTGCCGCGCAGGGTTTGTAGTAGTAACACCGGATAAGTCGCAACGGTGAATTTCTGCTCTTGACGTATCCGTCGTAGTCCGGCAAACATTCCAAACACGGACATAGATACAGATAAGGTAGTAGCTGGGCCTAGCAGTGGTAAGCGATGCCTAGCAATTGCCATTAATAAGTCTGGGATGGCAGCCGTAGGCAAGATGTACATGGTGATCATAAACATGAGCATATCCCAGGTTTTGCGGGTTCCCATACGGTTTTTCAGAATCAGATCCCAGTAATCTAAATAACGCTGATAGCCGCCTTCTGCCCAACGGTTGCGCTGATGCCAAAGCGCGATCGCATTGGTGACACCTTCTTCCTGCACGGCTGGGGAGAACACACACTCAATATCCCAGTTGTCCAAATGCAAGCGCAAGGTCATATCCAAGTCGTCGGTGATGGTTTCTTCATTCCACCCACCACAACTGTCTAAGGCTGTGCGGCGGACAAATTGACCGTTACCGCGCAATTCCCCGATTCCACCCAAAGCAATGCGCTGCTGCTGGAACCAAGTATCCAGTGCCATTTCTGCCATCTGACCTTTTGTCCAAAAATTTTTCTTTAGCGTTGGCGATCGCTTTCCGCACCTGCACTGCACCAACTTTTTCTTTTTGAAACAAAGGTACTATTTGGAGTAACAAATCTGATGACACTTGAGCATCAGCATCAAACACAGCAATAATTTCGCCTTTCGTCTGGGGCAGAACTTGATTTAATGCTCCCGACTTACCGCCACCAGCTTGGGGGGAACGCCTCAGTACTTTGAGTTTTTTGTATTCCTTCGCCAGTTCTGCTAGGATTTGCGGTGTTTTGTCAGTACTGTTATCGTCAATTATCCAGACTTCGTATTGTCCATCTGGATATTCCAAATTGCACAAATTCTTGACTAACTTCCCAATCACCGCTTCCTCATTTTTGGCAGCTACCAACAAAGATACAGAAGGTAATTCACCCTGCATTTCTTTTTGATAACGGCGAGGTTTAGCGAATATCACCACTAACGCATGAACACCCAGGATTGTGGTCAACCCCAGAACAAAAATGTAAGCCCAAGAAGCTAAGTGTAGAGCGATCGTACCACTCCAAACTATTGACAACACCAGAGCGGCTTTACGTCTACGTCCTTGAAACCGTGATGGTTGAGACAAACGATTTGTCCCTACCAATGAATCTTCTGTCGCCGATAGGTCAGCCAACAGAGAATCTAGCGGGTCAAGCTCTTTGTATGAATCGTTTTCAGGCCAGGAGTTCGCTGGCATAGGTTACTTAATGCGATACCAGTATTTTTCTACACCCATAAATAAGCCGGGAATTCTGTAACGTCAAACTTTTACTCTGCCATCTAGCATTACTTGCTGTATCAACATTAAGTTGCTTTTCAACGGCAACGGTAGATTCAACGAAGTAATTACAAGATAGGCACAGCTTTTGGTTGTGAGACATTGCAATCAGCGTCTTCAAGACCTAGTGTTAGGTTTTTTCGTCGCTACTGCCCCAGCTTGGATAAAAGTTAATGCAGCCTTATTGTAACCGAAATTTTAATATTTCTTAGTAGTAACTTTGCTCTCACTATCACAAACTCAAAACTAAAAAGACAAAATACAAAGAATTACTTATTGATTATTGCTATTCATTAATGTTTTTTGCGAAATATTTTCAGGCTTTTCCTGAGAGTTGTGCTTTTGTAGTGTGTATTACATCAGTTTTTTTTGGGAATACTATTGACAACGACTAATATCCCCAGTTTCACCTAACTTGAGGAATATTCAACAATGTCTATTGAGCAACTCCAGCCTGCAACTCAGCAGCAAGCAAGCGTTTACTTGCCTTATATTCAGGGTACAAAGCGGAATTTCTTGCCCTATGCCATCAGTCTCTATCAAAAAGGTATTTTGGAGGGACACCGCAAAATAGAAGCCAGTGAAAATATTCCCTTTGTCGCTTCTTGGAATGTGGCCACCCTGCCTTCAGACTTAACGCGCTGCCGAATGCAGTTTGATGGTAATGCTGAACTCAGTTATGAAGTGATGATGGCCAGCTTTGAGTTTATTAGTTTTTTAATTGAATTAATGGAAAACTATAAACGTTATCGTGTCACAGACTTTTCCCAATCATTCTACAGAAAGTTGCTGCGTA
Source organism: Nostoc piscinale CENA21 (assembly GCF_001298445.1). Taxonomy (NCBI): domain Bacteria; kingdom Bacillati; phylum Cyanobacteriota; class Cyanophyceae; order Nostocales; family Nostocaceae; genus Nostoc; species Nostoc piscinale. The sequence goes on along the minus strand of NZ_CP012036.1, from coordinate 4,324,996 downwards.
TTGATGAATAAATTAATTCCCTGAAAGTTGAGGGTATAGGATTACAAGGGAAAACTATTTCCCTTGAACCTAACCCAGACAGTTATGCTTACGAACATTAAGGCATAGTCTAGTTGATATATTTAGCATCCAGCCCATAACATTTTAAGCATTATTTTCAATACCTAGTAGTTAGTAACTTTACAGGATCAATACTGTAGATAAAAGCTATTTTATTGACCAAAAAAAATGTTAATTCTCAAAAACTATGCTCGCTGAGAGCGTAAGTCTTTTGCTGGAACAAACTAAAATTAGTAAACACCTAGCTGGGTTCTACTTCCTTTTGAAATTAGGAGTGCATGTGTGCCAAAATCTGCTAAACATCTGCTGATTGGCTCAACTGAAACTTATAGCGGAAAATCTGCAACAGTTTTGGGTTTGTCTTATCAGCTACAGCAAAAAGGACTGGATATTGCCTACGGCAAACCGCTGGGAACTTGTTTGACAACCTCTAGCGGTACCTTAATTGAAGAAGATGTCCAGTTTATTGCTTCTAGCCTGAATCTAGCAGCCAACCGCATTGCGCCTACCATGCTGGCTTTAGATGCAGTCAGTGTCCAAAAACGTTTAAGTGGCGAAGATAACAATAATTATCGCCAGTCGCTGATTCAGGAATATTTGCAAGTTACTCGCGGCGATTTAGTCTTACTGGAGGGGCCAGGCAATTTAACAGAAGGACATTTATTTGATTTATCAACGCTACAAGTCGCTGAAGTTTTAGACGCTGCGGTTTTGTTGGTTAATCGTTACAACTCGTTACTTTCTCTAGATGCGTTGTTGGCAGCAAAAGAGCGTGTAGGCGATCGCTTGGTGGGTGTTGTTCTCAATGATATTCCTCCCCAAGAATTGGAAATGGTTGAAACCCTTGTGCGTCCATTTTTGGAACAGCAAGGAATTGCCGTATTAGGAACACTGCCAAAAAATGATTTACTGCGGAGTGTCAGCGTCGGGGAACTAGTCAACCAGTTAAATGCGGAAGTTCTCTGCCGTAGCGATCGCTTAGACTTGATGGTAGAAAGTCTGGCTATTGGGGCGATGAACGTCAATGCAGCTGTCAAGTATTTCCGCAAACGGCGTAACATGGCAGTAGTCACAGGAGGCGATCGGGTAGAAATTCAACAAGCTGCCCTAGAAACCTCAACTCAATGCCTAATTCTCACAGGACAATTACCACCGCCGCAATTTATTCTCAGTCGTGCTGAAGAACTGGAAATCCCAATTTTGTCTGTTGACTTAGACACCTTGACTACCGTAGAAATTGTTGACCGGACTTTTGGTCAAGTACGTGTCCATGAACCAATTAAGGTGCAGTGCATCCGCCAATTGATGAATGAGCATTTTGATATTGAGCGTTTATTACTGAAACTGGGCTTAAGTACAGCAGCAGCCTTATCTTAGCCACACACTAAGTATCTTTGAGATTGACTTTACCCACCAGGGAATTAACCAATTTTGGATTTTAGATTGAACATTTCCCTGAATCTAAAATCCAAAATCTAAAATTGGCCTGGTCAATGTTCATCAAAAGCCTGATTTTGGTTAACTCTAGCAATCTTCAATGATTTATAAACACTCTCTCCCTTGTCCACCCTATCTTCCTTGTCTCCCTTATCTCCCTTGTTCACACATAAAATAAGACTGCTATCTTGACTCACTTAGCCAGCTACTTAGTTAAATAATTCAAAAATTGTAGCAATGTCTAACTTCAGCTGGCTGTCTACCTACACTCTGTTTGGTAAAATAGCTGGGTCGTTAAATTCTAATTAATTTTATCTTTGAGCCAGTCAATAGACCTGATTAACCTCGATACATTAGCGCAAGAACTGGCGACAATCCAGCAAACAGGTTCTAAGCGAATTGCTTTGCTGGGTTCTCGTCATGTGCCGATTACCCATCAAAATCTGATTGAAATGATGACATACGCTTTGGTGTTATCAGGCAATCGGATTATTACCTCTGGGGCTACGGGAACGAATTCAGCTGCCATCAAGGGCGCAATGCGGGCTGATCCCAATTTGCTAACTGTAATTCTTCCCCAAAGCTTGGAACGTCAGCCTTACGAATCTCGGCAACAGTTAGAACAGGTAATGCACCTGGTAGAAAATCCCAGTAACGATAACCTGACTCTGGCTGAAGCTAGTTACATCTGTAACAAAGAGATTGTCTCGCGTTGCCAACAGTTAATTTGTTTTGCTTTTCATGACAGTCGCACTCTGCTACAAACTTGTGGGGATGCCGAAGAACAAAGAAAAGTAGTAACTTTGTTTTACTTTGATTAGTCATTTATCCGTTGTCATTTGTCCTTTGTCATTTGCAATTTACTAATGACTAATGACCAATGACTAATGACTAATAATTATGGACTAGTAGCTAATGACTATTTTTTTGTACTGTATTGCCGCAGCTGCTGTATTAATTTATCTGCCGTTTTTGCTGGTGGCGTATGCCCGGTTGAGTGTGGGATATGATATTTCCGCACCTCGCGCGATGTTTGATAAATTGCCACCTTATGCTCAACGAGCGACTTGGGCGCATCAAAATTCTTTTGAAACATTTACGATTTTTGCTGTCGCCGCATTGATGGCTTATGTCACTAATGTAAATTCTACTGTGGCTGTAGTTGCGGCGATCGCTTTTGTCGTGACGCGGTTGTTATACTCTATCTTTTATATTTTGAATATACCGCTTTTGCGATCGCTGATGTTTGCTGTTGGTTCTTTGGGTTCTGCTACGCTCTTCTTCTTTAGCATCATGCAAGCAAATAATTAAAATTAGGGAAGAGGAGAGATAATACCAATTACCAATAAACTCATCCACAATCCCAAAGTTAACAATTTTTATGGCTTCAACTTACTCCTTTGACATTGTGAGCGATTTTGATCGGCAAGAATTAGTTAACGCTGTTGATCAAGTTGTGCGAGACGTTAACAGTCGATATGACCTCAAAGATACTAAAACTACAGTTGAATTGGGTGAAACAACTATTACTGTTAATACCGACAGTGAGTTTACTTTAGATTCTGTACACAACATTCTGCGCGAAAAAGCTGCCAAGCGTAGTCTCTCTCAAAAGATTTTTGAATTTGGCAAAGTTGAATCTGCGAGTGGTAATCGTGTACGTCAAGAAATCACACTCAAAAAAGGTATCAGCCAGGATATTGCCAAGCAAATTTCTAAATTGATTCGTGATGAATTTAAAAAGGTGCAAGCTTCAATTCAAGGTGATGCTGTACGGGTTTCTGCAAAATCAAAAGATGATTTACAAATTATCATTCAACGGTTAAAACAAGAAGACTACCCAGTTGCATTACAATTTACAAACTATCGTTAGGAAATTCCTAAATCTAGTTAAACTTTTTCCTAGAAACTGCCAGCGAGTTCTTATTCGTTGGCAGTTTGTTTTATAGTCAACGCAACATACCCAGAGTTTTCCCCAGATTATTATTCATATATAGCAATCCTATCTGAGTTGTGAAAAAGTATTCTTTTTAACGTAGACGCGAAGCGGCTTCCCGAAGGGTACCGCAAAGGGCGCATAGACACGAAGTGGCTTCCCGTTCGCGTAGCGTCTCCCTTTGGGAGAAGGGTAGGACACAAAGAAAGAGAAGGAGGAAAAGAAAGAGAATTTCACAAATGATTTAAGATTGCTATAGCAATCCTAAATCATTGATAAACATCTCTCAACCTTGTCTCCCTTGTCTCCCTTGTCTATTTTGTTCCTATCTCACATAGGACTGCTATATCCCAAAATAATTAGGTACATCTTCATAGAGAATAGATATAAGTATAGTTATTGTGAGAGATTAGTCAAATGCGTGATCCACAGAAGAATACCATTAAAATTGATCCAGCAACTGTTGTTTTAATTGTGTCTATATTAATACTTTTACCTCTTGTACTCACTGGTTTGTTCTGGCAGTAAGAGGATAATGAAAAGATGGATCATTGATAAGGTATCTACACAATGAAATCTGGTGTGACATTTCATCAACTGCAAGAAGAAGACATTTATGATTGGAATGGCGAACAACTCAAGTCAGAGGTGCGCCAACATCTAAGCGTGAATCATATTGTGCGGGTTCAGGTGAACTATCCAGATAACTGTTTTGAAGCCATTTATGTAGAAATCACTGCTGTGGAAGGTACGGAGTTAATTGGTACAGTACTAGACACATACCGCCACTTTCTCGAAGATGAAATCATCTATGTTGAGAATGGCGAGACAGTTCGTTTTCATCGCGCCTGTGTTATTGAAGTACCACTCACCTGGAATAATGATCTACAAGCAGTAGCTGAAAAGACTGGAATAGGAAGAACTATCACGGGAGTACTACCTAGTAGCCCTCAAGAATAGAATTCGTTGCTTTGAAGAAGTCAGAATTCAGAAGTTAGAATTAATTAGTGGGGGAAAATACCCGCAACTGGCACAGAATTCAGAATTGAATTCTGGCTCCTGACTACTGAATTCTCTTTGGATAAATTAAGATTCTGTTGCAGTTGATTGAGGTGTAAACTGAACTCTTGGATCTGGCATAAAGGTGTATCTGAGGTACATTCCACCCCAAACGAACAAGACAATTAACAAAGCACCAATACCCAAAGGACTGGGAAGCCAAAATACTACTTCTATATGATTGAGTTCACCGGGTTGGAGTCGCCACAGCAGTTGATTACCTTGTTTTTCTGGTTCGACAGCATTTTCAGTGAGTTGAATATTGTTCGCACCCCAGGGAGTGTTTAAGCTAAATTCTAAATTGAGAATTGCACCTGGATCAGCAATGACGTTACCTTTACTGGCAATTAACGCCAGCGATCGCAAGTCTAAATCATAAATTAACCGATTCCGCACTAACAATAAAAAATTATTCTGGAATAGCAGTAAATTAGATTCAATTTTCGGTAATTCTGATTCAGCTTCGCTATTTGTAGCTGCTACTTTTTGGTTGTTGTGGGAATTAAAAAAGTCATTAAACTTAGTTTGTAATTCTTGACCATTACTAAAGGGAATGGTAACTATTAGTTCTTCTTGAGAAATACGTCGGACTTTGCCTTCTAGTTTACGAGTCCGATTTTCTATACTATCTAACCAGGCATATACATAATCACCACTAAAACTAGTAAGCTGTTCACCTAACTTAATATGCTGCACTAGTTCGCCGCTATTGGAGTGATGAAAATTCACGCCAACATCATACTTTACACACCCAGACAACAGCAGGGATGTTAACACTACTAGCCACAAAATAGTTTTTCTTGGGGAAAAGATGCGGTTAATGTTGTGTCTGAGTTGTGTCATTAACCCGCCCAATGGTTGAATTAACCACATCAATATTTTTCCCAACTTAGAAAAATTCATCACTGTATTTCTCCTCAAGAAGTATGAATTTTGAAGTATGAAGTCTGAAATAAAATTTCATATTTGACTTAGAGCATAAAGGATGCAGATCAGACTTCTTTAATAAGTAGGGTATCTTGTTCTGCATGATTGATAACCACTTTATACTTCATACTTCATACTTCAGAATGCCAACCAAGTTAAGTAGGAGAGAATTAATCCAATAGCAGCGATCGCTACCCAAATAAAGCGATTATCTTTGGTATTAACTTGGCTGAGATCAACAAATTCCTTGTCAGCAGGTTTTTTCTTGACAGAAGATTTGGGGGGATTAGTCGCCACCCGCATTTTCGATTCATTATCCGATAATGCACCCAAATCGGGAATCTCCGTCATCCATTCGCTGGGTCGTTTCAGCTTTGGTGCTTGTAAAATGTAGAGCAATCGCCGAGCTTGTTTATTTGTTTCGGAATAAGGATGGCGTTGTAGTTGTTTGCAAAGTGCGATCGCTTCTTCATTTCTGCCGGCTGCTTCATAAGCTGTTACTAGCCATAGTTGTGCTTCTCCCCCTAAGCGGGAATTCCGCGCTAACAAGGCGCTGGCCTTTTCCAGATTTTCAATCGCTTCCCGATACTGCCCATTTTCAAAGGCAATTCTCCCAGCTTGGTAACGCTTTCTGGCAATTTCTAAACTTTGTTCACTCACGTCTTGCATATTAAATCAGCCCTGCTTTAATTTTGCCAACGCCAGAAATCTTTTTGTAATCTTTTCAAAAGCTGGCAATCTTCGAGTAAATAAGCTTTTACAATTCTAACTAGAAGTCATCTGTAAAAACCCTTAATTATGCAATGCAGGTGAGCAAAATATGGTAGATATCAAGCTTTTTCAACTGAATTGGCTAGGAGCCGGAATCACTTTGGTATTGATGAGTACCGTAATTACTCCAGCTTCAGCCCAACAAGTGATTGTGATTGATCGCAGCAATCCTTTTAGCGTCAATCAGCCGCCTGCTGTTGGTTCTTTTATTTATGGTAGTCCGATTCCCACACCTATGCCCGTAGATCCCACAACAGGGCTTTTACCTAGCCGCACCATCTACCCCTATTATCCTCAAGTCAGGTACGACAGGTTCAATAATTCCACACTGGTGAACCCGACTTTGGTGAATCCCATTATTAAAGATTCCACAATCGTCAATCCAGTGATTATCAATAATTCCTGGCAACGGACACCCTTTAGAGGGCGATCGCGGGTGATTATCACTCATCCTTGGTAATTTTATGGCAGAAGGCAGTGGCTATTTTTCAGGAGGAGTCAGAATCCTTTTCTGAACAAAACCTTCTGCCTCCTGCCTCCTGCCTTCTTCAAACAAAGTGAGAACCAGAAATCATCGTCCCAATCCCAACGTCGGTAAAGATTTCAAGTAGCAGTGCGTGGGGTAAACGACCATCGATAATGTGTGCAGCCCGGACTCCTTGAGCGAGCGATCGCACGCAACAATTAACTTTGGGGATCATCCCGCCACTGACTACACCACTAGCAATCAATTCCCTGGCTTCCCGAATATCAACTTTGGGAATCAAAGTTGATGGGTCTTTGTAATCTTTTAAAATCCCTCTCGTATCAGTCAGCAAAATTAACTTTTCTGCCCCCAGCGCCGCAGCAATTTCCCCCGCAATGGTATCTGCGTTAATGTTATAAGCCTGTCCCGAATCATCAGCAGCAACACTTGACACTACTGGAATATAACCATTACTTGAAAGAGTTTCTAAAATTTTGATATTAACACCGCTAACTTCACCCACAAAGCCGATGCCTTCTTGACCTTGGGGACGGGCGGTAATTAAATGACCATCTTTGCCACATAAACCCACAGCCATACCACCGGCTTGGTTAATCAAAGCCACAATTTCTTTATTTACTCGACCGACTAACACCATTTCCACAACATCCATTGTGGCAGCGTCAGTAACTCGCAAACCATTTTTAAATTGTGGTTCGATGCCTAATTTATCTAACCAACTGTTAATTTCTGGGCCACCACCGTGGACAAGAATCGGGCGCAAACCAACACAAGATAAAAAGACAATATCGCGGATTACCTTGTCTTTGAGGGTGCTGTCTTTCATCGCCGCACCACCATATTTCACAACAACAGTACGTCCCGCGAATTGTTGAATGTAGGGTAGTGCTTCGCTGAGTACCCGTACACGGGTGGCTTCAGCTTGCCTGATATACTCAGTATCGTTGACCATTATGATTGAGATTTAAAACCTATGCAGTCAGTGTAGAAGACTTTTTCTCTGGTCACAATCTCTTGCTTAGAAGTGCTGAGTGCTGAGTGCTGAGTAAAAATCTTAGTATCTAGTCAAGAGTGCCTCTTCTCTGGTGTAGATACTTTCGGGAGATCGCTCAATTTTCTACATTCTGATGAGATGCAGTAGTTTTCAAAACGCTAGGAATTGCTTCCATAACTCTGTTAGCGATTTGTTCTGGTGTTTCACCTTCGTTGACGATGATATGTAAATCAGCTTGGGCGTAGAGTGGTTGGCGTTGTTCGAGGAGCGATCGCAATTTACCTTGGGGATCAGGATCTTGCAGTAATGGTCTTGTGGTATCTTCCGCCAAGCGAGTATAGAGTAGTTCCACGGGTACATCTAGCCAGACAATTAAACCGTGGCGCAAGTAACTCCAATTTTCTCGCCGCAGCACAATGCCGCCACCTGTAGCTACAGTCAATTTAAGATGGGCGCTAATTTGTGCCAATACATCACTTTCCAACTGGCGGAATGCAGCTTCTCCTTCTTCAGCAAATAACTGATTGATGGTTCTACCTGTGGCTTGAGTAATCACATCATCAGTATCCACAAACCCATAACCCAACTGCTGTGCTAGTAAACGTCCTACCGTTGTTTTGCCAGCGCCCATCATACCAATCAAGTATAGGCTGACTCCTTGCAATAAGCTGCTCACCAGTCGCTTTACTCCAGTAAATTCTCAACTCCTCACTTTACTTTAAATCTCGGCATTCAAGCGACTTTGTTTGATATGGTTTTTGAGGTGGGCTGCAAAAATCGTCTGACTCATTAAAAAGTAGCTTTCTTGTTCGTCACTTAATTTTAAGTTTTCCTCAATTAACCGTTCAACGATATACTCCATTAACACCACAGTTAGCGAAAAGCTAGAAGCTTGTTGTTCGATGGGCGTAGATGTAGCCTTTTCAAGTAGCGATCGCTTATGCAACAAATCGACAGCTTCCAAGATTAATCTTTGCGACAATCTAGGCGACAATCCTGGTATGGTGTTTTTCTGCAATTGTCGCACTGAAACAGCATTATTATTCATTGCCAACCAGTACATCATGTGCTTTTCTAACTGCGACAAACGATTAAACTGTTGGTCTAATATGGTGCGAATTTCGCCAAAAACTACGGTTCCCTGCTGAATAAACTCGTCAACATTACCCGCAAATAAATCTTGAATTGTTGTCGCTACTAATTTGAGAAATAAGGGATTGCCTGCATATTGTTCTGACAAGATGCGGAATTTTTCTTCTGATATATTGAATAACCCTTTATATTTTAGAAGTGACAGACTTTCTGATTGATTTAAACCAGTTAATCTGAAAGAGCGCACGGGTAATGTGTTCCCTTCTAAAGCTACAATCTCTGGAATTTTTTCTCTGCTGGTTAATATTAAGCAACTTTGATGCTGAGACTCACCTATTCGCCTGATAAATTCACCATAGATTTCATAGCCTGAACGATATTGAATTTGCGGCAGGATAAAAGCAGGAACATGATTCTTTATCCCGTGGTGACTAACTGTTAAATTAGCATCAATATCATTACTCGCTAAAACCGCATCCAAATTATCTAAAATAATTAAACATTTATTATGTCGCAGAAAATCTATCAATTGAGAGATGCGCCCTTCTATAGTTTCTGAAATTACTGTCTCGGCGGTAGGTAATAAAGTCTGAATTAACTGTTCAATTATCTGCTCTGGGGCAGGGGCAAGACGTAGCGATCGCCAGATAACATAATCGAACTGATGTTTAATTTCTTGTGCCAACTTTACCGAGAAAGCAGTCTTACCAATACCACCCATCCCTAATAGCAAGAGCAAGCGACAGCCTTCTTGCAAAATCCACTGCTGAGTTTTTGCTAGTTCTGTGGTGCGCCCATGAAAAATACTAACATCAATTGCCTCACCCCAATCTTGAACCAACTTAGCAGGAGTTGTGACTAACTCTGTCTGTGGAGTCGTTTGTGTTTGTTGGGGAATGATGGCTGCTGATAATTGAAACCTGATTTTCTTATACCCAGCTTTCTCAAGTAAATAAGTTACACGGCTCCAATTTTTCACTTTCACTGAGTAGCCAGCAGCATTACTCAGCATTTCTTCTATATACTTGTATAAACCATTAGACAAATAAACTCTAACGGTACTACTACTACGACTTTGATAAACTATACTGGCAATTTCCGCCGGACTACAACCACACAGTAAACCTCTCAAGAATTTCTTTTCTACAGGTGTTAAGGCCTTACCTTTTGTGGAAGCTAAATCTACGTATAACTTTTCTAACTCCCAATTATTTTTAGCCTCAAAAAATTCTTCTTCTGCTTGATTTGCATCTGGTGTTATCATTACCATTATTGATGTATTTTATATAACCCCGAAAATATCCTAACTATTATTCGATGAAGTCAGAATAAATCAAAATTAAATTTATAACGAATTTACTAACTGTTGTTAGGTGACTTGGAAGTTATTACTTAGATATCTTTAGACTTAACGGAATTTTTATAAAGCTTGTTTGAAACTTTAAGCAACCAAACTCAGTCAACATAAATCTACGTAACTTTTGGTCTGTACTGTGAGAATTTTTAGATTGGCATCCCACTGTGTTTTCAACATCACATTATTGGAATTCTAAAGTTCTTGGAAACTAGCTTCTCATCAATAACTTTTGCCAAGCAAGGTGTAAAAAATGACTGAATTTTTGAGCTTGTCAGAACTAAGCTTTGCAAAATTTAAGGTATAAACACCAAAACCGATGCGTAATCTACCCGACTCAGCCCGAATAAATTAATTGTGGTGTGTTAAGAGGCATCAACCATGACTCGAATTCGTGACGTTGTACATCAAGCTTTAGCAACTGGCTATCTAACGGTTGAAGCAGAAAACCAATTGCGCCATTTATTGACTACCCGCTATGACTTAGAAGATTTCAATGCTTTTATGTCATTACAGGAAGCGGCGATGAATGGCCAAGTCAAGCAAGAATCGCGGGAAAGAAGTGTGAAGTGTGAAGTGTGAAGTTTGTAGACAGGTAAACAAGACTACCATTCTCTTCCCTCCTGCCTCCTGCCTTCTGCCTCTGAGTCTACTCAATCATTTTCGTGGTTTTTCATCATCCCCAAATTCATCATCCTCAAAAAATGACCAGTCATCGTCATCATTAGTATTTGCGGGTTCTTCGTCAGGCTGTTTATAGGGAGGAATAATCACGCGGTAGTCAGCATCATAAACTGATTCTGTTTTGCCTACAGCCGTATTTTTTGGTTCGCGGTAGCTGTAAGAATAGGTCGAACCAGACTTAGAAGCGGTTTTAGGCTCTGGCTGGCGTTCTTCTGGTTCAAAATTGCGTTCTGGCTGAGTTTTTGGTCTGGGTGGAGGCGCTGGTTCTGACTGTTCCGCAAAATCCCAATCATCGTTATTACTGCTGGTTTCCCAATCATCAAATTCTTCATTAGCAGTCGCCTGATTTGACCTAGAAGATGATGGCGGAGTATAAGGTTGAGATTGAGGTTCTTCTCTACGCGGTGTGGTGACACGCCGAGGAGTGACTCGTGATTTGGGGGCTGGTTGTGGTTGCCCTGCAAAATAACTCGATAATTTAAATAAAGTAGTTATCAATACAGATGTCAAAGCACCCGCAGTAGTAATGAATAATATCCACATCGCTAGGGGTAATGGTTGAGTACGCACCCCCAAAAATACTAACGATATGGCAGGCGACCAGTTCTGCACTAACAACAGTGTTAGTCCTCCTAGTATTGCCACTAATAAAATTAAGCGAAGTACAGCCATAAAAAGGGCAAAAGTTAAAAGGCAAAAGTTAAAAGTTATTTAGGTCAATGAAAACAAAAGGTAAGAGTAAAAAAGTAAAAGAGAGTCTATCTTACTTTTACCCTTTTACTTTTACCTTTTTACTTTCTTCCTTGCCATCGTTGAATCGGGATGCAGTCAATCTCCAATTGATCTAAAGTCCTGGCAACAACGAAATCTACCAAATCCTCGATAGTTTGGGGGTTGTGATACCAAGCGGGAATGGCTGGTACAACTCTTACTCCTGCTTCTGCCAAGGTGGTTAAGTTCCGCAGATGAATCAGGCTAAAGGGAGTTTCACGGGGGACAATCACTAGTTTACGCCCTTCTTTGAGTTGGACATCGGCAGCCCTTTCCAGTAAGTCGGAACTCAAGCCAGCAGCAATCTTGGCAACTGTACTCATACTACAGGGAATAATAATCATCCCCAAAGTGCGAAAGGAGCCACTGGCGATATTGGCTCCCACATCACTCCAAGGATGACAGCATAGTTTGCCGGCAACAGGTACTCCTGCTTGTTCGCGCCAGAATTGCTCTTGTTGCGCTGGTTCGGACGGCATCTTAATTTCCTGTTCTGCTTGCCAAACCATGTAAGTTGATTTAGAGGCAACTAATTCAATTTCATAGTCAGCAGCAAGCAAATACTTGAGAGCGCGAACGGCATAAATTAGCCCAGATGCTCCTGATACGCCAATGATTAACGGCTTGGTGTGATGTGACACGCGATTTTCTTAACAAAACTTATTCATCATCAGCATAAGGTTCTAAATCGCTAGGTTCAAGGTCACGGGACAAATAAATGTCATCTCGGTCATCGTTAAGACCAGAATTACCTAAGCCTTTAGGTAGTCCATCACTGCCAACGGTGACTAAATCAATTTGTTGGCGGTAGTAATCGACACTTTTCACTTGGACTGATACACGATCGCCTAATCTGTAAGAAGCGCGATTTTTTCGACCAAATAAGGCTTGTTGTCTGGCGCGATATTCATACCAGTCATCTTTTAATGAACTAACGTGGACTAATCCTTCCACCCGCAATGGCGCACTGGGATGTTTTTGTTTGGGTGAGTCTGTGGTTGGGACTTCAATTTCCACAAAGAACCCGTAGGACTGCACACCAGTAATTACGCCTTGGAAGACTTGCCCGATGCGCTGTTTCATCAGTTGGGCTTTTTGCAACCCTGCCAAGTCAGCTTCGGCTTCTTGGACTTCTTTTTCGCGGTCGTTGAGTTGAATGATTACCCTGGTTAAATCGCTTTGCAGTTCTTGTTGCAATTCGGGCGGTAAGACGTTCCAGCTGACTTCGATGTGGGAAGATGAATGACGCAGGTTAACGCGGTCTTTAACGCGGGTAGTACGGCGATCGCGTCCATGTTCAATCAGTCGGTAGTAAACTCGTTGCAAGAGCAAATCAGGATAGCGGCGTAAGGGCGAAGTACAGTGGGTATATTGCGCTAGTGCCAAGCCAAAATGACTGCCTTTGGTGGTGCTGTAGGCGGCTGGTTTGAGGGTATCTTGCAACAAATAAGTTAACACCTGTTCGGAAGGTGATTCGGCAAAGGCTCGCGTTAATAACTGGTAATCTAAGGGTTGGATATCCGCGTCGGGTTCTAATGTCAGTTCCACACCCAAATTAATTGCCAGTTTGAGCATTTCTTGGACATCTTCGGGATCAGGTGCGCCTTGGACTCGCCAAATCGCGGGAATGCCTAACGCACTCAGATGTTCTGCCATTAGTTGATTGACTAATAGCGTAAACTCTGTGAGGAGCGATCGCACAGTTAAATTATTCACCACCACCGCACCTAACATTCCTTCATCAAAGTAAGGGTTTTGATTGGGTGGCAAGTTTAACTGTAAGCTACCACGGGCTAGGCGTGCTTGTTTGACAACTTGGTGTAAACCTTCCAGGTTTTGCAATAACTGAATAACTTCCTCAGATTCCTTGGAAGGTTGACCACTGAGAACTGCTTCCGCTTTGTCTTTATTAATGGCTGTATCGACATTAATCACACTTGGCTGAATTTCCCATTCTTCCACTTCCCCGGATGTTGGGTCGATGGTAATTAAGAATGAAAGTGTGAGGCGATCGCTTCCCGTCGCTAAAGAACAGCGATCAGCTACAGTGTCTGGTAACATAGGCAATACTAAATCACCCAAGTACACAGAACGGCCGCGCTTCAAGGCTTCCCTATCTAAAATTTCATCGGGCTGAATGAAGTGAGAAACATCGGCAATGTGAAAGCCTAAACGCCAACCTTTGTTAGTTTTTTCCAAACTCAAAGCATTTTCTACTAACTTGGCATCAGTATTGATCCCCGTAATTGCCAAGGTAAATAAACTGCGTAAATCTAATCTGGTTTTGATATCAGCTTTCAGGATGCGTTTCGGTAACTTAGCAGCTGCTTCTTGTACTGCTTCGGAAAAATTGCGGGATAAATCATGTTTACAAGTCACCAAATCAATATCGGCGGCGGCTTCCGCATCGCTACCTAAAATTTGCACGACCCTTCCCAGGGGGGGATATTGTGCTAAAGGATAACGCAGCACTTCCACATGGGCGAGATGGTCGATAGCTTCGGCTAAAGTCATCCCAGCTGTTTGCAACTTGAGTTCAAACAGCAGGCGATCATCTAAAGGTACGGCGCGAAAACCACTTTCTACTTGTTTAATCCGGGCTAATAAAGTGTGATTAGAACGTTCTAAAATTAACTTAACTTCGCCTTCGGGAGAACGCCGACGACTGCCTTCTTTAAGAACTCTTACTAAAACGCGATCGCCATTCCACGCATTACTTAAATGACTTTCGCGGATGTAGATATCTTCAGCGCCTTCTACATCTTGAATTGCAAAACAAAAGCCCTTACTAGAACAGCGGAGTTTAGCTTCGATCACGCCTTCTTCAAAGACGCGGCGATATTTGCCCCGTTCTTTGACCAAAATTCCGATTTTTTCGAGAACATCCAAGGCAATATGCAGCTTTTCTAAACTATCCTCATCTTCGCAGCCAAGTTTCTTTTCTAAAACTTTCCGAGCTACCAATTTATCATCGGTGAAATTGGCAAGGAGTGTAGCGATTGAAAATTCCATGCAGTGAACCGACCTTTGGTCAAAACATCATGTTGGTTTAACAATGAAGAATCCAGGAGACAGGAGTCAGAATTCAGAATTTACCTTTTGGCGACTGGTGGATGAATCACGGTTTTAAGTCTCACACTCAATATATGATTTGATTTAGTGGTTCTAACTCTTGGCGCTGCTTCATCACACTTTCTTGTTCTGACTCCTGAATTCTGACTTCTGAATTCTTCTTGAATCTGGTTCTGTTCTGTATACCCTCACGGCCTACAGATACTAACTAACTGGAAACGAGTTGCCTTGAGGCATGGTTCTGTGAAGTTCCCCATTAAAGCAGTCAACCTACCTGGAGATCAACTTACTTCCGAAATTTGAGAACTTCTCACTGCATGACCATTTCAGAGTTAATTGGCGTTTTCTGCTCCTTCACTGAACCAAACTGATAAAGTACGCCTGATGAGGGGGTTTTACCTGCTAAGTAATGACGCAAAGGGTTTTTGAGAGGCTGGCTTAAGGTTCATCTCCACAGTACCCAAAAGCGATCGATTCGGAAAAACCACAGGTGTTTGATTGTCTAGCTTGAAGGTGCTTTTACGCCATCCGACTCTGATGTTTAACTAGGAGAAACTGCCGATTAACCCAATATTCCCACATGTAGAATCGGTCACAATTAGGTCAGCAGTCATACAAGCAGTGAGGGCGAACCTTATCTCCATTATTGTAGATTTAGAGCGTACTTCTAGGAAATAATTCTAAATAGAGATTTAGGTAAATAGTATAGCACTGAAGGCGATATCGCCTACATAAATAGAGCTAGTAGTTAATTATGCCTCAAAATAATTGTTACTGCTGCAATGACAACACCACAGACAAAGCATAAACATTACTCTGAATTTTAAGATACCAGAAAAATTAGCTGGAGGATGGGGCGGTAGTTGTAGGCGATCGCTTTGCCGGACAAATCAATCTTACTAAATCCGAGATTTCCTAAAACTTTTCTCTGCCAACCCAGGAACTATAGACTTAAATTAAAATATTTCCATAGATTCACTGTGGACATATTATAGTTATCTCCCTTTCGGCATTGGGGTAAATATCGCAGTTGCCAGATGAATGAGGACAAGAAATAATTGTCAAACATCCTTGTTTCTCCCTCTCTGTTCCCTGCTATAGATAAAATTAACCCCGTGATTTAGCAGACATTAGATTTTGGTGACAGTATTATGTTGGCTCAATTTCAGAGCTTGTATCCCAACGGTAGTTTAACTTCCGAATTAGTAGATATTTTTCAAGGCAAATATATTGTTAGAGCCAGTGTGCAGATTGACGGTGTAATCCGTGCTACTGGTTTAGCAGCAGCAGAAACCGTAGAAGCCGCAGAAGACCAAGCCCGCAACCGGGCGCTGATGGTATTAGGGGTAAAAAATACACCACAAACTCAGGCAGAATCATCGCCTCCAGTAACAAATGCTGTAGCACCTACTCCTGTAATTCAGACAACAGTAAATGTCAGTGAATCAACTTATGCTGCTACACCCGATAAAAATTTGGAATTAGTGACTAGTAAACCGGAAATATCTCCTGTAGCTGCTAGTAGTAAAACTCTCACACCCGATTTATTTGCCAATGAAGCATTAAGCATTGATACTCATACCCCAGATTTAACGCCTAGCTTACCTTTAACTCCCAGTCGAGAGCCAGCGTTTGTTCCCTCTGCGGATAATTTAGAAATTGAAGTTCCGCATCAACCAGAAACACCAGCTTTTTCGGGAATGACAGCGAGTAATGTCACCCCATTTACACCCCGTAACTATAGTTCTTCTGAAACTACAACTACTTCAACAACTACCAGTAAAAGAAAAAAGAAAGCGGAAGCAGTTGATTTATCTGATGTGATTGCAAAAACTGATGTGGAGTTGCAACGTTTAGGCTGGACACCAGAACAAGGAAGAGAACATCTGATTAAAACCTATGGTAAACGGGGACGTACTTTGCTGACTGAAGAAGAACTGCACAGCTTTTTACAATATCTCCAATCTCAACCTGATCCAATTGCGGGGTTTTAATTAGTGATTTGTCATTAGTCATTTGTCCTTTATCCTTGGTAAGGACAAATGGCTGATATTGTTTGGATTTTAGTATCAGAAACGAACCAGAGAGTACACAGACAGATAAGGGTTGAAGAAGTTAGTGTAAGTTTTAGTTTGTAATTATGGCTGACTCTCAAAATTCATCCAATCAAAACCAAACTACAAAACTACCTTGTCATACTAAAAAATTCAGTCATTTATGAAACCAGTAAATTTAGCGGAAGTATTAGCTAAAACTGATGTTGAATTACACCGTTTAGGCTGGACACCAGAACAGGGAAGAAAATATCTCATTAAAACTTATGGCAAGAGAGGGCGGACTTTATTAACCGAATCAGAATTACTCGATTTTCTCAGATACTTGGAAGCTCAACCTACACCATCACCACGAGAAGATTTGTTTATTCAGGTTATAGCTCAAACTGATCAAGAAATGCAGCGATTAGGTTTGAGTGTAGAGTGGGGAAGAGATTATCTGATAAAAACCTATGGTAAGCGATCGCGCCATTTATTAACCCAAGAAGAATTACTCAATTTTCTCAAATACTTGGAATCTCTAGCCACACCTCTAGATGAATCTAAATACTAGGACTAAACCTTATTTATGCAAAAAATCCCAGATTTTAAGTAAGTCTGTGGTAAAAAACATAACTATATTAAGAAAGGTGAATTAAACTACAACCCTCTTTCCTCTTGCCTTCTGCCTCCTCCCTCCTTTATTTACGGGGATTCCTTTCTGCCTCTTGCCTCCTTAATTTTGCCTTCTGAGGGCAAATCTTGCTGAATGGGAATTTGAATAAAAAATTTAGTACCTTTTCCTAGACTGGATTCACACCAAAGCTTTCCTTGATGTTTTTCGGTAATAATTTCATAACTAATTGATAAGCCTAATCCTGTACCTTTACCAACAGGTTTAGTTGTAAAAAAAGGGTCAAATAACTTTGATTTTACTGATTCTGGAATACCTGTACCATTATCTGCAATGGTAATTAAAATATCAGTTTCCGATTTTCTTTGAGTTTGAATCAAGATAGTGAGAGGTTGCTTTGGGCTTTTTTGATGGGTTTCCTCTAAAGCATCAATCGCATTTGTCAATATACTCAAAAATACTTGGTTGATTTGTCCGGCATAGCACTCAACTAACGGTAACATAGTATATTCTTTAATGACCTGAATTTGCGGATGCTTAGGCTGGTCTTTGAGACGATGTTGCAAAATCATTAAAGTGCTATCAATACCTTCGTGCATATTTACCGCTTTGAATTCTGCTTCATCCAAGCGCGAAAAATTTCGCAAAGATTTGACAATTTCTCGGATACGATTAGCACCAATTTCCATTGAATTGACAATTTTTTTGTAAATCTTTATGTAAAAATTCTAATTCTAGTTCATCAACTTCTGCTTTTAAGGCTTGTGGTGGATTAGGGTAACATTTTTGATAAGAACGAATTAATTTTACTAAGTCTTGAGTGTATTGCTGAATATAACTGAGATTGCCATAAATAAAGCTCACTGGATTGTTGATTTCGTGAGCTACACCTGCCACCATTTGTCCTAAAGCAGACATTTTTTCATTCTGCACCATTTGAGATTGAGTCCGATGCAGTTCTTCTAGAGTTTTTTGGAGATGTTGATTATTTGCTTGTAACTCTTGAGTACGTTGAGCAACTTGATTTTCTAAATATTGATTGGCTTTTTGTTGTTCGGCTAAAAGTTGTTTGATAGCTTGAATTAGCTGATTAAACGAAGTCGCCAAAACACCTACTTCATCTCCCGCCGTCACTGGTACTTGTACATCAAAATCAGATGTTTGGATGGAATGCTGCACTGTTTGGGTGAGGTTTTGAATTGGTTGTGCGATCGCCCGACTGGTGTAAAATGCTAAAACCGCAGCCAGCAGCACAGATAAGACTAAGCTAGTAATAATAATTTGCGATCGCAATTTTTTGAGCCGACAAGAGAATCTCTTCTGCATCTTTATATTCACCCGCCGCTCGTACCACCATCTGGGTTAGAGCTTCAGAAAAATGATTAATCCTAGATACATCCTGACTACGATCAAAATTAATTAACTGCTGTTGTGCTTCCTGAATATTTTTTGGGTGCCAATTTTCTTGCTTGAGTACATCTAACAGTTGCTCAACTTTTTGCAGGTAAGCTTCTGGTACTCCTTGATAAGTCTGCATAAAGTTTTGAACTATAGCAATTTCTTCTTCTGTATCTCCCGCTTGAGTGTGTATATCACCTTCCAAAACTTGCAATTGTGACCATATTTTCCTAAACTCGGTCATGGATTGTCTTAGTTCTAGAACCTCGTGTTGTAAAAGTTGGGGATTATCCAAATAAGTAATTAACTGTTGGCGTTTATTCCTAGTTGTTAATTCAACTATCTTCAGGTGATTAATCAACTGAATCTCTTGTAGAGCATCTTCTTGTGCTTCTAGTGCTACCTGGTTGTAATGATCTCCCAACAGTGAACCAACCAGCGTTCCACAAACAGCCACACTCAAAGCTATTCCATACCCGCAAGCAATTTTCTGTCCTACCTGCAAGCGTTGTGTCCATTGAAGAATTGTTGATTTAGCTTGTGTAATGTAATTAGTTTTTTGGTTTGATGAGCGTGAATTGAGAACAGCCATATTAAGAGATACAGGATAGTTGGTAATTTATATTTTCAGCCTGTGCGACTATGTTCGTCACCTGAAAATAATTACCTTTAGTATTCCCAGTAGATTAACTATAAGAAACAAATCAGTCAGGCTCGTTTCCTCACTATCAAATTATGATAGTGATGGCTCAGTTGAACACTGATTTACACGTAAATATATTTGCATAAAAATTAATAGAAAAATCACAAATTTTTTTATGC
Source organism: Nostoc piscinale CENA21 (assembly GCF_001298445.1). Classification (NCBI taxonomy): domain Bacteria; kingdom Bacillati; phylum Cyanobacteriota; class Cyanophyceae; order Nostocales; family Nostocaceae; genus Nostoc; species Nostoc piscinale. The sequence continues at coordinate 4,305,465 of NZ_CP012036.1, read as the reverse complement.
AAATTTTAGTGATTAATCTACATAATTATGTTTACAAAACTCTAATTGATGCAAAAAATCCCAGATTTTATTAATTGTATTTTCAGCTATGAGTACGATACAAAGTTGCAATTATTAGGCGCACCATCAGTTTGAAGTAGGTTAATGAGCAGCTATTTCTTGGCTATTAACAGGTAAAAAGCCAGCTTGGGCGATCGCTCTTTGTCCTTGTTCAGTCAGCAATAGTTTGGCGTATGCTTCCCCAACTTGTTGTGCTTGACCTTGGTTTTGTTTAATCATCACAAATAATGGCGAAGTTAGTGGATAACTACCGTTTTTGATGACAGATGGATTTAGTTGATTGCGTTGTCGAGGACATTGATTTGGCTCTACAACTGGTTCACGGTAAAGAGACACAAACTTGTCGGAACTTACCCCCAAAGGTAGTAGCTTCACGCCACATTGATTGATTACCCCTCTAGCCGAGGCATAATACACACTACCAGGAGTTGTTTTAATGCGGCGTAATGCTTCTGTCGTTGAGTAAACATACTCTACCTGCGAGCCGAAATTTTGCTGATCTGCTGGCTTATCAGCAAATAAAAGCGTGTCGGCATTGTCAGGTGATTGAGACAACGGTACAATTGGCAAATCTTTTCCGCCTACTTGCTTCCAGTTAGTAATCTCTCCCAGATAAATTTTTTGTAACTGTGCAACTGTTAAACCAGGTACTTGTAATTCTGGGTTAACTACTACAGCCACTCCATCCATTCCCACTTGACGTTGTTCAATTGTGACACCTTGTTTTTTCGCCTCCGCTTGTTCTGCATCTGTTAGGGGACGGGATGATTGAGTAAAGTCTAACTCTCCAGACAGCAACATCCTAATTCCTGCGCCCGAACCAGGACTACTATCTGTAGGATTAACATAGAGCAATTGAAATTCAGGACGAGTATTTTGAATCTGTGAATCTACTAGTTGTCTAATTGATGCCCAAGCTGTACTGCCACCGTAATTAAAAGCACCGATTGGCATATCATTCACATTAGCAAAGGTTGAACCCGTAAGACTACTGACAGTGGCGGGATTCTGACTAGAGACAGAATCTGGACGATTATTAACAAATAAGCGTGGTCTTAGCCACAACCAAAGCCCACCAATGAGTACAATTGTAATGACTTCACCAATGATTAGACCCCTGATCATTTGGATAGCATCTGTGCTGAGTGAAACAGCTCTTCTATTACTGTTGCTCATTAGATTGAATTTTATTAACTGTCTTTAATCAAGAATATATATTAAAAATATAAGTAAATTATAAGTAAATCTCTTTAAGTAGAATTACGGCAAACAACCGTCAGGTAAATCGTAACATGTTAATAAAGTTACTAAGTGAACGTTACCAGGTTGTACAAGTTTTAAGTCAAGGAACGTTTTGTAAAACTTACATGGCTGAAGACACGTATCTTCCGCACCGTCCCACCTGCGTTATCAAACATTTTTTACCGAGTAGCGAACTTTCCATTCCTGTAGAAATTCGCCGACGGCTATTTAATCGAGAAACACAAGCACTACAAAAACTTGGTGACTATGATTTAGTTCCCCATTTGTTGACTTATTTTGAAGATGACCAAGAATTCTACTTAGTACAACAATTTATTGCAGGACATACATTAAGTACAGAACTCCAGCCTGGTTACTGTTGGACGCAAAGCCAAGTTATTCAACTTCTGCGTGAGGTTTTAGAAATTCTGCATTTTGTTCACAGTCATGGGTTAATACATCGAGATGTCAAACCCAGTAATATTATCCGCCGAACATCAGATAATCGTTTAGTTTTGATTGATTTTGGGGCAGTGAAACCAATTTTGACGCAATTGGTTAAAAACCAAAAAAATTTAGTTCCGATTGAATATTCTACAATTGCGATCGGTACACCAGGATATATGCCGAGTGAACAACAACGTGGCAGACCAAAACCTAATAGTGATATCTATGCTTTAGGGATGATTGCAATTCAAGCACTCACCGGCGTACATCCCACACAATTACCAGAAAATCGCAAAACAGGTGAAATTATTTGGCAACATTTAGCTGAGGTAAATGTTGAATTCGCGGCGGTAATTAATAGAATGGTGCGTTATCACTTTCAAGACAGATATAAATCCGCCAAGGAAGTATTAGAAGCACTATTACCTCTTATCAATAATCAAGATGCTACCCTACTGTCAAAATTTCCATCTCACAATAATTTATCTGCATATCAATCTCATGCAGTGATAAGTAGTACCATATCAGCACCACTTTTAGAAAAACCAACCAGCATTCCTGAAACTTCTGTTATTCCCAAAAATTCACCTTTAGTGGTTGGCTTACTAATTGGTGTGGTTTCTGGTTTAATTTTGATGGTTGTGAGTTATTGGTCTTTGCAGATAATTTCCCCTGAACCTAATATTCAAAATTCCTTACCCACACCAGGGAATATCAATCGTTAAACATGACAGGACTTACGCACCAAAGTTGTCTGTAGAGACTGGGTTTAGGGGTGAAAGGGTATGAGATGTAAGGGTTGTAGATACATACACACCTATACCCCTACACTCTCACCAAAACCCTTAATTTTTAGTTCTTATGCTTAAGTCCTAATTTACTCAGCTAGAAGTTGCGTGCGGTGAGGTAGTCGCAGTCTTGGCGGTTCCCGTCGATTGCGAACTACCGAACCCGGAGGGGGGTTCCCCCCGTTAAGCAAACTTCGGTGACTCAGCACTTTGCATGATTTGCGATTGATTATAGTTTGGTTGGGTACTGTCGCGGTGAATTAAAAATGCCACAATTGCCAGCACAGTTAAATTAACAGCTAAAACGCCAACGGCACTCCATACCCAAATTTTCATTTCAGCCTCCGAATTGTTAGTTATCAGTTGGCTTATGATGATGAAACCGAATTCCTAAAAAAATGTCGTAAACAAATTCAAAAAAATCTTTCTTTTGTAATAATCCCGAAGTTTGATAACAGCCTTTTGCATCTAAAAGTGGCTTCATCACATAATACGCTGGTTGATAATTGTACCAGGGAATTGAAGGCCAAAGATGATGAACTAGGTGATAATTTTGTCCCATAATCAAGAGATTGAGAATGGGATTAGGATAGACACGGGCATTTTTCCAGCGATCGCGCTCTACAAATGGCCGATGTGGCAGATAATCAAAAAATAATCCTAATGCTATCCCAACTATAAAAGCGGGAATAAACCAAAAATTGAGAATATAACCTAAAAATCCATACTGAACGGAAATATATACAATACTGACAACAATCAAGCGGCTAATAAACCACTCTAACAATTCATATTTTCGCCATAGTTGTCTTTTAAAGAAAAACACCTCATGGTATAAAAACCGCACTGCAATCAACCACAAAGGCCCCCCTGTAGAGACATAATGATCTGGGTCATCTTGGGGATGATTAACATTACCATGATGTTGCAAATGTACGCGCGTAAACACAGGAAACGCAAAAGCCAATATTAAAGCACTACCATGACCTAGCATCGCGTTAATTATCCGGTTACGATGTGCAGACTGGTGACAAGCATCATGAATTACTGTCCCAGAGCCATGCAAAGCTAAAGTGTTAACACAAAAGCATAACCAGTGTGGCCATTCCCACAACCAGTAGCCAAAATTGGATAGCACCAGCATCGTCACAGCAGACAAAAAAATTAACATTGTCGGGCTGAAATTACCGGGAGGCTCTAAAAATTCCTTGGGCGGGATTTTCAATACTTTTGGTTCTGCCTCCAGCGCGAGCATTTGTTACTCCTTACCTAATCAAACATTACGAATATACGATCAATCTTAGTAAAAAATAAAGTTTAATGAAGTTTTGTATAGCAATTTTTTTATCTAAACATCTGCTTCGCAGTAGATGAATAACGCTATGATTCCAAACAAAACCCAAGCATTTGCTGATAATTAGGGTGTATCGCTCAGTTATTCAAGAGTAGAGAGAAAATATATTCCTGGGGAGAGAGGGCATCAAGATTAGTGTACGATAGCTAATCTGTTCCTTAGTTACTAGGAATAATCAAAGGGAAAACTCAGCAATTGACATTTAAAATCATTTCCCCAAATCTACCCTTTATCTGCCCCGCGCTAACTGCTTAAATTGATGGATGTGGCAGTAACTGAATACAGCATCTCCCTGAACTTACTATGACTGCTTAATAAGATCCCTAAAATCAGCCCCTATGCAATTAAGAGATTCTCTACGTCGGACAAAAATTGTCGCTACAATTGGCCCCGCTACCAGCAGCCCAGAAATGCTCAAAGCGATTATCGAAGCAGGAGCAACCACGCTGCGCCTTAACTTTTCTCATGGTACTCATGCCGATCACCAGCGAAACATTCGCTTAATTAGGCAAACTGCTTTTGAACTTAATCAGCCAGTGGCAATTTTGCAAGACTTGCAAGGGCCAAAAATTCGCTTGGGGCGGTTTGAAAATGGGTCTATAGTTTTAGCAAAAGGCGATCGCTTCATCTTAACTAATCGCCAAGTTGTAGGTACACAAGAAATTAGCTGTGTAACTTACGAATATTTGGCAGAAGAAGTCCCCGCCGGAGCCAAAATTCTCCTCGATGACGGACGAGTCGAGATGGTAGTGGAAGAAACCAATCGGGAAAAAGGTGATTTGCTTTGCCGTGTCACCGTCGGTGGCAAATTATCTAATAACAAAGGCGTAAACTTTCCTGGGGTTTACCTGTCCATTAAAGCCATGACCGACAAAGACCGCGAGGACTTGATGTTTGGTCTTGACCAAGGCGTAGACTGGGTAGCACTTTCCTTTGTCCGCAACCCCCAAGATGTCATCGAAATCAAAGAATTGATTTCCAGCACCGGCAAGCAAGTACCAGTCATTGCCAAAATTGAAAAGCACGAAGCTATTGAACAAATGGAAGCCGTTCTAGCTTTGTGTGATGGCGTAATGGTTGCTAGAGGTGACTTAGGGGTAGAACTACCAGCCGAAGATGTTCCTGTATTACAAAAACGGTTAATTTCCACAGCCAACCGCTTGGGGATTCCCATTATCACCGCTACTCAAATGCTAGATAGCATGGTGAGCAATCCCCGCCCCACCCGCGCCGAAGTATCAGACGTAGCCAACGCCATTTTAGATGGTACTGATGCAGTCATGCTTTCTAACGAAACTGCCGTTGGTAGTTACCCAGTGGAAGCAGTCGCCACAATGGCGCGGATTGCCGAACGTATCGAACAAGAACAACGCAACTCAGATATCCGCCAACAGCGAGATAGTAGACGTTCCATTCCTAACGCCATCAGCCAAGCCGTAGGTCAAATTGCTGAAAACTTGGGAGCCTCCGCAATCATGACCTTAACCCAAACTGGGGCGACGGCGCGTAACGTTTCTAAATTCCGTCCCCATACCCCCATTTTGGCGGTGACACCCCACGTCAACGTAGCGCGACAATTACAACTAGTTTGGGGTGTGAAACCGCTACTTGTATTGGGACTACCTTCCACTGGTCAAACCTTCCAAGCTGCTATCAACGTCGCTCAAGAACATAAATTACTGTTTGAAGGCGATTTGGTAGTCATGACCGCTGGTACACTGCAAGGCGTGTCTGGTTCCACAGACTTAATTAAAGTTGAAGTCGTTACAGCTGTATTAGGTCAAGGAATTGGACTGGGACAAGGTTCTGTAAGTGGTCGCGCCAGAGTTGCTCAAACAGGAATGGATGTCAGCAACTTTAACCCCGGCGATATCTTAGTTGCACCCCGCACTGGTGCTGATTTTGTCGAAGCCATCCGCAAAGCCTCTGGTATTATCACTGAGGAAGACAGCCTGACTTGTCACGCCGCCGTGATTGGCTTACGTCTAGGTGTACCTGTGATTGTTGGAGTCAAGAAAGCCACCCAAGTTATCCGTGATGGAGCGATTTTAACTTTGGATGTGCAGCGTGGTTTAGTTTACTCTGGTGCAGTAGGCACACCGTAAAAAGGCAAAAGCCTCACTTCGACTACGCTCAGTGACCAGGAGACAGAGAGTAGGAGGATTTATACTGGCTTGCCAAGAATCTCTAACAACTCTCTGCGCCTCCGCGCCTCTGCGTGAAACATCATATTGAAGGTAACTGCGGAACCTCAAAGTCATGAAATGAGCAAACATTATGAGATGAATTATTTAACGCTCTCACCAGTTTTGCATCGAGAGTCAGTAAAACAGTATTGACTTGCTGCGACAGTGCAACATAACAAGCATCATAGGCAGAAATGTTGTAGTTGATGGCGATATTCACCGCGTCCGTCATCAAATCAGCCGTCGAGACAACACGTAAAGGAAAGTTTTTGAGCGTGGCTAAATCTGTTTGCACTTCAGCGACAGTGTACATTCTTGCCCGAACATACTTCCACATCACATTTGCAGACTCAATATAAAAAAGGTCTGGAACAAAAATTTCTGTCTGTGGATTGGAAAGATGACCAAACAGTTGCTTAACTTTAGTAGTTAATGGGTCAGCAATAAAATATTTGATGCACACACTGGTATCTACCACGCATCTAAGGGGTGTGGTCATCTGTCTCGGTCTTCTCGAATTAGTTCTGTACTATCAGGTAATCCAAAGTCGGCTGGATTTAAGCGGCGACGATTGCGGCTACTTTCTTCCAGAATTTTCAGTACATTTTTGTACCTTTCATCCTCCACTGGCTGCGTTTTTGCCTGCAAGACCTTTTGCAAGATAGTAATAACTTGAGCATCAACTGAGCTATTTTCCGCTTTCGCTAACTCTTGCAGTTGTGCATATAACTCATCGGGTATATTCAAGGCATTAAGGGTAGCCATTACTCGACCTCCCACAAGAATTTATTGGTCATGGTAGCACGATAAGAGTTTGGGAAATTCAGAACACTCCTCTCAAAAGAAAGGAGTGTAGTAAATGTTAATTCTGAAAAATGCTATTGACTTAGTATTTCAATTGCTTGTTGTAGCAATAGCTTAGTCTTGTGGAGATTTAACATTCTAGTCTGGTTGTAGCGTTCTGGCAGAGGAAGTAACCTACCTTCTAAAGTTGCTCGAATGAGTGCGGCTTGTTCATTTGTAGGTTCTCCTATTTCGTTAAGAATAACCTCAAGAGCTTCAAAACTTTTCCAACTCAGATTTTTTTAAACCTCTTCTATTATCTTGGAATTGCTGAATAGCATGTACGGGAAAAGCTAATAAAGGAGTAACCCAGCTTGTTTTGTAACCTGGATTTCCTACAGGCTTGATTCCGTAACGTGCTGCTAAGTCTTGCAATTGTTTAAGGGTTTTGCTTTCAAGTTCAGAACGTGTAAACATAGAAATGCCTAATTTTCTAATTGGGTTTGGCAGCTACCCCAACTTGCGAGGCTCGGTTAGCTGCCAATTAAAGTATCGCACGAAGTCATGCGATAAACAATTATTTTTAAACTTTTATGCCTAATTACGAAGAAAAACCCTATTTAAAGAAGCATCAATTTACAACTAATAGGGAAGAACCATTAACCGCAAAAATAACTCTCAGGCTTCCTCCATCTATGCTAGAAAAATTAAAAGGTCTAGATAATTACCCAGAATTTATCAGGCAAGCAATTGCAGATGCACTAAATAAGCTGGAAGAGGGGAATGATGTTAATGAAGATTAATTATGATATGTGAAGAATAGGGACAAGGTAGACAAGGTGGACAAGGGAGAGAGGTTTGGAAATGGTTTAGGGTTGCTACAGAAGTAAAATATTAATAACTATTGAAGAAAGCTATTAATACCTGTTTAAGCAAGTAATATATAGAACAATAAAAAGCTAACTGGCGTGTATTGACAAGGTGTATTTACAAAGCCAACACTTACTGATTGTTGCTTGCTCTCAGCGTAAGCTTGCAAATGATGGGTTAATGCCTGCGATCGCTCGGTATGATGGGCCAGTTTTTCATCTGCTGCGGTGCTTTCTCCAACAAAAACCGTTAAACCCACCAGATACATATATCCTCACCGCCGAGTAGAAAGCGATCACCTGTGATTTGTGGGTGCGATCGCTTGCTCATCCCTACTACTGGTCTTGTGATTCTTCTGGTATATCTTTGAGTGGTGTTTTTCGCAAAACCCAATCTAGATAAAGTACAAGAATCTGCATTTTCCAGAAATTGTTAGCACTTTTGATATTGGCATCACTCAGTAGCCATTTACAAAACTTTTCTAGCAGTATTCCAATAAAAACTTCAACAGACTTATTAACAACCAAAGGGATTAGTGTTTCTAGCATTGCGATTTCCTCAGAAGCTTAACTGAGTTAAATGTCGCAATTTTCTTTTGTAGCTATTTATCTGACTTGCCTTGACTTAGCCTGACTTACACTGAGTTAACTCCACATTTTGATAAAAACTTTGGCTACACTGGCTTATAAGTAATTGTGGGAGTCATCAATGTCTATACCAGAAGACTTTCTTAAGCAACTAGAGCAATATACTGAATTGTCACATCGACAGAAAGAAGTCTTTCTGGAAATATTTGGTCGTAGTAAGAGCCGAGTCCAAGTAACTCAAGAATTAAATATTTCTGAAAGTAACCTCAGCACTTGTCTTACAGAAATTTATCGAAAATTTTCTATCACCGGACATGGCCCTGTTAAAGAAAGCCGGTTACGGGAATATCTGAGCAAAAAATACTCACAGCAAAAACCCTCTAGTCATTTAACTACAGATGGCATAGATGATTCTATTGATGCTTTAGTCCAAGAAATCCGCCAACAAATCAAACCCTACATCAAAGAAAAGTGCGGAACCATGCGGGTATTAGATATGCCTAAGCCAATTGAGTTAACAGGAAAACAAGGTATTTACACAAATGTCAATATTCTGGAGGCAATAACAGGACGAAGACGATTAAAAGTTGCGGAACTAATGCAAAGCTGTGACCATGATAACTTTGAGCGACTTGGACTTAGCGGAGTAAAACAGAAACGAGTGTCAGGATTAGAGGTTGTACAGCGTTATAGTAAATTGATGGTTTTAGGTAAACCAGGGGCAGGAAAAACCACTTTTTTTAAAATATCTAGCAATGCAGTGTATTGAAGGGAGATATCAAGCAAATAGAGTTCCCATATTCATAACATTAAAAGATTTTGCAGAAGCACCTAAAAAGCCAGATATTTTGAAATTTATTGTTCAACTATTATCAAGCTGTGGGGGAACTCATGTCGGTGCCACAGTAGAGAAACTGTTGAAACAGGGCAAAGCATTCGTATTGCTGGATGGGTTAGATGAAGTAAGAGAGGAAGATACCAAGCGTATTTTACGACAAATTCGGGAATTTTCTGACTTGTTTCATACCAATCAGTTTGTAATTACTTGTAGGATTGCTGCCAAAGAATACACCTATCAAAGTTTCACAGAAGTAGAAATGGCAGATTTTGACGAAAAACAAATAGCCATTTTTGCTCAAAATTGGTTCCAGTTAACTGACCCAGTTAAAAGTCAAAGATTCATTCAAAAACTAAAGGAGAATAAACCAATCCAAGAACTAGCAAGTAGTCCTTTACTTTTGACATTGCTGTGTTTGGTGTTTGGAGATAGTGGAGATTTCCCAGCAAACCGTTCTGAGCTTTATCAAGAAGGATTAGATGTATTGCTGAAAAAATGGGATGCCAAACGCAATATTGAACGGGATCAAGTCTATAAAAATCTGTCTTTGCAGCGAAAGGAAGATTTATTGAGTCAAATTGCCTTAACCACTTTTGAGCATAAAAACTATTTTTTTAAGCAAAAAATGGCCGAAGCATACATTGTTGAATTTATTTGCAACTTACGTGATGCTGACTTAGATCCAGAAGCCTTGAAACTCGATAGTGAAGCTGTATTAAAGTCTATTGAAGCACAGCATGGGCTATTAGTAGAAAGAGCAAAGGGCATCTATTCATTTTCTCACCTAACATTTCACGAATATTTCGTAGCAAGAGAAATAGTTGCCAATTCTGACTATGAAACTTTGATTGAGCATATCACAGAAACACGCTGGCGGGAGGTTTTTTTGCTGACTGTTAGTATGATGCGAAAGTCTAATGAACTTCTCTTATTAATGAAGCAGAAAGTAAATAGTTTTATAGCTAGAGATGAAAACTTACAAAAATTTCTTTATTGGGTAAACCAAAAAGCTTTATCTATCCAATCTAACTATAAACCAGCAGCTATCAGAGCGATTTATTATGCCATTGGTTTTTCTAGTTACTCCCCAATTGATTATAATAACGAGCTTATCAAAAATTTAGATTTAGGGCGAATCTTGGATAAAGTCCTTGACTCCCACATAGCACGTAAATTTAATGATGGTCTTGAGCATAATGTAGCTGTTGACCTTGAACTTGCTCTTAGTCTTAATTATGATCCACATTCACCTTTTTTCAATCTCTCTGTTGCTATCGAATTTATAGATAAATCTGAAGTTCGGCATTTATTGGAAAAGTTAAGAAAGCAGACATATAGCCAAGCTTGGGTTGACCAACTAAGAGCAATAATGATTGAATATCGTAATATTGGGCATGACTGGCAATTTAGCAACGTACAAAAGGATCTGTTAAAGCAGTATTATGATGCAAATAAGCTCTTAGTAGATTGCCTGAATAGTGATTGTTATATTAGCCGAGAAGTCAGGCAGGAAATTGAAGATAGCTTGTTTTTACCAATTAAAAGTTAAAAATTTAGTCAAAGCTGAAACAATGCCAAAGAAAGAGGAGAAAAACGGTATAGGAATTTATTTGAATTTTTAATCTTGACTAATGAAAAAAGATATTTGCGATTGCTCTTTTACTTTTCAGTTACCATAGTCAAATTGTGCCAGTTTTTAGAATATAAACTAGGAGTAGCATGAACCTTTACTCAATACTTATTAAGGTTAAGAAGATTGATTAGAGCTAATATAGAAGAAGCACAATCTGTTCAAAAAAAGCAGAGCAGAAGTTTACTAGTTCCCTACATAGTTGATCATAAAAAAGAAAGTTTTACTAATAAATGAGTATAAATGCTCTTTCAATTATAACGTAAAGCAGATCGCTCCCTCTCCCATCCCACCCAAGCAAGTGCATCATCTGAGTATTGGCTGTAAAGGCGACTCTGTTGTTACGATAATTTCATATAAGATTTTTTTAGATGTTGCAGCCTTGATCCAAGCGGAAACTTTAGAACTACTAGAATGGCATCGCCTCTGCCAGCATTTGGCGACATTTGCGGCTACTAAGCTAGGGGCGATCGCATCCACTAATTTACAAATTCCCACATCACAGTCAGTCAGTGAGCAGTTATTAGCACAGACTAAAGAAGTTTACCAACTGGAAAGTCGGCTGACGACAAGCTTATCTTTTGATGGGATTCAAGATATTGGTGATTCTATCGAACGCGCCGAACTCCGAGGGATTTTAGCTGGCGATGAATTACTGGCGATCGCAACTACCCTGGCTGGTGCGAGAAATTTACGGCGTGTCATCGATAACCAAGAAGATATACCAGTATTAACTGAGTTAGTTGCCGATTTACGCACTTACCCAGAATTAGAACAGGAAATTCACCGTTGTATTGATGAACGTGGGACTGTGGCTGATCGCGCCAGTCAAAAGCTGAGTGAAATCCGCGACGATTTGCGTAAATTACGCAGTCAAATTAACCAAAAACTGCATAATATTTTACAAGCGAAATCCAACGCAGTTCAAGAACAATTAATTACTCAACGGGGCGATCGCTTTGTTATCCCAGTCAAAGCCAGCCACAAAGATGTGATTCCCGGCATTGTTCACGATACTTCTACCAGTGGCGTGACTTTGTACGTGGAACCTAATTCTATCGTTCCGATGGGTAATCAGTTGCGACATACGTTAAAGCGAGAACAAGCGGAAGAAGAAGCAATTCGTCGTGCTTTGACTGAGCAAGTAGCAGCCGTTACTCCAGATTTAGAAAGGCTATTAGCAATTGTCACTACCCTAGATTTAGCTACGGCGCGATCGCGTTATAGTTACTGGCTAAAAGCAAATCCCCCCAGATTTATCAACCGCAACGAACAAGAAATCATCACCTTACGCCAGTTGCGTCACCCTTTGTTAATTTGGCAACAACAACACGAACAAGGACACGCTGTAATTCCTGTAGATTTACTGGTTAGTCCCCATATTAAGGTTGTGACAATCACCGGGCCGAACACTGGCGGTAAAACTGTCACCTTAAAAACCCTGGGTTTAGCAGCCTTAATGGCGAAAGTGGGTTTATTCATCCCCGCCCGCGAACCTGTGGAAATGCCTTGGTTTGACCAAGTATTGGCAGATATCGGTGATGAACAATCGCTCCAGCAAAGTTTATCCACATTTTCTGGGCATATCCGCCGCATCAGCCGGATTTTAAATGCTTTAGAAAACGACTCAGCACTCAGCACTCCCCACTCCCTCGTATTACTCGACGAAGTAGGCGCAGGTACAGATCCAGCCGAGGGTAGCGCCTTAGCGATCGCACTTTTACAATATCTCGCAGAACACGCCCAGTTAACCATAGCCACAACTCACTTCGGGGAACTCAAAGCCCTGAAGTACGAAGATGCGCGGTTTGAAAATGCCTCGGTAGAATTTGATGAAGCTACTTTGTCGCCTACATATCGTTTATTGTGGGGGATTCCTGGACGTTCCAATGCTTTAGCGATCGCTTTACGTTTAGGCTTAAAACCGGAAGTAGTCGAACAAGCGAAAACCCAAGTCGGCGAAGCATCGGACGAAGTTAACCAAGTCATTGCAGGCTTAGAAGCGCAACGTCGCCGCCAAGAAACCAAAGCCGCCGAAGCCCAAAAATTATTACAACAAGCGGAACGATTATATAAAGAAGTATCCGACAAAGCCGCCGCTTTGCAGGAACGAGAAAAATCCTTACGGGTTTCCCAAGAAGTAGCCGTACAGCAAGCGATCGCCCAAGCCAAAGGTGAAATAGCCCAAGTTATTCGCCGCTTGCAACAAGGTACACCCACCGCCCAAGATGCCCAACAAGCTACGAATGCTTTAAATCAAATTAGCCAGAAATACCAACCAGCTCCAGCACCTAAGCCGAAAGTTGGGTTTATGCCAAAAGTGGGCGATCGCATCCGGATTTCCCAATTTGGACAAACTGCGGAAGTTTTAACCGCCCCCGATGAAGATGGTGAGTTAAACGTCCGCTTCGGCATTATGAAAATGACAGTCAAATTGCAAGACATCGAATCTCTCGATGGGCAAAAGGCTGAACCGATTGTCAAACCCAAGCCAACACCAGCACCAACCACTCCGCCTCCCCAAGCCGCCCCAGCCATTCGTACTTCTAAAAATACAGTAGATTTACGAGGTAAACGGGTAGCCGATGCCGAGATTGAATTAGACAAAGCCATTTCCGAAGCGAATGGCCCCATCTGGATTATTCACGGACACGGTACAGGGAAATTACGACAAGGTGTTCACGGCTTTTTGCAACAACATCCGCGAGTCAGCAGTTATGAAGCAGCAGAACAAGCTGATGGTGGTAGTGGTGTTACTATTGCTCACGTTTCTTAAGCTTGATTATATTAGCTAAAAATCTTGTCTCAGGAAAAGAGCGATCGCTCTTTTCTAACAAGTTAGATAATCGATAATTCTGTGCAGAATTAGGCAGAAATTATAGCAGTAGTCAAATCCTTCCTTCTGCCTCCTGCTATATCAGGACTTACGCAATAACTCTCTCCAACTCTTATAACTTTGTGTCTATGCGTCCTTTGCGGTTCGTTTTTTCATACTTTTGCGTAAGTCCTATATATGATTAAACTTGCCTATTCTTGCTATTTTTTTGTTTCACACCGAGGCGCAAAGGCGCAACGAAAAGAACGTAAATCATGACTTGAGCAAAAGAATTTACAACCAAAGGTATGAAAATTTCTTCCCCTCACACCCTTACACCCTTATACCCCTACACCCATTTACAAAGTAGTTCTCATAAATTACAAAAATCCCGTTTTCTAACCTCTAGTCCCTAACTTGAAACATCTTTGTAGTTACTTCCAAAAAAATCGCTGCAAATCCCCTCACAATTTGATACCCTAGCTAGAACAGTTTTGATAAAAGTTAACAGCGTGGACATTCAACTTGGGCGGGGAAAAACAGCTCGCAGGGCTTACGGAATTGATGAAATTGCACTAGTCCCCGGTAAAAGAACATTAGATCCTAGTTTGGCAGATACTAGCTGGCGGATTGGCAATATCGAGCGAAATATACCAATTATTGCTAGTGCAATGGATGGTGTAGTTGATGTAGGTATGGCTGTGCGTTTGTCACAGTTAGGTGCATTAGGTGTTCTTAACTTAGAGGGTATCCAAACTCGCTATGTTGACCCAAATCCCATTCTTGATCGAATTGCTTCTGTAGGTAAGGATGAATTTGTCTCCTTAATGCAAGAACTTTATGCCGAACCTATCAAGCCAGAGTTAATTGAAAAGCGCATTCACGAAATTAAAGAACAAGGCGGTATTGCGGCTGTCAGTGCAACACCAGCAGGTGCGAGTAAATTTGGTGAAGTTGTTGCTAAAGCTGGGGCAGATTTATTCTTTATTCAAGCTACAGTCGTCTCTACAGCACATTTATCACCAGAGTCGATAGTTACCCTCGATTTGGCAGAATTTTGCCGTTCTATGCCCATCCCAGTGGTGTTGGGTAACTGTGTTACCTACGATGTCACCTTGGACTTAATTAAGGCTGGTGCGGCTGCTGTATTAGTGGGTATTGGCCCTGGGGCTGCTTGTACCTCTCGTGGTGTGTTGGGTGTGGGTGTACCCCAAGCAACAGCGATCGCAGATTGTGCCGCTGCCCGCGATGATTATTATCAGCAAACTGGTAAATATGTGCCTGTCATCGCCGATGGTGGTCTAATTACTGGCGGAGACATTTGTAAATGTATTGCTTGTGGTGCTGACGGTGTGATGATTGGTTCACCCTTCGCCAGAGCAGCTGAAGCACCAGGACGCGGTTTCCATTGGGGAATGGCAACACCCAGCCCCGTTTTACCACGCGGAACTCGAATCAAAGTAGGTACAACTGGCACTTTAGAGCAAATTCTCACTGGCCCCGCAGGCTTAGATGATGGTACTCATAACTTGTTAGGAGCTTTAAAAACAAGTATGGGTACATTGGGAGCCAAAGATATCAAAGAAATGCAACAAGTTGAAGTTGTAATTGCTCCTTCCTTGTTAACGGAAGGTAAAGTGTACCAAAAAGCTCAACAATTAGGTATGGGCAAATAAAGAAAGTATAAAGTTTTAAAGACTGGAGGATGAAATTTTAGACTTCAAACTTCAGTTGAAATTCTTTAGGAAATTTTTCCAGACTCCCAAACATTCAACTGGAAAAATCCCTTCTGTCGCCTACAATAGAGAAAGCGGAGACGCATGTTTCCGTTCACTCCTCACACCACACTCCGCCCGGACTACTGTTCGGGCGGTTCCTTATGTTTATGAATATATGAATAAAATCCAGGGCTTCTTTGCAAATGTACATCCTTGCTCTTCAAAGCAGATGTTTTTGCTATGGTAGAATTTTCACGAAACTCAGAAATTTAATTGGCAAAGGTTTTTAGGCATGTCAGCAGCCGCAGCAGTTACAGATTCTACTTTTAAGCAAGAAGTACTCGACAGCACGGTACCTGTTTTAGTTGATTTTTGGGCTCCCTGGTGTGGCCCTTGCCGCATGGTAGCTCCTGTCGTCGAAGAAATTGCCGCTCAGTACGATGGTAAACTCAAAGTTGTGAAAGTTAATACTGATGAGAATCCTCAAGTTGCAAGTCAGTATGGCATCCGCAGCATTCCCACATTAATGATTTTTAAAGATGGAGCAAAAGTTGATATGGTTGTAGGTGCTGTACCTAAAAGTACATTAGCTACTACTTTGGAAAAGTATGTTACAGCTTAAACCTCTATCAGGAATAAAATCCTTTTGAGAAGCTCTTTTGCTTTAGTTTTGTGTAAATATTTGTCAATAAGTTTATGAGGCGCTAAAACCTGCGTCTCAGTTAAACTTTCTCAAAAGGTCTTGAATCTGCATATAAATATCTGAGAAACTTAATTTTGCTTCTCAAATATTTAACAGCCAAAATGGGCTAAATTTATATTTCCTCAGACTACCAGTTTGAGGAAAATTTGTTTTTTTAGCTGTGATACTGATTCAAATAATCTATGAGCTATATAAGCTGCTACACAGCTTAAAACCTACGGAAGAGACATTATTATTTATGGATAATATTCAAGATATTTTTAATAAATGGTTTGCTCGATGGCAAATCACCTTACCAGATAAAAATTTACAAGAGCGCCAAAAAGGTTCAATTTTTCAAGCTGGTTGGAGCATAAATTTCATTTTTGGAATTGAAAATAATCTTGAATATCTTGAATTCTACGCTATACACCGCATGACTAATGACAGTCACACTGTCATTTATGAAAATGGAGAAATCAAACACTTAGAATGTTTAAATCCTCCCTTAGAATACAGTTCACCTATTGATGAAAACCAAAGGGAGCATAATAAAAAAAATCGAAAAGTTAAAGAAGAATTAATTGATAAAAGCTTACTTTAACTTTCTCTACTCCCTTGGGCTTTGTTATGACTTGGGTTTGTATGTTGAAGCAACGTGCAGTTCTTTTAATTGCTTCGCATCTACCCCAGAAGGCGCATCTGTTAACAAGCAACGGGCTTGTTGTGTTTTCGGAAAAGCAATCACATCACGGATAGATTCTTCCCCAGCAAGTAACATCACCAAACGATCTAAACCGTAGGCGATACCACCATGTGGCGGTGTACCGTATTCAAAAGCTTCTAAGAGGAAACCAAATTTACTTTGTGCTTCTTCTGGTGACAAGCCAATGGTTTCAAACACCTGTTCTTGAATTTCTCGCTGATAAATTCGCAAACTACCGCCGCCAACTTCAAAGCCGTTAAATACCAAGTCGTAAGCTTGGGCGCGGGCAATTTTTAAGTCGTGCAAATCATCGGGATGGGGTGCGGTAAATGGGTGGTGTAATGCTTCCAAACGTTTTTCGTCAGCATTCCACTCAAACATCGGGAAGTCAACAATCCACAACAAGTTGAGTTTTTCGGGATTGATTAACCCAAATTCTTTAGCAGTAAATTGCCGTAATCTGTCTAAAGTTTTGTTAACAGTAGCAACATCACCAGCCGCAAATAATAACAAGTGTCCCGCTTCTGCACCTGTGCGGCGGAGAAGTTCAGCTTTTTGTTCGGCGGTGAGGTTGTCTTTAATTGCGCCGATGGTGTCAATTTCCCCATCTTCCCTAACTCTGATGTAGGCTAAACCTTTCGCACCGGCTTCACTGGCTTCTTTGAAGATGTCGCCGCCTGGTTTAATGCGGACGTTAGAAATTTTGTCGTTACCGTTGGGAATGGGCAGAATTTTGACGATACCACCGTGGGCGACAGCATCCTTAAAGACTTTAAAACCAGAGTCTTTAAGAATATCGGAAACATCAACTAATTCTAAATCATAGCGAGTGTCTGGTTTATCGCTACCATAACGCGCCATTGCATCAGCGTAGGTTAAGCGCGGGAAAGGATGGGGTAACTCAATACCTTTCACGGTTTTGAAGATATGACAAACCAGCTTTTCGTTGAGTTCAATAATTTCTTCTTGAGACATGAAACTCATTTCCATGTCTAATTGGGTGAACTCTGGCTGTCTATCGGCGCGTAAATCTTCATCCCGGAAGCAACGAGCAATCTGATAGTATCTGTCCATACCGGATACCATCAAAATTTGTTTAAATAGTTGCGGTGATTGGGGTAAAGCAAACCATTCACCAGGGTTGACACGGCTGGGTAGAACATAGTCCCGCGCACCTTCGGGGGTGGAACGAGTCAAGACTGGTGTTTCAACTTCGATAAAATTTTCGCCGTCTTCTAAATAGCGCCGCATAGCTTTGACGACTTGATGACGCAGTTGCATATTTTGCGCCATGCGATCGCGCCGTAAATCCAAATAACGGTATTTTAGTCTTAAGTCTTCCCGTACCGATTCGGTGTCAGCACTAGAAACTTGGAATGGTAGCTGCTTGCGGACTGCATTCAACAATGTAATCTTGTCCGCGTAAATTTCCACTTCACCTGTAGGAATGCGGTTATTCAGTGATTCTTCGGGACGTTGCGTTACTCTGCCGGTGATTTCGACGACGTATTCATTCCGCAAAGCATTGGCTTGCTCGTAGGAATCGGGGGTGCGTTGTGGATCGCTGACAATTTGGACTGTGCCAGAGCGATCGCGTAAATCTAAGAATATCACGCCCCCATGATCGCGGCGACGGTCTACCCATCCGTACAAGGTAACAGTTTCTCCAATGTCTTCTTTTCGGAGTTCGCCGCAATAGTGAGTTCGCATAGTAGTTAATGTGTTCTTCCGGGCTAGATGGGTCAATAAAAGTCAAAGCTTTCCCATTATCTAGCATCAATAGTATCTGATTGAAGAACCGATGGCATAATATCTTAGCAGCAGGCAGGAGGCAGGAAGATCAGCAATTTTTAAGCTTGCCCAACCTCTCAGCACAGTTCAATAGCTTCTTTTATACACTCCATCAGTTCTTCTAAAGATTGAGCTTGGGTATGACATCCAGCCAGACTCGGCACCGAGGCAACAAAATAACCGTCAGAGTCTCGCTCTATAATCACGTTAAATTCTCTGCTCATTTTAAAATTAATGTTTTGATGGAGTAATGTGATTTTAAATGATTCATAAAGTCTATAAGCACAAACATAACTAAATTACTCTGTTTATCTTTTTAGCACCAAATTTAAAATTTCATTGCAAGTTTCCTGTGGAGCCTTATCTTTTGTGTATACAGTAAACTTTGCCAGAAGATAATTTGAGGGATGACTCAGAAAGTGTTCATTAATGTTGGGACTGCCATCAGGTACATATTCGTTGCGATCATTTAAAATTTGCAGCGACTCCTGTAAATCAGGTGATGGTAGCAAAAGAATTACATTAGGTAATGGTTCTAAAACTTTTTGTACTCTTTGAAATAAAGAAGTATCTTCGTAAACAGAATGACCTGCACCAAAATCTATCACACAATTTTTATATTCTGATAATAATCTTTCTACTGCATAAGCTTCAAAAGGTTTCCAATATTGGCAAATACTCCATAAGCCTCCAGTTTCACGTTTCTGTTTTGCTAATTCCTCATCATAGCCAATTTCTTGGTAATATCCCAGTCTTAGTTCATCCATTGAGCATTGAGGAATACCAAGCTGATTTGCTAATAATTCACCAATAGTAGATTTACCAGCACCCATAGGGCCAATCAAGATAATATTTGATACCATATTTTTTTTAATATTAGAAAATTAACCATTGCTGATCTCGGTTACACCAAAAGTTAACAAACTATACTGCTTAAAAAGATATTTCACGCTGACTAAGTACACAATCTTGAAGGTATAAATTAATTAATTCTTGATAAGAAATCCCTTTTTCTTCTGCTTTCTTTTGGAAAAATTCAATTACCTCAATGCCCAAAGGTAAAGTGACTGGTTGATTTAGCTGTTTAGCATAAGGATTAGGACGACTTTTCATATTAGCGAGGTGATATTCTGGTTTCATTCTTTTATCCTCGATACTGTTGACTTTCTTTTTGAGTAGCCTTTCGTGCGGAAATAATTCTGATTATAGATTCTTGTTCTCGGAAACAATGAACAATTAGTAATATTCTCATTTTTGAGCTTCTGCCCAGCAATAAAAATCTGTCTTATGTCTCAGAATGCGCGTCATCCCAGAATTCAATTGCATTATCATCATAAAATACTGATTTTTCTTCTTCAAATGAAACACCGTGCTTTTTTTGATTGATTTTATTTTTTTCGTTATTCCATTCAAATAATAATTGACTCATGTTTATTAAATTATTTAGTTTTGTAGTCAGGTATTTTAAGGTAATGGCAAGACTTGAGCGTTAGAGATAATAAAATTAGCCATAACACACCATTATCAGACGGTGATTACAAATAAATTTAACCAAATATTGAGAAAATTCGGAATATTACGCTGTAAATTTGTATATAATCTCAGTGATAACGCATAGTAACGCAATTATGCCGCCAGACTACTCCGGTCAAAATTTGCGAGGTCGTTCATTTAAAGGTCAAGATTTGACTGGAGCTAATTTTAGCGGTGCAGATATTAGAGGAGCTAATTTTAGCAAGACTATTCTCAAAGGGGCTAATTTTAAAGGTGCAAAAGCTGGACAACCAGTATACTGGGTATTACTTCTAGCAATATTTTCATCATTTCTAGCTATACTCTCAGCATTTACGGCTGGGTTAACTACTGTATTTAATCAAAGCTTACTGAATCCTGATCCTATAGTTCATATTATTACTTCTGTTGTAGTTTTGATAGTTCCATTTATAGTCACAACTACAAAAGGATTTCCACTATCTTTAATATCGATAGCTTTTTCATTAGCAACTTCTACATTATTAGTAATATTTTTAGCTGTGTCTGGTCATGTATATACAGCACTATCTGTTATTTTCACAGCAATAGGAACATTAACAGGAGCTACCACTGTAGCAGCTACTATAGCTGGTGTAAGTACAGTAGCTGGAACTATAATTGCTACAATTGTTAGTATTGCCAGTTTAATTGCATCTTTAGCAGGGACTATATGTGGAATTAGTGTTGTTTTGAAAACAGCCGGAGTAGTAGCAAAAATAGAATTAGCCGCCGACTTAGCAGTTGCAATTATGGTATTAATTGGTGCTATTCAAGGTGTTTATATGGGTTGGCAAGTTCTAGCATTTTCTCCCAAATATTCTTTGATTTATCCAATAGCAATTAACTTTGCTACTATAGGTGGAACTAGCTTTTATAATGCTGATTTGACTAATGCTGATTTTACTGGTGCGACCCTTAAAACTACAGATTTTAGAAAAGCGAATCTAACACATACCTGTTTTTATGAAGTGAAAAACCTGGACTTTGCTAGAGTAGGTGATTCAATATTATTCAACCCAGTTATTCTTAATTTACTCGTGACTGGTAACGGTAGAAGAAAATCTTATACTGGTACTAATCTTAAAGGTGCAAACCTGATATGTGCAGATTTAAAAGAAGCAGATTTAAAAGATGCTGATATTAGTGAAGCAACATTTAAAGGAGCTTGTTTAGAGTGGGCAAATTTAACTTTAACTCAAGCTGTAGGTACTGATTTCACTCAAGCTCAAATGACTGGCGCTTGTGTGGAAGCTTGGAATATTGAAAGTACAACCAAATTAGATAATGTTGATTGTCGCTTTATTTATCTTCTAGAAAATCCTAAGCCTGGAACTGATGATAGAGAACGTCGTCCTAGTAGTGGCGAATTTCAACCAGGAGAATTTACTAAACTATTTAAAGAAGTGGTAAATACTGTTGATTTAATTTTTCGTAACGGCATAGACTGGAAAGCTTTTGTTGCTGCCTTCAAAAAAGTGCAGGTACAAAATGAAAATACAGAATTAGCAATTCAGAGCATTGAAAACAAAGGTGATGGGGTAGTTGTCGTTAAGGTTGCAGCATCGGTTGATGCTGATAAGGAGAAGATTCATAATGATTTTACCCAAAATTATCAATTGGCGCTGCAAGCTGTTGAGGAAAAATATAAAGCTCAATTACAAGCTAAAGATGAACAAATAGTCATTTATCGCCAACAAAGTGCAGATATGAAGGAAATAATTGGCTTGTTAGCAAATAAGCCAATTAATGTTCAAGTTGATAATAAAGTAGAGAATAAAAATATGGCTAATAGCAATGATTCGAGCCGCAAAGTTGAAATTGGCAGTATCGGCGGAGATTTTCATGCTAGTGGGCAAGCATTGAATTTAGGTGAAATTAGTGGTACGGTGACAAATACTATTAATCAGCTGCCACCTTCATCAGAATCAGATAAACCCGGAATTAGAGAGCTATTAGAAGAATTGAAAGCAGCAATTGAGGCGGAAAAAGATTTATCGGAAGAAGATAAGGCGGAAGCTTTAGAACAGGTACAAGCTTTAGCTGAAGCAGGTAAAAATCCTCAAGAGGGGGCAATGCAAAAGGCAGCGAAAACGGCGGTAAAAATTTTAAAAGGAACGATCGCTAGTTTACCCACTACAGCCACACTGGTTGAGGCAGGTAGTAAATTGTTGCCGTTGATTTCTAAATTTTTGGGTTTGGGTTAAAAAAAGGGGCAGGCATTCCGGCCTACCCTATAAGAAATTTATCAATTAACTAAATTAATGATTACGAGGGGCGTTAAAGGCTTCCCAGGCGGCTTTGGCTGCACTTTGGAGACGATCGCCAAAATCAGCAAATTCTTTCCAAAGTAAGTGCCAATTTTTCTCAGCTTCTTCTTGGATCACAGCCCAAGCATTTTCCAGGCGATCGCGTTCAATGAGTTTTTCACCTTCAATGGCTTGGCGGGCTTGGCGCACAGCATTTAAATAAGTTTCGCGGGTAAGAGTTCCGGCTGATTCAGCTTCAGCTTGGGCGCGTCTTTTGAGTGCTTCAATTAAAGCTTTGGTTTCGTTCTTCACTTCATCAGTCTCTCCAGCCATTTCAGCTTCTACCATTTCGTTAGTTTGAGAACTGATTTCTACAACTACAGTAGATTCAATTGATTCAAAATTATTACCAGTCATAGTGACAATCTCCTCTTAATTAAGTTTTCAAAAAGGGACGAATGACTAATATTTTGTAGATAGTTGTTGTTCTAATTTCAGCAATTGTTCAACTCGTGATTCTGTGTCAGGGTGACTAGAGAACAAGTTACCCAAAAACTTGCCAGAGATAGGATTGATAATTAATAACGGTTCAAAAGCTGGATTAGCATCTAAAGGTAATTGTCGTGCTGTTGCTTCTAATCTTTGTAAGGCGCGGGCTAATGCACGGGGATTACCTGTTAATTTGGCAGAACCAGCATCAGCAGAAAATTCTCTTGTGCGGGAAATTCCCAGTTGAATTACTGTTGCGGCTATGGGTGCTAACAATACAGTTAACAATATTCCTAAAGGATTACCGCCTCTATCGTCATCGCGGGAACCACCGCTAAACCACAAACTGTAACTTACCATTTGTGCGAGGAAAGAAATAGCCCCGGCGATCGTTGCGGCTACTGCTTGGGTTAAAGTGTCACGATTGATAATATGCGTTAGTTCGTGGGCAATCACACCTTCTAATTCGTCTTCTGGCAGGATATTTAAAATACCTTCAGTCACAGCCACAGCCGCATGTTCGGGATCGCGTCCTGTGGCAAAGGCGTTAGCAGTTTGACTGGGAACGATGTAAACTCCAGGCATCGGGATATTAGCGCGTGCGGCTAATTTCTCCACCATCCGATATAGTCCTGGTGCTTCTGCTGCACTTACTGGCTGGGCGCGATATGCTGCTAATGCAATCTTATCTGATTGATACCAAGAAATTAAATTAGTTACTGCTGCTAAACCAATACCTATAATTAAGCCGCTAGTGCCACCAATTACCCAGTAACATATAGCAATTAATAAGCCACTGAGCGCACCTAACAAAGCAACTGTTTTAATTTGATTTCCCATATTTATGCTCTCCTATTAATGCTGTATGAATTTTTTTTTAGATTTCTCAATAACAGCATTACTTAAGCCACACATAGATTGTATCCATCTAAACAGGTATTTATCAGGTAGAGATTGCGCCCCCATTCTGTACGGTTATCCCACTCAAATCACCGAATAATGACTTATTTAAAAGGAAGGAAATTTAGGGTTTAGTTAATCAAGCTAGAAGTTTAAATTAACCTCTTAATTAAATAAAAAATAGTAATTAATGCTCAATATAGTTACAGAAGAATTCAGACGTGAGGAGCCAGAATTCAGCTTGGGAATTCTATTCGATTGGCGGATATTTTTTCCCACTGATTGCATTCTGATTCCTGAATTATGACTACTGACTCCTGACTTCTTCTTCAATAATTGTTCTTCTCGACACTGTAGCGAAGATGGTGTCAAAATTTCCCTGAGTTTCCTATCCTGGAGATAGACAGCAAGGAAAGCGGCATGACCAGTCAGAAAAAACCATCACAAACTCTCAAAATTGCTGTAGTTGGAGATATTCACGACCAATGGGAAGTGGATGATGCCATTGCACTCAAGCATTTGGGTGTGGATTTGGTGCTATTTGTGGGAGATTTTGGCAATGAATCAGTGGAAGTGGTGAGGGCGATCGCTTCTATTGATATCCCCAAAGCAGCAGTTATGGGCAACCACGATGCTTGGTACACAGCTACAGAATGGGGACGGAAAAAATGTCCCTACGATCGCACGAAAGAAGACTGGGTGCAAGAACAACTTGATTTACTGGGTACAGCCCATGTCGGTTACAGCCAATTAGATTTTCCCCAATGGAATTTAACGGTTGTTGGCGGTCGTCCTTTTACTTGGGGTGGCCCAGAATGGAGATTTGCTGATATCTGCAAAGAACGTTACGGTGTGACAAATCTCGAAGAATCAGCAGCTAAAATTCTGGCTGCGGTCAAAAGTGCGGCTAGTGACGCAATTATTTTTCTCGGTCACAACGGGCCGAGTGGATTAGGCGATCGCCCCGAAGACCCTTGTGGTAAAGATTGGCATCCCATCGGCGGCGACTTTGGCGATCCCGACTTTGCCGCCGCTATTTCTCAAACTCTCACCATTGGTAAAACCATTCCCCTCGTCACCTTTGGACACATGCACCACAATCTGCGCCATACCAAAAAAGAATTACGTAAATCAGTGTTTAAAAGTCCAGAAGGCACAATTTACTTAAATGCCGCCAGCGTCCCCAGAATTATCGAAAATGAAGGACACAAGCAGCGTAATTTCTCAATTATCCACTTAGAAGCAGGAGTAGTCACAAAAGCGGCTTTAGTTTGGGTAGGCAAAGATTTTCAGGTAATCTCAGAGGAAATTTTATATGCTGCTTCACCCAGTGAATCGTAGACATTCGCTTGGATTAGTGCAACCTGCGTAGATGTAAGATATAGTATTATCTGTCAGCTTTGTTGCTCACCAAAGACCATCAGGTAAGCAGTAGCTAGACAGTTTTACTGGAGAGGTGGCAGAGTGGTCGATTGCGTCCGACTTGAAATCGGATGAACCGAAAGGTTCCGGGAGTTCGAATCTCCCCCTCTCCGTTGTTTGAAGTACTCATCGCCCTGTTGGTTGACAAAGGGCAAGAGTCAGCAATGTAGTAGCCCCAAATGCTGCTATTGTGCGGATGTGATTCCAGAACGTCCAGTCGCTCAGATATTTAGTCCATAAATTTGCGCCCTCGGTGCTATCTGGATTAACGATCGCCAAGGCATCATTGAGAGGTACATTAAAGGCGATCGTTACCCCAACAATGCCAATGAGGTAAAGTAGGCTGCCAAACAGCAAGTAGGCTGCACCGGGTTGATGTAACTTGGAAAATGAAGCGATCGCTAAAACCAAACAAGCCAAAGCTGTGCCGAAAAGTGCCACCATAAACAACGGATTGATTGCTGTGATATTAATTGACTGCATAGCGACAATACCTACTTTTGGTTGGAGTCGAGCCAGTGCATTCATCACAAAAGTCGAAAAAGCAAAAAAAGACTCCCGCCACTAACCCACAGCCCAAGGTAGCGCCAAGTTTGAGTGCAAAAGGCAAGTGGTCAAAACTGATCATCAATCCTCCTACATTTGAATTGATATTCCAGAAAGCAGTACTATAAATGTACTATTACTACCTTGTTCTATTTAACTATTTAAAGTGAAAGCCAGAATTGAAAATCAAGTATTATTTCTCCACCACCCAGATTTGCCAGAGTTTAAAAAAGGCGGTTCGGTGGTGAGAAATTCTTATTTTTGGGCTTTACGTTCAATTGCCGGTCGGGCTTCACGTTATAGTGACTGGGAATATGAATCAGAAGTTTGGTTCGCCCTAAGACGAATGTTGTTATCGTTTGCGGAGTCTGGGTATTTAGGTTACAGAGAAACTTTGCTGGAATTTCCCCTAGAGATGGGAGAAATCCCAGATGTGTTGCGTGATGTTTCCACTTGGGAGTAAGTAGGTCGGTGTAAATAATTATTGTTGGAATAAGACAGGGGGCA
The DNA here is from genome assembly GCF_001298445.1 of Nostoc piscinale CENA21. Lineage (NCBI taxonomy): Bacteria > Bacillati > Cyanobacteriota > Cyanophyceae > Nostocales > Nostocaceae > Nostoc > Nostoc piscinale. The sequence goes on along the minus strand of NZ_CP012036.1, from coordinate 4,279,325 downwards.
GGGAACAGGGGGAGAAAGCGTTTGAGCCATTAATGTAGATTCAAATATCATTCCGATTTTCTTGATTTAAATCAAATGAGTCTCAAAATATTAGAAAGTGTAGATTCTTCAGTAGTTAGAGACTTGAGAGCAGAAATACTGTCAAAGCGTAATCGAGGAAATGTTTTGTTTGAAATTAAACAAATAACTTCTAATGTTTTGCTTGACGAGGCTGAAAATTTAACAGGAATTCTTGATTTATTTGTTAGACAAATAGGCTATGTTGGTATTGGCGATCGCTGGCAAAAAATCACGCAAACAGCAGCCAACAAAATTATAGTATTTGTCCTGACTAAAGATTTAGCCTATTCCTCAAAAATTATGCAGGTAGAAGAGGCAGAAAAAATCTCTCATCAAATATTTGATTTATTTCAACATACCTGTAATTTTTTTTACTAATGCAGAATTTGTTAATAACTATTCTGCTATGAGTGCTTGGAATTCTCTGACACCAGCAACCTTTGACACAGGAGTAATATTTTTAACTGAAACACAGATTGGAATACTCTGGGTAAAAGATGATGATTGATTACTGAAATTAGAGAATAAGTTGCTAACTTAAACTTTAACTTAAGTTTAATCAACATTTAATAAACAACCATGATAATTGATAGCCGCGTTACTAATTGTAATGTGTTTTTGAAAGTTTATAGCGTGTATTTTACATGATGATTTTGTTATCTGGAAAGTAACTAAAATTATCGTCTTTTCTGGTTCGCTATCACCCACTAATTAAATCAATTAAGTATGTCTAAGTTAGCTTTTCCCTTACAGATATCAGCCGGAACATTTATCCTGTTGACCCTTTGTGTAAGTAGTGCCAAGAGTGCCACAATTACGGAAGATTTTGAAATTGGTACAAAAGGCAGTTATGCAGCAGCAAATGTTGTGCTGAGAACAGGTACATGGAATTTTAATGATGCTTTACTGGGGAATCTTAGCACTGATGTCAAAAATGGTACTCAATCTGCCCGTATCCGCAATAGTGGTATTATCTCCATGAGATTTGACTGGACTACAGGTGCAGGTACGATCACTGTCAAACACGCTAAATTTGGTAATGATGGTAATTCTAGCTGGGGCGTTTGGTGTTCAACTAACAGTGGCGCATCATACTCACCAGTGGGTGCAATTGTTAATACCACTTCTACAACCTTGCAAACAGCGACTATTACCGCCAACATTTCTGGTACAGTTCGCTGTGACATTCGCAAAACTGATGGAACTGCAAACAGAACCAATATTGATGACATCGTAATTACTGATTACGGTACTACTTCTTCTTTACCCCCAGGTTCTGTACCTTTCTTTGATAACACCAACAACCTTGTGTCTGGGTTGGCTTATGGTAGTCCAGCTGATGTCACCCCTCCCGCTCCCTCTCTTAATAGCTTTGACACAGCAGTAGTGAATCTTTGTGGCGCTCCAGGTACAGTTGTAAGTCGCACTGGTTTCCAAACATTAATGAATAATAACCCCACTGTATTGGCAAATATTCAGAATTATGTGGGAGGATACCTCAAACCAGGTCGGACTTCAACTGTTGATTTCTTGAACGATTTAACCGATTTGTGGTTTAGTGTCGCAGGTTTTGACCATGTATTCTGCGGTGAACCAGTACAAGGCGGTGCTATTGGTGGATTGCATTTTGTTGGTCGTTATGTACAGTTGCAAAATCAAGGTTTAGCTGGACGACTAAACAATAATACATCTAACGAAGAAGTAGTTCCCAACACAATCTACACTATAGGTGCGATCGTGAGAGTAGGTAGTGGGACTTCTCAATCCACCATCAAAGGTTATCCTTATACTTTGAATGCCGAGGAAATTTTGTCTAAAGCATCTTTAGGTTACAAAAACAACCCCAACACTACCAGCACTAACCAAACCTGTCTTCTCAGTGTTACTGATGAAGGTATAACCTTTAAAGCTGTCTTTGTCAGAAGATCAGGTGGTATTCGGACTTTTTATCCTGATGCTACTCCTAGCGGCGCTAACTGTATTTAGTAATTAAACTGACCAATTTAAACAAAAATCTACAGTTTAGAGGTGTAAGTGGGAAAAGCCCTGACACTTTTACTACTATTCACCTCTTCTCAAAACATAACTTTTTGTATCTGTGCTATTTACTTTTCTCATCATTTTTTCTGGACAAATGGATGATAGTATTTTTGCTAACCACATCAACAATATCCAAGTTGTATTAGTGGTTACAAATGACAGTTGCTCAAGAGGCTATGTCATGTTTCGGTCTGGGAAACTCTAGATTGAGCAAGGTTCTAGAATACCAAACTTTTGTATGTCTACATCTGCAATCACTGTCACGGTAAAATTATTTGCTGCTTATCAAGAAGCCTTTGATCTGTCAGAATTGGTGTTGGAATTTCCTGAAGGTACACCAGTGAAAGCCGTGTGCGATCGCCTGATTGCAGAACGTCCAGAACTCGCTAAATGGCGGGATATCACCCGCTTTGGTATCAATTTGATTTTTGTTGAACCAGAGACATTACTCCAAAATGGGGATGAAGTGGTACTAATTCCGCCTGTGAGTGGCGGGTAAGCTGTTAAGCATATCAGAAAGCACATTGAGGCCGCAGAGGAGCAGGGAGCAGGGAGTAAGGGAGAGGGTTTGCAGCTTTCAGTACCATGAACATGGTGCAATTTAAATGACGATTATAGCGGTTCTCGGTTGGATGAGGTACATTTCAACCCCACCCCCAACCCCTCCCCGCTTGCGGGGAGGGGAGCTTTTGCGTTAGCAAATGCGGGGTGGGGTTCCGACTGTATTACAAGCAAGTAAGAACCGCTATAGCTTAAAACAGATGTCATTCTGAATTGAGAATTTGGGTACTTAATCGCTGATGGGCGTTAAAATGTCCTTTGTCATTCGTCATTTGTTTTCAGTTAATGACCAATGACTCTTGAAGAAGGCAAGAGGCAGAAGGCAGGAGGCAGAAGGTTTTTTTTAGAAGCGGATTCCCTTCCTGAACAATTGCCACTCTCACGCAAGCTCAGTGTGGGTCTTAAACCCTTGAACATCCGGTGACAGCAGGAGTTAGAAATCAGTCTTCCTCCTGCCTCCTGCCCCCTAACTTCTGCCTTCATAGATAAATAATGACCAATGACAATAACTAATAACCGTGGCGCAAGTAATTTTAGAAAACGTTTATAAAAGTTTCCCTCCGCGTAAGGGCGAAAGCAGTGCAACCCCAGAACGTGCGGAGAATATTAATGTTTTGCGGCGAATTAACCTGACAATAGCCGATGGTGAATTTATGGTGCTGGTGGGGCCTTCTGGCTGTGGTAAAAGCACTCTGCTGCGGTTAATTGCTGGCTTAGAAACTCTGACTGGTGGCAATATTTTAGTAGGCGATCGCTTGGTGAATGATTTACCACCCAAAGAACGAGACATTGCAATGGTGTTTCAAAATTATGCTCTCTATCCCCACATGACGGTGTATGACAACATTGCTTTTGGGTTACGCCGCAGAGAATTGGGGAGTGGGGTAAATGAACGCTCCCAACTTCCTAACTGGGCGGAAAATCTTTTGTTTGGAGGAACAAGGAAATTACCGAAAGGATTGCGTTATGTCTCCGCAAAAGAAAGATTAATTGAGACGCAGGTGCGGTCTGTGGCGCAATTATTACAAATTGAAATGCTGCTGAATCGCTTACCCAAACAACTGTCAGGGGGACAAAGACAACGGGTAGCATTAGGAAGAGCGATCGCGCGTAATCCCCAAGTATTTTTAATGGATGAACCATTATCTAATTTAGATGCCAAATTAAGGGCAGAAACTCGCGCTCAAATTGTGAAATTGCAGCGACAATTAGGCACAACCACAATTTACGTTACCCACGACCAAACAGAAGCAATGACAATGGGCGATCGCATCGCCATCATGAATCAAGGTCAAATTCAACAACTGGCTTCCCCATTAGAACTATATAATCGTCCTGCTAACCGTTTTGTCGCCGAATTTATTGGTTCACCACCAATGAATTTCATCCCTGTAGAATTTTCTGCACCATTATTAATTACCCATCCGCTATTTCGGCTTACACTTCCCGAAAGTTGGGGATCAGCCCTGCAAAAATATGACAAACAAACATTAATTTTAGGCATTCGTCCCGAACACTTAAGCTTGAGTTTACCTGCTACTAAAAATCTACCAGTCAAAGTAGACTTGGTAGAAAACTTGGGCAATGATGCTTTTTTGAGTGTCAGACTAACCGAACCAGAATCTCCAATAAACGCTAATGCGCCTTACTTACAAGTCCGAGTTCCTACAGACCGACAGCTAAAAGTTGGCGAACAATTATGGTTATCAATAAATCCCGAAAAAATTCACTTTTTCGACCCAGAAACAGAATTAGCCATATTCCCTACAAATGATTTTTAACGATAATTCAGCCGTTATATATTAATCTGTGAAAATCGCGTTTGCTTAGATCCCCGACTTCTTCAAGAAGTCGGGGATATTAAACTCGAAACAAGAGACACCTTTAACTGATGAAACTTTCTAGAAAGTAAAGGTGGTTCTCAAAGTACCGATGATTGCATCATCAGCATTAGCAGTTTGACCAGGATTGGTTAACCAAATTACACCAGGGGTAATAGAAATGTTGTCGCTGACGCGGTATTTATAAAAGCCTTCGATGTGGAAAGGATTGCTGTTAGTGTTACTACCAAGATAGGGTTGAGCGCCGCCAAAAATACCTAAAACGTTGCCTTTTTTACCGAAATCAGGCAAAGCTACACCTAGTCCATAACTCCAAACTTCATCATCATCATTAGCGCCAAAGCCTCTAACTTGGCTATAGAGGGCAAAACCACTAATGGATAGTTTATCACTGGGTTTGAAAGCTGCTTCAAAACCATAGGAGTTACTGACGTAGGCATTACCACTATCGACAAAGTTAGCTTGTCGAGTACCAACAACACCAGTGGTTACTGAGCCAAAATCGAATAAGGCGCTACCTGCACCATGATAGCCGTTAACGTAGGTGGCAGCTAAGGTGAGGCGATCGCCAACATTCAAGTTTAATTGGGCTAAGGCTGCATAGTTCCCAGCAAATAAACCGGAACCAGAATTGGGGTTATTTCCTTCAGAAGCCAAGTAACCTAAAGTTAATGAAGGTTTAAAAGTACCGCCGCCACCAAAGGCTAAGTTTAGCGCCGCACCAGCACCGCCGCCGATACGATAAATTGGACTTTCGCCAGCAAAGGTAGATAACGCACCATTACCACCGTCAAAATCTTCAAAGTAGGGGTTGACGGTAGGAACATAATCGCTATGAATACCGCCAGTAGCTGCAACATAAACTTGCGAGTTACCGACAGGGAAGTAATATGCTAACCAATCGATAAACGCACTATTGCCACTACCAAGGAAAATGTTAAATGTTTGCGTTCCCTCAAAAGTGTCGTTTGCTAAAGGTAAAACACTGGCGTTACCAGTTGCAATCCGAGTATGCAGGATATCTTTACCTGTGAAACTGGTTTGGAAGTCAAGACGCACCCTGTCTTGAAAAACAGTGTTGTTGTTGTCGTTGTCGCCAAAGCTATCAGTGACAGCAAAAACAGCTTCACCAACGAGTTTTGTAGTAGTGGAAAATTGATTGGCTTCTAACTCTGCGGTGCGTGCTTCTAGTGCGTCTACTCTACCGCGTAAGGTTGCCAGTTCTGCGGAAAATTCTTCTTGCAAACGCTGGAGTGTGGCTAAGTCTTCTTTGGTTACTAAGTCGGCGGTTGCTGTAGCAATTAGTTCATTAACTCTGTCTAAACAAGCGTTTAAACCTGCGGCAAATTCATAACGTGTCAAAGCACGATTACCGCGATAAGTACCGTTAGGATAACCTGCAATACATCCGTAGCGTTCAACTAAAGATTGCAATGCTTGGAATGCCCAATCTGTGGGCTGTACATCGGAAAATTGCGAAACAGATGTGACTTGAGATAAGGAAGTTTGGTTTTTACCTTCTTGGCTGTATTGGTTGACTTGTTCTAAAACTGGACTGGCTTCAGTTGTGGCTTGAGAAATCAACTGCTGTTGAGGTGTGGGCGAGTTGGTTTCAATTTCAGCCGCTACTACTTTGGATGAACATACAATAGCTACACCTAAACAGACTGGAGATAACACCAGTGTTTTCCACAATAAATGAGACATGTTCGTTTTTCCTCACACTGTTTTGTTAGAATGACGCGATCGCGGTCTTCTAAATGTATTCCATAATACTTTATTTTCTCTTTTGCTGATTTAGCCGCTATTGTGCCAAAACTTCTCTATTTTTTTATATTTCTCAGTGTAAACTCTTGATTTAGCTGTTTTATCTCAATTATCTCGGCATCAAAAGTATCTTGATTTTTTCAGTAAAAATTAAATTGTTAATTTTTATACATTGTGTATTGAGGCAAGGTCTACCGTTAGGCGATCGCAGATAGACCAGAGAAGACATAATAAACTTAACCGCCGAGGAGATGCGATATTTATGACTCAAATCAAATCTCAACTGACACTGCAAGAATTTTTCGCCCTACCAGAAGGCGATATTACCTACGAATTAGTGAATGGAGAGGCAAAACCTAAATTAGTACCAAAAAGATTTCACTCACGTTTAACTTCAGCTTTAATTCAACTTTTAACGCCGTGGGCAAAAAATCATGGTGAAGTTGGTATTGAATGGGCAGTGACGCTAAAACGCAAAGGTCGAGACTGGGTTCCTGTACCAGATTTACTTTATGTTTCTTACTCTCGTCTAGATACTGATTTTGTTGAAGATGAACCCTGTCCCATTCCCCCAGATTTAGCAATTGAAATTATCTCGCCTGATCAAACTTTTGGTGAAATGAGTGCTAAAGCGACCGACTATCTAGAAGCAGGTGTTTTGAGAGTTTGGGTTGTGGATGCCAAAGCTAAAACAATTACTGTGTTTTATCCTGATGCACACCCACAAACAAAAACTGGTGAAGATAGTATAGAAGATTCTTTATTAGAAGGACTGCAAATTACACCCGCACAAATTTTTCACCAAGCAGGAATACCATAAATAGCTTGCATCCAATTTTAAGAATGTAGTGTAAAATACTAATTCCATAATTGAGCGATCAACTTTAGGCGATCGCATTTTGCTTTTGTATAGTAATTCTAAATGATTTATTAACATATCTCTACCTTGTCTCCTGTGTTTACCTTGTTCCCTTGTCTCTTTTGTTAATATCTAAAATAGTAAAGCTTTTGGTGCGTTACTACACATACTAAAAAATTATTCCTAATTTAACTTCAATATTATGAATAATGTGGTTTTAACTACGCTCTGCGATGGGATAGATCAGATAAACTTTCAAAGTGAATGTCATTAAATACTGACTTTCATAACTTTACAAAACAGGATAAGCTAAATATGAGTAGAGATGTAGTCAAAGTCATCTTATGGGAAGAAAGGCAAAAAGATTATCTTAAAAAGTTGTATGATTTACAATTCATTCCCCGAATTGGAGAGGAAATTTACATTAACAGGGAAAATTGGAAGGTAATGAGAATTGAACATGATGTAGAAGTTAGTGAAATTAATATCTATATAGAAATAGTCAAAAAATCCAAACCAGAAAAAGAAAAATCACCATCAAATTCATAAATATGTAGTAAATAAGGATTCTTCAGTTCATTTTATGTAACTTTTATTTGACTTCGTCGCCCAAAACTTACCATATTTTGGGCGGTTCCTAGGGGCTAGGTGCAAGATATGTGCATATATTCCCACCTTCCCAAACTACTTAACCTCAAACCCCCGCAAGCCTTCTGGTTGTTCATACTCAGTTACCACCCCTTGCACCACAGCCGCAGGTGGCCCAGAATAACACCAGCGAATCATTTCCTCAACAACCTCCCGCGTCCCTTCAAATACCGCTTCTACCCTACTATCAGGAAGATTTCGTACCCAACCAGTTAAACCCAACTGACTGGCGGTATCAACTGTTGCATAACGATAGCCCACTCCTTGAACTCGGCCAGAAATTAAGACATGGGCGCGAATGATTTTTGGTACTTGTGTGGAATCTTGCATAAACTGGTCAATTCTTTACGCTTTCCAGTCTACCTGTTATGTGAATACAGAACAAAATTTTAATTACACACTCAAGTTTTTGCCGATAACTGTTTTATTAAAAAAATATCATTTACTATTCTACCAGAGGACAAATTTATCTACGTTCATCTGCGTTCATTTTCTGCAATGGCGATTAAATTTATCTAGCTCCTTTACCAGCGTAGGAATAGCTATAACCGCTTTAAGAATAAGTAAAAATAATGATAAATTATTGTTTGTAAGCTATGACGCATTTAACTTGCACATTATTAATTGAGAGAAAAACATCAATTTCTCTCCTCTGCCCCCCTGCGGTCTACACTACAAATTAGGTGATAAATAGCTTACCTTGCCATAATCCATAGACTGCTGCATCCCTAATTACAAACTACCATCTATCAATTTGTTAATTTTAAAATTTGAATTCTGCTTTGCTTATGTCTAATTTACCACCTTTGAATCCTGATACAATTTGGGGAATCCTCAAGGATCAAATTGATGATACAACAGTCAATCAATTAGTTTGGTACTACTTGGGATATCGCTATAATTCCACAACTGATAAATGGGAAAACAACGAAGTTTTACCAGAATGGCGAGATGAATACCCAGAACCACCAAACTTTCTTGCAAGTCGTCCCGCAACTATGAAATTAACACGCTCTATCCCCACAGAATATAAGCAAAGCCTTAAAGAAAAGCTGGGTTTTAAAGGCTACAAAATTGGGGAATTTACACCCAGAGAAACACGCAGAGCTACAGCCGCCAATTGGTTATTAAGTTATTGGCGACAACAAAATCCTGAATTATAGTTATTCAGAAATTTTTATATACCAATTCTCAATTATTTATGAATTACAAGATACCCGAATTCTTTAAGAAGTTGGGTATCTAATTTACTCAATTTTTGCAATTAATATATGAAAAATCTCAGTATTTGTAGGGTGTGTTAAGCATAAGACGTAACCCAACAAAAGCTTTGGAGCAGATTTGTTATGAATCGCGTTAACACATCTTAAGTGTATTTAACAAATCAAGTCTAAATATCATATATACAGAACTAATTTTACATATTTAATAAAATCTATCGAATGAGTGATGGTAGATAACTGATAATTTCCGAATATTCAGCATTAATTGGAATTAAACTCTAAAAAACACCCATTTAGATATTAACTAGTCTCTCTAGGGATAGAGGAAGTGATTATTTAATTATTTCCGTAGACCGATTTGCAAATTGATTAATTATCACGAAAATACTGATATTCGCTTTATATACTTGAAAAATTTTTATGGCTAATCCCATTGAATTTAGTTTATTTGCCCCATATAACGAAGGCGCGGCATTAATAGGTTCTTTTTCTGATTGGCAAGAAATTCCAATGGAAAAAAGTGAAGATGGTTATTTTCGTACAACGGTAAAATTAGAAGATGGTGTTTATAAATATAAATTCCGTGTTCAGTCAAAATCGTGGTTTTTTGAAGCAGATCAGTGGGTAGATGTTACAGACCCTTATGCAACCGATATTGATGAAATTGGTGGTCAAGATAATGGTGTAGTTCGCATTAAAGATGGACAAAGAATTGTTGATACTTATGTCTGGCATCATGATGATAAATCTTTACCATCAGACCATGAATTAGTGATTTATGAATTACACGTTGGTGATTTTTCTGGTGGTGAAGATGACCCTTATGCAAGAGGAAAATACAAACACGTTATTGAAAAGTTAGATTATTTGTGTGATTTAGGCATTAACGCTATTGAACTACTACCAGTGAAAGAATATCCCGGTGATTATAGTTGGGGTTATAACCCAAGATATTTTTTTGCAACAGAATCTAGTTATGGTTCTACAGATGAATTAAAGCAACTAATTGATGAATGCCATAGTCGGGGTATTCGGGTGATTATGGATGGGATTTATAATCACTCAGAATCTTCTAGCCCTTTAACACAAATAGACCATGATTATTGGTATCATCATGCGCCACGTGACCCTGATAATAGCTGGGGGCCAGAATTTAATTATGAACTTTATGATGAAAATTTAGAGACTTATCCCGCCCGTAAATTTATTGGCGATACAGTTCGTTTTTGGATTGAAGAATATCATATAGATGGCATTCGCTACGATGCGGCTAGACAAATAGCCAATTATGATTTCATGCACTGGATAGTTCAAGAAGCGAAAAAAAACTGCTGGTGCAAAACCTTTTTACAATATTGCCGAACACATACCAGAAACAACCAGTATTACAAATGTTGATGGCCCGATGGATGGTTGTTGGCATGATAGCTTTATGCACACAGTGACGGCACATATTTGCGGTGACAGGTTTGAGTTAGAAAACCTCAAAGATGTGATTGATCCGAAACGCCAAGGCTTCATGGGTGCGACTAATGTGGTTAATTATCTCACCAATCATGACCATAATCGGGTCATGGTGGAGTTAGGTAATCGGAATATTTTCGACGAAGAAGCTTTTAGACGCATCAAATTAGGTGTAGCTATTTTGATGACGGCTGTGGGTGTACCTTTGGTATGGATGGGTCAAGAGTTTGGCGAGTATAAACCTAAAACCCAAGAATCATCGAAAATTGACTGGACACTACTAGGTAATGACTTAAATAGTAGTTTATTTAATTACTACAAAGGCTTGATTAATCTACGCAAAAATAACCACGCTTTGTATACTGAAAATATTGATTTTATCCACGAAAATGCTGAGGCTAAAGTGTTGGCTTATAGTCGGTGGAATGATGAAGGTTCCCGTGTAGTTGTGGTAGCAAATTTTTCCGAAAACTTTTTAGGTGGCTATCACGTTCCTAACTTCCCTTGTAGCGGTAATTGGCACGAGTGGACAGGAAATTATGATGTGGAAGCTGGCGATGATGGAATTATTACTGATCTTGGCCCTTATGAGGCAAAGGTATTTGTCTGGCAATAACAAGATTCTCTGACATTGAGTTAGGTATATCATAACGAAGTTAAGGGGGCGATATTTGCCCCTTTTTTATTAATGGTTAGACAATGTGCGATCGCCCCAATTCTCCCAGTAACCAATTACAGCTAAACTATCAATAGACTCAAGAATAAAGTCTATTTAAATAAAAATCAATGATTCGATTGTTGTGCTTTTGACCTAAAATGTGTATATTACTTTTCACTCCAGCAACGAGATCACTAAAATCTCTAGATCGGCTCCATGCACAACAAATTATCTAATACTAACATTAAAAGTTCCCATATCTTGTTAACGCCTCACGACGTTAAGACAAGATTGCCAATTACAAAATCCGCAGAACATACAGTATTAAAATATAGACAAGAACTAGAACATATTTTAGATTTTCAAGATAGTAGAAAATTTATTGTAGTTGGGCCATGTTCTATTCATGATACCAAAGCAGCGATAGAGTATGCTGAAAAATTGCAAGTTTTAGCCGAGAAAGTGAAAGATAAACTCTTATTAATTATGAGAGTTTACTTTGAAAAGCCGCGAACAACAGTAGGCTGGAAAGGTTTGATTAATGACCCTGATATGGATGATTCTTTTCATGTAGAAAAAGGTTTATTAACAGCCAGAAGTTTACTATTAAAAATTACGGAACTAGAATTACCCGCCGGTACTGAAGCCTTAGATCCAATCATTCCTCAATATATTAGTGAATTAATTACATGGTCTGCCATTGGTGCGAGAACCACAGAATCACAAACACACCGAGAAATGTCTAGCGGACTTTCTATGCCTGTAGGTTTTAAAAATGGCACAGATGGTAATATTCAAGTTGCTTTAAATGCGCTGCACTCAGCTAAAAGTCCCCATAACTTTTTAGGGATTAATAACAAAGGACAAGTCAGCGTTTTTCAAACTAGGGGAAATCCTTACGGTCATGTGATTTTAAGGGGTGGAAATCAGCCCAACTATGATGCTGCTAATGTCAAATTAGTAGAACAAAAATTAAAAGATTCTAATTTACCACCGAGAATTGTAATTGATTGTAGTCATGGCAATACAAATAAAGACTACAGATTGCAGTCTAAGGTATTTGAAGATGTGATTCAGCAAATAGTCGATGGTAATACATCCATAGTTGGCATGATGCTGGAATCACATTTGTATGAAGGCAATCAACCATTAAATTGCAAACCAGAAGAATTAAAATATGGTGTTTCTGTCACCGATAAATGTATTGGTTGGGAAGAAACAGAAAGAATTATTTTGGCAGCACACACTAGATTGAGGTAGTAGGCTGTCATATATTTAAATTGCACAACCAGAGTGGGCATCTTGCCCGTCCTGGTTATGCAAAACTCAAGACGGTTTCAACTTACAAAATGGTGCTAATTTCTTTCAAGTAAACTCTTGTAAATGGTTCATCTTCTCCTAAGGTGTAGTCTTCAATTAATCCCTTACGTTTAATCGAAACATTATTACCTTTTTTAATTACCACTGTGGAACCATCAACCAAATCACGTACTAACATCATTTCCGTTTCAGTGGGGTTATCTAAGATCACAAGGTTGCTGCCGTGATAAAACATCCCCTCTGTACCTAAAGTTTCCGAGTCATATTCTGCAATTAACAAATCAAGTTTGGGATTCCGCAATAAACTTTGGATATTGCTGTTGTAATCTGGACGCAGAACTTTTTGGGAGCGATTTATCAAAACAGCTTCCCGGCACACAGCACCTATTATCCATTCAGGATGTTGTGACAAAATATGGTCTATTGTGGTTTGTAGTTCTTGAACTGAGATTTTGTTCAAGGTAATAGTAGGAATTCTGGCATCAATTCCCGATGCAAAAAAAAGTTTCGAGGATGCGAGAAGGAACATCAACACTGTCACCTACGGCTGGATTAAGGTGCATCAAAATACCGGGTGCAGCATTAATTTCTAAGATGGCAAAGTTACCTTTTTTCCAAGATTCTCCTAAGTCTTCGGTAATGACATCAATACCGAGACAAGTTAAGCGGAAATGTTGGGCAATATCTTGCGCCAAGATAATATTATCATCATGAATTGTTTGGGTAGCATTGATACTCATACCACCAGCAGAAAGATTGGCTACTTTCCGCAGATAGACTGTTCTACCTTTTTCGAGGACACTTTTTAAAGACAAACGCTGTTCTTCCAAATATAGTTCCATCGCCTCATCAATTTGAATTTTGCTCATTGCTGAGGTTGGTGAGTCTAAACGTTCTGGTTTGCGATTTTCTTGACGAATTAATTCGTTAATGGTGGAGTAACCATCACCTGTGACGGATGCGGGACGGCGTTCTGTGGCTGCGACAAATTTACCGTTAACACACAGCAAGCGAAAATCTTTCCCAGCAATGCTTTTCTCGACAATTATCCGTGTAGGCTGATTTTCTGGAATAGCGGCGAAGGCGCGATCGTAAGCTGATTCTAACTCGTAGGAGTCTTGTACTGCTGCGGTGACACCAATTCCTTTGTGACCAACTACAGGTTTGACGGCGACGGGGTAGCCAATTTCTCTAGCTACTATCAAAGCTTCTTTTTCACTAGCGACGATTTCACCTTGGGGAACTGGGAAGCCTAAGTTACCTAAGAAGTCTTTGCAGTCGTCTTTGCGGGTGGTGAAGTCGGAATCTATATGGCTATCACAGTCAAAGGTTGTGGCGACACCCCGGACTTGGTTTTTTCCCCAGCCGTATTGCATTAATCCTTCATCCCAAAGATAAAAGGCGGGAATACCTTTTTCGTCGGCGGTGCGTAATAAGGAGTAAACGGTGGGGCCACCATAAACAGACTCACGGAATCTACGTTGTAAATTTACTAGCTGCTCGTCAAAAAGAAAATCTTCGTCTTGGCTGATGGCTTCAAACCAATCCCAAACACAATAAATTACGGCTCTAGTTGTGCGCGGATGCAGTGATTGAATGCTAATGCGGGTAAATTTTTCCTCTGGTTTAACGTTGAAGTGGCTCAGGTGCAAATCCATTTCCAGCTTTCCCACTTCGGAAGAGGTGCGAGCAAACAAATGAGCATAAGATTCATAAGTTTGATTGCCTAGAAGGGGGTAGCGATCGCTAATTTTTTTAACATAGTCTTCAATAGGCAAAGGTTCTCTATACCCAGTCAGTGCAAAATCAAACACTAGTGCGCCTCTATCTAGATGAGGGTTTGGCCCGGCATAATGCTGAAAATTGAAAACATCAAACACATCTGTTCTTCTGGCATTCACACGGACTACATTGGTGCTTTTTTCTTGAATCATTAATTCTCAACCTTTGCTAAACACCCTGAAATTTCAACTTTAATTTGTGGTTGCTTAGACTCAATCAATTATTGTAAATTGATTCAAATTAGCTTGAGTAAGCTGTAAATTTATTCTTAACTTTGTTAATTTCACCCTAAATCGATTTATTAGGTATTTTTAACTATCTCAGGGCATAAATAACTTTCTGTGGGTGTGACTCAAATCAATAGGATTCTACACGCAATTGGCCAAGATAAAAATATAACCTTTGAAGGGTGATTCTTGATTCAGAAAAATATTATAAGTAGAAAAATAGGGTTAGAGGAGACAGCCAACATGAATAGCACAAAAGCTGCTCTCAGGGATGAAGTTAGACAACTCGCTGAGGAAGCTTTTCACTTGAAACTGATTTCGGGCTATGGTGATGGCCCAGATGTCGAAGAATTCCAAATTGTTTATCAGGGTAAACCACGACATTTACCTCTGGAACAAGCACGACTATTTTTAGTTAACTTACTTTACAAAATTCGTCCGCAGTAGCAGTTTCCCTGGAGATTTTTGCATAATCTCTACATTTATCATGTCAGGGCAATAACAAAAGCCCGTACGATCAGAGGGATAAATACATTTTTAATACATTAGTAATTGGTAATTCTGCTAAATAAATTACCAATTACTCCTATGCTTTTCTATCTCTTTGCGTTTTGGCGCTGCGGTAGTCATTATGATGGGCTGAACCCGGAAAATACTGCTTTCTGTACGCGAAATAAACCATTATTTCTGTCTAAAAGTTTATACAAGATAATTATTGGATTTAACTATACATAAAGTTATATAAATTTTAGCTTCTCCTAGTAAAAATTAATCTACCAGAGGGCTGATTGGATTGTATTAATTGTCATGGTTTATTGAAATTAATTAAATTAATTCTTAAGCCGGTTATCCGGGAGGCATTATGACAGAGGCTACACATAAACGCCAGCTGGTAATTATTGGCGGCGCAGAAGATAAAGAAGGAGATTGCGTAATTCTGCGAGAGTTTGTCCGTCGGGCTGGGGGTACAAAAGCCAATATTGTAATTATGACAGCCGCCACAGAACTACCCAGAGAAGTGGGAGAAAATTACATTAGAGTTTTTGAACGGCTAGGTGCAGAACACGTTCGCATTATTGATACAGAAACTCGTGAAGATGCTAGGTCTTCTACGGCTTTAGAAGCAATTAGTAAGGCGACTGGGATATTTTTTACTGGCGGAGACCAAGCCAGAATTACTAGCATTCTCAAAGATACCGAAATTGATGCCGCGATTCACCAACGTTACGCGGAAGGCGCAGTGATCGCAGGTACTAGTGCTGGTGCGGCTGTGATGCCCGATAAAATGATTGTTGAGGGTGATTCTCAAAGTACACCAAAGATGGAAATTGTGGAAATGGGGCCTGGTCTTGGTTTTCTCCCAGGGGTGGTGATTGATCAACATTTCTTGCAACGCGGACGTTTAGGACGTTTGATTACAGCCTTAGTCCGTGAACCTGCGGTGTTAGGATTTGGCATTGATGAGAATACAGCGATCGCAGTAACTGATGACCAAATCGAAATTATTGGTGAAGGTTCAGTTACCATCGTGGATGAATCTGATTCTACATATAACAATGCAAGTGAAATTCTCCGCGATGAACCTTTAGCAATTTGTGGTGCGAAACTACACATTTTGCCACATGGTTATAAATTTAACTTAAAGACGCGGCAAGCAATTCTGACTAATGGTGTTGTTGCTAGTGAAGCGATGAATCAGTCTGTAGCGGTATAGAGATAAAGGGGTGTAGGGGTGTGAGGATGTATGTAGGTGTTCAAACCCCTTACACCATTTCACGAAAAATCTAATACAGATGTAAACCCTAAAATCCTGGCTACATCTGAGTTTTTTAATTGCGTTAGCGAAGTGGTAGCGAGTCTGCAATAGCGAAGCGTTAGCGAGGAACGAGCGTCGCGTCATTGTGAATTGGTATTACACCTCTACACCCTGATTTCAACCCTTAATATCGAGCTTCCTTGGTCGATAATGTGAAGAAATATTTCGCCAACAGCATCACTACTCAACAAAAAACCCGCCGAAGCGGGGGTTTCCACACAACAAAACTATAAACAGTCAACTCTTGCTTTACCAGACTTAGCCGATATATCTCATTTCGGCTTCTAGTTGATGAATTAGCTTTTCGTTACCTTGGGCTTTGGCTACTTCTAAGCGGTGTTCCAAGCTTTTTTTCAGGTTTTGTCTGTGGACTTCTTTAGCTTGTCTCATAGCCTGTAATCTATTTTGATTCATAGTTATTTCCCTCTTTATGCTTTTTTCTGTTTAGTATTGCTAATATAGCACAGGTTTTGTAGCTGTTGCTACAGAAATTAATATCTTAATATATGTGAATATTGTAAGTTTATGGCAGACAAAGCAATAAGTACCCGATCGCTCTTGACTTTACTTAGCGATTTTGGCGATCGCGATGTTTATGTCGGAGTGATGAAAGGTATAATTGCTCAAATTAACCCAGAAATCAGGGTTATAGACTTAACGCACCAAATTCCGCCACAAAATATTGTTGCTGCTAGATTTTGCTTGATGAATGCTTATCCCTACTTTCCTGATGGAACAGTACATATAGCAGTGGTAGATCCGGGAGTGGGTGGAAACCGGAGGGCGATCGCAGTAGAATTTGCTGGTGGGTTTTTAGTCGGCCCCGATAATGGCATATTTAGCGGTGTACTCAGTCAAACTCCCGCAGTGGCAGCCGTGGAACTTACAAACCCAGACTACTGGTTAACTCCCCAACCTAGCCGCACTTTTCACGGTAGAGATATTTTTGCACCTGTAGGAGCTAACCTGGCTAGTGGTGTTCCCTTGAAATATCTGGGAAAAGAAATTAATCCCACAACTTTGTTACAGATAGGGATGGGCAAATGTCAAACAACTAGCCGTGGTGTGTTGGGAAATATTCAATATATAGATCATTTTGGCAATTTAATCAGCAATATTCCTCAAAGTTGCGTGGAAGGTAAAACTTGGTACGTGGAGATTGCGGGGTTGACAATACCAGGATGTGAAACTTACAGTAATGGCGAAGTTGGGGAAGCTGTCGCCTTAGTTGGTAGTCATGGCTGGGTAGAAATCGCTATCAATGGCGGAAATGCACATTCACAGTTGCAGATTAACTACCAAGATACTTTAGAGGTGATTAATTATTAGACTAGAAACTGAGATTACTGCTAACTTATCACTGTTTTTCTATGACTACTCAAACTGTATCTCCATCACCAGTTTATCAAGGCCAGTTTGGTGAATTTACCATTGATCAAAGCGATCGCACTGGTGTAATTATCTATCGTACTGCGTTAATGGTAGCGGCACTCAGCTTTGCTGCGGGGACTGTTTTGGCATTGTTTTACAATAACCCCACTACCATCCAAGCAATTACCCCTTTATATACCTGCTTTAGTTTAGCTCTCGGTGTGAGTTTGTTGACTATTCATATTTACATGGCTTCTTTGCACCGAGTTTTACAAGTTTTTTGGTTAATTGGGAGTATTTCTGCGTTTATTTTTGCTCATTTTGACAGTCAACCTTTTGCATTGACTATCTACACGAACCCATTCACTATTTTAGGTGTAGGTTTTACTTTCGCAGCCTTAACAGGCATTTATTTTAAAGAAGCATTTTGCTTTAATCGTCTGGAAACAAAGGTTTTAACTTTCACAGTTCCCTTGCTTTTATTAGGACATTTAGTCGGAATTTTACCAGTTCAAGTAGAACAAATTTTGTTAGGAATTTGGGCAACTTTATTTTTAGTATTTGCTTTGCGAAAAACTGTACAAGCAATTCCCGCCGATATTGGTGATAAATCTGTATTTGCTTATTTAAAAGCCCAACGTTCAGCTAAGGTTTAATGTGGTTAATCAAACGTCAAGAAATTTGGACTCTTACGGCGCAGGGATGGGCGTTATGTCTGGCTATTTTGGCTAGTAATTTATTCTTTGTAATTCGGAATGTACACTCATTTCTCGCTGTAACTTCCCCCATTAAATCAGCAGATACACTCGTTATTGATGGCTGGATATGTGATTATGCTTTAGAACAAGCAGCCGGAGAATTTCAAACTGGTTCCTATCGCCAAATTATTACTATTGGCTCAAAAGTAGAACAAGGATTTT
This sequence comes from Nostoc piscinale CENA21, assembly GCF_001298445.1. Taxonomy (NCBI): domain Bacteria; kingdom Bacillati; phylum Cyanobacteriota; class Cyanophyceae; order Nostocales; family Nostocaceae; genus Nostoc; species Nostoc piscinale. Next base: position 4,260,768 of record NZ_CP012036.1, on the reverse strand, counting down.
ATCTGGCGGAATATCAGAATTTTGCCGAAATTGCAGCTTTGACATTGGCTAAATTGGGTGTTCCGCAAGATAAATTGATTATTGTACCTACGCCGAGTGTAGCTAAAGATAGAACTAATGCTTCTGCGGCGGCATTATTGCAATATATATCAGAAAAAAATTTACCAATTGAGTCAATTAATTTGTTGACAATTGATGCTCATGGGCGAAGAAGTTGGTTGATATTTAGAAATATATTTGCTCCCAAAATTCAAGTCGGAATTATCTCGGCTAAAACTAAAAACTATGATCCGCAAAAATGGTGGAGTTCTAGCGAAGGTGTGCGGGTAGTTATTAGTGAAGCGATCGCTTATGTGTATGCTAAGTTGATAAGCTGGAAGTTGTAGGAAGGGACGAGGGAAGAGGGACGAGGGAGACAAGGGAGACAAGGGGGACAAGGAAGCAAGACTTCTACCTTGTCCACCTTCACTCAGCACTCAGCGAGAAGTTGCGTGCGCGGGTTCCCCGCGTTGAGCAAACTTCGGTGACTCAGTACTTCAAAACCTTACTTTATATAATTCAAATAATTCGCCTGATTGCTGTGCAACTAATTTACCACCGGCGGCTTTGATGATTTTTTCCCACTCGGCTAGAGGTTCTAAAAATACTTCTGCACCTAAATAAGTTTCTAACACCGCCCAATCTTCGGCTAGAGGTTGTTGGGGGTTGAGGACATCAAAAACAAAATGTCCGCCAGATTTTAAAACTCGTTGGACTTCTCCTAAAACAATATTCCAGTATTCCAGGGGATAATAGCAACTAAAGCCGGTGGCGATCGCTAAATCAAACTGATTTAAAGCATAATTTAAACGGTGCGCTCCACCTAACTCTACACCTTTGAAGAGTTTAGAGTTTAGCTGAGAACCACGAGAATTAAGTGTATCTCGCGCGATGCTACTAATTTCTTGACCATAGAAAAATGCTTGCCAATCACGCCAAGGATAAATCAAAAAACTGACTCCGCAACCAATATCTAAACAATGTTGATTTTTCTGGGGTTGAGCAATTTCCCAAAACGGCGAAACAGCCCTCCCGGCTAAAATACCCGCTTGCCATTCTTGATATATTGGCAAATCTTGTACCTCTGGGGGTAATTCAAAAGTTTGATTTTGATATTGGCGGTTGAAGCGATAAGCTACTTGGTTAGTTCTTTCCTGCCATTTATCTGAGTGGGGACTGTTATTAAAGGGAAAACTGGGAGACGGTTTTTTAGACATAAGGCTTCACGGCTGTTGAGTGTGAGTTCTGGGTTGGGGTTGGTAAAGATTTGTGCGATCGCCCAAAGCATAACCTAAAGTTCATATTGTACAATCGCAAAAAACATCATCTGGAGAACAGCTTGCCTAAATCAATCCACTCCACTCAACCACCATTAAAATTTATTCCCCAAAATTTTAACCCGCTAATACTCCAGATGATGCGGTGGTGCTTGCCATTTATCCTGCGGTTTCGCACTCGACCTTGGTTAACGGCGGGTGTGGTTAAAATCGAAGCGGAGAATGCAGAGATATTAGCGGAACTTTATCAACAATTCCAAGCCGGCAAAATCCGCTTTTTGATAGCATTTCGTCACCCAGAAGTCGAAGATCCCTTGTGTATGTTGTATCTGCTGTCACGCCTGGTTCCCAAAGCAGCACGTCAGCATCAGATTAACTTACAAGAACCGATTCATAGTCACTTTATTTATGAACGAGGAATGACTTTATGGGCGGGAAACTGGCTGGGTTGGTTATTTTCCCGTGTGGGTGGTGTTCCTGTGCGGCGGGGGAGACGAGTTGACAAGCTGGCTATTCAAACAGCGCGAGATTTATTTGCGAATGGGAAAATACCGATCGCCGTTGCCCCGGAAGGTGGTACTAATGGTCATAGTGGCATTGTTAGTCCTTTAGAACCAGGTGTAGCGCAATTAGGTTTTTGGTGTGTGGAAGACTTGCAAAAAAGCGATCGCCCTGAAACAGTATTTATAGTACCAGTTGCCATACAGTATCGTTACGTCCAGCCACCTTGGGCAAAAATAAACTGGTTATTAAGTAAATTAGAGGCAGATAGCGGTTTAACAGTCCAGTCAATTTCGCCCTCACAAATTGATAACCCAGGTGAAATTTATCATGAACGCATTTGTCGCTTGGGTGAACATCTCATCACCGAAATGGAAGAATTTTATCGCCGCTTTTATCATCAAGATTTACCCCAAATTCCAAATCAACCATTTATTACTCGACTGCATCGTTTATTAGATACTGGCTTAAAAATTGCCGAACAATATTTTGATGTTCCCGCCCAGGGAAACTTTATTGATAGATGTCGGCGTTTAGAAGAAGCTGGTTGGAATTATATTTATCGAGACGACATTCCTGATATTAATAGCCTACCACCCTTGAAACGCGGACTAGCTGATTGGATTGCCGAAGAAGCCGACTTACGAATGCAGCACATGAGGATAGTAGAAAGTTTTGTCGCCATTACCGAAAACTATCTTAAAGAAGAACCGAGTAGCGATCGCTTCGCTGAGACTGCATTATTAATGTATGATATGCTGACGCGCATTCAAAATTCCACACTGCCAGGAAGACCGCGTTTAGGTTTACGCCAAGTAAAAATTACTGTAGGTGAACCAATTTCTGTTACCGAACGCTGGGAAAAGTCCCAAAATAACCGTCACGCAGCCAGACAAGCAGCCAGTAATTTAACCAAAGACTTGCAAACAGCATTAGAAAATTTGATTAATTAGTACAGGTGGGTGGGAAAGTTTATTCAAGAGTTCCTGTACTTTTTCCGAGTTTTTTGAACCGCTTGCACTCATACATTTTCATATCTGCAAGGGTGATGAGTTGGTCTAAAGGAATGGGTTGATGAGGATCATAAGCTTGAAAACCCAAAAGGAGCGATCGCATCCTCATCAACGTAATAGCAATAACCATTGTCTCGTAAAATAAAACTAGCTCCATCAGACCCAGTGATTTGCCGCGCCGCTGCTCTCACAATTTCAATAACGCGCTCTAAAGTATGGGCGAGGGATAAATCTTGAACTACTACCAATAAATTTTCCATTGCTCGTAAATATACTTGTATCGAAGTATCTTTAATATCTAAAACCAGTGAACAATGTAGCGGCGATTCCACATTTATAGTCATATATCCCTCAAGAAGCCATTAAATTGATACTTCCCTCTGAGAATTATTCAGTATAAATTTGTAAAAAAATGTAATATGTAGATTTTTATTTTCCCAACCTTGAGACCAGACACGATATGATTCTTTGTGCATTTATCAAAACAATGAATACCCGACGCTCTTGATTCTGACTTCTGAATTCTTCTTCAAGGTTGGCTTTGCAAAATAATGCTAGATTGGCTTTATCGTTACCCGACGCTCTACCCTGGTGTTTTACTCAAACGCTACAAACGGTTTTTTGCTGATGTGCAGCTTGCTGATGGTCAAATCGTCACAGCACATTGTCCCAACACAGGGCCGATGACTGGAGTTTCTACTCTTGGTAGTTTGGTGCAATTATCTCTCAGTGATAACCCTAACCGTAAACTGGCTTACACCCTAGAACTCATTCAAGTACACGATAATGAACCAACTTGGGTAGGTGTCAATACAGCTTTACCTAATCGCATCGTCAAACTAGCTTTAGCAAAATACTTATTTCCCGAATTAGGTAACTACAGCCAAATCAAAGGTGAAGTGGTTTATGGCGTAGATAAAAAAAAGTCGTGTGGATTTTTTGTTAACAGGTAGTGATGCAGAACGCCCGATATATTTAGAAGTTAAAAATACAACTTGGGCGCAAGGAACCTTAGCATTATTTCCTGATACAGAAACCACCAGAGGACAAAAACACCTGCGCGAATTAATGGCGCTGCTACCGACAAATCGGGCTGTGATGTTGTACTTTATCAACCGGGGTGATTGTACAGAGTTTGCCCCTGGTGATACTACAGATCCAATATATGGCCAGTTATTGCGGCAAGCGATCGCTCTTGGTTTAGAAGTATTACCTTGTCGGTTTGATATTTCTCCCGGAGGTATCCGTTATTTAGGTTTGGCAAAACTCATCATTTAAATTTAGAACTTACGCACCAAGATTATCTGTGAAAAATGGTATCGGGGTGAAAGGGTATGGGGTGTAAGGGTTTTGGAGATATATACCCATATACCCCTACACCCTTACACCCATTCTCAACAGACAACAGTCTTGTTAAAGTTGATGGGTAGCCAGAAAAGCCTCGACTTCTGCGGCTGTTGGTTGAGAAGCGATCGCACCTGGTTTAATCGTAGTTAATGCTCCCACAGCACTAGCATAAGTAACAATGCGTTTTGCTGTGTCTGCATCTGCCAATTTTTTGATCCCGTGCTGACTTAATTGGTGGATAAATCCCGCCAAAAAGCTATCTCCCGCGCCAGTGGTGTCAGCTACTTTCACCGGAAAAGAAGGTAATATTCCTTCGTTACCACTTAAGCAATAGGCGCAACCTTTATCACCGTCAGTTATCAGCACTCCTTCCACAGAATCTAAACGGTAAGTAATGGCTCCCGCATCGGCGGTATCAAAAAGCCATTCTGCTTCCTCTTTGGAGAGTTTGAGAAAGTCAATCCGCTTAAATGTATCTTGAATTTTTTGCCGCGCGATATTTTGGTCTTGCCAAAATACTGGTCGCCAGTTGACATCTAGCACAATCTTCAGGTCAAATTGTTCTGCCAAATCTAAAGCGCGATAAACTGCCTGTTCGCTGTCAGGATAGGCTAATTCTAAAGTACCCAAAACCAGAAAATCTGCCTCTTGAAACAGCGCAGTGGGTAATTGCTGGGCTTGTAGACGGGTGTCGGCAAATTCAGATGTATCATACTGACCGAAGCCAGCGAAATTGCGATCGCCCGCCAAATCTCGCACTACATACACCTGTCGCGTTGGTGCAGTCGGATGACGTTGTACACCCGTTATCTCTACCCCAATTTCCTGGAGTAACTGAACCAGCTCATTCCCCGGTTCATCTTCACCTACAGCGCCAACAAATCCGGCGGAAGTTCCGAGTTTCACCAACGCACAGGCCACATTAGCTGGCGCTCCTCCAGGGTAAGGAGTCCAAGACTGTACCTCCTCCAGTTTTAGCCCCAATTGATCGGCTAAACAATCGAACAGAATTTCACCAAGACACAAAACACGGGGATTGCTCATCTCACTTTAGATTTGCGATTTAGGTTGAGGAAGCAAAGAATAATCCTGATATCAGAATTATTCTGCTTGAACCCAGAACTCTCAATTCTGAGTTTTTCCTATTGACCCCTAACTTTTAAGTTCTTGTGAGGTCAGTATAAAATCTACAATAATCTTGTCGTTCTGTCGCCAGTCCTTCATACAATTCAATAGCATTTTTTGTTACTCCTACTGAATCTGTAGGCTTTAATATCAGCTTTTATTTATCAGTGTTAATGCTTAATAAAATCTTTAGAATAAGTATTATAAATGACATTTAAGTTGTGGTATGTAAATTTTCCCTTGAGTTAAACTTGAAAAAAATTATTGTCAATCGTATTACAGCTAACACTTCAAATCCCTACCAACAAAAGAATCTTCTAGAATTAAAGAGAGTGATTAAGTACATATACCAAGGGAGGATATAATCAGTCATGGCTGGTGGCGAGTCCCAGACCCCTGTTACTCTGTCAGACAGAGAACTGCAAATTATCGACTTAGTGGCCGCTGGCTTAACTAACCAAGAGATTGCAGCAAAATTGGAAATTAGCAAGCGAACAGTTGATAACCACATCAGCAATATTCTCACCAAAACCCAAACAGAAAACCGAGTGGCACTTGTGCGCTGGGCTTTACAGTGGGGCAAGGTCTGTTTGGATGATGTGAATTGCTGTCCTCTGCCTAACCAAAACGAATGAATTGCTACAGATGCGGTCAATGGCGTTTGGCAGATGCCATAAATCGCGTCTAATCTGGCGATAAATTTCATTTGGTGTGCAGCTACGACATTTTCATGGTTCACTGCTTGTTTTACTCCTCACGCATCTATTTCAGCGTGAACCTCTAGTTCTCGCTAGCATCAACATCAGGCAGAACAGATTACTTAGTTATTAGTTATCGTGCAGAATTGTTACCGTTGATTCAGTTTTACAAAACTGGCTCAACGGTACATTTCACCATATTTAAAAAGATATTTATCCAGTCATCAATAAAAATTAGCAATAATCTTTTGCCGCAAGCGTTACATTTGTAAGAAATCTATGTTGCTCCATCAGTTTGGGGAGCAGTGTGACTATGGAAACTTCTGCTTCTGTTCAAGGTGGCTCGTCTTCCTTTAACTTTTTTAACTTTGACTTTACTACGCCGCAATCTAACCTAGATGCTGATTTAGTCAGACAGCTATCATTTATTCCTGGTTTGAAAGAAATTATTATGCTGCGGCAAGTTCACGCCCTAGAACATGCTACAGTTTGGGTTTTGAGTGAAACTAAGAATGTCCATACTCCTCCAGGGAGACCCAATACAGTTCAACTTGATAACGAATTATTAGGTGGTTTATCTACAGATCAAGGATTTTACCTTTATGGTGAAGTCAATATCAGCAACTTGCGACGGGCAGTCAGCCAAGCCCTTTATCGTCTGACACATGGTGAGTGGGATTTAGCAGTACATCCCCGTTGTGGTACAAATCTCTCAGTCACAATGTTGTTAACAGCCGGACTTGCTGTCGGTGTCAATTTGTTGCTTCCCTTTCGTCCGGTTGAACAATTAATTGGTCTAGGACTAGCCGCCACCACAGCCGCAGAAATCGCCCCAGATTTAGGTTCAATAGCCCAGCGTTATCTCACCACAGCTATTCCGTTTAACCTAGCAGTAGAAAATATTACCGTGGCTCGTGATGTTTGGGGACGGCAAGGACATTTTGTCAAGGTAAAATGGCGAGAGTGAAATTAATTCGTAACTTATAATTTATAATGCGAAAGCTTTATTTTCTATTGCCTGGAACTCAGGGCAGATTTGTCTGTGGTGGTCTCTGGGCAGAATTAAAAACCTTGAAACTTGCTCAACAGATTTGCAGTGCGGAAGTTGTAACTTACCGCCAACGAGAAGCCGATAAGTTGTTTTTAGATGACTTACTGAGAGAAGCAAATTTAGATAATGCCATCTTTGTTATTAGTTGGGGATTTGATATCGCTAAATTAGTTGCCAAACTCAAGCAGTACAATGTCGTATATCATGCCCATAGTTCTGGTTACAAATTTAATTTACCTCCAGGGATTCCCATTATTACTGTTAGCCGCAACACATTAGGTTATTGGGGGCAGAAGTCGCCGAATAACCTCATATATTATTTGCCGAATGAAATTAGCCCAGAATTTAAAAATTTACATTTAGAACGAGATATCGATGTGTTAGTTCAGGCGCGAAAGTCTTCGGAGTATTTATTAACAGAGCTAATTCCCACGTTAAAACAAAAATGCAATGTGCATTTAGTTGACTATTATGTAGAAGATTTACCGGGATTATTTAATCAGGCTAAAATTTATCTTTATGATTCGGCGGAATATTGGGCGCAACAAACTGTCAGTGAAGGCTTTGGACTGCAACCGATGGAAGCTTTAGCTTGTGGGTGTCAGGTATTTTCTAGCGTTAATGGTGGGCTTTCTGATTATTTAGACCCTGGGTTTAATAGTTATAAAATTGCTAATTATTCCAAAGAATATGATGTAGCCAAGATTCTGAAAGTGCTGCAATCTTCTACAGGTTTAAGTTTGTCAGAAGAAGTACTGAAAGAGTATCGCTACGAAAATATTATTCAAAGACTGCGAGTAATTTTAAAGGAATTAAATGAATTTTTTGATCACAAACAGCATTATCAATCTAACATACCCACATTGACGCAATTACGCTTAAATCAATTAAGAATTAAAAATCTCTACAAAAAAGTGAAGAAAAAATATTTTCATGCTTGATTAGATATAGCAGTCCTAAATAATGCTTGAACCGAAAGATCCCCGACTTCTTCAAGAAGTCGGGGATCTGAGCCTCTCGATGAGTAATTAATAATGAGTAATAAGTAAATTTCTGACTCATTACTCATTATTAATTACTTTTTTCAATCAGTTGCTGTACTTTATAAACATCGAATCTGTTATGTATAGACAACTGTGCCAGTTTTGCAAATGGAACACAGTTAACTTGATAGGTGATTACATTTTAATTGCTTGCGGATAAGATGGAATTGCACTTGTAGGTATCACATATAACTTAAATTCAGGGGTTAGAGTATGAAACGCCCATTTATAACTTTAGCTGTGATTGTCAGTGCGATCGCTCTTGCTCATCCTGTCCAAGCGCAACAACAGGAACTTGCGCCACTGACTATCGAAAGCCGCGAAGCCGCCACCCTGATCACTGAACCAATTACAATCAACAGTAGCGCAGTTAGCAACAGCGATCGCGCTCAAGCCTTAAGACAAATTGCTAACACTATTGGCCGCGTCCGTGAAGAAAAGGGCTGCAAAAATATTAAACCACTAGAAATTCTCAACGACCCAGAAGCAGCAATTAAAGAGTGCGAAAAGCCAAATAATAGCCAACCGAATCAACGTAACGGTGAACCAGTAGATTATTTAAAGGTTCCGCGACTAGATTCTGGTGGTGTCAGTTTGACAGTGACTCAGTTTTAAAACAATCTCTTAACATTTAGGGGCATAGGCTTGGCTTTATCAAAGGTTACAGCCATTCGCCCTTATACCAAATCGATATGAAGAAGTATATTATTAGCCTGCGAAGGTGATCACTGAGCTTGTCGAAGTTCAGGATTTGTTTGTATAGCCCCCAACTTCCCGTCTGAGGGGTTTATTTTATTCAAAAACAAAAGACCGAATCATTTTTTCTGCTATAGGTAAAAATTTATCATATTCATCAACAGTTGCAGTGTAAGTAATAATATAGGCATTATCATTTTGTAAAGTCCAAACTTGCAGACTCTTTAACCGTCCATTATCAATTTTCCCTGTAAAGACTAGTTGATTTGCTCGCTGATTAGCCAGTGTTGTTTCACTAGAACTTTCTATTTGAGCATCATCTACTGTATTTTTGACTTCCCGAATAAATAAATCTTTTGACTCGTCTAAAGTACTTGAAAGTGGTTCAACCCGAATAGTTACAAGTTCTTGAAATTGGTCATAATCGCTTTGTTTTGGTGCTAAGAAAGTAACTATATCTTGTGTCACAGCATTTGGTGTTTCTTGCACTGCCCAATTATCAGGATAGTTAATTTTTACTCCATGAGCAGCATAGTTTGAAAAATTGGTTTGATTAATTTTGATTTGAGATAAAAGTATTAATCCAACTGCAACTGCGGCTGTAATTCCTAAACCCATCACCCATTTTTTCGGCAAAGATTGTTTGAGTTTAGTTAATGGTGCTTTCTCAAGCATTTCTAATGCTTGTAATACCGACTCGGCTGTAGGGTAACGCTGGCGAAAATCATAGCGCACCATTTTATCTAAAATAGCGGCAAACTGGGGGCTAACTTTCACTTTATCACGCCAATCAATTTCGCCTGTATTTGGGTTTCTGGGGATTGAATGGCTACCAGCCGCCGGATTTATCCCTGTTAAAGCTAGGATAGCAATCATTCCCACTGCATAAATATCGCTACTTAAATGGGGATTACTATTAGCCTGTTCACTGGGCATATAACCAGGTGTACCAATAGCAACAGTAAAACTTGTTTGTCCAGCGGTGTTGGCTACTTGGGTACTAATTTGTTTGACTGCGCCAAAGTCGATTAAAACTATTTTGCCATCTGATTCTCGGCGGCGAATATTTTCAGGTTTGAGATCCCGATGAATCACATGATTTTGATGCACAAATGCTAAAACCGCCAGTATCTCTTTTAACAATTTAATTACAGCAGTTTCGCTTAATTTATCACTGAGTGGCGGTAATTCTTGTTTGAGATCATGACCGGGAATAAATTCTTGGACTAAAAAGAATTCTTCATTTTCCGCAAAGTGAGCCAGTAATTGGGGAAGTTGGTCATGTTTTCCTAACATTTCCAAAATCGCGGCTTCTAAGTCAAAAAAGCGTTTAGCTGCATTTAAGGTGTAGGGATCATTCGCCAGTGGCTTAAATTGCTTAACAACACACTGGGGATTTCCAGGTCGTTGTATATCTTGAGCGATAAAAGTCGTGCCAAATCCTCCCCGTCCTAACTGAGTAAGAATTTGGTAGCGTCCCCCGACCGTTTGACCCAGCATGAAGTTTCCCCTCTCTTTGAGAACACCCACTCACTGATTTGCTAATCTTGATTTTTGCACATACAGCAGAATTCAGCAGTCAGAATTCCGAATTCCGAATGATCATTAGCTTTCTACAGTTTTGCCAATCTATTGTAATAAAGTGTTAAGTAGTAGCTGGTAGCAAGTAGAGTTGTCATATAGCAATCCGGTTGGATTTGTAAACTACTCGTAGAAACAGGAGTAGATTTGTGAGTAACCCATTCCAGATTGCTAAGTGCTGAATTGGTGAAAGTGCATCTTCTATGTTTAATCAATACAAGTAAATAAATTGAAGTTTGCGTATGAGTATTAGTCTGTGCATGATTGTAAAAAATGAAGAAACTACGCTACCGAAGTGCTTAAATAGTGTTAAGGATTTCGTGGATGAAATGGTAGTGTTAGATACAGGTTCTAGCGATCGCACTCCCGAAATCGCCCAACAATTCGGCGCAAAAGTACATCATTTTCAATGGACTAATAACTTTAGTACTGCTCGGAATGCCGCTTTAAAATATGTTACTGGTGATTGGGTGTTGGTGTTAGATGCGGATGAAATACTCACACCCAGCATTGTGCCACAGCTACAGGATGCAATTCAAAGTGATGAATATATCTTAATTAATCTCATCCGCCAAGAAATTGGTGCAGTCCAATCTCCCTATTCTTTGGTTTCGCGGTTGTTTCGCAATCATCCTGAAATTCGCTTTGAGCGGCCTTATCATGCCTTAGTGGATGATAGTGTAGCGGCGATTTTAAAAAAAAGAACCTCATTGGCAAGTAGGTTATTTGCAGGGTATAGCAATTCTGCATACAGGGTATCAAAAAAGAGCGATCGCCCAAAATAATAAATACACCAAAGCCCAAGCCGCAATGTTAGAGTTTCTCGCTACTCATCCCAATGATCCTTATGTTTGCAGTAAATTAGGGGCGCTTTACGTTGAAACTGGCAAACTTGCTCAAGGTGTAGAGTTATTGCAAAGGGGACTCAACCAAGCCAGTGGTAAGTCACCCCAAGATTGGGTGACAGCAAATCAATCAGCAGAAAACTACGAAATTTTATATGAACTCCATTATCATTTAGGGATTGCGTACAATCATTTAAAACAGACGCAATCAGCCCTAGAACACTACCAAGCTGCAATTAAATTACCGATTTATCCAATGCTCAAGTTAGGAGCATATAACAATTTAGGTAACTTACTCAAAGATGCAGGAGATTTAAACAACGCCAAAAAAGCTTACGAAACAGCTTTAAAGATTGACCCAGATTTTGCGACTGGATATTATAACTTAGGGATGACATTAAAGGCTTTGAATTTATTTACTGATGCGATCGCTTGTTATCAAAAAGCCATCAAATTAAATCCTTATTACGCAGAAGCATATCAAAATTTAGGCGTAGTACAGCTAAAAGTTGGTAATCTCCAAGCTAGTCTGACAGCATTTAAAAATGCCATTCTTCTCCACGAACAGCAGCAAAATCTCGCAGAAGCCAAAAGACTGCACCAAGGTTTATATGAAATGGGATTAATCAAGTAGCGATTCACAAGCTATTAAGTATATCAGAATCTCTGCCTAGTAAAACCGTGATTTAATTAGCCTTCTGACTCCTGAATTCTGACTTCTATGGGACTTACGCAATAATTCTCTCAAACTCTTATAACTTCGTGTCCTTTGCGTCCTTTGCGGTTCGTTTCTTCATACTTTTGCGGTAAGGATTCAGGTCTAAATTCCTCGCCCAGTTTGGACTGGGACAACTTGTGAGTTAGAAAATTACGTAATAATAAAAGATGAGTGTTTTTTTGGCAGAAAGATTGAGTATGAAATTCATACTTGATATTTGGCTGCAAAACTAACCACCCCCTCTTTGAGCATTAATTGAGCATTTTAGAGGACTCACAAGCTAAAAACCTTATAGATTCGAGATAATGCGAGTAATTTTGATGACAGGCAAAGGCGGTGTGGGAAAAACCTCTGTTGCTGCCGCTACGGGACTTCGTTGTGCAGAACTTGGCTATCGTACACTAGTTTTAAGTACAGATCCCGCCCATTCCTTAGCCGATAGTTTTGATTTAGAACTAGAACATGCACCCAAACAAATTCGCCCAAATTTATGGGGTGCAGAACTAGATGCACTGCAAGAACTTGAAGGTAACTGGGGTGCTGTGAAGCGATACATTACCCAGGTTTTGCAGGCGCGGGGCTTAGAAGGAGTGCAAGCGGAAGAATTGGCGATTCTACCAGGTATGGATGAAATTTTCAGCTTGGTAAGAATGAAACGCCACTATGATGAAGGGGATTTTGATGTTTTAATTATTGACTCAGCCCCCACCGGCACAGCTTTGCGCTTGTTAAGCTTACCAGAAGTCGGCGGTTGGTATATGCGCCGCTTTTACAAACCATTTCAAAATATCTCTGTAGCGTTGCGTCCTTTAGTGGAACCAATTTTTAAACCAATTGCTGGGTTTTCTCTACCCGACAAAGAGGTAATGGATGCACCTTACGAATTTTATGAACAAATTGAGGCGCTCGAAAAGGTATTAACAGATAATACCCAAACTTCTGTGCGTCTTGTCACCAATCCCGAAAAGATGGTGATTAAAGAATCGCTACGCGCCCATGCTTATTTAAGCTTATACAATGTAGCTACAGATTTAGTAGTTGCTAACAGGATTATTCCGCCGGAAGTCGAAGATCCATTTTTCCAACGTTGGAAACAAAATCAAGAACAGTATCGTCAAGAAATTCACGAAAATTTCCATCCTCTGCCAGTCAAAGAAGTGCCACTGTTTTCAGAAGAAATGTGTGGATTAGCTGCTCTAGAAAGACTCAAGGAAATTCTCTACAAAGATGAAGACCCTAGCCAAGTTTATTATAAAGAAACAACAGTTAGAGTCGTACAAGAAAAGAATGAGTACAGTTTGGAACTGTATTTACCAGGTATTCCAAAACACCAAATTCAGCTAAGTAAAACAGGTGATGAGTTGAATATCACAATCGGTAATCATCGCCGCAATTTGGTTTTACCACAAGCTTTAGCAGCACTACAGCCGGCTGGTGCCAAGATGGAAGAAGACTATTTAAGAATTCGTTTTGCTGATAATAACAGAGTTTAATTCTCTGAGTAATCAGCCGCAAGGAAGAATTAATACTTAACAATAGAGACACAGCTTAGTTGTGGTCTCTATTTTTTTTGAAAAACATAAATATCTGACTTTTTTAAACTTTTTACTAGGAAAAATTTATCAAAAATCTATAAAATGATGGGATTTTTTTTGTAAAAAAAACAATGTAAAAACCTGTAACAAAAACCTATGAGTATTCACTGTATTTTGACCGTGGTTTTACTGTGGACAAATAGATTACATAAAATTCACAATGTTTTTAGATTTATCGCTGACAAGATATTTAATTTCAAAAATTTTTTAAACTTAAAAACAATGTCCCAACTAGCAGATCCAAACTTGCGGACAAGACTTGATCAAGAGAGTCTCCTGCGCCGGATAACAAATCGTATTCGTCAAACATTAGAGTTAGAAGAAATTATTGCAACCACAACAGCAGAAGTACGTTGCTTACTGGAAACTGACCGAGTAATGATTTATCAATTTCATGCTGATGGTACTGGTCAAGTTGTTGGTGAATCAATTTATGAACAGCGTTTACCTTCGCTGTTGGGACTGAATTTTCCCGCCGATGATATTCCGCCTCATGCGCGTGAATTGTTTACTAAATCAAGGGTACGTTCTGTTGTGAATGTTGATCTGCAACAGATTGGTCACAGCCCGATGAGTGTTTTAGAAACAGGCGAACTGAAAACAGAAGATATTCGTTACCGCCCTGTAGACCCCTGTCACGCGGAATACTTAACGGCGATGGGAGTCAAATCTTGTGTCGTTGCGCCGATTTTTCATCAACATCAATTGTGGGGATTGCTGGTATCTCATCATTCCCAGGCGCATTCTATTTCACTTTATGAATTAGAAGCGATGCAAATGGTTGTAGATCAATTATCGGTGGCGATCGCTCAAAGTTATCTTCTCGCCCAAGCCCGCGCCAAAGCCGAACGAGAAAGTGTGATTAATCGCATTGCGACCCTGCTACATTCCCTCCCGACAATTGTTTTACAACCGGCATTAGAAGCTGCTGTCGCCGCCTTTCAAGGTGCTGGTGGGAGATTGTGTATTAGAAACGAAGCTTTTCAAGCTACCAATAGTCAAATTAAAAGTCTAAAAGAATGTTTAATTCCTGGTAGTGACTGCATTCAAATTTATATTAGTGGACAACAGCCAGAAATTCCCCCAGATACGATTTATCCCTTAATGGAGCAGTATAACGTCTGGCAAGAATATTATCAGTCTGGCGAATATGATGTTTGGGCAATTGATGATATTTATCAAACCGCAAATTTGCGAACTTTGCAACCAACTTTTAAACCAACAAAAATTCGCAGTTTACTGATGATTCCATTGTGTTATCGTCAGCAATTAGTCGGTTATTTGAGTATCTTTCGTAATGAAATCGACACAGAAACCTTGTGGGCTGGTCAATTTGACCGCGATCGCCGCCAGTCTTATCCCCGGTTATCTTTTGATGTTTGGAAAGAATCAAAAACAGCCCAAGCCCAAAAATGGACAACCGCAGATATTGAATTAGCGAGAGAACTTGCCAAACATTTTGCCTCAGCAGTTCAACAATATGAACTTTATCAGCAAGTACAAGGCTTTAATCTCAATTTAGAACATCAAGTAAAAAGGCGCACAGTTGAACTAGAACGCACATATCAACAACAACAAGCCGTATTTGGTGTGATTGCTAAAATTCGGGAGTCGTTGGATGTAGATCAGATTTTTCAAATTACTACCAAAGAAGTCTGTCAGTTAGTCAAAGGTGATCGCGTTTCGGTTTATCGGTTTACAGAAGATTGGGGTGGTGAATTTGTCGGCGATTTTGAAGCTACTAGCCCCCATTGGACAAATGAAAGCAAAATTAGCGTAAATACAGTTTGGAATGATACCTACCTGCAAAAAACCGAAGGCGGGCGTTACCGCCAAAACGAAACATTTGCTGTGGATGATATCTATCAAATGGGCTTTACCCAGTGCCATTTAGATAATTTAGAGTATTATCACATTCATGCTTTTGTTTTAGCTCCCATTTTTGTCGGACAAAAACTCTGGGGCTTACTTTGCACCTATCAACATTCTGGCCCCCGCGAATGGAAACCTTCGGAAGTTAACTTTCTCAGTCAAATTGCAGCGCAATTGGGTATAGCTCTGCAACAAGCCCAATTACTGATGCAAACTCAGCAACAAGCTGCTGATTTGCGAAAAGCCGCCGAACAACGCCAAATATTATTTGAAGTAGTAACTAAATTGCGGGAATCTCTAGATTTAGAGACAATTTTTAGTGCAACAGCCCATGAAGTGCGGCGGACTTTAAATGCTGACCGAGTTGTAGTTTATCGCTTTGACCCAGATGCAGAACTAGATACGGGTGAAGTCGTAGCAGAGGATATTTTACCTGGGTTTGTCTCGACACTCGCCCTAAAAATTCAAGACACTTGCTTTAAGCAAAAATATCTTGCTTTGCATCGTCAGGGAAGAGTGCATGTGATTACTGACGTTCACAACTCTGGACTTAACCCTTGTTATTTAAACTTATTGGAAAAACTTCAGATACAAGCCAATTTAGTAGTTCCTCTGGTTAAAGGTCATGAACTCTGGGGTTTATTGTGTATTCACCAATGCACCCAACCGCGAGAATGGGAAACTTCCGAAATTCAATTTACTACCCAAGTAGCAACTCAACTGTCTGTCGCCTTAGAGCAAGCTGATTTACTAGCCCATACTAAACAACAAACCCAAAAATTAAGCGAAGCCTTGCATGAGTTACAAACTACCCAAACTCAACTCATCCAAACCGAAAAAATGTCTTCACTGGGTCAATTAGTGGCGGGTGTGGCTCATGAAATTAATAATCCCGTGAATTTTATTTATGGTAATTTATCCCATGTGCGGGAATATGCAGATGATTTACTGGGAATGCTCAACCTTTATCAGAAACAATATCCTAAACCTAGTGAAGAAATTAGCGATCGCCTGGAAGATATTGACTTAGAATTTCTCTCACAAGATTTACCCAAAACTCTCGCTTCCATGAGCGTTGGTGTAGAACGCATCCGCCAAATCGTCATGTCCTTGCGGAATTTCTCTCGCCTGGATGAAGCGGAAATGAAAGTAGTAGATATTCACGAAGGTCTCGATAGTACCCTGCTGATTTTACAGCACCGCTTGAAATCGAAATCAGATAGTGCTGACATTCAAGTTATTAAAGAGTATGGTGATTTGCCATTGGTAGAGTGCTATCCAGGACAACTCAACCAAGTATTTATGAATGTGTTGAGCAATGCGATCGACGCTTTAGAATATCACCCAGAATCAACCTCAGCCACTCTTCAACATCAAATTACCGTTCGCACTATCGTTGGTGAGATGAACAAAAATGTGCCGAGCGTGGTAATTTACATCAAAGACAATGGATTAGGCATACCAGAAGCTGTGAAAACACGAATCTTTGACCCATTTTTCACAACTAAACCTGTAGGTAAGGGTACAGGTTTGGGACTATCAATTAGTTACCAAATCGTGGTAGATAAGCATGGTGGTATTTTTCAATGCGATTCACAACCAGGCCAAGGTACAGAATTTCGGATTGAAGTTCCCATTCAGCAAAGTATTCATACTTGAAGTGCTGAGTGAAAAATACTAGTACAGATCGGCGGAAATAAAGATACCATTTCAAGTTAGTGAAAAGCTTGTGATATAGGCTTTTTGACTTTTGACTTTTGACTTCCGCGTAGCAGTACTAGCCCCTAATCTATGAAATCTGACATTGATGCAACTTGGCTGACTCGTCCCTCAACTTTAGTGGCTCCTGAATTGATTGGCTGTACTTTAGTTAGACAAATGCCAGATGGTAGGATTTTTCGGGGAATGATTGTTGAGACAGAGGCTTATGCACCGGAAGATCCAGCAATGCACGCTTATCGTAGTCGGACTACTCGCAATCAGGTCATGTTTGAGGCGGCTGGGAAAGCTTATGTGTATTTAATTTATGGTGTTTACCACTGTTTGAATGTGGTAACTGACAGAGATGGAATTCCTAGTGCTGTGCTTCTCCGCGCCTTGGAGTTAGCGCAAGTTCCTACCTGGGTTGATCATCAAGAAAAACTTAAACCACATCGCATCGCCGCCGGGCCGGGTAAACTTTGCCGTGCTTTGAAAATTGATTTGACATTGAATGCAACACCCCTAGAATTTGGTCAAGCACTCTGGTTAGAACACCGCCAGCCTGAGTTTCAACAACAGCTAGAACAAGGAAATCTGACGTTAATTCAGACTACGCGCATTGGTTTGACTAAAGGTGTAGACTTGCCTTGGCGCTGGTATTTATGGAATAGTCTGGCTGTATCTAAAAAAGGATAAATTAATTGCTTTTGGTATCTTAGTGTATTATTTGGGCGATCGCACTCTGCATTCCCAAAAGCGATACCTGCGGTAAGCTTCACTAACGCATCCCAAATTCCCAAACGCGATCGCACTCTCCACAATCCTAATGCGATCGCCTGAAAAAACTAATAATTGATTAAGCTGTTGCAAAATCTGTAAATTTCCTCACATCTGGAGGATGAAAGGCAAGCACAATATCATTATTAGGCACACCTAATCTGATTAATTCAGTTGCTATTCCTTCCTCTGTATAATCTTCCTCTATATAAATTTTTTCGTTCTTAATCCGAATATGAATATAAGTATATTTAATTCGCTTGCTGCCTTGCCAATCTACAGCTAACCATAAATAATGGTCATGATTTTCATCAAATACTAAACTAGTTTCGTAATTAGTGTCAGGTGATTGACGAGATAAATTATCATACTCAGTAAGCACTTGTTTAATTAATTTCCGATACTCTGCTACTTTGTCCATAAAGTAATTTCCTCTCTTTCATTGTTAAATACCATCAGTTTAATATGATGAAGTTCTACAACTGCTTGAACAGATTTTCGTTGAAAGAAGGTATCAAATATTGTATCTCTAATCGCTAGATATATCTCATAGTTTTTATTTGCTAGTTGTAAAATGTCGCGGTATAAAATATACTGACCTAAAGCATTTTGAAAATCTTTCATCAGAGAAGGGCTGATGAAGCTCTTGATTTCAACAACTATTTTCCGTCCTTCTTGTTCAGCTAGTAAGGCTTTTTCTACAAATAAATCAGCATAAAGTTCAGCATCTTCATACTGCAAAAAATAAGGATCAGCCGTAATTGTCCAGCCATCTTTAATTAAGGCATTTTTAACAGCATCATGGTAAATGTCCTTAGCTGGCATTTGGTTATAGTGAGATAGCCTAGATAAATTATACTAATTGTGCAGGCGATCGCACTCTACATTACCAAGTGCGATCGCCTGATTAAAATATTCAATTCTCAGTTTTGAGACATTGCCATAAATAATGGTATTTTATATTACAGTCCCAACCAACCTTTTAAGGATTGCTCTAGCAATTTAGCATCAGCATCAGCTAACTTGCCAATTACTTTTACAACCAAGCTTCTATGGACTGTATATAATCCTCTTTTTAACTGCTGTTGCTACATTTAGTCCTGCGGCTTTCCATTCAGACAACACAAACTCGCCTTCTAATAATGATTCAGTTTTGCTTGTCAAAGGCGTAATAAAAATATCTTGAGAAATGTGTTGCGTACTGACTACAACAGCAGGTCTAACTTTTGAAGTTGACAAATCTGAAAAGGGATACTGAACTAAAATGATGTCATTTTTAGAGTAGTTGAGCATAGACATCATCCTCAGTATTATCCCAAACTTCATCTAATGATTTTTGACTAGCTTGAAGCCAAAATTCATTTTCATCATCAGGAAGCAACGTCACTAGCACTTTTGTTCCTTCTGGTAATTCAGCAGATTCCAGTAGTTCTATCTTTCCATGTCTCACAGTAGCCCAAAGTGTTTTTAGCATAGCCTTATTTCTCATAAGCGATCGCTGATTCTATGATGGCACGGTTAGCGATCGCCTGTATGGAGAGATAAGCGATCGCACTCTACACAATCATAAAACGATCACAATTCGTATTGTCATAAATACTGATCATTCGTTTCATCTTGTAAATCATTATCATCTTTAAATAATTCTAGTTGCTGTTCTCTATGAGAAGGAAAAATCTATACGTGCAATCATTAGCCATGCCGTATTTTTGTCAACTGCAAGTAATTTTGCAAGCTGACGTGAACTGAGCTTTGTTCTCGCATATATCAGTAGATAGATAGCCAAAAACCACTTTTGTAAATCCACACGAGTTCTATGGAATAAGGTTTTAACTGTAACGCTATATTTTGTGTTACATAAATTACAGTGGTATCTGCTTCCGTTTTTTAAATGTGTGAAATTAGATGAGCTACAGTACGGGCATTTTGGCTTTCCTTTCCACCTTTGCTTTTCAAGGTGAATTAGGCAAGCTTCACGAGTTGGAAACTTTTCGTACATTTTTATGATATCCATATTTTCCAATAAATTTCTGTCTTTATCTAGGACATTATAAATTTTTCTTTCTGTCTTTATCTAAGACAAATATAAAAAATTTTAAATAAGAAAAATGGAGCCTTGATTGGCTCCGCTAATCATTAGAGTTTTTTAGTTTTTGGTTAGGGACTAGCTTTTATATTTACTCAATCCCTTCAATTCGGTCTTCAACTTCTTGGTACAACTCGCGGAGGCGGTCTAAATTCTCCTCGCTAGTTTCCCAATAACCGCGACCATTCACTTCCAATAAGGTGGATACCATCTTGCGGAAAGAATGGGGGTTGAGGTTCATCAAACGTTTCTGCATTTCTTCATCTTTGATGAAGGTTTCGTTGGCATCCTCATAAATCCAGTTGTCAACTGCGCCGGCTGTTGCACTCCAACCCATTGTGTTAACCAACCGCTTGGAGAGTTCGCGCACACCTTCGTAACCGTGAGACAGCATACCTTCATACCACTTGGGATTTAACAATTTGGTACGGGCATCTAAGCGCACTGTTTCGGATAAGGTGCGGACTTGGGCGTTGGCTGTGGTGGTGTCTGCAATGTAAGATGCTGGTGTTTTGCCATCACCACGCAGAGTTGAGACAACCTTGGTGGGGTCAGAGTCGAAGTAATGGGAAACGTCCGTTAAACTAATCTCGGAGGAATCCAGGTTTTGGAAAGTCGCTTCAGCAGTTTTGAGGGTGCTTTCAAAAATCTTCCGAGATTGTTCCATCATGCCAGGATTGTCAGCACTGAAGGCGAAGGATTTGCGGGTGAGGTACATTTCTTGTAACTCGGCTTCGCTTTCCCAGGTGCTGTTTTCTACTGCCAAGTTGATGTTAGAGGAGTAGGAACCGGAAGCGTTAGAGAAAACGCGGGTTGCTGCTTGACGTAGATTAATTCCCAATTCCTCAGCTTGCTGCATGGCGTGTTTGCGGACAAAGTTCATTTCTGTGGGTTCATCCGCTTCCGCAGCCATCTTCACAGCTTGGTCTAGTAGGTTCATCTGGTTGATGAACAAGTCGCGGAATACACCAGAACAGTTAATTACAACGTCAATTCTGGGTCTTCCCAATTCTTCTAAGGGAATTAACTCCAACTTGTTCACCCGTCCCAAAGCATCGGGAACCGGACGCACACCCACCATCCACATAATTTGTGCCAGTGATTCGCCGTAGGTTTTGATGTTATCGGTTCCCCAGAGAACACAGGCGATGGTTTCTGGCCAATTACCGTTGTTTTCGGCTTTGTTCCGTGCCAAAAGTCTATCAACCACGATTTTTGCTGATTGGACAGCCGCCGCCGTGGGGATGGCTTGGGGGTCGAGGGCGTGAATGTTCTTACCTGTAGGTAATACATCCGGGTTGCGGATGGGGTCGCCACCAGGGCCGGGGAGGATGTATTCGCCTTCTAAACCTTTGAGTAATGCGCCGAGTTCGTTGTCTGCACAAACTTGTTGTAAGCAGAACTCTAAATACTCAAACAAAGGTTTCAAGGCGGAAGCATCAACTTTAGGATAACCAGCTTTGTGCAGTGCTTCTACCCAAGGTTCTTTTTTACCCATGTTGAAGAAATTCAACCTGGAAACTAAGGAAACCCTACCTTCTGCGTCGGTTTGTTCTTGTACCAAGGCGCGGACAGCAGCGCGAGTGGCTAGGGTGATGTCTTGTAGGAGTTGGACATCTTCTAATACGCCTTGATCGCTATTTTTGTAAATTTCGTCAATATCCCGCCCCAGGCTATTGGCGATAATCCGGGGTAAGCTGAGAATTTCTTCTTCTTGGCGGTCTAGGCTGGCGATATTAACTAGAGTTGCGATCGCTTCTTCTGCACTTGGGGGTTTACCGATAACGTGCAAACCACAAGGTAACAACCGCGATTCGATTTCCATCAACTTGCGGTAGACGCTACCAACGATATTATCCCGTTCTTCTGGGGTCATGTCTTTAGCATCGATTTCGGGCAAGTCGATGTCTTTGTCTAAGTTCACCATCCGGCATTTATCCATGATGGTGTTGACGATGGGGATACCGCGCCCGCTATCTTTTAAGGTTTGGTAAGAAGCAATTAACTCGCTGAGTTCTTTCAAACCTTTGTACAAACCTGCGTTTTCTGCGGGTGGTGTGAGGTAGGAAATTGTTTCGGCGTAACTGCGGCGTTTGGCAATTGTCGCTTCGCTGGGGTTGTTGGCGGCATAGTAGTACAGGTTGGGAATTGTGCCAATTAAGTTATCGGGGTAGCATTCACCAGACATCCCCATTTGCTTTCCTGGCATAAATTCCAAGGAACCGTGAGTACCAAAATGCAGCACAGCATCAGCACCCCAAATTCTTTCGAGGTAAGTGTAATAAGCAGCAAAGCCGTGGTGAGGACTTGCAGAACGGGAGAACAACAACCGCATGGGGTCGCCTTC
Source organism: Nostoc piscinale CENA21 (assembly GCF_001298445.1). NCBI lineage: Bacteria > Bacillati > Cyanobacteriota > Cyanophyceae > Nostocales > Nostocaceae > Nostoc > Nostoc piscinale. Next base: position 4,238,456 of record NZ_CP012036.1, on the reverse strand, counting down.
GTAACCAAAGGTAGGCTGTACACCAATGAAGACGTTACCGAATTGCTTACCGTAAATTAACAGGTTTTGTCCGTCGCTGTTGAGGTGTCCTGGTGGTGGCCCCCAGTTTTCTTCTAAGCGTTGGGAATAAGGTGTCAGTTCTTCGTATTCTGGAACTGACATCTTATAAGCAATGTTGAGTTCGGGGCTGGCGTACTGTGCTTGTGCGTCGTGGATAACTTGTTCCATCAACTCTTTCGCGTTTTCTGGTAAGTCCTGCACCTCGTAGCCGTTGTTTCTCAACGCTTTCATGACTTCGTAGATGGAACCGAATACATCGAGGTATGCGGCTGTTCCTACGTTGCCTTTATCGGGTGGGAAGCTGAAAACGGTAATTGCAACTTTTTTATCTAGTTTGGGTTTGCGGCGGAGGTTAGCCCACTTTAATGCACGTTGCGCTACAGCTTCGATGCGGTCTTGGAGTGCGATCGCCTTTCCTGTCGCCCCATCTCTACCCGATAATATAATCGGTTCAATTGCGCCATCAAGTTCAGGAATCGCAATTTGTAAAGCAACTTGAATTGGATGTAAGCCTAAATCGCTATCTAACCATTCTTCGGTGGTTTGGAATACCAAAGGTAACGCCACCATGTAAGGGCGATTTAGGCGTTTGAGTGCGTCAATTGCCTTGGGATGGTCTTGTCTAGCCGGGCCGCCTACTAAAGCAAAACCAGTTAAGGAAATTACTGCGTCTACTAACGGTGTATTTGTAGTTGGTTCGTAGAAGTAAGCATCCACAGGTTTGGAGAAGTCCAAACCACCGGCAAACACAGGTACTACCCTTGCGCCTAATGCTTCTAACTCCTGAACCATCGCCACGTAATGGGCATCATCACCTGTAACTAGGTGAGTGCGTTGTAATACTAAACCTACACAGGGTGCTAAAGGATCTTTTAAATCTTGCGGGATATCCCGGCGGGCGCTGTACCAGTTGAGATATTCTCGAACATCCTCATACATGGTTGTGGCTAAAGGATGCCAAATCCCCATATCGGGATAAACTACTGGTGCTTGATATTCTAAAGATGCAACTTTTTGTTTTTCAACATCTTTTAATACATATTTATCAGCCAGCATCAGCAAGAAGTTTTCCAGGTTTTCTGGAGAACCACCCAGCCAATACTGGAAACTCAGCATAAAATTGCGTGCGTCCTGTGCTTTATCTATCGGTAAGAACTTCAGCACTTGGGGCAGTGTCCGCAATAGTTTCAGCATTCCATCTTGGAATCCTGCACCGGATTTTTCTTTGCGTTTCTTCATGAATTGTGCGATCGCACTCTTCGATTGACCCAACTGCGCCAAGGAAAAACTGCCCATTTTATTCAGGCGCATTACCTCTGGCATTGATGGAAAGACAACAGCAACGTCTAAATTATCGCGGTACGGTTCTACTGCTGCTACTACTTTCTGTGCTAAGTCTTCGATAAAAATCAGAGAGGCAATAAAAATATTGGCACTTTGTATATCGCGCTGGAACTCTTCGTAATTTTCGGGGTCTCTGAGTTCCTCAATCAAGTACCCACTGATTTCAATCGCAAGGTCAGGATTGTTGGCGTTAATTGTACGAACCGCTTGCGACAATGCACTCTGGTACTGGGACTCAAGCACGACATAGACCACCTTAATTAAGTTACGTCCGCCTAGGTTCTCAGGCGCAATGTGTCTAATGGTGGACTTGACGTGGGTGAACATGCTTCCTCTGCTCCTTTGATGCGTGTTCTCGACTGAAATTTCTTTGCGGCTAATTTGCCAACAAAGTTTAACGATTTTTTTCGGCAATAAGAGTTTTTTATCAGAAAAACCTTACCAAATGGGCATTTTGTCCTTTATCTGACATAAATCGATATAAAAATCGCAAACTTTGTTAACAAACATTAATAAATAATAAAAGCAAATACTCGCATTATGTAACAAAAAATTAATATTTTTCCCATATTCTGGCAAATCTGTACTTTTGAGGCGTGATATAGCCAAATATATAGATATGGATTTTTGTCAAGTATTAATTGGAAAATTTAGGCGATGGGAATGAAGAGGTCAGGATTAGCGTAGTGTTTCTCTATGTATTCATAGTAGTACCAAATCAAGGGCGATCGCCTGACTAAACAACTAACATAAAATTCAGATGTCACCAAGGGAGAAGGTGAGATGACTACTCAAGTTGGAGATACCACCTCAGAATTAATTGCCAAGTTGCAAACTCTAGCACCAGAACAGCAACAGCAAGTCTTAGATTTTGTGGAATTTTTAATGCAAAAATATGCTCAACCTGAAAAAAACCAAGAAACTCCTCAGCAAAGGATACTGGGATTAAATGAAGGTCAAATTTGGATGAGTGATGATTTTAATGATCCTTTACCTGATGAATTTTGGATGGGTGAAGGAGAAATATAGAAATATATAGCAATACTATTTGATATGTGAATAACAGAGACAAGGAAGACAAGGAGGACAGGGTAGACAAGGAAGAAAGATGTTTGTAAATCATTTAGGATTGCCATAGCAGATGAATTAAGTAATTTACAGAATTATCAAGGTAATTAGTATTTAGATTTTGACTAACCCTCTTGCACCATCCAAACCAACATTCCTAATAGCATTTCGACGGGAGGAACTGTATAATCAGTCAAATCAATACTTAATGTTTGCTCTGTTAATTGCAAAAATCTCCAAGCAGTGCCACTGCTGACACTGCCATAAATTGTCTTAATTGGTATATTATTGGTTTCATTAAACTTTTGTGCGGCAATCATTTCTGCGGCACATTGTCCTAAACCTGGTTTTAAATCACCTTTTTTCGCTTCAATAATGACAATAACAGGAGCTTCGATAAATATTTGTTCGGGTGAGCGACTAATTAAAAAATCACACACACCACTTAAGCCTAAATCTGGTGCAACTGTAAAATCTTCACCCGAAAACAAACTAACTTTGCGTTCGAGTATTTTTCGGACTTCTAAAAGAATAGGACTAATAATTAACTCTGAACGTGCTTTTTCTGAACCTGTCGCTGTTGCTAGTGGGATTCCTTCACTTAGTGCTTCTTGGAGATAAAGACTAGGTTTTATTGGTTGTATTTCTGGTAAAAAACGTGCATTTTCAACTATTTTTAAGTTGAAGTCGCGTTTGACTTTTGCCAGGGAGAAGTCACTATAAGACATGAGGCATTAAATATTTTGTTTGAATATTACTGAATATCAGTATTTTCTATTTGAGGTTGTAATTTTTGAATCTGTTCGATAGTTAAATCAGTAACTTCAACAATTAATGCAATATCAAAACCTTTCCGTAGCATATTTCTGGCAATTTCCTGAGCTTTTTGTTCTAAACCTAGTTCAAAACCTTCTTGAAACCATTCTTGCCAAATCTCTTGAGCAACAACCGATTCACGCATAAGGTTACTGGGGTTGAATGTCTTCTGTTTGAGCCTGTAATTGTTGCAACTGTTCAATAGTTAAACCTGTGGCATCGGCAATTATTTCGAGATTAATACCTTTATTAATCAGTTTGATGGCAACTTCTTGAGCTTTTTGTTCAATACCCTGTTCAATACCCTGCTCAATTCCTTGCTCAATTCCCTGTTCAATTCCTTTTTCAAAACCCTCTTTAACACCTTCTTGCAAAATATCTTGATAAATTACAGATTCGCGCATAATATCACTCCGCAAAATTCTTTTAATCACGTCCTTATTTAATACTAGCCCAGATAACACGGCTGCTGATGCAGCAAGATTACTGCGGATTCTGCTGTCTTCGATCGCTTCAATAATTTGAGCTACTTCTTCTAAGGTTTGGGTTTGATTATCGGTTTGGCTTAAAGTTGCAAACGGTAGCAAACCTGGGTAATTGAAAAATATTTCCGTTGGCTGTTCCCACAGTCGAATTACGTCAAATCTGTGCCAGCTATTTTCTAAAACAAATTCTGTTTGATAAACTAGCTCAGAATCGCTTGGTTGTAAATAAATTACCACCTGACGCATTTTTTTTATGGGGAAATTTGCGATACCCGCGTAAGCGATAATCACTCATCCGAAACGGAATATCGGCTTTTGGTCTGGTTTGAAATTCGAGATGGAGGATAATTTCATCGGACTGTAACAAAATTAGTGCATCTGCCCGTATGGGTTCGAGGGATAATTCCGATGGACTTAGTTGAGTTAGTGCAATTGATTCATTGAGTAGCCAAGTTGCAAAGTCACTGGCAAATGATTCAGCAAGGAACTTACAGACGTTATCATACATAGGTTGTAATTTTATCAGTACTTAGCCCCGACGAATGGAATTCGCGGCTATCAGAACAAAGTCCGCCTGCGCGGACTAATTTAAAATAGAAGGTTTTCAAAAGATTTATAAAGAAAATCGTCCATCATAATGTATTCCCGACAACATAATTAATAGATGTCAGCCAATTTTTCTCCAAAAGCTTCAGGAGGGCCTGATGGTTACAACGACAGAACCGAAACAGCAGGTCAAAATCGGCCCCACTAAACTGCTGATTAATAATGAGTGGGTAGATAGTGTCAGCGATCGCCGATTTGCAACAATCAATCCAAGTACAGGTGATATGATCTGCGAAGTCGCCGAAGCAGATGCAGCCGATGTTGATAAAGCAGTGCAAGCAGCGCGTCACGCCTTTAAAAGTGGGGAATGGCGCAATATGTCTGCAACCCGTCGTGGAGAGTTGCTTTATCGGTTAGCCGATTTAATTGAGCAGAATATTGACGAGTTAGCGCGACTGGAAACCCTAGATAACGGCAAACCATTACAAGATTCTTTAGGAGACTTGGGTTTAGTTATTGCCTGTTATCGCTACTATGCAGGTTGGGCTGATAAAGTCCAAGGTAAAACTATCCCAATTAACGGCCCTTATTTTTGCTACACCCGTCATGAGCCTGTGGGGGTGGTTGGGCAAATTATCCCGTGGAATTTCCCCTTGTTAATGCAGGCGTGGAAATTAGCACCAGCTTTGGCAACAGGTAATACTGTGGTGATGAAAACGGCGGAACAAACACCGTTATCTGCATTGCGGGTGGGAGAGTTAATTATTGAGGCTGGTTTTCCCCCAGGGGTAGTGAATCTTTTATCAGGATACGGCCCTACGGCTGGGGCAGCGATCGCACATCATAGAGACATCGACAAAGTTGCTTTCACTGGTTCCACGGAAGTGGGACACCTGATTATGGAAGCGGCGGCGAAAAGTAACCTCAAGCGTGTGACCTTAGAACTAGGTGGTAAGAGTCCAAATATTGTGTTTGCTGACGCAGACATGGATGCAGCGATCGCAGGTTCTCACGAAGCTTTATTCTTTAACCAAGGTCAATGCTGTTGTGCAGGTTCGCGGCTATTTGTCGAAGAAAAATGCTACGACGAGTTTGTGGCTAGAACTGTGGAAAAAGCTAGACAGCGAATTGTCGGCGATCCCTTTGATTCTGCCACAGACCAAGGGCCGCAGGTAGACCAAGAGCAATTTAACAAAGTCATGAGTTATATCGAATCTGGGATGCGGGAAGGCGCTCAGATGCTTTGTGGTGGACAACAAGTAGGCGACAAAGGTTACTTTATTGCCCCCACGGTTTTTGCCGATGTGCGTGACGATATGAAAATTGCCCAAGAAGAAATCTTTGGCCCGGTGATGAGCATTATCAAGTTCAAAGACATCAACGAAGTCATTGAACGGGCAAATAACACCATGTACGGACTCGCCGCCGCCGTTTGGACTCAGGATGTTACCAAAGTTCATGCGATCGCTAACAATCTCCGCGCAGGTACAGTCTGGGTCAATTGCTACGACGTATTTGATGCTGCTGCACCTTTTGGTGGTTTCAAGCAATCGGGTATCGGTCGTGAACTAGGTGAATATGGCTTACAGCAATACACCGAAGTTAAGACTGTTACCATCAAACTGTAAACTGGTATGTATCAAGGCTCCTGGGCAAGTTGGGCTTTTGCCTGTTGCCAGAGCGTTTCTAACTCATCCAAACTGTAATCAAAAAGGGGGCGGTTAACCACTGCCTCCATTTTTTGTAACCTCTGGACAAATCGCTGATTTGTGCCTTGCAAAGCGGCGCTAGGGTCAAGATTATACCATCGAGCAAGTTGCAGCACCGCAAATAATAAATCCCCTAATTCAGATTCTTGGCGTTCTGGTGTTTCCTCAGCCACAGCTTGCTGAAACTCCGCCAACTCTTCGTGAAACTTTGCCCACACACCATCAATGTTTTCCCATTCAAAGCCTACCGCCGCCGCTTTTTGGGAAATTTTCATCGCCGCCATCAAGGGGGGAAGAGTGCGCCCATAACGGCTGAGTTTAGCACTGAGTTGGTGCTTTTCTGGGGTTGGTTCACCTTTTTCTGTCGCTTTGATTTGTTCCCAGTTTTGCCGCACTTCATCAACATTCTGCACCGACACATCACCAAAAACATGGGGATGGCGACGGATGAGTTTTTGGGAAATACCTTGGGCGACTTCTTTGAGGGAAAATTGCTGATATTCGCTGGCGATTTGGGCTTGTAAAACAACTTGTAAAAGTAAATCGCCTAATTCCTCAGTAATGGCGGTTGGATCATCACTTTTAATTGCGTCCACTACTTCGTAAGCTTCTTCAACCACATAGGGTATCAGCGTTTGGGGAGTTTGTGCCAAATCCCAAGGACAACCACCATCAGGCGATCGCAATTTTGCCACCACATCAATTAATTCTTGTAACGCCGCCAATGTTTCAGCCTGATTCTGATTGAATTCCATAACTTAACCTGTCGCCCAGCTAAATACTTCTTTACCTTAAGCAAAGCATGATTAGCTTATCTCCGATTATTCTATAGCCTTTGAGTGAGGGATTAGCAAAGGCATCATCAAGTTTACGTCCGGCAAAAAACTTTTCCTCTGGGGTAATGACGGCTTATACCGTTTCTGGAAGAAGATGCACTTTATTCTGTACTGTAGAGACGTTGTATACAACGTCTCTACATCATTTATTTGGCGCAACTTCATAGAAAATTGGTATTAGGGGATTTAGGGGGATAAAACTTGGCTTATTTATTCCCTTTAAATGATTCAATCAGGTTTCCAATTAACGGAAACTGTTTTATTACTCTTACTGTTAACTCTACAAAATTTTCCTCAGAGAGACGGTCATCTTGTCGCAGTTGCAGAACACCAATTAAGATAATAAATATACCTGTACCGATAATAGTTAAAGCTAAATAATGAAACGGTAGAGAACCACCCAAAGTTCCAACTATGGTGAAGACAACTACACATACAAATAAATAAAACATTCCATTTCTAAAAGCCCAAGGTAGTGTAACTTGAACTTCTGATTTAGAAGATTCATCTGGTTTTTGTGGCTCTGTCATAATATTATTCCCTTCGTTTAAATGCTGAATTACAACTTTTTCAATATTTCCGGCAAAGGTGAAGGAAGAATTAGACACAGAATCTCTACTTTTATCCTGTTCTAGTTCTCTTCTATCCATCACGTCGTCAATTAGGCTCAAAACATTGACTGTTTCATAAGGTGGTTTGTCACATTCAATTTGGTATTTCTGATTGACAAAACGCTGCCGCAGATTCTCAAATTTATAAAAGTGAGGTTCTTGACTATCTTTGCAGGTGAGACAATTGCAGGGAATTAATTTATCATACTTAAGCCGCTCATAGGGTTCATGAATTTCATCTAGTTTATCTGTAACTGTTCTCATCACATCTCTTTTATGTTTACCTGCGACTCGAATTTTAATTTCTCGCTTGTCGTAATATTCAATTACCTCTGCTTTGGTTTCGTCTTTGTTGAGAATGACACCACTTTTCCAGACAATTTGTTGTTTATCCATCACATCAATTAAGTTGTGTATAGCAACAATAAACTGAGTAATAATACCTTCGGGCATGAAGTCGTAGGTGTAGCGGAGGATAAGATTATTTGTTTCTTTCCATTTATAATGCGGTTGTTTTGCTGTTAACAATTGTGGTGCAATGTAGGTTTGGGGATGATTAGGAATTTCGTAACATAGCTTGAAATTGATCATCAATTGCAAGAGTTCATTTTGCTTTTGGTCATATTCTTGCTCCTTCCAGATTTTTTTTTAAGTCTTCCCAGGTGAATTTGCCCAAGTTATTAATTACCTGGGGATCGTCTAAAACTCTGTAAACTGCATCAGTACCCCACTTGGGTTTGAGAATCAGAGTCTTTTCTAATATGCGGTCATCTTGAAAGTGTAAGCAAACTCCTAAATCATGGAGATAACCACTTAACTGCAATTTATCTTCATGTCTGGTAAAACCATTTTGCTGGCAGATGTTGAGATATTCATCCAAGCTGATGTAATTACGTGGATCATTTTCTAAAGTTTCTCTCACTTTTACCCAAGTTTTAGGTAGTGGTGTACCCAGGTGAGGTAAAGACGTAATTTGATGCTTAATTTCTTTGATGACGTTATTTAAACGTTGGTCATTTTTAGCGAGATTGGTTGCTAAGGTTTCCTTGAGGTTATTAAATTGCCCTTTTAATTGCGGTTCATTAATTTCGCGGGTTCTATCACTCTTCTCATTTTTAACGATTAGCACTGGGCTGCTATCACTGAGCAATTCCACCACATTCAGCCAGCGATAAAAATTGGTGTCTTCTTTGCGATTATCTGCAACTAAAGCATAGAGAGAACGTTTAGTGAGGAAAAATTGATGAGTGGCATGGTAAATTTCTTGCCCGCCAAAATCCCAGATGTTAACTCGAAATTCTCGCCCGTTTTCCATTGGGAAACCCCACTGGAACACCTCGATTCCCTTAGTAGAATCTGTTGTGTAGGATACAGAGGTAATGAGAGATTTTGTCAAACGCCATCAACAATCATTAATCGAAATACTAGAGATACCAAAAGATAGAGTGCCATCGTACTCGACAATTCGCCGTGTGATGATGCGTGTAAATTTTGAGGAATTGACACAGATATTTAATGAATGGGCAAGTCAGTATGTAGAATTAAGCTCCTTAGAATGGTTAGCAACTGACGGTAAAAGTATCAAGGCGACAGTCCAGGACTATAGCAGTGCCTATCAAAGATTCATTAGTGTCGTATCGATGTTTAGTAGCCACCAAGGTCAAGTCGTCGGGTTACAAACGATGGATAACAAGCAAAGCAGTGAAATTGCTACGGTTCAAAACTTAATTGCTATCTTGGATTTAAAGGGTGTAGTGTTTAGTTTTGATGCACTTCATTGTCAAAAAAACAGTCCAGCAAATCATCCACAGTGGCAATGATTATGTGATTGCAGTCAAAGCCAATCAGCCCAAACTGTATCACCAAATCCAACAGAATATGCAGCACTCACAGCCCACAACTATACATACTGATTTTGAACGAAGGAGTGGTCGCTTTACTCAACGTCGTGTTTGTGTATTTGAAAACTTGAACAATATTTCCCATGATTGGCTGGGTTTAAAGTCGATTATTCAAGTCGAACGAGTTGGTACTCGTGCTGGTAAAGCTTACCAAGAAACTGCTTACTACATCAGTTCTCTGTCCCTGAAAGCATCCGATTTTGCCTGTGGTATTCGTCGCCACTGGGGCGTAGAAAATCGATTACATTGGGTGAAAGATGTTGTCTTTGATGAAGACTCTGCCCAAATGGTTGATGGTTATGCTGCTGCCAACTTCTCAATTCTCCGCAGTTTTGTGATTAATCTTTTCCGCCACAATGGTTTTGATTCCCTTACCAGAGCTATCAGATTCTGCTCCCACAACATCCCATTACTTTTTTCCTTTTTAGAATGAAACAGCCCTGCCCTTAAAAAGGGGGGAACCAGAGTTAAAGTCCCCCTTTTTAAGGGGAGCCACTGCGTTGCGGGGGTTCACCCCGTTGAAGCAAGTGGCGTGAATTTAGGGGGATCTACAAGTCTTTAATACAACACCAAAAAGTTTTCAGACATCCTCTTATAGAATTGGTATTATTAATTACAAATAAGGAAGAGAACTTTTATAGTTTAACAGGGTATATTAATTTCCCTACAAGCAAATTTCAAAAAATATTTCTAATAAATTCAGGTTTTGAATATTAATAATCAATATTTAATTGCTTAAATAAATTTTTTATCTAAAATTCACAAATAAAATAGAGAACACACCAAATTTTTATTTGAGAAGTTTATGTCAAATTTGAATTAAAGATGTCTATTCAGTAAATGACACATTTTTGAGAAAATCTAGCCTTGCTGAATTAGCGTAATCAAAGTTATTTGAATTACGCTTAAACTGTTACTTTTGCTTTTTTGTTGCCATATCTACGTTTTAAAGCACCCAATCCTACAGTACCTACACCAAGACCGAGCATAGTGATTGGTTCGGGAACTGGTGTTCCTGGGGTTCCATTACCTGCCAATACATAGCTACCTTGACTAGTTTGGAACCTAGCAGCAAAAAACTGTAGAAAAGCTGTATCTGAGGTAAAGTTTCCTTTTATTTTCAGGTTAAGAATGTCGGTTTGATTTGAGCGCAAACCTCCGTTCCCACCACCTTGACAGTTATTACCACCAATAAAACAAACATCTATATCGATGTTGTTAAAATTTCCTGCTGTAAGTCCCGTTAATGCAGCACTGAAAACATCCGTGTCAGTAGTAATACCATCATTTTTAGTAAAAACGATACCATTAGCTTCAGGGTTGACACCAAATGCCATTGAAGTCAAACGTGCAGCTATATCTTGTGGTGTAGTTGCAGTTGTGTTTGTCAGCCTAATCTGCAAATCTAAGGCAGAAGTGGTAAAGTTAGTAATTGTCCAAGTTGAAGTAGCACTTAAAGGCTGTGAGAGCTTTCCCGTATTTGAACCTGGTGCTAAATTCCAGTTAATATCAAAACTTTTGCCGATGTCGTTAGTTCTAGAAATTGCGGCTTGATACAAAGTTTGACCAGAAGGCTCCCCAGCTGTAGCACCTGTTGGTGTGATAGTAATCGCCTGAGCCGGAGCTAACACAGAACTAGCAACTGCAATGCTTGATGCTGCTAATAAAGCAGAAAAAGCTGAATTAATTTTCATTATCTATTGAAGCCGGAAACAATATTGCTCTAAAAATATACTGTTCTACTTTCAGTAAATCAATAGGTATAGTATTTAACTTCATCAAGAATTTATCAAAACAAAATATTTAGTTATTTTAATATTTAAGTATATTTTACAAATCATAAACTACATGTTTGCATTGAGGCTATTGCATATTGTGAGGAATAAAGTTGATATACAGCAAGCAACATAACAACATCAGGTTATTGGTAGTAGTATTTTGAGTTAATGGGCTATTAAAGCAGAATATCCCATAACATTTTGATAAGGAATAAATTTGAGTGCGTGTTAGCTTGATGTATACAACAAGCTACCAATACCAGTATTTTACAAGCACTTTGTTAACTGTTACTAACCACACCTAGTATATTCAAAGGTAAAATCCTTAAATAATCTAAAGCTTGCTCTATCACTGAGGCATCTGTTTTGCCTACCCTCACCACCATCAAAACCCCATCTGTATAAGGTGAAAGTATACTAACATCAGATAGTCCAAAGAAGTGAGGAGCATCATAGATGACTAAATCATAATCATCCTGAAAATCTGCCATTAACTGCTTCATTTTTTCAGAAGCTAGTAATTTAATTGGATCATCAGGTGCAGGGCCAGCCGTAATCAAAGATAATTGCTCCATAGAAGGTAGTTTATGAATGACTTCACTGACTGGTAAATTTGTGGATAGTAGACTACTTAATCCCCATAAATTCTTTAAATTGGCTAGGTTGTGAACCATCGGTTGGCGAAGGTTCGCATCTACCAGTAGTACTCTTAGCCCCATTGCTGTAGCTGTTTGGGCTAGATAAAAAGCCACGATAGATTTTCCATCACCAGATGTAACCGAACTAACAACCAAAGAACGTACCTGAGAATCAGGTTTAATTTGTTGAATATTTGTATAGAGAAATCTTAAAGCATCTAAAAATTCAGTTGAGTAACTGCTATATTCTTGAGCGATTGAAATATTTGTATCTTGGCCACCTTCTAGTAAAGAATTAAATATTTTAATCGGAGAAAACTTTGATTTGGAAGTTCGAGATTGAAGGGCTTTAACCTCATTATCAAAAGGCACATTTCCCAATAAGGGAAAATTGATTTTCTTTTTTAATTTGATCACACTATGGTAAGAGTTATCTATTTTTTCTAGTAATAAAGCAACTCCAATGCCTGCTGCTACACTTATAAAGAAACCTATAATTAAATTTCTCACTCGACTAGAAGCAGTTACAAGCGATGGCTGAATAGGTGGTTGGATTAACTGCCATCCTAATTCTGTTTGAGATATTTGGATTTGCAAATTCTCGCGGTTTGATAAAAAACGATTTAAACTTTCATTCGCAAACTGTAATTTGCGTTGGATTTCCGTATATCTTCGTGCTAAAATTGGCACTTGCTTACGTTGTTGCTCTACTTGCGTTGCGAGTTTGGTAATTTCGTTGCTTTGTACTTCTAAGGATTGAAGTTGAGTTGTTAACTCTGCTTCTCTTACGCTTAAAAAGCGTTGTCCTTCTTGTTGTAAGACAGGTAGCAAGCTATCTCTTTTTTTCTTTCAGAGTTTGCAGTCTTGGGTTAGCATCTTGCAAAATGGTTGACTCAGTAGCGATTTGGGAGTTCAAATCCGTTACTTGCTGTAAAAGTTTTTGATATAAAGAAGCAGCATTAAGTACTGTTGTTTTTCCATTATCTGACTGGAGCAGACTTAATTGATTTCGGACTTGCGTCAACTGTAGATTAATATTCTGTCGCGCCTCAGCTAGAGAACTAGCTTGTTTATCCAGCAAATCTCCTTGACTATCTGGATTGTTAAAACTGTATCTTTGACGAAAAATTTGCAATTCTTGTTGAATTTGATTAACTCTGCTTTGTATCGATGGCAACTGTTTATCAATAAATTGCAACCCTTGACGCAATTTTGTTTGTCTTCTTTCTTGGCTATATTCTATATAGTCTTTTGAAATTACATCTAATACTGCTTTAACTTGATTTGGGTCTTCTCCTCGATAACGAACATCTATAATTTTGGTTTCACCTAACCGATTAATCGTCAAGGCTCGTAGTAAAGATTGATAAGTGAGACTTGGATAAGAAACTCGCAACTGATCCAGAATATTCGTCATCAATTCAGGACTTTTGAGGACTAAAATTTGACTATCATAATCTAGGGTTGAAGTCTTAGGATTATTATCTTGAACAATATTTACTGGCTCATTATCATTGTTAATCGGTTCCACTAACATTAAAAAGTTACTTTCATATTCTCTTGGCTGCTTAGTTAGCATGACATTCACAACCACAAAAGTCATGACAGCCATCGATACTCCCACTATAACTAGCGATCGCCGTTTTAATACGTTTAGCCAATCCTTGATACTAAAATTTTCTTCTTCTTCTTCATTCCATTGCGGAGGCATAGGTTGCGGTTGCGGAAATAACGGCTTATATTTGCCATTTTGTTCAGTGTTTAAGCTGCGGTATGATTGGTCACTCATTTTCGTTACTTACATTTAAGTATGTTTTAACTATTTTTAATAAAATGATGAATATTTTAGTATCAGATTGTTTCTAAATCGCTAAAAAAATATGAGTAAATCTCTGTTCATAATTTATTATTGAGTAGTTAGCTATTGAATCTAGATAGATACTGAGTCAAACAAAAAAGTAATTTATTATACATCTTGCTTTCATCAGTATTCTTATAATCGCTAAAATTCCACATAAAATATCTATACAGATCCTAATTGATACAACACATCTGTATTATAAAGATTTAATTATTCTATATGTAGATACCTTGAGACCTAGGTAACTCAGAGATTAGCTCAATATCAATTACTTTAATTCCAACCGAAAGAAAATATTTAAACGGTACTGAAGGGATAAACGTAAAGGCTGGGAGTACGGCATGTTAAGTGAATGAATCTGTGAGTAAACGAAATTCCGGATTAACTTGCCCGTACAGGAGTAGAAAAGGGCATTTTTTTGGATGTAATGTATTTTTTCTTCAAATCAAATATGAATCCTATAGTTACCCCAATGTCAATTATACTACCAAGGTTTTTAGGCTGCATAATCAACCTCGTTACATAATCAACTATTTGCCTGCCACTGGAGCTGATTTAGTAGCTATCTTTGGATTCTGTAATATTTACTTCATATAAAGTTTAATACAAAGCCAAAACAGCCTTTTATGAAGAAACATCTGAAAAATCTTCTGAAAAAATGAACTTTCTATGAAGGATACCAGTTATCTTTAAAACATGGTATCTTATATTTCGTGATCACACTTACGTAAACAAAAATATTGGGATTTCAATTAGGAGGAAATTTTATACTTAAGAGAAATTTATTAAGTAGTCAAATAAGAAATTACAAAAAAAGTGCAAAAAAATCATGAAAGAGGGTAGTTTTTATTTAATAATTATTGTAAAATCGCATATTTTTTAAGAAATAGTAATATATATGATATATGAACAAAAGTGGTCATTTTTATGTAACTGACAATAGCTAACAAATTAAATAGAACAAAATGGTTGACTGGCGCTTTAAATAAATCCTTTATCTGGCAAATAGTTACGGTTATTCCTGCTTTTGTATTGCTTATGTGTGTTCCCAATTTCGAGAAAAGTATTGAATTCAGAACTATAGCTAGATAGCCTAGATAAACTAAAATCTTAGGTGAGCATAGAGGATAATAGTGGCAGATAAAAGAGCCTCTATCAGCCTGTAAAGAAAGAAAATCATCAGTCAATATAGGTAATATTTTCAGGTATCGGATTAATGACTTAGGCAGTTCGGGAGTGTCGTAAACAAAAATTTTAAATTATCCCGTAGGACACAGCCGATGAAATTAAATGAATGGATTAATCACAAATTTGTACCCTCTATTTCTATTCCTGTAGAATCCGAACCTACACCAACTGTAAAAAGCCAGAAATCTATAAAGTTGTCTGTCATCACTCAGTTTTTCCCTCCTGATTATGCTGCTACAGGACAGTTGATTGAAGAACTCGTGAAACAGCTAGGGCAGCAAGGTGTAAATGTTGAGGTATTTACCAGTCAACCTGGTTATGCGTTTCAATCTCAGACTGCTCCTGCTGTTGAATGGGTTGACCGAATCAGAATTCAACGCTCACGGACTGCTCAACTTTGGTCTGGTAGAATTCGTGGTAAAGCTGTTAATGGTGTTCTATATACTTTACGTGCATTACTGTATCTGTTCCGAGCTTGGCGACGCAACAACATATTATTAGTTACCACAGCCCCACCATTCTTACCAATTATTGGATATTTAGCTTATTTATTATTTCGACTACCTTATGTCTGCATACTTTATGATCTCTACCCAGATATTGCGATCGCACTGGGAGTAGTTTCAAAAAATAGTTGGTTAGTGCGTTTGTGGAATGAAATTAACAAACAAGTTTGGTTAAAGTCTAAGGGGATTGTGGTACTTAGCCCCGCAATGAAGCAAAAAATATTAGCCCAGTGTCCAGAAGCGGCTGATAAAATTGCAGTAATACACAGTTGGGCTAACCCGGAAGCAATTGTGCCAATTCCGAAGAAGGAAAACTGGTTTGCCCACGAATACAATCTAGTTAACAAATTCACGGTGCTGTATTCTGGTAATATGGGGCGCTGCCATGATATAGAAACCATGTTGGAAGCAGCAAAACAATTACAAGATGAACCAATTCAGTTTGTCTGCATTGGAGGTGGTGCCAAACGTGAAGAATTAATCAAAGAAGTAAATCGTTTAGGACTAGACAATTTCACCTTCCTACCTTACCAAGATAAACAAGTCCTACCTTATTCCTTAACAGCCTGTGATTTATCATTAGTGAGTGTGGATGCAATCACAGAGGGTTTAGTTGTACCAAGCAAACTCTACTCGGCTTTAGCAGCAGGTAGACCAATTGCTGTAATTTGTTCCCAGTCTTCTTACCTTAGAGAAATGGTAGCAGAAGCTAACTGTGGAAGTACATTTGAGAATGGAGATAGTCAAGGGTTAGCGCAATTTATCCGTTTTCTCAGCCGTGATCTCCAAATAGGGGAACGTATGGGTAAAGCAGGCCGTCAGTATTTGCGATCGCACTTCACACCAAAAGTCATATCTCAACAATACTTACGTGTTCTGCAACAGGCAATATCATCTGATGAGTTTATGCCCAAATCTCAGAGCAATGTAAAGTAAGCTTAGTGAGGTTATTAAAGTTTGGTAATTTCCCCATAATTATCAAATTAATCAAGCCACAAATGTTCAACTACATGGTATAAAAATATCATCAGGTAAATACAAAGTTAAAAACTTGATTGAATTAAACTGTATTTCAATAACTTAAAGTTATTGATGAGAGTTTAAAAGCTGGTTTCAAAAATTTCCAGCGTTGTGAAATAATTAACCAACAAAAGTAGCAAAAACAAATAGAATTACTAGTGTAATTGAACATTTTGGCTGTATGTTGAGGAGTTGGGCTTTGATGGTCTTCTTTTGATCTCAGTCCCTCCAACGCAACCTTCCTTGCTCATAGTTGTTGTCTATACAGGAGGTGAAATTGCAGAGAAGGTGTGACCGAAATCGGAAACGTTCTAAACGACGCGGAATTTATTGTCCGATTCATGGCTGTTACCTTGATAGTGTCAGTCAGAAGTATCAGATATTTGCTGATAAACCAGGTCAATTACAACAAAGAGGTATGAGTCGGCGGAATGCCTTAATACTAGTAGCAAATCGAACAGCAGTCCCTCTCGAAGGAGAATGGTTAGAAGCTTTTTGGTGTGAACACTGCCAGCAGACCAGATGGTATCACGTTCGTAAACGTGACGAGCGTACTTATGAAATTTCAACAGCACCACAAGAACTATGGCAACAAGCAACAGGAGTGATTAGTTCTCACGGAAATCCTTCTGTAAGTGAATTTACACGTAGGAGTGCCAAAGATATTACTTATCAAACTCTGAGTAGTTTTCAGGTTGTTAATTAACTAAGCTATTAAATTCCTTCATATATTAATCTTCAATCAAAAACTATGAGTAATACGAAAATTGTAGCTAAACAAGAGTTAGTGATTGAAGCTGGACGCACTGAGCAACAGTATTGGAAAGATATCTGGCGTTATAGAGAATTGTTTTATTTTCTGGCTTGGCGTGACATTTTAGTAAGATATAAACAAACTGCGATCGGTATTGCTTGGGCATTAATTCGTCCATTTCTAACGATGGTAGTCTTTTCAGTCGTATTTGGACAATTAGCAAAACTGCCTTCCCAGGGTGCGCCTTACCCAATTTTAGTATTTTCAGCAATGTTGCCTTGGCAATTTTTTGCTAATTCCCTTTCCGAGTGCAGTAATAGTTTGATTGGTAATGCCAATTTAATTTCAAAAGTATACTTTCCTCGCCTCATTGTTCCTACCAGTGCAGTGGTAGTTAGCTTTGTAGACTTCATGGTTTCAGGCATCATCCTACTAGGATTAATGGCTTGGTATAACTTTGTTCCTACTTGGCGAATTGTCACCTTACCATTTTTTATTGCTATTGCCTTTGCTGCTTCAATGGGTGCAGGGTTATGGCTGGCTTCTTTAAATGTTAAATACAGAGATTTCCGTTATATTGTCCCGTTTATTGTGCAGTTTGGATTATACATATCACCAGTAGGCTTTAGTAGCACCATAGTTCCAAAACAGTGGCGACTTTTGTACTCTTTAAACCCAATTGTTGGCGTAATTGACGGTTTTCGCTGGGCGATTTTAGGTGGAGAATCAAATTTATATTTACCTGGATTTTTGCTATCTTTGGGTTTAGTATTTCTATTATTTATAAGTGGAATTTGGTACTTCCGCAAAATGGAACGAACATTTGCTGATGTAATTTAACAATAAAAACCTCAATCAAAAATATCTTTGTCCTAGAAATTAGAAATTTAATTATCAGATAAATTTAAAATCAAAACTAATGTCTGACACTATAATTACAGTAGAAAACCTGGGTAAAAAATATATTATTGGACACCAACAGCAGGAAAAGTATACTGCTTTACGAGATGTTATAGCCAATGGTGCTAAGGGTTTATTTAAGTCTTTCCAAAATAGAAAATTTCAATCCTCAAACTATCATGAAGAGTTTTGGGCGCTAAAGGATGTTTCATTTGAAATTAAGCAAGGTGATAGAGTAGGCATTATTGGACGCAATGGCGCAGGTAAATCTACACTGTTGAAAATTCTCAGTCGTATTACTGAACCAACACAAGGAAACATCAAAATTAAAGGCAGAGTTGCTAGTTTATTGGAGGTAGGTACAGGCTTTCACCCAGAATTGACTGGTAGAGAAAATATCTACCTCAATGGTGCAATTTTAGGGATGAGTAAGGCAGAGATTAAGCAAAAGTTTGATGAAATTGTAGCTTTTGCAGAGGTAGAAAAGTTCTTAGACACCCCAGTAAAACGATATTCATCAGGTATGTATGTAAGGTTGGCGTTTGCCGTAGCCGCGCATTTAGAACCAGAGATATTAATTGTGGATGAAGTTTTAGCCGTGGGTGATGCTAAATTTCAGCAGAAATGTCTAGGCAAGATGCAAGAAGTTAGCACTGAAGGACGAACCCTGATATTTGTCAGCCATAATAACAGTGCTATAGCTAATCTTTGTGAGCGTGGAATTTTTTTAGAGAAAGGTAGTATAAAAGCAGACACAAATAGCACTCATGCTCTTAATCTTTATACTAGCGAATTAAACCAGTTAAGATTTATTGGTCAAGAAAATACACAATATCCAAGCATTTGGAAAGTAGAAATTGATCAAAGTGCATTAGAAAAAGGTGATCTAGATGTTCTTGTTTATTTTACTTCTCCTTGGCCACTTAATCCACCTTTAGTTGGAATTGTTGTTTACAACATTCATGGTACACCTTTGTTTGGGACAAATACTTGGTTAGATCCAGAATTCCAACCACAAAGCCTATCTTCTGGAATCGCTACTATGATGATTAAAAATCTACCTTTACATTCTGGAAGCTACAAACTTTCTGTTTGGCTCGGAGAAAAAAATCAGAACTATGATTCCAAACAAGATGCAGTAGCATTTGATTTTATATCTCTAAGTTCTCTACCTCAAGGTCTTTCTCCAGATTTTATTGGCCCCTTTAATGTGAATGGTAAATGGAGATTAACACAGTACAAATAATTTACAAAAACTTTATAAATTAAACAATAAGCATTATATTAGGAATCATATTTGATTTCCGAGAAAAATCACGAGGTAGATAATACGAAGGAATTTATCTGTGCTAACAGCGAACAATGATAAATCAAGATATACATCTCCATAAAATTAACAGAGGAACTGATTTTCCGTCTTTTCGGATATACGGAGTTTTTTAAGAAATCAAATATGATTCATATATATTAATGATTATTAGCATAAATAATGCGTTAAAATTACTTGACCAAAACATTAGATTGCTTTATTTAAGAGGCTTGGGTATTGAGATTGATTTTTCCTGCTTAATTAGCAGTAATATAGTTATAAATTTAGGTTATTCACAAGGTCATAAGGGAAATATAAAAATTAGTTCAAAAACACAGATAAATCACGGAGTTACTTTGGATGCTTGGGGAGGTTCAATAACTATTGATGAGAATGTATTTATAGGTCCTTACACAGTAATATATGGACATGGGGGGGTCAAAATTGGCAAAGATACTTTGATTGCTATGCACTGCCGAATATTATCTTCAAATCATACAATTCCTGATAGAAATAGCCGCATTAGATCAAAACCAGATGTTTTATTACCAGTAAATATCGGAGAAGATGTATGGCTTGGTGCGGGGGTTACTATTTTAGGAGGTGTTACTGTTGGAGATGGTTGTGTTGTTGGTGCTGGTGCAGTTGTAACTAAAGATTTACCACCTTACTCAATAGCAGTTGGTGTTCCTGCAAAAGTAGTGAAAACTCGTTTATGAATCCTTTGATTTCAGTTATTATTCCTACTCATAATCCTAATGACAAGCGGTTAAACAAAACGCTTATTGCTCTAAAGAACCAGACTCTTTTACAAGAAAATTGGGAACTAATAGTTATAGATAATTTAACGCCTGATCCCAGTTATATTCCTAGCTTTGATTTCTCTTGGCACAATTTTGCAAAAATTATTAGAGAAGAACGCTTAGGGTTAACACGAGCAAGAATAGCAGGAATTAATGCCAGTCGAGGCAATTATTTAGTATTTGTAGATGATGATAACGTCCTTGATGTAAATTATCTAAGTAATGTAATTGCAATTTTCCAAAATCATCACCATTTGGGAGCTATTGGTGGAAAATCTCTCCCAGAGTTTGAAGTTGAACCTGAGCATTGGATAAAAGATTTTTGGGTTTGTTTAGCACTTCGTGATTTAGGTGATGAGGTTCAAGTTTACTCTTTTGATGAACTATCTAGTAAAGAAAAACAACACCCATTATTTGCTCCCATTGGAGCAGGAATGGCACTACAACGTCAAGCCGCACAATTTTACGTTGATAGTATTGCTGAAAATGTCAATCGGCTATCTTTAGATAGAACAGGTAAGAGTTTACAATCTGGGGGTGATTGCGACATTAACTTAACACTTTTAGAAGCTGGTTGGGCAGTTGGTTACTTTCCTCAACTGCAACTAAATCACCTAATCTCGTCAAATCGTTTAACCAAAGATTATCTTGCTCGTCTGAACCGTGCTTCATCACGTTCCTGGGTTCAAGTTTTAGATGCTCATAACATTCATCCTTGGCAGAAAATACCCAGTTGGAGTGTTATTCCCAGACAGATAAAGGCATTTTTTAGTTATCAACCTTGGAAAAGTCCTGCTAATTACATCAATTGGCAGGGTGCTTGTGGAATGTTTGAGGGACTAGGAGAATTATTAACTAATAAAAGTACCAACCTTTGAACTATAGTTTCATTTATATGTTTGGACTTACTGATTTATATAAAGAAGATGAGGAAGACAAAAACACTCTTATCTTTCATTCAAAAGAAAAAATTTTAAAAATAAAAAACGCCTACCAATGGTTGGTGGAGTGAAATTGTGAAAATCAGCCAACCCTAAAGTAAAATTCCTATTTAGATTATTTACTCGTATCACAAAGTAAATTCAATACTAAAGTATTAGCAAAGATGTATTACGATTTGTCTATAATTATTCCTGCCTACAATCGTACTGAAATGCTGAAGTATACTCTTCAGAGTATAAAGAACGCAATTCATAATTTAAATGTAGAAGTAATTATTGTTGATGATGGTTCAAAAGAACCTTTATCAGAGCAACTGCAAGGGTTTTTGAATTTGCCTATTCGCTTTATTCGACAAATAAATCAAGGTTCAATTGTTGCTAGAAATCGAGGACTCAAAGAAGCAGAGGGTAAATATGTTTTATTTCTTGATTCAGATGATTTAGTTCATCCAGATAAACTGACTTTACAAATCTCTGCTTTAGAAGCATCCCAAGCAGATGTTTCTTATACTGACGAGGCAACTGTCAAGCTTAAGGGGGAATACAGTAATTTAGCCTTCCAACCAAAACGTATTCTTCGCCATGTTAATCACTCAGCAGAGTTTTATTTGGCGGTGCAACCAATTCCTAGTAATCCAATATACAGAAGAAGTTACTTGGTGCAATACTTGAGTAATCCATTAGTTCCGGAGAATCGGATATTTGATCCAGTAGGAGATGTTTGGATTTATTATAATTTGGCAGCTTATGATGCCAAAATAACTAAAATTAATGGTCACTATAGTATTGCAGGTGAACATGAACAAGAAAGGTATACTGATCACTGGGAAAATTTGGGAGTAGCATCCCTGGCAGTAATGATGTCATTTATGAAAAACTGTCCATCTAGTGATTTAACACATGAAGCTCGTAGACTTGTAGGAGAGTGCGCTTTTATTTCTTGGCGCAAATTGCCGAAAAATTTTAATTCAGCATTTGAACATAAAATGATGGAAATTTGGCAAAAAGCACCTAAAGGAAGTTTGAATCACTTGGGAGGAAGATTTTTTCAAACTCTCGCAAAACTAATTGGGGCGAAAAATGCAGCTTTCGTTCTTCGACATATACAAAGACCTGATTATTCTCAAATACAAACAGTAAGTTTTGAAGACTTAAAAGAAATGGTAGCTATTCTTCATAGCATTTAAATTATTAGCAAATTGAAAGATATGGCGATATCGGATGAAAAATCATAAACACAATATAGTTAGTGATCACCTCCGCCATTATGCCAAGGAATGGAAGCTAGGAGAGGTTGCCTATAAATTATACTATGCTCCTAAAGGATTTGTGCAGAAAACAATGCACAAAGGCCCTCTCAATATGGTAATAGACCATTTTTCAAGTCTTCAGATGGAACAAGCAGTTTATCGTTTATTACCGATTAGCCCGCAAAATTTACAACAATCACTTGATATCTATTTCTTGACTGGTCGAAAGTTTTGGTATCAGACCTGTTTTTGTGCTTATTCAATGGCACAACATACAAACTTGACTTTGCGACCAATTATTTATGATGATGGCTCTCTAGAAAAGAAGTATCAAGCTCAAATTATTAAAATTTTTCCTAATGCCAAAATTATTCTTAAGCCAGAAATTGAAGAATATATAAATCAACACTTACCACAACATAAATTTCCATATCTGAGAGAACGCCGCTTCAATTATCCCAATATGCGGAAGATTACAGATATTCATGCTGGTTCTAAAGGCTGGAAACTGGTACTTGACTCAGATATGTTATTCTTTCGTACACCTGATTTTCTGTTGAACTGGCTCAAATCTCCTCAACAACCATGCCATATGGTAGACGTGGAAACTTCCTACGGTTATTCTGATACTTTAATGGCCTCCTTAGCACAAGCTACAATCTCTGAGCGATTGAATGTAGGAATATGTGGTTTAAAAAGTGAGGATATTGATTGGGAAAAACTCGAATATTGGTGCAAAACGCTAATTGAGCAGCAAGGCACTCACTACTATCAAGAGCAAGCACTTGTCGCTATGCTTATGGCTGGTAAACC
Source organism: Nostoc piscinale CENA21 (assembly GCF_001298445.1). NCBI lineage: Bacteria > Bacillati > Cyanobacteriota > Cyanophyceae > Nostocales > Nostocaceae > Nostoc > Nostoc piscinale. Next base: position 4,215,319 of record NZ_CP012036.1, on the reverse strand, counting down.
CTGTGCCGTTGCACCAGAGGAAAACTACATCGTTATGCCAAGTCGGGAGGAAGTGATGAAGCCTAAAGCCGTTTTACATCACTACGTTGCCGACTCCAAGCCTTGGTATTTTCGCTACGGCTGGAAGCATATTGCTCAGAATTTGTTTTTAGGTCAGACAAAATCTAATATGTAAATTTAGTGGAGCAAGTTTCATGAAACCTTTGGTTTCTATACTTATACCCTGCTATAATGCTGAACCTTGGTTAGCAGAAACATTAGAATCTACTCTACAGCAAACTTGGAAAAATATAGAAATAATCTTAGTAGATGATGGCTCAATTGATGGCAGTTTAACAGTTGCCAAGAAATTTGAGACAAGGGGTGTGAAAGTTATCAGTCAAACTAATCGGGGAGCAAGTGCAGCTAGAAATCGAGCGATTCAAGAGGCGAAAGGAGACTTTATTCAATATCTAGATGCTGATGATTTGTTGGCACCTGACAAGATAGAACTTCAAATGCAACTTTTAAATTGCGATCGCAATTCTGATTACATTGCATCAGGCGCATGGGCAAGATTTTACAAAACACCATCAGAAGCATTATTTAAGCCTCAACCTCTTTGGACAGATATGTCACCTGTTGAATGGCTGATTTGCGCTTGGGAAGGCAATTGGATGATGCACCCTGCTGCTTGGTTAATTCCCCGTAAAATCTTTGAAGCAACAGGTTTTTGGAACGAAAGCTTATCCTTAAATGATGATGGAGAATATTTTTGTAGGGCATTATTAGCTAGTAAAGGAGTAAAGTTCTGTGCAGATGCTAAAACTTATTATCGCTCTGGTCTTCAAAATAGTTTAAGTAAAGCTACATCTAGAGATTCTTGGGACTCAGCTGTTAAAGCATTACTACTATGTTTAAATTATCTACTTACAGTAGAGGATAGTTTTCGTACTCGTCATGCTTGTGCCACACTCTTACAACGTAATATATATAGTATTTACCCAGACGTTCCAGACTTATTACAAATAGTTGAATCTCAAGTAAAAATGCTTGGAGGATCTGACCTGAAACTTGATTCTGGCCCTTTAATAAAACTTATAGAAAATATTTTTGGTTGGAAATTAGCAAGAAGACTTCAGAAGTTTAGACGTATTTATTTGCCGCAGTTGCAAATAAAATAACAAGTATAAATAAAATATTAATTATGAGAATTTTATTAAGTTGTTTACAGTCTCCGCATAGACATCCAATCCCAGCATACAAGTTTTGGGAAGATTATTTTAAAAAAGGAATTGAAGAAGCAGGGCATGAATGGATAGAAGTAAAAGATGTTGATTGGGCAGAAGGTTTAGTTTATTCAGATACTAAAAGATTACAAGAATGGCGTAATTTTACATGGGAAACTACTATTAAATATATTAAAAAACAACAAGAAATTAAAGCTATTGATTTATTCTTAAGCTATTTATTTCCTCAACAAATAAACTCTGATGCTATTAAGCATATTCAGTCATTAGGTATACCTTGTGTCAACTTTTTTTGTGACAACGTTAGAGAGTTTACACAAATACCTAATGAATTTTGCTGCTTTGATTTACATTGGGTTCCAGAATTTAAGGCATTAAAAATGTATCAGCAGGCAAATCTTAAATATCTTTATGCACCTATGCCTGTTTGGATTCCATATCATCAAAGAAGCTATAAGCATTCGGAAAATTACGGTGTTAGCTTTATTGGTTCCCGTGATGTACAGCGTGAAGCATTACTTGCCCAAGTTTTATCTTTTGTTCCTGTTGAAATTAGAGGTAGTGGATGGGATAATACTCCATCTAGTTCATCAATTTCTTCTGTGCCTCAACACCAAAGCTTTTGGCAAACTGGTCTTAATCAATGGAAATTTATCTCTCACCAAGGTACTTTAGCTTGGCTGAGAAAATTAAAATCTAAATCAATACCAAGAATTGCTAACGATACCTTCACAAATTTTGTTAAACAGCCACCAAATGCAGATGAATACACAGCAATTATTCAACAAAGCATAATTACTCTAGGTATCAATCGTTATCCTAGTTATCGTTATCCATTTTATAAACCTGACACTTACTCTCGAATGCGTGATATTGAAGCCCCAATGATGGGAGCTTGTTATTTAACTGAATGGACAGAAGGACTGGAACATCTATACGAATTAGGAGAAGAAATTGAAACTTATCGTAACGTAGATGATATGGTTGAAAAAATTCAATATTTAATTAAATCTCCCGATGTAAGGCAAAAATTAAGATACAATGGTCAAAAAAGAGCATTATCGGAACATACTGTTCCCCACAGTATTTCTAAAATATGTCGAGCAATAACGTAAACAAAATTTACACTACCTCTAAAATTGAGTTGAATCTTATATTTCAATCTACATTAATCTGGTAATTAAAACTGATTGATGGCAAAGATACTAATTTTAATTGGTGGACATCTCTGCACAGCACCGCGCCCACAAAAAGAAGCAGAAGCCTTAGCAAATGCAGGTCATGATGTCACCGTGTGCGGCTTTTGGTTTGATCCAGATTTAGTAGAGCGCGATCGCCTGCTCATAGCAAACAAAAAATGGCAATTTGCACCCATTATCGACTTCCAACCAAGCCAAAGATTCAACAACTGGGCTGTTCGCCTCCAAGCACGTTTAGCTAAAGAAAAATTTCAACGTTTCGGGATTTTTTCACCCGAATTGCTGGGTTACGGAGCAAAAGCAATGCTAAAAGTTGCTTTAAAAAGCCGTGCAGATTTAACGATAGTCCACTCAGAGCTAGGACTTTGGGTAGGAAACAAACTTTTAGATCAAGGCTTTAAAGTAGGTGTAGATTTTGAAGACTGGTTTTCTGAAGACTTATTACCAGAAGCCCGCGTCAGCCGTCCTATTGAGCAGCTAAAAACTCTAGAAAGTAGGCTAGCAAAAGAATGTACCTATTGCCTGACTACATCCCATGCCTTAGCCGATGCTCTAGCTAAAGCTTACAACGCACCCAAACCCACAGTCATTTATAACGTTTTTCCCTTATCTGAGCGATCGCAAATTGACCACCAAAAACGCGATCGCTGTAATCTGAACTTACCCTCTGTTCACTGGTTCTCTCAAACTATTGGCCCAGGACGTGGACTAGAAACCCTATTTCAAGCTTTACCTTACATCAACATTCCTTTAGAAATACATTTGCGAGGTAATTATCCTGAAAGTTCCCGCCAATGGCTAGAACCATTAATACCTGAGCAATGGCGAGAGCTTCTATTTATTCACCCTACTGTACCCAACAATGAGTTACTATCGCGTATTGCTGAACATGATATTGGTCTAGCTTTGGAACGCAGCGATATTCCTAGTCGCAATCTTACAGTCACAAATAAATTATTTCAATATCTACAAGCCGGTTTAGCTGTTATTGCTACTGATACGGATGGACAAAGAGAGATTTTATCTCAAAATTCTGCTATTGGTCGATTGATAACCAATAATCCAATAGAACTAGCCCAAGCAATTAATGACTTATTGAAAGATTCTAATACATTAAATACAACTAAATTAGCTTCTTTGGAAATTTTTAAAGAAAAATTTATTTGGGAACAACAGCTTGATAAATTATTGCAATTAATGCTTAAAAGTTTGGATAATTAAGGAGTATGCTTAAAGTGATTAAGTATGGAAAAGTATGAATTTGTAGAAAATAAAATTGTTTTTTTGAACAAAAATCTACTTAAATCATGAATCATAGATATATTATTGGGAAAACTTTGTCTAATATTGGCAATACGATATTAGCATCTGAGCTTATGCCTTTGACCAGGATAGTACCTCAAGGAATTAGCTATCCATATGATATTAAAAGAATAGCTAAAAATAGGAAAATTAAAACAATATTTGATGTGGGCGCAAACATAGGGCAAACTAGTAGATTCTTAAACTGGCATTTCCCACAAGCCGAGATATTTGCATTTGAACCAATAAATGAAACTTTTAAAACACTACAGAAAAATACTCACTACTTAAATAAAATCCAGTGTTTTCATTCAGCACTTGGCTCTCATGAGAGCGAAAAGTTAATTTACATCAGAGAAGATTCGGAACTCAATACTTTGATTGAGCCTAGTGAATTACCCTCAAACTTTAAAAAAACTGAAACAGTAAAAATTACAACAATCGATACAATTGCTAAGAAACATCAACTAACTAGTATTGATATTCTAAAGATGGATGTGCAAGGGTATGAATTAGAAGTTATTTATGGTGCTGAATTTTACGTTAAGAATAACTTAATTAATTTCATTTATGCAGAAATAGACTTTGATGAACATAATAAAGAATGCCAAGATTTTGGAGAATTAAACAAATTTTTAGTGAAAAATAATTTTAAGTTTTCTGGCTTTTATGAAGTTTTTAGATGGGGAGAAAACAAAAGATACTTTGGCTTTTGTAATGCTCTTTTTGTTAATTGTAATTTATAGTTTTAAGTTGTGCTGGCTATTATATGACATATTGGAATCCACAATACAAAACCCTAGACCATTGGCGTGGTATCGCTGCCTTATGGGTGATGCTTTTTCATGGTTTTGGAACTACTTTTGATAAATCTCTTCATCCATTGGTAGAAATAATAAAATCCATTGCGGCTCCTGGTTGGTTAGGAGTGCATATTTTCTTTGTTATTAGCGGCTATTGTATTACAGCCAGCGTCTATAAACTGATTCTCAAGGGTGGTAGTTCATGGGCATTTCTACAAACTAGAATTTTGCGTTTAATGCCAACTTACTGGATAGCATTTTTATTAACTTTAAGTTTAAATATTATATCTTCACCTTTTAATAAAGTGAATTTAGCAGATGCAATTCCTTCTTCATGGGAGATTTGGTTCGGAAACTTGTTTCTCATACAGCCCTATTTGAATGTTCCTTTTTATGTTGTTGTCTACTGGTCATTGGTGGTAGAAATAGGATTTTATTTGATTGTTGCTACTCTTTTAATAATTAGAAACAAGATTAGTCAAAATTTATCTTTGTTCCTGGGATTATTCTTAGCATTTATGGCAATATTTATGCCTCATGACTCAAAGCTAGGTTGGATAAGATATTGGTCGGAATTTGTATGTGGATCTCTAGTATTTACTGCTTTATTTGCGAAGCATAAAAATCATACTTATCATCAAAATCTATCTATAACTTTAATTATGATACTAGGTGCTACAGGCGCTTGGATTCACTTGATTCATGATCAAAATCAACTCTGGTTTAGTAGTATTTTCGCAATAATCATTTATTTGTTATATGGTTTTGATAATATTATCAATTCAATTAACTTGATAAATTGGCTTAAATATTTTGGTTTAATATCATATTCGCTTTATCTACTTCATGTTCCCTTTCAAGGAAGAGTAGTAAATCTAGGAACAAGATTTATTCCCGTTGACAGCATAATGATACTTGTACTGCAAGTGTTAGGATGGGCTGTGGCAATTACCATTAGTATTATCTTTTTCAAATTAGTTGAAAAACCTTTAAATAACTGGCGATATCAACAAAGAATAGCTAAATTATAGCCATGAAAATCCTGCTTACAGCCGATCCTGAATTACCAGTACCACCAAAACTATATGGTGGCATTGAACGTATTGTTGATTTACTTGTCACAGGATTGCAAGCTCGTGGACATACAGTTGGACTGGTTGCTAACGCTGATTCAACATCACCAGCAAATAAGTCTTTTGCTTGGCCAGGAAAGCGATCGCAAAACAAATTAGATGCACTCCAAAATACATTGACTCTATGGTCAGCAGTACAGCAGTTTCAGCCTGATATTATCCATAGCTTCTCGCGTATCCTGTATTTATTACCCCTGTTATCCTCTGATATCCCCAAGGTGATGTCTTATCAGCGAAATCCCAGCCATCGCACCACTAGCTGGGGTGTCAAACTTGCCAAGGGTTCTCTGACTTTTACAGGTTGTAGTAATTATATTTGTAACATTGGACGAAAGGCTGGGGGTGTTTGGCATACTATCCATAACTGTGTAGAACTAGAAAAATACACTTTTCAACCAAAGGTAGCTCCCGATGCACCCCTAGTATTTCTCAGTCGAGTAGAGCGAATTAAAGGAGCGCATACAGCGATCGCTATTGCCAAAAAAACCGGACGCAGCTTAATCATTGCTGGCAATCACGCCACAACTGGAAAAACTGGTAAATACTGGCAAGAAGAAATTGTGCCTCACTTGGGAAAGGATGGAATAGAGTATATTGGGGCTGTTAACGACACTCAGAAAAATGAACTGCTAGGGCAAGCTGCTGCCATGATTGTTCCCATAGAATGGGAAGAACCTTTCGGGATTGTTTTTGCTGAAGCTCTTGCTTGTGGTACTCCTGTAATATCTTGTTCCAGAGGCGCATTGCCAGAGATTATCAGGCAAGGTATTGATGGTTATTTAATTAACAGTATTGATGAAGCCGTAGTAGCCATTAACAGTTTACCTAAGTTAAATCGACAAGATTGCCGTCAGCGTGTTGAAGAGTTTTTTTCTACTAATGTAATCGTAAGCCAATATGAGCAGATGTATCATAGTTTAGCTACCTCTATTTCCTAAAATTAAATCTATATAAATTAAGAAATTAAGATTCTGTAAAATGCTGAAACAAAACATTATTTATCTCACCAAATTGCTAAACAGTCTTATTGAGTTTGTTTTTATAGAAAAGAGACTTCCGCAAAGATTAACCGAGAATTATATATTTCAGTATCCTAGTTTTATTAAAAGTTATTTTAACAATAAATATAAGATTATTAAATATGAAAATATTGCTGTTGTTGATTTAAATAATGTACAGAAAAGATATCTTTTTCAGATTTTATATTTTCTCAGTATGTCACATACACAACTTATTTTTATATGGGATTTTAATATTAAAAATTATATAAAATTAGGTTATGAAGGAAGAAGACTATTATCTATAAAAAATCTAAAAATAGTTAATAAAATACCTGATAATTTAAAAATAACAACACTTGTTACTGAAAATCTTCAACAGCATAATTATTCAGTCAAGCCAGAAAAATTGCGAATTCTTGTGGAACAAGATGTGGCGCAAAAACCTTGCTCAGAGTCATTTTTAATTCCTTATTCAGTTCATCCATCTTTCCTCCAAAACTATCAACAGTATACTAATAAATTAAGTAAATTTAGAAGTAATCACAGATTATGGTCTATTTTATTTTCGGGAAACGTTGGGTTTGTAGGTGATAAACACTTAGTGGAAAGATATTATGGAGTTCCTTCGCGTGATAGAAGTGTGGAATTTTTGATAAAACACACAAAACAATTGAATATAAAGGTAATTGATAACATTTGGGAAAGAAAACATTTGACAAAAAAAGCAGAGAAATACAGTAATTATTCTCTGCTTCTTTGCCAGAAAAAAGGATTGCAAGAAAAATGGCTGATAGAGTTGTCAAATGCTAATTTTTTCTTGGCATTACCTGGTGGATATATGTTGATGTGCCACAATGTAATTGAAGCAATGTCAGTAGGTACAATACCTATCATTTCTTATGAAAACTGGTTGTATCCTAATCTGATTCATGGGAAAAACTGTTTAGTGTATAAAACGTTAGACGAAATGTATGACTTAATTGATCAAATAACTAAGATAGATAATGACACTATCAAAACCATGAAAAAGAATGTAATAAATTATTATGATGAATATCTTAGTTATTATAAAGTGGTAGATTTTATAAAAAACTATAAAGGTACAAATTTATATTTATATTTCAATAATGAAAATGCTGAAATACTAAAGAATGTTACAAATGAATCAATTTTAAGTTGTGGGGGTGGTCTTCAAAATATTGCAAATAAAAATCTATGATAATAATTAAAATTGAAAACAGCAATTAAATTGTGATATCTAATGTATCGTACTTTAAAGCGTAAAGTTTTAATTGTTAGCCCCCATTTCCCACCAATTAACGCCCCCGACCATCAACGGGTGCGAATGTCTCTAGCCTATATGGAACAATTTGGTTGGGAAGCACACGTTCTGACAGTTTGTCCAGATTGTGTTGAAGGGATTCAAGACCCCATACTATTAAAAACAATTCCCTCTCATATTCCCATTACATACACAGGCGCATTACCTGTTAAACAAACTCGGCGTATTGGTATGAGTAGTTTGGGGCTACGATGTTTACCATATATTTTACAAGCAGGCGAGCGCCTACTTCGTCAACAAAAATTTGATTTAATCTACTTTTCCACAACCGTATTTCTCACCATGTGGCTAGGTAGTATATGGTATCAAAGTTTTAAAATACCTTATGTCTTGGACTTTCAAGATCCTTGGCTCAGTGATTACTACAAACAAACAGGAACTCAGCCACCAGGAGGACGCTTTAAGCATGGATTTGCTCAACTCCAGGCAAAACTATTAGAACCAAAGGCTTTAAGTCAAGTCGCTCATGTAATTAGCGTTTCACCAGCATATCCAAAAACCTTACAACAACGCTATCCATATTTAAAAACCGAACAATTTACAGTTCTACCGTTTGGTGCGCCTGAACCTGATTTTTCAGCACTTTCTAGCCTGAATATTCAGCAAACAATCTTTAACCCTAATGACGGTAAACGCCATTGGGTGTATGTAGGACGAGGCGGCTATGATATGGCTTTAGCGGTGCGGTCTTTGTTTTTAGGTATTCAGTCACACCGTCACCAAAACCCAGAAATTTGGCAGTCTGTACAGTTACACTTTGTTGGTACTAGCTATGCTCCTGGTAATTTAGCTGTTAAAACTATAGAGCCAATAGCTCAAGAATTAGGGATTGCAGACTTAGTAACTGAACATCCCCATCGCATTCCTTATTTTGAGGCACTACAAATTCTTGTCGATAGCGATGCTATTGTACTAATTGGCTCTGATGACCCTGATTATACGGCATCTAAACTTTATCCCTGCATTCTAGCCAAAAAACCTATATTAGCAATTTTCCATCATCAAAGTTCTGTAGTTGATATCTTGCATCGCTGCCAAGCAGGCCAAGCTGTAACCTTTACTTCAAAGCAAGAACCACAAGATTTGCTATCCCAAGTCATTACGCAACTAAATTGGTTACTATCTATTAATAAAGGATTTCAACCAGACACCGATTGGTCAGCCTTTCAACCCTATACTGCTAGAGCAATGACTCACAAACAATGTGCCATTTTTGATAGGTGTCTTACCACTGCCTGATAAAGTAATCATTATGAACCAATCTATCAATTCAACACCTCAGTCATGGGCATACTTACCTTCTCCACCAAAAAAAGAACAGAAACAATTATTGAGGGTGTTTTGGCTCATATCATTGGGATTGGTTTTCTATGAACTTTTTTTAGTAAAAGATACTCCCTTTGTAAGTAAATTAGGTGCTGTTTTCGTCACCGTTGCAGCTTTGTTACCTAACTATCTTTGGTGTTCAGGTCGTGCTAAGGGAATGCCTGTTTTTCCCTTTTTTGCTCTTACACATATTTGGACTTATGGCTTACCCCTTGTAACTCATCATCCCACTGTTTTAACTTACTCTGTAGAAAACCAAGTATTTGCCAGTCTGACTGTAGCCGGATTTCTGATACTTGGAACTTCAGTATGGTTTTCATTTGTCAAATCTACACCGCGAACACTTAAATTTTACCGAACTTTAGGTAATCGCAAGGGCAATAAGTTTTTCTTCTTTATTTTAATAGTTGGTGTTTTTTTTAATGTGTCTTTTTACGGTAATTGGGGTTGGCTATCTCTTATAAACGGCGGTTTATTCACCGCATTTCGTGCTGCCATTTTAGGACTAAATGCACTGGCTATTTTTGTCCTTGCTTATCAGTTAGGTAATAAAGAATTAAACAAACTGCAAAGTATATTGTTTATTTTGTTACTGTCTGCATACATGATAACAAACTCATTAGGCTATTTGCTTGTGGGTGCTTCTAGTTCATTTCTACTTGCAGCGATCGCTTTTACGATTTCCAGCAAAAAAGTTCCTATAGGACTAATATTTGATTTTTGAAAAAGCTCCGTACATCTGAAGAGTGGGAAAATCAAAGGTAGTGTGACGGATAAACCATTCAAACATCCATTTTAAATGAGAAAATGAAGGGAGCAAAGCACAAAAAACGTCGAACCCAGGTTTTGGCTTGCAACCAAACATCCTCAATAGGGTTTTGTGTTGGACAATTAGGAGCAAAACGAACGCAGTGTATTTTCCACTGGTCAGTTGAAAGTCCTTTATTCAGTTCATCCAAAAAAATTCTTAATTTCTTGAGAACGATGGTAACTAGCACCATCCCAAAAAAATTAATAATTGCTGATTAGGAGACTCATCTAGCAAATAACGTAGATAATCAATCGTATTTTGGGAATTTCCAGCATCATAAGTTTTAAGTATTAATTCTCCTTGAAGATAGTCAATGGCTCCATAATATGTTTGTTTCTCTCGTTCATTGACCACCGGAACCATAATTTCTTGGTCTGTTTTACCCCATATATAACCACTTAAGTCTCCCCACATTAAATGACATTCATCAATCAGTAGCACTCTTAATTTACCTGTTTCAATTTCGCTCCGGTTGTTTTCCAACAATGTTTCAATCTCTTTTTTTTTTGCATCAACAGCATCTGGGTCGGCTTTTGGGTTAACTTTCGTGTTTTTTTTTCCAACTTATTCCTGCTGCTTTAAACAAATCGTAGTAACTTTTTTTCGTTTCGTAAACTACATCGTATTCAAAAGCTAGTTTATACTCTAATTCTCCTATTTCCCAATAATCCTTTGTTTGAAGCCAACTCAATACTTCCTCTCGCTGCTCATTACTCAAATAGCTTTTTCTTCCTTTATAATTTAGTCTTAGACCATCAACACCATTCTCCTCATATACTTGTTTCCAACCTGTTATTGAACCAAGTGAAACACCAAGAATTTTCTTGATTTCCTCATATAAGTAACCTTGATAAACCAGCTTTACTGCTAATCCTTTTCTCGCTTCACGGGCATTTATATTTTGAACTATAAATTCCTCTAGTTCAGCGATCGCCTGCTGCAAGTGCTGATTCAGCATTGTTCTTCCTTATACTTATTACCTGTCTCCGTATTATCTCTTGTTTTTTTTCAAAAAT